>NZ_MQUB01000001.1:1042500-2242500 GCF_002943755.1 Aureitalea marina
TAGTAGAGCGCATACCCTTCAATCACGCGATCTGGCATATCTGGGTCCTGGCGGGTTCAATTTTCCACTTCTTTTTTATCCTCCTGGATGTGATCTAAAGAAGTTGTGGGCCATAAGCCAGGACAAAACCGGCTATTATGGCGATAAGCTTCTTCAAATTGAATTTGTGATCACGAGAACTTTCAAAGAGTATAGTCGTTGCAACATGAAGGAAAACACCGGATGAAAGAGCATTGATGCGATCTAAATAGGGTAGGACTTCTGATCGTTCAATAGCCACAAAGCTACCCAGGGGAGACATCATTGCAAAAAATGTCAGGAATACTAAAATTTGTTTGAGGGGATATTTTGAGCGTAAAAAGACCAAGGTCAGAATAACTGATACAGGAACCTTGTGAACAATTACTCCAACTAACATTCGATCGCTATGAGCTGCCGGAAATCCTTCTATAAGCGCATGTACAGACAGCCCAAGAAAAAGGGCCCAAGGGAAGGTTCGTCTTTTTTGTTCTAAATGAACGTGGCCATGTTCAGCACCGCGCGTAAAAAAGTCGAGCACTAGTTGCAGGAGCAAACCACAGGCAACCCATAAGCCGGTCTCTTTCCCAAGGCTCTCGTAGGTATCTGGTAACAGTTCAAATAAAGTGACACCTAGTAAAAAAGCTCCACTGAAAGCCAAGGTTATCGATAGCACAAAGGGATCTCTATCGCGAATTAACTTCGCGAGTATTGCCCCTCCCAGGACCGATAATATAAGTGCTAGATAGATCACGATGTTTTAAATATCATAATTAGACGATCCGACCTCTCAGAATCAAAAGGCTGAAGCTCATAATCACCGAAAGTTTCAATTAGATTTAGACCAGTTTGGTCGAAGTAACGCAAAAAATCTGACAGATATAAGGTTTTTACTCGTTCCGTAAAGCGCAAGCTACGGTGTTCATCTTCCAAATGAATATCTTTTACGATGTACTCACCCTCGAGTCTTTTACTAATTTGAAACCTAATACCGTCAATCACTTTAGTTTCCTCTGGAACTAGGTGATTCTTGACATACTCAGCATTCATAAAATCGATTATACCAACTCCATTCGGTTTCATTTCGGATTTGATCGATTGGATGGTTTGAAGATCCTCTCCTTCGGTTTCAAAATATCCAAAACTGGTAAATAGGTTGAAAACAGCATCAAATTGTTCAGGAAAGGGTTTGGTCATGTCATGGACAAAAAAACGAAGTCCTGATCGTTCAAATTCTTTGGCTGCATGAATACTGCGTTCAGACAGATCTAAACCCGTAACGTCATAACCTAAGGAATTGAGATAAATGGAATGTCTGCCCTTGCCGCAGGCCAGATCCAGTATTGAACTACCGGGTTTTAATTGAAGGAATTCGAGTAGACGATTCATAAAGTGGGCTGCCTCTTGATCATTCCTGTCCTTGTACAGTACATGATAATAAGGCGTGTTAAACCAAAATGAATACCAATGATTACCCATAGGAATTTCTACAAGCATCTAAAATAGCTCAATTTTTTACCATCTTTGCAACAGTTATGGGAAAGAACTTTCTTATGGTCGCTAAGACCTTGTATGGTCTGGAGGATCTTTTGGTCAAAGAACTACGCGACCTTGGAGCATCGGAAATCGAAAAGGGTGTGAGAAGCGTATCCTTTCAAGGTGACACTGGTTTTATGTATAAGGCAAATTTGTGCTGTCGTACCGCAGTTAGGATCCTGAAACCGATCTCATCTTTCAACGTTTTTGATGAGGATCAGCTCTATAAGCGGATCTATGAAATCCCCTGGGAGAATCATATGGATAGTCGTGGGACGTTGTCCGTAGAATCAACCGTTTTCTCTAAACGTTTTACCCACTCCAAATATATCGCCTTAAAGACCAAAGATGCCATAGTCGATCGTTTCAGGGATCGTTTTGGTCACAGACCGGACATCGACAGATATCATGCATCCTTGCATGTGCACATTCATATTGACCGTCAGATTGCCACGGTTTCATTGAACAGTTCAGGCCCATCGTTGCATAGGAGAGGCTATCGGGTTGCACCAGTTGCGGCTCCGGTAAGCGAGGTCCTGGCAGCGGGATTGATCATGCTGTCCGGTTGGAGTGGGCAATGTGATTTTCTCGACCCCATGTGTGGAGGTGGAACCATTCCTATCGAGGCTGCGATGATCGCATGTAACATCCCGGCGAACATTAATAGGGCTGAGTTTGGTTTCGAGCATTGGCCAGACTATGACCCTGAATTATTCGAGCTAATCCGAAATTCTGCCTTGAAGCGGGTCAAGGAATTTCATTTTAAGATATATGCCAGAGATCGGGACCCACTTGCGATCCGGAAAACAAAGGCCAATGTTGGAGAAGCCAGCTTAGAAGAATTCATCGACATTCAACAAGCTGATTTTATCAATAGCGAAAAGGAGGACAAGGAAAAGAATTTGTTCATTTTGACCAATCCACCTTATGATCAAAGACTTTCCCTGAGGGATGTATCAGACTTCTATGGTCGCATCGGCAGTACCCTCAAACACGGTTATGCCGGAAGTGAAGCTTGGCTTTTTGCCGCCAATGAGACTGCGCTGAAATCCATTGGGCTTAAACCCAAGAAGAAGATCAAATTATACAATGGTAAATTAGAAGCCAGATTGGTCGGGTTTAATCTCTTTAGCGGAACCCTAAAAGCACGAAAAAGTACTTCTACTTCCTAAAGATGGGTATCAGGTAAGAAACCGTAAACCCATAACCTGCACCGAACTCACTAAAGTCATAGGTCCTGTTATAACCCGGAATGATAAGGTTATCGAAATTCTCCGGTCTGTCCTCTGATAGCAATCGCTTAAGCTGCAGATTGACGCCTAAGAAGATATTATTCCAGACCTCTGTCTTAACACCGAAGACCAGTTCCAGCCAGGAAGCTGAAAGTCCGTCATAGGTGATTGGATCTGTTTTTAATTCTGCGGGAAAGGTGGGGTCTGTTGTGTATATACTGTAAGCCAGCAATTCTTGCTCAAATGTTGCGAAGCCGTATCGCAAACCAAAATAGATCATATTGTTCATACCGATCCAATTCTGGTAGGCATTAAAATCAACACCAAGTTTGGCATAGCTGCCTGTAGCTCTGGATTGTAGATTGACCTCGTCCCATTCCCGTTCTTCAGTACCCAATTCCAAAGCCGCCCAAAATCGTTCGGAGAACCGAAAATCTCCCTGTATCTCAAATCCCGTATAGCCATCTTCGAAAGCCGTCCTCGCCAATTTTGACAGATCAAGACCCAAACGTAGTCCGTAGATATTTGTTTTGCTCAAACTATCAGGCAAAACCTCCTGTTGCTGCGCCTTTGCATGGCCAGCCAAGATCAACGCACTAATGAAAAATGGTAATATGAGCTTCATTCTCATTTTCCACACGGGTTAGGTTAACATTGGCGGTAAGGATCCATGCCTGGTTTACGTCATCGACTCGCTCAAAACCCAGCGAATCGTAAAAGGTCTTAAATGCACAGGCCCTATTTACATAGATATCATCCCGAACATAATTGATATTAACCAGATCAGTATTAGCATCTTCCTCACTATTAGAATTAGTGGTGAAATCCAATGCCGTAACATCAAGGTTAACATTTAATGGGATGGCAATAGAGTCAGTGGTACCGGTAAAAACCACGGTACTTTGATCTGAGGCGGAAGTGATCAATAAATTGGGAACTGATTTTGATTGATTTGGACTGGCTATATCCCTGAACACAATAACTAGCAGTGGGGTAGTGGGTGTGTCTTGGGTGCAGATGTCATCACGGGTACAGCCCGCCAGAATCAATCCGACCAGGAGAACAACCAAAGATCTGAGCTTAAAACGTATATTCATCTCACCGCTTCTCTAAAAGTACGATATTTTCTACGTGGGCTGTATGGGGAAACATATCGACCGGTTGAACAGCCGTTACCTTGTAATGATCGTCCATCAGTGACAGATCCCTCGCTTGGGTTGCCGAATTACAACTCACATAGACAATCTTGGGAACACCAGAATGTATAAGGGTTTGAACTACATCTTTATGCATCCCATCCCGGGGTGGATCTGTGATGATCACGTCCGGAGCCCCATGTTCTTCTATAAATTGTGAGTTCATCACTTGCTTCATGTCTCCAACCACGAATTCTACATTGTCAATGGAGTTTAACCGGGCATTAATTCGTGCAGCATCTATGGCTTCCGGAACTGATTCTACCCCGACAACCTTACCGGCCTTGGCTGCCACAAATTGAGCAATAGTGCCTGTGCCCGTGTAGAGATCGTAGACCGTTTCACCTCCTGTAAGTCCGGCCATTTCCCTGGTAAGTTGATACAGGCGATATGCTTGAGCGCTATTGGTCTGATAGAACGACTTAGCCGTAACCCGAAATTGCAAGCCTTCCATGGTCTCGGTGATGTAATCCTGTCCGTGATAACAAAGGATATCCTGGTCATAGAGGGTATCGTTGGACTTTTGATTGATCACATACAATAAGGAGTTGATCTCTGG
Source organism: Aureitalea marina (assembly GCF_002943755.1). Classification (NCBI taxonomy): domain Bacteria; kingdom Pseudomonadati; phylum Bacteroidota; class Flavobacteriia; order Flavobacteriales; family Flavobacteriaceae; genus Aureitalea; species Aureitalea marina. The sequence goes on from NZ_MQUB01000001.1 coordinate 1,047,042, forward strand.
GAAATTAGTCTTGATTGCCTCCATCACAGTATCTATGACATTTTGATCAGGATCAAAGAATTGGACCAACACCATGACCTCACCTGACAATGTTGTTCTTATCATCAAGGTTCGGAGTGTACCGGCTTGATTTCTGAGATTAAAAAATGGAATGTTCTCTTTCCTAGCAAAATCCCGAAGGAAGTTTCGGATGGCGTTGGTCTGTTTCAAAGGTAAATGGCATTGGTCGATATCCACAACCTTGTCCCACATTCCAGGCTTGTGGAAGCCTAAAGCTCGTCTATCGGGAATTTGATGGTCAGAAGCGACCTGCTCTTGCGTTAACCATTTGGAATCACTAAAGCTGTATTCCATCTTATTCCGATAATTGTAATGCTCATCAGAACCTACTATCGGAGTAATATCTGGCAACTGGATACCGCCAAGGCGTTTCAAATTATTGACCACCTCCTGCTGTTTAAAGTACAGCTGGTCCTCGTACTTCATGTACTGCCACTTGCAACCACCACAGACTCCGAAGTGTTCACATCGCGGTTCCGTTCGTCGGTCTGAGTACTTACTAAATGAAACAGCAGAACCTTCATAATAGGCTCTTCGTTTCTTAAAGGTCTGTACATCGGCAATATCACCGGGTACGGCGTTATTGACAAAGACCACACGGCCATCAGGTGCCTTGGCTACAGCTTTACCTTTGGCTCCGGCATCCAACATTTCCAGGTTTTCAAATAAGGGTTTTGATCGTCTTCTAGGCATGGTTTCAAAAGTACTACAAATGGGATTTTTATTTGATCTGGCTTTCAAAAAAGATGCTCAATTATTTAGTAATTTGCAAGTCCGGATGATTTCTCTCCAAAAAGAAGGAATGGTCAATGTAGGATCCGTTAATTCAATTTAAAATGGCGGTATTAGAACACATTTCGTCTCAAGAGGCGATGGCGCTTGAAAATAAATATGGCGCACAAAATTACCACCCGCTTCCGGTTGTTTTGAGCAGGGGAGAAGGTGTATTTGTATGGGATGTAGAAGGCAAGAAATACTACGATTTTCTCTCTGCATACTCTTCCGTAAACCAAGGACATTGTCATCCCAAGATCGTTTCGGCCTTGAATGAACAAGCTGGAACGCTGGCGCTGACGTCCAGAGCTTTTTACAATGACATGTTAGGCAGGTATGAGAAGTTCGCCACTCAGTACTTCGGTTATGATAAGTTGTTGCCGATCAATACAGGTGCTGAAGCAGTAGAGACGGCCATTAAATTATGCCGTAAATGGGCATATGAGGTCAAGGGTATCGATCTAAACAAAGCGAAGATCGTGGTGTGTAAGAATAATTTCCACGGACGTACTACTACAATTATCTCCTTTTCCAACGATCCTGTGGCACGAAAGAATTTTGGTCCCTACACCGAAGGGTTCATCAAGGTGGAATACGACAACTTGAAAGAGTTAGAGGAGACGTTTATGGCCCATGATGATATTGCAGGCTTCTTGGTAGAACCGATTCAAGGTGAGGCCGGAGTATATGTGCCAAGTGAAGACTATCTGATTAAAGCGAAAGCTTTGTGTGAGCAGTATAATGTTCTGTTTATTGCCGATGAAGTTCAGACTGGTATTGCTAGAACAGGTCGTTTATTAGCGTCCTGCGGAAACTGTAGTTGTCCTAAGCGGGATTGTTCTGGAACTCCAGATGTAAAGCCTGATATCCTGGTCTTGGGCAAAGCACTCTCCGGTGGAATGTATCCAGTTTCGGCGGTACTATCCACCAATGAGATTATGAATGTTATACAACCGGGTAATCACGGAAGCACTTTTGGAGGTAATCCACTTGCAGCCGCCGTCGCCATCTCCGCTTTGGAAGTGGTTAGGGACGAAGAATTGGCTCTAAATGCCGAACGACTTGGGAAGTTGTTCCGAAAGCATATGAATGCTTATATCGAAGAGAGTAAGATCGTACGACTTGTTCGAGGTAAAGGATTGCTCAATGCCATTGTGATCAATGACGATGAAGAAAGTGATACTGCTTGGAATATTTGTTTGAGATTAAGAGATAATGGTCTATTGGCCAAGCCAACTCACGGGAATATCATTCGATTTGCCCCTCCTTTGGTCATGACCGACCATGAGCTCGAAGAATGTGTCTCTATAATCACGAGTACCTTAAAAGAATTTGAAGCATAAAAAAGCGGCCCTTGTGGCCGCTTTTTCGTTATGGTAGGAGGAATAATTTACCCCCGTACTGTTCCATGATATCTTGATTCATTTCCATGATTCCTTCCATACCCAGGGTTGCAAATAACCATATTACGTATCCCAGGTAAATCAGATTTAAGATTAGTCCGATAATAGCGAGGATTCGTCCTGTCTTTACATTATTAAATCCAGTATACTGCTCCGGAGCTTCGACATAAAGGGCAGTAGCCTTCTTGGCCATGACCAAAGCAATAATTGCAAATATCAATCCTAGTACACCGTAACAGCAACAGGTCAGAATGGAGAGTATTCCAAATACGAGTATGAGCGTGGAATTAGGGAGTTTTTGTTGTTCCATGTTAGATAAGGTTGGTTAATTATATTTAAAAGTAATTTAAATCGTGGATTAATTCATTATAAATGATCAATTTATGAGAGGTATGGGCTCATTTTGATTACATAACTAACCACGATGACGGCGACGTTGAAGATCAACAATCCGATTTTGATCTGATAGTCGTATTTAAATTTGATAAAGAAGTTGACAATAACAAGTGCGGCCAAAAGGAATAAGGTGTAGATGGCCGGGTACATTTTGAAAGCTGCTACAAATTCTCCCTGAAACAAAAGGGCCGTAGCACGTTGAATGCCACAGCCCATACATTCTACCCCGAAGATTTTCTTATTGGTACATTCCAGCATGAAATCTTCAAGGCCCTTGGTCATCTATGGCTTATCTTTTATTGAACACACTGATCTTATAATCTAGTGTGATGTTATCTGTTGTATTCAGTTTTACAATATAGATACCGTCAGATAGATTCCCGGTAGGGAAGGAGTAACGACGACTGTTACCTACGTTCTGCTCACTGAGAACTAGTTTTCCATTGATGTCGAAGATATTGGCCTGTGCAATGTCATAACCCTCCGGATTGCTGATCTCCATATGTGCGGACCGATTATTCTGAACAACGTCAATACTTTCCTTTATTTCCGCAATCAACTGACCGGCCTCTTCTTCCATTTGCCTATTACTCTTAAACACGATATAAAATCTATTCGCATAGGTTCCTGGCGAGAGCACAAAGGTTGCAGTTTTACCACCGGTGAATTGCTGGTAGGTATCTGCTTCAGAATCCCAGATGTACATATCCCTCGTAAGGTGCAACTCTTCATCACCAAAAATCGATAATTTCCGTTGCTGTTCTAGTCTGACAGTAAGTGGAATCTGGTAGTAAGGATCAAAAGGCACAGTTTGCAATACCATCTTTGCTTGTAGACCATCACGCTGAATAGGAAACCATATGTCTCCAACATCTGCATCCATTGGATGAGGAACATCCCATCTGCGATCAAACTCATTAGTCATCTCGTTATTGAACATGAGAACCATATCCCGGATGTGATACTGATCATTAGTTCCTAAAACTCCAAATTGTGTGATAATATGTAACCTAGGAATAACAGGACCGGAGTTTTCTTGTTGATCCTGCTCAGTGTCATTATTATCGTTTTGATCTTGATCCGTCAGTGATATACCTGATGATGATGCAAGTGATATTGCATTTTGTGCATTATTGTTCATACCACGCATCACAGAAGAGGACGGGTCCTCCTGCTCGAATACACGCATGCTATTTGTGAAGGTTACGGATGAATTAGGAGTGCCTTGGATTACAAAACCTTGACCTACGGGGGAGTATCTACGAGGTATGTCCTCTCCAACATCCGATGTAGCGTCTCCTTGTGTCCCGTCGTTGTTCCACTCGTAGAAAGTGGGCACCATATAAGTTCCGTCTGCATCAGGTACGTTTGTCCAAGAGCCATATCCACCTTCATTATCTACATAATAGTGTGAATTAATACTTCTGTTCTCGTCCCAGAACCAAATAGCGGTGATATTTGTGTTATCAGTCATTAACAGGTCCAAATCTATTGCGGAAGGATATGGGTTTCCCGATAGTACCTCTCCGTCAACGGCACTTCCAAGTTCACCACCCCCGGCGTCAGCCGCAGGAATCTGAACATCAATGTCTCCGTTATTCGGACGTCCTCTAAAATCGTAGGTTTGATTATTTGTATCCTCATACAAATTTCCATGGTTGGTTATGTTTGTGCCCTTCATGGTGAAGCCAATGCCCGGAGACCTTGTACCAGTGTTAAATCGTTGCCAGGAATTCAAGCTATTGTATGAGTAAAGCCATCTGCCTGAAATGGTCAATTGAAGATCGGCTCCAAGTCCACTACCAGAACCATTTTTAGTCCCTATGGGGGTTATCACCGAAGCTCGAGAATCAGTAATACTAGAGATTCGCTTATCCTCTATGATGCTTACGTCAAATGGTAAATTTCCTGAAGTTGAAGCATTCTCTTGACTCACAGGAGAGGACCATAAATTGTAGTCAAATGAGTCTGATCTGGTGTCTTGCAAAACAGAGATTGTTCCATCTCCAGAATTTGCAACATCATTACCTTGGATCAGCTGTGCATCATCTCGCAGATAAATACTCGCTTCTGTGGTCGCATCATTGGTATTTGCATCAAGTTCAATGTCATCCGTAACATACAGAACAACATCACTAGCATAGATATACGAGTCCTGGCTTCCTGTTGGCTTTACAGATAATTGTCCCCACACAACGGGAGCAGTGCAAATAACTAAGAATGCAGATAGTAGGGTCTTCATAATTTGTTTTTTTACATAAGCACTTTGGGGTAAAGGCCTTATTATTAGGTTAAAAATAGAAATATTTTCCGAATTTGTGGTCCAATATTCAAAAATTCGCACAAGTAATCCTAAAAAAGTTCGTCAAGTAGTAGTATATACTCGTTGAAATGCAAAATAATGTAGGAAAATACAGCTTCAAACTTGGAGATAAGGTGCAACACCTCGACGAAATGATCGAAGGAGAAGTGGTCGTGATTCATGAAAAATCGGTTGTGGTAAGTGACCAGGACGGATTTGAACATGAAATCGCAATGGACAAGCTTATTTTTTTGCCTGATCAATCTGAAGAAAATCACCTAAAAACATCGCTCTTATCAGGACCTGTGCAATCTAAGGATGAGGAAAATAAACCAAAGAGATCCACGAAGCGTGAAAAGGGTCTGCCCAAAGTTCCAGAATTCGATCTTCACCTTGAAAAGATGTTGGACCATTATCCCAATCTGCACAAGAACAATGCCTTAGACTATCAATTAAACTACGCCAGGATGCAGCTGGAACGAGCCATAGCCAATAAAACTCCCAGGGTAATTTTTATCCATGGCGTTGGTGAGGGAATCTTGAAGCAACAACTTCTCAAGTTGATCCGTCAATACGATCAATTTGACCCACAACCGGCCAGCCCCAGAAAATATGGCGCTGGAGCCACTTTGGTCTATATCAGACAGCGATAGTTTATTGGAAATCAGGGGTAACGAAAAGACTGCCGGACAATATTCCGGTCTGAGTTCCTAGGTCTAGACTTTCCTGTATGATTTGCTCCTCTCCACTTATCAGTACCAGGTCATTGAGCAATACTCGAACGTCACTATTGAAGCTGAATTCGTGAATTCGATAGATATCTATCACGGTCGAAACTGAAACGGCTGGATTGAGAAAATCCGGGCCTGCCAATGGATCGGTGACGTCATTTGTTGGATCCAGATCTATATTGGTGTCTTCGTACCTGGTCAATATCCCATCATTGTCATCGTCGGTGTCCAGGTAGTTCGGGATACCATCTCCGTCAGTATCCTGGGGGTTTTGTGGATCAATTCCGATTTCACTAAGAGTAGGGACGTTATCCCCATCATCATCAAAATCATAAAAATCCGGAAGGCCATCCCCATCGGTATCACCATCTCCTTCAAATTCAGGATCTAGGCCGTCATTATCATCAAAAATCGTAGTGATAAATAGGGTTGCAGAACCATCATTGGCCAGATATTCCTGGGATATAGACGGTGTGGTCGGAGGAATACTGTTACAGAAGTATGAGGCATCCACAGCCTCATTAAAAAGCCGATAGTTCACTTTGCTTGTGTTGCCATTGAGAGTGAAATTGAGAGTGTCAGACTCAACAAACAAAGATTCATCTCCAGGGATCTGAACAGATATACTCTCGGCCGGATCATTATTGATCTTAAAGAAGACTACTACATCAGACCCAAAGCAGCTCTGAAGCGTAGCGTCGTCAAATTCGAAGGTGGTTACAATGATATCTCCGTCATTACAGGAGTAGAGGGCCCAGAAAATCAGGCTGAATAAGAGCAGCTTTCGCCTCATATGCCGTGTCACTTTTGCGTCTGCAAAATACCATTTTTCTTATGAACAGATTGATTGGCATTCGCATTATATGTTTATTTTTGTCCGGATCGATCCTAAGCAACCATAATCCGGATGATCTTACCCACACTATGAGAGTTTATTTTGACAGCGCAGCTACTACCCAGCTTCGAGACGAAGTGGTGAATAAGATGGCTGAAGTTCTTAAATCTGAATATGGAAATCCCTCATCAACACATAGTTATGGCAGATCTTCTAAGGCATTACTTGAACAGGCAAGAAAGGATGTTGCCGCGCATTTAAAGGTAGAAGCTGGTGAGATCATCTTTACTTCAGGTGGTACTGAAGCAGACAACCTGATCATTCACAGTTGTGTGGACGACCTGGGCGTAGAACGCATCATTACCAGTCCGATTGAACATCACGCCGTTTTACATTGCGTAGAGGACCTGGCCGAAAAACGTGGAGTCGAGGTAGAGTATACCCAACTGCTTTCATGTGGTAGCATTGATCTTGAGCATTTAAGTGAACTCCTGGCCAACTCTCAAAAGAAGACCTTGGTCAGTCTGATGCACGTCAATAATGAGATCGGGAATATGTTGGATCTGGAAACAGTAGCCAGGATGTGTAAAGAAGCAGGAGCGCTAATTCATAGTGATACCGTTCAGTCCGTAGGCCATTTTGACATGGATTTCTCCCAGATTCCCGTTGACTTCGCGGCGGTAGCCGCCCATAAGTTCCACGGCCCGAAAGGAGCAGGATTTGCCTTTGTGCGCAAGAACACAGGCTTGAGGCCGCTTATCCACGGAGGTGCCCAGGAAAGAGGGTTAAGAGCAGGTACAGAAGCGGTTTATGCCATTGTCGGTTTGGCAGAGGCACTGAATCTATCTTATCAGAATCTTGAAGAAGAATCAGCGTATATCGCTGGTTTAAAACAGTATTTCATCGAAGAATTGGGTAAAGCCATTCCCAACGCTAAATTTAACGGGGGTTGCACGGATATAGGGAAAAGCACCTACACCCTGATCAATGTTTGTATTCCCATGCCTGCGCAAAAGGCTTTAATGCTGTTGTTTCAGCTCGATCTGAAGGGGATAGCCTGTTCTAAAGGAAGCGCATGTCAGAGTGGAAGTTCCGGTGGTTCTCATGTACTCAAAGCGATCCAATCTCCCGAAGAGTTGCAAAATCCATCTCTTAGATTCTCTTTTTCACATTACAATACCAAGGACGAAATCGACTACGTGGTAGGAGTTCTTAAAGACTTTCTAGATTCCTAACAATTAGAAACGCGCACTCAGGCGCACATTGAACACCCTTGGGGTAAGAAAGTTTGGAATGGCGTACTGGGTTTTGGTATATACATCCCGCACCCAAGTATTGGTAATGGAGTTTTGAACGTCGAAGATGTTGAAGATCTCTGCGCCTACAGCAAGTTCTCTAAAAGGCTTTAGAAATCCTTTGTTTCTGCGGTTATCCTGCCGCACAATGACGTAAGACACACCGAGGTCTGCCCGTCTGTAGTCCGGTAATCTGGTTTGGAAATCGTAAGGATCTGCATAACTAGGCGAACCACCAGGAAGTCCCGTATTGTAGACCAGGTTCAAATACATTTTTAGATCTGGAATTACCTTGACATAGTCCTGGAAAAGAACAGCGAATTTAAGTCGCTGATCAGTCGGGCGGAAGATATAACCCCGGTCGTCAATGTTTTCCTCGGCCCGCATATAGCCAAAGCTCACCCAACTTTCCGTACCTGGCACAAATTCACCCGCTAAGCGGACATCAAGACCATAAGTCCTGGCCACCGCGTTATTGTTCGCCCTATACCTGATCCTGACATTTTCCAGGGTATAGGGGTTGACATTGGTCAAATGTTTGTAATAAACCTCAGAATTGAGCGTAAATGGCCGATCCCAAAGGTCAAAACTGTAATCATTGCCCAAAACCACATGAATGGATTGCTGGGCTTTCACTTCTGGTCTGACGGTTCCCGTAGAATCACGAAGTTCACGGTAGAAGGGAGGCTGGTGATAGAATCCACCAGACAGTCTGAACAACATATCAATATCCCAATCCGGTTTCAAAGCCAATTGAACCCGAGGACTGACCACGGTCTGAGTGTTCGACTGAAGATTTCGTCCGCTCACTGTCCAGTTGTGTGCCCGGATCCCGGCATTCATCCAAACGTCATTGGATCCCCAAGTAGATCGTTTACTCCACTGCACATAACCGGAAAATCTATTGATCTGCACATCATTATCCGCCCTGATCTCTGTAAAAGGAACTATGGGCGAATCGAATGGCTCGTAGGGTTGATTATTCCCAAAATCGGGCACCGGTGGTCGGATTGAGAAACCGGCAGAATCGATTATCTCGTATTCTTCTACCCGATCCCTGAAATCTTCATGGGTGTATTTAACCCCATATTCAATGGTGTTCTCCTCGATCTGAGCAACTCCCTTATGTTCAAAGTTGAAGATCAAAGCGTCCAGATCGTTCCTTGCGTGAGTAAGCTGAGATCCGATCCCTTCACTGAATTCCACCTCTCCCAGATCCTCACTTCCGATATCCGTATTTACCTGTCCCAATCTGTACCTGGCGAATATGTCAAAATATTCCTGTTCCTGGGTATGATAGGCAGAAGCAATGAATTTGGCGGTGTAATTGTTGGACACTACCCAAGTTCCTTTCAAGGCTCCAAAATAGGTGTCGTATCTATCTTCCTCCTGGCCTTCATAAAAGATAAGCAAGGCAACTGGGTCTGATAATGTCCCAAAATTGGTCTGCCTGGTTAAGGGTTCGTAACTGTAGTCATTGACAGAAATATTCCCTAGGAAGCCCAGTTCGAATTTACTACTGACCTTGTAGGTGATCCAGGTCTGTGCGTCGGCGAAGACGGGCCGGAAATTTGCATCCGTCTGTCTGGCATCAACGAAGAGACTGTTATTGCGGTATCTTAATCCAACTATTCCGGACAGCCTTCCGTCTTTAGAAATTCCGCCGGCAGAAACACTAGCACCCAGGAAGCTGAGGTCAACGCTTCCCTCATATCGGGTTGGCCTTCTGTAGGTAATATCTAAAACAGAAGAGAGTTTATCTCCGTATTTCGATTGAAACCCTCCTGCCGAGAAATCTACCTTGGCAGTCAAATCACTATTTACAAAACTGAGTCCTTCCTGCTGACCACTGCGGATCAGGAAAGGTCTGTATACTTCTACTTCGTTCACATAGACGAGGTTCTCGTCATAATTTCCTCCTCGAACGGCGTATTGAGTACTCAGTTCATTATTACTACTTACCCCAGGTAAGGTCTTTAGCAGATTCTCTACCCCAGCATTTGCACCTGGAATTTTCCGTATGGCCTCAGGGCTAATGGAGGTAATTCCCTCTACTCGTTTGCGTTTACGAGCATCCAAAACCACTTCACTGATCTGTTCCACATCCACCTTCATCACCGGGTTGAATTCGTAGTCCTCATTTGGCGAGAGGGTAAGCGTTAAGGTGACATTCTGATGACTGACATGCGAGTAGGTCAGAGTTACAGCTTGGTCCGCAGGAATCTCAATGAAATAGAAACCATTAAGGTCCGACAGGGCGCCTCTGGCCCCATAACTAATTGTCACCCCTGAAATGGGGAAATTGTCCTCATCCAAGATTACACCTTTTACAGTGGCCGTTTGAGCGAGGATCACACTACAGGAAAAGAAAAATATTAGCTGAAGGAAAAACCGGGAAAGCTGCAATAGGGGAGGTTTATTGTTGTTTTCTATATATGGTTGCCTCAAATGTAGCACTATTTCCTACATTATCCACAACTTCAATTTGCAATTTCTGTTCGGTCTCAGATGAAACCATATCGTCAAAATTATAAACGATCCTATTCTTCTTGTAGTCATATTCCATAAGCGCGAATTCACCATTGATGGTGGCCCGGTAGGATCCAATTCCGCTCTTACCATCCGTTATCTTTAACGAAAGTGTCTTATTCTTGCTCACCCATTGACCATCTCTAAAATTAAGCGGCTGAATAACAGGCGGGACTTCATCGCTTGCCAACACATAGGTCCCTAATGTTCTAGTTTTAATGGTGATCTTATCGTTCTCCAGTGTTGATGACTGATAATATGGTTTACCAGAAGGAGAAAGCCTTCCCAGGTATAGACGGGACCGGTCTTCTTCAGGATGGGCAGAAACATCCATGCGGACCGTAATATTTTTATGCACGGGAATCTGATCCTTATCTAGTATGATGGTATCCCCTTTGGCACGAATATCCAGATCGCTGTTCTCATAGAGGCTGCCGGCTGGAAAATAAAGTGAGAATTTACCTTTGGTCAGTGCGGTACCCTGATCTGAAACGATCAGCTCTCCTTGGATCGTCTTGTCCGGAATGTTCAGGTTTAGCCCAGAAGAATACTCGATCGGAACATCAATGATGACCTCGTTCCCGGCTTTATCGCTACAGATGATCTTGACCATTTCGGAATACCCCTGCTCCATCCTAATTGTACCATCATTGCCCTGCGTCTTCAAGAGGCTAAGCGGATTATCATTCTCCCGGAACAATTTCTGGACCCGGCTCCTGTTCTTTTTCCAATAGGCGTAATCTACATACTGATTGATGTATCGAGTCTCATTGAAGTTGAATTTGTCAAATTTTATCTCAAAGAGTGGGCTGCCATTTCTGGTCGTTATCACCTGGTAAAGTCCATTTTTATTGGATGCACCGTCCTGCTGGTCATAGGCGGACACCCCAAAGCCAATCTCCCCCGCTGCCTTTATTGTTCGGGCGATGTAATGCCCATTGGACTGCCGGCTAAGTTGAATTTTGACAGCCTTGGTCAAATTATTGACATGAGCAGAATCCGACAAGGGATAAGCGATGAGCGAATTGATCAGGGGAGGACGGTTGTCTGGAATTTCCATGCCGTAATCCATCGGATTCATAGGCCTGGAATTGGCATCACGAATCTCGAAGTGGAGGTGAGGCCCTCCGCTGCCTCCTGTGTTTCCGCTGTAGGCGATCAGGTCACCTTTCTTAACAGCCAGCTGTTCTTTTTCCGGAAATAACTCTAACTGGAAGGATTCTTTTCTGTATTGATTGGTCTTCACATAATCCTGTATGGCCCCAGCATAATTTTGAAGGTGGGCATATACCGTTGATTGCCCGTTGGGGTGCTGCAGGTAAAGGGCTTTTCCATAGCCGTAATGACTTACTTTGATCCGGACCACATAACCATCGGCCGCAGCGTAAACCGGCAGACCTTCACGTTGTTGGGTTTTGATGTCCAATCCGGAATGAAAGTGATTGGATCGCAATTCTCCAAAACTACCCGACAAGATCATAGGTATATCCAGAGGAGGTGCAAAGAAGTTGGGATCGCCATTCGATTGTCCCAGTGCGGGCAACGAAAAAAAGATCATAAATAGGCCGGCAAAAAGCTCGCGCATAATGAGGTTATTCGTTTTCAATTAAAACGGGGAGATCCGATGGATATGATCGGAGGGAATCAATATTACAAAATAAATGCGAAAACTTTTGACTATTTCGGTTGGCTTCTCTTAACTTTGTGAGAACGTATTGATGGCAGGTTATTGATGAGTACCATTTCCGAAATTGTTGAGAATCTGGAAATTAAGATTCACCAGCTGGTGAAACGCCAGAAGGAATCTGAACAAGAGTCGTCCCGTTTAAAGGCTCAATTAGAGGAAATGACCAAGGACCGTCAGGAGTTGGAGAACCAGGTGGATACCTGGCGCGAGAAATGCAACTCTTTAAAACTTGCCAACTCGATGCTTGGCAGCGACCAATATAAACGAGAGACTAAACTTAAAATAAACGCATTGATCCGGGAAATTGACCATTGTATAGGTCAGTTATCGGATTGAGAAGAAGATGTCAAATCAGCTGAAGATCAAGCTTTCCGTGGCGGATCGAGTTTATCCGCTTACCATCAACCCGGACCAGGAAGAAGGGTTAAGGAAGGCCGCCAAAAAGATAGAGGCTATGATCAAGCGGTTTGAAGAAAGCTATGCCGTAAGGGATAAGCAGGATGTTTTGGCCATGTGTGCCTTACAGTTTGCAGCCCAGGTAGAGCAAAAGGTCATCGATAGTGATAATGATCAGGTAGATGTGGAAAAGCGCCTACAAGCGCTGAACCAGTATCTAACTGAAGAGTTATCATAACGTTCTTTAGACATACAAAAAAGGTTACTGCCTACGTTAATACACATTTTTGGTAAACTCAACACGAATTCTTTAAAAAGGGTGAGTCGTTGTTGTAAAAGCGCGCCGTTACCGGTTTCAATCGGTTGGACGGATTCTTGATCAGCACGTTAATCCTAAACTTGTTTTTAAGGAGTTTATTCAAAATTACCCTATTAACGTAGGCTTTTTTTTATTTATACATACCAGTTATGGACAATATAATTACCATCGTAATAGTGGGAGTCGTAGCTCTGATCGCAGGCTTCCTCATCGCCAAGATGCTGGAAAAGAACAATGCATCACAGGTTGTTCGTTCTGCTAAGAAAGAATCCAATGCCATCTTAAAAGAGGCTAATACTGAGGCGGAAGCGATCAAAAAGGACAAGATCCTGCAGGCCAAGGAAAGGTTTATCGAACTAAAGGCTGAACATGAAAAGGTGATCACGGCCCGAGACAAGAAAATTGCAGAGGCGGAAAAACGCACCAGGGACAAAGAGTCCAAAGTGTCGAGCGAATTGGCACGGAACAAGAAATTAAATGGCAATCTCGAACAAAAGTTGTCGGAATATGATAACCGTATGGCTATCCTGGACAAGAAGAAGTCCGAGGTAGAGAAACTTCACCGTTCTCAGATCGAGCAATTAGAGGTTATCTCCAGTTTGTCTGCAGAAGACGCAAAAGCTCAATTATTGGAGAGCTTAAAAGAGGAGGCCAAGACAGACGCCATGGCGTTCATCCAGCAATCCGTGGAAGAATCCAAACTCACGGCTCAGCAAGAGGCCAGGAAGATCGTGATCAACACTATCCAGCGGATTGGAACAGAAGAAGCCATAGAGAACTGTGTCTCCGTGTTCAACCTGGAAAGTGATGATGTAAAAGGACGGATCATTGGACGAGAGGGACGAAATATTCGTGCGATCGAAGCGGCCACCGGAGTGGAGATCATCGTTGATGACACACCAGAAGCGATTATCCTGTCTTGTTTCGATTCAGTAAGAAGAGAGATTGCCCGTTTATCCATGCACAAATTGGTGACCGATGGACGAATTCACCCGGCCAGGATAGAAGAGGTCGTCAGAAAGACCCGCAAGCAGATCGAAGAGGAGATCATCGAGGTTGGTAAACGAACGGTCATTGACCTTGGTATCCACGGTCTTCATCCGGAACTCATCAAGGCGGTCGGACGGATGCGCTATCGTTCGTCATATGGCCAGAACCTGTTACACCACTCCCGTGAGGTGGCACGTCTTTGTGGTACCATGGCATCGGAATTAGGCCTGAACGCCAAACTGGCGAAACGGGCGGGTCTGTTGCACGATATTGGTAAGGTGCCGGAAAAAGAAACCGAAACACCCCATGCCATTTTAGGTATGCAGTGGGCCGAGAAATACGGTGAGAAACCGGAAGTCTGTAATGCCATTGGAGCTCACCACGATGAAATCGAAATGAACAGTCTTCTTTCGCCTATTGTCCAGGTGTGCGACGCCATAAGCGGAGCCAGACCAGGAGCCCGAAGACAGGTCTTAGACTCATATATTCAGCGGCTTAAAGATCTTGAAAACATCGCCTTTGGCTTTAATGGGGTGAATAAAGCCTATGCTATTCAGGCCGGGCGCGAATTACGCGTTATGGTAGAAAGTGAAAAGGTGAGCGACGAGAAGGCCGCTCAACTATCCTTCGAGATCTCCCAAAAGATCCAAACAGATATGACCTATCCGGGACAAGTGAAGGTCACGGTTATCCGAGAGACTCGAGCTGTCAACATTGCCAAGTAAAATAAAAGCCTCCTAATTGGAGGCTTTTTTTATTCATCGTAGATGTTTTGGTAACCACTGCCGGGCATTTCAAAGAACTTCCCGTCAATAAACCTGAAGTGTTTATCTAAAGCTGCAATATCTGCCATGTCTGTCTTATCCAGTGCAATCTCTGCTGCCTCTAAGTTAGAGCGCATATGGACAGGATTGGTCGATTTGGGAATGGCGGAACTACCCCTGGCGGCATGCCAGCCAATGAGGACTTGCGCCGGAGAAATCCCGTGTTTCTCAGCAATTTGACCGATAGTCGGTATATCGAATAGATTAGGCTCATTGTCTGCCTTCATGGCATCCGGACGATCTCCAGATCCTAAGGGTGAATAGGCTGTAAGGATGATGCCATTTTTGTCGCAATATTCCTTTAATGCATTTTGTTGTAGCAGTGGGTGCAATTCTACCTGATTAACTTCCGGGATGATCTCTGCCTTGGAATTGAGATCTTCTAGCTTCTTTTGACTAAAATTTGACACCCCTATGTGCCGGGTGAGGCCTTTGGCATGCGCCTTTTCCATTTCTTGCCAGGTGGTGATCAGAGGAACTTCATTCAAACTCCTGTAATCCTCCGGCTTGGACGGAAATCCAATTCCTTTTTGAAAGGCAACCGGCCAGTGGATCAGATAAAGGTCCAGATAGTCCAATTGTAATTTATCCAATGACTCTGATAAAGCAGGCAGTACGTCTTCTGAAGCATGTGCATCGTTCCAGAGTTTGGATGTGATGAACAGATCCTCCCGTTTTACATTGCCCTCGGCGAATATTTCCTGCAGGGCTTCTCCGATCTCATTCTCATTCTGATAGACAGCGGCTGTGTCGATATGCCGATAACCGGCATTGACCGCATCCTTAACAGCTTGCTTAACAGTTTCACCTGTAGCTTTCCAGGTTCCCAGACCAATGGCATGAGCCTGGTCTCCATTCTTAAATTTTATCGTTTTCATAGTTGATTTAATGAAATTTGAAGATAGCTAATCCTAGCTAGATTTCCGAGGATGAAAACGGTTGATCACTTCGGTCAGATAGGTGGTGTCGATATGGGTGTATATCTCGGTGGTAGTGATACTTTCATGACCCAGCATCTGCTGGATTGCTCTCAAGTCTGCACCATTTTCCAACAAATGCGTGGCAAAACTATGTCGAAAAGTGTGTGGACTTATGGTCTTGTCGATACCTGCTCTCTCTGCCAATTGCCTGGTCAGGGTGAAGATCATGGCCCTGCTTAAACCTTTTCCTCTCCTGTTGAGGAATAAGGTGTCGCTATAGCCGGGATCGATCTGTTGATGAACCCTCACCTGATCCTGATAGATCTTCACATATTTGATGGTGTTGGGTCCAATTGGAACCAGGCGTTCTTTATTACCCTTACCACTAACTTTGATGAAGCCTTCCTCGAAGAACAAATCTGAAATCCTCAATTGAGTCAATTCGGATACACGCAGGCCGCATCCATAGAGCAGTTCCATGATAGCCCGATTGCGTTCACCTTGTGGATGGCTCAGATCGATGGCCGCTATTAGTCTGTCAATCTCACCGGTGCTGAGGGTTTTAGGTAATTTTCTACCTACACGAGCACTTTCAATAAGCTCGATAGGATTATCTTTTCTATAGCCTTCAAAGACGAGGTAAGAAAAAAAACCCCGTAGGGAGGAAAGTAAGCGGTTCTGAGACCTTGGACTAAGTTCTGAGGCAGAATTCCTGACGAATTGAGTCAGGTTTTCCTGGTCAATGCTCAGTGGAACCTGGCCAGAAGAAAGATGCTCAGACCAGACCATTAATCGATTAAGATCCTGCTCGTAACTGCTAATGGAATTGTCTGAAAGCCCGCGTTCGATGCGACAGTATTGCAAATAATCGGTTATAGCGTTTTGCCAGTTCAATTGAAAGTTCGATTTTCAGGCTAAAATTAACCAATCGAAAATATCCTTGACGGTATTTTCGTTATTCAATCAAATCTTCATCATGAAAAAACAAATTGTTATTGTAATTGCTATCGCATTGCTGCCATTTACCGGCATGGCTCAAGGTCTGGACCTAGGAATCAAAGCTGGGTTAAATTTCGCTACACTATCCGACGCGGCAGGTCTGGATAATAAGACGGGATTTGTAGGAGGTGTTTTCCTGGGAGCAAAATTCAGCGAAAAATTAGGTATACAAGCAGACTTGCTCTATTCGCAACAGGGGGCGGAGCTGGATCTGGGTAGTTTTGACCTGGATTATATCAATATACCGGCAGTGATCAAATACTATCCGGTAAAAGCCTTTAATATTCATTTTGGGCCCCAATTTGGCTTTCTGGTGAATGATGACACTCAGGTGATCGTCAACGAGATCATCAATGATTTCAAGGTAAACGATTTCGATTTCTCTGGAGTAGTGGGGGTAGGTGTCAATTTGCCTTTTGGTCTGCGTCTTGAAGGACGTTATATTTTTGGAATTTCCGAAGTGCCTTCCGGCCCAGTCTACAACAACAGCAGAAACCAGACCTTTCAGTTATCTGCCGGAATTTCCTTGTTGTAGTTCTTCATTATGTCTATCTTGGAGGTACAACCAAAATAGATCATTATGAAAAAAGTTTTACTTCTATCCCTGTTCGTACTGTTAGGACAAGGATTATTTGCGCAAGGATTTCAGATTAGTGTTAACGGTGGATTACCAGTCGGTAATGCTTCGGATTTTGCTGATTTTGCCATCAATGTAGATGCTGCCTATCTATTTGAAGCAGGTTACGAGTTTTCTGCAGGTCCTGTGATAGGATATTCACACTCCTTTGTAGATTTTACCCAAACAGTAGGACCGATAACAATCGATTTAGACGACGTTCAATTTATACCCCTAGCGGCCAGGGGTTCCTGGAATTTTGCGGATGCCTGGACTTTCCAGGGAGATGTAGGATATGCCATCGGCGTGAACGATGGTAACGATGGTGGCTTCTATTACAGCCCAAGAATAATGTACTGGGTTTCACCTATAATTGGCATTGCTGCCGCCTATCGCGGTGTAGCAGTGTCAAACGGTGGTTGGAATATGCTCACACTTGGAGTAGAATTCAATCTAGGAGGCACTTCTAGTGCGGATGTCGAATAACTGATTTCGGTCATATCCCAGCATTTTTTTGGTTAATAAGTTTGTTAAAATAGGGCAATTGACCTATTGAGTTGAGAGTCAATTTCTAAGTAGTTTTAATGTAGTTAACCAATACCTTATTATAATGAGAAAATTATGGATTTTTGCGGTTGTGGCCCTCTTCGGTCTAGCCGCGCAAGCTCAAGGCCATTTCAATGCTGGACTCAGTGGAGGGATACCTGTAGGTGATGCAGGTGACTTTGCTACGTTCGCCATTGCGGTAGATCTCGGTTATCTTTTTGAGATAAATGATAGTTTCGAGGCAGGTGTTGCCACTGGTTATTCGCATTCGTTCGGTGATGATGTAGAAATCGCAGGGTTCACCGTAGAAGTTGATGATGTTCAGTTCATTCCAATAGCGGCTGCGGCAAGATTTGACGTTGCGCCGAGCTTTACTTTAGGTGCGGATGTGGGTTACGCCATTGGTATAAACGATGGTAACGATGGAGGCTTTTATTATGTCCCAAGTGCGACCTATAACGTAAATGAATCTTGGGGAATAATGGGTGCATTCAGAGGAATTTCCAAAGATGGAGGCTCCTGGAATCTGATCACACTAGGGGCTGTTTATACTTTTGGAGCTGGCAGTTCTGACGTAGAATAGACCTTAAGACAAATTGAATTATTCTGGGGGCGATTTCGCCCCTTTTTTTAGCTTAACTTTGAATACCTAATCATAGCTTACGAAATATGCGGATAATCATCATTAACGGCCCTAACCTAAATCTGCTTGGCAAGCGGGAGACTGATATCTATGGTGATCTATCATTCAATGAATTCTTCCAAGCCCTGCAAGAAGAATATCCGCAAGTTCAACTCAGTTCGTATCAATCCAATATAGAAGGAGAGTTGATCGATAAACTTCATGAAGTTGGGTTTGATTGCGATGGAATTATTCTCAATGCAGCCGCCTATACCCATACCTCTATTGGGCTAGGAGATGCGGTCAAGGCGATTTCATGTCCGGTAGTGGAAGTGCATATCTCCAATACCATGCAACGGGAAGAGTTCAGGCATCAATCTTATATCTCTTCTGGTGCTCGAGGGGTTATCTTAGGATTCGGGATGCAGAGCTACGAATTGGCTCTCCAAAGTTTTCTAAAATAAAAAAGCACCCCGTTTTGGAGCGCTTTCTTTAATCCTATTAATTTTCTACAGGTGGATGACCTCGTCGTAGGCATCGGCTACGGCTTCCATCACGGCCTCACTCATGGTGGGGTGAGGGTGAATTGCCTTCAATACTTCATGACCTGTAGTCTCTAGTTTTCTCGCTACGACCGCCTCAGCGATCATATCCGTAACACCAGCTCCTATCATATGACAACCTAGCCATTCTCCGTACTTGGCGTCGAAAATGACTTTCACAAATCCGTCTTTGTTACCGGAGGCACTAGCCTTACCACTGGCAGAGAAAGGAAACTTCCCAACCTTGATGTCAAAACCGGCTTCCTTGGCCTGGGCTTCTGTCATCCCCACACTAGCGATCTCGGGCGAAGTATAGGTACAACCGGGGATGTTACCGTAATCGATTGGCTCTACATGCATGCCAGCGATCTTTTCTACACAGGCGATTCCTTCGGCGGAGGCCACGTGAGCAAGCGCAGGGCCATGTACAATATCTCCTATGGCGTAGTAACCTGGGATATTGGTCTGATACCAATCGTTCACTATGATCTTGCCCTTATCGGTAACTATGCCGACATCCTCTAATCCGATATTCTCTAGGTTTGAGGTAATACCTACCGCGGAAAGGACCACATCGGCTTCCAGGATCTCTTCTCCTTTTTTGGTTTTAACCGTAGCCTTCACCTTGTCTCCTGAAGTATCGACAGATTCTACAGAGGAATTGGTCATAACCTTGATTCCGGATTTCTTAAAGATGCGTTCAAACTGTTTAGAGACTTCTTCGTCTTCTACAGGAACCAGTCTTGGCAGAAATTCTACTATGGTTACATCAGTACCCATACTGTTGTAGAAGTTTGAAAACTCCACACCAATTGCTCCGCTTCCAACGACTATCATACTTTCTGGCTGCTCCGGCAATGTCATTGCCTCCCGATATCCGATCACTTTCTTTCCATCCTGTGGCAAGTTTGGTAATTCCCTGGAACGAGCACCTGTAGCGATCACGATATGATCTGCGCTGTACTCCGTACCATCAACTTCCACCTTTTTACCAGGCTTGAGTTTACCATAACCATTGATCACATCGATCTTGTTCTTCTTCATCAGGAATTGAACCCCTTTGCTCATACCATCGGCTACACCACGACTGCGATCCACTACCTTGCCAAAGTCCTTATCGGCACCTTCTACGGTCAAACCATAGTCCTCAGCATGTTTCAAGTATTCGAAAACCTGGGCACTTTTAAGCAAGGCCTTGGTTGGGATACAACCCCAGTTGAGGCAAACCCCTCCCAGACTTTCCTTTTCGATGATTGCTGTTTTCAAACCTAATTGTGAGGCTCGGATGGCCGCCACATAACCTCCGGGTCCACTGCCCAGAACGATCATATCGTATTTGCTCATTGCGCTAATTGACTAGGGTTAAATTCGAGCCACGAAATTACGGAATATTCAGGTAATCCTGAAGTCAAAATCTAATTATCCTGAGGGCCATGAAATGCCTTAGGATTCGGTCTTAAAATCAATCGAGAGGGAGTTTACACAGTATCGCTGACCCGTCTGTGTAGGACCATCATTAAAGACATGCCCCAGGTGACTGCCACATTGCGCACACAAGATCTCGGTCCTGATCATTCCATGCGAAGTGTCCCTGATATATTCTACTCTTCCGGGGATGGATTCGTCAAAGGAAGGCCAGCCACAGCCACTGTCAAACTTAGAATTACTCTCAAAAAGAGGAGTCCGACAGGCTCCGCAAGAATAGGTGCCCGGCTCGGCATGAAGGTTATACTTACCCGTAAAGGGACGCTCCGTTCCTTTACCCCTCAGGATATGGTAGCGATCATGCCCCAATTCCTCCAACCACTGTTCTTCAGTTTTATGAATTGGATACTGTTTATTCATTGCTCTCAGGTACAAATTTCAGAGCCGCTCCATTGATACAGTGACGTTTTCCAGTAGTATTTCTTGGACCGTCATTAAACACATGACCAAGATGTCCACCGCAGGTAGCGCAATGCTCCTCTGTTCGAGGATAACCGATCTTATAATCGGTAGAATAGGCCACATTGTCCTTGATCTCTCTGTCAAAGCTTGGCCATCCCGTTCCGCTGTCAAATTTATGCTCGCTTTTAAACAAGGGCGTTGCACAGGCCGCACAAACGTAAGTTCCCTGCTCGTAGTTTTTGTTCAATTCTGAGGTGAATGCTCTTTCCGTACCATCCTCTCTGAGCACATAATACTGAATGTCCGTTAGTTGGGCCCGCCATTCTTCGTCTGTTTTAGTCACTTTATAAAGTGTTTCAGACTCTTTTTCTCCTTCTTTATCCTGGGCGGGAGATTGACAGGACATCAATAACCCGCCCAGAATTAGCAATACAATTTTTTTCATAGTTTCTTTAATCCGAATCGATCTCCAAGGGGAGAAATTCTACATCTACAGATTGCATCAACTGCTCCATGGTTAGATTGGCATCGCCAAACTCGGCAGGAACAACGGCAATTCGAAATATTTGGTCGTTCGTAAAGCCACTTCCTAACCCATTGAGGTTGATATCTCCCTGTAAAAATAACAATACATCCAGAAATGTGTGATTAAAGGTGTATTGGAAGGATCCATTCTCCAAATAAATGGTTTGGGGTAATTGACTCCAAACATCCAGGGTACCACCTTGGCCATCCGGAACTACATCCTCTAACCAGTAGACCAGGATAACGTCACTTTCGAACACCTCGATCCGATTGGGAAACACAACCAATTCCTGGAAGTTATTTCCGGCATTAAAACTGACCTGAGCCTCAAATACTTGGCCCAGGATATTGATACCATCATTGCCAGGAGGTCCTGGAGGTCCCGGAGGTCCTGGATCGCCCGTACAGGCTGTGATGCCGATGGCTAAAAATACGAATGCTAATAGTCTGATATGTTTCATAATCATTGGGTTTTGTATTGAGAAATCAAAAGTCTTGCCATTTCTGAAGAGAACCAAAAAAAACAGCTCAAAGATTGGTATTAATTACGCTGAAATAGAATAAATAGTATCTTTAATTGCTTTAATATCACAATTCAATGATCTCCAAGCGACAACTTTGCCTTTCACTGACCTTTTTACTTTTTCTTAGTTGTAATACCAATCCGTTCACGGGCAAGAAGACCCTGGCCTTGGTTCCCAATTCCCAGATCTTTCCCATGGCTTTTCAGCAGTATGACGAGTTCTTAAGCCAGAGCAATGTGGTGAAAGGAACAGCGGAAGCCAGAATGGTGACCAATGTGGGTCAGAAGATCGCGGCAGCTGCAGAACGCTATCTGACAGCTCAAGGTTATGCGGGATATCTGAAAGACTATGCCTGGGAATACAACCTTGTAAATGACGAGACAGTCAATGCCTGGTGTATGCCGGGAGGGAAGATCGTATTTTATACGGGAATATTGCCAATCACTCAAGGGGAAGTTGGCATTGCCACTGTGATGGGGCATGAAGTAGCACACGCATTGGCCAATCACGGACAGCAAAGAATGAGCGCCAGCCAGTTACAGGCCTTGGGAGCGGTAGCAGGGAATGTTGCCTTGAGCAATGATCCGGAGAATGTAGAGATCTTTAATCAGGCATATGGTATTGGATCCCAGGTAGGGGTGATGCTTCCATTTAGTCGAAGTCATGAATCTGAAGCAGATAAAATTGGTCTTTACTTGATGGCCATTGCAGGTTATGAACCTATGGAAGCTGTTCAGCTCTGGGAACGTATGAAGTCAAATAAAAATGGGGAAGCTCCACCGGAATTCCTCAGTACTCACCCATCTGACGACACCCGGATCTCTAACATTCAAGGTTGGGCGCCGGAAGCCAAGGCTGAAGCCCGTAAGTTTGGTGTCACCCAATTCAAAACTCAGTAAACATGCCTAACCTCCCTAAAGGAAGCAAGAAATTGCTTCACGCCTGGGCCTTTTACGACTGGGCCAATTCGGTCTATAGTCTGGTCATAGCCTCGGCCGTCTTTCCCATCTTTTATCAGGCCCTTTTCGAAAGTTCAGGTTTAAAGACAGTGGAAATTTTTGGAGGAAGCATTCGAAGTACTCCTTTGATCACTTATACCACGGCCTTAGCCTTCTTAGTGATTTCCCTCATCTCGCCCTTGCTGTCTGGTATAGCAGATTATGTCTCGAATAAGAAGATGTTCATGCGCTTCTTCTGCTACCTGGGGGCGCTTTCCTGTATGGGCTTGTATTTCTTCTCCCTGGATAGGTTGTATTTCAGCCTCATCCTTTATTTTCTTGGTTTGATAGGATTTTGGGGTAGTCTGGTTTTTTACAATTCCTATCTGCCGGATATTGCGCATCCGGAGCAACAAGACCGCTTGAGCGCCAAAGGGTATTCCTTAGGGTATATCGGTAGTGTGATCCTCTTGCTGATCAACCTGGGTATGGTCATGTTCCCAGAATTATTTGGCTTTGGAGATGGGGAGAGGCCAGTATGAAGGCCATGCGAATCTCCTTTGTCATGGTAGGTCTGTGGTGGATCGGATTCAGTCAATATTCTTTTAAATACCTGCCTAAAGGAGTAGGTGAGGCTAAAAAGGCTCATCCGCGCTTTATGCTGAACGGTTTTCTGGAATTACAGACTGTCTATCGCTCTTTGTCCAACAATAAGAGACTTAAGCGCTACCTGGGGGCCTTCTTTGTGTACAGTATGGCTGTGCAGACAGTGATGCTGGTTGCGACCTATTTTGGTGAACAAGAGATCGGTTGGGGAAGTTCCGAGGAGAAGACCATGGGATTGATCATCAGTATTTTGATCATACAGTTGGTGGCCGTTGCCGGTGCTACTTTAACCTCCCGGGCTTCAGAACGGTATGGCAACATCCCAACCCTGATCGTGATCAACCTGATTTGGGTGATGATCTGTGTGATCGCCTATTTCATTGTGACCCCGGTGCAGTTCTACGCCACGGCAGGTATAGTTGGTCTGGTCATGGGCGGGATTCAGGCTCTGTCTCGATCTACCTATTCCAAATTCTTGCCGGAGACCAAGGATACCACCTCCTACTTCAGCTTCTACGATGTGACCGAAAAGATCGGGATTGTGATCGGAATGCTCTTGTATGGCCTGATCGATCAGATCACAGGAAGTATGCGGAATTCCGTGATATTTCTAGTGGTGTTCTTTGGGCTTGGAGTCATCTTGCTGATCCGCGTCCCTAAAAATGAAGAAAGGACCGCTTAATGCGGCCCTTTCGGTTGGCTATCAAATTAGTCGTTTAGTTGTTTGAGGTGATACTACCTGAACCGGAAGCTTTGGTATCACTTTGTTCCGGGTTACCTCTGTATTCAATATCACCAGATCCTGCCACACGTGCAATAATAGAGCTATTGGCAACTACCTTGGCATCTCCGGAGCCTGAAATTGATACATCTGTATTCTGGGCCTCAAGGCCAAAACCTTTATAATCGCCACTACCACTAATTGCAAGGTCAAGGTCTACGGTTTTCCCGCTTAATTCTATATCGCCAGAACCGGTCACTCTTACTTTGGCCTTACCAGAATTGATATCCAGGATGACATCTCCAGAACCAGTAACACTTATAGCCATGTTTTGGGAATCGATGGTGTCTTTAGTGTCGATGTCTCCCGAACCCGTAAGAGCTACCTCCGAGATGTCCTGGAAGGGAACAGTTACATGGATTCCTTTCTTGGTCTTCAGATTGTAACCTTTTTTGGTCGCGATGACCAGGGAACTACCCTTGACCTGGATATCCAGGTACTCGTGCAGGTTGTCGTCTGTTGTCACCTGTACTGCGCCTTCAGTTCCTCTTTCCAAATGGATGTCCATAGAACCAACACCTTTCACGGCATCATAGCTTCCGGTATTGACGGTTTTGGTGGTTACATTACCATTTCCGGTCACTTTCTTACTGCCCCATTGGGCAAATACACTACTGGTTCCTCCTACTATAAGCAGGGTACAAAGGATGGTTTTGATCGTGGTTTTCATTGTACTGTCGTTTTTTGATTTTTAGTATTTCTTAAGGGTAACTCCTCCGTATTCTGAATTTACGTAGATGGTGTTACCGGATCCTTTAGTTCCGTGGTATCCTTTATAGGTCTTACGGCTATTCTCTTTGTGGGTGTGTTGCATCTCTACCAGCTCTTCACCTTTAAGGCTGGCATAGCGTAGGTCTAGATCGAAATCAAAGCTGTATCCGCTTTCAAAACCGATCTTGATGCCCGCATAGTCCGATTCGATATTGATGTCGCCACCACTGCTGGTTACCCGGTCTACCGAAATGGAGCCGTAGTCTGCACTGACTGTCAGGTCTCCGTTCAGTTTACCGATTCTGAGTGGAATATAATCTCCGCTCCCGTCCATATTGGTCACTTCACCAACTGTGAGCTTGCCATAGTCACAGCTATAATCCAGGGTATGCACTTCCATAACCTCACTTTTGGTGTAATCTGCATTCAGATCTAAGGCCTCAGTTCGTTCCAGGGTAAAGTTGGAATAATCCGCATTGATGGAGCCGGTCTTCATATATCCGATGGTGGAATTCTTGGTGTAATCAAAGTTCAGATCGTTATTGTCTCCCATCAACTCTCCAATATTAAGCTGCCCGTAGTCACAACTGATCTCTGCTCTTCCTTCGATCCGATTCAGATTGATAGGGCCGTAGTCATTGCTCAGGTCTACAGAATTGGTCACAGGCACCTTAATGGTGTAATTGATCTCCATGCTGACGTTGTTATTGTTGTTACCCCACCAGTTCCAACCTTTTTTCTTTCCGTTGAAAACTGTCCTGGCACTAACCCCTGATGCATTTCCTGAGAATTCTACATCGATGTCATCCAATTTCTTTTGGACCTTCTCTTCGTTATTTCCGTTGGTCTTAATTACTACCTCAATAACGGTTCTGTTCTCGTTCCAGCTTACCACGTCAATGTTTCCATAGCTATTGCTCACGGTCAAACTGGCGTTGGTATTTACAGTATATTCTTTGTTCAGTTTCTTTTCTTTGGTGTACTTACCCTTTAATTTACCGCCTGTTGCCAGTACCATAGCCGGTACCATCAACAACAGCATCAGGGCATTAAATGGTCGTCTCATTTCTATTCGCTTTAAGTGTTTCAATTTGTTCAATAGTTTGAATGACCTCTTGCAGTAGTTCGATACGATCCTGGAAATTGGCAATCATCGCATTGATCACTCTTTTGTCATTTCCACTTTCTTTGAGATCTACTTTGAGTTGGTCGTAGTTCTGCTCCAGAAGATCCAGTCGGGTCAAAGCATCATCAATGATCGCTTTGGTCTCTTCGGTCTCAAATCCTTTAAGGGTAGCCAGTTCTTCATTGATGGTTGTAACGAAGAACGACTCGGCCTGCTCCATTTCAGGAGATACAGAGGCGAGCTCTGCAGAATTATCTTCAGGTTCTAATACCGAGATCCCCAATGAGATCAACACCAGGAAGCCGGCTGCTATACTCAATGGCTTCCACCAATTACGCTTGTTCTTAGCTGGTTTCCCCTGCTGCTGGTTCAGTCGAGACATAAACCTGGCTTGATGCCCCTGGGGGGTATCGTGTAGGTCCAATTGCCCTTCTAACTCCTCAAATAATCGATCTATCTGGTCCTTATTACTCATGATGAATAATTAATTTCTTTCGTAAACTTTCTTTGGCTCGTGAAATCATTGTACGGCAGTTGGCGTAACTAATGTCCATGATCTGGCAGATCTCTTCGTAGTCAAAGCCTTCTACAAAATGAAGACTGAGTATCTGACGATAGCTATGATGAAGCTCATTCATGGTTTCCATGAGTTGACTGACCTGAACCTGGGCATAATCCTCAGCATCCAGCCCGTCATTTGCTTCATCGGCGGCCAAAGGAATATTCTCATCAGACACAGTGCTGATACGCTGTGCCTTTCTGAATTGCGCAATGCTATTATTGACCACGATCCGTTTTAGCCAGGCACCAAAAGAAGCTTCTCCTTTGTAGGTGTCCAGTTTCTGGAAGGCGGTCAGGAAAGATTCCTGCATCACATCCTCGGCCTCTGCAATGTCTTTGACTATGCGTAGTGCCGTGTTGTACATGGCGCGCTGATAGCGGTTGTATACTTCCAGCTGTGCCAATTGATTTCCATCTTGACAAAGAACAAGTAACGATTCAATATTCTGTTTGGTTAGTGTCAAAAACATGATCGTTTATGCTAAGGATAGACCCTTAATTAAAATGTTACACTCCGAAAGATTAAAGTTAGGGAAGTGGCACAACTATTGAAACATTAGAACGTAGAAGACTGAACAAAATCCCTGAATAACAAGGTTTTACAATTTAGTTAGCACAAAACAAAGAATAAGAAGTTTCTGAAACCCCTATTTCTGGGTGACAGAATGTCCTGATAATACATATGGCCAGAACAAAATTGATAACACTAGACAGTTTGTCATTGCAGGAATTCCAGGAGGATGCCGAGTTAATTCCATTGATGACCCCAGAGGATGAAGATGCAATGGATAAGGAAGAAGTCCCGGAATCCTTGCCTATCCTTCCCCTTAGAAATACCGTACTATTCCCTGGAGTGGTTATTCCGATCACAGCGGGAAGAGATAAGTCCATCCAATTGATCAATGAGACCAACCGGGGGAATAAGATAATCGGGGTGGTATCTCAAAAGGAAGAAGTACAGGAGGATCCTCAGCTTCAAGACCTCAATACGGTAGGAACGGTAGCAAGGATATTGAGGGTACTCAAGATGCCCGATGGTAACACTACCGTTGTGATCCAAGGTCAAAAACGCTTTGAGATCTCCCAATTGACCACCACCGAGCCTTATCTGACGGCTACCGTCAACCCAGTCCCGGAAGCAAGGCCTTCTGCAGACAATGAAGAATTCCAGGCCATTATCGAGTCAATCAAGGAGATGGCCCTGGAGATCATTAAGGATAGTCCGAACATTCCTTCTGAGGCTTCGTTTGCCATCAAGAACATAGAGAGCAACTCATTCCTGATCAATTTTGTGTCGTCCAATTTGAATATTTCTGTAGAGGACAAACAGAAACTGTTGGAGATCAATGATCTGAAAGAACGAGCTTTAGCTATCCTCAAACACATGAATGTGGAGTTGCAACGGCTCAACCTACGTCAGGATATCCAATCAAAAGTAGAGAGCGATATCAACCAACAACAGAGAGAATACTTCCTGCAACAGCAAATGAAGACCATACAGGAAGAATTGGGTGGAAATGCTCATCAGGTGGAGATCCAGGAATTGCGGGACAAGGCAAAAACCAAGGATTGGCAAGAAGAGGTTGCTGAACACTTCGAAAAAGAGATCTCCAAGTTGGAGCGAATGAATCCACAGGTTGCCGAATATGGTATTCAGCGGAATTACCTGGACCTGATCTTGGAGTTACCCTGGAACGAGATCAGCCAGGATCAATTCGATCTCAAACGGGCTAGAAAAATACTAGATCGCGATCATTATGGCCTGGACGATGTCAAAGACCGGATCGTCGAATATCTGGCGGTACTTAAACTTAGACAGGACATGAAGTCTCCTATTCTCTGTCTGTACGGACCGCCGGGAGTAGGTAAAACTTCATTAGGAAAATCCATAGCCGAGGCTTTGGGCAGGGAGTATGTACGTATGTCACTTGGCGGTTTACGGGACGAAGCGGAGATCAGGGGCCACAGAAAAACCTATATCGGGGCCATGCCAGGCCGGATCGTTCAGAACATCAAAAAGGCCGGTAAAAGCAATCCGGTATTTGTCCTGGATGAGATCGACAAGCTTTCGGTAGGTAGTCAAGGTGACCCTTCGTCTGCTATGCTGGAGGTTCTTGATCCCGAGCAGAACATGGAATTTCACGATAATTTCCTGGAACTGGGATACGATCTGTCCAAGGTATTATTTATCGCTACCTGTAATAGCTTGAGCACCATTCAACCTGCTCTTAGGGACAGGATGGAAATCATCGAGGTCTCAGGTTATACCATAGAAGAGAAGGTGGAGATCGCCAAACAGCATCTGTTGCCCAAGCAATTGGAAGAACACGGACTCAAATCTGATCACCTCAAGATCGGGAAGAGACAATTGGAACGCATCGTAGAAGGGTATACCCGGGAAAGCGGAGTGAGAACCCTTGAAAAGCAAATTGCGAAGATGGTTCGGTATGCGGCCATGAAGATCGCGATGGAGGAGAAGTACGAGACCAAGGTCACGGAGGAAATTATCATACAGGTATTAGGAGCTCCTAAATTAGAGCGAGACCGATACGAGAACCACGATGTGGCCGGGGTGGTTACCGGATTAGCCTGGACTCGGGTAGGAGGAGACATTCTCTATATAGAATCTGCTCTATCCAAAGGAAAAGGACAATTGACCATGACCGGAAACTTGGGTAAGGTGATGAAGGAATCGGCAACTATTGCCCTGGAATATATCAAGTCCAATGCTGATCTATTCGGCATTGACCCGGTTCTATTCGAGAAGTATAACGTGCATATTCACGTTCCGGAAGGAGCCACACCAAAAGATGGACCCAGCGCCGGGATCACCATGCTGACTTCTCTTGTATCACTATTCACCCAGCGACGAGTGCGCAGGAACCTCGCTATGACAGGGGAGATCACCCTGAGAGGAAAAGTACTGCCAGTAGGAGGAATCAAGGAGAAGATCTTAGCCGCCAAGCGCGCTCGTATCAAGGAGATCATACTCTGTGAAGAGAACAAACGAGACATAGACGAGATCAAGCCGCGCTACCTCAAAGGATTGACCTTTCATTATGTCAGAGAGATGAATGAAGTTCTGGAAGTAGCCCTGCTGAAGAACAAGGTGAGCAAGGCCAAGGTCCTTTAGTCCGGAGAACTCTTTAAAAGCCGTCTACAATTTCCTAATATTGCAGACGTTTAAGTTCACAGGAAAAGGTACCTTGTTTACATGCACTTACGGTCTGCCCTTATCGTAGTCCTCTTACTGCTGTTTGTTCGATCCGAATCGGTCGCTCAGATCGGGGGACGGGCAACCTATCAATTCCTGAACCTGGTAAACTCACCAAGACAAGCCGCTTTGGGTGGCAAAACTGTTACCAATTACGATTACGACCCTACCCAGGGACTTTTCAATCCGGCTGCCATCAATTGGGAGATGGACAACCAACTCTCCCTGAACTACACCAATTATTTGGGGGATGTGAATTATGGTACGGCTGCATTTGCCTATCAGTGGGATAGACGACGGACACAGGTGATCCATGCGGGAGTGACCTACGTGAATTACGGTCAGTTTGACGGTTATGACGAATTAGGTAACGCCACCGACACTTTTAGCGGAGGGGAAGTTGCTCTTTCTGTTGGTCACGCTAGGAATATCGCCTTTACCAATTTTCATGTGGGTGCCAATTTGAAGTTCATCTCTTCTAAATTAGAACAATATTCCTCCTTCGGTGTAGCTGTGGACTTGGGCGTTTTTTATTTGTACGAACCCTGGGACCTGAATATTACCCTGGTAGCACGTAACCTGGGATCACAGATCACACCTTACGAGAATACCTACGAGAAATTACCCTTCGAGATGATCTTCGGGATCTCTCAAATATTGCCCAACGTTCCCATTCGCTGGCATTTCACAATGGATAACTTGCAGCGCTGGGACATCGCCTATTCCAATCCCAATAGGGAAGAGACCGATCTGGAAGGTAATACCACCGAAGAGAACATCAATTTCTTTGACGAAGCCCTAAGGCACATGATCCTGGGAATAGAATTGTTTCCGGAAAAAGGATTCAACATTCGTCTGGGATATAATTTTAGAAGGGGGGAAGAACTGAGAATTGTTGAACAACGGGCGTTTGCAGGCATAAGTGGAGGGTTCTCTATTAAGCTAAATAAGCTCAGGCTGAGTTACACCTATGCAAAATACAGCCGGGCCGCTGCTTCCAGTCATTTCGGATTAAATATTAATTTGCAGTAGTGGGACGAATTACGATTGCAATAGACGGACATTCTTCTACCGGAAAGAGCACGGTGGCCCGTCAATTGGCTCATAAACTGGGCTATATCTATGTAGATTCAGGGGCCATGTACCGTGCCGTGACCTATTTCGCCTTGCAAAATGGACTTGTTGATCACGACGGCTTGAACGAAGCTGGACTTGTGGCTAGGCTAGATGAGATTAGTCTTAATTTTGGGATGACCGACGAAGCGGGTAAATCCCCTATCATTTTGAACGGTGAAAACGTCGAATCCGCTATCCGGACCTTGGAAGTGTCTGAATGGGTCAGTCCGGTTGCAACATTGTCCGAGGTACGCAAGAAGATGGTCCAGCAACAGCATCAGCTAGGGGGAGAAGGCGGGATCGTTATGGACGGGCGGGATATCGGAACAGTTGTCTTTCCTCAAGCAGATTTAAAGATCTTTATGACGGCCTCTGCCCAAGTCAGGGCGCAAAGACGATATGATGAACTTTTGGCCCGAGGAGATCAGATCAGCTATTCCGAGGTTTTGGAAAATGTGACAGAAAGAGATCGGATCGACTCCACCAGGGAAGTTTCCCCATTAAAACAGGCCGATGATGCCGTGTTGATCGATAATTCTGAGATGACCCTGGAGGACCAATTCCAATTGGTTTTGAAACTGGCCCTCCAAAAGATCGATCAGATCGATTAGTTCTTTCCAATAGGTGGTGGTCCTTCAGGAATTATGGCCTTGTACTGGTAATCACCTTTTCTTTCCTTGAATTCGGCCTTTACAGCTTCCACCTTTTTTGGGTCTTCAAACAGATCGACCATGGTCATAGCCATCGCTTTGGTAGCATAAAGCATCCCTTTATGACCGATTGACATCCCACCACAGGCTACAACAGCCCAGGAGTGCCAGGGTGTGTCTTTTGGGGCAACCGTTGCACTTAGATTGATGTTGGCCACATTCCAACTTACATCTCCCACATCGGTGGATCCGCCACCAGGGTTCTCTTTTGTCGCCTCCAGTGGCCGAACTTTGCTGTCCATCCCTACTTGGGGCTTTCCTGTTTCTTCCTGGATCTTCTTTCCAAATGCGATCTCTTCTTCGGTATACTCGATATCACCCAGTATTTCCAGGTTGCCCTGCATGATCTCTCCACCTTTACGATTCACCAGTACTTCGTGAAGACCGGAGACCAGAGAGACCTTATAGTCTACATTAGCCATTATGGCAGCGCCTTCGGCCATTTTCATGACGTGCTCGTAGACCGGCATCATGCCTTTACGATCACTATTTCTAACCCTTACCCAGAGTTTACTGTAATCTGGCACTACATTGACCACCTGACCACCATCTTGAATGTGATAGTGCATCCTTACCGTTGGTTTTACGTGTTCCCTGTAATAATTGATCCCGGAAGTGTACAACTCCAAAGCGTCGCTCGCGCTACGGCCGTTCCATGGATCACCAGCTGCGTGAGCAGCCTGGCCATAGAATTCTACGATAAAGTCGACCAGCGCCAGTGAACTCTGAACGTCTGCTTTGGTTTCGGCGCCTGGATGCCAACTGATGTTTACATCGACGTCGTTCCACAATCCGGCTTCGATCATCCAGAGCTTGCCAAAGAATTTCTCTTCTGCAGGGGTCCCCAGGAACTTGATGGTCCCTTTGATCTTACCAGCATCCATCAACTCTTTTATGGCGATGGCGGCACCCAAACTGGCAGTTCCAAACATATTATGCCCACAACCATGTCCGCCTGCTCCGGCCTCTAGTGGCTCCTTAGTAGGCTGGGCCTTTTGCGAAATGCCCGGCAATGCGTCAAACTCACCCAGTATGCTGATAACCGGTGAACCGCTACCATAAGTAGCAGTGAATGCAGTAGGTATCTCGGCTACACCACGTTCTACTGTGAATCCGTTGGCCTCTGCATAACTGGCCAAAACTTCGGCCGATTTTTCCTCCTGGAAGGCGATCTCGGCATTGGCCCAAATGGCGTCACTGATCTCGATCAACTTATCGCTGTGGGCGTCTACAGACTGCATGACAGCAGCCTTGGTTTTAGAAACTTTTTTCTGAGCCCAACTCATGGTAGTGAATAAGGCCAATAACAGGATTACTAGTCTTTTCATTGAAATTTGCTTTAAGGTCTTTAAATATAAAGATTTTGGAGCGTTCGCATTACTGGTCTAAAGCCTTTGAAAATCAAATATTAAATCTTAATTTTGCAGCCCTTTTGGCGGTTAGGCAAGTCCCATTAGGATCATATAAAACGTCTAATTACTTCTACCGGTTTCCGAACCGACTTGCGAGCAGGTAGAATACAAATCAAATGAACAGGGCCCAGGTCCTGATTCAATTGAAAAACTAGAAATGGCTGATAAAGCACAACAAACTGAAGAGCAGGTACAAGAAGTAACCCAGGAGGTTGCCAAGCCAGAAGTCTCTTTAAAAGAAAGTAATCCTGAAAAATTCCTAGCTGAATTTGACTGGGAGAATTACGAAGAAGGGATCGACCCTATCGATGATGGCAAGCTAGCCGAATTCGAAAAATTGGTGGCCCAGAACTTTGTAGACACCCTAGACAATGAAGTGGTTGTTGGGACCGTTGCTCACATGACAGACCGTGATGCGATCATCGACATCAATGCCAAGAGTGAAGGTGTTATCTCCTTAAACGAGTTCCGTTACAATCCTGACCTTAAAGTCGGAGACAAGGTAGATGTCCTGATCGATGTCAGAGAAGACGCCACCGGTCAGTTAGTATTGTCTCACAGAAAGGCCCGTACCATCAAAGCTTGGGAGCGTGTAAACGTTGCTCACGACGAGGGTACTGTAGTTACCGGATTTGTTAAGTGTCGTACCAAAGGTGGTATGATCGTTGACGTATTCGGAATCGAAGCCTTCTTACCAGGATCCCAGATCGATGTTAAACCGATCCGTGATTACGACCTATATGTAGGAAAGACCATGGAATTCAAAGTGGTTAAGATCAACCAGGAATTCAAGAATGTGGTAGTTTCTCACAAAGCGCTTATCGAAGCGGATATCGAAGAACAAAAACGAGAGATCATCGGTCAGCTTGAAAAAGGTCAAGTACTGGAAGGTGTTGTTAAGAATATTACCTCTTACGGTGTATTCGTTGATCTTGGTGGTGTTGACGGACTTGTTCACATTACCGATCTGTCTTGGTCTCGTATCAACCACCCGAACGAGATCGTGGAACTGGATCAGAAACTGAATGTAGTGATCCTGGACTTCGACGAAGACAAGACCCGTATCCAACTTGGACTGAAACAACTGAAAGCTCACCCATGGGATGCCCTTGGTGAAGAGCTTAAAGTAGGTGATCGAGTTAAAGGTAAAGTCGTTGTTATAGCTGACTATGGCGCCTTTATCGAGGTTGCAGAAGGAGTTGAAGGTCTGATCCACGTTTCTGAAATGTCTTGGTCTACTCACCTGAGAAGTGCTCAAGACTTTGTGAACGTTGGAGACGAAGTAGAAGCAGAGATCCTTACCCTGGACAGGGAAGAGCGCAAGATGTCTCTAGGAATCAAGCAGCTGACTCCGGATCCATGGACTGACATCACTTCAAAATACCCTGTAGGTTCTAAGCATAGCGGAATTGTTCGCAACTTTACCAACTTCGGTGTATTTGTAGAGATGGAAGAAGGTATCGATGGTTTGATCTATATCTCCGACCTATCCTGGACCAAGAAAGTGAAGCACCCAAGTGAGTTTACCAACATTGGTGACAATCTGGAGGTGATCGTACTAGAACTGGACGTGGAAGGCCGTAAGCTAAGCCTCGGACACAAGCAAACAACAGAGAATCCTTGGGATAAGTACGAGGATGAGTTTGCCGTGGGAAGCAAGCACAACGCGAGCATAGACGAAGTTGTGGAAAAAGGAGCTGTGATCCATTTCAACGATGACATCACTGCTTTTGTTCCAAAACGTCACATGGTGAAGGAAGATGGTTCCAGCCTGAAGAAAGGTGAAGAGGCAGAATTCCAGATCATCGAGTTCAACAAAGACTTCAAGAAAGTGGTAGCGTCGCATATGACCATCCACCGGGAAGAAGAGGCCAACATTGTTAAGCAGGCAGCTCGCAAGGCAGCCAAGCAGGCAGAAGAGGCTAAACCAACCCTGGGAGATGCTAATGCCAAGCTACAAGAGCTTAAGGATAAAATGGACGGAAAGAAATAATCCGATCCAATCAAATAAAAACCCCTCACTTTGAGGGGTTTTTTTGTGCCTTCTTTCAAATAAGGACATCAAAAACGACCACTGCTGCCATATTTGTTGGAGGCTTCATCGATTAAAAGTTGTATTTTTGTCTCCTGAATAAGCATTCAGATCCTTTCCTGTCTATGAGCCAAAAAGTGTTGTTAAACGCAAATGAGGTGAAAATTGCCCTTCACCGCCTGGCTTGTCAACTAATTGAAAACCACAACGACTTTTCCAATACCGTTTTGATCGGCTTGCAACCACGTGGTATCTATCTGGCCGATCGGTTAAAGCAATTGCTGGAAACGGATTACGGAATCGATAAGATCCAACTAGGCTACCTGGACATTACATTCTACCGTGACGATTTCAGACGAGGAGACAAGATATTAGAGGCCAACAGTACCCAGATCAATTTTATCGTTGAGAATAAACGCGTGGTCTTTGTGGACGACGTACTGTATACCGGAAGGAGTATCCGATCTGCCCTGACCGCTATTCAGTCCTTTGGTCGTCCTAATGAGATCGAGCTGCTATGCCTTATAGACCGGAGGTTTAGCCGTCATTTACCAATACAACCCGATTATCACGGAAGACAGGTGGATGCCATAGGCCAGGAAAAAGTAATTGTGAATTGGGAGGATCAGGATGGAGAAGATGCTGTTTACCTGGTACCCAGATAAGGAATGAATAGAAGAAGTAAACTACAATACCTAGGATGAGTGAGCTAAGTGTAAAACACCTGTTGGGGATCAAATATCTCAGCGAAGCCGATATTCATCTGATCTTCGAAACAGCGGACCATTTCAAAGAAGTGATCAACCGCTCGATCAAGAAAGTACCGACCTTAAGGGATATCACTATAGCCAATCTGTTCTTTGAGAATAGTACCCGAACCAGATTGTCTTTCGAACTGGCGGAAAAAAGATTGTCCGCTGATGTTATCAATTTTTCGGCAGCATCGTCATCTGTTAAGAAAGGTGAGACCCTGGTGGATACGGTCAATAATATACTGTCCATGAAGGTGGACATGGTAGTTATGCGCCATCCCAATCCAGGAGCCGGGATCTACTTATCGAGGCACATCGACGCCAGCATAGTCAACGCGGGAGATGGAGCCCATGAACACCCAACACAAGCCCTGCTGGATTCTTACTCGATCCGTGAACGCCTGGGTGATGTTGCTGGGAAAAAGGTGGTCATTGTAGGAGACATACTGCATTCCAGGGTAGCCCTATCCAATATCTATGCCCTGAACAAGCTTGGAGCAGAGGTTAAAGTTTGTGGACCCAAAACCCTTATTCCTAAATATATAGATCATTTAGGAGTTCAAGTAGAAAATGACCTGAACAAGGCCTTGGCCTGGTGTGATGTAGCCAATATGCTAAGGGTACAGAATGAGCGCATGGACATCAGTTATTTTCCAACAACTAGGGAATACACCCAACAGTTTGGGTTAAACAAGCAACGTTTGGAAAGACTGGATAAAGAGATCGTAGTCATGCACCCTGGCCCTATCAACCGAGGGGTAGAGGTCACTTCTGAGGTAGCTGATAGTGATCAGGCTATCATCCTGGACCAGGTAGAGAATGGAGTTGCCGTGAGAATGGCGGTCCTTTATCTATTAGCCTCCAAAATAGATCGTAATGAAGATTGATCAAACACCCAAGTTTACTGTCCTAAAGGATGAAAAGGGATATTTCCCTGCATTTGCAGCCTACCTGGATAAGGTCATACCTATTAAATTTGGGGATCATCACCTGGTGATCGATCTATTGGAGTTTACGGAGCTTGACTTGGATCAACTGCTCCTACTCCTAAAAGTGAGCACTTACCACCGTTCTACTAAGCATTCACTGGTCATTGTTAGTCAATCTGTGGATATAGACGATATACCTGCAGAACTGGTGGTTGTTCCGAGCCTACAGGAAGCAGCTGATATTATCGAAATGGAGGAGATCGAGCGAGATCTGGGATTTTAGATTAAACATCACCAAGTTTTGAAACTCACCGTATTAGGATGTTACGCAGCGACCCCGAGGGCTTTCACGAATCCAACCTCTCAAGTGTTGGAGATCAAGGGACAGCTCTTTCTGATCGATTGTGGCGAAGGGACTCAGGTCCAGCTTAGACGTTTTAAGGTGAAATTCTCCCGTATTGAACGGATCTTCATTTCCCATCTTCACGGTGACCACTTTTATGGATTGGTTGGGCTCATATCGACCTTCAGGCTACTTGGGAGGGATCGTGAGTTGCATATCTACGGTCCAAAAGGCATTAAAGAGGCTATTACCATGCAATTAAAACTTGGGGATTCCTGGACCAATTACCCCCTTTATTTTCACGAATTGGAGAGTAAGAAACCCCAGGTTATCTTTGAAAACAGCAAAGTAGTTGTGGAGACCATTCCGCTGGAACACCGGGTTTATACCAATGGCTATCTATTTCGAGAAAAGCCAGGTGATCGGAAGTTAATAGTCGAAGAAGCAGTTAAACACGGGGTGGACAAAAGTTACTTTAACAAAGCGAAAAAAGGCTTTGACGTGCCAGGAGAAGGGGATGAACTTGTTGCCAACCATCTGATCACCGAAGATCCTGACCCTCCCCGGTCTTATGCATTTTGTTCTGATACCATCTATTTGCCAAGATTGACCGAGCAATTAAAAGGCGTGGATTTCTTGTACCATGAGTCTACCTTCTTATCTGAACACGACCATCTGGCCACTAAAACCAAACACAGTACAGCTGCCCAGGCCGCTCAGATCGCCAAGGACGCCAGCGTCGGTAAACTGATACTCGGACATTATTCTACCCGTTATCCGGACATACAGGCCTTTGCCGATGATGCTGAGCGCATTTTTCAACCAGTAGAATTAGCAGAAGATGGCAAGGTGTTTGATTTCGACAAATAAGTTGTTATTGAGATAACCAATTAATAAGGATATCATCATTTTTTACCTCTGGCAAATGTTTTAACTTGCACATAAAAGCGTCAATAGTGCAGGATAATCTCTACGACAAACGGCAATCTTACGAAGGGGATCAACTGGATATATCTTCCATAGACCCCAACCCCATGCAGCAATTCAGAACCTGGTACTATCAGGTGGAAGAATATGGGGGAGTGACGGAAGTTAATGCTATGGCCGTATCCACCATTGGATTAGATGGATACCCCAAGACTCGAATGGTCTTGTTAAAAAAATATGATGAGAGAGGCTTTGTTTTCTACTCGAACTATCGTTCCGAAAAAGGAAGGAGCATCGATAAGAACCAGGAAGTCTGTCTGTCCTTCTTCTGGCCCAATCTGGAACGGCAGGTAATTATCAAAGGAATAGCCAAGAAAGCTCCAAAGGACGAATCCGACCATTACTTTGCTTCCAGGCCGCGAGGCAGTCAACTTGGGGCACTGGTTTCCGAGCAGAGTCAAATTGTGGGAAGCCGAAAGGAATTGGAAGAAGAACTGCAACGGTTGGAGCAGCACTATGAGAACAAAGACATTCCAAGACCAGAACATTGGGGAGGATATTTGGTAGAGCCTGTTGAGTTTGAATTCTGGCAGGGAAGGCCTAATCGGTTGCACGATCGGATCAGGTATCGATTAGATGGGATAGACTGGAGCATTGACCGCTTATCACCCTAACTAACTACACATGAAGACATTGTATTTGTTGCGACACGCCAAATCCTCCTGGAAACACGATGTGATCGACCATCAACGACCCCTTAAGCAGCGAGGCTTAAACGATGCTGTGTTGGTTTCCAAGCATGTTGTTGAACAGGTGAAAGCGCCACAGAAGATCATATCCAGTGATGCAGAGCGTGCCATGACCACAGCGCTCTTCTTTAAGGAGGCATTCAAGGTTAAGGACGAGGACTTTACAACCAATCACAATCTCTATGATTTTGGTGGGAGGCAAGTGCTGGAAATTATCAAGAACTTGAATGATTCCTGGAAGCGAGTCATGATCGTGGGTCATAATCACGCATTTACCAGCATAGCCAATATGTTGGGGGATGAGTACATAGAGAATTTACCGACCTGTGGTTTTGTGAAGCTGCAGTTTGACGAAAAGAACTGGAGGGATGTGAACGTAGGTAAGACCAAGTTAACCGTATTCCCTAGGCATCTAAAGACCAAGGAGGATGAGTGAGACCTTAATGAACAAAGAGGTGAGCAATCGCTACCTGAACCGTGAGCTGAGCTGGCTTCAGTTTAATGCGCGGGTGTTGCAGGAAGCGGAGGACATCAGTGTACCCCTGATCGAACGCCTGAGGTTTCTTGGAATTTTCTCTAATAACCTTGACGAATTCTTCAAGGTCCGCTATGCGACCATTCGGCGAATCGTAGAAGCAGGTAGAGAGGGTTTTAATGTGTTGGGAGGTATCACAGCCAAAGATCTGCTGGAAACCATTACCCAAACGGTGATCAGTCAGCAGGCCAATAGCATGAGCGTCCTTAGCGATATCACCCAGGAATTGCAAAAGGAGAACATCCACATCATAGACGAAACCCAGGTAAATGAAGAACAGGCGGAATTTATAAACTCTTATTTCATTCGGAATGTGAGTCCTGCATTGGCCACTATTATGGTATCCGAATTGGAGGAGTTTCCCGAGTTGAAGGATAGCGGGGCCTATTTGGCGATCAGAATGCTGATGAAACCAAATGACGAGACCTTCGAGCAACGGATCAATTATGCACTGATCGAAATTCCGAGGGTCATCGATCGCTTCGTGGTTTTACCCTCCAGCGGTGAGAAGAAGTTCATTATCATGCTGGACGATCTGATCCGATTCAGCCTGGGCAATATCTTCAATATCTTTGAATATGAGGAGATAACTGCTCATATGATCAAGATCACCCGGGATGCGGAACTGGATATCGACAGTGATCTTTCCAGGAGTTTCTTAGAAAAGATCTCCAAGGGTGTAAAGGGACGTAGTTCTGGCGTTCCGGTGCGTTTTGTTTACGACAAAGAGATCGATAATGAGACCTTGGCATTCCTGCTCACCAAAATGGATATACACGATACAGACAGTATTATTCCCGGTGGGCGGTATCACAACCGGCGTGATTATATGGGCTTCCCTGACCTGGGAAGAAAAGACCTGCTCTACGAACCTAAAACACCTTTGCCTATACCAGGACTGAGCTTGCAGGGCAGTATGCTGGACGAAATATCGAAAAAGGATTACTTGCTTTATTCCCCTTACCAATCCTTTGCCTATGTGGTAAAGTTTCTAAGAGAGGCTGCCATCGACCCCAAGGTGAAAACCATCAAGATCACCATTTACAGACTGGCCTCCATCAGTCATATTGCGGGGTCATTGATCAATGCCGTAAAGAACGGCAAGGAAGTGACCGTTCAAATCGAATTACAGGCCAGATTTGACGAGGCAGCCAACATTCGCTACGCCGAACAAATGCAGACCGAAGGGGTCAAGCTGATTTTTGGGGTTACCGGTCTTAAGGTACACTGTAAGGCCTGCGTGGTGGAGAGATTGGAAAGTCAGAAGTTAAGGCGATATTCTTTTATCAGCACCGGTAATTTCAATGAATCCACGGCACGCATCTATACGGATTATACGCTGTTCACTGCTAATCCGAAGATCGGGAAGGAGATCAATAAGGTCTTCGACTTTTTTGAGGTGAATTATCAGGTCAAAAAGTATCGACACCTGATCGTTTCTCCTCATTATACGCGGAACGCTTTCAATAATCTGATCCAACAAGAAGTAGAGAACCACAAGAACGGATTATCCAGCGGCATCCGACTTAAGCTGAATAGTCTGTCAGACTTCAAGATGATCGACAAGCTCTATGACGCCAGCAGGGCAGGAGTGAAGATTCAATTGATCGTACGTGGTATTTGTTGCCTGATCCCCGGAGTAGAAGGGATGTCAGAAAATATTGAGGTGATCAGTATCGTGGACAAATTCCTGGAACACCCCAGATTGTATATATTTGAGAATGCCGGAGATCCCAAATATTATATCTCGTCGGCAGATTTTATGAGCCGGAACCTGGATCGCCGGGTTGAGATCAGTTGTCCGATATACGATCCCGATATCAAAAGAGAGTTGGAGGACACCTTCCAGATCAGTTGGAATGACAATGTCAAGGCCAGGGTTATCTCGGACAAACAGGACAATGCCTATCGCAAGAATGACAAACCACCAGCCCGCTCCCAGTTTGAGCTATATGATTACTACCTGAATAAACTGAAAGAATTTGATTCACATTGAAAAATATGCGGCCATCGACATTGGCTCCAATGCCATTCGATTGCTGATAGCGACCATAATTGAGAAGGAAGGATTCCCCACCCAAGTAAAAAAAACCTCCCTGGTTCGTGTGCCCATTCGGCTAGGTGCAGATGTTTTCCTAAACGGCAGGATATCAGTAAACAACTACAGGCGCATGGTAGACGCCATGAACGCTTATAGTTTATTAATGAAGACTCATGGAGTCTCTAGCTACAGGGCTTGTGCTACGTCTGCCATGCGAGAAGCCGAAAATGGTGAAGAGCTGGCCAGGCAGATCCGAAAGGCCACCGGGGTCAATATCCAGATCATCAATGGTCAGGAAGAGGCCACCATTATTGCGAGTACCAACCTTTGGAACCAGATAGATCCGGACAAGACCTATCTCTACGTTGATGTAGGAGGTGGAAGTACAGAATTTACCGTCTTTTCAGACCGCCATAACATCGTATCAAAATCCTTTAAGTTAGGAACGGTACGTATACTGAACGATATG
Source organism: Aureitalea marina (assembly GCF_002943755.1). Lineage (NCBI taxonomy): Bacteria > Pseudomonadati > Bacteroidota > Flavobacteriia > Flavobacteriales > Flavobacteriaceae > Aureitalea > Aureitalea marina. The sequence continues at coordinate 1,088,716 of NZ_MQUB01000001.1, forward strand.
GTGAGCGACAAGGTGTGGGACGATGTTAAAAAGTGGATCAAAAAGAATACGGGTAAGTACGAGAAGATCAGCCTGATCGGTTCCGGAGGTAATATCAACAGTATCTACAAAAGCAGTGGTCGGAAAATAGGTAAACCCCTCAGTTACCTCTATCTCTACAACTTTTACCAGAAGCTCAAGTCCATGAACTATCATGAACGGATCTTTAATCTGCAAATGAATCCGGATCGAGCTGATGTTATCCTTCCAGCTTCACGAATTTACCTTTCTGCGATGAAATGGAGCAATGCCAAGAATGTATATGTACCCAAGATAGGTTTGTCCGACGGCATTATAAAAACGCTCTATAACGAACGCCAGGCCAGGAATATAGAAGTGAACTCCTGAGTATAGGCAACTTTTTTCCAGTTTTAGACGTCGAGCAATAAACAAACTGTATTGGCGGAACGCGTCTGCACTATATCGATTGGATTCTAATTGGTGTGAAGTAACTAGCCGTGCATGGTCTCTTGCTTCCCAAGATCTTTAATAAGTTCGGCCTCATGAGTCAGTAGATCCTGCCACTTCTGATCAACTTCTTCCCGGTTTCCGTACTTCCTGGCAAATCCCAAAAACATGGTGTAGTGATTGGCCTCGGAGATCATAAGCTTTCGGTAGAAATCGGCCAGTTTCTTGTCTGGAAGTTCTTCGCTGAGCAGCCTGAAGCGTTCACAACTCCGTGCCTCGATTAGTGCAGCATACAACAAGCGGTGGATCAACTGATCCAGACGGCTGCCTCCCTTGGGAAAGAATTTCATCAGATCGTTAACATAGACGTCCTTCCGCTCCCTGCCCAATACATAACCTCGTTCCAATAGCCTGTCGTGAACCATTTTAAAGTGGCTCATCTCTTCCTGTGCCAATAAGGTCATCTCGTCTACCAATTCACTGTATTCAGGATAACCTATGATGAGCGAAATAGCCGTTGACGCTGCCTTTTGTTCACAATAGGCGTGATCTGTAAGGATCTCTTCAATATTCTTCTCTACGATATTGACCCAACGCGGATCGGTGGGCAGCTTTAGCCCCAGCATCTTAATATTCTCCTGGTTCTCCATGGTATTAAATATCGAGATCGAAGGACTTGCGCAGATCTTCGACCAAAGGGTTCTTCTTTTTCATCAGTTCGAACTTCTCCCTGGGGGTATAGGCATACCTTTTTGTCTCCGTTTCGTTTACCTCTATGGAAAGATCGACCTGATCATTCTTGAGCTGCGTACGGATATATCGCAGCAATTCAGGCTTAGCCCGCTCCAATTCCACCTTGATCGTACTATTGGGGAAGACCAGATGGATCAAATGCCCTTCCAGTCGAGGTACTCCCATGGAAAGATGGGAATGTAAGTTAAACCGCCCATCCTTTTCGATCTTACTGGCAAAGCTATTCCAGGCATCCAGCATATCACCTTCTGTAAATTCTTCCCGCAGTTCCTGGCGTTGAACATCCCTGGACTGTCGCTGAAGTTCAAGCTCCTTTTTCTTTCGTACACTTTTAAGCGATAGGCCTGAAACTTTTTCTGCATTGCGCTTAACGAGCCTTTTGGCAGCTTGAACATCCGGTTCAGTGGATAGTTCTGTGGGCTCTGGCGACACATCATCCTCTTTGGCCGGCTTTGAAAGTTCACTTTCCGGATTGATCGGTTTAGCAATGGGATTATCCTGTTTAACTGGGATTTCGGGTCTAGCTTCTTCTTTAGACCCAGGGTTCTTAACCGGAGGAAGTATTTTTAGGCTAGTCTTTTTTTTTTCGAGGCCTTGACCTATAGAAGCTAATTTCATCAGGCATAACTCCACTAGCAAGCGTTGATTGCGGCTACTCTTGTATTCCAGGTCACAGGAATTGGCCAGATCTATAGCCTGCATCAAGAACGATTCTGTCACCTCCTTTGCCTGTTCCAGGTAGCGTTTTCGGATGTCTAAACCAACCTCCAATAAATCCAGGGTTTGAGGGTTCTTACCAACAAGCAGATCCCTAAAATGAGAAGCCAGCCCCGAGATAAAGTGACGGCCATCGAAACCAGAGGCCAGGACCTCGTTAAAGGCGGATAGCAATTCCGGAATCTGGTGAGCCAAGATCATATCGGTCATTGAAAGATAGACCTCGTGATCCAAAACGTGTAAATTCTGCGCTACAGTCTGCCTGGTCAACTTATTGCCGGCAAAGCTAACCACCCGATCAAAGATGGAAAGTGCGTCCCTCATAGCTCCATCCGCTTTTTGGGCGATCAAATGCAGGGCATCATCTTCAGCATCTATTCCTTCCTGCTCGGCCACTTTAGCAAGTTGCTCCTTGATATCCTGGACAGTGATCCTACGGAAATCAAAGATCTGACACCTGGACAAAATGGTCGGAATGATCTTGTGCTTCTCTGTGGTTGCCAGAATGAAAATAGCATGGGAGGGAGGTTCTTCCAAGGTCTTTAAGAATGCATTGAAAGCACTAGAAGACAACATATGCACCTCATCGATGATATAGACCTTGTACTTTCCGATCTGAGGCGGTATTCTGACCTGATCGATCAGACTCCTGATATCGTCTACAGAGTTGTTGGAGGCGGCATCCAGTTCGAAGATATTGAAGGCAAAATCCTCTTCCTTCTGGTGATCTTCGTCCTCGTTGATCCGCTTGGCCAGAATACGAGCGCACGTGGTTTTTCCAACTCCTCGGGGGCCAGTAAATAAAAGGGCTTGAGCCAAATGATCCTGGGCAATGGCATTTTCCAGGGTATTGGTAATGGCCTGCTGTCCGACCACATCTTCAAAACGGGTAGGACGGTACTTTCTGGCTGAAACGATGAAGTGCTCCATAGTGGGTAAACAAATATAAAATACTAGCCTTAGTTGACCGTGATGACCTACCACTAATTTCTGGTTTTTATCAACATTGACTAACTTTGCAGCGCAGGCCGCCTTATCGCTGTGTACTAGGGCATAGCTCAGTACATGGAGGAAAGTCCGGACACCACAGGGAGGCATATCGGTTAACGGCCGACCCTTGTAGCACGTGCTACAGGGAGGACAAGTGCAACAGAAAGTATGTACAGGTTAAGCTGTAGTGAAATCAGGTAAACTCTATGCGGTGAAATGCCATGTATACCTGCGCCTGAGGGCGTCCCGCCCAAGCAGGAGGGTAGGCAGATAGAGGTGTTTGGTAACAAACACTCCAGATAAATGATAAGGTCGTGAACTGAGCTTGCTCTGGTTTACGGACAGAATCCGGCTTACAGGCCTGCTTCCTTTTGGAAAATACTGAATACGGATCCTCCGTATTTTCTCATCTCCACAAAATTGCTCAGATCACTGATGTCCTGGTGTTTGGAATGCTCTATAATCAGTAGTCCATCAGTCTTTAGCCGAGACCCCTCCATGATCTGCCCATGGTATTTCCCAAGCTCTAAAGCTTGCATTTCATAAGGCGGGTCCATAAAGATGAGATCATAACTATTCGAATCCTTCCTCAGATAGGTCCAACAATCCATCTTAACTGTTCTGATGGGAAGATCCAGCTTGGTGGCAGTTTGCTGAATGAACCTTACACAACCCGGATGTTTATCTACAGCTACTACCATTTCGGCACCCCGAGAAGCAAATTCGAAACTGATACCACCTATGCCGGCAAATAGATCCAAAACACGGATCTCACTAAGATCGATTCTGTTACGCAGGATATTGAATAAGCCCTCTTTCGCAAAATCGGTTGTGGGACGTGCAGGAAGATTGCGGGGAGCCTGCAATCTTTTCCCCTTATGGCTTCCGGAGATTATACGCATTACAAACTAAGTTTCAACAGGATCTGATGATGGGTAGGGCCGGGAAAATCATCTACGGCATTCAGTAAGTCCCTTTCCAAAAAACTAAGCTCTCGGATATAGGTGTAGAGCAATTCCCATCTTTCGTCGTCCTGCTCTATATCTCCGCACAATACAACCGGTATATTCTCAGGACTGTAATCCAATTGCTCCAGAGCGAACAACAGGAAATAGACAAAGTCTTCGGAAGATCGGAAGGGGTAGGTGTTACAGAGCTGTAATTTCCCTCCTTTAAAGATCATGAGATCGAATCTATTCCTATTGCTATGCACATAGGCCACTGTTCTTTCCTGGGCTCGTTCCAAATAACAAAAATAGCCAAGCATAAGCGACACTGAATGGTAATAGTCGAAGGTGCCGTACTTGTCGAATAAGAGGTTATTGATATTGACCCATGGTACGTAAACCGAAACCAGATCTGTATTAGAAACTTCGTCATGGGCCAAATAATCTCCTGCCAGTATCCTGGCATTGAATTTCAGATAGTCGCTGGCCCTCCTGGAATCAAACAATGAAGAGGGGACGATCGAATAAAGTTCAGAACAGTGGATCACTTTGATCTCCTCAAAGGGTCCCTCCAGAATCGGTCTGAGGTCAAACTGACGCATCAACTCGTCAGCCACTTGTTCCGGTGTGAGTTCGGAATCGAATGCGTGTTCCCAGCGGCCGATCGCTTTCCGGTTGGAAGCGTCTGCCACTAAAAAAGAAAGTCCGGACAAGGAAACTTGAACGGACAATCGTTTTAAGATGCTATTTTCGGGTCTAGTTTCCGCTGTTGTCTTTTTCGGTGTCGTACAACTGTGGCCAGTTCCCGGTGGTGTTGATCTCGTTCATAGAACCGATAGAGATGTATTCTCCGTTCACACCATCTACAGAATTGACCTGCTTTTCATTGGCAACCATATCTTTATCCTTATCGTGAAGAATGACATCCTTAGATACTTTGCATTCGAACACGGAAAAGACGGTTCCATTTTTTTCCAGCTTGCCCGCTTCGATATCAAATTGAGCATCGATGCCCTCCACTGGCACATTCATCATCGTTTTATATCGATCGCTCCCACCATACAGTGAATCCTTCACATTTACAAACCCTAAAGTATCCAATAAAGTCTCTTCGATAAAGTAACCTTCGTCTATTCCGTATGCCCTATTCTTTTCGACATCCGCATAACTAGTATCTCGTCGCTGAATAATGGCAAATTGAGCAGTGTCCACAAATTGAACCAGGCTATCGAAATTACCACTGAAATTACCGGTGATCTCCTGGTGAGCTAACTGAGCAACTCGAACATCCTTCAAGGTCTTGATCACAGCCCGGTAACGAACTTCTTTCTCCTTGTTAAACTGAACAGGTCCCAAAACGGAATTATAGAGTTTATAGCCAAGGAAAATGATGACTACCCACAGGACAATCTGGATTACAACTTTCATTATGCGATTGTTTAAATAAGTTTGAATTCGATTGGTAACAAATCTACAATTTTTTTTTGTTCACCAAAGTGATACGTCAATTTTTCATCTTTATCTTTGAACGGCCTCGAGCCTTGTAAAATGGAGCAATCAACACTGTATCAACTCTTAAAAAAACGCTTCCCATTTGACCCTACTGTCCGGCAGGAAATGGCCCTGTCCGCCCTGTCGGAATTTGCCACTGAACGTACTCCTCGTACTACCCTGTTAATCAAAGGATATGCCGGAACTGGGAAGACCACTTTGATCGGAACTTTGGTGACCGACTTGTGGAAGTCCCAAATGAGCAGCGTACTGTTAGCTCCAACCGGAAGAGCCGCTAAAGTAGTTAGCAACTACAGCGGTAAACAGGCTTTTACCATACACAAGAAGATCTACCGTCCCTTGAGCAAAAAGGAGGGAGGGGTTAAGTTCAAATTGCAAACCAACAAGCACCGCAACACCCTCTTTATCGTAGACGAGGCTTCCATGATCCCTGATGTGAATCAGGAAGGCCGTATGATGGACAGTGGTGCGCTGCTGGACGATCTGATCCAATATGTATTCCAAGGATACAACTGCAAGCTACTGCTAGTAGGAGACACTGCTCAACTTCCGCCGGTCAAACTGAGCATCAGCCCCGCCCTGGATGAAGATCTGTTGGAGAAACGATACGACCTCAATATTAAATCCATTGAGCTGACCGAGGTGGTCAGACAAGAAGAAGGGAGTGGAATCCTGAGCAATGCCACCCATTTGCGAGAAAATTTCCGACAGGGATTCTTCAATCATTTTCACTTCCGGCTCAGGAGCTTTACGGATATCCACAGACCCCTGGATTCCCAGGAATTACTGGATGCCATAGAAGACAGTTATGCTAGGAATGGCAAAGAGGACACGGCCTTTATCGTTCGATCCAACAAACGAGCCAATCAGTACAACCAGCAAATCCGAAATCGCATTCTCTATCAGCAGGAGGAGATCAATACCGGAGACTATCTCATGGTGGTTAAAAACAACTATTTCTGGTTAGAAGATGGTAGTTCGGCCGGTTTTATCGCCAATGGGGATATAGTCGAGATCTTGCGTGTATTTGATATCGTGGAGAAACACGGGTTTCGGTTTGCAGAAGTTGAAGTACGCATGGTCGATTATCCGGATGTCGCTCCCATGGAAACAGTTTTGTTACTGGACACCTTGGATTCTGCATATGCCAGTTTAACCCAGGAACAAAGCAATGAGCTCTATCAGCAGGTAAGAGCGTCCTATGCGGACATCAAAACCAACTACAAACGTTTTCTGGCTGTTAAGAATGACCGGTTCTTCAATGCGCTGCAAGTCAAATTTGCGTATGCCATGACTTGTCACAAATCTCAGGGAGGTCAATGGAATACTGTTTTTGTGGAGCAACCTTTTCTACCTGATGGCATCAATAAAGAGTACCTGCGTTGGCTTTATACTGCCGTAACCCGGGCCCAGAAAAGTCTATATCTTATCGGGTTTCCGGAAGATTTCTTTGCCGAAACCGATTAAGCCCGATAGGCCCAGAAGATATATTCTCTTAGGTTCGATAAACGAAGGAAACTTCTTATTTTTGTGTAACCATAAACCAATTGAATTGAAGATTATTGCTATGATTCCGGCCCGTTATGGTGCCACTCGATTTCCAGGCAAACTGATGCAAGACCTGGCCGGAAAAACGGTTATCCTCCGTACTTACGAAGCCACACGTGATACCGAACTCTTCGATGAAGTATACGTTGTAACAGACAGCGATGTGATATATCAGGAGATCGTTTCAAACGGCGGCCAGGCCATTATGAGTCAGAAGCAGCACGAATGTGGAAGCGACCGTATAGCCGAAGCCGTGCAGGACATGGACGTGGATATCGTTGTAAATGTTCAAGGAGACGAACCCTTTACCAGTAAAGGCTCCTTGGAAAAGGTTTTGAAAGTGTTCGAGAATGACCATGAAAACCTGATCGACCTGGCATCCATTATGACGGAGATCGATGATTGGAAGGAGATCTCTGATCCCAATTGTGTTAAGGTGATTGTCGATGAGGAGGATTTTGCCATGTACTTCAGTCGATCGCCGGTTCCTTATCCACGCGACAAGAATGTTTCTGTTCAATACTACAAGCACAAAGGAGTCTATGCGTTTCGAAAGAAGGCCCTGATGGATTTCTATCGTTTACCGATGCGCTCACTGGAAGCAACAGAGAAGATAGAATCTATCAGATACCTGGAATACGGTCACCGCATCAAGATGGTCGTTTCTAATGCAGAAGGAATAGAGATCGACACCCCGGAAGATCTTGTCCGAGCCAATAAAGTGCTAAAGGAGGGGGTGGAATCCATGACCGTGAACAACAAATACAGAAACTTCCCTATGGTGCCTAAGGTGGTCTTTGGTGCCGGTTGTTTCGATCAGTTGCAATCTATCCTAACACCGGAGCGAAAGGCGAATGCACCTTTTATCTTTTTGGTGGACGACGTCTTCCGGGACAGGTCTGATCTGGTGGATAGAATCCCGCTTCGTTTTAACGATCAGCTTCAATTTGTTTCGGCAGATGAGGAGCCCAAGACTTCTCAGGTGGATCAAATAGTAGGGGACATCCGAAGCGAATTTAAGATCACCCCATCCGGTATAATTGGAATTGGTGGTGGAACCATCTTGGATCTGTGCAAAGCTGTAGCCATCATGCTGAACAACCAGGGTAGTGCAGCCGATTACCAGGGTTGGGACCTGGTTGGGAACCAAGCCGTCTATCATGTCGGTATTCCTACCATTTCCGGTACAGGAGCGGAAGTGTCAAGGACCACCGTTCTAACCGGACCAGAAAAGAAACTTGGGATCAACAGTGACTTTACACCCTTTGACCAGGTGGTGTTGGATCCAGACCTGACCAAAGGAGTTCCCACGGATCAGTGGTTCTATACCGGGATGGATTGTTTTATCCACTGTGTGGAGTCCCTTTCCGGTTCCTTCCTAAATACCTTTTCCGAAAGTTATGGAGAGAAGGCTTACGACCTGTGTAAGGAGATTTTTTTAAATGGTGATCTGAGTGACGAAGAGTCCAGATCCAAATTGATGATGGCCTCCTGGCACGGCGGAATGAGCATCGCCTATTCTCAAGTTGGAGTTGCTCATGCCATGAGCTATGGCCTGTCTTATGTATTGGGAACCAAACATGGGATTGGAAACTGTATCGTCTTTGATCATCTGGAAGAATATTACCCAGAAGGTGTTGCCTTGTTTAAAGAGATGAAGAAAAAACACAAGATCGAACTACCCACCGGTCTTTGTCAGGATCTCAGCCCCCAACAATTTGACATTATGATGGACATAGCATTGAGCCTTCACCCGCTATGGGAAAATGCTCTTGGTCCAAACTGGGAACAGATCATGACCCGTGAAAAATTACGGGAATTATACCTAAAAATGTAACAGCCAGTTTGTCGTTCAGTCGTTTCATATTTAACAAAGTACTGGGGTGGTCCATAGCAGGAAATTTTGATCCGACTATCAAGAAAAGTGTAGTCATAGCAGTGCCTCACACCAGCTGGCACGATTTCTATGTCGGAGCTTTTACTCGAAAAATCCAAGGTGTGCCCATTCATTATGTGGGTAAAAAAGAACTATTTAAGTGGCCTTTTGGATGGTATTTCCGATGGATGGGAGGGTCTCCCTTGGACCGCACTCCCGGGCAGAACAAAGTTGAATCTATTGCAGCCTTATTTGAAAAAAAAGAGGAGTTTCGCTTGACCCTGGCGCCGGAAGGAACACGAAAGAAAGTGGATAAATGGAAGACGGGGTTTTACTACATCGCTAAAAAGGCAGGAGTCCCAATAATTCCGGTGGCTTTTGATTATTCGTCCAAAACAGTTACCATTCATCCAGCTTTTTACTTAACCGACGATACAGAAGCCGATTTAGCCTATCTGCGAAGTTTATACAGTGGGGTGGTGGGAAAGGTACCTGAGTATACCTAAGGCTATTCTTCAGAGGAACTTTCATCCATGGTGTGATAGACGTTCTGAACGTCATCGTCTTCCTCTATCTTTTCCAGGAGTTTATCTACATCCGCCGCTTGCTCAGCGTTTAATTTCTTGGTGACTTGAGGAATACGCTCAAAACCGGAAGAAAGAATCTCGATCTCGCTAGATTCCAAATAATTTTGTATCGCACCAAAACTTTCGAATGGGGCATAGATCAGCACTCCGTCCTCGTCCTCGAAGATCTCTTCCACGCCAAAATCGATCAATTCCAGTTCCAATTCTTCCATATCCCAGCCTTCGGCATTGATCCGGAAATTACAAACATGGTCAAACATAAAGCTCACCGACCCAGAAGTTCCCAAACTGCCGTCACATTTGTTGAAATATGATCTCACATTCGCAACTGTGCGAGTATTGTTATCGGTAGCGGTCTCAATGAGCACGGCAATACCATGAGGGGCATAACCTTCAAACAAGACCTCCTTAAAATCACCCTGGCTCTTATCCGACGCACGCTTGATGGCACGCTCAATATTGTCCTTAGGCATGTTAACAGCCTTGGCATTCTGAATTACAGCCCTCAATCTGGCATTACTATCAGGGTCCGGACCTCCTTCTTTAACAGCCATCACAATGTCCTTCCCAATACGAGTAAAGGCCTTGGACATGGCTGCCCAGCGTTTCATTTTCCTGGCTTTACGAAATTCGAATGCTCTTCCCATGGTGTTTCTTTAAAGCGAATACAAAAATAAAAATTAGTCCTTCATGCCAAAACGGAAATTTATCCCGTCTTCAACGATGAAATTTCCTCTTGTAATGTACAGTGTCCGATCACATCGGCCACGGTGATGGAATAGGAATCTGGTAAGCTGTCTTCCGCTGGTAGTATGGCGTAGTATCTGTCGTCATTGCTTTGAAATACACGTTTAAAAACAGGCTGAACGGGGTTGATCTTCTCACTGATCTCAGTAAACAGATCTTCATGATGCACCAGGTCACTACTCGCTAAATGGAATACACCATGTAGGTCCTGATTGATCACATAATGAACCTGCTGTGCCAATTTATCGTCAGTGGTTACACTGATGACCATTTTGGGGAAGATCTCAAAACTGGTCTGATTTCGTCCGGCTTGCCTCAAATTGTAGATGGTTGGCGAATTCACCCCAAGCACCCATGGCAATCGTAAAATAGCCCACTGATCCGGTAGTAATTCCCTAACCTGCTTCTCGATGGTCAGTTTCAATTTACCACTGTAACTTTCAGACATAGGCGAGTCCTGTTCATAGGAAGGATACTTCCATCTGGCATCGAAAACCTCATAGGAAGAAAGCAATATCAAACGCCTGTCTGGAGTGGCTCCCACGTAGTCAACCATTTCAGCATGTGTTCGCACTAAGGCCTCTGCCGAGGACGAAAAGGCGGAAATCACAACGGTTGGTTTTAATTCCTCCAGTACTTTAAGAACAGAATGCTTCTCTGCATTGAATTGCCTAAATACCTGGTTGTCCTTATACGGGCCGACCTGGTTGCAATAGGTGGCGTAAACGTCAAAATAGGGCTGCAGTTCCCTGTAGAGTGCCTGACCCAGAAAACCACTGCCTCCTATGATCAGGATCCGTCCCATTAGCCTTTGTAAAACGGAAGTTTAACGATGGTGGCCGGCACGGCTTTCTTACGAATCTGAATCTGAATCTCAGTGCCAACCGCTTTCATGGCAGCGGGTACATAACCCATACCAATACCTCTACCCAATGAGGGGGACATTGTTCCGCTGGTCACCCGGCCAATAGAATTTCCGTCTATATCCAGGATGGCATAGTCCTTCCTGGGAATGGCCTTTTGTTGCATTTCAAACGCGACCAGGCGGTTGGTAATTCCCGCCGCTTTTTCGGCTGCTAATTGCTCCGAATTCACAAAATCCTTGGTGAACTTGGTGATCCAGCCCAACCCTGCTTCCAGAGGCGAGGTGGTATCATCAATATCATTACCGTAAAGGCAATATCCCATTTCCAATCTGAGGGTATCCCTGGCGGCTAAACCAATGGGTTTAATGCCATAATCGGCTCCGGCTTCCATAACCTTGTTCCACACCTGTTCAACCTCAGAATTCTTACAGTAAATCTCAAAGCCACCACTTCCTGTGTAACCGGTTGCGCTGATGATGGCATAATCAATACCGGCAAAATCGGCGACTTCGAAGGTGTAAAATTTGATTGACTCCAAATCGACGCTGGTTAATGCCTGCATGGCCTGGGCGGCTTTTGGCCCCTGAATGGCAAGTAGAGAAAAGTCATCCGATATATTTCGCATTTGAGCTCCGCTGGTATTGTGGGAACTTATCCACTCCCAATCTTTCTCAATATTAGAAGCATTGACCACCAGTAACCACTTTTCCGAATTCAATCGGTATACGATCAGATCGTCAACAATTCCACCCTGATTATTTGGCAAACAACTATACTGAGCCTGACCATCCACCAACTTAGCGGCATCATTGCTAGTCACTCGTTGGATCAGATCTAAGGCGGAGGGGCCTTCTATCAGGAATTCACCCATATGAGATACATCAAATACACCCACACCTTCTCTGACTGTTTGATGCTCAATGTTCACTCCTTCGTATGAAACGGGCATGTTGTATCCGGCAAAGGGTACCATCTTGGCTCCCAGGGCTTGGTGTACATGACTTAATGCAGTGGATTTCATAAAAATTAATTTCGGCAAAAATACGCCAAATGAAACGAGTGGAAAGTAGTTTTTATTTGAATGTTATCCACATTTGGTATCTTGCTGAAAACCCCCTTTTAATATGAAGATATTCTCTGCCGAACAACTCTATGAAGCGGATAGGATCACCTGCGAAAAACAACAGATCAGCTCTACGGATCTCATGGAAAGAGCAGCAGGACAGATCTTCAATTGGTTGAACACCCGGATGCAGGGAGCCCAGGTGCCCATTCATATTTTTTGTGGTATTGGCAACAACGGGGGAGATGGGCTGGCCTTGGGAAGAATGCTGATCAATCACGGTTACAAGGTAGAGGTGTATATTGCCAATTTCACCGATAAACGCTCCAAGTGTTTCTTGATCAATTACGGTCGCATCAAAGATGTTACCAAAAATTGGCCCAAGCTGATGTCAGGGCCGGACGATTTCCCGGAGATACATCCGGACGATATCATTGTGGATGCCCTTTTCGGAATAGGCCTTACCCGGGCCATTGAAGGTTGGGTCAAGGAATTAGTACTACATCTGAATAGCAGTCCGGCATTTAAACTAGCCATAGATATACCTAGTGGTCTCAGTGCAAATGGCCCGGTCCTGGATCCTGAAGGGGTGGTCAGAGCAAATCATACCTTGACCTTCCAGACTCCTAAAATGGCTTTTTTCTTGCCTAAGTCTGGCCAGTTTGTGCCCTATTTTGAGGCCTTGGACATTGGCCTGGATCCACAATATCTAATCGAAACAAAACCAATGGCCTCTATAGTCCTGAAGCCTGAGGTCAAGTCGTTTTACCGGCAACGCAACAAGTACAGCCATAAAGGTGACTATGGACATCTGCTAATGGCAGGAGGGAACCAAGGCCAGATGGGAGCCATGGTATTGTCTTCTCAAGCAGCTCTCAGAACGGGTTGTGGACTGTTAACAGTTCATGTGCCAAAATGTGGCCTGGACATACTTCAAACTGCTGTCCCTGAAGCTATGGCTCAACCGGACTTGGAAGAATTAACCATTAGTGATATACCCGTCAATTGGAGTCCAACAACTGTAGCTGTTGGAATGGGAATGGGAACCAAAGCGGAAACGGCCGAAGCTATAAAAACATTATTCGCTCAAACCGAACAACCCATGGTCATTGATGCCGATGCCTTGAATTTAATTTCCGAGCACCAAAACATGTTTGATTCCATACCTCAAGGTTCCATTCTTACTCCACATCCAGGGGAATTAAAGCGGCTGGTCGGGGAGTGGACAGACGATTATGATAAGATAGAGCGAGTAAAACAATTGTGCGAGAAACACCAACTGATCATACTGGTCAAAGGTGCCAATACGCTGGTGATCGGCCCTGGACTTATCAAGATAAATAGCACCGGGAACCCGGGTATGGCCACAGCTGGTTCCGGAGATGTGCTTTCGGGAATGATCGGCAGTCTGCTGGCCCAAGGTTATGAACCAATCATTGCTGCAATTATGGGGGTATATTTACACGGAAGTGCGGGAAACATGGCAGCAACAGAACTTGGCTTCGAGGCCGTGACTGCCTCCGAGATCAGTTCACGTATATCTGAGTCGTTCCTGGAACTATTCAGAGAAGAAGCGCCTCCACAAAATTCGGGATCGAAAGAGTAAATTCGATCGCTTGAGGTTTTACGGGGACGTCGGAAATTGTATTTTTGCGACACAACCTATTTTAATGAGATCCACCCACTTTATCAGCAATGAACTGCTGACCCTGCCTGTAATCCGTGAGATCATCGAGGAGCATAAAAAGCTGGAGCTTTCCGAGGAGGCTAAAGCCCAGATTGAACGAGCTTACTCTTATCTCCAAGATCGATTGACAAAAGATGAGACCCCTGTTTACGGAATCAATACTGGCTTTGGTTCGTTGTGGAATGTGAAGATCTCACATGAGAACTTGAATTTACTGCAGGAAAATCTGGTGCTTTCGCATGCCTGTGGCACGGGTGACTATGTGCCACATCATATTGTCAAGATTATGCTGTTACTCAAGATTCAGTCCTTGAGCTATGGGTACAGCGGGGTACAACTAGATACGGTACAACGGCTGATAGACTACTTCAATGAGGACATTCTCCCACTCGTTTTTAACCAAGGGAGTCTAGGGGCTTCCGGGGACCTTGCACCCTTGGCGCATATGGCCCTGCCGCTTATCGGTAAAGGAGAGGTCTTTTTTAATGGTGAGATCAGGGAGGCTTCAAAACTATTGGAGGAGAAAGGCTGGAAGCCGATCAAATTAGAGGCTAAAGAAGGACTGGCATTACTGAACGGAACCCAGTTTATGAGTGCTTATGGTGTTCACGCGCTGATCAAAGGGCACAAGCTATCCTATCTGTCCGATCTCATCGGCGCCATATCTTTGGATGCCTTTAATTGTAATATGAGTCCCTTTGACCCGAAGGTACATCTTGTCCGGCCACATCGCGGACAGATCAAGACCGCTCAACGAATACAGGAAATCCTGGAAGAAAGCGGTATAGGGAACTCGGAGGATAAGAAATTACAGGACCCTTACTCATTCCGCTGTATTCCACAGGTTCACGGTGCCTCCAAGGACACCTTGGAATATGTGCGAAAGACCTTCCAGACCGAGATCAATTCTGTTACAGACAATCCGAACATCTTTGTTGGTGAGGATAGTATCATATCTGGTGGTAATTTCCACGGTCAGCCATTGGCCCTGGCACTGGACTTCTTGGGTATCGCTTTGTCTGAGCTGGGCAATATTTCAGAAAGACGGACCTTCCAACTGGTATCCGGACTAAGAGGACTACCACAATTCCTGGTCAACAATCCCGGTTTAAACAGTGGGTTTATGATTCCACAATATACCGCAGCCAGTATAGTGAGCAAGAATAAGCAACTGGCCACACCGGCCTCGGTAGATTCCATAGTTTCCTCTAACGGACAGGAAGATCATGTAAGCATGGGAGCCAATGCAGCCACTCAGTGCCTGGAGATACTGGATAATTTGGAAACCATATTGGCTATTGAATTGATGAATGCCTCGCAAGCTATCGCTTTTAGGAGGCCCATGGAATCCTCTCCTTTTGTGGAGTCTTTTCTGAGTTCCTACCAGGAAGTAGTTCCCTTTGTAGATGAGGATCGGTTGCTATCTGACGATATACAGGCCAGCGTCAACTTCTTACAAAGTCTGACCATAGAGAGCGATCTGCTCTTTGATTAGCGACTACAATGTACGCAACGAATAGTTTGCGGCATAAGAAGTATTCTGCCTTCAGGTATGGGTTGCTTACAACTCACACAGATCCCAAAGTCCAAATCATGGACTCGTTGCAAAGCCAACTCGATATTCCGAAACTTGATCCTGGCCTTGTTCAAGGCTGCCTCGTTCACCGATTTATTGTTGATCGCATCCATACGCGAAACCCGACCAATGGCGTTTTCCGGGGCTATGGGCCTTGTTAGATCCTCGTAGCGCTCAAGCTGAAGGCGAGTAGCTTCCAGATTCTTTAACAACTGTTCTTCTATCTTTCCTCGGTCCATACTAAAAAAGAACGGCCAGCTAAATGCCGGCCGTCAATATAGTCTTCGAAATCAGCATCAGGACTCTGTCGCCTTTTTCGCTTTTTTGATCTTAATGACCAACTCTTCCGATTTCTTATCCAGGTCCATGTGAATGGTGTCACCTTCTTGAAGGTTAGAGTTGATGATCTCTTCTGCCAGAGCATCTTCAATATACTTCTGAATGGCCCGTTTCAATGGTCTAGCACCAAAGTCCTTGTCAAAGCCTTTGTCCGCTATATAAGCTTTGGCCTGATCTGTTAGCACTAATTTGTAACCCAGATCGGTAATGCGCTCATACAGCTTATCCAGTTCGATATCGATGATCTGATCGATATGCTCCTTGTTCAGTACATTGAACACCATGACATCGTCCACTCGGTTCAGGAATTCTGGAGCAAAGGTCTTCTTAAGCGCATTTTCGATCACGCTTTTGGCGTGAGCATCGGCCTGACTGGCCTTAGCCGCAGTTCCAAAACCAACTCCCTGACCAAAGTCCTTCAGTTTCCGAGCTCCGATATTGGAAGTCATGATAATTATTGTATTCCTGAAGTCAATCTTTCTTCCCAAACTATCGGTCAGGTAACCATCATCCAATACCTGTAAAAGCATATTAAAAACGTCCGGGTGGGCCTTTTCGATCTCGTCCAACAGAACGACCGCATAAGGTTTTCTTCGGATCTTCTCGGTCAATTGACCACCTTCTTCATACCCGACATATCCCGGAGGTGCACCGATAAGACGAGATACGGCAAATTTCTCCATATACTCACTCATATCGATACGCACCAAGGCATTATCACTATCAAACAGCTCTCTGGCCAGTACTTTGGCCAACTGGGTTTTACCGACCCCGGTCTGTCCAAGGAAGATAAAGGACCCAATAGGTTTATTAGGATCTTTCAGTCCGGCACGGTTCCGCTGAATAGCCTTAACCACTTTCGCAACAGCTTCATCCTGACCAATAACCTTTCCTTTGATCCGATCCGGGAGGGCAGCTAGTTTAGTGCTCTCTGTCTGGGCGATACGGTTAACGGGAACCCCTGTCATCATGGAGATCACCTCGGCCACATTCTCTTCGGAAACGATTTCCTTGTGGAGTTTGGAGTCGTTCTGCCAGGCTTCCTGCTCAGTGGCCAACTCCTTCTCGAGATTCTTTTCATCGTCCCGAAGCTTAGCAGCTTCTTCGTACTTCTGCTTCTTGACCACAGAATTCTTTAGTTCTCTGACCTCTTCTAATTGTTGTTCTATAGTCAGGATCTTCTGTGGTACGTTGATATTGGTAATGTGTACCCGAGAACCGGCTTCATCCAGGGCGTCGATCGCCTTGTCTGGCAAGAAACGCTCGGTCATATATCGGTTGGTCAACTTGACACAAGCCTCCAGGGCATCTTCTGTATAAATGACGTTGTGATGAGCCTCGTATTTATCTTTGATATTCTTGAGGATCTCTATTGTTTCCTCTACTGAAGTGGGCTCTACCAATACTTTTTGGAAACGGCGCTCCAATGCACCGTCCTTTTCAATATACTGTCGGTACTCATCCAAGGTAGTGGCTCCTATACATTGAATCTCACCTCGCGCAAGGGCAGGTTTGAACATATTGGATGCGTCGAGGGAACCTGTGGCTCCACCGGCACCTACTATGGTATGGATCTCGTCTATAAAAAGGATGATGTCATCATTCTTTTCCAGTTCGTTCATGACGGCTTTCATCCGTTCCTCGAACTGCCCCCTGTATTTGGTTCCTGCCACCAGGCTGGCCAAATCCAGGGTAACCACTCGTTTATCGTACAGGATACGGGAAACCTTACGTTGAACGATCCTTAGTGCCAGTCCCTCCGCAATAGCGGATTTACCAACACCGGGTTCCCCTATAAGTAGGGGATTGTTCTTTTTCCTTCGGCTCAATATCTGGGAGACCCGTTGGATCTCTTCTTCCCGGCCAACCACCGGATCCAGTTTACCGTCATCCGCCAGAGAAGTTAGGTCTCTACCAAAATTGTCCAAAACCGGTGTTTTGGATTTCTTACTTCCTTTGGCCGATCCACTTCCGGTGAACATGTCGTCTTTCTCTTCCTCTGAAGACGAGCTGTCGTCATCGGAATACGACTCGGAGGCCGATGGCTCTACGAAATTCTCATCATTGGCGATCAACAATTTGAATTGATCCTTCACGCCATCGTAATCTACTCTCATCTTGTTGAGTAACTTGGTTGTCGGATCATTCTCGTTGCGCAGTATACAGAGCAACAAATGAGCCGTATTGATCGAATTGCTCTGGAAAAGTTTAGCCTCCAGAAATGTTGTTTTCAGTGCACGTTCTGCCTGTCTGGTCAGGTGCAAGTTCTTTTTATCGTTACCTCCATCTCCGGAATTGGGATTAGCCGGGCTCAGGATTTCCACTTTTCGTCTCAAATGGTTCAGGTCTACATCCAACGCATTGAGTATGGAAACGGCTTTACCATTCCCATCCCGCAATAATCCAAGCATCAGGTGTTCGGTCCCAATAAAATCATGGCCCAACCTGAGTGCCTCTTCCTTGCTGTAGGCGATCACATCTTTGACTCGTGGCGAAAAATTATCATCCATAAAATATCTCCTTCCTTCTACTAAAATAGCTCTTTTTTTAACCTAGGTGGCACAAAAACCGTTCCTCGATGATATTATCAGTAGTAAAAGGACAAAAAAACTTACTGAAATCAAAACCTGACAGGCGGTATTTATCAACGATTATTTTGCCAAATTTTGTTAATAAAAACGTGGATATTGAATGGCCGAAATGGCCCTAAACCCTAATAATTGGCGTATCTTGCAAGCTAAGTTTTGATTTAAAAATATAAAGCATTTTTTAGATGGCTGAAGGTGAGAAATTGATCCCTATCAACATAGAAGATGAAATGAAATCGGCCTATATCGATTATTCGATGTCGGTCATTGTGTCACGAGCCCTGCCAGATGTGCGGGATGGTATGAAGCCGGTGCACCGGAGGGTCCTGTTCGGAATGCACGAATTGGGTGTCAGGGCTAATAGTTCTCACAAGAAATCTGCCAGGATAGTCGGGGAGGTGCTAGGTAAGTATCACCCACACGGGGATTCATCGGTCTATGATGCCATGGTCCGAATGGCCCAGGACTGGAGCCTGCGTTACATGCTGGTGGACGGTCAGGGTAACTTCGGTTCAATTGACGGTGACAGCCCGGCCGCAATGCGATATACTGAGGCCAGGATGCAGAAGATCTCTGAGGAGATGTTGGCGGATATCGACAAGGAAACGGTTGACCATCAACTCAACTTTGACGATACGCTGAGGGAACCGACCGTTTTACCGACCAGGGTCCCAGGTCTATTAATCAATGGTGCCTCTGGGATAGCCGTTGGTATGGCGACCAATATGCCTCCACACAACCTGTCTGAAGTAGTGGACGGAACCATAGCCTACATCGACAACAACGACATCACCATAGACGAATTGATGCAGCACGTCAAGGCACCGGATTTCCCTACCGGAGGTGTAATATACGGATATGAAGGAGTTAGAGACGCCTTCCATACCGGACGTGGACGCGTTGTTATGCGTGGTAAAGCACATTTTGAAGAAGTGGATGGTCGTGAGGCCATAGTGGTCTCCGAGATCCCTTACCAGGTCAATAAGGCCAATATGATCAAGAAGACGGCAGACTTGGTGAACGATAAGAAGATCGAAGGCATCTCCAATATCAGGGACGAAAGTGACCGGAAGGGGATGCGGATCGTTTATCTGTTAAAGCGAGATGCGATTCCAAACATTGTCCTGAACATGCTTTACAAATACACCGAGCTGCAATCCAGTTTCAGTGTGAACAATATTGCACTTGTCAACGGTCGGCCACAACTACTCAATCTAAAGGACCTTATCCATTATTTCGTGGATCACCGTCACGAAGTGGTCACCCGTCGTACAGAATATTTGCTGCGTAAAGCAGAGGAGCGGGCTCACATCTTGGAAGGACTGATCATTGCCTCGGACAATATAGACGAGGTGATCGCTCTAATCCGTGCTTCTGCCAATGCAGAGGAAGCTCGGGCCAAATTGATGGAAACCTTCGAGCTTTCTGAGATTCAGGCCAAGGCCATAGTCGAAATGCGACTGCGCCAACTGACCGGACTGGAGCAAGATAAGCTGAGAACGGAGTACGAAGAGTTGATGAAGACCATAGAGGACTACAAAGATATTCTGGCCAGAAAGGAACGTCGAATGAGCATCATCAAAGATGAACTCAATGAAGTTCGGGAAAAGTTCGGCGATGAACGTCGCTCACAGATCGAATACTCAGGCGGTGATGTGAGCATTACCGATCTGATCCCTGACGAGAAAGTGGTCATTACCATTTCGCATGCTGGTTACATCAAACGTACGTCCCTGACTGAATACCGCAAGCAAAATAGAGGAGGAGTCGGTCAAAAAGCGTCCTCCACCAGAAATGAGGATTTCCTGGAGCACCTGTTTGTAGGGACCAATCACCAGTACATGCTCTTCTTTACACAAAAAGGAAAGTGTTTCTGGATGCGTGTATTCGAGATTCCAGAAGGAAGTAAACAATCCAAGGGTAGGGCTATTCAGAATCTGATCAATATAGAATTGGACGACAAGGTCAAGGCCTTTATCTGTACTCAGGATCTAAAGGACGAAGAATACATCAATAGCCACTATGTGATCATGGCCACCAAGAAGGGTCAGGTCAAGAAAACTCCTTTGGAACAATATTCCAGACCGAGGACCAATGGTATCAACGCTATTACCGTAAGGGAAGGAGACGAATTACTGGAAGCCAAATTAACGACTGGTGATTCACAGGTCATGTTGGCGGTTAAGAGTGGCAAGGCCATACGCTTTGAAGAGGAAAAAACCCGTCCTATGGGTAGGAATGCTTCCGGTGTTCGTGGCATCACCCTGGGTAGCGAGACTGACGAAGTAGTTGGCATGATCGCCATCAACGATCAGGAAAGCAATGTACTTGTAGTCTCGGAGAGAGGTTACGGTAAGCGCTCGGACCTAGAGGACTACCGCATTACCAACCGTGGTGGAAAAGGGGTGAAAACCATTAATGTTACCGAAAAAACCGGTAATTTAGTTGCCATCAAAAATGTAACCGATGCGGACGATCTGATGATCATTAACCGATCGGGCATTGCGATTCGCTTAGCCGTTGAGGATCTGAGGGTTATGGGACGAGCAACACAAGGTGTCCGGCTGATCAACCTGAAAGATGATGATGCCATCGCGGCCGTGGCCAAAGTGATTCACGATGATGAGGATGTGGAAGATCTAGATGACGAAAGTACCAATGAAGAGTCAGGATCTGAAACTACTTCAGAAAATACGGAGAACAACGAGTAAAATTATAATTACAGACCAATGAGAAAACCATTGTTAATCATGTCTGCTATGCTGGTAACTGTGCTGGCGTTTGGGCAGAAGAAAGAGTTGAAGAAGGCAGAGCGTGCCATTAAGTCCGGAGATCTAAGTGAGGCCTTGGCCGCAATCGATCAGGCCGAGGGTATGCTGGGTGGAGCAGATGATGCATTAGTAGCACAATTCTATGTGGTTAAAGCGGAAGCCTATTTAGCCAATGCAGGTGAAAGCGACTTTGACAGTATGAAAAAATCTGCAGAAGCCCTGAAAATGGCCAAAGAGTCCGCAGGTGGCTCTAAGTATGCGGATCGGATCGACCTGGCAAGACAAAACCTGAGAACGGCTATTGTAAACAGTGCGGTTGCCGATCAGAATAGTCAGAATTACGGACCAGCTGCCGAAAAATTGTACGAAAGTTACAAGGTTAGCCCTCAGGACACCTCGGATCTTTATTATGCTGCTGGTAATGCCATCAACGCCAAGGACTACGATCTGGCCATGAAATATTACGACATGCTTTTGGATGTTGGATATACAGGTATTAAGAAGGAATATGTAGCTACCAATACAGAGACTGGCGAGATCGTTGCCTTCCGCGATGAGAACGAAATGAAGACCAATATGTTGACCGGTCTTTATTCCAATCCTGAGGATCGCATGACCGAGTCCGTCCGTGGTGACCTATTGACCAATATGACCCTGATCTACATGGCCCAGAATAAGAATGAGAAGGCCCTAGAATTGATGGCGAAGGCGCGTCAAGAGAATCCCGATGATATTTCTTTGGTCCGAGCAGAAGCAGATCTGGCCTACAAGATGGGAGATATGGACAAATACAAGAACCTGATGCAAGAAGTCATTGCCTCAGACCCTAACAATCCAGAATTGTACTATAACCTGGGTGTTGGTAGTGCTCAGGCTGGAAACGATGATGATGCCAAAAAGCTCTATGCCAAGGCTATCGAATTGGATCCCGAGTATGCGAACGCCAAGATCAATATGGCTGCTTTGATCCTGAAAGGGGAAGGGGCGATCATAGAAGAAATGAATAACCTAGGTACTTCGGCGGCGGATAACAAGCGCTATGACGAACTTAAAGAACAGCGTGTGGATATTTATCGCAGTGCTGTACCATATTTGGAGGATGCCGTTGAGCTTAGACCAAATAATAAAGAGCTGGTAAGAACCTTGATGAACATCTACAGCCAGATCGGAGAAGATGGTAAGTTCAAGGCCATGAAAGCCAAATTGGAATCGATGGACTAATTCGTCCGATTATAGAGAAAAAATTGAACCCGGCCTTGTGCCGGGTTTTTTTATACAATACGTTTGATTACCCTCAACTTATGGGTGTGTTGCCGTATGTCAGTATTGAAGATGCCGGAATGGTCGATCCTATCAATACGTACCTCGCCATGGGCATGGATGATGTGATTATCCGGGAGCATAATGCCTACATGGGTAATTAAACCTTCCTCATTGTCAAAAAAGACTAGATCACCTGGCTCGCTCTCTTCAATAAAACTGAGCGCTTCTCCTAGGGTGGCCTGCTGACTGGCATCTCGCAAAATGGAAATACCATTCAAGCGGTAGACCAGTTGGGTAAATCCGCTGCAGTCTATTCCGAAAGGAGTTTTTCCTCCCCACAAATAAGGAGCATGCATATACAGTAAAGCCGTCTGCACCAAGCGTTCCTTTGGTTGTGATCCACTGAGAGATCTACCTTCAAACTGATGGCCCAAGTATTCCGCTTTATCCACCTGGCTACCTAGGGGGATGGTCAGTAACTGACCGTCTGCCTTTTGAATGAAATCGACAAGGTCCAAGGAGTAAGCTGCCTCTTGTTCCGCCAATCGCAAATAATCTTGCTCAGATATCTCCAAGCCCTGTTTGGGGTCGATCCATCCCTCATAATTGTCGATCTGAGAACGGACCTTCCACCATTTTTTGCGAGTTTCAAGGATCTTGAAAAGTTCGCCATACAGTAACTGGGTAACCATTTCGCTGCGGTCGGATTTATCCTCCCGCACCGGAACTATGGACAATTGGCAGATCCCGTACTTCATTCAGTGATATCAGCTAACTATGCTCGTTGAAGCACCATGGCAGAAGCACCTCCACCGCCATTACAGATGGCAGCAGCACCATATTTGGCATCCTGCTGTTTCAATACGCTCATCAATGTGATCAATATCCGCACTCCACTACAACCCAGTGGGTGACCTAAGGAAACAGCCCCACCGTTAACATTTACTTTATCGTCGGTAAGACCCAGAATCTTCATATTGGCTAATCCGACTACAGAGAAGGCTTCGTTAAACTCGAAGAAGTCAATATCGTCCTGAGAAAGACCTGCTTTCGCCAAGGCCTTTGGCAGTGCTTTGGCCGGAGCCGTAGTAAACCATTTGGGCTCTTGGGCTGCGTCCGCGTATGAAACTATGGTTGCGATTGGCTGCAGACCGAGTTCATTTGCTTTTTCCTCGCTCATCAATACCACTGCTCCAGCTCCGTCGTTAATTGTGGAGGCATTGGCTGCGGTAACCGTACCGTCTTTGGTGAAGGCTGGCCTTAGATTTGGAATCTTCTCCATCTTCACATTGGTGAATTCCTCATCCTTAGAGATTGATAAGGGTTCGCCTCTTCGTTGAGGAACTTCCACGTTAATAACTTCATCGTCAAAACGCCCCAGGCTCCAGGCTTGAGCAGATCGCTCATAAGATTGAACGGCAAAGGCATCCTGGTCTTCACGGCTGAATTGGTATTCTGTCGCACATAGATCTGCACAGACTCCCATGGCCTGCCCATCATAGGCATCCACCAAACCATCTTTTTGCATACCGTCCTCCATGGTCTTAGGACCAAACTTATGTCCGTTACGCATAGGAACATAATGCGGGATGTTGCTCATGCTCTCCATACCACCGGCAACCACGATATCCGCATCCCCTAAGGCAATCGCCTGGGCTCCCTGCATAACCGCTTTCATCCCAGAGGCACAGACCTTGTTCACGGTTGTACACGGAACAGAATCTGGAATCCCGGCACCTATGGCAGCTTGCCTGGCTGGTGCCTGTCCAACTCCGGCTTGAACCACATTACCCATGAGGACTTCCTGTACCTGAGAAGGATCCAGGTCGATTTTTTTCAAGGCACCTGAGATTGCGGCCGAACCTAACTGGGCAGCAGTCAAAGAGGAGAGTTTACCCATAAAACTACCAATGGGTGTGCGGGCCATAGAAGCGATTACTACTTTTCTGCTCATTTCGTTTATTTTTTGGATGATTGTACCAGAAACCGTTAGGCGGATTCGAGTGCGAATTTACGTATTATTCGATGAAAGAACAATGCAATTGGACACGTATCCAGGCCCTGAATTTGCCCTTATTTTTTACCTTTACATTTCGCAGAAAGCTCGATGGATAACATATTAAAATTCTTATCGTCCAACCAGTCTAACATTTACAAGGTTTTTCTGTTTGTCGTTTCCACCTTGCTGATCATCTACCTGCTTCCTAAAGGCGGACAGTTTAAATACAATTTTCAAAAAGGAAAACCGTGGCAGTATGAAAACCTGTATGCGCCATTCAGTTTCACTATCAAGAAAGATGCAGAGACAATCGAACAGGAGATGGAGGATATTCGGAACCAGGCGATCCCATATTTTGATTTTGATCAGCAGTTACCTGCACAAGCGAAGATCCGCTTTAGCGAGTTGGTCCGGACGACCTTGATCGATTCTACCCTGACCATACCCAAAGAACAACTCCTGGTCCTGGGAGAGAATTTGTTGGACCAATTGTATGAACCTGGATATCTGGACGAGTTGCACAGCTATTCAGACGACAAATTGGTCTATCTAAAGAAAGGGAACCAGATCGAAGAGCACAACTACGGGTCCTTTTTTAGATTGGAACAGCTGGACTCCTGGCTTAGTGGCCGATTGGATCAAGTGGAAGATGTGAGCTATTACGGCTTGCTCAGTTCACTGATCAACCGATCGATATTGCCCAATGTGACGCTGAATAGCCGTTTGACGGAATCGGCGATCGAGCAACAAATAGGAGAGATCAACCCCAACAGGGGAGTGGTCGAAAAAGGAGGTCGGATCATTGCCAAGGGCGAAGTGGTTGAAGGAGACAAGTTCCAGATCCTGAATTCACTTAAAGCAGAGTACCAATCTCAGGTCTGGAGCCAGTCGAACTATCTCTGGTTGCTGGTGGGATATTCCTCTTTGATCTCCCTGGTCCTGCTGATGCTGCTATTGTTCTTGAAAAAATATCGCAAGGAAATCTTTGATCACAATACCAAGGTTACCTTCATATTCTTCAACATCGTTCTGATGGTCTTTCTGACCACTTTGGTCGTGCGGATGGATGCCAAGTACGTCTATGTCGTACCCCTCTGTATACTTCCATTGGTACTGAAGGCCTTTTTCGATCCGCGATTGGGCTTGTTTGTTCATGTGCTAACACTGTTGATATTGGGCTTCATCGTCCCGAACAGCTTTGAATATCTCTTTTTGCAGATCATAGCGGGAATTGTAACCATCTTGACCGTCTCAGAACTCTACAAACGGGCCAATCTGTTTATATCAGTCGGTCAGATCACCTTTGTCTACATACTGGGATACTTTGCCTTCTTCATCATTCAAGAGGGAAATATTCAACTGATCGAATGGGAGAATTTTGGATACTTTGTGCTCTGCGGATTGGCCACTTTGTTTGCCCATCCGTTGATCTATTTGTATGAAAAGGTGTTCGGATTGGTATCGGACGTATCCCTGCTGGAATTGAGTGACACCAATTCCAAACTACTGAAGGATCTCTCCAACAAAGCTCCCGGAACCTTTCACCATTCCCTCAATGTGGCCAATCTTTCTGAGGCTGCTGCCAATGAGATCGGGGCCAATGCCATGTTGGTAAGGGTAGGGGCGCTTTATCACGATATTGGTAAGATGTACAATCCAACTTATTTCACCGAGAACCAGGTGAGTGGTATCAATACCTTGGAAGAGCTCGCTCCCAAAGAAGCTGCTCAAATGATCATCGATCATGTTATAAAGGGGATAGAAATCGCGAGGAAGAACAAGTTACCTGATCGGGTGATCGACTTTATCCGAACTCATCACGGAACCAACCTGGTTTACTTTTTCTACAAAAAGGAAGAGGAGAATCAAGGTAGTGCTGATCCAGCCGATTTCCAATATCCCGGTCCCAAACCCTTCTCCCGTGAGACAGCTATTCTTATGATGGCCGATAGTGTGGAAGCTGCCAGCAAGAGCCTAAAGGAGCCTACAGCAGCCAAGATCGACTCTTTTGTCGAGGCTATAGTGGATAAGCAGTTGGAGGGCGGACAGTTCCTCAATGCGAATATTACCCTAAAAGAGATCGAGACCATCAAAAAGGTCTTAAAAAAGAAACTGAACAACATTTATCATCTCCGGGTGGAATATCCCGAATAACCCAACCTAAACGACCAAGCCAAGCCCACTATGAGCCAGATAAATTACCAGCCGGCAGGACAATTTGAAGAGACCCGTTTTGAAAAGATCCACAATGTTCAGTTTTCCGATTCTCAATCTGCCTCCCTGGAGGTTGCGGCCGAGATAGCGGCCTTGATCAGGGAAAAAGCGGCAAACAATGAACCTTGTGTACTAGGCTTAGCCACAGGTTCATCTCCTATTAAGGTCTATGATGAATTGGTCAGACTTCACCGGGAGGAAGGCCTTAGTTTTAAGCATGTGACCACCTTTAACCTGGACGAATATCATCCCATGACCAGGGAGAATATCCAGAGTTACCACTACTTCATGCACGAGCATTTGTTTGATCACATCGACATTCCTGCCCAGCAGATCAATATCCCGGATGGCCAGGTTAAAACGGAAGATTTGCATCAATACTGCCTGGGTTACGAAGAGAAAATACAGCAGGCCGGCGGTTTAGACTTTCAGCTTTTAGGTATAGGGCGTACCGGCCATATAGGCTTTAACGAACCAGGATCACATTACAATTCCGGCACTCGCATGATCACCCTGGATTATATCACGCGAGTGGATGCCGCACCAAGTTTTCTGGGTATAGAGAATGTTCCCAGAAAGGCCATTACCATGGGGATAGCTACTGTTCGTTCTGCAAAACGAGTGGTCCTGATGGGGTGGGGTCAGCACAAAGCAGAGATCATCAAAGAAACTGTTGAGGGTACAATAGATAGTCACGTTCCTGCTACTTATCTGCAGGACCATCCCAATTGCACCTTTGTACTGGACGATGAAGCGGCCTCGGAACTCACGCGCAACAAATCTCCATGGCTAGTAGGCCCCTGCACATGGACTGATTCCTTGAAACGCAAAGGTGTAGTCTGGTTGTGCGGATTATTGAATAAGTCCATTCTACGGTTAACAGACGAGGACTACAACAATCACGGAATGTCCGCCTTGTTGGCCGAAGAAGGATCGGCTTACGACCTGAACATCAAAATGTTCAATGTCTTGCAACATACCATTACCGGCTGGCCCGGTGGCAAGCCCAATGCCGATGACAGCAACCGACCGGAAAGGTCCAAGCCATCTTCCAAGCGTGTACTGATCTTCAGTCCTCATCCTGATGACGATGTAATCTCCATGGGAGGGACCCTGGATCGTCTGATCGAACAGGGGCATGAAGTACATGTAGCTTATCAAACCTCCGGAAATATTGCAGTCTCCAATGCCGAGGCCCTGAAATTTGCAAGAACAGCGCGCTCCTTATACAAAGATTCCGATTCCCTGGATACGATCTGCAAGGAGTTGGATCAAAAGGACGATCTGCAATTGGATAGCCCTGCAGTCAGAAAGTTGAAGGGGGAGATCAGGCGTCAGGAATCTTATGGGGCTACTCGTTTTCTTGGTTTGCATCACAATCATATTCACTTCCTGGACCTCCCGTTCTACGAAACAGGAACCATTAAAAAGAATAAACTGACCGAGGCCGACATATCGATCATGAAAGGGATCATTGACCAAATAAAGCCTCATCAAATCTACGCTGCAGGGGATCTGGCGGACCCTCATGGGACTCATCAGGTTTGTTTGGAGGCGCTATTCCAATCCTTGGATCAGTTAAAGGGAAAAGAGTACATGTTAGATTGTTGGGTTTGGCTCTACCGCGGTGCATGGCATGAGTGGGATCTGCACGAGATACAAATGGCCGTTCCTATGAGTCCGGACCAGGTGTTGAAGAAGCGGAGAGCTATCTACTTCCACCAGACCCAAAAAGACGGAGTGATGTTCCAGGGAGACGACAGTCGGGAATTCTGGATGCGTGTTGAAGAACGCAACGCCACAACAGCCAAGCGTTATCGGGACATGGGATTGGCGGATTACGCGGCCATGGAGGCCTTTGTGCGGTATAATCAATAGTATGGCCATGCGAATTGAGCAGCTTACATTTAACCGTTTTGCGGCTAGACCTAAATACTTCGTGTTGAGCGTTTAGTGTTAAGCAATGTTAAGTGTAATGAATGAATTGTTAAAATCTAAAACGTTGAGTAACATAATTGATCTTGTTGCGTCTTTAAGGTGTATAAATCATTTATCAATCATTAAAAGCCAACATCATGAAAGCAATCAAATCAATCGCGTTTTTCATTAAGACCCATCCCAAATTAAACACAATCAAGTAACGGTTTTAAATTCCTTGAGACCGATCCTAGGGGTGATTAAATTATCGCAATCCTCATTTTTAATAGGTTCAAACGATTTCGCACCATCTTGTTTTTATCTTTTTGTAAACTTTTGATTATTTGATGGTTAAGTAAAAATATACGTATTAATACGTATTCTAAGTCTTATTTCATTCATGTAACTTTGATCTAGAAAAGTAGCCTAACCATCTAGATTCTAATATCAACCTAATCCTACTATGGTTAAAAAGCTTTTGTTGATTTGCATGTTTCATGTTGTGAATTTTGCAATCAGTCAGGAAATACTAGATGCAAAGAACAAACTTGAAGCTGAATTAGTAGGGGAGGTAACTACGGACAATCGATATATCTCATTAACTCGTTCAGGGACTACCGGAAGTAAGGAAGGGTTTGTATTTTATTTTAAGAATTTGGGGTTTCCGGAGCAGAATGATTACTGTTTGGTCACTTTTGAAGCCAGTCGTTCAGAGCTGGATTTGATCTATCTGGCTTTTCGGGAACGCTTCACATTTGAGGATAGCATCGAATTCAAACTTCACGACGCTTTCTTAAAAATTGCCTTTATGAGCGATCCAATTCGAATCCGTGTTGTTGTCATCGAGGAAGGTCAACCCATGAAATGGACCGATCTCAAGCGTGAAGAGGTGGACAGGCTTTTTAAAATGAATTAATAAAATTGGATGGATCATATGAATTACTATGCACAAGTAAGTAATTGATTCGGGAATGGTCCCCCAATACCCCTGCCTTTAACGGTGGGGTTTTTTCTTTCTATCTTTAAACTGATTATAGTATAAGACAACTAGCTTGCTACTAATTAGATTCTTAATAAGTCACTTATGCGCCAATACATTTTGAATACTTTAAAGATCGCTTTCATTTGCTGTATTTCCTGTTATACTATTCAGGCTCAACATACTCATGACGGACTACATCATTGGGAAATTCCTAGCAAAGACCCCGACCGGATCATCTTGACCTTTCACGGTGACCCCAGCTCCAAAAGAGCCGTTACCTGGAGGACAGATTCCACGGTTAACCGATCAGTAGCCCAAATTGCGGAGGCTACAGTTAATTCTGGTTTCACCAAAGAGGCTATAACGGTTGAAGCTCAAACAGAACCATTCGATCTGGGTCGATACAAAGGAAATGCATCGCTCATGGTTAATTATCACAGCGTCACCTTTGAGGAGCTAACTCCAGATACCATCTATGTATACCGGGTTGGGGATGGTATGGATCATTGGTCGGAGTGGATTCAATTTCGCACGGCCAAAGAAACTACTGAAGCTACACAGTTTGTCTATTTTGGCGATGCACAAAACGATGTTCTGGCCCACTGGTCCAGAGTGATCAGAATGGCCTATCAGACGGCGCCAGACGCCTCTTTTGTGGTTCATGCCGGTGATCTTATCAATAACGCACATCGTGACTATGAATGGGCAGAATGGTACAAGGCCGGTGGTTTTATTCACAGCCAGTGGACCGCCATTCCAGTTGTTGGAAATCATGAGTTCCGACCAACAGCAGAAGGTGAACCGAGGAAATTGGCACTTCAATGGAGACCCCAGTTTACCCTCCCTGTAGAACAGTCATTGGACTCCACCCTCCACGAAACAGTGTATACTGTAGATTATCAAGGTGTTCGCATTATCGTTCTCAATTCAAACGATAAGCTAGAGGAACAAACCGAGTACATTGAGGATCAGCTGAAGAGCTCAAAAGCCCAGTGGAACATAATCACCTGCCATCATTCGGTATTCTCGCCCGCCAAAGGAAGAGATTTCCAATTTGCCAGAGAATTCTGGAAGCCGCTTTTTGATAAATATAATGTCGATCTGGTCCTAAACGGGCACGATCATACCTATGCCAGGGGACATGTTCCTGTACGCAGCGCAGACAGCACACTGACCGGTGATATTAAAACAGTTTACGTAACATCGGTTAGCGGGCCGAAGCAATATCAGTTGGACGAGGAACAAATGAAAGCCTATGCTTCCGATGGTTATCAGAGGGATCAAGCAGCTGAACAAACTCAGTTCTTTCAGGTAATCACCATAGATGAAGGTAAGCTGACCTATGTCGCCTATACAGCATTAGGAGAAGAATACGATCGAGCGGTCATCGATAAAGATTTGAAGACTGGAAAGAAGAAACTCATCCAAGCCGATAAATAACAACCAGCTGAAGATATTCATAAATCACTATTAAGCCCAGTGATTATCCCTAATCAGAATAGGAGTAGAAGCCGTCATCTGGTTATTGCTTTCCGAAAACTCAATATCAATCCTCCCTAGATTTATTCCAGCCCAACCAACCTGGTTAATGGTGGTTGTAAAACCTTCTGCATTGGTCAGGATCAAGGGGTCATCCATAAAAGTATGTGTATGACCGCCCAGGATAATATCGATCTCGCTCACTTGCTGTGCTAACACCTTGTCGGAGGGTCGGTCCGGCTGGTCGTATTGATAGCCTAGATGGGATAGACACACGATCAGATCGCAACCCTGCGTTTTAAGCTCCTGCACCATCTCTCTGGCCACCGCAATGGGATCTTGATATACGGTCTTACCGTACATAGCCGAGCTAACCAACGCTTGCAGCCTAATTCCAAGTCCAAAGACACCCACCTTAATTCCACCTTTATCAAATACCTGATAGGGCTTGATCATGCCGTTCAATTGGGTCTTTGAAAAATCGTAATTGGCACTGAGGTGTGGAAAGTTGGCGTATTGCATGGCATACTTCAAGCCGTCAAGACCATTGTCAAATTCGTGGTTACCGATGGTTGTCGCATCATAGCCCATGGTACTCATCAGTTTGAGCTCCAGTTCTCCACCAAACATATTGTAATAAGGTGTTCCCTGGAAAACATCTCCCGCGTCCAATAACATCAGTTGATCAACCTCCTTCCGTATCCTTTGAATGGTTCCTGCGCGAGCGGTCATTCCCCCCAGGCCTTTATAGCGTCCTTCGCCAAAGGCTTCAATATGGGAGTGCATGTCGTTGGTATGTAAAATGGTTAGGCTTTTTCCGGTTATGCCCGGTCTACAACCTGTCAACAAATAGGGGGGTAGGGCCACTGAAGCTGAGGCGGTCAAGGATCGGATGATAAACTGTCTTCGTCTCATGATTTGTTCACTATTACGGCATCTTCTATACTGGCTTGTACATATTCTCCACGCTCTGTCCGCTCCCTAATTTCCTTCTCGATCAAATACCGAACCTTGACTGGTTCGACTTGGTGTCGATTGAGGCCTTGCAACATATCGAATCCGCCTCCGCCGTTGGCCAAGTAATCGCTAATGGATAGAACATAGATTCGATTCTGGTCGATAGGCTCTCCATTGATCAAAACATTCGCAACACCCTGGTTGGTGACGGTAAAACTTGCTGGCCAGATCATGCTGCGGCCAGATTCTCCGATATGTTCTATCACATCAGTCAAAACGGAACCCGGAACGTCCAAGAGCAAGACTTCGTTTTCAAATGGCATCACCTGGTAAACTTCACCAAGTGTAATATCTCCCTTATTGATAGGTGCTCTCAATCCGCCGCGGTGATTCATAATGGAGACATCAATTTTTCGATCAAAAACCTGTTCGGATTGTTCCAGACAAAGTCGGGTGACAAATAGCCCTAAGGTGGATTCATAACCCCCATTGGTGGTGAGGTCGTGTGCCGCAAATCCAATGACTTCATCCATGATGACCTCCATGCGGTCTTTGTAGGGCGCTATGATGGAATCGATGGTTTGTTCTCCTTGTATATCGGAGGTTATCTCTATTCCCGAGACGGAAATATTCGGCTTCTCTTGTTGTGGATCAACACAAGAAGAGAGTTGAACAATCAATAATA
Organism: Aureitalea marina; assembly: GCF_002943755.1. NCBI lineage: Bacteria > Pseudomonadati > Bacteroidota > Flavobacteriia > Flavobacteriales > Flavobacteriaceae > Aureitalea > Aureitalea marina. The sequence goes on from NZ_MQUB01000001.1 coordinate 1,121,226, forward strand.
GGACCGGTAGAACGGTACGCCAAAATCTGTTTTTGGACATCTTAAAATGACTCAATTTACTGAGTAGGGAAGATAAGTCATAATCATGAGTTGTTTTTAAAAATTACATGATTCATGTCAAACTTTTCAATTTATAACACACTATTTAGACTGCAATACACTCAATATCAGAATAAAATGTACCTTTAAACCTGAATTAGTAACTAAAACTGATTGATGCCCCAAATGAAAATCAGCAAGATACTTTCTCCGTGGTTTTTTAATTACTCCTCTTCTTGGAAGGCTATTCAGGTAGTTATACTACTTCCCTTAATTACACTTTGTTGCACCATTACCGATTCACTTCAGGCCCAGAATGTAGAGCATGAAACGGAGTTGAATTTAGAGCGAAATGAATGGATCAGCCAAACGGTTTCCAAGCTGGAAGCGATTGATCCAGAGCTTATAACCTCTTCTGTCAACCTTCTGACAAGACCAGATGATGGGGAATTCTACAATACCATAGATTTGACCAAAGATAGCCTGATCAAACTACCATCCGGAGACTGGATCTACGTAATTATCCACTCCGGTCACGATAATAAGCTTATCGGCGACCTATCCATAGCTCGCGATCAGTCTGGTCAAGTCTATTTCAACCAGGGGCATGTTTGCGGCGAAATTCGATACAAGGCACATACCCAATCTCCTATAACGAGCAGTGAAGAATTTTTTCTGCATTTAAAAGATTCTTCTGATAAACTGTCCTGGAAGAAATTGGATCATGATGAACTCATATCGGCAGGCCATACACACGACTGATTTGTATGCTTTTGGACGAATTACTGCTCCCTTCATTGGGACAGGGCATTTCATTCTAAACTTGAAGAAGTTAGCTCGCCAAGCTGTCTGTAGACATAAGCGAAGCAGAGCAAAAGCTGGCCGGAGTGAAGATGGATGGACTGTAGCATTCGAAATGAAATTACCGGAAGATTGGGAGGCCTACTATTATCAATTTAACTGGTGGGGGACACGACATCCTTTACAGGGTCAAAAAGGGATATTGATGAAGTACCCCAGTTTCTTTCAGCTGATCACTGATTAAGCTGGCACAATGGTTATGGTGAAAGTTAGCTTAATGGATCACGGTGTCATATTCATCCAAAAGGGGAAATATTCCGATGTAATTCAGGCACTTAGACAGTGGATCGAACTTTACACGGATGCTTTGGAGCAAGGGGATACCTTCACACTCTACCAAGCCGATAAACAGCTCACCGTTATCCAGTTGAACCAGGAAATGGATAACGAACACTTCAACTACCTGGTGAACTACCTCACTTATCCGGAAGGTTTAGAAGATCGGTTTGAGGTCAACGGCTACACCCGTATCGTGGACAAGAGTCTTTTTCCAGGGCAGCAGCTCGGTGATATTGTTCAGATTTATGTCCCTCAAGACGACACCGAGTTCGACATAATTCATGGAATAGTGCAGTCTCGCAAGACATTCAAGATCGATTTTGGAGGGAAGTCTGAAGTAGTGCATTCAGAGAAGTCGTTTTCGGCGCCAAATTCAAGCTATTGTAATTTTCCTTCTGAGACCATAGACGTTAAAAAAAGGAACATTGAACAAAAGCGAAGTTATAGTACGCTGCAAAAATTCAACCGCCGCTTCAACATCATCACACCGATCTATCTAGCCGGAATTGGAATATCCGGGTATTTCACCTATGGGTCTGAATCCTTCCTGAACGTGGTCAAAGTGGCTTCCTTTGGGATGTTCTTTTGGGTCATATTGGAACATGACCGCTTACGATTGCAGCGTGCTTATCTGAAACTTCTGGCCATGTCCATCACTCTGGCCGTGATGGGGTACTATGCGTCAATGGACCATTCTTTCAATGTTTGGTTGAGAGCGACCCGTATGGGTTTGTGCTTTTTGATCTTATATCCCATACTACGATTCCTTTATAAGGCCATGTACAAGCGTGAGCCGGAACTAGACAAACATTCAGAACATTTTGCAGATAAGGTCTATTCCCTGATCATCATGATGGGGGCTGTGGCCGCGAGTCTTTTAATTTGATATTTATCCGGAATAAACCAGAAGATTATCGATCTTTAGGTTGGAATCTCAATTCAACACACATGAAAACCCTTAAATCCATATTCGCATTAGTTAGCCTTATTTGTCTAGTTAGTTGTAGCTCGTCAAAACAAACCACAGTTCTGGATGACGATTACAAGTTAACAACAGTGGAATATCAGGCGGAGGACAATAGCATTGAAGACCTACTAAACTCATATAGCGACAAATCGAAATTTAAAAAGGGACAATCATTGAAAGAGTCCACCTTTATCCAAGAGCGGGAGCGAATAGCGAAATTGATCCGGGAAAATAAAGATCCCAATTTTTCGATCGATCAAGTCAGTTTTGAGGTTGACACCACCTCGACCAAGAATAAATTCTCGGTGACGGCTGTTGTTAAGGAGTGATAAATGCCCTGAATGGAAAAACCTACAACAGGACTAAATAGAACATTGAGCAGGATTTTGATCTGGTTGCCATCATTGGCGCTGTTACTGTTCTATGTTCCGAACGCTTTGGATAAGCTGATCAACCACGACCAAACCGGAAAAATTGTCGAGAGCAGTGCGGTTATGATTACGGCCGGTGTTTTTATCCTAATTGGGACAGCCCTTTTCCTGTACCATAGAACGATACTTATCGGCACCTCCATGTTGGTGCTTTATATGACACCTATCGTGTTAATCCATCTGTATAAAGGAAAACCAGCTGAGATCGTCATGCTGATCCTGATCGCCACCATATTTGCTGCCTATATTCGGAGGCCGCAATTATTTTCAAGGGATAATTAGCTGGTGGGATACTCTAAGAGAAGTTAATGGATTACACGGACGTGTGATCCTGATTCGGTTCAATTTTGCGATTAGTAAACCAGGTGGCTATCGCCAACTGAACACCATGAATTTTTTAATCATTTCAATTTTAATTATTAAAGAATTTTTATGGTTATTATTCTATTTAACGTTATTGGTTTTGACCTATAATCTGAATCGATACTGCAGTCCTCCAATGAATTGGGTTCGTTCACCAAGGAAGCCAAATTCGGCACGGACCATCAAATTCTTATTGAACTGATATTGTCCTCCAACGACCATATTCCACAAATTTTTCTGTCTCTTGTCTATATTATATTGTACAGACGAATCGGCGATTCGTTGACCTGCGTCTTCCAGTCTGAAAAGGAAATTATTGGCTGCGCCGAGGATAGTTGTTGCAGCCTCATACTTAGGTCTGTTAACTACCTGTTGAGGTGGGCTTAGCGCATTGAACCAGTCATCCAACTCCTGTTGTTTGGTGACTACGGCCTGCATACCGTCATCTATTTTCTCTTGTAGGCTGCCATCAAAATCAAAGATCTCACTAAATGGCAGTGAGCCTGAGGTTTCATTTTTTATATCCACTCTAAATGCCCCTACCCAAACAGCTATATTCTGGTCTGGTCTTCTAAAATGGAAAGTCTTCCCTATCCTTGGACCAAAAACAAAAGTGTATACCGGGTCTTCCAACTCATTGATATCGCTCCAGGAAAAGTTCATATCTAACGCAATCCAGCCACCGGCGACACCTATAGTTGGGGTGAGACCAAATCCGACCGTACTGCCCTCAAATTCAACTTTAGTGGAAAAATCAAAGATATCCTCAAATCCATCTTGATTGGGGAGTGTGAGCACCGCATCTATAGCCGTACTGGAATTTGTCCTGGCCAAGACGCCGTAGACATTCAAAAAAGGGAAAACCCAAATATCTGGCCTGAAATTGATCACAGTGGAAGTAGCAACGGCCGAAGGAAATCGGATAAACTCATCTAATTCGATTAACTCGCCATTATTAAATCCTACCTGTAAATTTTGTACCAATATTTCTGATTCTTGCGTCACATAATTAATACCAAGACCTGCCGAATAAGGAATGTCAAATCCTTTTTCGATGACCTTTTTGCCCCAAATAGGCAGCAAATATGGATAGGGTTCGTCCGCAATACTATCTACTAGCTCTATGCGCTCTTCACTGACCACCTTATCTGAAAACACTTGGCCATAGAGGTAGGTTGAAAAAAAGAATACGGCAGTAAAAAAAGTGATTGTAGATTTTGCTTTCATATAGATTCTCGTTAATTGGGTTGCTAATCAAAATTTACTTAACCGATTTAACCCGTATTTATCTGAAAATGAAGGTAAAGAGGCTACAAGGCTTTTTGAAAACAATTAGCCCAATAGCACGTATCTTTCGATAAAACTATCCTCTGCTTAGATAAGTGGGATTCTGTTCATTTTCTGCAAACACTGGAGTGTTTGGGCGCTCCATCACAATTCCTCTCCCAATAACTTTCCAAAATAGACTGACCAGGTTTGGTATTTAAGGTATCATAAGGTAAAAATGATCCTTTGAGACTGAATCGAATGGTTGTTTCCTAAAGGCCAAAGCATGTAAAACAAATACCTGCAGTATCAACGCATAAAAGCCAGTGCGAATTGCGGGAAATACGTATTTACTCGCTCCTAGAAATTACTAACTTAGCTAGACTAACAAAGCAAACGGCAGTGCACTTGCCCTGCCTCTGCCCCAATTTTCCGGCACAGCCGGAATCGACCTAGGCAAGTGCCTGAGTGGCACCGAGTTTTTATACAAAACCGTTACCCAACATTTGATTGATACTTATGACAAAAAAAGATTTCTTCCGAATAGTCATTAAAATTTTTGGACTGTATGCACTACTCCTATCGGTATTGACTTACTTACCTTCCAGTCTGAGTTTTATTCTGCCAGATATAGGAGCTACAGAAATATTATTAATTGCTGGTATACTAGTTTTGATCCTACTTCTGTACGTGTTCTTAATTCGAAAGACAGACATGATTATCAATCTACTCCAACTCGATAAGGGCTACGACGACGACACAATAGTTTTAGGCAATTTCGATAGCCTTAAAATTGTCAAATTCGCATTGATTATTATTGGCGGAATGATGTTACTAGATTACGTTCCAGACTTCCTTCGGTATTCGTTCTTAGCATTTAAAAGTGAGGTTTCAGCAAATGGTCTTGATGAATTTGAAAGAATGAGCTATGGGAGCTCTATTGATTATTTTAACTGGGCGCTATCAGGGGTGAATATTGTGATCGGCTATTTAATGCTCTCAAACTATTCTAAAATTGGAAAGTGGCTTACAAGAGATGATAAAACGTTGGGTAACAACGCATAAAAGCCATACTAGGTGTGGTAAGAATCAAAGCGAGATCAGGTGAAGAGAAAAACCAACATTAACTAACAAAACAAGCGCAAGAACTTGCCTCGCCTTAGGGCCTATTTTTGGCTCCGCCAAAACCCAGCGCCAGGCAAGTAATAGAGCCGTGCGGCTCTTATACGAAGCCCTTGTAATGAATTCATAAGAATTATGCCAGTAGATGGAACATATGGACGATTAGGGGCGCACAAACAGCGCATGAAAGACATGCGTTCTAAGCGTAAAGAAAAAACCGAAAATTCAAGTCGAAAATCTCGGTTTTCTGATCCCGAGACTCTCGGGACAAAAGACATTGATCCTGTCAAATTGGAGCAAATCAAAAAGGAGATTCGTGAAAAGGCTAGGAGAAGTAAAAAGCGAGATCAAATCTTTACGGCGATAATGATTTTTTTCACGATTCTATCCGTTGTTTTATTCACTAATTGGATTTTGAGTTTGTAAACGCATTACAACAACGGCTATAATTGCTGACGCCAGTTCGCACTTCGTGCTCGTGCCAGTGGGCTATTGTTCTGGACCGATAATTGATCAAGAGAAAACTAATAACATCGTAAAACAAACAACAACGCAATACACCGGCCCACCGAAATCGAGTTTACAAGATTCATGAGTTCCAATAGAAATTTCACGAATAAGTCATAGCCGGAACTGTTGTGCACTATTTAATAAAAATCGTTATGCTGAATTATAAATAGAAATGAAATTAACAAATGAACAGTTTACAGAAGCTGGATTTATATTTGAAAAAGCGAACGGTAATTCCCACTCTGATTACGAAAAACAAATAATTGCAGAATCGGAATTGACCAAATTCAAACCGGCTGAATTGGAGCAAATTATTGTTGACGGATTGAATTCTGGGATTTATAAAAACGAAGACGAACGAGTTAGCGGATATTGGAGTTTGTCAAAAATTGGAAATCGGACTTTGATTGCGGAATATAAAAAATGGTTGCGGACTGAATTGCAAAATGAAAATGGAATTGCAGTATTTCAAATATTAATTGGACTCGACCGACTTGAGGAACCTGCATTTAATGAAAACCGAACTGGACGTGGAGTTCACGAAACTGAATTGAATTTAAAGGACGCAAAACTATATTTACAAAAATGACCTTTGAAGATTTTAGAAATGATATAGAAGCAAAACTCAATTCGATTGCGGATTTTGAATTGCAAGAATATCATTATGAACCTTATAGTTTCGGAAATGGAATACTAGCATACCGAATTAAAGGACAAATTCACAAGTTCATTTTCGATGGACGGGAGAACGAAATGACATGGTTTTCAAGCAAACCCCATCAAAAATATTTTGGTGCGGACTTTAAAATGTTAATGAGAAATAACGGACTTGAATTAACCTCGGACGAATTAAAAAATGGAATAAAAAACAGTGCACAACAACGGCAATAATTGCTGACGCCAGTTCGCACTTCGTGCTCGTGCCAGTGGCTTATTGTTCTGGACCAATAATTGCTCAATTGAAAACTAATAAGAACGTAAAACAAACAACAACGCAAAAACCTGGCTCACTGGCCTTGGCCAAACTCCGGCGCTTAACGTTCGCCGGGCCCTATGGCCCACCGAGGTCATAGCCAAACCGTTGTAACGCATTTCTAAGAATGTTTTTCAAAAGAAAAAGAATTGTTCAAATTGATAAAGAGAAGTATGAAATCATACTTTCAAATATGGTAGTCCTTCTGAAGAAAAGTCCCAATACATTTCAAGCTAATTGGGTAGAACAGATTATTCATGCCTTAAAAAAAGATGACCAAGAGGAGTTCATGGATAAATTGATTAGTGCTGAGATGTGGGGTGGATCCGGATCAGTATGGGAAGTTGGAGGGTTTTATGATGGAGAAGATTACAAACAATTCGCGATTCAGATTGTTAAGCTAGTTGATCTTCTGAAGGAAAGCGGGATTAGATCAAAAGCCGCAAGGTCCGCCGGCCGAGTATTAAAAAAGATGAACAATATTTAAAACGGGTTACAACAACGCATATTCCGTGAAGAGGAAGGTCTGGTAGACCTTCAGATGAGCGGACCTTGCGAAGCAATCCATAAGTGCCGTTCGACTCTTATAAATAACCGTTGTACTCAATTAAAATGAAATGGGAATATTCTCTAAAAAACCTAAGATGGATTCAAGGCAGAAATTCCTTGAAATTATTAGAAAGGAATACTCGAATTTAACTCTCGATCAAATTAAGGAGGAACTACTTGATGCTGTTTCTATTGGTGTTACTGATTACTATTATAAACAGTATCAACGATTTCGAAAGCAGTATCCAAAGTCAATTAAGAGATATTCATCTTTTCATCTGAAAGACTTAGACCATCCGACCACACATGAATTGATAATAAAAATACTTAAGGAAAAAGTTGGGGCTGAATATAAAGAGCCAGCGACTAAATTCTTGAATATGACTCTAGATGAATTCAAGGATTTTGAAAAGAAACGAGAGGAGTTTTATAACATGTTTTAAATAAAAACTGAGTACAACAACAGCTAAAATACATGCCCAACCAACCTACCGTTGCAAGGCATTTTGGCCGGAAAGTTGTTCGTAATTAGAGAAATGAACGAAATTTCCATAGACCGATTTGAGAACAAACCAGGATTTACTTCTGATTTAGCTGATTTTGACAATTCTAAAATGGAATTGCATATTCGTGCGGATGTAAAGAATCGAAAACTCTTAAGTGAACTGAATATTGAAAAACTTTGGTTAATTGGTGCAAAAGAAAAAGACATCGAACAGATTTTTTCTCTTCATCAACCAAAGTATGTCAGTCTTTATCAATTACTCGCAAAGGATTTAAGTTGTTTAGAAAACCTGAATAAGTGCGAAACTCTAATAACTGAATGGAATACTAAAGCAACTGAACTTTGGAATATCGAATCTAACCCGAACTTGAGAAAATTGGCAATTAGAGATTATTCCAAAATTTCGGACTTGTCAGAATTGGAAAGAGCAACTCAATTAAAAAGTCTGTCTTTAGATGGCGGTTTGAATAAAGAACTAAAAGTTGACAGCTTAAAACCACTAGCGAACCTGACACAGTTGGAATATTTGAGATTGACAAGCATAAAAGTTGTAGATGAATCTCTCGATCCAATTTCACATTTGAGAAATTTAAAAACGCTTGAACTTTCCAATCAATTTCCGACACAGGAATATGCTAAACTTTCAGTTAAACTGACTCAAACTGAATGTTCAATGTTTCGACCTTATCAAGAAGTTGAAATAAAAGATGAAAATGGAAATTTAATTTATGACAGAATGATCACTGGAAAAAGAAAACCATTTCTATTATCGGCAAAAGACCAGGCTCGGATTGAGAAATACGAAAAGGAATTTGAAAAACTAAAAAATAACTACGCACAACACCGTGTATAGTGCATACCCTGCAGGATAAGTACCACATACTAAGCGTTAGACACCGTACTTAGAAATTGAACGACAAACAAAACATCTTTAATAAGATTGATGAGGCGATTCAACTAAGACCCCTTGAACTGGAGCCTGATTTGGCAGACTTAACGGATTATCCAGGGGTTCCCAACTGGCATGATTATGAATCAAAAATTTGGGAAATCGGAGAAGACATAAGACAAATTCATTTATCAAATAATAAATTGAGAAGGGATACTGAAATTAACTCCTGGATTGCAGATTTTTGTCTGGACAATAGATCCAAGCGAGGTCGTCAATCATTTCTCAGCTGTTTGGAAAATGTTCATGCTAAGGGTCAGGCTGAAAAGGTTGCTTTACTCGTAAAGGATCCTTATGTGGATGGACAAGCAATAAGCTGTTTACTTAAAATGAGAGTGCCAGGGTACGGTAACCTCATTGCGTTTCACTTAGGGAATGATACAACTTGGATTAAGAATCTGGCCAAAAAATATATTGAGCGTTACGGCGTCTAACAATGCATATTCCGTGAAGAGGAAGGTCTGGTAGACCTTCTGATGAGCGGACCTTGCGAAGCAAGCCATACTCAGTGGGGGAAGAACCGTAGCCAATCAAACTGTGATAGGATAATTCAATGATAGATTCTGAAGATTACAAAAACTATGTAGATAAAACCTTTCAGTTCTTAAGAACCGAATTCAGTATGGAGTTAGGTAAGCAAAACTTCAATGGTAATGTCTTCTATGATATCGAATACAAAGACAAAGACAAAATTATTTCTATGTCATTAGAAACAATTGAGAATTATTTTCAGGTAATAATTTTCAAATTGGTCAAGGGTAAAATGCCCGATTATGATGATAAAGCCAAAACTCTTCACCTAAGCAATTTGAGCAATAAGATCTTTAAGACGCTTACAAAACAGGATTTCAAGGAGAATAAAATATATTTTCAAAGCATTGAAGCAAAAAACAAAACCGAAAGAATGATTCTGAAATCAGCAATGGACTTAAGGTTATGTTTAAGGAATTATTCATTTAAAGACGAAACCGAAAAAAAGTTACCTTGGAAGTTTTGGAAATAACAAAGACTGGACACAACAAAGCATATTCCGGGAAGAGGAAGGTCTGGTAGACCTTCTGATCAGTGGACTTTGTTAAGCTAGCCATACTTCAACTTATTCCTTTGATCGGTTTTTTTTGTTGCTGTAAGAACTTAGAGTTAGCCAGGTTTACATGGACGTGTGATCCTGAGTGTAGTCGAGGTTGCAAATAGGACCGAGGGATTATAAAATGTCCGGTGGACATTTTACCCGAGGGGCCAGCTTGTTGCGGGGGCAATTAAAGTGGTTATTTCGCTTCACACTTCACGCAGGGTTACTCGCTACGCTCGTGATCCTGAGTGCGATCAAGGTTGCAAATAATAAACCACGTGGCTGTCGCCACCATGTTCTTTTCTAGTCGCCAATTTCAAAACCAGTTTTGAATTGTCTCCAAAAAAAGAACCACGCCGAATGGCGTGGTTTATTGAGTGTCGTGATCGCGCCAGGATTCGAACCTGGGACCGTCTGCTTAGAAGGCAGATGCTCTATCCAGCTGAGCTACGCGACCATTTGGGTTTCTATAGCGGGTGCAAATATAATTGCATTTTATCAGAAGACCAGCATATCCTTAAAATATTCGGATCAATGATACTGATATTATGATTCGATTGCATTTCGGTAGAAGTGTGCTTTCTACCTTGGGGCATTAATCCCCACCCGGTACAATTTAGCAGTTTTGATAGGTCGGTACAAGAGCTTGCCATTAACTTGTCCGGTATCTGAGAATTTCAAGTCCAAATTCTTGAAAAGCCAACTAGCTTCCCTCTTCACTGCTCACTCTTCACCTAGGATTACATGCTCCACATGTGATCTTGAATAGGGGAGTTTCCCGACTCACGATTCACCATTCACTATTCACTCAGGATTACGCCTACGGCGTGATCCTGAATAGGGGAGTAACACGACTCACGATTCACGATTCACCACTCACTCAGGATTACGCCTTCGGCGTGATCCTGATAGGGGAGTTTCCCGACTCAAGATTCACGATTCACCACTCACTCAGGATTACGCCTTCGGCGTGATCCTGATAGGGGAGTTTCCCGACTCAAGATTCACCAGTCACTAATCACTCAGGATTACTCGCTTCGCTCGTGATCCAGAATAGGGGAGTTTCCCGACTCACGATTCACCATTCACCATTCACTCAGGATTACTCGCTTCGCTCGTGATCCTGAATAGGGGAGTAACACGAGAAAAACCAGCAAGGCTGCGCCTTGCTCTGATTTTTTGCCTTTATCCCCTTACACAAGCGAGCTTGTGACGGGTCTAAAAACAAAAAACCAGCCACATCTGTGACTGGTTTTTCTCGGTCGGGGTGGCAGGATTCGAACCTGCGACCTCCTGCTCCCAAAGCAGGCGCGATAACCGGGCTACGCTACACCCCGAGTAAATTATAAAGAGAGCGGAGAGACTGGGATTCGAACCCAGGCAACGGTTGCCCGTTGACAGATTAGCAATCTGCTCCATTACCACTCTGGCACCTCTCCTTTGATCGTTAAAGAACGTTCTGCTTAATAGCGGATGCAAATGTAAAATTTCGATTGATTATAGCCAAACAATTAATTGGAATTTATGTCAATAAATTCTAGTGTCCAGCACTTGTTAACTTCAGATCCGTTTTGCGCGCACCACAATCTTCTGATCCTGATGATCCTTGACAAAGAAAAGAAACTGTTCGCCGCCATCCTGAAGCTTCCATTTCTTCCGAATCTCCTGGACGGTTAGTGGAAAATTTCTAGTGGCAACATTGGCCTTACCCGGTTTCAGTTGTTTCTTCAGGATTGCCTTAGTGTAGGGGAGGACCTCCACTACCTCGAACCGTCTTCCTGGATAACTCAATATATCTGGGTCGGTGTAAAGGTGGGTGTGAGCCGCTAGTTTGGACAAACCCATTTCCACTGCGAACCCATCATGCTGATTGGCTTTAACCATGGCCGGGTTTGGATCGTAGAGATAGGCCGAAACAGTTCCCATCTCAGGGTGCCTTATATCCCTGGTCCAAGCAGAAGTATAGGATTGAAATCCTCCTGTTCTCAGCAGATTAGAAGAGACTATATTGACGGGGCCATCATATTCACGACTGCAGATCCAAAGCAATTCTTTGACCTCTCCTTGTACGGCCACCACATGAATTTCTTTCACAGAATTGAGTTCCCTGAGTCCCTGGGAGATGTCAAGCATGGGCGATGTCTTGATCATCACATTGGGCGCAAATCCCAAAAGCTTATCTAATTCCGTGGTCATATCCGGTTCACAATCTGCCAGGAAGTACACTTTGCCCTTGGTTTTATTTCTCCTTGAAGGATCAATAAAGATCCAATCCGGCTTCAGGTCCTTGAGGCCCTGAAGACCATCCGAAGAATGAACGGAGATATTGTGGGCACCAAAAGCTTTGAAGTTGTGGGCTGACAGGCCAGCCAATTCGGAATTCAATTCAAAGTAATCTACTCGCTCAAATTGTTTAGAGAACCAATAGCTATCAACTCCCATACCACCGGTGATATCAACAAATGATTGCCCACTAACCAATTTAGCTTTGTATTGTGCAGTAGCCTCGGAGGAGGATTGTTCCAAACTGATCTTGGGTGGATACAGTATAGCAGGGTTCTTATGCCAGCTAGGTAATTTGGTTTTTGCCTTTCGTAAACCCTGAAGTTGTTGAGCCAGTTGTGAAGAGGAGAGACCTGGAAATTTCGATTTTCCCAAGGCCAGGTCCGCAGGACTCCCGCGATAATCTAACAGGAATTGATGGACTTCAGGGCGTATCAGCTCTTTCATTCTTGCTCCAATTGTTGAACAACACAATACAGGCCGATAGCAGCCGCCTGTGCAACATTAATGCTACTGTTGCGCCCATACAGCGGGAGATGATACACCTGATCTCCTGCCATTTCTAATACCTCCTGTGAAACTCCTCTGTTTTCGGCACCAATGATAAAAATAGTCTCGCCATTAAGTTGAGCTAATTGAAACTCCTTTATGGGCCGACTCTCCTTCGTGATCTCCAAAGCAAGAACATGGGCCCCTTGATTCAATTTTTCCTGAAGAAAACGAGGCAGATCACTTTCCTCCCGAAATGTCATCCATTTCTCGGCTCCTCGTGCCGTTCGCCGAAGCCGATCGGAGTCCGTGTTGATGGATGCATTGGCAAAAACCACTTCCTTGACACCAAGTCCGTCCGCTAAACGAAGTATGGACCCTATATTGGCCGGCCCATTGACCCCATCGCAAACCAGGGTCAGCGAAAAACTGGGTTGATGCCTGACCACTTGGTCATGGTTTAGCTGAGTCATCAGAATTCGAAGGCATACTTGATAATATTAGCACCCATTCGCAGCGCTTTTAGTCTGACCTCAGGTGGGTCGTTGTGAATCTCCGGGTTTTCCCAGCCATCCCCCAAGTCACTTTCAAAGGTGTACAACAGCACCAAACGACCTTCGTGCACCATACCCAAGGCCTGCGGGCGTCCACCGTCATGTTCGTGGATCTTCGGAAGACCATTAGGAAAGGGGTAATAACTACTAAAGATGGGATGATCTATACCCAACTCGATCAGTTCTTTATTGGGAAACAACTTGTCCAATTCCTTGCGCAAGTAAGTGTCCATTCCGTAATTATCATCGATGTGCAGAAAACCACCACTCAACAAATAATTGCGTAGGTTTTCAGAATCTTCTGCCGTAAAGAACACATTACCATGACCGGTCATGTGTACGTAGGGATAATCGAACAGATCTAAACTGGAGGGCTGAACCTCGGCTGGATTTTGGTCGATGTTGGTTCCTAATTCCTCATTACAGAACCTAGCCAGGTTGGGCAGAGCGGTTGGGTTGGAATACCAGTCTCCACCGCCACCATATCGCAACACCGCTAACTTTTGAGCCTGAATGGGAACGGTCAGTAATAATAGGATGAACGCAAGTGGCTTCATAGGGCAAAGTTACGAAGCGGAAGCTGGATTCTAGAACTGCTTTCTTAGAAAGTTTTCATAAATATTGAAATTCCGAAATCGCTGAATAGCCCAGCATAACTGCCTTCAAAGTGGTAAACTTTTATCGGGAGCTACTAATCCGCTTTCTATTAACCCATCGAAGTTGTAGTTTTATGATCTCATGATATCGCGCAAGATTGCATACCCATCACTAACCGTCGTCATGCTGTTTTTGGCCATGATCAACCAGGCGGTATTCGCTATGCCGCAAGAATCGGAAACACCACACACAGAGGATAGCTATGCGCAGTGGAAAGAGATGGCCAAAGATGCGGCCGAAGAAGAGGACGTGGCCAGGGCTATTTCATTTGCCCAGCGCTACATTCAAGAGTCTTTAGACCTGGAATTCGCAAGAAGTGAGGCTTTTAGTGACTTCTATGATGACCCCCAATTTCAGCAGTTTCAGAACAGCTACCTGGTAAAAGGTAGGTGGGGTTCCCTGGTTTATATCTATGCTGGGCTTATTGGCCTGTTCATCGTGGTGATGTTCAACCTACAACCCAAACAGGATAGGGTTGCCACCGTACTGTTGAGCATATTGATCTTTATTCACGCATTCTTCATTATCCATGTTGGGCTGCACTCCATGAATTACGACCTGTATTACCCGCACTTATACAGCAGTTCAACCATCTTCTCATTATTGTATGGCCCGCTCTTGTATTTCTATTTCAAGCGGATAAAAACCGGATACCGATTCAAGTGGCGGGATCTGCTCCATTTGGCTCCCACCTTAGTACTCATCGGGCTTTTTATCCCGGTGTTCATTCTTCCGGCCGACGAAAAGCTGAAAATCATGCTGGGCGTGGGTATTTACCAAGACAGAGCTTACGGATTAGAGATCAGTTCAGGGAAGATGTTATCGTTGATCATCTACAGTTTTCTGACCGCTAGACTATTCTTTAGAAACAAGAACAAGATCACCACCCCAGAATACTTACCCATCTGGAAATGGCAGCGCAATCTTGTCAGTTTCCAGGTCTTGTTCACCCTTGTTTATGCTATTTACCTGATCTTACTGGTGACCAACCAATTGACCGGGCCATTCTTTCACCTGCAATTGATCACACTATCTGGTATGGTTCTTTATGTAGCCTACATGGCCTATACCAATCCTAAGACCTTGCTTGGGTATCAGTTGGAGGCCTCATTTTTGAAATACAAGAACTCCGGTCTTACAAATTCCTTCTCCAATGAATTAAAGGACGAAATGATCCGCTTGTTGGAAGAAGAAAAGATATTTCAACATAACGATATTAACCTCAATACGATCTCGGAACGACTTGGAACGACCCGGCATAATGCATCCCAGATCATCAATGAACATTTCAACCTAAGTTTCTTCGAACTGATCAATCACTACAGGATCAAAGAGGCTAAGCAGATCTTTGAAGAAGACGTTGCTGGCCAAAAGAATATTATAGAAGTAGCTTATGAGGTGGGTTACAACAACAAGGTGACCTTCAACAAATCGTTTAAGAAACTTAACCAACTGACTCCCTCACAGTATCTTAAAAAACTTAGGCAAGAAACTCCTTAAGGCTAGGGATTAGCCAAATTAAAGAGGTGGCAGGCTACAATACCTGCAGTCTCCGTGCGTAATCTCGACTTCCCAAGACTTACGGGTTCAAATCCAACTTTCAATGCAAGATCGACCTCTTTAGGTGTAAAATCACCTTCTGGCCCGATCAAAACAACCACCGGTCTACCAGTCTGTAATTGATCGTTAAGGAGCTTGCGAGGCGACTCTCCGCAGTGAGCAATGAAGAGTTGGGTATTGACCGGCCAATCCTTTTTAATGTATTCTTCAAAACTCAGTTGGTCCTGGATCTTAGGAAAGATATGTTTGAGCGACTGCTTAGCTGCACTTACGATTATCCGTTCCATCCTGGCTAGTTTCAGAATCCGCCTTTCACTGCGGTCACAGATGATCGGACTGATGGTATGAATGCCGATCTCCGTGCTTTTTTCCAGGAACCACTCCATACGATCGTTGAGTTTGGTTGGGGCAATTCCGATCTCCAGGGTCGCATCAGGTTTAGCTTGTTTACTTACCCTTACAATGCGTCCCTGGCTTCTTTTGTCGTCGGCCAGGGTGACTTCAACCGTAAACAATCCTCCCTTACCATCAGTAACTGAGAGTGAGTCTCCCACTTTCTTTCGTAAGACCCGGATCAAATGACGGCTCTCCTCCTTATCGAAGTGAACTTCAGATTGAGAATCATCGATATCTGGTTGATAGAATAACTGCATAGGCGTAAATTGAGTGAAGTAAATTAACTACTTCCTTTTTAATCGCATATTCTTCTTGATGGGGCCTTTAGTGTAACCTTTAAAGTAGAAAGGAATTGCTATGCTTCCTGCCTTCCTGATCACAAAGTGCAGGTGAGGAGTGGTGGTAAAACCTGTATAACCCGAAATCCCAATGGGTTGACCTGTTTCTACACGCTCACCTAAGGACACCAGCACACCCTCAAAATCCAAATGAACATAGGAAGCGATGGTTCCGTCGTCGTGCAATATATTGACCAGGTTCGCTTTGTCCCTAAAGTCCCGACCACCACGTTCAGTAAACTGATCCCGGGTTCGTATGACGAGTCCGGAACGAGCTGCGGTAATTGTATCCCCCACCTGAGTGTTGATGTCCACGGCGTACTTGGATTGCTCTGAATCATGAGAAAATTTACCTCCAAAACCTTGAATGACTTTGTATTTCTTTCCTCTAGAGAAGGGTAGCTCATATAAGGTTCCGTCGGCCTCTGCCCCAGGATTTCCCATAGTACCTCTCAGGGAAATATAATCGGATGGGTAGATCTCTGAGGTGTCCTTTACCATCTTAATGGGAAGCCGCAATGCCTTGAAGAGTGTGTCCTTGGGGGGAATAATAGCATAATCGATCACCTTAACGCTGTCCTTTATGCTATCCTTAGGAGTGATATAAAACTCAATATCAACCAATAGATTGTTGATCACGGCAATGTCAATGCTGTCGGTTCCGATGTATTTTTTAAGGCCTATATCCTGGGAAGTTGCCTGAAGGCAGATCATTAAAAGAGGAAGGATGATTCTCAATCTCATACTCCAAGGATTGCTAATTGCTTTCAATTGTGACAGTTTCAGTTTCAGAGTGAAAAACGGGCTTTGGCAGTGACTGATGTATCACTGATCAATCCTCTTTCCAATTTTAGCTGGCCAACCATGGCTATCATGGCTGCATTATCTGTGCAAAATTCGAATTTAGGCACATAAGTCTTCCATCCCAGATCCTTACTAGCCAATTCCAAGGCCCTCCTGATTCCGCTGTTGGCTGAGACACCACCACCAATAGCGATCCGGTTAATGCCAGTCGTTTTAACGGCTTTTTTCAACTTGTCCATCAGGTATTCCACAATGGTGTACTGGATGCTGGCACAGATATCATTCAGGTTATTCTCTACAAAGTTGGGGTCTTCTTGCGTTTTTTTCTGAACGAAATAGAGCACGGCCGTTTTTAGTCCGCTAAAGCTGAAATCCAGTGGCCCAACCTGCGGTTTGGGAAATGGAAATGCCAGCGGATCTCCTTCCTGGGCCAGTTTATCCAAAACCGGGCCACCCGGGTAGGGAAGTCCTAAGATCTTGGCCGACTTGTCAAAAGCTTCACCAACCGCATCATCCAAGGTTTGACCGATGACTTCCATCTCAAAATAATCCTTTACCAAAACGATCTGGGTATGACCTCCGCTGATGGTCATGGCCAAAAATGGGAATTCCGGTTTTTCCTGTTCGGGTTCGTCGATAAAATGAGCCAGGATATGAGCCTGCATGTGATTCACCTCGATAAGTGGGATATTTAGCCCCATGGCCAAGGATTTAGCAAAGGAGGTTCCCACCAAGAGTGATCCCATCAAACCCGGTCCACGGGTAAAGGCAATAGCGCTTAGCTGTTTTTTATCGATATTTGCTTTAACCAAGGCCTGATGAACAACCGGTACTATGTTTTGCTGATGCGCACGAGATGCCAATTCTGGCACAACTCCACCGTATTCTTCATGAATTTTCTGAGTAGCTATCACATTAGAGAGGATTCTGCCGTTCTGAATAACGGCAGCAGCCGTATCATCACAGGATGATTCGATTCCGAGGACGCAAATATTTGAAGAATTCAATTCGGGCACAATTATTGGATGCAAAAATAAACTATTAGGTAGTCATCAGGAAATTCAAGAAAATACTGAAACGTACTCTAGCGATCATACTGATCCTTTTGGTCAGTATAATCGTTATTCTTTCTATTCCTGCTGTCCAGACCCGCATAGCCAAAATAGTCACTAACCGGATCAACGAGGATTTCGGGACCAAAATCAGCATCGACCGCCTAGGACTCAATTGGAAAGGGCAGATCGACGTCCGCAAGATCTACATCGAAGATCATCAACAGGATACATTGATTGCCGTAGACCGCTTGAATACGACCATTCAAAGTGTTCGCAACTTACTGAACGACAAGCTGGATTTTGGAGATATCCGATTGCGCGGGACCAGTTTCTACATCACCACCTATCCTGGAGACGAGGAACACAACCTGGATATCTTCCTGGCCAAGTTCGATTCTGACAAACCTCCCAGCACCAACCAAAAGGTCTTTGAATTATTTGCTACCCGCATCCTGATAGAAGATGGGCGGTTCAGGGTTATAGATCTGAACGATGAAGAACCTCTTGCAGTCCAGTTCGATGATCTTTTCATCGATATCCAAGACTTTTTGATCTACAACGAAGACATCTCGACCAGGATCAACCACCTTTCGCTAAAGGCACTCAAGGGTTATGAGATAGGGGACCTGGAAGGCGACTATTGCTACAATTCTGAAAGGATGACCCTGGAGAACATGTTGCTCACCACCGAGGATTCTCAGATCAAAGGGGATCTGTCCATGGATTATGCCGAAAAAGGCATGCAGGACTTTAAGAACAACGTAAAACTTATTGCAGACCTTAGAGATTCTCGCGTTTCCACTAACGATATCAAGGTGTTCTATGATGAGTTTGGTTCGAACATCGATATTCTGGTCGAAGGGAACCTGGAAGGTACACTGAACTCCTTCATCTTCCAGAATGTTGAGTTGAGCACGCTCAGTTCCAGGGTTCAGGGATATTTTGAGTTCGACGATCTTTTCCAGGATGATAAAGGTCTTCGTTTCCGCGCCTACGACCATATCATACGTTCTAACCGGCGCGACCTCACCAGACTTCTTCCTGACATTTTGGGCACCTCCTTACCCCCGGAATTGGCAGAACTTGGCTATTTCACCCTGAGAGGAAATACCGTGCTCGACCTTGAGCAATTGGCTGTAGAGAGTCAATTGGAAACCCTGCTGGGACAGGCCGAAATCGACATTGACATGGAGGATATTAGTCAGATCGACACGACCACCTATGGTGGGACGGTCATTACTGATGGATTCAATCTGGGGCCTCTTCTGGGATTCCCTGATCTGCAACAAGTTACCGCCGATGTCCGCGTTGACGGGAGTGGTTTCAGCCGAGAGACCGTAAACACCTTGATACAGGGGAGAGTGGATTCGCTCCGATTTATGGACTATAACTACAGCAATATCCAGGTTGCCGGGACCTTTAGTAAACCGGAATTCAATGGTAAGGTGCAGATCGATGATCCAAACCTCCAAATGGACTTTAACGGGCTTGTAGATATTACCCAAAGCTTTAACCAGTACGATTTCACAGCCGATGTGGAATACATGGAACTGAATCAGCTGAATCTGATCAAAAGGGATAGTATCTCCGTCTTTGCGGGAGAGGTCAATATGAAGATCTCCGGGACCAGTGAAGACGATGTTCAGGGTACCATCGAGTTCAAAGAGACCTTTTACCAGAACGAAGAAGAAGACTACTATTTTGACGACTTCCTCATCATAGCCAATCGAAATGGGGAGGATCGATCCATCGAAATACGTTCTCCGGATATCCTGAACGGTAGCCTCAGAGGGCAATTTGAGATCCTGGCTATACCGGATCTGTTCCGAAATGGCATTGGTAGCATCTATGCCAATTATCAACCCCAAGAGGTCACGGACAACCAATTCTTATCCTATGAATTTGAGATCTATAATAAGATCGTGGAAGTTTTCGTACCGGAGATTCAATTGGGTGAAAACACCAAGATTAGAGGGTCTGTGTCGTCGGATGAGTCTGAGTTTAAACTCAATTTTAACTCTCCTGAAGTGCTGTTATACGGCAATTATCTAAATAAAGTAAAACTTCAGGTTGACAATGATAACCCTATATACAACACATATATATCAGTTGATTCAATTCACACAGACCAATACCGGGTAACAGACCTCAGCTTGATCAATAAAACCTTGAACGACACCCTTTACATCCAGTCTCAATTTAAAGGAGGCGACCAAAAAGAAGACCGCTTCAATCTCTCACTTTACCACACCATTAATCCGAACGGGAAGTCAGTGGTCGGCATGAAGCGTTCGACCATAGAATACAAGGAAAACACTTGGTACCTGAACAAGGAGAACAATCAGAACAACAAGGTGGTGTTTGACAACGACTTCCAGGATGTCAAGATCGACTCCCTGGTACTGAATCACGAACAGGAATATATTCGAATGGCCGGTATGCTGAAGGGCAGCAATCAGAAAGATGTGCGGGTAGAGTTTTCCGAAGTGAACATCGACAATATCACGCCCAAAATCGATAGCCTGGAGCTGGATGGCCGGGTTAACGGCAGTCTCCGCCTGTTGCAACAGGAAGGAGCTTATCTCCCCACTGCAGATGTTGAGGTCACTGGTGTTGAGATGAACGAGATCCCACTAGGAGACCTGACCCTGGATATAACCGGAAATGAAGACCTGACCTATTACCAGGTGGATAGCCGCCTGGCCAATGAACAGACCACCCTATTCAGTCTTATTGGGGGAGTGGATACGACAAATGACAAGCCCATTTTGGACCTGGATGTCAATTTCCGGGAATTCAAGCTGGCGACCATAGAACCTTTTGTTGCCGATATCTTCTCGGATATTCGAGGCGATCTCTCGGGGCAATTTAAGGTGTCCGGAGTCTACGATTCCCCGGAAATGGACGGTCAGCTCTTTTTGGATGGCAGCGGGATGAAGGTTCCTTATCTGAACCTGGATTTCGACTTGGCCGACAATACCCTGATATTTTTAGACAAGCAATCATTCAACCTAAGCCGGACCACTATCATCGATACCGAATACGGCACCGAGGCTGCGCTATTCGGCTCTGTAACCCACGAAGACTTCGGAAACTGGAATATGGACCTGAAGGTAGAGTCCGATCGCATGCTCGTTCTAAACACACCACCGGACGAAGACGAATTGTATTACGGAACAGCCTTTATCAGTGGAAATGCTCAATTTTCGGGGCCCTTGGACGAATTGACCATAGATGCAGCTGCTACCACAGAATCCGGAACCACTTTTAAGATCCCTATTAGTGATGCTCAGTCCATAGGAGACGATTCCTTCATTTATTTTATTTCCCCGGAAGAGAAACAGGCACGGCTGTCTGGTGAAGAGTTTGAATCTAAACGCGTAAAGGGCCTTACCCTAAACTTTGATCTAGATATCAATGAAAACGCTGAAGTTGAGATTCTGGTGGACCAAACCAACAATTCCACTTTAAAAGGCAGAGGAGTGGGAACGCTGTTGATCCGGATCAACACCCTGGGTAAGTTCGACATGTTCGGGGATTTCCTAGTGATCAACGGGACCTATGATTTCAAATACAAAACCCTGATCCAAAAGCAATTCGAGGTGTTGTCAGGAGGTAGCATTACTTGGGATGGTAGTCCCACCGGAGCGAACCTGAACCTCAGTGCCAAATACAACACCAGAGCCAATCCATCTGTTTTGCTGGACAATCCAACAGCCAACCGCAAGATCCCGGTAGAAGTGCTGATCGATCTTTCCGGCGAGATCCTGCAACCAGACCTGGACTTTCGCATTGATTTTCCTGAAACATCCTCGACCTTGAAAGCAGAATTGGAATATAAACTCCAGAATGATCAGGAAAGGGAATCCCAAGCGCTCTTCCTAATATCGACAGGCTCTTTCCGAGGGGATACAGGAGCATTCACCAATGCCGGAGGGTCTTTGGTTACGGAAAGCGTAAACGCCATTGTAGCTGATATCTTTGCCGGAGATGACAACAAATTCTCCGTTATTCCTTATTACGAGACAGGATCCCGGACGATCAATCAGGAAACTGCAGACCAATTGGGCGTAGAGTTGACCACCCAGATCTCTGAACGGATACTGATCAATGGGAAGGTAGGAATACCGGTAGGTGGAGTTACGGATACCCAGGTTGCCGGCGATATCGAGATCCAATGGTTGGTCAATGAAGACGGCAGTATGCGAATGAGCTTCTTTAACAGACAGGCAGATATCCAGTTCATAGGGGAGGACCAGATCTTCGAACAAGGTGCAGGTATCTCTTATTCCGTAGACTTCGACACCTTTAAGGAATTAGTTGATAAATTATTCAATAAGGAGATTTCCCTGGAATCGGAAGAGGAGAACAACAACATAGTACCGGACGACAACTCCTATCCGGTCAATTTCAAGCCCAAGAACGACAATTGACCTAGGCCCCGGCAATCATAGAGATCTCCACGTTCACATATTTTGGCAGATTGGCAACCTCTACCGTCTCACGGGCAGGTGCTGTAGCTTCGTCGAAGTATTGCCCATAAACCTCATTTACCGCAGCAAAATTTTCCATATCACTGACAAAAATGGAGGTTTTGATCACATTAGTAAAATTCATAGAAGCGGCCGCCAATACGGCTTTCAGGTTCTCCATGACGAGTGTGGCTTCCTCTTTTATCCCCCTTTGAACAATTCTCCAGTAGTGGGGTCGATCGCGATCTGTCCTGAGGTGAAGACCAGATCCCCGTATCGCACGGCCTGGTTGTAAGGACCGATGGGTGATGGGGCGTTTGGTGTATTGATGATATTAGCTGCCATATTATTGGTGTTATAATTGTCTGTCTGGTTCTCTACGTTGTTCCCACTTGATATCGCTGAGCATACCGGATTTGATCCCGATATAGAAGTACCAGGCCGTATTCCGCGCTCCGATAGGGGTCCAGTTAAAACTCATCTGCCAGCTTTCCAGGTCTCGTTGGAAGCGCAAATTGGTCAGGGTCACCCCCTTGTTCTTAAAATCGTAACCCGAGGATATACCCACACTCCATCGCGGCGATAGTTCTACGTTAGAACTGAACATCAGGGACTGGGAGGTTATCTCATTCTGCCGTTGGGCATTGGAATAGGTCATGGTATAAGCCAGCCTAAAGGTCCAGGGGATCTCGTTCTGATACCAGGTATTGCTGATCGGCCCGCGGTCCGGGCCAGTCTGAACCGGATCAAATCGACCGGCATTGATGGGGGTCGCATCTCCAAACAGATCATCCGGACGCCCTCCATTTCTAAATGTCTCACTATTAAAGCCTTCTTCTCGTTCTTGCTCATCAGAACGCCCCCTTTGGAAATCCTTGCTGGAAAAAGAGTAGTTGATCGAAATATTCCCCTGTGTCAGCCTGAACAGGCTACCGCCATTATCGATGTTCAGGGTATTGATCCGTTGATTGTTGTTATTGAGGGCGTAGATATCCAGGGTGCCGTTGAAGTTGAAATCGAGCTTTTCCACAATTGGTATACTTCCGGTAAACCGCACCGGGCTCAGATTGAGGGAATCTGCCGCAAAATCGTAACCGGTAGAGAAATTAAGGTTGTTGATCAGGGAGATCTTCTTGGGGTCAGTGGCCGTAGTATCCCGGTCCCTGACCTTAGCTTCGATGGTATTACTGAGTGAGAATCCCAGACTGCTGCTCAGATTCTCTGTCGGGGCTCCAAACAGCGTATTTTGAAAGCGAGAGTAGGTGACCACCTGATCGGCCACTTCGGGGTCAGCCGAAGGAACGACATATTCATCATAGAACTGATCGAAGGAAGGCTGAATACTGTATCCGATCTGAGGCCTCATCACATGGCGTATGGCCTGAATCTTTTTATCCTCTCCAAAATTAAATGTACCATAAACGGTTGTTCCTAAACTGGCATTGAAGTTATAGGTCCTGTAGGCATCAAATCCAGAGACGGTGTCGGTTACCACAGCGCCTTCTCCATTGTTGGCTTCTTCATCGTAGCGCTGGTCAAAGGTTCTTCCCACCCAGGTTTCCTGGTAATTGGCGCCCATAGAGGCACTGAGGTAATTGAATATCTTGAAATTAGTACTGATCGGGATGTTGTGCCTAGCACCTATGCGGGCATCATCGAACATCTCTGATTTAAAGAACAGGGAATCTGTTGTAGTGATCTGATTCTGGGCACTAAGATCATACTGCATGTTGATATTCTGCAATATCCCCTTTTTGGTACCGGTTTTTGGTGCAAAAGGAAAGATACGGGAAACAGTTGCATTCAGGTTCGGCAAGGTCATGTTGATGGTCTCCGTATTCGTATTTTGTGAATGGGTGGCCGCCAGGGTCACATTGATCTCCGGTTGAGTTTCAAATGTCCTAGAATAAGAGACCGAAGAGGCCAGGGTATTGACCAGTGAACTGGCATTATTGGTCTGGTTAATGGACTGGGCGTAATACTGGCTACTTCCCAGGTTCACCGAGGCTGAGAATCGGGAGTTGGGGCTGGCTTTGGCGTCCTGGTTGTGGTTCCATCGTATGTTGTACAAACGCGATTCACTAAAGTCCGGAAAACCTCGCTCACTGTTGATCAGGTTTTCCAACCTAAAACTCAGATTACCTCGGAACTTATATCGCAGGGCATAGGCTGATTCCAGGCGCAGACCATAACTACCATTGGTGTAGTAATCCCCCAGAACCGTCAAGTCCACATAATCGTTGATTGCGAAATAATAGCCCCGTTCTGGAAGAAGAACCCCCTGTTGTTGTTCTCTCCAATGTTTGGTATGACTACCCCAGAAGCCCGGTCGTCCGTCAATGGAAAAAAGGCAAATGGTAAACCGATGGGTGTCGGCACATCGGCGATATACATATTGGTGAGCCCGGTTACCACTTTACTTCCCGGTACGAACTTGGCTTTCCTTGTGTAGAAATAGTACTCAGGGTCGTCTATATTTTCTGAGGTAGTGAACTTCACCTTGCTCAGGAAATAGACAGAATCGTTCTCCTTTTTGGTCACCTCGGAGATCACATTGAAACCATTTTGTTCTGTCTTGGAATTGTAGACCAGGGCTTTTTGGGTATCAAAATTAAATCGGATGGAATCCGGCTCAACCCTGTTGTTAGCCTGCACAAATATCGGAGACTGAGAATACACCCCTGCACTGTCTATTCCTTTGGCATAGACCTCGTTGGTATTGTAGTCCAATATGATTAGACCGGCATCGATCCGCATATCCTGGTAGATCACATAGGCCTCGTTGTACAGAAAGATCCTGTTGGTCTTACGGTCCAGGTAGACATAATCCTCCCCGTAATACTCCACTATGTCCTGTAAGAATTCTTCGGCCGCAACAGTGTCTGTCCTCACTGTATCGGCCAAGACCTGGTTAAATTCGGCACCTACAATGGGCCGGGTAAGAGTGGTATCACTTACCGGGCCAGTGATGGAGTCCTGACGACTACCCGCCGTTATCTCCACTTGCTGACCGGGTTGGATATCCTGTGCACGAATGCCCTCAACAAGTAAAACTGGGACAATCAGGAGCAAAAAACCGAATAAAATTTGCGTTCTGACTTGCAAGATTACGGGCTAAAAATTCGTATTTTTCTGACAAATTACGGTTGGCCTGAACAAAGTAGGTGATTTTATTGGTTGACGCAATTGGGTGCACCCCGCGTTTTTAGGTCTATCAAATGTGGGGTTAACCTGACAACATTCACCACTTTCGGCTCGTTTTTTGATGGGTTCAAAAGTACGTATTTTTATTTGGGCTTTGAGTTTTCGAGTAACAAATAAGCCGCCTAACACTAGTACAAGCATGAGATCAAATTTGCTCGGATTCCTACTTATAATTTTTTCATTGGGTGTCAGTGTTCCTTTTGAAGCGCGCAACAATGATACCACAAAACCCTTTATTGTTGTTCTTGATGCCGGACACGGAGGCAAGGACCCCGGAAATCTGGGGAACGGATACAAAGAGAAGGATATTGCCCTGGATGTAGTCAAACGGGTAGGGAAGATCCTGGAAAAGGATGAACGCTTTAAAGTGATTTACACCCGGACTACCGATACTTTTCTGGAATTGCACGAGCGTGCAGCTATTGCGAATAGATATGACGCCGATGTCTTTGTATCGATTCATTGCAACTCGCATCACACACAGGCCCATGGTGCCGAAACTTTTGTTATGGGACTGAATAAAAGTGATCAGAATCTTGACACTGCAAAAAAAGAGAACGAGGTGATCTTCCTAGAGGACAATTACGAGGAGATCTATGCTGGATTCGACCCCCGATCGCCTGAAACTCTGATCGGGCTATCGCTGATGCAGGAGGAATACCTTGATCAGAGCATTATGCTGGCTGGCTTGATCCAGAACAACATGGTCAATAATCTAAGACGCAAGAACAGGGGCGTTAAACAAGATGTATGGTGGGTGCTGCACAACACCTACATGCCAAGTGTTTTGGTGGAACTCGGTTTCCTGACTCATAATTCCGAAGGTCATTATGTCAATTCGCAAGAAGGCAGAAAGGACATGTCCGAGGAGATCGCCAAAGGTATAGTTGCATATAGGGATAACATCATGTTGGCCACTGCAAACAATGTGAAGCCGAAGATCACTGAAAAACAGGTTGAGGAAGTTACAGAATCCGTGGTGAAGAATATTTATCCCGGGATCGAATTTAAAGTGCAATTGGCTGCCGGTAAACGAAAAATTTCACTGAAACCTGCCCAGTGGAATGGGCTGGTGAATATAAGCAGGAATCAAGAAGATGGCCTTTACAAGTATTACTATGGGGCCACATCAGATTACAATGAAATTCAGATCATGAAGGGATTTACCAGAGAGAAGGGGTATTCTTCCAGTTATGTAGTGGCCTTTAGGGATGGTCAGAAAATTCCGCTACAGGAAGCCCTCAAATCCAGAAGTAATTAGGGTAGCCATACTCAATTTATTTCTACCTTTGTTTTCGTCTTAAACTCTACCCGTTGAATCGCTCACGAGAAATCAAATCCGGAATTCTGGCAATTGCAGCCATTTTGTTGTTCATCTTTGGATATAACTTCCTCAAAGGCTCTAACCTCTTAAATTCCAAACGGATATACTACGTCCTGTACGAGAATGTGGATGGCCTTGCTCCGTCGGCACCCGTTACCATCAACGGATTGCAAGTTGGACGCGTAGAGCAGATCAATTTTGCCAACGACCAAGGTGGGCTAGTTGTCACCTTTTCTGTAGACAGTGACTTTCAATTCTCCAAGGAGAGCATGGTAGAGATCTACAGCAGTGGTTTCATCAGTGGAAATAACCTGGGAATTAAACCCAAGTACGACATCAACAATATTGCCGTATCAGGCGATACCCTCACCGGTACAATAACGAAAGGGATGCTGGATGGGCTCATGGATACCTTTAGTCCATTAGAAGGAAGCATCCGCTTGACTCTGGCCAGGCTAGATACAGTTCTCTACGATATCGACGACATACTAAATGATGAAACCAGAAACGATCTGAAATCGGCTATAGCAAGTCTGGATGCCACCATGGCCTCCGTTAAGGGCATTACCGCGAATACCAAATCTTTACTGGCAGATAACCGAGAAAGCCTGGATAGAACCATTCAAAACCTGGATACCACAACGGCTAACTTTGCTCGCATTTCGGACTCTTTAGCTCAAATAGAAACGGCAAAAATCGCTGCTGACCTACAAGCAGTTGTAGACGATTTCAAACAGATAACTACCCGTATTGAGAGCGGGGAGGGCACCGTTGGTAAGCTGCTCTACGACGAGGCCTTATACGATAATTTGGCCGGCGCATCCAAGGAGTTGGAGGAACTACTGGCTGATTTCAAGGAAAATCCGAAGCGCTATGTGCACTTCTCAGTTTTTGGTAAGAAGGCACAACCCTACGAAGCTGAACCACAAAATCCCCCAGAATAAGCTGTGCATTTGCTCCCAAACATACTCTTTGCCATAATTCTCATTTGCGGGATAGGCTTCTTTGTCAGAAACATTAGAAAGGTGATCGGTCGGATCAAACTGGGACGCGTCATAGACAGGACAGACAACAGCAAGCAGCGCTGGGGCAATGTAGTGCGGATCGCGCTAGGACAGTCCAAAATGGTTGTCCGGCCTGTTTCCGGGATTATGCACATCATAGTATATCTAGGTTTTATCATTATCAACTTGGAAGTTCTCGAGATCATCATCGATGGTTTATTCGGTACCCATCGGATCTTTGCATTTATGGGGTCGTTCTACAATGTCCTGATCGCGTCCTTCGAGATCTTGGCGCTTTTAGTGCTGATAGCCGTGATCGTATTTTGGGTTAGACGGAACATGCAACGGATCAAACGCTTCCTGTCCCCTGAAATGAAGGGCTGGCCTAAACAGGATGCCAACATCATTCTCTATTTTGAAGTGGTCTTGATGGTCTTGTTCCTCACCATGAATGCTGCCGATTTGCAATTGCAGCGTTTAGGTGCCGATCACTATGAGGCTGCAGGAAGTTTTCCTGTGAGTCAATACCTGTTGCCGCTGATCGATTCCATGTCTGTAGAATCACTTGTTCTTTTGGAAAGAACAGCCTGGTGGATCCACATACTAGGTATACTGGTCTTCTTGAACTACCTCTATTACAGCAAGCACTTACACATACTGCTGGCATTCCCCAATGTATATTTTGGCAAATTGACCCCTGCTGGGCAATTCCCCAACAATGAGGCTGTGACCAAAGAGGTCGAATTGATGATGGATCCCAATGCCGATCCTTTTGCGGCACCACCAGAATCGGCCGAACCTCCGGCCAAATTTGGAGCCAGTGATGTGATCGATCTCAACCAAGTGCAGCTACTAAATGCCTATACCTGTACAGAATGTGGGCGTTGTACCAGTGTTTGCCCAGCCAATCAGACCGGAAAGAAATTATCTCCTCGCAAGATAATGATGGATACCAGGGACAGGCTGGAAGAGGTGGGGAAACAAATGGAGAAAAACGGCAAGATCGAAGAAGGAAAACAGCTATTAGGAGATTATATTTCTACAGAGGAGTTGTGGGCTTGTACCTCCTGTAATGCATGTGTCGAAGCTTGCCCTGTTAGTATAGACCCATTATCCATTATCATGGATATGAGACAATTCCTGGTTATGGAACAGTCTGCGGCTCCATCAGAGCTAAATGTGACTATGACCAATATTGAGAATAACGGCGCCCCCTGGCCATTTAATCAAATGGATCGGGCCAATTGGATCAATGAATAATTGGAAAGTAATCATAACGATAGCATGCTTGACCATGGGATCTGTTGCGACGGCTCAGTCGTCCGGTTATCGTGCAGATTCCTTGCAGTTCAAGATGTATACGCGCTTGTTTGTCAATGATCAGATCGAGTTGGATTCTGTAGTCGTAAAGAAGGTGTTCTGCGACTACTGTTCGGACAAGCAGTTGGAAATATTGAAGAGGGAGGCCTACAGGCAATCGATCTTGGAGAGTGAGAACCCGAAATACAAAAAACCTGGTCAGCACAGGCTGGCCCTATATGTTAGACTTAGTAAAGAAGATTTTAGAGCATTAAATGACCAAAATGAATAAAGACGACGTAAAGAAATTGTTGAAAGAAAAACTGGAAGAAGGGGAGCACGTTAGTCCTATTCTACCAGAAGGAATTAAGAATTACCTGATCGATATTGACGGGACAATCTGCGATGATATTCCCAATGAGGAGCCGGAAAGAATGGCCACTGCCGAGGTTTATCCAGACGCCCTAAAGACCTTGAACAGATGGTATGACCAAGGACACATCATTTGTTTTTTTACCTCCCGCACTGAAGATCACCGCGAAGTGACCGAGGTTTGGCTGAAGGAGCATGGGTTTAATTATCATAGTTTGCTGATGGGTAAACCCCGTGGAGGTAACTACCACTGGATTGATAACCACTTGGTTCGCGCAACGCGCTACAGAGGTAAGTTTACAGACCTGATCGAAAAGGAAGTGACCATAGAGGTTTTTGAAGATTAAGTTATGAGCGACTCCATCCAAGTACCGACCATGGCCCAAATGATGGCCCAGGGCCAAAGCCCGGAAGTACTCTTCTGGGTGGGCTGCGCAGGTAGCTTTGACGACCGGGCAAAGAAGATCACCAAGGCATTTGTGAAGATTCTGAACAAGACAGGAGTTTCCTTCGCCGTTTTGGGTACTGAAGAAAGCTGTACCGGCGATCCTGCCAAACGAGCTGGAAACGAATTCCTGTTCCAGATGCAGGCCGCCATGAATATACAGGTTCTTAATGGCTACGAGATCAAAAAGATCGTGACTACCTGTCCGCACTGCTTTAATACCCTTAAGAACGAATACCCCGAATTAGGAGGGAACTACGAGGTGCTACACCATACTCAGTTTCTGAAATCCTTGCTAAACGAAGGCAAGTTGAAAGTGGAAGGTGGAAGTTTCAAAGGCAAGCGAATTACCTTCCATGATCCTTGCTATTTGGGACGGGCAAATGGCGAATACGAAGCTCCACGCGAGCTACTGCGCAAACTGGAAGTCGAACTGACAGAAATGAGACGTTGTAAGAGCAATGGGCTTTGTTGTGGTGCCGGCGGTGCTCAAATGTTCAAAGAGCCGGAAGCAGGAAACAAGGACATCAATATTGAACGTACCGAAGAGGCCTTGGACACCAAGCCCGAGATCATTGCTGCCGGTTGCCCTTTCTGTAATACCATGATGACCGATGGAGTTAAAGCTGCCGAACGTGAAGGAGATATAGAGGTGATGGACCTGGCCGAGATGATTGCCACTGCTTCGGATCTATAAAGCGGCGCTAAGACCAGTAATTACTGAGGGTCAGGGAGTTCGCATTTTTTCTTTTCAACGCATAAACATTACCTGAAAAAGGGTATATATTTGGCTCTTTTAATCCAAATTATACCCCATGATTTCGCGCACATTATTCCTTGTTCTTTCTACGTTCTTAACTTGCTGTTGCCTAATGGCTCAGAATGAATTTGTTCCAGGCTCCTATACCCTCCACAGCGGTAAGAAAGTAGAGGGTCTTATCAAAAACCAACCCCTTAAGCCATGGGATGTTTCTTTCGAATTCAAGGAAAAGGATGGCCCAACCGTTTCCGTGTCAGCAGAATCTGTTCAAGAAGTTACCATTGAGGACAATTCCATCTACTTAAGAAGACGGATCCGATACGATCAGTCTATTGATCGGTTGAACAATTTGAATTTTTCAAGTCAACCGGATTGGAGTTTCAGAACGGGCTTTATAAAGCTAGTTGTGGATGGGCAGGCCGATCTATTTGTACTTCAAGATGACGGAGGAGATCGCTTCTATTTTAGACGAGGAGATGCATCCATCCAGCCACTGGTCTACAAAAGATATCTAAAGGACCAGGATATCGCCTACAATAGGCAGTTCAGAGGTCAGTTGGCCACTCAATTTGCAGATTGCTTGAGTCTGAGTCCTTCTGATTTTGAATCCTTGTTATACCAGGAATCATCATTGATCGGAATCTTTAAGAAATTCAATAACTGTATCTCTGAAGATGCAGTTTTAGTACTTGACAAGGAAAAGCGAAAGCCGAAGATTACCTTGAGACTAAAGGCCGGTGTCAACTTTTCTGATTATGAAGTTGAAAATGATCTCTCTGAAAATTTCGGAGGTGATTTTGGAAGTAAAACTAGTTTCAGGGGAGAGGCCGAAGGTGAGATCATGCTTTCAGGAGAAAAAAGCCATTGGGCTTTATTCTTAGGTTTAGGTTATTACCCGGGCATTGATAAGACCATTCAGCAACCGACCGGATCGATCAACACTCCAATACAAGATGTCACCCTGAAATATCTTACCTCCTTCGAGATCCCTGTGGGAGCACGTTATTATTTTCCTATTACTGATAAAGTTCGCTTGTCCCTACAAGCAGGTTTCCTCTATACCTATGTTAAGGAGCTTTCCATTACTTATTCGGCCACCAACATTGATCTGAAAGAACCAAGTTTCGGAATCGGAAAACCTCTTATCGGATTTGGTATTCATGTCGACCGATTCTTCGTTGAGTCACGATTCGATTTTGAGGGTGATGTATTTCAAGGCTCAAGGAATAAAATGACAAATAATACCATTAATTTTGTAGCTGGAGTTCAATTATTCTAGCATGTTTGTCGAATTTAACGCACTACCAGATCACTCGAGGGTCTGGATCTATCAATCCAATCGGAAATTTCTCCCGGAGGAAGTAGAGCAGATACAACTCAGAACCCAAGAGTTCTTAGAGCAGTGGACGGCTCACGGTCAAAACTTAGAAGCCGGTTTTGAAGTACGCCATAACCGCTTTATCGTCATCGGCCTAAACCAGGAAAATGCTTCTGCTTCCGGCTGTAGTATAGATGCCAGTGTTCATTTTATTCAGTCCCTGGAAAAGGAGTTCGATCTAGACCTGATGGATAAAATGAATGTGACCTTTTACAACGGCCCTTATATTGCCCACAAGACCCTGGCCGATTTTAAGGCGATGGCCAAGTCCCGATCCGTATCTGGAAAGACGGTGGTTTTCAACAATTTGGTGAATACCAAGGCCGAGTACAAGGAGCATTGGGAGGTTCCGGCCAAAGAGAGCTGGCACAGCCGATTTTTAGCATAGAATTTGTATCTTCCCCATAATGAGAAGCTTAACCTTAACCTCACTCTTCGCACTGTTGGTGACAGGGCTATGGAGTCAGACACCAGATCCCCTGTTGGTGTCCTCAGAAGAGAACTTACAGACCCAATGGGTCGATAGTATCTACGACCAGATGACCCTGGAAGCCCGTATCGGGCAATTGTTCATGGTGGATGTTTTTTCACGAGACCCCGAATCTGTAACCGATAAGGTCAAATCCCTGATTACCAATTACGGAATAGGAGGGGTGATCTTTTCTAAGGGAGGTCCGATCAGGCAAGCACGTTTGAATAACCAAATGCAGGCACTTTCTAAAGTGCCCCTGATGGTTGGTATGGATGCAGAATGGGGCCTGGCCATGCGGCTGGATTCCACTTTCGCTTATCCCTGGAACATGACCCTGGGAGCCATACAGGATGATCGTATCGTGGAGCAGGTGGGGCGTCGTATCGGAGAACACTCCAAACGAATGGGTGTTCACATCAACTTTGCACCGGTTCTGGATATCAATATCAACCCTCAGAATCCGATCATCGGGAATCGATCCTTTGGAGAGGATGTCCAGAATGTAACGAATAAAGCAAGTGCGCTGATGCAGGGAATGCAGGGAGCCGGAGTATTGGGAAGCGGCAAACACTTTCCCGGTCACGGGGATACGGCCAGCGATTCGCATAAGACCTTACCCACCCTGAACTTTGACCGGCAGCGTCTGGATAGTATCGAGCTAAAGCCCTATCAGACTGTGATTGACCAAGGTTTGGCCAGCGTGATGATCGCTCATCTGAACGTTCCTGCACTGGTCCCTGAGAGTGGCTATCCAACTTCCATCTCTCCGTCAGTGGTACACCAGCTGTTGCAGGAAGAAATGGCGTTTAAGGGCTTGGTGTTCACCGATGCGCTAAACATGAAGGGCGCGGCAGACTTTAAAGAACCTGGAGCTATAGACCTGGCCGCATTTGAGGCGGGGAATGACATTCTTTTAATCTCTGAAGACGTACCCAAGGCCCATGCCTTGATCTTAAAGGCATACAATGATGGACGGATCAGTGAGGATCGGTTGTCTCACTCGGTCAAGAAGATACTTAAGGCCAAGTATAAGGTGGGATTAGCCGATTACCAGGATGTTACTGAGGAGAACCTGTTCAAGGATCTGAATACACCCCAGGACCATATACTGAACGAAGAGGCGATGGCGGCGGCCTTGACGGTGCTCAAAAATGAATCCCTGCTGCCGGTCACACAACTGGAAGGGAAAAAGATCGCCTATGTTCAAATGGGCGATGACGACGGCGAATTCTTTCACCAGGGACTTAGAAAGTATGCAGATGTCCAATGGATAAAAGCGAACTCCCTGCAATCCTATCGACAAAAACTCAGTGGGTTCGATCTAGTGATCATGGGCTTTCATAAGTCCAATGCCAATCCCTGGAAAGATTACAACATGTCCCAGACGGATGTTCAGCTTATCGAGGGCATTGCGGCAGAGAAGACTGTGATCCTGGATATCTTTACCAGGCCTTATGCCTTATTAGATCTGGAGAGTACCGCTAATATTGAAGGGCTTATCGTTTCTTACCAGAACAGCGAACTGGCCCAGGATCTCTCCGCTCAGCTGATCTTTGGTGCCAGAGCGGCAAGAGGGAAATTACCGGTGAGTTGTGGCTCCGAATTCCCCGTTGGCTCCGGTTTGGAGACCGTCAGCATCAAACGCTTAGGATATGGAAGTCCCGAGAGCGTGCAGTTGGACAGCGAGATTCTGGCCAAGATAGATACCATGGTAGAGGAAGGGATCTACGCCACTATGATGCCAGGTGCCCAGGTTGTAGTCGCACGCAAAGGTAAAGTCGTTTACCGCAAGAGTTTCGGTTACCACACCCCAGAGAAGAAACGCCTCGTCCAGGATGAAGACATTTACGATCTGGCTTCCTTGACAAAGATCCTCGCTACTGTACCTATGCTAATGGGTTTATTTGATCGCGGCGTATTGAACATGGATTCTACCCTGGGCAAAATGATTCCTTCCCTGGCCAATTCGAATAAATCTGATATCTCTCTCAAAAGAATGCTCTCGCATTATGCGCGCTTAGAAGCTTGGATCCCATTTTACACTGAAACGGTGAACAACGAAACAGGAGGTCCTTCCAGTGACTACTACAGGAGAGAAGCAGGCGATGGATTCAACACCAGGGTAGCCAGCAAGATGTTTATGCGCAGTGATTATCAGGACAGCATCTACCAGCGAATAAAGGACAGCGACCTGAGGAAGAGAAACGGTTATCGCTACAGTGATCTGGGATACTATTTATTGGCTCAATACCTGGAGGACTTTTACGGAAACTCCCTAGAAAAAATCACTCAAGCCAACTTATATGAGCCCTTGGGAGCTCACCGAACCACCTACAAACCCTTGGAAAAATTCTCCCTTGATCAGATCGCGCCAACAGAAGAAGATAACTATTTCCGGATGCAGAAGGTACACGGCTATGTGCACGATCAAGGTGCAGCCATGTTGGGAGGTGTTAGTGGGCATGCGGGTCTGTTTGGAAATGCCAACGATGTGGCCAAGATCATGCAGATGTACCTCTGGAATGGCCAATACGGGGGACGGACCTATTTTAGCGGAGATGTGATCGATGCCTTTAATACCTGTTATTATTGTGATGATGACGTACGAAGGGGAGTTGGTTTCGATAAGCCGCAACTGGGAGAAGTAGGCCCCACTTGTGGCTGTGTCTCCATGACCAGTTTTGGTCACAGCGGATTTACCGGCACCTTTACCTGGGCAGACCCGGAAGAGGAGATCGTCTACGTATTTCTATCTAACAGGACCTATCCCACCGCAGACAATCGCATGCTCATCAGCAGTGACCTTAGAAGTCAGATCCAGGAAGTCATCTACGAGGCCATCATACGGGACTGAGGCCATCCAGTATTAACAGATTTTTACCATCTCCTTGATTGGAAAGGAGTAACTTTCCCCTAAAAATTCACCTGCATGAAGATTGCAATCGTGTGTTACCCCACCTTTGGTGGTAGTGGAGTTGTAGCGACAGAATTGGGCATCGCCCTGGCCGATCACGGCCACGAGGTGCACTTTATCACCTACAAACAACCAGTCCGTCTGGAGTTGATCTCCCATAAAGTTCACTTTCACGAAGTACACGTTCCCCAATATCCCTTATTTAAATATCAGCCCTACGAATTGGCGCTCAGCAGTAAGCTGGTGGATATGGTCAAGCTTTACGGAATCGAGTTATTGCACGTGCATTATGCCATTCCGCATGCCTATGCGGGGTATATGGCCAAGAAGATGCTTGCCGAGGAAGGAATTCACATCCCAATGGTTACCACGCTTCACGGTACGGATATAACCCTGGTCGGTAATCATCCATTCTACAAGCCTGCGGTTACCTTTAGCATCAATAAGAGTGAGATGGTTACCTCCGTTTCTCAGAGTTTGAAGGACGACACCCTTAGACTCTTCGATATCAAGAATGACATTCATGTGGTTCCCAACTTCATAGATCTAAGTAAGTACCAATATCAGTTCACCGAATGTCAAAGAGCACTGATGGCCGAGGAGAACGAACGTATTATCACACACATCAGTAACTTCCGCCCGGTCAAAAGAATTATTGATATTATCGAGATCTTCGATAAGGTCAGGCAGCAATTACCTGCCAAATTAGTATTGGTTGGTGAGGGACCTGAAAAAGAACGAGCCGAACGGCTTTGCCAGCAAAAGGGTATCGTACAAATGGTACACTTCCTGGGGAATAGCGAAGAGGTGGATAAGATCCTATGTTTTAGCGACCTGTTCCTGTTACCTTCTGAAAAAGAGAGCTTTGGACTTGCGGCCCTAGAGGCCATGGCCAGCGGAGTTCCTGTGATCTCGACCAATACAGGTGGTTTACCCGAAGTGAATAAGGATGGTATAAGCGGATACCTTAGCAATGTGGGCGATATTGAGGATATGGCGTCCAAAG
Source organism: Aureitalea marina (assembly GCF_002943755.1). Classification (NCBI taxonomy): domain Bacteria; kingdom Pseudomonadati; phylum Bacteroidota; class Flavobacteriia; order Flavobacteriales; family Flavobacteriaceae; genus Aureitalea; species Aureitalea marina. Next base: position 1,157,898 of record NZ_MQUB01000001.1, read on the forward strand.
CTGTTCATATTCTTCAGGAAGACGAGACTTTGGCACGATTTAAGCAGCAGGCCAGGGCAATAGCAACAAAATTTGAAACCAAAAACATCGTACCTTTGTACGAAGCTGTTTATGACAAAGCACTTTCTTATGTTTCGTAACCTAACCTTATTATTCCTGGGATTGACCCTGTCTGTTCAGGCCCAGCAAATGTCCAACATGAAAAAAGGTGACCCGGTGGAATTCGAGGTCATTATGCAGGACGCTCAAAGTAACAACAAAAGGCAGGATTTTAGCCTGATCTCTTCCAGCAGTGACCTTTTAAAAGTGGTTGGAATGGCCAATATGGGCCGTGCCAAATCCTATAAACTACCACAGGTCGATTTTGCAAAGTATTCCATGGTTTTCATCAACCTGGGAGAGCAGAATTCCGGTGGTATAGAAGTTCATGTGAAAAAAGTGGTAGACACAGGATCCGAATGGATCGTCTATTACCAGATCGACAAACCGGGCGCTGACGAAATGGCCACCACGGTCATGACCACTCCCTTCACTTTGGTACGTATTCCAAGACCTGGTAGCAAGGTGAGTTTCGAAGAGATTACTGCTCAGCGGTAGTACATCCTGATAAATTCTTCGGCATTTAGATTACATACCCGGGAAACGATCTCCTGGGATGATATCCTATTGTAGTCCTTTAATCCATTGGATTACCGGGCTAGATAATCGTTGGCATGGTTCAGTAACTCCTCTTCCAGGTCCTTGATGTTGGTGGCGGTCCACAATCCGTTGATGGGATCGACTATGCCGTCAAAATCACTGCCAATACACTGTATACCCCAGGCGAATAGGTCGTTATGATCTAGTACCTCAGCCATATGCTCGATCTGCCTCCATACCAAGAGGGCTTTCCGGTTGAGCTGTTTCCGCTTATTGGGCCAAAAACGTTTGGATGCCTTGACCGCCTTTTTATTCCCTATTCTCCGCTCATCTAACTGAATGCCAAGTAATCCATTGGATCGGGCTATACGGACCACTTCCCGGTCAGAAAAGTTGATGCTCACCGGATTGAACCATTGCGTTCTGTTCGGATAGTCTGAACGTTGATCGGTCAGGCTTCGCCAACCATTCACAGCACCATGACTCGCTACAATGGGGATGTCCTCATTGGGATACTCTTGATCCAAAAGTTGATAATAGGTTTGCCTAGAGGCAATACTCATATGCTTGACATCGATCAGGATGCGTGCGCCAGACTGCTCGTTCAACATCTCTTTTAACACCTTCAGGCCAAGTGGGGTGAAATCCGCATCCAGGCCTCGGATCTGATTTTCCTTGATCAGGGAAAGGCTAATACTTGGAGCGTGCCCGCAGAGTTCGTTGTAAAAGTGATGGGCAAAAGTCATGAATAATGGCCGGTGCTCCCAGGACTTGATGGCAGCGAGGTTTTCCATGACCTCATCTGGATCTGCTGTGTCCTGATCCATTTCCAATCCCGTATTCAACACATGAGCTCCCTCAATGCTTGTAACCAGGTTTATGATACGCTTATTGCCAACAGATAATCCTCTGTTGGTTTCTATCTCAGCAAAAGAACTCACCAGTCTGTAGGTATAAAAGATTCCATCGATCTTCACCACCTGGTTGTCCAATTGCTTATAATAATTCAGCTCATCCAGAAGGTCCTGGAAATAATCGCGATGTCTCAGTACATGATCGATCCGCTTTTGACTGATACCTGCTGCCAGGTTGACCAAGAGGTCGGTTAGTCCTTTCCAACCCAATATCCGGCGGCTGAGGAAATGTTTTTCAAAAGGGTAGAGGCTGATCACAACCAGATCCACATCTGCCTTGGCCAGGGTAGTCATATCGGTCTGGGTGAACTTAGTTAGGGTAACTAATCGGTTGACTAGTTTTTGGCCCACATTGGGTTTCTTTTGACGCCAGATGGAATTGCGCTTGGATGGATCCAAGGGGTTTTGCCCGGTTGGAACATACTTAAAGCTTTTACCAAAACCCTTCATCGCAGGATGGCAATGGATATCGACATATCTGCCCATGATCTCAGAACTGATAGCGCAACCCGATTCCCAGATCCAGTTCCAGATCGTCCCGGTACTGTCCAAATCCGATCTCGGGGCGCATACTCAAAGATACGAGTAATGGGAAATCAAAATCGTACTCGATCCCTATGACTCCGGCTAAGAAGAAATAGACCTCATCGTCAAAGCTAACCATGGCTCCTTCGTCAATATCGACCACACCTACACCCAGTCCGGGTCCGGCATACCAATTGAACCGGCCATCAACATGCCATACCCATTGATGAAACCCGCTTAACTTGTAAAGGTCCGCCTGTGAATTCCCTGACCAACCCAAACCGACCTCCAACCGATTAGGTGCTCTCAGTGCGTGCTGATAATTGAGTTCAGTACCAAAGCCGTCACTATCTCCAAGGCGTACACCCAGGGCATTACGGGATTCTGTTTGCGCATAAAGCGGGAAAGTGACAAGGAACATCACTATGAGAACAAGAATACGATGCATAAACGTATTTTAGTTAAAAACGGCCGAGGTCAATAGCCTATTGTTTGAAGTTCAATTTGTACTTGTCTCCGATGGGCATTAGTAATACCTTTAACCAATGCAAGATGCCTTAATTGCACTAAAAGATTCCCTGACCGGCGAACTTCACTGGGACGAATTACATCAAATGATGTATGCCACAGATGCATCGGTCTACAGGAAGATACCCTTGGCGGTAGCCTATCCCAAAAACGCCCTAGACTTAAAGCTTTTGGTTGCTTTTGCATTAGATCACAAAACATCACTGACGCCAAGAACAGCTGGGACATCCCTAGCTGGTCAGTGCGTTGGCGAAGGGATAATTGTGGACACCTCCAGATACATGAATAAGATTCTGGAATTGGACCTCAAAGAACGAAGGGTGCGCGTGCAACCCGGGGTTATCCGAGACGAACTCAATGATTACTTGAGGCCTCATGGCTTGTTCTTCGGTCCGAATACCTCCACCTCGAGTCGCTGTATGATAGGCGGAATGGTGGGGAATAACTCCAGTGGCACCACCTCCATTCGTTACGGGGTTACAAGGGATAAAGTGATTGCCCTGAAGACTGTCCTCAGTGATGGTGGGGAATACGTCTTCCAGGAACTTGGACCGGAGGAAGTGGCAATCAAAATGAATACGGACGGACTTGAAGGTCGATTGTATAGCGGGATTCATCAATTGCTTAGCCCGGTTCAGGTCCGTGAGGAGATTAGACAGGAGTTTCCCAATCCCCAAATTCACCGAAGGAATACAGGCTATGCCATCGATAAACTCATCGATAGTAACCTATTCGAAACACAGGGCCGGAACCTCAATTTATGTGAGCTTTTGTGTGGGAGTGAAGGAACCCTTAGCCTGACCACAGAGATCACTTTGCAACTCGATCCATTAGCACCAGATCGGGTTCGTATGATCGCCGCTCATTACAATTCCTTGGAATTGGCCTTGAAGGACGTCCAATTAGCCATGAACCATCCTTTGCACACCTGTGAGTTAATGGATGATGTGATCCTGGATTGCACCAAGGGAAATACGCTCTACCAAGGGATGCGTGCCTTTGTTCAGGGAAATCCCAAGGCCATCCTTATGTTAGAGCTCAAGGCCGATACGGACAAGGAGGCTGACCGACTAGCTGGGGCTCTTGAAAAAGATCTGATCCAATCTGCCAGTGCCTATCATCTTGCTACTTTGAAGGATGAGACCATAGATCACGCCCTGGAATTGCGAAAAGCTGGTCTGGGTCTCTTGGGTAATTTGATCGGGGATAAAAAGGCAGTGGCCTGTATTGAAGACACCGCTGTTACCTTGGAAGATCTTCCCGCTTTTATCGGTGAATTTACTCAGCTCATGGACCATTACGGCCAAAAGGCGGTTTACTACGCCCATGCCGGCGCGGGCGAACTGCACCTTAGGCCTATACTGAACCTGAAAAAACAAAAGGATGTAGGCTTATTCAGTGAGATCACTTTGGAAGTGGCAAAACTGACCAAGAAATACAGGGGATCCTTCTCTGGTGAACACGGAGACGGGATCGTGAGGAGTTCGATGATCCCGCTCATGATAGGGGACAAGAACTACGAAGTCCTTAGACAGATCAAACAATTATTTGATCCAAATGGCATCTTCAACCCAGGCAAGATCATAGACCCTTGGCCTATGGACCTGGCCCTTCGTTACACACCGGAAAGGAAGGAACCTCAGATCAAAACCCTGATGAACTTTGATCCTGAGGGTGGGCTCTTGCGTCTTGCCGAAAAGTGTAACGGAAGTGGGGATTGCCGAAAGACAGCTCAGGCATCTGGGATGATGTGTCCCAGTTACAGGGCCACCCTGGACGAAAAAGATACCACACGGGCCAGGGCTAACGTGCTGAGGGAAGTTCTTACGGGCCTGGAAGAAGACAAACTACTTGCCTCGAACGAACTCCATGAGGCCATGCAACTTTGCTTGGGTTGTAAGGCCTGTCTTACAGAATGCCCCAGCACGGTCGATGTTGCCAGCGCACGCTCAGAATTCCTCTATCAATACCAGCAGGAGAAGGGCTACCGTCTAAAGGATAGGCTCATTGCGTATAGTAGTCGGGTTAACCGCATCGGTAGCAAGTGGCCCTCGTTAGTCAATTTCCTCTACGGCAATGAACTGTTTTCCGGGATGATCAAACGAGTTGCTGGCATGGCTCCGGAAAGGACTCTTCCATTTCTTTCAAAGCCTTCCTTTGACCAATGGTATAAAAGATCGTCTAATAATCACCAAGGTGAAGGGCAATTGGTCATTTTGATTGTGGATGAGTTTTCCAATTACCTGGATGCTCATGTGGCCAAAGATGCGCTTAAACTGTTGGTTGGATTGGGTTATTGTGTCCAGGTCATGTATATGGATAGCGCCAGGGCTTTGATCTCCAAAGGTTTCCTGGAACAGGCAAAGATCCAGGTAGATATGAACATAGCAGAATTATCACCACACCTTCAGGAAGAAACACCAATTTTGGGCCTGGAACCCTCTGCCATTTTAGGATTTCGGGATGAATATAAACGCCTTGCAACCGACAGAGGACAAGCCTTGAGACTGGCAGACCAGGTTTTTTTAATAGAGGAATTCCTGGTGGATCAATTCCAAAAAGGTAAAATAAAATCGGATCAATTTACCCAAACACCGCAGTTGGTAAAAATCCACGTGCACTGTCATCAGAAATCCTTAAGCAACCAAAAGGTAACCTTCGATCTGTTGAATATCCCGATCAATTATAAGCCAACACTAATTCCCTCCGGATGCTGTGGTATGGCGGGTAGTTTTGGGTTTGAAAAGGAGAACTATGCAATTTCCATGACGATCGCGGAACATAAATTATTACCATCCGTCCGCAAGCTGGAACCTAACACCCTCATTGCTGCCAATGGGACCAGTTGCCGCCATCAGATCAAGGATGGAGCAGGAGTGGAGGCTCTGCATCCAGTAAGCATATTGGTTAACGCCCTTATTTAGTGATGGATTAGATTGGTCTTTGGAAGGCCGAGATCAAATTACCCAGATCATCTGGCAGAACAAGTGGATCTTCTTCTAGATGATTCAAGCGATGTCTTTCTGGGTTAAAGTGATATAAGCGCCATTGTTCGTTATTGTATTCCAGGGCTGTCAGATTCTCCACCCAATCGCCGCTGTTTAAATACAGGCAAGAGCCTTTTTCGTTCGTGACCTTACGGATCACAGGTTGATGGATGTGCCCGCAGATCACATAATCGAACTCATTGTCAATGGCGAGATCGCTAGCGGTCTTCTCGAAATTGCTGATAAATTTCACCGCCGATTTGACACTATTCTTGATCCGTTTTGAAAGCGAATAACGTTCTTTACCCAGTTTGCTCAGTCCTGCGTTGATAAATCGGTTGAATAGGATGAGTAGGTCATAACCCCACCCGCCTAATTTGGCGATCCACTTGGCGTGTTGGATGGATGCATCAAAAACATCTCCATGAAAGAACCAGGCTTTCTTACCGTCCAGGTTCAGGACCAGCTTATCCATGATGCTGATATTCCCCATTTTGGTCCCTCCAAATCGCCTGAGTTTTTCGTCATGGTTACCGGTGATGTAATAAACCTTGGTGCCCTTGGTGGCCAGAGAAATAATCTTTTTGATGACCAAAAGATGAGCCTTTGGAAAATACCGTTTCCGAAACTGCCAGATATCGAAAATATCTCCGTTTAAGACCAATTTCTTGGGCCTAACCGAGTTCAGATAATGCAGTACTTCCTTGGCATGGCACCCATAGGTCCCTAAGTGAATATCTGATAACACGACAAGTTCAACCTTGCGTTTCACAGGCAATGATTTCACGCAAAGAACTTAAAATAAGACTGCTATGATTTTAACCCAGCGTTACGAATTGAACCTTTTAAGGTTACCAATTACTTGGAATATTTCGAAATCTTTAAGCCTGGGTATATTTTTTATATTCGGTCGGAAAAATTACATTTGTTCAAAACCTGTCTATGGCCGGGAATAGCTTTGGCAAAATCTTTAAATTGACCACATTTGGCGAATCCCACGGACCGGCCATCGGAGGCATCATCGAGGGTTGTCCTGCCGGCCTGGACCTGGATATCGAGGCCATAGCGCATGAGATGGCACGCCGGAAACCAGGACAATCGGCCATAGTAACCCAACGAAAAGAAGCGGATGCAGTAGAATTCCTCTCTGGGATATTTGAGGGGAAGACCACAGGGACTCCTATTGGTTTTGTGATCCACAATCAGGATCAAAAATCCAGGGATTATTCGCACATCAAGGATAGCTACAGACCTTCGCACGCGGATTACACCTACGACAAGAAATACGGCATACGGGACTATAGGGGCGGTGGACGTTCCTCAGCACGTGAAACTGCGTCCAGGGTGGTTGCAGGGGCAATAGCCAAGCAGATACTGAAGGATGTTCGGATCACAGCTTATGTCTCGGCTGTTGGTGAGTTAGAACTGGATCAAAACAGCATGCCCTTAGATTTTTCTGAGATCGAGAGGAACCCAGTTCGCACGGCCAATGCGGAAGCAGCCGCCAAAATGGAGGACTATATTAGAAGTATCAGAAAACAAGGTGATACCGTTGGTGGGGTTATCAGTTGCTACATTGACGGGGTTCCCGTAGGACTCGGTGAGCCCGTTTTTGACAAGTTACACGCCCAATTAGGCAAGGCCATGTTATCCATCAATGCCGTCAAAGGATTTGAATACGGCAGTGGTTTTGCAGGAACCCGTTTAAAAGGAAGTCAGCACAATGATCTGTTCAACCCGGATGGCAGTACCCAGACCAATCTCAGTGGAGGGGTTCAAGGTGGTATATCCAACGGAGAACCCATTTACTTTAAGGTGGCCTTTAAACCCGTGGCGACGATCATGCAATCCCAACAAACCATCGATAAAGACGGAAATACTGTGGAGATGAAAGGAAAGGGGAGGCACGATCCCTGTGTGGTGCCCAGAGCTGTCCCCATCGTTGAGGCCATGGCTGCTTTGACCCTTGTCGATTTCTGGTTAGAGGATCGCAGCGCTAAACTATAATTCAACTTCAGATGAGAAAAATAGCATTACACTGGCAAATACTCATAGGCATGCTCCTAGGGCTGATCTTTGGTTTTGTCATGACCAATATTTCCGGAGGTAGAGACTTTGTGGTCAACTGGATAAATCCATTTGGAACCATCTTCGTCAAAATGTTGAAACTGATCGCCATTCCTCTGATCCTGGCTTCCCTGATCAAAGGGATCTCGGATCTGAAGGACATTTCCAAATTCAGGGATATCGGCTTGAGAACCATCGCTATCTATGTGGTGACCACGGTCTGTGCCATTACCATCGGATTACTTTTGGTCAATGTGGTGCAACCTGGAGATGGAATCTCCGAAGAGACCATCGCTAAACTGACGGACACTTATGCCGGAGATACGGGCGTACAGTCCAAGATAGCGGAAGCCGGAAGGCAGAAGGAGAGCGGGCCATTACAGTTCCTGGTAGACATGGTCCCGGATAACGCCTTCAACGCCCTGAGCAACAATAGCCTGATGTTACAAGTGATCTTCTTTACCATCTTATTTGGGATCGCTATGTTGCTGATCGGAGAGAAGAATGCCAAACCGCTGAAAGATTTCTTCGATTCGCTGAACGATGTAGTGCTCAAAATGGTCGACCTTATCATGCTCACCGCTCCTGTGGCGGTATTTGCTCTTTTGGCCAACGTCGTGGTTACCTCAGGTGATCCTGATCTCCTGGTAGCCCTTCTCAAATACTCCCTGACCGTTATAGTTGGTTTGATGCTAATGATCGTGTTCTACCTGATCGTAGTAGGGGTATACACCCGTAAAAACCCATTTTGGTTCCTTACTCAGATTTCCCCGGCCCAGTTATTGGCCTTTTCAACCAGTTCCAGCGCAGCAACGCTCCCCGTGACCATGGAGCGGGTAGAAGAGCATATCGGTGTAGACAAAGAGGTTAGTAGTTTTGTACTTCCGGTTGGAGCCACCATCAATATGGACGGAACAAGCCTTTATCAAGGTGTCGCAGCCGTTTTCATCGCACAGGCCCTGGCTTTTGATTTAACCCTGGCTGATCAGTTGACCATTGTTCTTACCGCTTTATTAGCGTCAATTGGGTCTGCAGCTGTACCTGGAGCAGGTATGGTTATGCTGGTCATTGTCCTGGAGTCTATCGGATTCCCTGCGGACAGACTAGCCATCGGATTGGCGTTGATCTTCGCAGTAGACAGGCCGTTAGACATGTGTAGAACTGTAGTTAATGTGACCGGTGACGCCACGGTATCGATGATCGTTGCCAAATCAGTTGGCAAACTGGGCAAACCGCATGTCAAAGACTGGGACGAGCACTACCAGGAGGTAAAATAGTCATCGATATACTCAAATTGTAAGTCGATATTCCTTTTCGGTCAGTAGGATTTCCCAGAATTGGCCGGATTTGATATAACTTGTAACCACTTTCAATATACTCCCGCTAAATCGAAAAGCTATGCGGAGTATCGTCCTCATTATTTTTCTCGCTGTAAATCTGATTTCAAACCTCGCTTCAGCCCAGGTGGGAATAGGAACAACGACATTGTCCGGTGCTGCTATGTTGGAGATCTCATCGACTACTGGAGGCAATAGGTATCTTGGCTTATTACCACCTCGGGTGGAAAATTACGCACAACGGGATCTGATTCTGGCCAATTCACTGGATATCGGCCTAATTGTGTTCGTTGTGGACACTGGGGAACTCCAGATCTGGAATGGCATTTACTGGGAGAGCATCCATACTCTTGAAGTTCATATCCAAACCCTGGCTCGACAGGACTTTGACAGCGAGGTCAGTTGGAACTATACCATAAATCCCATATTTTATTCCGTGCCTCCGGATCACTGGAACGCCCTTAGCGACTTGGGAAGTGGGACAGAAGAAATTGATAGAGTATATAACAATTTTTTGGGCTGTAGGGACCTAAATAATACCAATGGCGGTGGCAACTTCTTTCATGAGATCGTTTTTGATCCGGTTGATGTCTCTTCCCTGACCAATGTGCGGATTGCTTTCGATTACGACATATTCGAATTTGACAACGGAGATGATGTCCGTTACGAAGTATTCCACGATGAGGTGGGTCAGGGACATATCCTATTGGTCGATGGAAGTGCTAATCTGACTACCGAAGGTACAGCGATCATTTCCATACCACCGGGTGTCACAACAGTTGGTTTAATAATAGGAATCCGGCAAAACGGAGATTCCGATTATGCCGGATTCGATAATTTTCGCGTTTATGGCGAATGAGATTAGCCTTCTTTGTGGATCTCGACCTGGTGTGGAAATGGAATTTCTATACCAGCCTCGTCCAAGGCGATTTTTGATTTTTCAAGTATCGCAAAATAGGTGGGCCAATAGTCATCCAATGGTACCATGGCACGAACGGCAAAATTCACCGAACTGTCTGCAAGCTCAGAAACCTCTACCATCGGCTCCGGATCACTCATGACGGCATCCAAGCTGTTCAATACGCCCATCAGCACCTCTTTGGTCTGCTTGATATCGGAGTCGTAAGAAACTCCAATGGTATGGAAGATCTTCAACATACCTTCAGCGGAATAGTTGGTGATGTTGCCATTGGAAAGTGCACCATTGGGTAAAATTACCAATCGGTTTTGCGGAGTAAGTATTTTAGTAGTGAAGATCTCGATCTCTTTGACACTGCCGAGTTCACCCTGTGCCTCAATCAAATCTCCAATCTTGAAAGGCTTAAAGATCATGATCAAAACACCACCGGCAAAATTGGAAAGTGACCCCTGTAATGCCAGACCCACAGCCAAACCAGCGGCGGCCAAGATGGCCGCAAACGAGGTAGTCTCGATTCCTAAAACCCCAAGGATTACAATAATCAGAAGGATCTTCAGACCCCATTTCACCAAGTTACCGAGGAACTTTCTGAGGCTCGCCTCGTAATGCATTTTGCCCATCATCTTATCGGCCAGTTTGTAAATGCGCTTAAAGATCCATCCTCCAATGACCCAGATGGCCAAGGCGGCTATTATCTTGAGCCCGTATTCCGTGGCCAGTTCGATCCCTTTGTCTATCCAAAGGTCCCAGTCTATTGATTTTACGTCATCTGCGACGTCTTGTACTTCTTCCATTTTAGTTAGTGATTTTAAGACGGTTAAATTAAAGAAACCTCATTCAATATTCAATTATGTCCACATGAATTATTGACATTTTCAGCATAAATTTCATTTTGTCATCTGACTTGGTCAAAACAGTAGAATGCCTATCTTTAAAACCGACTAAATCAAGACGATATGAACGTTTGTTTTATCATGTATCCCTGGGATCAGATGGATGCCGAAAACGATTCCACTTTGGCCATGATCCATGAATTTACCAAGCGAGGACATGGAATGGCCATTACCACACCTGCCAATCTAACTATACGGGACAGTGTGGCTTTCGCCTTTTGCAGTTGTCTGAAGCGTAAAGAGAAGATCTCTAGTTCCCTCAAGAGTTTCCACAAGCATGCCGAGTTCTATGACGAAATGCTGCCCCTTGCGGGTTTTGATGTGATCATTCTAAGGAGTAATCCTCCTTTGGATATGATCATGCTGAACTTCCTGGACTCTGTAAAGGACGATGTATTCATTATGAACGACCTGGATGGTATCCGCAGGGCCAACAATAAGCTTTATACTGCTGTATTTGAAGATGAGCACAACGAGATCATCCCGCGCACTCACGTGACCAAGAATAAAAAATATTTAAGGAAGATCATCAAGGAAGGACCGGACCGTATGATCCTCAAACCGCTCAATGGTTTTGGAGGTAGTGGGGTCATACTGATCGAAAAGACAGCCATGAAGAGTATCAACTCCTTACTGGACTTCTACATAGATAACAAGGACGGAACCACCAACTATGTGATCTTGCAGGATTATATTGAAGGTGCGGATCAGGGTGATGTCCGTATATTATTGCTGAATGGCCAGCCTATAGGTGCCATGAGACGGGTACCCGGAGAGGAAGACCACCGGTCTAACGTAACCGCTGGAGGAAGAGTAACTAAACACTCCCTGACGAAACAAGAAAAAGAGCTCTGCCGCAAGATCGGACCCAAATTGGTCAAGGACGGCTTGTATTTTGTCGGTATTGACGTGATCAATGGTCAACTGGTAGAGGTCAATGTGATGTCTCCAGGAGGTATCACCTATATGAACAAGGTATACAAGACCCGTGTACAGGAGAAAGTTGTCGACTTTGTAGAAGATAAAGTTCTGGAGCGGGTGACCGCCTTCGAACGTCGTCAAAAACTTCGTAAACACGTTAACGAAGCCTGATGGAACGCCTCTCGGTACAGGAAATGATTTCCCGTATAGAGCGGGAGGAGCCATTTGATGCGGTCGCACTGGATTATTCCTTCACTCTAAAAATTGACCGCTACGTACATTATGTCTGTGGTGCGGTCCACGATGGTGGGCAGTTCCGAAAAGAGCTCTGGGACAACTGTTTGCACTCGGCCTATGATCGCTGGTATGAGGAAGATCCATGTACCAAGGCCATGATCCATACACATCCCATTGTTATTGCCGGTTGTGACAGCCGATTCGAATACGATCTGAACCGGGGCCCAGATGATGCAGTTTTTGAAACAGCTTGGGGCAAACAGCTATGGAAACAGCCCCTGCCCAGGGATCAGCATGACCGCAGTATGGCCAAGCACAACTCATTCTACGAAATTGTTCATGTATTGATCAGTAAATTGGAAAGCCTTTTTGGTATGGTGGTGGTCTACGATATCCATTCCTATAACTGGAAAAGATGGGATAGGGAAGTGCCGGTGATAAACATAGGAACAGTGAACCTGGACAATGACCGTTTTGGACGCTCCATCGAGCAATGGAGAAATTCCCTGGAAGGCCTTAACCTTCCTGGTGTTCAATATTGTGATTCCAAGATCAACGATACCTTCTTCGGTAATGGATATTTCCTAAAATATATTACTTCTTCCTTTCAAAATACCTTAGTTTTAGCCACCGAATTCAAAAAGATCTACTGCGACGAACTCCGGCAAGTGATCTACCCGGAGGTAGTGCGGGCCATTAATCATCAATTGGTCCATAAATTACCGCATCACGCCCAGGCGTTTTACGCAGATCACAAAGTTGTATGACATTCCCGGAAACCATAATCACTGAGCATCCCAATCTATTTAAGATCGATGCACGTTTGAACAAACTGGTTAAAAAGATCGAATTGCTCAACTATGTCAATCCGATCAACATAGAGCAGGAAAAACGAACCTTTTTTGCTAATCGGTACAACGAATCTCCCAATTTCAAATACAGGCGCATCGATTTTGATGCGCACAAACTACAGCAGGAGTTGTTCTCTCAGGAGATCGATAAGATCGAAGACCAGCAGAGCAGGGAACTTTACCGAGAGGTCATTTATGATTATTCCGGGCTGATCCAATGTATAGAGAGTATCGGTCAGGGAAAGAAGTTCTATTACAACGTACTGAAATCCTTTGGAACTCCTACCGAACGGGACGTGGAGAACGCTCGTTTCATCTTGCATTTTGAGGACCCTGAATACAACCAGGAAATGTATCCGGTCTTTAATGTAGAGGAGGCTATCAGTTATTTTGAGGAGTTTGCCAAGCAATATGATTTCGAGCTGAAGATCCGTAAGTCTACCAAGCTTTCTGCCGCAGCCATGGTGAAGAACAGCAGCCAGGAAATGCTATTGAAAAAGAATTTCCGCTACAGCGCTAATCAACTAAAGGTCTTGGCTAATCACGAGATCGGCATCCATTTGGTGACTACCTACAACGGTATGGATCAGCCACTAAAGATCTTTCACAACGGTTTTCCCAGGAATGTGGAGACCCAAGAGGGATTGGCTGTTTTTAGCGAATACATGAGCGGCTGTTTAACACTTTATAGACTTAAAGAGCTATCTTACCGAGTATTAGCTACGGACGGGATCCACAAAGGCTTTGACTTCTGCGACACCTTCGATATGCTTTATAGCCAATTCAAGCTGAACCGCGAGGAAGCATTTAATATTGCACTTCGTGCGCACAGAGGTGGCGGATTCACCAAGGACTATAAATATCTTTCCGGCCTAAAAAAGGTCTACGATTATTACCATCAGGGTAAAGAGATGGATCTGCTGCTTGCCGGTAAGGTCTCGTTGGAATATTTGCCCATTATACAGCGGTGGCAGGAATTGGGAATGGCCAAGCCCATTAAATATCCCAACTTCGCCTTCGAAGAGAATGAGAACACCGACCAGACTCTGAATTTTATCCTAAAGAATCTGAAGTAGTCAGAGGAATTTTGCCTTGAGCTCCGGGGTAGGGATCATACACTGATCCTTACGTCCAAACCACTTATAGCGGTTTTTGGCAATCCAATTGTAGATAGGATCCCGCAAGAATCTAGGGAGAATTATAAATCCGTACAGCAGAGGGTATGCACCATTCATACCTCTGGCAATTCGAAGAGCAGCATCAGATCGCACAAAGGCCTTTTTATCCTCGATCAGGACAATGGAGTCTACTTCTTCGGTATCAATACCGTAAGCCCGGGTCAATTCCGCTCCCATCTCACTTTGTAAGGCAGCGAAGCGAAACCGATCATGACGGTCACGACGGATCAGGAAGGTAACCGCTCCATTACAGAGGTTGCACACTCCATCAAACAAGACGACACTCTGATTTTTAGACATATGATGCTCCATCTAATATCATTACAAAGGTACGACTCAGATAATTAGCGATGCTGCAAAGGCTATGTTAAAATGGAGGGATTGATGTTCAGGCCTTCTCTAACTCGGAAAGATTGACAGAGGTCATAAAGACACCGTAATTAACGGCGGCCTTATTCCTTTCTATGGTCTCTATGGTGCCCACTGCACGACCATCGATCATTCTGACCTGATCTCCTACTTTCAATTTGACCTTCGGCTTGGGAGGAGGAGGGGCTTTGGTAGCCTCTTTCTCTTTCTTTTTGCGTTGACGGATCTTCTCGACCTTTTTATCAACTTCCTGTTTGAGCTGCTGCTGTTGTTGCTTTTGGACTTTTTTACGCTTGGGGGAGACCTTTTTTCGTTTTGAGTTCTCTACCATGGTCAATTTGACCAATTCGTCTATGAGTTCCCGCTTCTTTTTGTTGTTGTGGTAGCGCTCTGCCAGCTGATCGAACTTCTTTCCCAATGATATCAGGCGCTGGTTAGCATCAAACAATTCCTGATAGCGTTCCAGTTTGTTTTGTATCCTCTTGTTGGTCTTTTCCATTTGAAGGCTTTCCTCCCTGGCCTTTTCTTCCACATCCTTAAGGGATGCTGAAGTTTTACGCAGGGCAGATCGCTCTTTTTGAAGATTTGCAATGGTACGGTCAAAACGAACCTTGCCACGCTCGATCTTCTTCTTTGCTTTGTTGATCAGGGAATAGGGAATACCGTTCTTTTGAGCTACTTCGAATGTAAATGAACTTCCTGCCTCTCCCAACTGCAACTGGAACATAGGCTCCAGACTGCGGCGATCAAATTGCATATTGGCGTTGGTCGCATGGGGCAATTCTGAGGCAAGCAGTTTTAGATTGGCGTAATGCGTAGTGATCACTCCGTAGGCCTCTTTTTCATAGAAAACCTCCAGGAAGGTTTCTGCTAGGGCTCCTCCTAGTTCCGGATCCGATCCTGTACCAAACTCATCGATCAGCAGCAGGGTCTTACTGTTGCATTTTTTCAGAAACTGATTCATCCGCTTAAGCCGATAACTGTAAGTACTCAGATGATTTTCAATCGATTGGTTGTCGCCTATGTCAGTGAGAACACGCTCAAAGATGCAGAACTCACTCAAGGGGTCGCAGGGAACCGGGATCCCACTCTGCCACATAAGTTGCAAAAGTCCTATGGTTTTTAGGGTAATACTTTTACCTCCTGCATTGGGTCCGGATATAACAATGATCCTGTTCTCAGGATGTAGTTCGATGGATTGTGGCCATGTTTTTTTCCCTTCCAATTTATTTGCCGCATACAACAGTGGATGGAAGGCATCGATCAGCTTTAATCTTCTCTCTTTACCGGCTATGGGAATAATTCCGCCTATCGCTTCTGCATATCGTGCACGACCATATAATGTGTCTAAATGGGTTAAATAGGCCTGATATTGCGTCAGCAATGGCTCATAGGGTCGAATAAATTCCGTCAGTTCTTTCAGTATACGCTTGATCTCTTCTGACTCCTCATACAACAGATTGGCCAGTTCGTCAGCATAGGCTTGGGTTTCCCGAGGCTGCATATAGACGATACTCCCCGTTTTGGAAGTCCCTAGCGGAATACCGGCCACCTTCTTTCTATGCATGGCCTTGACGGCCAATACGCGCCTGTTATCCACCACGGATTCCCGTATCTCATCCAGCAGATCCTTCTGATGATATCGGTTCAACGCCTGGTCAAAAGAAGAGTTGATCCTGGATTTGACCTGGATCAGGGACCTTCTTATCCGCTTTAGCTCATCGCTGGCATCATCGCGGATGAACCCATAACGGTCGATCACCCGGCCTATTTCGTCTGTTATCAGGGAGGTGTAAGTAACTTCTTCGGAATAATCCCATAAAGCGACAAAGAATTCCCTGTTCTTCTTAAAGTATTTGATCAGTTCTCCGGTTGTTAGCCCAACGGCCTGAATTCTGCGGAAGGAGGGAAGCTGCAGCGTACTGTTCTCTATCCCCAAGAGTTCGATCTCTTTTTGGATACTTTCAAAACCGTGATTAGGAATCGGACTGTCAGAGTTAATAGATGCCTGGAATTCCCGTACCTGCTTCAATTGCAGCAGTACGGACTCTAATGCTGTAAAAGGCAGATGATCTATGATCTGAGCCTTCCCGATATCGGTAATGCAGCGCTGAGATATTTGATGAAGAACCTGGTCAAATTCGAGGTCTTGCAGCGATTTTGGGTCCAGTTTCCTCATGGAAGAAATCGGTATAATTTTAATACTTTCACCAGACAAAAATAAGAATAATGGGGGTGAATATCCATCCGAGCTGGCTTGCTCAAATGAGCGATGAATTTGATAAAGCCTACTTCCGAGAGCTCACCGAATTTGTAAGGAGTGAATATCAGAAGTATCGCTGCTTTCCACCGGGAAAAGAGATCTTCTCGGCTTTTGATCATACACCCTTCGACCAGGTGAAGGTGGTCATACTTGGACAGGATCCTTACCACGGCCCCGGTCAGGCACACGGTCTGTGCTTTTCCGTTAGGGAAGGAGTTGTGCCGCCACCGTCCTTGGTCAACATTTACAAAGAGATCAAAGCCGACCTGGGTAAACTTCATTCCGACAATGGAGACCTCACCAATTGGGCGGACCAGGGGGTGTTGCTGCTTAATGCAACTCTTACTGTCAGGGCACATCAGGCGGGCAGTCATCAGAATAGAGGATGGGAACAGTTCACGGACCGGGTCATCTCCGAGCTATCGGCTAAGCGAGAGGGTCTGATCTTCATGCTCTGGGGTGGATATGCCAAAAGAAAAGGAAGGCATATAGATACTAATCGGCACCTGGTCCTTAGCAGTGGACATCCTTCACCGCTCAGTGCCAACAGGGGATACTGGTTCGGAAACCGGCATTTTAGTACGGCCAATAATTATTTGGAAAAAAGAAAAGAAGCACCAATTATCTGGTGATCGGTATTATTCGTCCTCAGGAGCTTCCGGCTCCGAGGTGTCGTTGCAACTAAATTGTAACAAGAGGAAGTTGGTTACAAGTAAAGCCCCAAGTATAATTAAAAAAGTGCTCATTAATTGGTAGTTAACACCTAATAGACTCCATAGTTTGGAAAAGGTTGCGCTCAGGTGGCAATTATTTTGACAAAAAATGCTCGGCAGCTAATCTTCGGTCTATCAATCCAGCTTGCAGGAGAACTTCCTGGACCTTTACTACCATTTCCAAAGAAAGTTGAGAGGACGACCATGCTGTTTCATCCAACCATCTTCGCACATCCTCCACTTGCTGTTGGTACCGTATGGATATCATCTGATCTATTCCCGGCATCGCTTTGAAACCTTCCGTGCAACTATTAATGACCTTAAGTATTCCCTCCACTTCAGAGCGCTGATCCTGCCATACCTCTTTTCGAACGGCTATTACAAAACAGGGCCAGGGTGTTGGGCAAACCCCGATCCGCTTAAAGATTCCCTGATCAACAAATGGTTGAGTAGTATACTTCTCCCACATGAAATAATCAGCGGTTCCTCCGGGCAACGCCTGCAATGCCCCATCCAGACTGTTGATCAGTTCGAATTGAAGGTCGGTGTTTAAGTCCCAATTCAATTCCATGGCGTTCACATAGGCCATAAGGTGCGAACCGGAACCGTAGCGGCTGATAGCCGCCCTGCTGCCTTTTAGCGATATCAGATCGGTGAAAGGAGCGTCTTTGGCTGTGTGTATTCCCCATTGCAGGGAAGAACCGACATATTGTTGTACGATCACACTTGGGTTGCCATGAATGATATCCCGAATGATACCTTCGGTAAGGATCACGGCCATATCGATCTCTTTATTTCTCAGAGCCTCGCACATGGCGCCTGTTCCACCCGGGAAATCCTTCCACCTCAGATTGATCGACAAGGGAGCATAAGCCTTATCGCGAAGGGTAATATACCAGGGTAAGTTGAAATGTTCCGGCACTCCACCTATGTACATGGTCTTCATCTGGTCAATTTTCAATATTGGATAATCGGTCCAGGGTAAATCGGATCATTTTGTCGATTGCCGCGGGTGCATCCTTACTAAAGGCTCCAGAAGAACGGTTGGCCAGAACTACACTTATGGAAACGGCCCTATGACCCAAAAGCCCCGCCATGGCATAAATGGCCGCAGTTTCCATCTCCAGGTTTAGGATCTTCTGTCCATTAAAACTGAAACCCTTAAGTCGATCCAGATACCTATCATCTGTGGGCCTAAGCCTTAGAGATCGACCTTGAGGTGCATAAAATCCGACATTGGTAGCTGTGATCCCCGCCTGTATGGAGGATAGTCCCAGCTGTGTTGCCAATTCGATGTTACTCCCCACGGCATATGGAAGAGGTATGCCGGATTGACCCCAAGCGGTTTGCTGCTCAAAATCCTTTAATAGTTCAGCAAGCATGACCTCCGTCTTATCCCGGTAATAATGCAACAGATTATCGAAGCCCAAGGCGGCAGAACTGTATGCCAGGCTATCTAACTCCAACTCCGGTTGCAAGCCCCCGCAGGTACCAATTCGGATCAGGTCCAACGACATTGGCTTTTCTTTCTCAACACGCTTCTGAAAGTCTATATTCACAAGGGCGTCCAGTTCGTTGATGACAATATCGATATTGTCTGGACCGATCCCGGTAGAGATCACACTAATGCGTTTACCTTTGTATACACCGGTATGGGTACGAAACTCCCTGTTTTCCTTCTTCAACTCGATCCGGTCAAAATGGCGGCTTACCTGATCCACCCGATCCGGATCTCCAACAGTAATAACCGTTTCTGCAAGATCCTGAGGCAATAGACCTAGATGATAAATACTGCCATCCGGATTGAGTATGAGTTCAGATTCCCTGATCATTAGACTGCCATTATCCGCCAACGCGTTTCACTTTAAAACCCAGATCCTTTAAAAAATCCATGATACGATCCCTATAATCACCTTGTATGATGATCTCTTCTTGCTTATGGGATCCCCCAACACCAAGTAATTGTTGGATCTGTCGGGTCAGGTCTTTGAAGTCCTGTTTATTACCATCGTAACCCGAAATAATAGTGATGGGTTTCCCTTTACGCTTCTCGTAACGGCATATCAAAGGTTCGTCAGAGATCCAGAGGCCGGTAGCCTCGGTTGGTTTTTGGTCGGGTTCTTCAGATTGATGATCTGGAAAAAGTTTCTTGAGTTGATCTCCCAGGTCCATATGCTTATTTCTTTAGACCGATCTCGGCCAGTCGTTGGGACAAGAATTCGCCTGCTGTGATATCTTCGTAGGCCTTGGGATGATCGGCATCCACGCATTCCTGCAGGCAGTTGAGCGGCATATCAGACCGAGGATGCATAAAGAATGGGATGGAATAACGCGGCGTACCCCATTGCTCTTTGGGAGGATTGACCACACGATGCACCGTAGAACGCAGCCGGTTATTCGTCAACCGTTCCAACATATCGCCTACATTGATCACCAATTCGTCAGCTTCCGGAATGGCATCGATCCACTCTCCATCATTTCGCAACACCTGGAGTCCCCCGGTAGATGCTCCCATCAGGAGGGTGATCAGGTTAATGTCTCCATGAGCGCCAGCACGCACAGCACCATCAGGTTCGGTAATGATCGGAGGATAATGGATGGGTCGTAGTATGCTATTTCCACCGCTGACCCAGGAATCAAAATAAGTTTCCTCCAGCCCGATGTGCAAGGCCAGGGCGCGCAGCACATAAATAGCTGTTTTTTCCAGCATGCGATAAGCCTGCATTCCGGTATCGTTAAATTGAGGTAGTTCCTTGACCAGCAAATTATTGGGATAAGTCTCAGATAAGCTAGCGTCTTCAGCGGCTTCTTGACCAAAATGCCAGAACTCCTTCAGGTCTCCCTGTGTCTTGCCCTTGGCGTGTTCTTTCCCAAAGGAGACATACCCACGCTGACCGGCAATTTCCGGATCTTCGTATTGCCGCTTTCGGTCTAATGGTAGATCAAAAAATGCCTTCACCTCGCGGTAAAGGTCCTCTACCAGCTCGTCGTCCAAAAAATGATTCTTCAGAGAGACGAAGCCAATGTCTTCGTATGCCCGACCGATATGATTCACAAAGCTTTGCTTTCGTCCTTGGTCCTCACTGAGGAAATCGGAAAGGTCGACGCTGGGAATATTATTCATGAAAATCTGCTTTACAGCAAAGATAAATTATTTCACAGGTCGGTAGTATAGAAAAACTCCGATATACTGATAGTTCGGTCATTTCCTTTTTCCTACTTTTGAATGGACTAATTTGATTGCATGAGAACCGACACCATACCCCATCTTCAATATGATTACGATAGGGGAGATCTGACCGACGAAACCTTGCTGATGCTCTATGAACGGATGCTCAAGCCCCGAATGATCGAGGAAAAGATGCTGATCCTGCTGAGACAAGGAAAGATATCTAAATGGTTTAGTGGAATGGGACAGGAAGCGATTGCTGTAGGCGTTAGTTCGGTGATGCAAGAAGAAGAATATATCCTTCCTATGCACCGTAATTTGGGTGTGTTCACCACGCGCAAGGTTCCGTTGAACCGATTGTTTTCACAATGGCAGGGAAAAGCCAACGGATTTACAAAAGGAAGAGATCGAAGTTTTCATTTCGGTACCCAGGAGTATAAAATCGTTGGAATGATCTCTCACCTGGGTCCACAATTCGGAGTTGCAGACGGAATTGGACTTGGAAATCTTTTAAAAGATAATGGTCAGATTTGTGCAGTCTTTACCGGGGAAGGAGGAACCAGTGAAGGAGATATCCATGAGGCACTGAACGTTGCCTCCGTTTGGAATCTGCCCGTGCTGTTTTGTATTGAGAATAACGGATATGGCCTCTCAACTCCTACATATGAGCAATTCCGTTGTGAGGACCTCGCAGACCGAGGTGCCGGTTATGGTATGGAGGCCCACATCATTGAAGGAAATCATATTCTGCAGGTCTACACTCAACTCAAGGAAATAACAGAAAGCATGCGAGCCAATCCCAGGCCGGTCATGGTCGAGTTTAAAACCTTCCGCATGCGAGGTCACGAGGAAGCCAGTGGGACCAAATACGTTCCTCAGGAACTGATGGACCAATGGGCCCTTAAGGATCCCATTGAAAATTATGCGGGCTATCTGCGAAAAGAAGGGATTTTAACGGAGGAATTAGAGGTTCAACTGAAAGAGGCTATCATTCACGAGATCAGCGAGAACCTGGAAATCGCTTTTAACGAACCCCCCATAGAATCCTCCCCACAGCAAGAGATTTCCGATGTCTATGCACCGGTAGCCGAGATACAGGTCGAACCGGGAAATCAGACGGAAGAGATCAGGCTGATCGACGCTATCTCCCAAGGACTGCGTCAGTCTATGGAGCGTCATGACAAGCTGGTGATCATGGGGCAGGACATTGCCGAATATGGTGGAGTTTTCAAGATAACCCAAGGATTTCTGGAGCAGTTCGGCCGGGAACGGATACGCAATACGCCTATCTGCGAATCGGCCATTGTTGAAGCTGCAATGGGACTGTCCATCAATGGGTTCAAGGCCGTCATGGAAATGCAATTTGCTGATTTTGTGACCTCAGGGTTCAATCCCATTGTGAATTACCTAGCCAAAACCCATTACCGCTGGGGACAAAAGGCCGATGTCGTCATCCGAATGCCATGTGGGGCTGGGGTAGGAGCAGGACCATTCCACAGCCAGACCAACGAGGCCTGGTTTACCCATACTCCGGGGTTGAAAGTAGTTTACCCGGCCTTTCCATACGATGCCACTGGATTGCTGAATGCCGCTATCAACGACCCCAATCCGGTTATGTTCTTTGAGCATAAAGCGCTGTACCGCAGCATCCGTCAGGAGGTACCTTCAGATTATTACACCTTGCCAATTGGCAAGGCTAGCTTGCTAAGGGAAGGAAATGAGATTTCCATTATAACCTATGGAGCCGGCGTGCACTGGGCGCTGGACTACCTGGACAGAAATCTGGAAATATCTGCCGACCTCCTGGATCTTCGCACCTTATCACCTCTGGATGAAGAGGCTGTATTCCAATCTGTCCGTAAAACCGGGAAGGTAGTGCTGTTACAGGAAGATAGTTTGTTTGGGGGTATGGCCTCTGATCTTTCTGCCCTGATCGCCGAGCATTGTTTCGAGTCGCTGGATGGACCCATCAAACGGGTGGCCAGCCTTGAGACACCGGTGCCCTTTGCCGGTAAACTGGAGGAGGACTACCTGCCTCATGCCAGATTTGAGCAGGCAGTAAAGGAATTGCTGGCCTACTGATTTTAATTAGGTCGATTTCCTTTGCAAACCAACATTAAGTTGGTACTTTAAGGGATGCTTTCTTCCCGCCATTACGATATCGTGATCATTGGAGGTGGTCTTGCCGGTCTGACCTGTGCGCTCAATCTGAGTAAAGGAGGGAAGCGGATCGCTCTATTGGAGAAGTATCCTTACCCCAGGCACAAGGTATGTGGCGAATATGTGTCCAATGAGATTTTGCCTTACCTGAGATCACTTGGTACAGATCCTTTTGCCATAGGTGCTGTCCCTATCGATCAATTCAGAATGACATCTCCCGGTTCTCAGGCAATTCAGACCCGATTACCTTTGGGCGGGTTTGGTATCTCTCGATTTCGGTTGGACAATTATCTGTACGAGTTGCTCCAATCCAGGATCGACTTCTTTTTTGGAACCATCAATTCGATAGAAAAGGAAGATACTCGATACCTGATCCGGTCATCTGGTGGTTTAATCTGGGAAACCGAACTATTGATCGGGGCTTATGGTAAGCGCTCCAATCTGGATAAAGAATTAAAGCGAAACTTCATTGGTCAACATTCCCCATGGTTGGGAGTGAAGGGGCACTACCTATTTGATCATCCATCGAACCGTGTGGATCTGCATCATTTTAAAGGTGGTTATTGTGGTATATCCAAAGTGGAAGAGGGGATTGTCAATGCCTGTTATTTGGTCAATTACTCAGTCTTTAAGGCCTTCGGCAGTACTGATCATTTCCAGAATGAGATAATGGGACAAAATGAGGAACTTAAACGGTTCTTAGACGAAGCCAAGCCCGTATTTGATAAACCCATGACCATAGCCCAGATCAGTTTTCAAGCCAAAGAACCTGTGGTGAAGGGAATACCAATGATAGGAGACAGCGCTGGTCTTATTCATCCGCTCTGTGGCAACGGCATGGCCATGGCCATACATAGCAGTAAGATACTGGCAGACCTTGTACATGAAGGTCTGGCTGGTACGGATCTTCATCGGGCCTATGGGGTTTCCTGGAAGAGAGCCTTTGGCAATCGTCTGAGAGCAGGTAGATACCTGCAACGCCTTCTTCTCAATCCTCAAACAAATCAATTAGCGATCAAATTGGCCCGAAAAATTCCGGGTCTTGTGCCTGCCGTGGTCCGAAAAACACATGGGGAGGTGATAGTAGCATGATCGAATTCCACCCAGACAAGCGTTCCAGCCAATCTGAGATCATGGATGATTTTCAGCTACAAGGCAACGAACTCTTCACTCTTTTAGATGACCTGGCCAGGGTGAATCAATACCTAGGCGGAAACAGGACCGTCATCTCCGGAATAAAAGAATTGATAGGAAGCCGGAAACTATCCGATCCGCTCATGGTGGTCGATCTTGGGTGCGGTGATGGCGAATTATTAAGACACTGTAGTAAATGGGCTAAACAACGAAAAATACCTTTTCAGGGTATTGGTCTGGATGCCAATCCCCATATCCTGCAGTTGGCTAAAGAACGCTCAGCTAGCTTCGACAATTTGGAATTCCGTTCATTGGATGTCTTCAATGAAACCCTGGAATGGCCCTCAATGGATATTGCAGTATGCAGCCTCTTCTTGCATCACTTTCCTACTGAAGATATCATTCGTCTACTGGGAATAATAATGCAGCATTGTCAAATGGGAATAGTTATCAGTGACCTGGAGCGAAACAAAATGGCCCTTAATCTCTTCAAACTAATTTCCCCCATCATGCTGCGATCAAAAATTGCCAGACATGACGGACAAGTTTCTGTTGCCAGGGCATTTACCCGAAACGAATTGGATCAAATCTCGACTAAAGTAATCGGTAACCATTCCATCTCCCGTAAATGGGCATACAGATGGCAATGGACCATTCAACCCTCAAATCAAAACAATAGATAATGGCGGTTAAGATCATTTCAGTAGCCAAGCAATTGCCGAAATTCACAAGAAGTACCGCAGAGATACTACCCTGGGTGGAGCTTTGGTTAAAGGATCAGCCGGATCGGTTCAGGCGGAAGATCCTGAAGATATTCGAGGGAGCTGGTGTAGATCGGCGCTATTCCATTATGGATGCCCACCAGGTATTCCATCCTTATACCCTGGAAGAGCGCAACGATTTCTATGTAGCCGGCATGAAGCAATTGGGAGGTGGTGCGGTTAAAAAGGCCTTAGAACAATCCAATTGGCAGGCCACAGATCTGGACTATATCATTACGGTCAGTTGTACTGGGATTATGATCCCTTCCATCGATGCCTACCTGATTAACGAATTTGAGATGAGACAGGACATAGTCCGGCTACCGGTAACAGAAATGGGGTGTGCCGCTGGAATATCCGGAATGATCTACGCCAAAGAGTTCTTGGAGGCCAATCCCGGAAAGCGGGCTATAGTCCTTGCACTGGAGTCGCCCACAGCTACCTTTCAATTGGAGGATTTCTCTATGGTGAATATGGTCAGTGCGGCCATATTTGGTGATGGTGCCGCTGCTGTGCTGATGTCTTCCCGAGAAGAAGATCAGGGTCCACAAATAAAGGACCAGGCCATGTATCATTTTTACAACGCGGCCCATATGATGGGTTTTAAACTGGTCAATACGGGGCTACAAATGATCTTGGACAAGACAGTGCCCGAGCAGATCGCCAGTCATTTCCCCAAGATCATTCATCCGTTTTTGGAGGATAATGGTCTGCAGATGGAGCAGGTGGATCATTTGATCTTCCATCCAGGTGGGCGCAAGATCGTACAGACGGTGGAGGAGCTATTTGGAGCTATGGGAAAAGAGATCAATGATACTCGGGAAGTTCTTAAATTGTATGGTAATATGAGCAGCGTAACTGTACTGTACGTGTTGGAACGATTCCTGAATAAAGATATAGCCGCTGGAGAGTACGGGTTGATGCTGAGTTTCGGACCGGGCTTCTCGGCCCAGCGCATACTAATTGAATTTTAATGAGTCGCGAATTTGAAAATAAATGGGCTGTCATTCTTGGAGGGAGTAGTGGCCTTGGATTAGCATCTGCAATAAAACTGGCCTCCCATGGAATGAACATTTGTGTTGTTCATCGGGACCGGCGTTCAGATCTGGCCCAAATTGAAAAAAATTGGGAGTTAATCCGATCACAACACGTTGAATTTAAAACTATTAATACGGACGCTTTAAAGTTAGACTCGAGGCAAAAGGTGCTCGATGAAATTGGTTCGAACCAAGTGTACTTACTTCTTCACAGCCTGGCTAAAGGTAATCTTAAACCCTTAAAGGGAGATCGGGACCAACGACTTAGTAGCCAGGACCTGTCCTTGACCACTAATGCCATGGGTGGAAGTTTGCTGGATTGGGCCCAGGAGTTGATTTCATCCGACAAATTTTCCAATCCTGCCCGAATTATTGCCTTTACCAGTGAAGGAAATCAACGAACCTGGCCTGCTTATGGCGCGGTTTCTGCCGCTAAAGGCGTATTGGAAGCCCTGATCAGGCAAATGGCCGTAGAATATGCAGGTCTGGGGATATCAACCAATGCCATTCAAGCAGGTGTTACCCTGACACCTTCTTTTCAGATGATCCCGAATAACGAGAAGATGGCCTATATGGCCGAAAAACGGAACCCCTTTGGGAGGCTGACCACTCCTCAGGACATTGCCAAGGTAGTTTACCTCTTGAGCAGGCCAGAGGCCGATTGGATCAATGGAGCCATCATAAAAGCAGATGGAGGTGAATCCTTGAGGTAATGAATCTAGAAGAAAAAATCGTCCGAGAATTGCCCTATGGCCGGGGTTTCTGTTTTGTAGACCAAATTCTGGAGGTCGATGAGCATTCCATCAGGGCTCAATATCATTTCGATCCTCACTTGAGCTTTTACCGGGACCACTTTCCTGATAATCCCGTAACGCCGGGAGTGATACTGACTGAATGTATGGCCCAGGTCACATTGGTCTGCCAAGGCATGTACTTATTGAACAGCTCGGATAATACTGCAGGAACGGCTTTTGCTTTGAGTGAGAGTGACGTACAGTTCCTTTTACCTGTTGCCCCAGGAACGCAAGTCGAAGTGACCGGCGAGGTTGAATATTTCAGGTTCAATAAACTCAAGACCAAAGCCAGGATGTACAATGAATCCGGAGAACTGCTGTGTAAGGCAACCCTGAGTGGAATGATCGTAAATAAGATAGGTGAGTAAACGGGTGGTCATAACAGGAATGGGCATTGTAGCTCCCAATGCCGTGGGAATTGAGGACTTCCTTTTGGCCTTGAAAAAAGGAAAATCTGGTATCGCACATTGGCCCGAGTTGGATGAGCTTAATTTCTCTTGTCAGTTAGGCGGAATACCCCTGTAACCGAAGAAATGAGATCCGAATACCTGAGTAAGGCAGAGCAAAAGCACATGAATAGCAGCGGAATTCTCTACGGGCTAATAGCTGGTTTAGAAGCGGTAGAGGATGCCGGGATCAAACTGCCGGATAATCAATCCTCTCCCAATTACGACTTGGGTATTGTATTTGGAACAGGAACTTCGGGCGTGGAGAAGTTTAGAGAAGCGATCTACAAATTGGACGAAGGAAAGGTGCGAAGATTGGGGAGTAGCACCGTTTCACAAACCATGGCCAGCGGGATCAGTGCCTTCTTAAGTGGACGCACTGCGGCAGCCAACTGGATCACCACCAACAGCTCAGCCTGTGCTACTGGGACCGAAGCGGTCTGGATGGGCTTTGAACGTATCCGGTCGGGAAAAGCAAAACAGATGCTATGTGGAAGTTGCTCAGATCACGGACCCTATGTCTGGGGTGGTTTCGACGCCATGCGAGTAACCACCTATAAACACAATCATGAACCGGAACAAGCATCCAGGCCCATGAGCGAAACGGCCAGCGGTTTTGTGCCATCCAGTGGGGCTGGAGCCCTCTTGTTGGAAAGCCTGGATTCTGCCCTGGAGCGGGGAGCGACTATCTATGCGGAGGTCCTGGGAGGATCAGTAAACAGTGGAGGCCAGCGCCAAGGTGGTAGTATGACTGCTCCCAATTCCGAAGCCATACAACGTTGCATTTCAGAAGCGATCCAGGTAGCTGGTATATCTCCCGATGAGATCGACCTGATCAATGGGCATCTCACCGCGACGATCAAGGATCCGGACGAAATTGCAAATTGGTCCTCCGCCCTTGGAAGAAGAGGTAAAGATTTTCCCTGGATCAATTCCCTGAAAAGTATGGTCGGGCATGGCCTGGCAGCCAGCGGGAGTATGGAAATCGTTGCATCCATTTTACAATTAAAACACGATTTTATCGCCCCAAACCTGAACTGCGAAGATCTCCACCCCCAGATCGCTCAACTAATACATCGGGACCGAGTGCCATTACAAGCAGTGGATGCGCCTATAAATACGGTCATTAAGGCCAGTTTTGGTTTTGGTGATGTCAACGCTGTGGTTATCTTTAGGAAAATTTCCGATCAATGACCCCAGACTCCATCTATAAAACACTCAAGCCCATCATAGAACAATACTTGCCAGAAGATGTCAGCGTTGATGAAATAAGCCCAGAGGCCGACCTAACCGGCGAGCTGAACATCAATTCTGCCCATTTGGTCGACATCGTCCTGGATGTGGAGGATGCCTTTGACATCGAACTGACTAACGATGATATGGAGAACTTGAGAACGGTTCAGGACGCTGTGGATATCATCTGGAAAAAAGCCGATTGAACAGATGGGGAATCTTTCTGAGGGAACTCCTACCAAACGGCTGGCGGTAAAACTGAAACCTGCCGCACAAACACAACTCATTAAAGGGCACCCCTGGATATTCGATCAAGGGATCGCTAAGATCAGCGAAGCGGGAAAAGCAGGAGATCTCTGCGTGATCTTTGATAATCGCACCAATAAACTGATAGGTATCGGTTTATTCGACCCTGATTCGGTGATCAGGATCAAGATCATCCATCGAGGGGGTCCGATACAGATCAACCCAGACTTCTTTCAAGAGAAATTACTCCGTGCAATGGCTGTCAGAAGACCATTGACGGAACTGGATGTGACGGCTTACCGGGTGATCTTTGGAGAGAATGATGGTTTTCCAGCCATCATCCTGGATCGTTACAATGATGTACTGGTTGTGAAAATATATTCCGAGATCTGGGTCCCATACCTGGAAATGCTTATCCAGGTGCTTGCGGAGCAGTTATCACCCAGAGCCATAGTGGGACGTCTTGGTCGCAAGGTAGCAGAAGGCAACGGCTTTAATTTTAAGGATGGGGATCTTCTTTACGGTGAACTAGAAAACCCTGAGGTGCTTTTCAGGGAACACGGCGTAAAATTCCAGGCTAACTTGATCAAAGGACATAAAACAGGCTTCTTCCTAGACCATCGGCAAAATAGGAAGCGAGTTGGGGATTTGAGCCGGGATAAACGTGTTCTGGATGTTTTTAGCTATGCCGGTGGATTTTCCATTCATGCTCTACACGGCGGAGCTGCAGAGGTTCACAGCCTGGATGTGAGTGCACAGGCTCTTCAGTTAGCCCAAGACAATGCTGGATTGAATGATCACAAAGGCACTCATTTTATACATCAGGGAGATGCTTTCCAGTTACTCTCGGACATGGTCCAAAAGGGAGAACAATTTGACCTGGTGGTCATCGATCCACCCAGTTTTGCCGGCCAGGCTTCACAAGTGAAGCTTGCATTAAAGCAATATGGTCGTCTGGCAAGATTAGGCGAGCAATTGACAAAAGATGGTGGTATGCTTGTCCTGGCCAGTTGTTCTTCTCGAGTCACTGCACAGTCTTTTTTTGACCGCTGTGAACATTCGTTTCGCGAAATGGATCGAAAATTTAAGGTTCTGGAAACGACCTATCACGACCAGGACCATCCCATAGGTTTTCCTGAAGGAGCCTATCTCAAATGCCGCTACTACCGCCTCTAAACGAACATGAAAATTAGACCAGCTACGGTAAAACCGGTAAGGGCCAAAAGGGTGGTCATCACCGTCCACGAACGGAAAGTCTGAGTCTCCGACAGCCCCAAATACTTGGAAACCAGCCAGAATCCACTATCGTTAACATGCGACAAAATAGAGGCTCCGGAAGCAATGGAGATCACGGTTAAAGCAAGCTGGATAGGGGAGTAGGAATCGCCAAGCAGTGGTGCGGTCATACCGGCGGCCGTGATCATGGCAACCGTGGCCGAACCTTGTAAGATCCTGACCAGGGCGGCAACAATGAATCCGAATACCAGAGGTCCTAAGCCCATTTCAGTGAAATACTCAGCCAACATGGCACCGGCTCCTGTATTGGTCAGTACTTGTTTAAAAGCACCTCCTGCTCCAGTCAGGAGAATGATCACTCCTGCAGGAGCAAGCGATTTGGTGGTTATATCCAAAAGTTGAACCCGGCTAAATCCCTTCCTGATACCCAGAAAATACCAGGCAACCAGGTTAGCCAGTATTAAAGCTGTGAACGGATGGCCTACTAATTTCATCCACTCTCCCATAAGGGCTAGCCAAGCGGAATCTGGAACCAGGTCACTGTTCAGAACAGTATTTAGCACGATCAATACAATGGGCAAGCCGATGATCAGGAAGATTGAAGTAACAGACGGTGGCGCAACTTGAGACTGATCAGTATCCTCATCCAAGGCAGGTGCCTCTACGAAGATGCGTTTGGCAATATATTTTCCAAAAAGTGGTCCTGCAACCACTGCGGTCGGTATCCCTACCAGGAAACCCATCAGTATGACCCAACCCAGATCGGCATTTATGATATCTGCTACGGCTACTGGACCGGGAGTGGGAGGAATAAAAGCGTGAGTTATGGCCAATCCCGACAATAGCGGTATTCCATAAAGCAACAAGGACTTACCGGTGCTGCGTTGTAGGGAGTATATGATAGGAACCAGGATAATAAAACCCACATCAAAAAAGACCGGTATAGCCACCAGGAATCCAGTGAAAACCAATGCCCAGGACGTTTTACCCTTCCCAGATTTTGCCAGCAAGTGTCTTGCCAGTGCCTGGGCTCCACCGGAGTGTTCCAGGATGGCGCCAAACATGGCACCCAAACCAACAACTACGGCTACAAACCCTAAGGTATTGCCCATTCCTTCTTGAATGGTTTGTATGATTTCGACCGGGGCATTCCCGCGAGTATCCCCACCACTATACATGATATCAGTAATGCGATAAAGGCCTGAAGCCTAAATACAAGTATCAGCGCCAGCAATACCGCGATACCAGCACCTATGGCAAAAAGTAAATTAATGTCCATTAGTTCGTTCCCATTTAAAGCTGACCTTCCGCTGTGGATCATCGGTACGGAAATATCCATGTTGGCCGAAATAATCTCGTTGCGCCTGTATCAATTTAGCCGGGGAATCAGCTTGATTCATAGCCAGCCACCAGTTAAATGCACCGTTGATGACAGAAAGAGGGGTTCGCTGTTGTAGCCCCCATTGACAGCATTGGGCCACATCAGGCTCCCAATTGCTCAGTTCTTGTCTTATTCTCGGGTTGCTCACAAGTTCTGAGGTCTCCGCTAACCAGCCTTGGCATGCTTCCATCAACTTAGACTTAATGATGCAGCCCTCTGTCCATATTCTGGCGATCTCGGATAAGTCCGCCGTCCATTGGAACTGCTCGCAAGCTTCATTAATAAGCTGAAAACCTTGAATATGATTGATCAACCTAACAAAACTATAAGCGCTATGCAGCTGTTCCAGGGTTTCTTCATCCCATTTGACCAGATCTTGCTTGCTGACCTCTGCAGACCTTCTGCTGTCCTGAAAGGTGGAAATAGCCCGGGCATAAACCGCGGAAGATAATAAGGTGGCGGGTATACCTAATTCCAAAGCTGCAGCTGCAGACCAGGTCCCGGTTCCTTTCGAACCTGCAACATCCACTATTCGGTCCAATTCGTAGCCATTTCCAGAGTTAGTCCGGAGTATGTCTGACGTAATACCCAACAAATAGCTTTGACTATCCCCAGAATTCCATTTGGTGAATAAGGCTTCGATCTCCACATAAGACAATGAAGGCCGTAACAGATCGAACACTTCGGCTAAGAGTTGCATTTCGGCATATTCCATCCCATTGTGTACCATCTTTACAAAGTGACCCGCTCCACCTTCGCCCAGAAAGCTGATACAGGGCGCGCCCGCTTTATCTATAGCCGCTATTTGAGCTAATATTTTTAATATACCAGGAGCACTTCCTGCATCCCCTCCCAACATCAAGGAGGGTCCCTTACGGGCTCCCTCACGTCCTCCGGATACGCCACAACCCATCCAGGCAATGGACTTGCCCTGCATTAGTTGAGCTCTTCTGCTGGTTTCTTTATAGTGTGCATTCCCACCATCGATCAAGGCATCTCCTGGCTGGAGCAGAGGGGTGATGGCTTCTAACACAGAATCTATCGCCTTTCCAGCAGGCACCATGATCAATATTTTCCTGGGAGTTCGAAGGGAGCGAACAAAAGATTCAAGCTGATTAAAACCTAAGACTTGGCTCAGGGATTGATCTTTTAAAAAGTTGGGAACCACCATAGCTTCATCGGTACTGAAGCGATTATAAACCGAAAGCTGTATTCCCTGATCGATCAGGTTTAGGGCGAGATTGCTACCCATAACACCCAAGCCAATTAGTCCAAAATCTGAAATTCCCATGTGATTACAAGCTGCTGCAACCTGAGAGGCCAGTATCTTGGGATCTTGGCTCGCATCGAGTTGTAGACCGTAATCTGGGGATTCCAGGGTATCGAATTGAGATTGCAACAAAGACGGATCAAAAAAATGATCCTGACGTATGTTTAGTCGCTCAGCAATGACCTCAAATTCTGTATGAAGTATGATCCAGTTCAAGGTTATTCCCGCTGACAAAATTTGGCGGTAATCCTCTTTGAGTGCGGAACAGGCCAGGACCATTCCACCTTTATTCTTGGCCAGTAGATCAGAAAGATCTTCTAACCAAGGGGCTCGATCCTGGTCATTCAGCGGTGTTCCAGAAGCCATTTTTTGCTTATTGGCTTCTGGATGAAAATCGTCTGCATCGAAAAATGGGATGGAGAGAATTCGTGAAACCAGTTGTCCCACTGTGGTCTTACCACAGCCACTCACACCCATTATGACGATCGGATGCATTGGACTACTGTTCTCCAAAATAACTGCTTTTAACACCTTTTACTCCAGGTTCAGCAACAAAGATGGATCCGGCCAGGGAAAAGCTTCCAACTCTTCGGGGCTCATGTCCACGCGCGCAGTTGTGATATACAATTTATCCAATTCAGGACCTCCAAAAGCGCAGGCAGTAACGTTGTGGGCAGGCACATTGATCTTACCGATCACTTCTCCTGATTCCGGATCAAACCTGAGCACCGCATTGCCATTCCACATCCCGACCCACAATTTGTCTTCAGAATCTATGGTCATACCATCTGGGTAACCCAGGGTCTGCGGTACTTTAACAGCCACCCGTTCGTTGGAAATGCTCGCCGTCTCCAGGTCAAAATCAAAAGCGCGGATGCTCGCAGAAGGAGTATCTATATAGTACATGGTGCCACCATCCGAAGACCAAACAATGCCATTGGAAATAGTCACCGGGGAGAACATAATCTCTGTCTTGCCGCCGGGACTAACTTTGTAGAGCTTTCCAGTTGCCTCGGTTTCGGCCAGGTTCATGGATCCAACCCAGAGATTACCCATGGGGTCACACTTACCGTCATTGAACCTGTTCTCGTCCATTTCAGTTTCCAGGGAAGTGAAAAGTTTTACCTGTTTATTGTAAAGATCGAGCCGATACATACCATCCTCCAATGCGATTACCGCTGTGGAGTCCGTTTCTGGCACCACAGTTCCCACCCGGGAAGGAGTAGGGAAGGAGCTGAGTTCCTTAGATTCTGGATCTAGGACATGGACTTCTCTTTTCAGGATGTCTACCCAAAACAAACGGCCGTTCTTATGATCCCATATTGCACCCTCGCCCAGTTCAGCCTTCCATTGAAACTTCAGGCTGGCTTCCGTCACTGCAATGCCTTTGTCTTCTTCTTCAATAACTTCTGAGCTTTGGTCGCTTTTAGTTTGGTTTTGACAAGAGAATAAAAGGCATACAAGCATGACGCTCAGGCAAAGTTGTAGTGTTCTATTGTATGATTTTCTCTTGCGATCAGCGCAATCAGGGATAGGTTGGTTGGGTGTCAAAATGATAGTCTTGGATTAGTGAAGAGGCCAATTTACAAATATTTCGCTGAGCATAAATCGGTGTGAAAATTGGCTCGAAGCTGTTAAATAAGTACCTAATTATCAAATATTTTATAACTTCGATATCCCCTTTTCTGAAATTTAGGTTCTCATTTTTTAGTCAATTACTATGTCAGAATCCAAGTCTCCGCAAAAAAAACATGCCGATTTTCAAGATCGGTATAGGCGCTCTTCCAACTTTAGAAGTGTCATCAAAAAGGACAAATATCGCATAGGCGACGATGGTTCACTGGTGATCAATCCTAAAGACGGAAAGCCAGCTAAATCAGAGAAATAACCCATGTCTGGAAATCGAAATATGTCCACCCGGACCAAGTGGTGGATCAATGGCGCCATTGGCGCCTTTTTGTTTGGTTCCGGTTTGGCCCTGGCCATAGAAGCCGGTCACTGGAAGCATCAGCAAGTGGATTGGCCTCAGTGGGTATTTGGTGGAACGGCAGGTATTGGGTCAGCCTTAAGTGGGGTTGTACTTTTGGTGCGAGCCGGAATTCTGAGGGCGAAAATGAAAAAGGAAGAAGAGCCCCAGTAGGGTTAGTTTCCTGTAAGAGGCAAGACAACCGTAAATTTTACTCGGTTCCTATCTACTTCATCGTGGATATCAATATCGAAATCCTGGGTATTGATCATACCAGAAACGGTCAGCTCATCTACCTCTTGTCTGAGGTCCAGAGAGACCTCATTTGTTATTCCTTTGATAGTCAACTGTCCGGTGAGTGTATAACCGTGTATTCCCCTTTCTATCGATTCACCGACAAATTGCAGACGTGGATAATCCTTAACTGCAAAATATTTCTTGGAACGCAGGTGTCTGCTCCTAAGCCAATTATTCGTGTCTAGGGATTTGGTCTCTACGGAACCTTTGATCTCGGAAAGGGTAAGGTCATTTGTATCGATCCGTCCATTGAAGACAAATCCGGAAATACTTCCTTCTACATCTCCATCTAAAAAGACAAAGGACACCTTGGCCCTGTCATTATCGACCTGGGTCGATTGGGCCTTAGCGGCTGATAAACAGAGAAATGAAGCAATAAGAGTGATTCGGAGCATAGCTGTGGTTTTAGGTCTTACTGGTGCGCGCTACTGCAGTAAATCAACCATTACCTCCTCTGGGATCGATTGTTCCACCGGTTTTGGATAGAGGATCATCTATCCCCATTCTTGGGTCGAATTCCTCTTCCTGACCTTCAAATTCTTCGTTGCTTTCAAATTCTTCCGGCCATCGAACTCGTCGTTCGGATCTAAATAAAACATGATGTTTGCTTATTGGTTTATCATAAATATAGTCAATTTCAGGGGTATAGCTGGAATTCGACCCTTCACAGAGACCTCTGTTATAGTTATGTCGAGGACAAAAAATCCCACGGCCACGAACTGCGACTCTTTTAAAATTCAAAGATTTTTACAGAAGATTTTTCAATAGATTAAGAAATTATTAAACAATTTCTTAACTTTAAAACAGTATTACCGAACCTATCGCGGTTCCCTGAACAAAACGCCCCCATTTAGTTTGATCACAACTGGTGAATACTCACCGGAAGTACATCAGCATCTACCGATTACAGTCCTGCCAAAGGCATCTGATCACTGGTATGAATGTGAGTTAAACCCTTGAATCTAATACAGATTTATGAAGATATACGATGATAAGCACATAAAGAATGTCGTTTTCGTCGGGGCACACAATAGCGGAAAAACAACCCTGGCCGAAACCATGCTGTTCGAAGCTGGTCTGATCAACAGACGTGGAACAGTTGAGAATAAGAATACCGTCTCCGACTATCACGAAGTGGAGCACGACAGAGAAGCTTCCGTCTTCGCAACCCCTTTGCATACCGAGTGGAGAAATTATAAGATCAACATCATAGACACCCCAGGGCTGGACGACTTTATTGGGGAGATCATTTCTTCCATACGGGTGGCCGATTCCGTGGTGATGGTTTTGAACAACCAACACGGTGGAGTAGAGGTGGGCACGGAGATCGTCTGGAACTACATCGATAAATACCGCAAGCCCACACTATTTGTGATCAATCAGATCGATCATCCCGCCGGGAATTTCGAGCAAAGCCTGGCCAGTATAAAGGAATTGGTAGGTAATAGTGCTGTTCAGATCCAGTATCCGCTCATCATTGATGGCGCACAATGTATACTGGATGTACTCAAAATGAAGGTCTATAAGTTTGGACCGGAAGGAGGGAAGCCGGAAAAACTGGAGATCCCTGAAGACCAAAAGGATATGGCGGACATGCTGCATAACGAGTTGGTTGAAAAAGCCGCCGAGAACGACGAAGAGCTGATGGAGCTGTACTTCGACAAAGGCACCCTGAACGAGGACGAGATGAGACAGGGAATTAAAGCCGGAATGCTCAATCATGAGTTGTTTCCGGTTTTTTGTTTGTCTGCACTCAACGACATGGGAAGCGGTCGCCTGATGGGCTTTATCGACAATGTTGCTCCTTCCGCTGCGGATCTAAAACCGGAACAGACCGTGGACGGACAAAACCTGGAACGAATCCCTGGTGCGCCTACCGCTTTATTCGTGTTCAAAACGGTATACGAACCCAATGTAGGACAGATCACTTTCTTTAAGGTGAAATCCGGAGAAGTTAATGCCAATGATAAACTGGAGAATTCCAGAACGGGTAAGATGGAGACCCTCAACCAACTCTTTATCATGGATGGGAAGAACAGAACGCCTGTCAATAAATTGACCGTTGGGGATATTGGTGCGACCATTAAGCTGAAGTTCACAGAAACCAACGATACACTGCATATCCCGCATAAACCAATCGTGATCAAGCCCATACAATATCCTGCACCCAGGATTATGAAAGCCGTATTTGCAGAGAATAAGAATGACGAGGAAAAACTAAGTGATGCCTTGAAAAAGATCCACAGCCAGGATCCAACGGTGGTCGTTAAATATTCGTCTGAATTAAAGCAAATGCTGGTAGGCTGCCAGGGTGAATTGCACCTGGCCACCATCAACTGGGCATTAAAGAACATTTATGGTGTCGAGGCCCGATTTGAGCGGCCTAAGATCGCCTACAGGGAGACCATACAGCGTTCTTCTTCGTCCAGCTACAGGCATAAGAAACAATCCGGGGGTGCTGGTCAGTTTGGTGAGGTCCACCTAAAGATCGAGCCGTGGTACGAGGGCATGCCAGAGCCAGAAGGCTTTAACGTCAGAGGGAAAGAGGAAGTAGAACTTTCCTGGGGAGGAAAGCTGATCTTCTACAACTGCATCGTCGGTGGTGTAATTGACCAGCGATATTTGCCCAGTATCATGAAAGGGATTTTGGAGGTTATGGAAGATGGACCGTTGACCCACAGCTACGTAAGAGATGTACGGGTAATGGTATACGATGGCAAGATGCATTCCGTTGACTCTAATGACATTTCCTTTAAAATAGCGGGGGCACATGCTTTTAAGGAAGCCTTTATGAATGCCCGACCAAAACTATTGGAGCCTGTTCAGGAATTGGTGGTTCGGGTTCCAGAAGAAATGGTAGGTAATGTGATGACCGATCTGCAGGGAAGGAGGTCTATCATTCAAGGAATAGAAAGCAATAAGCATTTCCAAATTTTGAAATGCACCACACCACTGGCCGAGTTGTATGGGTATTCTACCCAATTACGCTCATTGACCCAGGGAAGGGCCACCTTTAGTTCTGAGTTCAACAGCTTCGAACTGGTGCCGGACAGTGTGCAAGAAAAACTAATTAAAGATCACGCAACTACAAATTAATCGAGTTTACTATGCAGACAAAAGTGCGCTATTTGAGCGATTTAAAGTTCAACCTAGAAACCTGGAGGAGAGAACTCCGGTTTCATTTTGACGAGATGGATACCTTCCAGGAGAAACTGGAAGAGGTGGCCAGCCGAGAGTTCGGACAAGGGGCCCGAAAATCACTGGAAAACTTTCAAAACCGTATCATGATCGAGAAATCGGCGATCGCCAAATTAAAACACCGCTGCAAGGCTAAACTCAGAAACATACACCTGGCCGATTATAACGAATCCATTGATGGTCGGTTAAGGAATGAACAGACTTCATTAAAGGACGATATGCGTCAGTACATCAAAATGCATTACGACCTGAAAGAGGAGATGATGGATTACTTTTCAGAATATCTCCAAAACTGATCCCACAACTAGCAACCAAACCAAGAGGCCACATTCGGAGACGGATGTGGCTTCTTTTGTAAAAGCAGCCCATTGGAAAACAAGAAAGTCTTTATCAGCTATTCCCGCGACGACCAGGAAACGGTGATCAGGGTAGTGGAGGCCCTTCGAAATAAAGGGCTGGATGTATGGTTTGATGCTCAGATCAATACAGGAACGGACTGGGATGAAGTCCTTGAAAAACAGATCATTGAAGCCGATAATATGGTCATGTTCCTTTCCAAGACCTCGGTGGCCTCGGACTATGTAAAGAACGAGCTGTTCTTTGCTCAGCAGAACGGAACCATCGTGAACCCGGTATTGATAGAATCCTGCCAGCTGCCATTGGCCATGGCCCGAATGCATTATATCGACCTGACACTGGATTTTGACAAGGGTGTGAGCAGGTTGTACCAGGATATCACCAATAGTCATGATGCAAATTCCACAATCGGAGCTGTCGAGAGAAATCAAGGCATAGCATCTTTAACTAAGAAATTAGTTTTATTGACAGTAATAATCCTAATTACCATGTTAGCCTGGCAACTCTGGCCAATTCAGGAAGGAAGGACAGACGATACATCCTAAGAATTTGTGGACGATAGTGTATGGCGTAAACTGGACGACAAGAGCACAGTTGATGATTATGTGAGCTACATTGCCAATTATAAGAATGAGGAATTACACCTGGACGATGCCGTTCAGCAGGTTCAAAATAATTTGAAGGAACCAGGCCTGGTGATCATAAACAAGGAAGAGCTGCAGGGAAACTTCTACAAGCTCGCATTTTATTTCGAAGACCGATATATCGTCAACAAACAAGACGGCGAGAATATCGAATGGCCATCCAAAGGAGATCTGCTTATCGCCAGGAAACAAATAACGGTTCTGAATCCTCAAGATTATGATGTTGTCTCTGGAGAATTCATTTACCCAGGGCAGGTTATTCAATACGATATAACTGTAGAAGGGGATGGCCAATCAGCAGCAATACTGTATTACTATCAACCCCAAACAGGGGATTAGCTACATTCCCTAGAATACTTTCTATTTTACATAATATAAATTATGGGGCAAATATAGCAATTCCCGTATACCGAAGGTATTGTACATAATATCAGATATAGCTTCGCGTAAGCGAACTATATCGGCACCGAAATTATGTACAAGGGAATTGCGGAATAAAAAAAGCTATAACTCAGATCTAGCCCAAACGACTTTATGGGGCAAACGATACCGTAATTATGTAAAAGGGATTTACCGCAATATTACAGACCACCACTAGGCACCGATATTATGTACAAGGAATTGCGAAGACAAAACTCTATCACTTCGATGATTCCTGAACCTACCTTATGGGCATTTCCAGCAATTCCCGTACATGTGATTATTTTTCGAGGAACTCGTTCTGTTCGGTGTATGATCATCAAAAGATTTCAACCGACTTCTAATCTATAGTTTTATTCTAGGTTTAATTTTTGCCTGTCAATTAGAAAATCTAACGTTAATTCCGAAAGGCCTTTGCCGTCGACTATTGCATTCCAAGCGCCATGTCCTGCAGGGTCCCCATTTGGCTTCAATAAGGTGACTAGTTTACTGTAAATACCCAAGGAGTCGTAAATGCCCTTTAACTCAAGGGCTTCTTCATAAGGCGTAACAGGGTCCTCTGCCGTACCATGTCCCATGAATAATTCAGGATCATTACGGTCATATCTGTCATATTGATTCAATTCATAAACTAATTCGAAAACATCTAATTTTATGTTTGACCCCCAGAAATAAACCATACTTCTCACCACATAAGATTCGTTTAGGTTTGTAGTAGAGAGTGTTGGGTCATCGCTAATGGTAATTTCGTCTCTAAAATCTTTTTGATTTGAAATTCCTAACGCGATTGTAGTTATTGCTCCTGCCGAGGCTCCACCCACCGTAATAAAATCTGTATTTATGTTATAAGTCTTCGAGTTCGCCACAATCCAGCGAAGCGCGGCTTTTGCATCTCTTTGTGCGAGATACATGGCTGTAGCTTGCCCAACCTGATCTGAGTTCTCAGCTCCCTGAAGGGCAGTAACAATCCATTCTCGAGGCGCAATTCCTCGATAATACGCCAATACTTCTTCTTGAGTCATTCCTTGTATTGTCCCTAATTCCTCGGTTGTTCTATAATCGATAGAAACAAACACCCACCCTCTTGATGCATAGAAATTTGCCATCTCTACAATTTCAGGTTTAGTTTTTGTTCCACCCGTAAATCCACCACCGTGGATAAACATAAAAATGGGTCTATTGACAGAATTGTTATCAGGATAGTAAAGGTCTAATTTTAATGGTATTGCAAAAGCGGAAGTACTTGTCATATCGTGACTCAATCCTTCAGCATATGTGATATTTTCCTCTTTTAAAACAGTGTAATATGATTCAGCCTGAATGACCGGTATTCCGTCGTCCGGTATAAATGGTTCATCTTTACTACATGCAACAAACAAAAATACCGCGGTAACGATTAAGTATGATTTTATCTTCATAACAAGGCAACATTAATATTTCTTTCATATAGATTATTTTTTCATGAAAAGGTTTAATCATGTTGGCAACCGTGCTTGGATATGAGCGATTTCCATAAGTCCCAGACGTGATATTCGCGCTGGCAATTTGAATCTCTTTTATCCGTATATTCAAATTCTTTTGTCCAACTACAATCAAACAATATGCGAACTACTGTTTTCATCTTTCTCACAATTTCCTGTTTATACTCCTGCAAACAAAAAGCCCACCAAGAAAAAACCACAACTGATGTAACCGAAGAAGTTTCTGAAACCAACCCAACCCTCACCACTCTAAAAGAAGCCCTTACCCTCCACGCCTCTTTTGACAGTTCGGTAGATGCCGATTTTGCCTTAGGTGACGGACGAATGTACACGGTTCCCAACCGGCAAGCCAGGGATTCTGCCGAGGTGGGATTGCACAAACCAGATATCCGCAGAGAAGACGGAAAAGGAAAATACGGAGCCGGCCTGGTCTTTACTGAGCGCAGCCCAGGTTATATCTACTATCCCAGCGAAAACAACATCACCTACAATACCGAAAATTGGAGTGCAGCCATCTCTTTTTGGCTGAGCCTGGACCCGGCCACCGACCTGGAACCCGGTTATTGTGATCCCATACAGATCACCGATTCCGGCTATAACGATGCCGGCATCTGGGTAGATTTTACCAAGGAGAACCCGCGGGATTTCAGACTGGGAGCCATCGGGGATCGAGACGTCTGGAACCCCAACCCGGAAGGCCCGGATAACGAGAACCCCATCTTTAATGCACGCCTAACGCCAGTTTCAAACCCACCCTTTGCCAAAGGCGTTTGGACCCATGTCCTGATCAACTTTTCAGGGCTCAACACAGAAAATGGTGAGGCTTCTCTCTACCTGAACGGAGAACTCCAAGGTACACGTACCAATATTGATACTCCCTTTACCTGGGACTATCCCCTATCCAATATCTACTTGGGATTGGGATATATCGGGCTGATGGATGACCTCTCCATTTACAACCGAAATCTAAGCGAGGATGAGATCGGTACCTTATACCAGCTGGAGAACGGGGTGCAGACGCTCTTGGATTAGATTATTGACTTCATTGAACACCACATAAACCAACAATATGAGATTTAAATTTTCCTTTCTTTTCCTGCTTCTACCGGCAGTGATGATGGCCCAGGAGGCCGATAAATACTTTTCTTCTGTCAAATACAGGAACATTGGCCCATACCGCGGTGGACGCTCGGTTAGTGCAACCGGAGTTGTGGACAACCCCCTGACCTATTATATGGGAACCACCGGCGGTGGATTATGGAAAACAGAGGATGCTGGTCAGCATTGGAACAACATCAGTGATGGTTTCTTTAAGACTGGAACTGTTGGTGCTGTAGCTACTTCAGAAAGCAATCCCAACATCGTCTATGTCGGGATGGGAGAACACGCCATCCGTGGGGTGATGACCTCTTATGGGGATGGTGTGTACAAATCCACAGATGCCGGAAAGTCCTGGGAATATATGGGCTTGAAGGAGACCGAACAGATCTCCAGAATAGTGATCCATCCAACCAATCCTGATATTGTTTATGTAGCAGCTCAAGGAAAATACACCGCCCGAAGCTCTGATCGGGGAGTTTATAAGTCTGTGGACGGCGGAAAGACCTGGAAAAAGACCTTGTATGAGAATGATATGTCTGGAGCTTCAGAGCTCTCTATGGACATGAACAACCCACAAATTTTATACGCAGCCTTGTGGCATCATCAAAGAACCCCCTGGAAGGTGATCAGTGGTGGTGAAGGCAGCGGATTGTTCAAATCAATGGATGCCGGGGAGACATGGACCAGATTGGAAACCGGATTACCGAAAGAATTGGGCAAACTGGCCATTTCGGTTTGTCGAAGCAATAGTAATAAGGTATATGCGCTTATTGAAAGTGATAGCCAAACTGACCAAAGCGGATTGTATGTGTCCAACAATGCCGGTAAAAGCTGGTCCCAGGTTAGTGGGGATAACAGACTTACTCAGCGTGCCTGGTACTATACAGAGGTATTTACAGACCCTCAAAATGAACAAGTGGTCTATGTGCTCAGTGCCCCTGCCCTACGATCGGAAGACGGTGGCAAAAGCTGGGAAAGACTATCTGGAACTCATGGGGATTACCACGACCTGTGGATCAACCCAAGCAACTCCAAGAACATGGTCATAGCCAATGACGGAGGCGCGGCCATCACTTACAATTACGGTAAGAGTTGGTCTACCCAGGACATTATGCCAACGGCTCAGTTCTATCGTATCAATGTAGATAACTTGACGCCCTATAACATCTACGGCGGTCAACAAGACAATTCCTCTGTACGCATTGCTAGTGCCAACCTCCAAGGATGGTCCATTTCTCAAAGTGACTGGACCTGGTCTGCAGGTGGCGAAAGTGCTTTTTTAGCCTTTGATAAGGACGACCCCAAGGTCGTTGTTGGAGGAAGTTATCTAGGCACCATAGAGGCCCTGGATATGGAGAATAAAGTGAGCACCAAGATCATGGCAGCACCCATACAGTATTTGGGTAAGGCCGCCAGGGACATGAAGTACCTCTTCAACTGGAATGCTCCTATTATCTGGTCTCAACACGAGCCAAGCACCATCTATCATGGGGCACAGCTGGTATTGAAATCTACGGATCTCGGAAAGACCTGGAGTCATTTCTCCCCTGACCTGACAAGGGATATCGATTCCAAACAAGGCAAAGGTGGAGGACCGTACACGGTGGAGGCGGTTGGTGCCGAGAATTATGGTACCCTGAGCTATTTGGTAGAATCCCCTCATGAACAAGGAGTTTTCTATTCCGGTAGTGACGATGGTTTGGTACATGTGACCCGGGACAATGGAGAAAACTGGCAGAATATCACTCCCAAGAACCTGGGAGAGACTTTGATCAACGCCATCGAAGTATCACCCCATGATCCTGCTGTGGTCTATATCGCAACCACCAAGTACAAATTTGGAGACTACACCCCTGCCCTCTTTAAAAGCTCCAATTACGGGCAGTCCTGGACTGCCATTAACAAAGGAATTCCCAACGGAGCATATACCCGAGTGGTACGAGAAGATCAAAACCAAAAGGGATTGCTCTATGCAGGAACGGAGTTGGGAATCTATATTTCTTTTGACGATGGTGCGAATTGGGAACCTTTCCAAAGAAATTTGCCGGTAACGCCCATTTTAGATTTGATGGTTCACAGAAATGACCTCGTGGTCGCAACTTCTGGTCGCTCATTCTGGATCCTCGATAATTTGTCCTTGTTGTCTCAGTATGATCCAGCTAATGAGGGTGTTAAACTCTACAAGCCCGAGCCACTACTTTACGGCAGCTGGGGTAGCCGCATGAATGGCAATGTGGATTCCTTTGACGGGACCCAAAACTTTGAAGGGGTCAATCCTGCCAACGGTATCGTGCTGTATTACGACCTCCCGGAAATTGATGAGGCTAAAGCGGTTGAACTAACGGTTAATGACAGCAACGGGAAATTGATCAATACTTATACCTCCGAGAAGGATGAGAGTTATATCCCTCACAACGGCGGTGGTGCACCGCCAGCCCCAAGGTTGTCTAAGAAGAAAGGGCTGAACCGATTTGTCTGGAATATGCAGCATCCCATCGTGCCCGGCGTTCCCAATGTCTACATAGAAGCTAGTTTTAGCGGTCACCGGGTTAGCCCAGGCACCTATACGATGACGCTCAAATACGACGGAAATTCCTATTCCACCAAGGCTA
The DNA here is from genome assembly GCF_002943755.1 of Aureitalea marina. Classification (NCBI taxonomy): domain Bacteria; kingdom Pseudomonadati; phylum Bacteroidota; class Flavobacteriia; order Flavobacteriales; family Flavobacteriaceae; genus Aureitalea; species Aureitalea marina. Next base: position 1,202,182 of record NZ_MQUB01000001.1, read on the forward strand.
TCATTAAACAGAACCCGGATCACGACATCACTATGGCCGAATATCAAGCCTTTGACCAGATCATGGGTCAGATGGAAACCAATATCACGGATATGCACAACAAGGTCAATATGTTGAGTACCGCTACCAAGGACATTAAAAAAGTCATCAAGCAATTGAAGGCGGATGATAGAAATCCCGCTCTGGTCAGCGAGGGAGAAGCCTTAATCAAAGAGATCAAGGAATGGGACGAGCAAATGGTGCAGCGCAGATCCCAGGCCTATGACGATGTGGAGAATTTTGAGAATAAGTTCACCGCAGAGTATTTGTTCCTGCTCAATCAGACCAACAGCAGCTTGCCCAAGGTAACCCAGGCGTCCATAGACCGGAAAGCGGAATTGGATGCTCAGTGGACTCCACTAAGAGCAACAGCCGAAAATTTGATAAACTCCAAGGTCCCTGCTTATAACAAAAAGCTATGGGAGGCCGGTATTGGGGCTATTAATATAAAGTAGTACGGTCTAAACCTCAGCCCTGAGAATAATTAATAACCCGCCAATTTAGGTGGGTTTTTTTGTTGTATTTGGTTTTGGGGTCCCCCACCCTAGTGCAATCTAAGCCTAATCAATTCTCGCTCCTAGCCAATCTCATGCTAGAGCACGTTATTTAAGAATAAGTAATGTCCATTCAAGAAAAGAGCATCAATCTCCCTTCTTCGCAGCTTCACTCATAGTCTCTAAATCCTTCCACTAGGATTCATTGTCGATTGGTTCACCATAATTCAATGGCTACTTATACTAAAGTTTATTTAAAAGCCAATCTAATATTCTGATTTCTAGTTAAATTTAATGAACCATTGATTAGCTATGAATCGAATGGAAAAAAAGAAATTGCTCACTCTCTCTCCTATTCTGGTGGCCCTGTTTCTGGTGGTCACCAATGGCTTGGCCCAGTATGGGCGAGGTGAAGATCGCTATAAGGACTATCAGCTCTATTTCGAACATCCCAGGGAGGAAATCTACCTGGACCTCCCTAAAGGAGTTTTTTACCCAAATGAGCCCATTCAATTTGCCGGTTATGTTTTTGATAAGCTGAACAGTCTTCCGGCCGTCTTGACTACCAATGTTTATTGCGCAGTCTATGATGAATTTGGCTCTTTAATCGTCCAAAAACTCTTCTATGCCCGGGAAGGTAAGTTTGAGGGGGTCTTGGAAATCCCGGCAGAACAAGGTTCGGGTAAATACTACATCAAGGCATTTACCAATTGGATGAAGAATTTCTCAAGCAATGCCATGTACCTCAGGGACATTTATGTGGTTGACGAAAACTTCCAATCGACCGCAAGGTCAAACATCGATACCCCGGCTCGGATCGAGATAAACCCGGAAAGCAGCGAACTTATCGCTGGGGTAAGAAACTCTGTGGGCTTTGCATTTTTTCCAGGTCAGGGAGGTGGGAGTCAGGTGAGCAAATGTCAATTGACCGATATACAAGGCCAAGTACTGATCCAGGAAATCGAGATCAGCCCCCAAGGTTATGGGCGATTCTTCCTCTCGCCTCTTCCCGGAGAAGAATACCTGCTAAAGATAGAGACCCAAGAAGGGGTTGTGATTCAAGAAAAGCTCCCTCAGCCGGTTGAAAAGGGTGTTTCGATTTCGGTGAATTCCCTGCATGCCAATCATATTGCCATAGAGGTCAGGCGACCGGAAACCGATCTCAGGTCCAACAGTGTGATGCCTCTAGACCTGGCTTTGCATAGAGATGGAAAGATCAAGCTGATGCAGTTTGATCTCAAACCGGGTGAGTCCAACATCTTTATCCCTAAAAAAGAGGCGTTTTCCGGACTTAACAAAATGTCCATTTTCGATGCCCAACAAAGCCTGTTAGCAGATCGCATCATCTTTAACGACTATGGGATAGACAACTACAGTCAGGCTGATATCCGTGCTAAAGGCAACAGGCCGGATTCGGTGGAAATCGAACTCAGCATCAATGGTGTTTCTAAAAAAGCCGAGACAAGATTGAGTTTATCCGTATTGCCCGAAGAGTCATTGGCCGATGACAATGACCGGTCCATCCGTTCCTGGTTCATGCTACAATCCTTTTTCTCCAAGGGTATTGGTTCTGAATTGACAACCGCTGGTATGAGTCGTTTGTCCATGCATCATCTGGACTTATTCTTGCTAAATAACTCATGGAACAGGTACAGCTGGGAAGATGTACTGCAAAACAAACCCCGGATTGACCGCAGTTTTGATAATGGTATCTCAATTAGCGGGCAGATTAAGGGCGATAAGAGCGTGCAGAACAAGCGGCTGATCATGTATCAGAAATCAGTTGGTGAATTCTTCTATTCGCGTGTCGGACCTGATCTGAGTTTTGCCTATGACAACGTTTATGTGATTGAGAACGAACCCTTGCTGTTTTTCGTGGAAGATCACGAATTGAAAAAATCAACCCGTGTTGAGGTCAGCCTCAACCCCAGCTATTCTTCAGAGAGCCTCATGGCAGAGGATCTCAAGGCGATATCGTCAGCAAAGGGGCCCAATGTACAAACCGATTTTGACCGCCCGGTCTTGATGTTCCCAAGTGATGAAGAACTGGACGAGGTATTGATAGTAGCGAAAGTTGAACCCAAACTCACTCGTAATCAGCGTTTGGCATCAGGGGTTTTTGAAGGGAACAAGATTGACCAGGACGACTTGAAGCGCAACACTTATTTGTCTGAATACATCCGGAAACTTGGATTTAAAGTCAGACCGGGGCCAATAGCGGGAGAAGTGATCGTCTCCGGGAAATTTCCCATGAGTAAGCCGCCTGTGGTTTACATCAACGGCTTCAGGATTGACTGTATAAACGGCTGTCAAATCAATGATCTGCTGCTAACCAGTGTAGATGAAGTCTATTATGAGCATGTGGGTATAGAAGGTAGCGATGGTGGAACCCTTTACATTTACGAACTCTTTGGCTCCAGGAACAGTAAAAACAAAATACTACAGCATATTGCCGAGGTCGGTTTCAGTACGCAGGAGTTGAACCAGCGATTTAAATACAGTGAATTTGCCAAGAACACCTTCTTGGCCTATGGAAACATACATTGGGAAAGTGACATCACCATCCCTGAAGGTGAAAGTACCACGGTTAAATTTCCCAGCTTTGGCCTATCCCATTTCAAGATCATCATCAATGGGTTTAGCGATAAAGGGGATTTGATTTCTACGGTGAACTATCTTTTACTGGATTAAGCCAAATCCCTGATCACTCCCAAGGCCCGATCAATTTCTTCCTTCGAATTATAGATGTGTACCGAGTGTCGCATCAGCTCCTTCCCTACCGACCTGGGCTGTAACCGTTCTCTTTCCCATAAGGTCTTTTGAAGTTCAGGGCCTGTTAAACCATCGACAGCGTAAGTAGTTATTCCAGCCGCCATAGCTTCGTTAGTAGAGGACGAAATGGTGACATGAGGCAATTCCTTCAGCCCATCCCTTAAATAGGCTCCTAATTCCTTGATTCGACTAAGCCAACGATCCTTACCAATACTTTGGAAGAACTCCACTGAAGCATTATAACCCGTGATCAATGCTGGGTTCCCAGTTCCGTTCTGCATCAAGCGGAAACCGTGATCATCTTGATTGTCCCAATTGTAACTGGCCACGGTCGTCCAAATATCTCCAACCACATCTTTATTCACATAAAGCAATCCGCTTCCTGGAGGGGCCAGAAACCACTTGTGCAGACTGCTGTAATAGGCATCACAACCAATGGCTTTGACATCCACATCGATATGCCCTACGCACTGCGCTCCATCCAGGATGGTGAAAATTCCCTGTTGACGTGCCCGTTCGCAAATGGCCTCTACTGGCATGATCGTACCGTATACGGAAACAATATGCGGTATGGCAATCACCTTGGTTTTGGGTGTTACCTCTTTAAAAATCGCATCAATAATTTCTTGAGGATCATTGGCTGGTATCGGTATGGTAGCCTGCTTGTAAACGCAACCTCTGCGCTTTGCGAGGGTTTGCCAGGCACCGAAACCTCCCCCGTGTTCCTGGTTGGTGTTTAATAACTCATCTCCTTCCTTGAGGTCCAACCCCATCCCTACGTAATTCATGCCGAAGGTGGCATTTTGTATCAAGGAGAGCTCCTTATAATCACAGTTGATCAATTCCGCCAGTTTTTCCCGCAATTCAATGTAAGGAAAGTAACCACTGAGCAATTCAGGGCCAGATCCATCTTTGTAGTCAATAGACGCCGCTTCCCTATTGTAATGCAACATATGATCGATCATGGCGTCGAGGACATAGCCTGGGGTTGGCCCCATGGTTCCGTTGTTGAAATAGGTCTGACCTTCCTTTAGCGGGAACTGTTTCCTAACCATACGCCAGTAGTCCTCCGGATCAGTGAAGGTGCGGCTGAGAGGATCAAGTGACCAATTGGAATGGGTTTGAAAGGAAGCCAATGGCAAAGCAGCAGCAGCCAAGGCTGCCGACTTTAAAAAAGCACGTCGTTTAGTCAAAATGGTCGGTTATTAAAGTTGTTGTGAGGTAAAAAGTACTAAACTTTTGTGAAGCAAATGCTTTGGCGATATAAAAGGGGTCACTCAAAAACTCATGCAAGTCTGTAACATCGAGGAGGAAATGTTTGAAATCCTCAGTCTACGGATATATATCGAGAGCGTTATTATCAGTCGGAAGTTTGATAGTGTGCAAAAATGCATTCAGTTTTTTGCAGCCAGCATAATTGTCGTTGTTCTGCCCGTTCTTGTTTGGTTGGTAATTGGATGAGTGAGCAGTGAAGAGTTAAAGGTAAAGTGCTTCTAGATCTGGAGATCTCTAATGAAAAATCTTAGCCGCAGGTTGATCAGTTAAACTGTATTGCTAAATACCCGAAAAATTGTCTCTTTAACGATTAAATAAATCGATTAATTTGAAATTTCTTACATTTACATTCCCTTTCCATGATAGCGTCATCCCCTGACGCCGTTTTACTTAACCTATTTTCCTTGATCTGCTTATCAATTGGTGAACAATTGTAATGGCCGTTAGTGTCTTTCATCTGCTCCTCGGGTGATCTGCGCTTCCTGGCAGGAAAAGAGTATAACCTTACAAGTAAAGCGTATGAAGAAATTATTACTTAAACTCAACTTCTTACGTCAGATCCCGACTGAAACACGGGAACGGTGGAACCGTAAGCTCGAGGAATATGCTCGCGCAAGCAGTTATGCGATACACCGCTGACAAGATCGTTATTGAAAGACTGCTGAACCTTGGCCCAAAGCCAGGGTTCGCTTTTTAATCTATTTTTAAAAACTTCCAATAAGCTGAGCCTTTATCGTTCAGAATGAATGTCTCAGTTTGCTTTCTTATTCTAGAAGTCTTCCGACCTTCAGTAATTAAAGAAGTAAATCGAACAATTAAACCTTAACTAAAAGTTGCTGATGCTTCAATTTCATGTAGATGCGAGGGTAAATAATGAGGCTAGAACTGCGTTGAATTAAGTTTATCAAACCTTTAACTCTCGACATTGTGTTTTGGATTCGACCATAAATTCCAAATTTCAACCAAAAATTCAAAGGCATGATCATATTTGTGGACATGGACGAAGTAATAGCCGATAGCTATGGTCACTTCATCCGTTTATACAACCAGGAGTTCAATGCCAGTCTTCAAATGAAGAATATTCACTTTGGTGAAGCCTGGCAAAATGTACCGGAAGAACATCAGTCTCGTGTAAAAGAATATCACTGGGAGCCTGGATTTTTCTCAGACCTTGACCCCCTGCCCGGGAGTCAAGAAGTTCTTGAGGAAATTGCAACCATTCACGATGTCTATATCGCGACAGCAGCCACCCAATTTCCCAATTCACTTCGGGAAAAAAGTGATTGGCTGGACCACTATTTTCCCTTTATCCACTGGAGAAATAGGATCCTATGTGGAGATAAAAGTATCTTGAAGGGAGATGTGTTGATAGACGACAGGTCGTACAATCTGGAGAGTTTTGAAGGCAGATCGATTATGTTCGCCTCTCCTCATAACAATGGCAGTAACAGTTATGAAAAGGTCAGTTCTTGGTATCAGCTAAAGGATCTATTTCTAAAATAGTGCGTCTTCTGTCTGCTTAGCAGATTTTCTTAACTTGCAGTAAGCGGCTAACTAATCAATGCAATCTACCTCTACTGCAGCTAAAAAATTTGGAACCTTCGGTGGGGTGTTCACCCCTACCTTGTTGACCATCTTGGGTGTGATCATGTACCTGCGGATGGGTTGGGTGGTAGGTAATGCCGGCCTTCTGGGGGCATGGCTGATCATAGGGATTTCCTTTCTGATAACCCTATGTACGGCTTTATCTATGTCTGCCATTACCACCAATATCCGTATTGGTGCTGGTGGTGCCTATGCGATCATATCCCAGTCTTTGGGATTGGAAGTGGGCGGTAGTCTAGGGATTCCGCGCTACATTTCACAGGGACTGGCCTCGACGCTATACATCTTTGGTTTCAGGGAAGGTTGGCTCAGTATTTTTCCCTTGCATTCCCCTTTTTTGGTAGATCTGGTGGTGTTTGCGGTCCTGATTACCATTGCCTATATCAGTGCTAACCTGGCCATCAAGACTCAATTCGTTATTATGGGGGTCATTGTTCTTTCCCTGGTCTCCGTAGTCATGGCAGCCTATCACGGCTCTATGATTAACCCTTTAGAGGAATCACTTCGCTGGGGTAGTTTTAAAGGTTCGCCGGAGAACGGATTCAGTGGCAGTGGCTTTTGGGTGGTCTTTGCCGTATTCTTCCCCGCTGCAACTGGTATTATGGCCGGTGCAAACATGTCAGGGGAATTGAAAGACCCAAGAAGAAGTATACCCGTCGGTACGCTCTGGGCCATAGGCGTGAGCTTTGTGATCTATGTCCTTTTGGCTTATTGGCTGTCCCGGTCTGCTTCAGAACAGGAATTGATCAGCAATTACAATGTTGTGGTAGACAAGGCCTATTTTGGGCCCCTGATCATAGCCGGAATATTGGGAGCTACCTTTTCCTCAGCTCTGGCCTCTATAGTAGGTTCTTCGCGTATTCTATACGCTATGGGAGAACACCGGGTTCTTCCGTTCAGTAAATTCCTGTCGGGTACCAGCTATAATGGCCAACCCAGGAATGCCATGTTAGTTACGGGAATCTTGATCTTTGTGACCATGCTACTTCGGGATCTGAATGCCATCGCTCCCCTGGTTACTCTCTTTTTCCTGGTTACCTATGCCATGATCAACTCGGTTGTTATAATTGAACAGCGCCTGGGACTGATCAGTTATCGGCCCCTGTTCAAGGTAAGAAAGTGGATACCCTGGTTGGGTCTCTTTTCTTCCCTTCTAGCCATGTTCATCATCAATTCCACGATTAGCCTGATCACATTTGCGATCGTGTTGTCGGTCTATTGGTACTTGTCCAGACAAAACCTCGAAACGCCATTTGAAGATGTCCGTTCGGGTCTCTTTGTTTCTTTCGCGGAATGGGCTGCCAAGCACACCTGGGGCATGAAATCCATGCAGCAAAGGGCGTGGAAACCGAATCTAATGGTGCCAATTCGCGACATAGTCGGCGCAAGGGGCAACTTCAACTTTCTTAGGAATATTGCCCTCCCCAAAGGCTCGATCAACCTCCTGGGAATAGAAGCTGATCCTAAATCAAATCGGCTGGCATCCGAACTGGAAGATCTTTCCCTAGCATTTAGGGATTCTGGGGTGTTCTCATCCTGGACCGTAATCCATGCGGCCGATTTTGCGCGGGGAGTAAACTACTCTAACCAGGCATTGAGGTCGGCCTTTTTCCGACCCAATATCGTATTTCTCAATATGCAGGAACACGATGATTACGAACTGGAATTAAGACCGGTTATGAAGGAATGCATCCGGCTGGAAATTGGCGTTCTTCTGTTTCGATCGCATCCAACTGCCAATTTGGGCAAGCGGAAGATGATCAATGTTTGGGTCAGTGACAGACAGGGTTCATGGACCTTGGGCTGGGATATTGGTAACCTGGATCTAAGCACTCTGATTGCTTATAAGCTTAAGAAAAATTGGGAGGCGTCCATCCGTTTGATAACAGTTATTGGTAACGAGAAAGAAATGGAGGAAGCAAGAGCTTTCCTAGAAGACCTGGTCAACCTGGCTCGGCTTCCCAATACCCTGATCGAAGTGCATCACGGGCGGTTTAGAGATTATGTCCCTGATGCCCCTCAGGCCGACCTGAACATCTTTGGAATGGATCAGGACCTACCCTTTCAATTTGTGGAAGAGATCACCCTGCTTACCCAAAGCAGTTGCCTGTTCGTTAAAGACTCAGGTCACGAAAGTATTTTGGCTTAACACTAAAACCCACTGATATGTCACGCATCATGCAATTAAACCTGATCATTATCCTGTTGATCCTGACGGCAGTCTCCATGATCTATCTGGGATACAAGGCAGATATCTACCCTCCAAAACTAACTGGGGTCGGCTTCTTGTTCGTTGCCTGGGCGATACAGGTGATCAAGAATAAACTGGAAAGTGGTTTGAATAAATAGGACGGAGACGCACCTTGGATATGGCAAATTAAGATGCGCCTCCTACAGATTTGTTTGTTCAAATAGCACGGGCACTAAGCCGGTGCAAATTCTTCACGGTTACGGTTTTCGTAGATCCGTTCGATCATGCCGGGTAATTTTTCCACGGCAGCAGACAATCCATGGGCCTGACCGGCTTCCAAAAATTGGATCTCATCACCTTTGGTAACTAGGAATCCTATGGGTTCAATACCCATTTCGGCTCCGGCTCCCATGCCTTGTCCCTTATTGTCTTTGGCCTCAGCTCCTTCGCCTCCTCCAGAGCCAAATCCCATTCCGACCTTGATCACGGGAACACACTTAAAAGCACCCAATTCGAAGGGTTCTCCCATCACGGTTTCCGTCTTGGCCTCGGTCTTCATGAAGTCAGTGATCTGTTTGATCATTTCGTCAAATGGAAGGTTCATGACATCGTTTTTAAGGGTTAAACATCGCTTTTATCAATCGGTAGGGTTGAGTGCGGAGGCGCAATCTTATGGCATTGTGATGCTCGAAGTTGACCTGCCACTCCCCTTTTATTCTATTCATCCACCAAAAAACCGGGTATAATTTGGCATTGGTAACCCAATTTCCTGTGTCCAGGTCGATCCTCAATTCTTTCAAAGTGATCGCCTTCAAAAGGGCATTGATCTGGTTCCGACTCGGTTTCCAACCAAATCCTTTCTTTTTTCTTTTGTTTTTCTCTCTATGCTGATCCTTTGGCTTTCTTTTTCCCAGTTGACGCAAGGGATAAAAATTAAAGAGCCAGCCTAAAACGCTTAACCGGCAGATTATAAGCTCTTGTTTGTCTTCTACTAGTTCTGCTTTAAGCAGCCCCGGTATCGCAAAAAGTATTGGTTTCGGTCTGAGTTGATATACAACTCCAGTGGGGCCAGGAGCAGCCAACTGATCAGTAATGCAAGAATTCCGAGCAGTATCCACCAGATCATAGTCCAACTTTTTCGCGAAGTAAGCAAAGCCCTGTATCACAGGCAATGACTGTGGTCATGAACACAAAGTTTTTATCAACAATTCCAATTTAACTCAAGATGAAGAAGTTGGATATAAACGTTTTAGCGAACCAAAAGTCATACTTGTATAACCTTTAAACTTTAGATTATGAGAAAGCCTGTGAAAACATGGGCCGAGCGCTTGAAAGCATGGAATGAGGTATTGATAGAACTGGCCAAAGCGAGTAGTTATGCCATTCATCATTAACGCAATAAGTCAGGACCCCACATATCTCCTATGACCATTGTTGCGAGATTTTTCTTAAAACAAAACATTTAATAAAAACCTATCCCGGACAGATGGTGGCTCCTTGTTTAACAATGCTGATCCCTTCTGCAATGAAGAAGTCGCCATTTGCCAATTTATAAAAGGGTACAAACTGCTGTTTGCCCAAGGTAGAGCGATAATAAAGTCGAACCTGCCCCTGTTAGGTCTGAACTTGCCATTGGCCGTATTCCTTCCATCCTCCCTTCTGTTCATTACCCATGACTGTTCTCTTGGTGGTCATGCTATCTGGGGAATGTGCTATTCTTTCCGAGGTAGAACCCTTTAATAATGTGATCTTCTTTAAGATCAAGTATTAGTCATTATTGCAACAGGACCTTACGAACTTCCTTAATACCGTTAATACTGATCTCAACCAAGTAGAGTCCTGCCACCTGATCCCCTGCATTCCATACGAGTTTTTGAATACCGGATAACTCAGCGTCTATTATACTTGTAACTTCTTGCCCAAGAAGATTATAAACTTTGATCGAGGTAGTTGATGGTTCATCCAGGTCCAGATCGACATGTAGGCGGTCGGAAAACGGATTGGGATAGATATCCAGTCTGGTCAAGCCTGGTAATACTCTAGGGCTAGACAGAATCTGAGGGCTTATACGCGAATAATAAACATCCTGACCACCGTTAATCGTGTTCACCCAGGCCAGGTGGGCCGCCTCATCGTCAGAAACCATATCGAAATAATCTCCCATTTTATTTTGTTGCGGATAGCCTATACTGGGGTCGAAAGATGGAGAGATAGCCTCTTCAGTTTCCCAACTTAGTCCGCCATCCTCGGAATAGGAGTAATAGAGTACGGAGTCAATCTGATTGTCCGCGTCTCTTGTATCCAGCCAAACTGCATCAATGCGACCATTCGGGGCAACAGACATCGTGCCAAACCATTGATAAGCCTCAGTTCCTGGGTCGGTATTGACACGGACAGGTGGACTAAAACTTGCTCCACCGTCTGAAGATCGTGCGAACATCACATCGGATGGATCACCACTTTCATCGTTACGGGTCACCGACGCCAACACGTAGATATCTCCGGTATTCTGGTCTACATCCACCCAAGCCTGTCCCATTAGTCCTTGCGGATTGACCGGAGGTGTTACGTTTAGAACGCCACCAAGGTCTATGGTGGTTACCTGATCCCAAACGATCTCACTTCCCGGTTGTTGGGCATTGGAAGAAGAGATTAGCTTCATTTCACCATTGGAAACACCTACTATGTGCAAAACACCATCAGGTCCGACGGCCAACGTACCCCAGCGAGGACTGTCTGCAACAAATTCACAATCCTCAAAGGATTGGGCGCCATCGATAGATCTGGTAAAATCTCCATCACAGGTAGTAAAGGATACATTCCAGTAGGAGTAGTTGTTTCCGTCACCAACTCCCCCACTTCTATCAATACGCATCCATTGCTTGTCTCCTCCATTGGCGGGAACAGGTTCCGACCACTCGGTTCCGCCATCGGTGATCCTAAAGACATCACAGGTAAAATCTCCTTGAAGACTGTTGTAGAAGAAGTTCCCTTGAGAATCAAAATCCAGTACAGGATCTGATCGGAAGAGCCCGGGATCCAAAACTCCGGGAAAAATAAAGGTTTGCCCCCGTCCTCAGAATAACCATAACCGGCCTGCCTGAAATTACTCTCGGTAGTATCGAATTGTCTCCAGCCGATCACAATCCGATCGGGATTCGTCGGGTCTATCGCAATAGATGGTTCATTGGCTGCGTCACCTAAAATATCATTTCCGTTCTGGTCAACATTCACTTGGGTTGTGAGCAGATCGGAAGTGCGTTGTCTCCAAGCTGGCCCCTTTTGCATCAAGGCGCGATCGATCACTATTCTCGCATCGTCCAGTATCTCCCTTGGAAGTTCAGCTTGTGCAAAAACCTGACCTCCGTAAACAAATAACATCAATAAGATAGCAAAGCTACGTACCCTGTTGATGGTGTAATTCTTTTTCATAGATAAACATGTTGTAAGCGTGCTCAAGTTAACTACAAAGTGGGAAAAGGGCGTAAAAACCGAACAAATCTTCCTCCTTAGTGTATATAACTTCCGGCATTAACGTCTATTGTGGTACCGGTGGCGTGATCCATCAAACCACTACAAAGTAGAAGAAAAAGAGGGGCAAGATCTTCTGGTCTGGTCAGTTCGGTCAGGGAAATTTCGGACAGTACCCGTTCTTCCCCGTGGGACTCAATAAAGGACTCGGCCATTTGTGTTCTTGTGAACCCAGGGGCGATCACAAATGCTTTAATGCCTTCTTTTCCAAAAGAGCGAGCCACGGTCCGCGCCAGAGAGGTAAGTCCTCCCTTGGAGGCTGCATAAGCCAAATATTCCCGTGTTTCTCCCCTAAAAGCGGCCCTGCTGCCAACATAGATAATCCTCCCACCACCCTGGGTCCGGAAATGTTCTATGGCCAATTTGGTCAATAGACCTGCCGCATTCAAATTAACATCCAAGGTCTTTTGCCAAACCTCCAACCACTGATCTGTATTCATACTTACCGCATGCGGCTCAAATATCCCGGCATTAATAACCAAGGTATCCAATCGTTCAAAATTCTCAATAACGGCTTCAAACAACTGCCGTGTTTCTTCTAGTGAGGAAAGATCGGCCTGAAATGTCTTGGAGCCGTTGCGATCAAACTGATCGATCAATCTAAAAGCTTCTTTGCTGCCGGATCGATAATGAACTCCCGTGCGCGCGCCAGCCTGCATCAGATGTTGCACCAGGCTGGCTCCTATGCCTTTGGAAGCACCGGTAACCAGGATGTTTTGTTCAGAGAGGTCGGTCTTCAAATTCATACATTCAATTTTCGTTGTGAACCCAGCACTTCCCAGGTATCCGAAATGGATCCATTTCTGACTACTTGCAATTCCCGATAAAGGTTGATGGTAGGGCAGATATGATAAGGAATACCATACCACAGGTCACCGAGATGTACTTCTGAATCAGGACTCACAGAGACTATGCCGTGCTCTTCGCTTTGTGCAATTAATTCCCCCTTTCGGTTTAGCCAAAGTATCCGTTTATCGATCGGATTTTCTGGTGCCACAGCCTTATGTCCCATGTCCAGGGTCACCAATCCAGGGGCGGGTTGAGAGATCACTCGGCTTACCAGTACTACACCAAATTGGAAAGCTTGCTCAGGGAGTTTCTCGCTATACCCCCAATCCCAGAATACACAGGTTCCGGGAGAGCAGATCCTATCCGGGAATTGCGCATGAACACAGAAGGATGGGGTCCCTCCTGCAACCAAAAGCAACTTGGGATGTTTTGCTTTAAGTTCATTGAACTGATCCAGCACATGTTCAAATTCATCAACCACCTGCCTTTTGCGCTGCTCGAAATCGGACTGTCTTAAATGACCGTCGTACACATGTAACCCAATAAGTCTTAAGGAAGTTTGATCTGCCAGAAAATGAGCGAGGTCCAACAGTTCGTATGAGGGAGAAATACCGGAACGATTCATCCCGGAATTCACATCGATCCAGACTCCCAAGTCTTCTCCATGATGCTCGGCCCCTTTATTCAAGTTTTGAACGGCATCATGTTGATCGACCAAGGCGTGGAATTCCGTTTCCGGATAACGCTCTATCAGGCGAAACAATCGGTCGATCTTAGGCCCCACCAGTTGATGGGCCAGTAAAATGGTCTGGGCACCGCAGATTGCGGCCAACTCCGCCTCGGCAATGGTCGAAACCTTGAATTGTCTTATTCCGGCATTGAGCAGGAGGTTGATCACTGCGGAACATTTATTGGTCTTTAGATGAGGCATAAGCCGCTGTGGACTACCGGTCATCTCCAACATGGACCGAATATTATGAGCGACCCTATCCGGGTAGATCAATAGCCCGGGAGTATCCAGTTCGCTCTCATTATTTACCTGATACCAGGTGGAAGTTTCCATGAAACCACAAGTTGAGAAAATCCGATGAATCTAGAAACCATTCTGATGAAAATTCTCATCGGACCTCTGCCACCACCGTCCAGATGATCTTCTCCTCATTTCGCTCCCAATGGCCCATATCATGACGCCGATCTACTATTTTATAGCCTGCCTCCTGAAGCTCCGCTACTACGTACTCCATGGCCAAGGTATGCCCAAAGGCTTGTTGTTGCCTGGGTTTACCAACATGTTCCGTTTTGAGCTTTTCCAAGATGACTAGTCTGCCCCCTGGCTTCAGATAGTCTTTTAAATTGGTCAGATAGATTACGTAGTCACCGATCTCGTGATAGGTATCAACGATAAAAATGATATCCAATACTCCCTCGGTCAACTGAGGGCTGGAATAGGTTCCCAGTATCGTATTGATGTTGTCTACTCCATCCTTGTCGGCTTTCTGCTGCAAGGTTTTGAGCCGATCTGCTCTTACATCAACGGCATAAACGGTGCCTTGATCTCCCAGCAGGTTGGCCAAATGAAAACTGAGGTAACCTTCGTGACAGCCGATATCGGCCACATCCATACCTTCTTGCAGTTTTGCCATTTCAAACAAAGCCTCCAAAGGCATCCACTGATCCCGATCCTCCCAATCTCTTTGGGCATACTGGGCATGGGATATATTGTAAACGAGTAAAACAATTAGAGGATTAAGGTATTTCATCCGGTTAAATTAGCCAATCCGCATGCTTGTTATATGGCTATGCTCTTAAAAATTTAATAAGACTGCCCCCTAACCCCTTGTTTTCTGTTAAAATACGTTAATTATGTACTTTGTTATACATAGTACTGTAACAAGAAGAAAATCCAGTCGTCTATATAACAAATACATCAATCAAAATGAAAAAATCAATTCAAATCATCGACAAGCCACGGGCAAGCAGAGCCTACAATTGGAACGCCAAACGTCGCTTTAGATAAGTCAAATCAATCAATCAACGAACAGTTAATCTTTTAATTCAAACAATCATGAGAACATTAGACCGAAACACCTTGACAGAACGACCTAAAGAAAGTAAAGGTTATGCGTGGAACACCAAGCGACGGTTTAGATAGACCGTAACAGATGAACCGATAAATTTCAGTGTCATGAAAAGCATACGGAGTATCCACCAGCAGATGAAAAGAGAGGCCCAGAGGCGAGTATCGTTCTTGCCCAATGAAGGAGAAAGAGGGTTGCAGTTTGGAACCTTCGACCCGGTAAACAGACCGTATGTGTGTTAACCTGGAATCCTAATCACAGACCGGCGAGCCCAAGGGAAGGTTTGCCCCATATACAACCCGCCATTGGCGGGTTGCCTTTTTTATAAGCGGTTAAAATAGCATAACAATCTGTCGACCAGCTATATCAATTCACAACGTAAGCATCCGAATTTTGCATTGTAAATCGTTAATTCCGGCTTATGCAATTGACAAGCATCATTGGCAACGCGGCAGCCTTTCTGACAACGATCAGCTTTCTGCCCCAAGCCCTGAAAATAATCCGTAGCGGACAGACCAGACAATTGTCCCTACCCATGTACCTGCTCTTTGTTAGCGGTGTAACCCTATGGGTGATCTATGGGATACAGGAGAAGCAATTGCCCATAATTCTGGGTAACGCAGTGACCCTCGTCCTTTCTGGAACGATACTGATATATAAACTCAGAGAGGTCCTAAAGGGTTCATCCGGTCTTTAAAAGACTTTAATTCTCTAGTTCTGAAGCCTTCTTCAGGGATTCTGCTGCAAGATCAGTTCCTGGTTCCATGGCCGCAGATTTCTGATAAGCTTCTTTAGCCTGGGCCTTGTCGCCCATGGCTCTTAGGCCATCGCCTAGACTATACCAGGCATTTGCTGAATTTGGATAAGACTCTAGAACGAGTTGAAAAACAAATACTGCCTCTTGGGTCTGACCCTGCGATAATAGCCGATAACCGGTCTTGTTGAATTCACCCTCGAAATCAAAGAAACGATAGCGGTCATCCTTGGTCATGGCTTTGGCATCCGATCTAAGTTTATCGATCTGACCTGTCATGAACAAATTGGTGAAGTGCTCCATGGGGTCCAAGATCAGATCGTCCATTGAGAAATTGAGCGCAGCATCCAAAGCTGGGTCCTCTCCTGCCATGAACTGTGCAAAGCTCTGGTCTGTCGCCACATGTGGAGCGATCCAGGGACCATTCTCCCATTGAGGTTTATCCTGCCACCAGGCAAACGACAAAAAGACCGGGATCTCGCTTTCAGGGAGTACTACCCTGTTTGTATCCCCGTAAAAATTGATGTTTTCTGCTGTTGGTTCGCCCACAAAAACAACGTAGGTATAATTGTCCAATTCGTTGACTAAATTCTGGCAGGCTGAAAAAGTTCTACGGCCTGTGATCACCATAAAGTGTCCTTCTTTATTGATCTTTTCACTGCGGATTATTCCCGTCACTACCGGTTTATTCTTGTAATTGTTCCCTCCTCCGTTTAACCGGACATCCAGAACCAATTTATCCACGTCGTTCTTCGCAATGAAGTCAAAAACCTCGTTATAAAAAGTAGGTATGTCGGCTATTGAATCGTCTTGTACCTGACTTTGTCTGACATACAAGGCCTTCTTCTCGGGCAGATATTTATAGGTGTAAATCCGATCCAGGTCGCTCAAATAAAGAGGAGCCTCTTCTCCTGTTCCCAGGCCGATCCAATCTCCTTCGGTATACATCATTCCATATCGGAGCGGGACATCAGTCAATTTGGACAAGGCCATGGCCCCTACACTTCGCCTCAGCTCTTTTCCGTCTTTTTCTACGGTCAGTTCGATTTCATTTTTGAGTTCTTTAGTTATCCCTTGAGCGTGCAAGACTTCAGCTATATTCATATAGCCCAAACCATAGGCCTTAAAGAATTGATCATTCTCTACAGGCACCACCGGCTTAATGGCATTTAGTACATTGTCTACTGGCATACCTTCTATCGCAACCAGTCGTGTGCCGACAATATCCTCATAGTCTTTGTGCGCGCCCTGAATGTAGATACCATCGCTGAACCAATAATAGTTTAATGGCAGTCTGTGATTCTCTGTTGGCCATTCCCTTGAACTCATGGCTGTATGACCATACTGAATGGAGGAAACGATTCGCATCATTCCAACGATGATCTGATGCGATTCTAATTGTGGGATTTCCTGGTCCAATTTGTCCACAGCAGCGTCAAATGCTTCTTTACTTGTTTTCCGCAGCAGAAAAGGATAATCGGTGTGTATCGTTTGTCTTAGAAATTGAAGGTCTGAACGCCACTGTTCAGCATTGATGTCTTGTTGAGCTGTTGCCAGTAGGGAAACCGACAAGAGCAAAAGGGTGAGAAATGCTTTCATTTTGTTGGTTGTTTCCTTATTGGATGACCTGAAGTCTAATTTGTTACAATCTAAATGGATCAGAATGTCGTATATGCCTATATTTAAAGCACAGGATGTCCCAATTAAACCCTCGGCCTCCTAAACTGTCCTAAAGTCAAGTAAGTAAACATGATGGATCGCTCCTCTTTATGGTCATTACGTCTCGGATATTCCAGAAAACAGGCTGAACAAATTAATTCAATGGGACTTTCAGGTTTTTTGAATCGATCCTTTGTTTCAAATTCTGGGCTTGAAAGACCGTCATTTCTAGACAATGAACCGAATAGCCTTAGCAGCCTCCAGAGTTTAAGGAAAGAGATGAGGAAACTGTCTACCGAGGATAAAAAAGCACGTTTTAGAGAAACTGGTCGAAGATCGCAACAATTGAGAGCCTGGTGGGTCGATCGAATGAGGTCCTCTGAATTTCCTTTACAGGATAAGATGTGCTGTTTCTTGCATAATCATTTTGTTTCAACTTTTAGCAAGATTAGAGTCAATGAATGGATTTTTAGGCATCATCAATTACTCTACAACCAAGCTTTTGGAAACTTTAGAGAACTCACTAAACAAGTGATCCGGACCAATGCTATGGTACAGTACTTGGATAACATTGATAACAAAAAAGACCAACTCAATGAGAATCTCAGCCGTGAGCTACTTGAGCTGTTTACTCTGGGAATTGGTAATTACACGGAGGAAGACATCCGGGAGGGCGCTAAAGCCTTGGCTGGACTTGGCCTTGGGGAGTTTCATGCTGTTTATAAAGAACGTCATAAATACGATGGATTTGTTCATTTCCTTGGGAGTACAGGTAAGTATGATTCGGATGATTTGGTCGATATTATCTTTGAGCAAGATCCGGCACCTTTTCTCTTTGTTCGAAAGTTGATGCAGTGGTTTTTATATGATGAGCCTAAAGAGGAATGGGTTTCGTATTACGGAAATTATTTCAGAGAGGTCGACTTCGAGATCAAACCACTGTTAAACAAGTTGTTCCTAGAGGAGTATGACCGAGACCTTCGAGCGCGAAAAATTAAGGACCCCCTGCATTTCATGATGCATTTGACTGAAGAATTATCCGCTTCCGAAACACCAGCTTTAAGCATAGTTGATTTTATTCGAACTCAGGGAATGGATTTATTCAATCAACCTAATGTAAAAGGTTGGCCGGGAGGGCAGTCGTGGCTGAGCACACAGTATTATTTACAACGAAACAAAATTGCGAATATGCTTTGTAAGGGAGTTATTTTGGATCGGTCTGAATTGATTATGGGTAATGCTAAAATGGGTAACAGTATGCAAAGACAGATCGAAATAAGTAATGGTTGGAATGGTACAGATAATGCAAAAGAAACCATTGAAAATTTCTCTAATCGTCTGATATCTGAAAGTAATGCCCAGATAGAAGCAGATATAAACCAAATTTTGCGTTATGATTTTGATCCTTCACTTCCAAAAGCATCAAAAGCCGTTATGCGATTGTTTAATTTTATGGTGAATTCACCAGAGTTTCAATTGATCTGATTTTGAAAAGACGTCAATTTTTAACACTAACAGGTACCTTAACTGGTGGTTATTTACTTGTTCCTCAGTTTTTACATGCGCTTGGAGGAAGAACTGGATTATCTCGCTCAAATGGGATTGTAGTATTTCTTCAGCTCGATGGAGGGAATGACGGACTAAATACATTAATTCCGTTCAGTGATTCTCTCTATTACACGTTTCGGCCCAATATTTCTATTTCTCGAGAGCAGGTAATTAGGATAAATCGTGACCTTGGATGGCATCCCAGACTAGAAGGAATAGCATCGATTCAACAAGCTGGCCATCTCACCGTAATTCAAAACGTCGGTTATCCTAATCCTAATAGATCACACTTTCGCAGCCAGGAGATTTGGGAAACCGCAAGTGACTCGAACATTTATATGGACAAAGGTTGGCTGGGAAGATACCTCGATATCCAATGCGAAGATATTGAACCGGTTGCCGGGGTGACAATTAATTCTGCCGATAATCTTGCCCTTACAGGCTCACGACCAAATAGTATTACGGTAAATAACCCCAACCAATTCAAACCACTTTTTAACGGTAAGGCAAATACGACTGCCAGCGATAACCCACAATTGGATTTTGTACGAAGGATTGCCTTCAGCACCAAACAAGGCGCAGATTTGATACGTGATGCCATGAACAAGAGTTCAGACACGGGCTATTATCCTTCAACTAAACTTGGTCGAAATTTACAGTGGATCGCCAGACTGATCAAAGGTGATCTAAGCACGAGGGTTTTTTACACCTCTCAAAAAGGTTATGACACTCATCACAATCAGTTGAATGAGCACGCCAAGCAGCTGAAACAATTGGACCAGGCGATATACGCCTTCTACCGAGACCTTAAGTCAAGTGATTTGCTCAATGACGTCACTCTAGTCATTTTCTCCGAATTTGGCAGACGAGTTAAAGATAATGGGGGTGGCACTGATCACGGTAAGGCTGCACCGATGATGATAATCGGAGGAAAAACAAAAGGAAACATCATTGGGACGAATCCGGATCTATTTCATTTGGACAAAGGAGATCTAATCCACAAAATTGATTTTCGATCCGTCTATGCCAGCATATTGAACGACAAACTTGCCTTTGACCCGAGCAAGATAAATATTAAGCAAAAAGCCTTGAGTGGATTGTTCTAACCCGGATTGTCAGCTGCCTTCAAGGGTTCAATATAACCATCAAAGCTCATAAAATCCCGGGCACTACTGGAGACGGTTACGGAAGCACCTCCGCCGGCACCAATTCGCATGATCAATTCGTAGGTCTCAGGACCGGTCTTGTGGGTAAAACGGTAGTTGATCTTCCTTTTCTTTTCGTCATATCGAACCTCCCAGTTCTCCATATCCCCCTTAAACAAAATGCCGCCGTTATTACTGTTGGCTATTCGTCCATTGTAAACACGACCAAAATACTGTAGGAAGGTATCAACACGGTTTTCCTCTATCCGTACATAATTGTTATTCCCATTCAGGTCTAGGCGACCGCCTGTTTGCGGTTGACCCCAAACAGCAACAAACTGGAAATTCCCAGATTCTACCAGATCCTTTATCTGATTGTACACTTGATCTTTTTGGAAATTGCGAAGTTGACGGCCACTTAAGGAATCAACCTGCCCTATGGCCACGGGAGTGGTCATCAGAAGAAGTAATATCGCGATCAGAGCCGGCCGCATCATGAGCGAATCGTTTTTGTTTAAGCATCAAAATTGATGCCAACCTATAAAAAAGACGAGGTCCAAAGGTGTTTTGTTACATGTTAAGGCCATTTATTCGAAAAATTTATCCAATTGGTGATGAATTGAAGCGAAAATTGATATTTTCAGTTTCAAATTATTGCTTGAAAACATGAAACATTCCTTTCTTACAATTTTACTTGTGTTACTGCCCATGATTTCATTTACTTCTTACGGTCAGAACAGCCCCGAAGCAGTGGTTCAGGCCCAATTAGAATCCTATAACCGAGGCGACCTGGATGCCTTTATGGCGACCTTCGATCCGCAGGTGATATTTACCGATGCTTCTGGCGAGATCACCATGCAAGGAGCCGAAGCTGTTCGTGAAAGGTATAAGTCCTATTTTGAAGCATCGCCCAATCTTCATTCAGAAATACAAACCAGAATAGTGCAAGGAGATTTCGTTATTGATCATGAGCATATTACAGGTCGGTATGGAAATCCTGAGATTTACGAATTGGTCCTGGTGTTCCGAGTTAAACTAGGAAAGATCGTGCGGGTGACCGTCTACGGGAAATGATGCGTCATCCCATGTGGTTATACACCAGTAAGTTGTAGCCGGTCGAACTGAATAGGCTATTATTTTGTACTTTTCAAATTCATAGAATTCAAACACCAAACCGATGCGCGCTAAACTATTTTCCCTCTCTATCATCCTTATACTGATGAATGCATTTCAAAGCTGTAAGCAAGAAAACAACTCCTCTGAAGATCCGACTATGGCTATGGCCAAAGAGATTCACGACCGGGTAATTACACTAGATACCCACTGTGATATTAATGTTGACAATTTCACAACAGATAAGAATTATACCCAAGAACTTTCGACTCAGGTCGATCTGCCCAAAATGAAGGAAGGCGGATTGGATGTTGCCTGGTTTATCGTTTATACTGGCCAGGATTCGTTAAATGATGCTGGTTACGCTAAGGCATACGAGAACGCTATGGCCAAATTTGAGGCCATTCATCGTTTGGTAGATGAATATGCCCCGGATGAAATCGGTCTGGCCTTAAGCTCGGATGATGTCCGGCGTCTTCAGTCCGAGGACAAGCTAGTTGCCATGATTGGAATCGAGAATGGTTATCCGGTGGGTACAGACATTGGTAATGTGAAGAAATTCGCCGAAATGGGTGCCCGCTATATGTCCCTTTCTCATAACGGCCACAGTCAACTTTGCGATAGCAATACCGGGGAGGCAGATGACGTTTGGCTCCATAATGGCCTCAGCGATCTGGGAAAAGAGGTCGTCGCAGAGATGAACAAATGGGGCATTATGATCGATGTCTCTCACCCTTCCAAGGAATCCATGCGCCAAATGATCGAGCTAACCAAAGCACCGATAATTGCATCACATTCTTCGGCCAGAGCCCTGTGTGATCACAGTCGCAACCTGGATGACGAGCAATTGATGTGGCTAAAGGAAAACGGCGGTGTTGTTCAAACAGTTGCGTTCAAGTCTTACCTCAATACCGAGAAAAGTGAGAAAAGGGCTGAAGCCGAAACAGAGATCATGAAAGAGATCGCCGACTCCATGGGAATCGAATGGCTAGAGCGTGCCCAGGTCATGGCGCTGCCGGCAGACGAACGCAATGCCTATATTCAAACCTATTACAGGATGTTACCGGTTCAAAAGAAAAAGATCGCAGAACGTGATGACCTTCCACCCGGTGTTAATGTATCAGATTTTGTAGATCACATTGACTACTTGGTCGAGAAGATCGGAATTGATCATGTTGGGATATCCAGTGACTTTGACGGCGGTGGAGGAATCGTTGGCTGGAGTGATGCATCGGAAACCTTCAATGTAACCTTGGAATTGGTCAAACGTGGGTATACTGAGGAACAGATCGAGAAACTATGGAGCGGAAACTTGTTAAGAGTTTTGGACGAGGTGCAACAAGTTGCTCAGGAGTTACAGGCAGTTCGTGGATAATCCTTAAAGAACAGTTCGATTCAGAATCAAGCGAGTCTGACATCTTAGGATCTTTTTTGTTTTGGGGTCCCCCCACCCATTGCAAACTACTAGTTTTTCTGTACCTAACCATTGAAAAATATAGCGCCTTCCTACAATTCAAGAATAAGAGAGCGCTTTTTGCAGGTTATTATCCTTTTGAATCGATCTCCTGATCGATCAATTCAAGAATGGCATCTATTTCCTCCAATGCCCTTTGATAAACCTGGTCCTTCTCGTTCATGACGTGCAAGGCCAGAATGAACATATTTTGAGACTCAAAACTGTAAAGTAAATCGGGGTTCTCTACCTTGCTATTTGAGAATCGGATGGTCTTATTCAAGTGAGGAATAAGGCTCATCACCGCATCAAAATGAATGGTCTGCATGCGGTTCAGATAGAAATAAGTCTCCTCCAATCGGCGAATTCTCTCAATGATCCCGTCATTTTGAAGCAGTTTAATATCTCCACTTTTGATAAGGGCCTCATAGATATTGCCCTTTCGATCCATATCCGAATAATTGATCAGACCTATCATGATATTGCCCAAGGAATCCAGTTGGCTTTAATCTTGACGTTCGATCAGGTCTACACCATACCTAAACGAAGGAATAAATGAAGCGTTATAGTCCACTACAGATTCTATGCTCCTGGCGTACTCATTGAGTAGCTGTTTTGTTTTGCGGTAGTAGGCTTGCTCGGCTTTGCGATCGGCCATCTCATCACTTTTGTTATTGATGCTCAAAGCGATGAGGATTCCAATCACTACCAAGATAATTTCACCAATGGCATATTGAAGGTATTTGACCGTTTTACCCCGGTTCAAGAGATCCTGTCTAATTTTGCGAAAAAATTTGATTATCGATCAGAATAGAAAGGGGGCGCCCTAGCGCTTACTAGGCCTGTTTTTAGTTTGAGTCACTTTTTTCTAGGAAGAATAGTTCATTGACCGGTTTTCCAAACTCCGCAGATAACTTCAGCGCTAATACGGTCGAGGGTACATAACGCCCCTTCTCTATGGAGTTAATGGTCTGACGAGAGACTCCGATCCGCTCGGCCAGAGCCTCTTGGGTCAGGTCCTGTATGGCCCGTTCTATTTTAAGTCGATTGGTCATAAACAGGCCCGCTTGAATTGTTTGAAGAACAGTAACTGCACGATCAGCATGAAAACGAGCACCTGGAAATAGCTCATATCCGTATTGGGATTTTCCGAACCCAATAACCAGGCCACTCCGAAGTTTACATAAGGCTGCACAATGGCATAGATCACACCAGAAACAAAGGCTATCCCATAAGATTGAGCCCGAATGGAAGCCATCATCTCATCCTCCACTTTTTCCTTGGATATGGAAATGATCAGCAGGCCGATCAGCATGATATTTGCCAACAAAGGTTTCACCCACTCTGGTTCGTCTACAAATCGTTTTACGAGCATCAAGACAAAGGCCGCTATGGCGATAGTCAGACCAACCTTTTTCCAGCTGTGTGGAAGATGGAACTTACGTAGTCGTCTAAACAATCGCCTGTCATATTCTATGATCTTCTTCATACACTATATGTAAAGTACATTATATCTTTTGACAAATATACATATCTTTTTGTAAAATATACTTTACATTATGAAATAAAATTTTTTACTCCTTCAACACTTGTATAGTTGCCTTATAGCCGGTCAGCAAATTCCATTCCTTGGCCGAGATGATCTCCCCATCGTCATTATAGACATGTAATTCTGCGGTATTAGGTCCCGAATCACCCTGATTCAAGGCCTGGAATTCGATGGTATTCACTCCCTCATCCAAGGCTACAGATATGCCCTTGAATCCACTTCCCAGGTACACCTGCGATTGCACGATATCCCCATTGACGAAGACGCGAATCATGTCCCCATCCACGTATTCGTGATCCCTGTACATAACCTTGACAAAATCCGAACCTGTAGAGAACTGTCCCAGGTTTTGATCCCTGGCATATTCCTCTGTCGCCTGTTTATCCTTGGTAAAATACTTGGGGGTAAGGTCTACGTTGTTATTCTCCATCAAGCCATCGTCCTTGGTCATATCCAATGGTTCTTCCTTTTCTTCCAGGTTGACATTGCGAGGGTCGAAGTTATCCCGGGTGATGGACAATGAAGGTTTTTCTTTAGCTGGCAACCTAAGGCCTTCCTGACTGCGAAAATTATCCTCTGTCTGTTCAAATTGGACCGACTTATTGGACTGATCCAATTGAGCATGTAGCGGTAAGCAGATTACCGCTAGTAGTAGGAAGATCAATAGATTTTTCACAACTATCATTTTATCAAGAATCGGGCCATGGTTATTTCCTGGCAGAGGGTGGCACTGTTGGTCTCACCTCTATTTTGCTAGGCAAGGTACGGGGGTGGATCTTCAACAGATCGACCACAATCTGACCCAGATCCTCGATCTGGATCTTCCAGGCGTCCTCCTCATTGGGCACATGATTATTAAAGTAAGTGGCTACAGAGCCAGGCATAATGGTGGTCGACTTGATCTCGTGTTTTCTAAGGTCGATCATGGCCGCCTGGGTAAATCCAGTCAAGCCGAATTTACTGGCATTGTAGGCGGCACCTGCACCAAAGAAGTTTGTTCCTGCCAGGCTGGAGATGGTAATATAATAGCCTTTATTAGCGATCAGCTGGTCCAGTGTTGCTTTAAGTGTATAGAATGGGCCACTCAAGTTGGTGTCGATGGTTTCCTTCCACTGCTCGATGGTCAGATCTTCAACCGAGGCAAAATGTCCCAATCCGGCATTGGCGATCACAAAATCGATGCGCCCAAATTCGGATACTGCAAGTGTAACCGCTTGCTGTTGGCTCTCAAAACTCCTTACGTCCGATGAGATTCCGATCGCTTTGGCAGTGCCGCTATAGGTACTGTTCAGTTCGCTAGCCACTTCCTGAGCGCTGGCAGCATTCCGACCAGTTATGGCCACATGAATGCCCTCCTGCATCATGGCTTGGGCTATCCCAAGGCCAATTCCTTTGGTCCCACCGGTAATAAAAGCAACTTTTCCAGTCAATTCCATTTCGACGATTTAGACCTCAAAGGTACAACCCCCAAGATAATGGCCTCTTATAATTATGCTAAATTTGAAGATGGTGAAATTCCTAGCTCGCTATTTACCTCTGTTGCTCCTGACGGTGAATTGCCTCGCACAGCAGGAGCTCCCCGACGGTTTGGTTGATATCTCAGATCAGATCAGCCTGGATGTTCGATATGCTACCACAGCCAACTTTACGGGTGAGGTATTATATCCTTGCCAGAAATGTGTTCTGAAGAAAGTAGCGGCAGATGCTCTGCTGGAAGTCAACACTTACTTTGAAGAACAAGGATTTCAATTAAGGATATTTGATTGCTACAGACCCCTGGACATTCAACGGTTGATGTGGAAGGTCTATCCAGACCCCAACTATGTGGCCAATCCAGACAAGATTGGATCTGTACACAACCGAGGTTATGCGGTCGACCTTACTTTGGAAACTTTAGATGGACAAGCCTTGGACATGGGGACTGACTACGATCACTTTGGTCCAGAAGCCCACTGGGACTATGCCGGTCTTAGTGAAAGTCAGCAGAGGAATCGGGGGATCTTACTGGAGGGAATGAAGCGGTTCGGTTTTAATCCGATCCGGACCGAATGGTGGCACTTTAGCTATAAAAAGAACAGCGGAGATGCTTTAAACACTCCGCTGCCCTGCAAATTAGATTAATCAAGTCTTACTCTATTGGCTGGCCAAAAATATCCAATTCAGTGACCGGAAGCCCAAGTTTGGCTACTTCTTCCCACTGAGTGGCCTTATCACCCACCACCAGGTAGGTCATTTCGGCCTCGTTGATATATTGTGCGATAACGGATTTGAACTCCTCCAGGTTCATAGACATCAATGCATCTTGTTCCTGGTTGATATAATCCAAGGACTTGCCGTATTTGTCAATATTGGTCAATATGCCCAGTTTGGCGTTCAGGGATTCATAGGCTCGTGTATTTTGTTTCACCACCTTATTCTTGGTCAGCTCTACTTCATTGTCGGTAAAGCCGGGGCCGTAATCCTGCAACATCTCCCGGATAATATCCAGGGAAGCCTGGGTGGCATTTGCCCGAACGCTGGTCACTACTCGGAACGGAGCAACAGTTTGCCTGGACGGCACGCCAGAACTGGCCCCATAGGTATACCCCTTTTGGATACGTAATGTCTGGAACAATCGGCCACTGGATCCGCCGCCAAGAACTTCGTTGGCAAAACGCAGTTTAGGAGCCATTGGGTCCGAAGCGGCCAAGGCCATACTGCCTATGTAGATCACGGATTGCTTGGCTCCAGGGACGTCGATGAAATAAAGCTGTTGTTTGGTCGAATTTTCCGGAATGGCATAACTGTTCATTTGAGCAGCATCCACAGTCCAATTGGAATTCAAACTGGATAGGGCGGCTTCTACCTCTGCCTGGTCAATGTCGCCCACCACCTTCATTGCCGCACCCTGTGGGCTCAGTTTAGAGTAGAGCGCTTTGATATCCTCCAGGCCAATCCCCTCTACGGTCTCCAGGGTTCCCGATGTCGGAACGCTCATAATGTGCTGATCGCCGTACAGTAGTTTGGTGAAATTCAAGGAAGCAATTGCAGTAGGGTTGGCTTCCCGGCCTTTTAAAGAGGTCTTTAGTTCCTGCTTCAATCGATCAAAATCGGCCGGATCCCAACGGGGTTGCAACAACATTTCCTCCACCAATGCGAGGGTCGCTTCAAAATTTCGGGAAAGACAACTTCCAGA
Source organism: Aureitalea marina (assembly GCF_002943755.1). Lineage (NCBI taxonomy): Bacteria > Pseudomonadati > Bacteroidota > Flavobacteriia > Flavobacteriales > Flavobacteriaceae > Aureitalea > Aureitalea marina. The sequence goes on from NZ_MQUB01000001.1 coordinate 1,229,352, forward strand.
AATTGTGATCTCCTCTGCCCCGGCCGAAACGAAAATTCCAGAGCCTAATAGGCCTATTGCCTCTTCTAGTTCTGCGGCTGTCCGGTTGGCAGTACCTTCGTTCATCAGATCGGCCATCAGGTAGGCCATACCGGATTTCTCCATGGAATCCAGCATATGACCTCCGGGTATGCTAAGTGAGAAACTGACCAAGGGTAGCTCCTGATTCACAATCCCCAGGGTATTCATACCATTGGACATGGAACCGGTCCAGACGGCTGGCATGCGGAACAAGGGTGGTTCTCCAAAATCGGGTTCAGAACGGTCGTATTTGGAAGGAGTTTTCTCATATTCGGCTTCCTCGCCCTGGCCCACCTGCTCATTGGCCTTCATGGCAGTAACCTCTTCCTGCCAAACGGTAGCTTCCTCGGCTCCGCTGATGGCCAGTTCTGGGGTATTCTGAGGGATAACCGAGGTCATCACATAGTTCTTCCCTTTGATATACTGCTGGTAAACCCGCATCACATCTTCTCGTGTAATACTCTGATAGATCTTGGATCGCTCGGTAATAAAACCGGGATCCTTACCAAACTCATTATCCTGCACCAATTGAAAAGCTTTGTTCAAGACAGTCGCCACTCCATAATACAATTGAGTTTCCAATTCGGCCTTGATACGCTGTAATTGGGTGTCGGTGAATCCGTTGGTCTCAAAGTCGGCCAAACCACTTTCTATTGCTGCCTTCACATCGTCCAGGGCAACACCTTCATTGGCCCTGACCCGGAAGACGAATTCACCAGCTAATTCATTGGAACTGTTGTAAGAACTCACATTCGGAGCCAATTTCCCTTCCTCTACTACAGATCGGTACAGTGGAGATTTCTTACTGCCACTGAGCAACTGCCCCAGCACTTCAAGAACGAACTCGTCCTTATTGTAGGCCTCTACCGTGGGATAGACCATTCTTAGTTCAGGCAATTTTGCGAAGTTATCTTTAAAGTACAGTGATTTGGTCTCTTCCAGGGTAACCGGCATAGGTGACATTGGCGCCACTTCCGGTCCGGAAGGTATCTCACCGAACCAACGCTCTACCAGGGCTTTTGTTTCCTCGATATCAATATCACCGGCAATTACCAAGGAGGCATTGGATGCTCCGTAGTATTCGTTGTAAAATTCCTTCACGTCCTCGAGGGTTGCAGCCTGCAGATCAGGCAGTGAACCGATCACCGTCCAGCTATAAGGGTGTCCCTCAGGATAGAGATTCTTTCGAATGATCTCGTCTGTATACCCATAAGGAGCATTGTCCACACGCTGGCGCTTCTCATTTTTCACAACCTGCTTTTCTCTTTCCAGGGCGGCCTCGGTTACGGTGTTGATCATGTATCCAAACCGATCGCTGTCAATCCAAAGGATCTTCTCGAAGGCATCCTTGGGTACCACTTCATAATAGACAGTGCCATCACTCCAGGTTCCCCCATTTCGACTCCCTCCCCATTCCGGGATCATCTTTCGGTTAGCACCAACAGGGACATTTTCGGAGTCGTTAAATGACATATGCTCGAAAAAGTGTGCAAATCCGGTCCTTCCCGGTTTCTCGCGGTTGGACCCAACATGCATCATGGTAGCTACTGCAACAATGGGATCACTCTTATCTACATGCAAGATGACCTCGAGTCCATTATCCAGCACAAATTTTTCATAGTCGAGAGTGAATTCGGTAGACGCGACCTCCCTCTCTTTTGTTTGTTCACAAGCCATAGTCAGACATATTACAGCCAGCAAAGGCATTACTTTAAAGTTGATTTTCATGTATTTCTGATTTTGCACCCGAAAGTTAATTAAGTATGAGACTTCCTGTCTTAAAAATTGAATAAAATTGACATCCATATCCCTGTGGCTTAACTTTGCACGAAATTCTTTGGACCTGATGACGATCGATACCTTTAGAAAAATTGGAATTTTAGAAGCTATTTCCTTCTTGCTTTTGTTAGGAGTAGCCATGCCATTGAAATACATGATGGATATACCCCAGGCAGTATCCGTGATCGGGATGGCCCATGGAATACTATTTGTTGTCTATGTGTTGGGAGCCTTCCTCATGAAATCAAAGTTAAATTGGTCTTACGGAATCCTGGCCATCGTTCTTTTGTGTTCGGTGGTTCCCTTTGGGCCATTTTATGCCGAACGAAAATACCTGGTATGACAGAAAAGGAACTAAAAGGACTATTTAACTGGTTCGAAAATTGGTTCAAGGATCAGGGTATAGGGGCCTATTGGGCTGAAATTCTTGGCTTTATCATCAATTTAGTCCTGGTCTTGTTTTTGACCTATTTATTGGATCGAATTCTCCGGGTTATCATCGTCTGGTTGTTCAAGCGATTTAGTAAGTCTACAGCGATCACCTATGACGATTACCTGGTCAAGAGTAACTTTCCGCGATATGTCAGTCACTACGGCCCTGTTCTATTATTCTGGTATTTAGAGCCCTTTCTTTTTGATGGCTACGATTTACTTTCTGATATAGTCCTGAAGTTGGTGGACATATATATAGTTGTCCTGACCGTATTGGTGGTAAGAAGTACATTGCGTTCCACCGTGTGGTATCTCAGGACCAAGGACCAGTATAAGGACAAACCCCTGGAAAGCTATCTACAGGTCCTGATGATCTTTGCCTGGGCTATCGGCATAATTCTTGGTATAAGCATACTAACTGGCTACGAATTGAAAAGCTTAGTTACCTTGGGCGCAGCATCGGCGGCAGCCATGTTGATCTTCCGGGATACCATTTTAGGCTTTGTGGCCAGCATCCAGATCACGGTCAACGATATTGTCCGTATCGGAGATTGGATCTCTATGCCCAAATACGGCGCTGATGGAGAGGTCAGTGAGATCAACTTGGCAACAGTAATTGTCAGGAACTGGGACATGACCTTTACCACGGTTCCCACCTATAGTCTTATTTCAGACTCCTTCCAGAACTGGAGAGGGATGCAGGAAAGCGGCGGCAGGCGGATCAAGCGGGCCTTGATGATCAAGCAAAATACGGTGAGATTCCTCAAGGCTGAAGATCTTCAAAGGCTAAGTAAAGTTCAATTGATTGGCGATCTGATCAAACACCGTCAAGATACCATAGACAAGCACAATTTGCGGGTGAATGCAGACAAAGACCTCTCTGTGAACGGTCGCAATCAGACGAATTTAGGTCTGTTTCGGGCTTATATTGACCGCTATTTACAGAACACCTCAGGTATCAATAAACAGATGACTTTGATGGTCCGACCACTTGCCCCAACTGCCGAAGGTGTGCCCATAGAGATTTATTGCTTCTCTTCTGATAAGGTTTGGAAGAATTACGAGTATATCATGGCCGATATCATGGACCACATAATGGCCTCTGTTTCCTATTTTGACCTGGAGATCTTTGAACTGCCATCTGGTTCCGATCTGGGTAAGCTTCAAAAACTAAACGGCTAGTCCTCGTTCAGGCGATCGCGGACAAATTCCACTTCGGTCTTTCCATGAGGACTGGGTGAACCATTGGGATCTAAGTTGACCATGATGATCTTGTCTATAGTGATGATGGTTTCCCGGGTCATCTTGTTTCTGACCTCACATGCCAAAGTCAGGCTGCTCTTTCCAAAATGCTTCACCTCCAAGCCTATTTCGACGATGTCCCCTTTTCGCGCAGAACTTTTGAAGTTGATCTCAGAGATGAACTTGGTTACGATCTTGGTGTTCTCCAACTGAATGATAGTGTAGAGTGCAGCTTCTTCGTCTATCCACTCCAATAATCGGCCTCCAAACAGGGTGCCGTTGGGGTTGAGGTCTTCTGGTTTGACCCATTTTCGGGTATGAAATCGCATAGGTATAGTTGAGTTGTAAGACTATTCTTGCTACAAACAAATTTACGGGATTTAAAGTGTTAAATTCACCTATTTTATAAAGATACTGTAACACTTCAACCCCATTAAAGACATACCTTTACGTAAATCCAAATAATCATCACATGAAAAAGTTTAAAATCGCATTCATTGGTCTGTTTTTGTTGGTCTTTATTCCTGCCCAGGCCCAAACTGCCGATGAGATAATCAACAATTATTTTGAAAACACAGGTGGCGCCGATGCCTGGAATTCACTAGAGGGTACCAAGACCATCGCGAGCGTTACTGCCCAGGGAATGGATATCCCGGTAGAGATCTACCAAACTAAGGATGGAAAGCAACTGGTCAAGATCACCTTTCAAGGTCAGGAAATCACCCAAGTGGCCTTCGACGGCGAGACCATGTGGTCTACCAACTTCATGACCATGCAAGCCGAGAAAAGCGATACGGAGACCACAGAGAACATGAAAAAAACGGTAAAAGACTTCCCTTCTCCATTCCTTAATTACAAAGAGAAAGGATTTACTGTGGAGCTGATGGGAGACGAAACCATCGAAGGAACAGAGACCTTTAAGATCAAATTGACCCAGGACCCTGTTATGGTAGATGGAAACGAAGAGCCCAATGTGTCCTACCATTACTTCGAGAAAGAGAACTTTGTGCCTATCGTAGTCGAAGCTGAGATTCGTCAGGGACCAGCTAAAGGTCAGATGAGCAAGTCTACCATGAGCGACTACGAAGAAGTAAATGGCTTGTACTTCCCATTCTCCATGAGCCAAGGCGGGCAGCCGATCACCATTAAGGAGATCGTCCTGAATCCTGAGATCGACATGGCCCTTTTCAAATTCCCTGAGGCCGCCGCTTCTACCGAAGACAAAAACTAAAATGAAATAATCCCCTGCTTCTTACAGGGGATTGTTTTTCTTGTAACATACTGTCATAGCCCCTATCGGAATATTCATTCCGACGGGCTATATGCAATTCAATTCTAACTAAAACCAAAGTAATGAAACGAGTCTTATTGACCTTTTTGGCCCTTGCTTTGATCCCAGTTGGGACCATGAGCGGCCAGGAAATAGCCCTGAAAGGGAAAGAACTTTTCGGGGATATGCGCGCAAGACACATTGGCCCTGCCCTGATGAGCGGACGGATCAATGACCTGGAAAATCACCCCTCCAATGCCCGGATCATTTATGCCGGAACCGCTGGAGGTGGAGTATGGAAGTCTAGTGATGGTGGAGCCACCTTCGTACCCATATTCGATGATTATGTACAATCCATAGGTGTGGTAAAACTGGACCCCAATGACCCGGATCAAAGCATCTGGGTTGGTACCGGAGAGACCTGGACCCGTAATTCGGTTTCCGTAGGAGACGGTCTGTATCACTCTACCGATGGTGGAAATAACTGGAAGGAGATCGCTGGCTTCGAGAAATCCGAGCGAATTGCTTCCATTGCAATCAATCCCGATAACAGCAAGGAGATCTATGTCGGTGTGCTTGGAGCCTTATGGAGTGACTCAGAAGACCGTGGGGTTTACAAATCCACTGACGGTGGTGAGACCTGGAACAAGATCTTATACATCGGGCCCAAAACTGGTGCCGCTGATGTGATCATGGATCCAAACAACCCGAGCATCCTTTATGCCTCCATGTGGGAGTTCAGACGTTCCGGATGGGGATTTGCCTCGGGAGGAGCCACTTCTGCTCTCTATAAATCGACAGACGGAGGAGCAAACTGGAACAAGATCCACAACGGGTTTCCGGAAGGAGACCTTGGGCGGATAGCCGTTGCCGTTGCACCCAGTGACTCCAATATTCTTTACGCCGTTTTGGAAACAGAGGAAAAATCACTGAATGGTCTTTGGAAATCGACCGATGCCGGTAGCAATTGGGAACACCTGAACAACGACTTCGGTCTGACGGTCCGTCCATTCTATTTCTCCCGTATCACCATCGATCCCAGGGATCCTGATGTTGTCGTTAAAGGAGGTTTAAGTGGATCTATCAGCCGGGATGGCGGGAAGACCTTTAAGTCCCTGGGGAATATGCACAGTGATATTCACGACATCATCTTCGACATCAACAACAGCGACATCATGTACTCCGGTACGGATGGTGGAGTATACCGCTCCTGGAACGGAGGAACAACTTTTGAGATCGTCGAGAACCTTCCGTTATCTCAGTTCTATCATATTTCCGTGGACGACGCCCAACCTTATAATGTATACGGTGGACTGCAGGATAATGGTTCCTGGTGGGGACCATCTTCCTCACCTGGAGGGGTCAATGCCCGCGATTGGAACAGTGTTGGCGCCGGAGACGGATTCCGCGTATTGAAACACCCGACCAAGAACATCGTTTACTCCGAAATGCAAGGTGCTGAAAATGTTTGGCGCTATGACGTAGATCGAAACCGAACCAAGACCATCCAACCATTACCGGCTAAAGGTGATCCTGAATTCCGTTTTAACTGGAATGCCCCCATGGCGGTCAGTGCTCATGTGCCGGACCGATTCTATATGGGAAGTCAATTTGTGCATCGATCTGATGATATGGGAGACAGTTGGGAGGTCATCTCCCCTGACCTGACCACCAACGATCCGGCCAAACAAAACCAAGCCGAATCTGGAGGGCTTTCTGTAGACAACAGTGGTGCAGAAAATCATACGACCATCTTTACCATCGCTGAATCACCCTTGAACAAGGACGTTCTTTGGGTAGGAACTGACGACGGTAATGTTCAGGTTACAAGAAATGGTGGAAAAAGCTGGACCAATGTGACGGCCAACTTAAATGGTATCCCAGCCAACACCTGGGTATACCATATTGAGGCCAGTGTACACGGCGAAGGTACAGCCTATGCGGTATTTGACGGTCACACTACAGGAGATATGAAGCCTTATGCTATGAAGACCACAGATTATGGTCAGAGCTGGAGCACGATTATTTCCGACGATATAGACGATAGAGCCTTTGTAAGAAACATCCAAGAGGATTATGAAAACGAAGACCTCTTGTTCCTCGGAACTGAGTTCGGTCTTTATGTGACCATCAATGGTGGCTCTACCTGGTCTCATTTCACTAATAATATGCCGCCGGTTGCGGTTCACTTCATCGACCTGCAGAAACAGACCAACGATCTTGTCATGGGAACTCACGGTCGCGGTGTGATCATTATTGATGATATCAGTCCCTTACGCGAACTGAGTCAGGAGACACTTGCCAAGGACGTTCACTTCTTCTCTACCCGACCCTTCACTATGGTGGAAGAAAGTGGCTTCTCTGGTTCCTTTGGAGGAGAGACACAGTTTGTCGGGGCGAATAAATCGACGGCTGCGCGTATAGTTTATTACTTGAAGAAACGCCACACCTTTGGCAAAATGTCCATGGAGGTTCAGGATATGGAAGGAAATAAGGTTACTACTTTGAACCCGAGTAAGTCGAAAGGCATCAATGTGGTCAACTGGAATTTCTCGACCCGTATCCCGAAGATGGCCGAAGGAAAAACGCTCTCATTTGGCGGATTTACTTCGCCTCGCGTTCCTGCAGGAACCTATAAGGTGGTGATGACCAAAGGCAAGAATACCTATGAAACAACCGTCGAGTTAAAGTACGATGAAAAGTCGCTGACCACCCTGAAAGAGCGCAAGCGACAAGAGGAAATTACTCAGCAGTTGTTCGATATGGTAGAAGATCTGGCATTCATGGTTTACGAATTGGGTGAAACCCAAAAGATCGCCCAGGATGTGATAGACAACAACCCTAAGGGTGCTAAGACCGCCCAGAAACTGTATGATGCCCTTGAGGGTCTTCGTAAGGACCTGGTGATCACAACTGGAGATAACTACGTTGCCTCTGCTGAGCCTGAACTCAGGGAGAGAATGGCTGACCTCTATTCGAATGTAGCCAGTAGTTATGACAAGGTTTCAGGATCACAAATGCAAAACCTGGAACTGATCACTACAGAATTCGAAGAAGCAAAAGTCCGTTATCAGGCAATCATGGATAAGGAAGGAGCCAAATTCATGAGCTTTATGGAGAAAAATGAAATGGAAATGCCGAAAATGAAGACTCGAGAAGATTTTCTCGGAGCCAAGTAATTCCATGGAACTATTTAAGAACCCCTGATTTTCAGGGGTTTTTTTATGGAAACATCTGTTTAAAACCCGGTTAACAACTATCCGAGATTTCTGACAAGCCTGGCAATTGGTTTCTTTAATTTTAGTCAAACCCAAACAAGATGGAAGCCCGCGACCAAGTTCTACTCCAACTTAGACCTACTATAGAAAGTGCCCGCATAATGTCTGGCATGAGCCAGGAGGAGATCTTTCAGAACCAAACCCTGCGGCCTGTGGCCAAGTTACAGAACAACCTTTTATTGGAGATCTTCAGGAACTACGTTAGGAAGCATAAGAACGTCTTCTACGACCTCTCCATAGAGAAGAGACTGGACTATATTGAGAATGCCATCCACAAGGATATGAAGTTCAGGAACTCCTTGAAAGGAACGATTATTGGACAATTTACTCTGGAGGAATATCGGGTTTATACGGAAAACTCCTCTGCACTGAACAAGCGAATGATGAATATCGTTAAGGAACGACTAAAGAGCCATGTGCAATTATTGGTTCCGGCCTATGTTCACTAGTCTAGTAAGGAAACCCCATTTAGATCAGTAGTCAATACCTGGCTCATATAATCGAAAAATGGCCGGAGCAATTCGAAGTCATGCACCAGCTTGTCTTTAAAGTTTGCCGAGGTGACCTCCTTGTCCGTATAAGGATGAACCACAAAAAAACTCTTTAATCGGATCAGGTCGATATTGGGATCTTCCTTACTGAAGCCTTTTGGTGCAGTCTTGACGGCATAGGACTGCTCAAATCCCCCGAAGGCCTTATCGAACTCAGGCTCCTTCAAAATAGAACGAATGCTATCTCCATCCATCTGGAATTCCTGCCTGATACGCAGCAGGTCCGCAGGTTCAGGACCGAAAAAACCGCCGGCCATCATAGAGTTACCCGGCTCTAAACGTAAATAATAACCTCCTCTTCTATGGGCTCCGGCCCGGGAAAAACTAACGCTTCTATGCACATTGTAGGGGGTCTTGTCCTTGCTAAAGCGAACGTCCCTATTTATCCTAAAAACCTTGACTTTCTCAATCTGATCCATTGTGTTCAGACCGGACTCGACAGCGGCGTAAAAAGCTTTTAATTGTTTCTCATTCTGCTGATAGGTCTTCTTGTGCTCCTGCATCCAATCCCGGTTATTATTGGCCTTGAGTTCAGTTAGGAAATCGAGTATGGATTGATCGATCATAGATGACAGTTTATATCCTTAAAGTTAGCAAATTTAAGGGGCTTGATAACGGATGGATTGCAGTATTAGTCCGGATGCAGGGGCAATTCGGTCCAAATGAACCCGATTGGATCTACCAATGCTGGTTTTGATGAATTCCAGGTCATACTTGCCCATACCCAGATCGAACAGCGCACCCATCATCAGACGGATCTGCTGTCGCTTAAATCCTTTACCGATCACCTGCAGGGCAAAGGACTCTTCCGGAAAGAAACTGGCCTGGTAGTACTCATTGGGAAGTATGCTGCAGCTTTCGATCTCCACTACCGTTCTGGTCTCCGGATTGGGCTTATATACATAATTGACCAAGTCGTGTTTTCCCTGAAAAAGTAAGGCTGCCTGTTGCATCAATTCTATATTCAGTCGATCCGTTAACCCTGTCATTAGTGGTGCCGCAAAAGGATGGATTTTTTGACCATGAGCAAAGAGATAGATATAGGTTTTGGAATAAGGTGCGTCAATGACGTTGAAAGAAGCATCTACCGGATGCAGGTCTAAAAGACGAATGTCTGTCGGAAGGTTATGATTCATATTCTCCAGGAAGTCTGCAGTAAGGGGAAGATCATCCAGGAAAAGCTCTACCAGTCCGTGCGCGGAGGAGACCATGGCATCTGTTCTTCCTGAAGCCAGGATCTTAAAATTGGAATGTCCCAAAACAAAGGAAACAGTCCGACTAAGCATAAGCTCGACGGTCTTGAGTCCGGGCTGTTTTTGCCATCCGTGATAGCGAAAACCCAGGTATTGTATCTCCAACAAGTAACAATGGCGTTCTGATCGCATAATTCAAAAATATGTACATTTAATAGGTATAACCATAACACAACCAATAAAATGACTGATTCTAACAAACCGAACACGGCCTTTTGGATCATAGCCGTTGTTGCCCTGATCTGGAACATCATGGGCGTCATGGCTTATCTCGGTTCCGTCTACATGGACGATGCCACACGGGATCTGATGACCCCAGAACAGATCGAACTGATGGAAGCAACTCCGGCCTGGGTTACAGGTATTTTCGCCATTGCCACCTTTGCAGGCGTTCTTGGTGCCTTGCTGATGGTGCTCAAAAGGAAATTAGCAGTCCCTCTCTTCGCTATTTCTTTAATCGCGGTTCTTATTCAGAATGTATATGCCTGGTTTGCTACCAACGCGGCTGAAGTGTATGGTACCGTGCAGGGCTACGTCATGCCTTTACTGGTAATCACCATCTCTATCTTTCTGTTTTGGTATAGTAAAGGAGCTACTCAAAAGGGATGGCTCAAATAAGAAAATTCAATTAAACTGGAAAAGGGGATTGATTTCCCCTTTTTTAATGCCTGGATCTCAGGGTTTGAACAATGTCTTCCAACCGATAACCCTTAGTCTGTAGCAGAAGCAAATAATGGAACATCAGATCGGCACCTTCATTTAAAAATGCCTCCTGGTCGTCGTCTTTTGCCTCGATCACCAATTCCACAGCCTCTTCACCAACCTTCTGGGCAACTTTATTGATCCCCTTAGAGAACAAACGAGCGACATAGCTATTCTCCGTATCACCTTCCTCTAATCTCATGGCAATAACGTCTTCTAGTTGGGACAAAAATCCATAGTGGCTCTCATTGACTTCGCCCCAACAGGTATCTGTTCCCTGATGGCAGACAGGCCCATGTGGCCTAACTTTGAGCAACAAACTGTCCTGATCGCAGTCCACCTCCGCCGAGATCAACTCCAAAAAGTTCCCGGACTCTTCGCCCTTGGTCCATAAACGCTCCTTGGAACGGCTATAAAAGGTAACTGTTCCAGTTTGTTGTGTCTTCTGCCAGGCATCAGGATTCATAAAACCAAGCATTAAGACCTGTTGGGTCTCAGCATCCTGAATGATGGCCGGTACCAGGCCATCGGCGTATTTATCAAAGTTGATCTTCATAATGTGGTATCAAACGGACCGGTATTCCTTCCTGGTCCAAATATATTTTTAAGTCGGCTATTTCGATCTCCTGGAAATGAAAAATAGAGGCGGCTAGGGCTGCATCCGCACATCCATCTTTAAAGGTGGAAACAAAATGCTCCATATTCCCGGCACCGCCAGAGGCAATGATCGGTATGTTAACTGTTTCTGATAGCTGTTTCAAGGCTTGATCCGCAAAGCCATTCTTGGTGCCATCGTGATCCATGGAGGTAAACAAGATCTCTCCTGCTCCCCGTTCTTCTGCTTCTTTAGCCCACTCAAATAAGTCGATTTCCGTTGGCACCTTCCCTCCTACCAAGTGAACTTTCCAGCCCTGATCGGTCATACGGGCATCAATGGCTATAACCACACATTGGGTCCCATATTTCCCCGCTATCTCGTTGATCAGCTCGGGTCTTCTAACAGCAGATGAGTTTATGGAAACCTTATCGGCACCATTCCTGAGCAAGAGGCCCACATCCTCTATCGAAGAGATCCCACCACCTACGGTAAATGGAATGTCCACCCTGGAAGCCACTCGGTAAACCAGTTCGGCCAAGGTTTTGCGTTTTTCCTCTGTAGCAGATATATCCAGGAATACCAGCTCGTCCGCCCCTTCTCGGGCATATCGCTCAGCCAGCTGAACGGGGTCTCCAGCATCCCTCAGTCCGACAAAATTTACTCCTTTCACTGTCCGGCCATCCTTGATGTCCAGACAGGGTATGATCCGCTTAGCCAGCATAATCCTCGTTCTTGGTGTTTAGATTCATCCCATCGTAGAATCCGAGATCCTCATCCTTTAAGAGTTTCACCCAAAAGGCGATCTGCCCGGTATGATAGGAATAATGTTCTACAGCATGCATCACAACACCTACCCCAGAAAAATTGAAACCCTGAACAGATCTTACTCGTATATACTCTTCTTCCGTGGCTGTATTGATTACTTCCTTAGCCTCATTGACCACCTCCAACAGTCCTTGGAATAACTCATGTTTATCCAAACCACCTCGTGTATCAAACTCAAGATCGCGTTGACGCTTATCGGACTTGTTGCCCAAAGAAGCAATCACATATTGGGTGATATTCCCCTGTAAATGGAGAATTAGATTGGCGATGCTATTTAGCTGCGAATTTGGCTTCTTCCAGAGCTCATCTTCGCTTAGTTCATCGAGGGCGCGCCGGATCATCCGGCTGCTCTCATCCATGCGGTAACAAGCGTTCAATCGAAATTCTTCTATCCAACTCATGAGTCTGTCTTTGCCTTAAAGTTAACCAATTGTGACAGGCTGATCCTGCCTTCGTATATGGCCTTTCCAATGATCACTCCTTCACAGCCTATTTGAGCCAGCGCAGGGAGTTCCGATATATCCGATATCCCTCCAGAGGCGATCAACTTTAATTCAGGAATGGACTTCAGCATGTGTTCGTAGAGTTCTGTGGCAGGCCCTTGAAGCATCCCATCCCGCCCAATATCAGTACTGATCACCCTTCTGACTCCTCTATCAAAATATTCTTGAACAAACTCCAGCAAATGGCGATCCGAAGATTTCAACCATCCGTCTGTGGAAATAAAACCGTCCCGGGAATCGGCACCGAGTATGATCTTATCGGGACCGTAGGAATCCAGCCATCCCATAAAAAGATCGGGATCCTTTACTGCTATACTGCCTCCGGTTACCTGTTGAGCCCCGCAATCGAAGGCGATACGGATATCCTCGTCCGTCTTTATACCACCACCAAAATCAATGGATAAGTCTGTCCTGGTGGACAATTTTTCTAATATCTGATGATTGACGATCCGCTTACTTTTTGCCCCGTCCAGATCGACCAAATGCAAATATCGAATTCCATGATCCTGGAACTCCAGGGCGACCTCCAGTGGGTCCTCGTTATACACTTTCTTCTGCTCATAGTCTCCCTGGGTCAGGCGGACGCATTTACCGTCTATAATATCTATGGCTGGGATTATTCGCATTTGGTTAGGAAATTTAAAAGGATCTGTGCCCCTGTTTTACTACTTTTTTCCGGGTGAAACTGTACCCCGTAGAAATTGTCCTTTCGCAAGGCAGTAGTGTATGACAAACCATACTGACTACTAGAAATGGCATAAGCAGATTCAGGAATATAAAAGCTATGAACCAGGTATACATAACTATCCGGATCAATTCCATCGAATAAGGGTGAGTCCAGATCTGTGATCTGATTCCAACCGATCTGGGGAACCTTTACGCTATTTGGAAATCGAAGGACAGGCGCATCGAAAATTGAGAGTCCCTGGGTAGGACCTTCTTCATTCTCACCGCACATCAATTGCATCCCCAAGCAGATACCTAAAACCGGTTGGGTCAACCGGGGTATAACCTTATCCAGGCCAGTCGATTGCAATTTATCCATGGCCGAGCTGGCTTCGCCAACGCCGGGAAAGATCACTTTGTCGGCCTGACGTATCTCGGCTTCATCTTTGGTAAAAACGGCTCTATAGCCCAGCCTCTCCAAGGCAAATTCAATGCTCTGAATATTACCCGCGCCATAATCTATAATTGCTATTTTCATTAGAGAACCCCTTTTGTAGATGGCAATTCCATATGGTTCGGGTCCCGTTTGATAGCCATTTTAATAGATTTGGCAAAAGCCTTAAAGATGGCCTCTATCTTATGGTGTTCATTGGTTCCTTCCGCCTGCACATTGATGTTGGCTTCAGCCCCGTCGGCAAAGGACTTAAAGAAGTGCAGGAACATCTCCGTAGGCATCTTCCCGATCATTTCCCGTTTAAAATCTGCTTCCCAAACCAACCAGGAACGACCTCCAAAATCGATGGCAACCCTTGCCAGGCAATCGTCCATGGGCAGGCAATAGCCATAGCGTTCAATTCCCAATTTGTTTCCCAGCGCCTGTTTAAAGCACTGTCCCAAGGCAATTGCTGTATCTTCTATGGTATGGTGTTCATCTACCTCTAGGTCGCCTTCCACATGTATGTTCAGATCTACACCGCCGTGACGGGATAGCTGGTCCAACATATGGTCAAAAAAGGCGATACCAGTGTCGATCTTACTGCTACCATGACCATCCAAGTCTAAGTCAATGTTGATCTTGGTTTCCTTGGTATTCCTTGCGACGCTTGCCTTTCGAGCTCCGCCAACGACCAAGGCGTAGATTGCGGACCAATCTGTGGTCTCCAGGTCAATGCACTGGCGCAGTGCGGTCTCATCCTGTTCCAGTTCGGACAGACCCAAGGCCGTCTGATCGTTGATAAAGATTCCCCGGCACCCAAGGTTATGGGCCAATTCCATATCGGTCATGCGGTCGCCGATCACATAGGAAGCATCCAGGTCGTATTCCCCATTCATGTACTGGGTAAGCAATCCTGTCCCCGGCTTTCGGGTATCCAGGCCTTCCTCCGGAAAGGAGCGGTCTATCATGACCTCATCAAATGCGATCCCTTCATTTTCAAGGCTTCTCATGATGAAGTTGTGTACTGGCCAGAATGTATCTTCAGGAAATGAGCTGGTCCCTAATCCGTCCTGATTGGTGACCATGACCAATTCGTAATCCCCTTCACGGACTATGGCAGATAGCCATTGAAACATGCCCGGATAAAAGGTGATCTTCTCGAAAGCATCGATCTGCTCGTCCGCTGTTTCGCGGATCAACGTTCCGTCCCGGTCAATAAATAGTACTTTCTTTTTCATTGGAGTTGTTTCAATACGTTCAGTAAAAGTTTATTCTCTGCAGCAGTTCCCACCGTGATCCGCAAGGTATTCTCACATCCCAGCTGTTTACTGCGATCTCGTAGGACGATTCCCTTGTCCAGTATTTCACGATAACGTCCAGGTCCATCATCAACTCGTATCAAAATAAAGTTGGCTTCCGAAGGAAAGACCTCCTCCACAAATGGAAATTCATTTAATTGATCAGCCAGGTAGGCCCGTTCTTCCAAAATCTGTTCAACTTCTGTACCTAGTCCGGACTCCAGCCTGGCGATAGCTCTTTGCTGGGTGAGTTGGTTCACGTTATACGGTGGTTTTATCCTGTTCATGGCCTCGATCACAAGAGGATGAGCCATGGCCATCCCCAAACGGATTCCCGCAAGTCCATATGCTTTGGATAAGGTCTGGATCACAACGAGGTTTGGGAATTCCTTCAATCGGTTACTCCAGCTTGGTGCCGCCGCGAAGTCAATATAGGCCTCATCAACAACTACCACGGTATTGAGGCCCGTTAATAATGCCTCGATCAGCTCCGGTCTGATCAGGTTTCCTGTAGGATTGTTCGGAGAACATACAAATACCATCTTGGTCCTATCGGAGATTGCTCCTAGTATTCCTTCGACATCGATCTGAAACTTTTTATTCAGAGCCACTTCTTGATAGTCTACCCGATTGATATCAGCCAATACCTTGTACATCCCATAGGTCGGTGGCAACAGTAACACATTGTCCTGACCGGGCTCACAAAAGATCCTAAACAACAGATCGAGTATCTCATCGCTACCATTCCCCAGGATAAGCTGATCTTCCGGTACTCCTTTGTTCTTGGCCAATAAGCTTTTCAACGACCGCTGTCTGGGATCTGGGTATCGGTTCACCCCGGTTTCAAAGGGGTTCTCGTTAGCGTCCAAAAAGACCATCCCGCCAGCTTCTCCAACGAACTCATCCCGAGCCGATGAATAGGCCTGCAAACTATTGATCCATGGACGTATCAATTTCTCGACCTTCATACCGATTTCCTTTTTAGAGACTCGAGTCTAAGGCTGACAGCCTTGCTGTGCCCCCAAAGTCCTTCTGCTTGAGCCATGGTCTCCACATAAGGCCCCAAGGAACTGATACCTTCGGCAGTTAACTTTTGAAAGGTGATGCTCTTACAAAAACTGTCCAGGTTAACTCCGCTGTATTGACGGGCATAACCATTTGTTGGCAGGGTATGATTGGTTCCAGAAGCATAGTCCCCAACACTCTCCGGGGAGTAATTCCCCAGGAAAACCGAGCCCGCACTTTTTAAGCCTTGCAGAAAGAACTCCTCCTCTTCTGAAACCAGAATGAAATGTTCCGGGCCGTAGGTGTTGATCATTTCCAATGCCTGCAATTTATCTTGCAAGACTACGATACGGGAATTATCTATTGCCTTTTGCGCTATAGACTTCCTGGGTAAGTCATTTAATTGCTGACAAACAGCATCCTGGCTGGCTTTGGCTAATTCCTCCGAATCACATACTAAAATGACCTGGCTATCTGGACCGTGCTCTGCCTGGGAAAGTAGATCCGAGGCAATAAAATCGGGAACACCAGTACTATCAGCATAAACCAACAATTCACTGGGACCAGCAGGCATATCGATGGCGACCTTGAATCGGGTCGCCACTTGTTTGGCCACGGTGACGAACTGATTACCGGGCCCAAAGATCTTGTCTACTGCTCCTATCGATTCTGTGCCAAAGGTCATCGCACCAATGGCTTGGATTCCGCCCACTTTGTAAACTTCCTGAACTCCACAAAGTTTTGCTGCATACAGTACTGCCGGATGGATCTTGCCTTCCTTATCCGGTGGGCTGCAGATGATAACTCTGTCACAACCCGCAATTCGCGCGGGAATGGCCAGCATCAATACGGTAGAGAATAATGGAGCCGTACCCCCTGGTATATACAATCCAACCTGTTCGATTGGCCGTTTTTCCTGCCAGCAACTAACCCCAGGGGAGGTTTCCATGAGGACAGGATCGCTTTTTTGAGCCTGGTGGAATGCCTGAATGTTCTCCAGCGCTACTTGCATGGCCTGCTTGAGTTCTGGTTCGATGTTGGATGAGGCCTCTGCCAATTCATCTTCAGTTACCCGTAATTCCTTTGGACGAACCCCGTCGAAGAGCTGGGTATATCTCAGCAGGGCCTGATCTCCTTTTTGTTTGATCTCAGAGAAGATCTCCAGCACCGTTGGTTCTATTTCATCGTAAGATTGAGACGGTCTCCGGAGAATATCCTGCCACTTCTTACGATTGGGTTCTATATAAATTTTCATGCTTGTTCTGTTGTTAGTTGACCATTTTTTCAATAGGACAGACCAGTATACCTTCTGCGCCCGCTTCTTTCAACTGATCGATCACCTCCCAGAAGGTATCCTTATGGAGCACGGAATGCACGCTGGACCATCCTTCTTGTGCCAGAGGCAATATGGTCGGACTTTTCATACCTGGAATGATGTTCAGTATCTTATCCAAGCCACTGTCTGGGGCATTGAGCAGCACATATCTATAGTCTCGTCCTTTGAGCACTGAGCGCATTCTGAATTGCAAGCGTTCCAGATAGACCTGAATTTCGTCAGATATCTTAGGAGAGACGGCCAGAACAGCCTCACTCTTCAAGATGGTCTCTACTTCTTTCAGGTTATTCTTAAAAAGTGTACTTCCACTGCTGACAATATCACAGATAGCATCGGCTAGTCCGATATTGGGTGCGATCTCTACACTTCCGTTAATGATATGCAAATCGGCCTCTATACCTTTCTCCTCCAAATAAGCCCGAACGGTATTTGGATAGGAGGTGGCGATGCGTTTCCCTTTCAGATCCTGTATGGAGTCATACTCAAAGCTCTTGGCAACGGCCAGGGACACCCTGCACTTGGAGAATCCTAGCTTTTCGGCAATCTCGATTCCATCACCCTTTTCCACCAGGAGGTTTTCACCGATTATTGCACAATCCACTACTCCATCCTTTAAATACTGGGGTATGTCCCCATTCCTCAGATAATAGATCTCCAACGGAAAATTGTTGGAAGCAGCTTTGAGCTGATCCCGACCATTGTCAATAGATATTCCGCAGTCCCTTAATAAATCAAGGGATTGGGTGTGAAGGCGGCCGGATTTTTGAATAGCAATTTTAATTTTTTTCATCGATCTGTTCTTGTTTTCATCACTTTTGGGCACAAAAAAACCCGTTTGAAATGCTCAAACGGGTTTGATATGTTCCTAACAGGACATCATCGGTCACCTCGCCCGAGCGATCAGTGGAATATGATGATGTACTAGATAATTTTTCATGGTTGTGTGCAAATTTAAGTAAAATCAGATTTAACTGACAAGCCTTTCCGATGAAATTAGCGTTTCATTATGGGTATAAATTTGTTAGCTTTGTTATTGTAAGTGAATTCGGTCAAATAAATCAACACCTGACCCCCGCATGAAAAATTTCCTGATCGCTTTACTGATCTTCTGTGTCTGGGCTTTTTTTGCCCTATGGCTCTACAGTATGATGCGACCGGAACTCAGCGCCAGTAATTCAGGTGGTCCAGACCAGTCCACGTTGGTGGATCAGACCAATTCTTCGGATACCTCCTCCCCTGCAGATGATACCAATTCCGAATCTGAAGAGGGAACTGTAACGAACAATATCCCTGGATTGATTGCCGTCAATCAGGCAGGAGACGTCATCTTCCGATTCGAAGAAGGAATCCCGATCAAGAGAAACCAGCCAGAATTGGCTGTACCGGCCTCGGTCGTCGATTTTAAGTACAAACTGAATACTTATCTGATTGAACATCCCGACCAGCAGCTCAACGTGATCGCCATGTACAGTGCTTCGGAAAATATCGAGACCCCTAACCTAGGTATTCAACGGGCAGAGTATATCAAACGTATGCTGATCGACCTAGGTATCGCTCCGGACCGCATCAAAGTTCGCTCCGTGATCAATGGGTTGGAATTTGACCGCTATGGAAGTTTTCCCAGTGGAATCTCCTTTGAATTTACACCTTGGGACGGGGAGATCACAGAACCGGTTCGCTCCAGCAGCAGCTTACCCTGGTCACGTACAGTCTATCCTTGGTATACGGAAGAGCAGATACAGGTTAATTCTGATCTAAAGCGGCTCAGGGAAGAGATCATCGAGCTGAAGACGCTAAATCCCAATATGAAAATCACCATTACCTCCCATACCAACGATATCGGAAGTGAGACTGATAACTATCGGCTTGGCCTTAAGTACGCCAAGCAAATGCGCTTGTATTTGGTCAGAAGAGCTGGGATGGAAAGGAAAAATATCATAGTTTTGTCTGAAGGGGAAACTAAGCCCATAGCACCCAACGAGACTAAAAAAGGTCGTAGATTGAACAAAAGGATGGAAGTCCTGGTTCAGAACCAATAATTGGAAATGACAGAGTTTTTCGGAGATTTACCCAATTTGATCGGAATATTTGGCTTGATGCTATCCAGCTTCCTGATCGGATATTTCTCGGCCTGGTGGTCGCAGAAGACTCGATTTGGTCAACTCACCAAGAAACTACAAGACCAGGTCAATCTTTTGAAATCTAAACTGGCAGCTGCTCAGATGGAAAGTCGACACGAAGAACTTCTGTCTGAAGAGCCTGCTCCTGAAAGACCCCAGATAGCCCCACAACGGTCCAAACCGACACCTGCTCCTATGAGTAGGAAAGTCTACACCAAACCGGTTGAAGAGAAACCTACGCAACAAGCTGAAATTGCGGAGAAACCTGCGCAGTCTAGTATGACAACCCCTCCACCACAACCGGAGCCTGTGGTAGAGCCAGAACCGACCGTCGAAAGACCGGCAGTAGCCGTATCACCGGAAAGGGTAGCTCAAAAGGCGCGATCCAGTTATATCTCTTACTCCAAGTCCAAGCCCGAGTTGAACTTTGATAGTTTTGGCTATGCCGACCTGAACAATAAAGACGATTTGACCCGAATTAACGGAATTGGCCCTTACATTGAACAAAGACTCAATGAAATTGGCATCTTTAACTACGATCAGATCAGCAAACTTCAACTTGCCGACATCCGCGTGATCACCGAGCTGATCGATTTCTTCCCGGATCGCATAGAACGCGATAACTGGGTTGGACAAGCCAGATCCCTAATGGTTTACTAGTATGCAGCTGGCTACGCTGGACTGGATCCTGATCATTTCCTTTTTTGTCATTTTCTTACTCATCGGACTCTTTGTCGCACGCCGAGCAGGTAAGAACACCCAGGAATTCTTTTTGTCGGGAAGAAATATGCCGTGGTGGTTATTGGGCATTTCCATGGTGGCAACCACCTTTTCTGCAGATACCCCTAACCTGGTCACAGATATTGTTCGGCAAAATGGAATTTCCGGTAACTGGGTCTGGTGGGCATTCCTGATCACAGGGATGCTAACGGTATTTGTGTATGCGAAACTCTGGAGGCGATCCCAAGTATTGACAGACCTGGAATTCTACGAACTGCGCTACAGCGGAAAGGCAGCAGCCTTCCTGAGGGGTTTCAGAGCGCTTTATTTGGGGGTTTTCTTCAATGTGATGATCATGGCGGCGGTTTGCCTCGCGGCCATTAAGATCGGTGGTATCCTTTTTGGACTGGCTCCCTGGGAGTCCGTACTCTATGCATCCATTGTTACGGTGGCATATAGTTCTATTGGAGGGCTACGAGGAGTGATCTTCACCGATTTTCTTCAGTTCGTTGTGGCCATGATCGGTTCTGTACTGGCGGCTATTTACATAATCAATATGCCGGAGATCGGTGGATTGGAAAAACTGCTGACCCATGAGCAGGTAGCGGATAAACTGAACTTCTTACCAGATTTTAGCGATAATTCTGCCTTGTGGTCCCTACTGATCATCCCATTAGCTGTACAATGGTGGAGCGTCTGGTATCCAGGTGCTGAACCGGGTGGTGGTGGATATATCGCTCAAAGGATGCTTGCCGCCAAGGACGAAAAGAATGCCATTGGTGCCACACTCTTATTCAATGTGGCCCATTATGCCCTTCGACCCTGGCCTTGGATACTGATTGCCCTGGCTTCTTTGGTCCTGTACCCGGAATTGAGTGATATTGCCCAGGAATTCCCAAATGCAACCCTGGGGCACGACCTGGGATACCCGGCCATGCTAACTAATTTACCTGCAGGACTACTGGGCTTGGTCGTTGCTTCCTTGATCGCCGCCTTCATGAGCACGATTTCTACCCATTTGAATTGGGGTTCTTCCTATGTCGCCCTGGATTTTTACAAACGATTTGTAAAGCCTGAGGCCTCTGAAAAAGAATTGGTCAATATTGGCAGACTGTCTACGGTATTATTAATGGCCATTGCAGCCTTGATCGCCTTGGCCCTGAGCGATGCCTTGAGTACCTTCTCCATTCTACTGCAGATTGGAGCCGGCACCGGTCTTATCTTTATACTCCGTTGGTTCTGGTGGCGTATCAATGCCTACAGCGAGATCACCGGGATGATTGTCTCCTTTGTCGTTGCCCTGGTATTCGAATTTGGCGGTATTGACTGGTCGGATTCGACCAAGCTAGTGGCAGGAGTCGGCATAACAACGGTTTGTTGGGTAGCAGTTACCCTATTGACACGACCAACTGATATTAGCGTTTTAAGTAGTTTCTACAATAAGATCAAACCGTATGGCAACGGCTGGAATGCATTTAGGAAGCTGGCCGAGGCTAAAAATATCGAACTGGATAAAACCTCAGACAACTTCACCCGGGACCTGGCCAGTATGCTCTTGGGTATATTGTTCGTGTATACAGCCCTTTTTGCGACCGGCTACATCATTTATGGCAATGTAACCGGATCGCTTGTGCTAGGCGGTATAAGCCTGGTTTCGGCCTACCTGATCTTCTATTTCTGGAAGAAGAACTAAGTGTATTAATTGTTGTTCAGGATAAGTGGAAGACCATTGTCTCCGGATCCAACCACCACGATCTTGGCATTGGGGGACTGAGCCAGTTCCAGTGTGGCCTGGATTCCTTTTTCCTGTAGGATCTTATCGGTTAGCGATGCACTGAGGATGGTGTTGGCGGCAGCCTTACCTTCTGCCTCAATACGCTGTCGCTCGGCTTCCTTTTCAGCTTTCTCCAAACGGAATTCGTATTCCAGGGCCTCTTGTTCCTGCTTCAACTTACGCTCAATGGCATCCTTGATGGTTGGAGGTAAGGTCACATCGCGCACCAAGACCTCATTCAGCTGAATATATTGCTTGTCCAGGATCTTCTTGGTCTCAGTAAATATCTCATCTTGAATGGCGTCTCGCTTGGACGAATACAACTGTTCCGGAGTATAACGCCCAACCACACTTCTCGCTGCCGATCGAATGGCTGGCTGAATAACGCGCCCCAGGTAGTTCTCTCCTTTTTCCTGGTGTAATTTCCCCAAGTCCGCATAGATGGGTTGATACCAGGCTGATGCCTCAATTTTGATCTCTAGTCCGTTGGACGAAAGCACAGGCATGGGTTCAAAGATCTCCTGTTGCCTTACTTCGTAAATATAGACCTTGTTCCAAGGAGCAATTACGTGAAAACCTTCACCCAATGGTGGCCCATCGGTCACTACTCCTCCTCCAAAGGTCTTATACAAAACACCGGCCTCTCCGGATCCGATGGTCACGGCCGATTTGGCCAATACGATAATAGTTATAATAATGAGGGCCAATACCGGTATCCCCACTTTGGGTAATCTTTCCATGATAAATTATTTTGTTATGATATTAGATAAGTCCGTTGTACTTCCTGATGAACCACTCTGCTGCTAAGGATAGAACCAGTAAAGCGAGCAGGTATTTCCAGTCTATTAAAGGTACGATTTTTTGTTCGCTTTTTTGAATCAACTGGTAGCGTTGATCGGCAAGCAACTGAGCAAAGAGCACATCCCGGTCACTCCAAAGATAGGCCTCTGCTTCCCGATTAGTCGCCATCCTCCTAAGTTTCGTTACAGCGGTGGTCAGGTATTGTTTCTCCAGGTTGAAGTCCAGAATGGTTAAAGACCCGGATCTGGATAGCCCCTGATCTTCTGCGTTGATCTCAAAGCTGTATTCACCAGCAGCAAGATCACTCAGGTCTAGTTCAAAATAGTTGTTCTTTAGCAACATAGGCCGATTGATGACTTGGTTACTTCCCAAGTCTACCAGTCGACAATTCAACCGAACATTCGGGTCAAAAACATAGTTTTGATCGAAGTACTGAGCTCGGATAGATATGGGACCATTGTTGTAGTAGAATGTCTCGCTATCTAACGTTAGCCTGGAACGTTGGCTGTTATCTGACAAGTATTGGACCATCTGGCCCAGAAAGGAATCGTAGCTCACAAAATCTCCATCCACCAAATAGTTCCTCGAGCGCCACTTCCATATTCCTTCCCCATCCCAAATTCCGTAGCGGGCTCTACCAGAACTCCAGGTGGTCAACATGGGGCTACCACTCAGTATCCCATCGATACTTTGCCTGAGTAAGACCTTATTTGACACCAGGACTGTCAAAGTTCCAAAAGTGGTCTGTAGGGGTGGTAATCGATCAAAATCGAGATCGGGAACGGCAAAATTATCATAACTCGAATCCAAACGACCTTGAGAGTACTCGGATTGCCGGCTGTAGTCTTTCTCAAAGAAATCCTGACTCCTGTTGAGCCAATTCCATTGAGTGGCCAATCCGGTAATGAACAAGGCACTCCGTTCCTGCTCTACAGTGGTTCGTATCAACTGCTCAAAACTCCTGTCGGGTTGATAAAAAATCAGCAATTGGGCTTGATCCATCCTGTTTATCGCCTCCTGAGGGGTGACCAAGGTGACCTTACGTTGTTCATTGGTTTCAATAGAGCGTTTCAGCATCCCCAGATCCGGATGACTCATATTGCTGACCAGCATGACCTCGGAAGTCTCGTCAACTACCTCAACTGCAAAGGGACGCTGGTTATTATCCCTGTTTCGCTCTGAACTCAATCCTGAAACACGGACGGTATAGCGCTGCACGCCTATTTGTTCTGCTGGCAAGTTCAAAGATACAGTCCGGCTATTCTGTTCCTGGTTCAGATCAATAAGCTCATTGTAGACCGTTCCGGTCCCGGACAGTATCTCGAAACGAGCTTCAACTTCACCTCTTCCCTGATAATTGACCACCACCTCAACTGGAAATTCATTACCCAAAAAGGCATATCGGTTCGCATTGACCTGCGCGATCGAAAGATCTTCGAATGGAATGGTATCACCCATGATCAGGGGGTAAACCGGCATGCGGTCAGTAGTACGGGCAAATTCGTAATCCTCCCCCAGGGTTTGATTCCCGTCGGACAACAACAAGGCTACTCCCGTTTCCTCCTTGTAAAGCCCGGAAATACCTTTAAGCGCTGCCGTAATATTGGTTAGGGGTTCGTCAAAACTCAAACTATCAGCAGGTCTTAACTGTCCCCCGAATTGATATTGCCGAATATCGAATCGCTCATTTAATGCCTCATTTTCACTGATCTCAGCACCCATTGCCAATGATATACTGTCCAGACCTAATTCCTTCATAGAGGCAGAATTATCCGTGAGGACCACCAGTTGAGGCTTGACCAATTTATAGATGGTGTTACTGATGGTGGGATTGATCAAAAGGATCAACAGGGTGAAGATCACTAGGAATCGCAGTCCTCCCAATAACCATCTAAGCGGTAGGCGTTGACGAGACCGGTATCCATACATAAAAAAGGCCAGAGCAGCTGCTGCTACTCCGGCTAAGATCAAATATAGAACGGTGTTCCCGGTCATGAATTAAGTCAGCATTCCTCCATCCACATTCAACACCTGTCCGGTCACATAGGAAGAAAGGTCGCTACCCAGATAGACACAGGCATTGGCAATGTCTTCCGGAGTACCACCCCGCTTCAGTGGAATGGCATCCCTCCAACCCTGCACAACGGCTTCATCCAGTTTACCGGTCATCTCGGTCTCAATAAATCCAGGTGCAATGGCATTACACCGGATGTTGCGGCTACCCAATTCCAAGGCTACAGACTTGGTAAATCCAAGAATTCCAGCCTTTGATGCCGCATAGTTGGTTTGACCGGCATTCCCCTTAACACCGACCACAGAACTCATATTGATAATGGATCCCGCACGTTGTTTCAACATGGTACGCTGCACAGCCTTGGTCATATTAAAGACCGATTTTAGGTTGACCTCCACCACTTTGTCGAAGTCCTCCTCGGACATTCGCATCAACAGGTTATCCTTGGTAATCCCGGCATTGTTGATCACAATGTCGATCTGACCAAAATCTTCCAGTACCTGAGAGATCAGTTCCTGGGCTTGCTCGTAATCGGCCGCATTGCTCTTATAGGCCTTAACCTTAACGCCCTGGGCTGATGCTTCGCTGGCAATTTCCTCGGCGGCCTCAGCCGACGAATTATACGTAAATGCCACCTGGGCTCCATGGCGGGCATAGGCCTCTACAATTCCTTTTCCTATCCCTCGGCTTCCCCCGGTAATGATGGCTGTTTTTCCTTCGAGTAGTTTCATATGCTGCAGTTAAGTTGAACCTCAAATATAGCGAATCCTTTACGCAACAAGCGTAAAAAAACCCGGTTGATCACCGGGTTTATCGTTAATTATATGATAAATGTTATCCGAGTACTTCGGCCACTTTTTTACCGATCTCAGCCGGGGAATCTACCACGTGTATCCCACAAGCTCTCATGATCTTCTTTTTGGCCTGGGCTGTATCGTCAGATCCACCAACTATGGCTCCGGCATGTCCCATGGTCCTTCCGGCCGGTGCAGTCTCACCTGCGATGAATCCAACCACTGGTTTGTTACTTCCGGACGCTTTGTACCAATTGGCTGCTTCTGCTTCCAATTGTCCTCCGATCTCCCCGATCATGACCACAGCTTCAGTCTCGTCGTCCATGATCAGCATTTCCAGAGCAGCTTTAGTGGTTGTCCCGATGATAGGATCTCCTCCTATACCGATAGCAGTTGTAATCCCGAGTCCTTCACGAACGACCTGATCGGCGGCCTCGTAAGTAAGAGTCCCGGATTTAGAGACGATACCTACTTTTCCTTTTTTGAATACAAATCCGGGCATGATTCCCACTTTAGCCTCACCCGGCGTAATAACCCCTGGGCAATTAGGACCAACCAATTGACAATCCCTGTCCTGGATGTAAGCGTAGGCCTTGATCATATCGGCAACCGGAATACCTTCTGTGATCGTAATGATCACTTTGATGCCTGCGTCGGCGGCTTCCATGATAGCGTCTGCTGCGAAGGCCGGTGGAACAAAGATGATACTGGTATCGGCCCCTACAGCCTCTACGGCCTCAGATACCGTATTGAATACCGGTTTGTCCAAATGTGTTTGTCCTCCCTTACCTGGAGTCACACCCCCTACTACCTGGGTGCCGTATTCGATCATCTGAGAGGCGTGGAAAGTTCCTTCGCTTCCTGTAAAACCTTGTACGATGATCTTAGAATCTTTGTTGACGAGTACACTCATTGCTTTAGTCGCTGTTGTTGATTAGCGCGGTGCACAGAGGCATCCGCATATTCGATGGCAAAAATAAGGCTTTTAAGCTATTCCGGGAAGGGAATTCAGACCTTAACTTTATGATAGGATTCTGTGGTGTCGTCCTTGTCCGTTACAGGTTGGGAAACCTGGTATCCACGGAACAATTTATCGTCCTTGATCTCCCAGATCGCAATGAAATGAGCAATTCCCAGCTCTTCATCCGGATTTTCAATGGTCCGTATGTAGTATTTGTAGCGAATGGTTACATGGTTGTCGTCCTGTAGCAGATGACTGACTTCTACCCGCAGGTCGTCATAGGTTCTTCGGATCTCTGAAAAGAAACCGACTATGTCATCGTAATGCATAATGCTCAAACCATCACTACTATTCCAGATCAGGATGACATCCGGGTGAAAATAACGTTGCATCACCCTGGGATCACCCAAAATATCGGCGAGATAAAAATTTCGGACTACCTCTTTTGCACTTCTACTCATCTTTGGATTCAAATTTGTCCAACTTGTCTATTATATCAGGAATCAGCCGTATAGCGGCAATTTCCTTGTATTTTTTTCTAAACTCGTCTGCGGGAGTACCAAAATAGGACTTGTGTCCGGGCAGGGACTTGCTCACACCACTTTGGGCCGAAATAACAGCCTTCTCCCCTATGGTCACTCCACTGGTAATGCCTACTTGCCCCCATATGGTTACCATATCCTCTATGAGGACACAACCCGCGATACCAACCTGAGATGCGATCAGACATCGTTTCCCGATCACACTGTCGTGACCTACATGGACCTGATTATCCAACTTGGCTCCTTCCCGAATAATGGTTGAAGCACTGACTCCCCTATCGATGGTACAAAGCGCCCCGATATCGACATGATCCTCAATCACTACATTACCACCACTGACCAGTTTATCGAAATAATCCGGTCTGTTCTTGTAATAGAAGGCATCTGCACCGAGTACAGTACCTGAGTGGATGGTCACATTATTCCCAATGATGGTCTTATCATAGATGGTCACATTGGGATGGATCAGGCAATTCTCACCTATCACTACGTCATTGCCGATAAATACATTGGGTTGAATGATGGTATGATTCCCGATCTGGCAGCTATCCGCAATTACCGCCGTGGCCGCAACAAAAGGATTGAAGTGATTGGTCAATTTGTTGAAATCCCTAAAAGGATCATCAGAGATCAGCAGGGCCTTGCCTGGAGGGCATTGCACACTTTTATTGATAAGGACGATCGTAGCCTGGGAATTGAGCGCCTTGTCGTAATACTTAGGATGATCAACAAATACGATATCTCCGGGGCCAACCACATGGATCTCGTTCATGCCAAGCACTGGGAAATCAGCATCTCCCACATAATCGCAATTTAAAATGCGGGCAATACCTTCGAGTGTCTGTGGCTGATCAAATCGCATAGTTATTTATTCTTTGACGCGCTCCTGGTATTGGCCTTTTTCCGTATCGATCTTGATCTTATCCCCTTCGTTGATAAAGAGTGGGACATTTACACGGGCTCCGGTCTCGACCGTAGCCGGCTTGGTAGCATTGGTAGCCGTATTACCCTTTACACCAGGCTCAGTAGCCGTAACTTCCAAAACAACAGATGGAGGCATTTCCACAGAAAGAGGCATGCTATCTTCCGAATTGATAATTACGGTCACTACTTCGCCTTCCTTCATCAATTCATAAGAATCCAATGCATCGCGCTGCAATTGGATCTGTGAATAATCGTCCGTATTCATGAAATGATAGGTCTCACCTTCGTTATACAGATACTGGAATTTGTGGGTCTCTACCCGTACATCCTCGATCTTGTGACCAGCAGAAAAGGTATTGTCTACTACTTTCCCAGTTGTCACACTCTTTAGCTTGGTTCTTACGAAGGCTGGTCCCTTACCGGGCTTTACGTGCAGAAATTCAATGATCTTATAGATATCGTTGTTAAAACGAATGCATAATCCTTTACGGATGTCTGAAGTTGTTGCCATAAAATAGGTCTAGTTAATTGGTGCTGAAATACCCTTTCATGATACCGCGTTTACTGTTCTTGATAAACTGCAATATCTCATCGCGTTCCGGGGTAGCTTCCATCTCGGCCTCAATGATCTCCGAAGCCTGAGTGTTATTATAATTTCTTTGGTACAGTAATCTGTAAATATTTTGAATCTCCCTGATCTTATCCGGTGAAAATCCACGTCTCCTCAGTCCAATGGAGTTTATTCCCACATAAGAGAGTGGCTCTCGGGCCGCTTTGACAAAAGGAGGAACATCCTTTCTCACCAAAGAACCTCCGGTTACAAAAGCGTGATTGCCGATCATACAGAACTGGTGTACGGCGGTCATACCAGCCAAAACCACGTAATTGCCTACGGTGATATGTCCAGCCAGAGTACTGTTGTTGGAGAAAATACAGTTGTCTCCTACGATACAGTCGTGGGCGATATGACAGTAGGCCATGATCAGACAATTATTCCCGATGACCGTCTTGCCTCTATCTACTGTACCCCTGTTCACGGTCACATACTCTCGTATGGTCGTGTTGTCTCCAATCTCTGCTGTGGTCTCTTCGTCTTGGAATTTCAGGTCCTGAGGAATGGCCGAGATAACTGCTCCCGGAAAAATATTGCAATTCTTCCCTATTCGAGCTCCTTCCATAATGGTCACATTCGAGCCGATCCAGGTTCCCTCACCGATCACAACATTATTGTGAATGGTAGTAAAGGGTTCGATTACTACATTCTTGGCGATCTTGGCCCCTGGGTGTACATATGCTAAGGGTTGATTCATTCGAGATTTTTTGTTTTGACGATTTGTGCCATGAGTTCGGCCTCGGTAACCAACTTGTCATTGGCATAGGCATTTCCTTGCATGTGGACAATACCTCGACGGATCGGGGTGATCAGGTCCAATTTAAAGATCAGTGTATCACCCGGTTTTACCTGCTGCTTGAACTTCACGTTATTGATCTTCATGAAGTAAGTGAGGTAATTCTCCGGATCAGGCACCGTACTCAAGGCGAGTATTCCACCGGTTTGAGCCATTGCTTCCACAATCAGGACCCCAGGCATAACAGGTGCTCCCGGAAAATGCCCCACAAAGAAGGGTTCATTCATGGTTACATTCTTCAGACCTACTACGCCCGTATCAGTTAGCTCCAATATCTTATCGACCAGCAAAAATGGTGGACGGTGAGGTAACATGGCCATGATATCATTGATGTCCTTGACCGGCTCCTTCTGCACATCGAACTTAGGCACCTTATTCCGACGTTCGATCTTGATGATCTTGGACAATTTCTTGGCAAACTGAGTATTGACAAAATGCCCAGGTTTGTTGGCAATCACTTTACCTCGGATCCTAGTACCAACCAGTGCAAGGTCTCCGATCACATCCAGTAGCTTATGCCGTGCCGCCTCATTGGGGTGATGCAAGGTCAGATTATCCAATATACCATTGGGTTTAACCGAGATCGAATCTTTCTTAAAGGCTACTCGCAGTTTATCCATGGTCTGGGGAGACAGTTCCTTATCTACATAGACAATGGCGTTGTTCAAGTCTCCTCCTTTGATCAGCCCATGTTCCAATAACATCTCCAATTCGTGCAGGAAGCTAAAGGTCCGGGAATCGGCTATTTCAGATTTAAATTCCGAAAGGTGTTTGAGGGAAGCATTCTGTGTTCCAAGTACCTTGGTCCCAAAATCGACCATGGTAGTGACCTGATATTCGTCAGACGGGATCACGGTTATCTCACTTCCAGTCTCTTCGTCGGTAAAGGAAATAACTTCCTTGACAATGTATTCCTTTCGATCGGCATCTTGTACCACGATTCCAGCATCTTCCAAGGCTTCGACAAAATACTTGGAGGAGCCATCCATGATCGGTGGTTCCGAGGCATTAAGCTCGATGATGCAATTGTCCACTTCCATCCCGACCAAAGCCGCAAGGACATGCTCTGACGTCTGTATCTTCACTCCTAGTTTCTCCAGATTGGTACCTCTTTGGGTGTTGACCACATAGTTGGCATCGGCTTCAATTACCGGACTACCTTCGAGGTCTACCCGAACAAAGGTATAACCATGGTTTTCGGGAGCTGGTTTAAACGTAATAGTCACCTCTTTACCCGTGTGTAAACCTACACCGGTTAGCGAGATGTCTTTCCCGATGGTACGCTGCTTAGCAATACAATCAGTCATTTTTTGGTTGTTTTTCAAGTTGATTGATACGCTCGACTATCTTGGGAAGATTTTTAAAGTGAACGTAACTCTTATTGTAATCTCCATAATTCAGTGCTGGTGATCCTTGAATGGTTTCGTTGTCTTTTACATTTCGTCCTATGCCACTTTGCGCTTGTATGCGCACATTGTTCCCAATGGTGATATGTCCAACGATTCCGACCTGACCTCCTATCATGCAGTTGCGACCGATCTTGGTCGAACCTGCAATCCCGGTCTGGGCCGCAATTACTGTATTTTCTCCAATCTCTACATTATGGGCGATCTGAATCTGGTTATCCAGCTTCACACCCCTACGAATAACAGTAGACCCTAAGGTGGCTCGGTCTATGGTCGTCCCAGCTCCTATATCTACCTGATCCTCGATTATCACATTGCCGGTTTGAGGTACTTTTTTGTATTCTCCTCTTTCGTCCGGAGTGAATCCAAAACCATCTGCACCAACTATTGCTCCACTGTGGATCACGCAATTGTTTCCAATGATACTCTCCGAGTAGATCTTGGCTCCAGCAAATACCACAACATTATCTCCGATCTGAACATTGTCACCTATATATACGTTCGGATAGATCTTGGCATTATCTCCTAGAGAAACATTCTCTCCGATATATGTAAAAGCACCGACGTAGATTTGATCGCCATAAGTAGCGGAGTCCGAAATAAAAACAGGAGCCTCAATCCCGGTCTTGTTCATCTTCACCTGATTGTAGTACTCCAGTAACTTGGAAAATGCTTTGTAGGCATCGGGCACTCGAATCAAGGTGGTCGATATATTATTCTCTACTGTGAAGTCCTTATCTACAATTGTAATAGATGCCTCGGTAGTGTATATATAAGGTGTGTACTTTGGATTGGCCAGAAAGGTCAGACTACCTTCAGTCCCTTCTTCGATCTTCGCTAGTTTGGAAACCTCAACCTGAGCGTCTCCCTCTACCTCTCCTTCCAGTATTCCTGCAATTTGCTGTGCCGTAAATTTCATTGTTTGGCTAATTGGTCTCGGAAGTCATGACGCCTACAGTTCGTAGCTATTCTAGTTTATCACCGAGTCTTGCAAAAATAGAAAAAAAGGATTAGTAAATCTGCTTGGGAAAACAGAGGTAATACTTCTTGATAGGTGTACTTAATGTCCTTAGGTTTAGTTGATCACTGGCTTGGACCACATCCATAACGTCACCCTTTTTAGTAAGTAATAGAATGGCATCGCGATCCATATGGTAGGCCTGATTGGATATGGACCCACTAAAGACAAAAAAAGAAGCCTCGTCCAAGGGGAGCTTTAATTCTTTGGAAACCCGTTGTAAGTGATGGTCGATTTCTGCTTTTGAAAATTCTTCTTCTTGCAGGCTAATCTTGAGTAAATTCCGATTTAGAATCATAGCAGACAATCTGCTCAATACCGAATCCGGATGATCCACCCACTGCTTCATGGCCCACAGAATATCACTGTCGTCCAGACGAGCAAACCGATGGAGCACTTCCGAATCAAAGTTCTGATAATCTTCTCGTTCCATAAAGAACCTCATATCGGAACTCATGGCCAAGTTTTGGCCTACTTTTAATAAACTTCTCGCTCTTCTAAGTAATTTGATCAACAACTGTTCGGCCACGATTCCCGTCTTGTGCAAATAAACCTGCCAGTACATCAGTCTTCTGGCAATGATAAATTTCTCTACGGAGTAGATCGCTTTTTCTTCCAATACCAGCTTGTTGTCGTGTATGTTCAACATGGAGATCAGCCGTTCAGAATTGATCGCTCCCTCAGACACCCCAGTATAAAAACTATCACGCTTTAAATAGTCCAGGCGATCTACATCCAATTGTCCGGAAATCAACTGATGGAAAAAAGGACGGTCATATTCCTGAGTGAACATGGCGATGGCCATGTCGAGTTTCCCTCCCAGCTGATCGTTCAACTCTTTCATGAACAACAGAGACAGATGTTCGTGGGATACCCCATGTACGATACTGTGTTCCACTGCATGAGAAAAAGGCCCGTGGCCTATATCATGCAAGAGCACAGCCGCCAACAAGGAAGATCTTTCTTCATCGGAAAAAGTAACCCCTTTAAATTGAAGGACATCCAGTGCGCGTCCGGCCAAATGCATGGCCCCTAAGGCATGATGAAACCGGGTATGATGAGCCCCTGGGTAGACCAAGTAAGACAATCCCATCTGCGAAATACGTCGTAATCGCTGAAAATAAGGATGCTCGACAAGGGTGAAGATCAACTCGTTGGGAATGGTAATAAATCCGTATATCGGATCGTTTACTATTTTGAGTTTGTTGATGGAATGCAAACTTTAACTTTTATTTAGGCTGAGAGCCGGGTCGGGTCCAACACTTCGGAAGTATTTTTGATAGACTCACCTGCAATAGCTTCAAACAAAGATAGACAATGCGCGATATAAAAGTACTCTGGGTAGACGACGAGATCGACCTACTAAAACCCCACATCATATTTCTGGAGAACAAGAACTACCAGGTAACCACGGCCCAAAGTGGTACTGAGGCTCTGGAGGAGATAAAATCCGAACGATTTGACATTGTTTTCCTGGACGAGAATATGCCCGGGCTAACTGGTCTGGAAACCTTGTCCGAGATCAAGGAGCAAGAAGCATCCCTACCGGTGGTTATGATCACCAAAAGTGAAGAGGAATACATCATGGAAGAGGCCATTGGCGCCAAGATCGCAGATTACCTGATCAAGCCCGTCAACCCCAACCAGATCCTGCTCAGCTTAAAGAAGAACCTGGACCACTCCAGGCTGGTCTCTGAAAAGACCACCTCTTCTTATCAACAGGAATTCAGAAAGATCGCCATGGAATTATCCATGGTAAGCAGTTTTGAGGAATGGGCTGAGCTTTACCAGAAATTGGTCTATTGGGAATTACAATTAGAGGATATCGAGGACAGCGGTATGTTCGAGATCCTGGAATCTCAGAAGACCGAGGCCAATATTCAATTCTGCAAATTCATTGATAAGCATTATCCAGATTGGTTTGGTTCCAATGCCGATGCACCTGTGATGTCCCATACCTTATTTAAGGAATGGATCGTACCCCAGCTTCAAAAGGGAAGTCCAACGTTGTTGATCGTGGTGGACAATTTAAGGTATGACCAGTGGAAGGCCTTTGAGCCCTTTTTGACCAATGCCTATCAAAAGCGGGAAGAAGAAATGTTCTGCAGTATTCTCCCTACCGCCACTCAATATGCCCGAAATGCCATTTTTTCTGGATTGATGCCCAGTGAAATGGAACGACTGCACCCGAAGTTATGGCTCAATGATACAGATGGAGGAGGCAAGAATATGTATGAAGCCCAATTCCTGGAAGCGCAGCTAAACCGATTGGGTCTCAATTTAAATTGGTCCTATCACAAAATATCCAGTTTAAGACAAGGTAAAAAACTAGCAGAGAGCTTTAAGTCTCATAAACAAGAGGATCTGACGGTAGTGGTGTATAACTTTGTGGATATGCTGTCTCACTCCAAAACCGAAATGGAGGTGATCAAAGAACTGGCCTCTACCGACAAGTCATATCGATCCTTAACTCAAAGTTGGTTCAAGAACTCTCCGTTGATGGACATCATCATGCAGGCGGCTCAGCTCGGATTCCGGTTGATCCTGACTACAGATCACGGTACCATCAATGTCAAACAACCATCCAAGGTGATCGGCGACAAGAACACCAGTCTCAATCTGCGCTACAAGACAGGTAAGAGTCTTACCTATGAGGGTAAGGATGTTCTCGCGGCTAAAAATCCAAAATCCATCCATCTTCCTTCCATTAACATGAGTAGCTCCTATATTTTTGCCAAGGGAGATCTCTTCTTCGCCTATCCAAATAACTACAATCATTATGTCAGTTATTACCGCAATACCTACCAACACGGTGGTGTTTCTTTGGAAGAAATGATCATTCCATTCGCTGTATTGGATCCTAGATAGTTTTTTTGTAAGTATTTACGCATCCTAATGCTTTTTGTCGATTTTTTCGACTTCTAATCGATTTTTTTATATATTTGTTCAGAGGCCTAGCATATGAAGTACACCTATACGCTGAAAGACCTTCCAGATTTGGCCAGGAAAATACTTTCAGAAATTACCTACAAGAACCTGCTTTTTTACGGGGAAATGGGTACGGGTAAAACCACACTGATCAAAGAATTGGCCAGGAAGCTAGGAGTCGAAGAAGAGTTAAGCAGTCCGACGTTCGCCATCGTAAATGAGCATAAAACTGACGACGGACCACTTTATCACTTCGACTTTTATCGTATAGGTGACGTAAGTGAAGCCTTAGACATAGGAATGGAAGAGTACTTGGAATCAGGCGATTGGAACATGATCGAATGGCCGGAGCGGATAGAAAGCCTGATAGAACCTCCTTATGTTAGAATGGAAATAACAACCAACGATAACGGAAGTAGAACATTAAAGATGTTGTCAGTGAACTAGAATTGTAATGAGATTCCCCAATAGGATCCGCATTTTGTAAGCCCCCTTATCTATCGGAAATTTGGTCGGATAGTTTGAGTATAGGGTAAACTATACAAAATACGGCTAACAATTTTGATATACTTGTTTTTTTTCGTAATAGGTTTGTAATAATAACCTCACAAACAAACAAGTATTATGAAACTATCAAAGTACCTATTTATCGTTGCGATTCTTGGAGCGACCTTCTGCATGTCTTGCACACCGGAGAGTATCGAAGATGAACAAACCGAACAACAAGTCGACAAAGACAAAGTCAAACCACCAGTTTACGGCTAGTAAATCGTTAGCATTAGGGGGATAATCGTATTAATGATAGCGATATCACCCTTTTTGTTCTATTCATACAAGAGTTTCCCGGAAACACAAATCTGGGAGACTCCTTTTTTTACTCTATCTACGAGCTTTGCTGATTGGTTTACCTATGCTTGGTTTCTGGTGGGTAAATTGGTTCCCTTATATCTTCTTTTCATTTGGTTCTTTACGTGCAAGCACTGGTGGCACTGGATCATTCTTGCTCCTATTACAATGTATAGTTTCCAACTTTGGGGATTAATACGAGAAAGTGGAGGCCACTATGACGTGGATGAAATTTTTTATTTGATCCCTTTGATGGCCATCCTAATCCCCGCTGTTTATCTTATCAGAGCAAAACTGTTCTCCAAAATTAGAGGAAATGATTTACAAAGTTTCGAAGAAGAATTGGGTACTCAAAAAAACATGTGGGGACAACTTAAAGACCTCTTCCAGTAATAGTTCTTTTGCTTTTATTCCTTAACTTGTAGTTGTCAAGCCCAGGCCAGTGGAAC
This sequence comes from Aureitalea marina, assembly GCF_002943755.1. Classification (NCBI taxonomy): domain Bacteria; kingdom Pseudomonadati; phylum Bacteroidota; class Flavobacteriia; order Flavobacteriales; family Flavobacteriaceae; genus Aureitalea; species Aureitalea marina. The sequence continues at coordinate 1,265,292 of NZ_MQUB01000001.1, forward strand.
AACAACGCTCTCCTTTTACCAAAGCTCAGCTCTTACCCCAGGAGGAAACCCTGGAGATCAGCCGTCAGAAAGGCCGTTTGCTGATCGGGCTGCCCAAAGAAAATCACTTCCAGGAAAAACGGATCTGCCTAACCCCAGACGCCGTAGCTGCTATTGTAGCGAATGGTCACGGTGTACTGATAGAAAGCGGAGCCGGAGCCAATGCGGGTTTTAGCGACCAAGAGTATAGCGAGAACGGGGCCGAGGTTACCCAAGACACCCAAAAGGTCTTTGACTGCCCCATGCTGCTGAAAGTAGAACCCCCTACCCTGGAGGAACTGGAGCGTATTCAGCCCAACACCGTCCTTATTTCGGCACTGCAACTAAAAACGCAGAACAGGGACTATTTCGAAACCCTGGCCGACAAAAAAATTACAGCACTGGGCTTTGAGTTCATACAAGATGAAGATGGGAGTTTTCCCGCAGTAAAAGCCCTCAGCGAATTGGCCGGAACGGCATCTGTGCTGATCGCCGCCGAGCTTATGGCCAACGACCCGGCCGGTAACGGTCTCCTGTTTGGAAATATCGGTGGCGTTCCCCCGTAGAGGTAGTTGTTATTGGCGCTGGCACCGTCGGTGAATTTGCTGTACGCTCCGCCTTAGGACTTGGGGCTAATGTCAGGGTATTCGACAGCTCCATCACCAAATTGAGGAAGTTGCAAACCAAGGTTGGCTTCCCCTTATACACTTCGACCATTCAGCCCAAGAATCTTTTTAAAGCACTACGGCGATGTGATGTGGCCATTGGGGCCGTGAGAGGAAAGAACAGATCACCTATTATTGTCACGGAAGAAATGGTGATGTCCATGAAAAAGGGCGCCATAGTCATTGATGTAAGTGTGGATATGGGAGGTTGCTTTGAAACCACCGTCATCACCACTCACGACCAACCAACCATGGTCAACCACGAGGTCATCCATTATGGGGTTCCCAACATTCCTGCTCGCTATCCCCGGTCAGCCTCGGTCTCCTTGAGCAACATCTTCACCCCCTATCTATTGGATATCGGGGAGTGCGGAGGGCTGGAAGAGGCTATTCGTTTCGAACCTGGCCTAAAGAATGGACTCTATATGTACCGCGGAATATTGACCCACAAGGCTGTAGCCGAGTGGTTCGATCTGCCCTATCGGGACATCAACCTGCTTATATTTTGAGATGAAACTGATCCATAGACTGGCCTATTTTGGCGGGGGTTTTCTCATTGGTATGATCCTGCTTCTCTTTTTCCTGGGAGGCAAGCGCGCTTCTTGCGATTACGGCCCAACAGCACGTACCTTAAAGAATATCCGGACTAAGAAATTGGTGGTAGATTCTGCCAGCTTATTGACTCTGAGGCAAATGCATATGGATACCTCGGACGTAGGCCATGTTCTCAAAACTGGAGATGTAGATTTCTCCAAAAGCCAGACTAGCCTGGACAGCTGCAGGATCTATTGGGTCAGTGGCAACTCCCGCGAACAGTTGATACAATTTAAAGTAGAGAATTGCAGTGAAGAGGCCCGGGTCTTTAATCTGCAAGCGGTTCTGCAGGATTAGGAGTCGTCTTAAGTTCGTCCTTTTCCAATTTCTTGATGTAATACGAGGGATAGATTCCGAAATTTCGGTAAAAGGCTTTAGAAAAGGATTCTGCCCGATTAAAGCCGGACTCGCCAGCGACCGCTCGAATGGTATATCTCTGGAACATCCTATCCTCACGCAGCCTGTCAAAGGCGTACTGTGTTCTAAGTGAGTTGATATACTGTGAAAAGTTCTTTCCCTTATTCAGGTTAATCACCGAAGACAAATACTTGGCATTGGTGCCGAAGGAACGGGCTATACTGTTTAAGGAGATGTCCGCGGACAAATAGGCTTTCTTGCGTTCAAACTGTTCCAATCGGTCCAGAATTTCCCGTATCACCTCATCGGATATTTCCTGCCTTCTCATCTTTGATTTTCTGGCTGTAGGGCCCGAATTACTCTTCAAGCTCTCGTATCGTTTGCGATAAAGGACATGTTTGCGATAGTAATATACGAGGGCCCAGCAACTCAGCAAGACGAAGCCAAACAAAACCCCGATCTTGATCCCATTGACGCGCTTGTTCCGATTTAAACGAGCCAATAATTCCTGTTTTTGAGCAATCAATTCGTTCGTTTCCAGCTCCTTGATCAACTCAGGCTCAAAATACTGATAGTTAACCCTCATAATACTGTCGAAAGTGATCAGTCTACTCAAATATTTCATCTGGCTCTTATCATCATCAATTGATCTGTAATACCCAAGAAGTGTATCAAACAACTCCCGTTTATACGGTTGAATTCTAATTTTTTCGGTCGAGAAGATTGAATCGGCCTTAAGCATCATCGTTAATCCAGATTCGTAATTATTAAGCATTTTGGTTCTAGATAATCCGGCAATCATATATGCGTTAAATAAACTTGAGGACATATAAATACCCGTCCCACCACTTATTATGCTATCACCAATTCGTATTGATTCCTTATAATTCTCTGCTATATACTCTAATTCCATTTGAAACTCGATTACCCAATTTCGATGATAATCAAGGTGTTCACCTTTATAATTTTCCAATAACTTTAATGCTTCTTTTAAATAGACGCGAGCAGAGTCTAACCTCCTCATATTGTAATAGATGAATGCATAATTTTCGGAACTTACTATAAAATCGTTCAAGAGTATTTCTTCTACATCAAATTCAACTCCGATTCGATTCGCAGACCTAAGTTTCTCGATATAGTTTTTGTCCTGAACTAATTCATCACGACGTTTCTGGAGCTTCAAAGCCTCTATTCTATTGCCCCAAATAGCTTTCTTATAGATTAGTTTATCAAGTAAATACACCTGTTGAAGACTATTTTCATTCTGAATGGAAAGTTTATAAGCTTCCAAATAATTCCTAGTACAATTGACTAAGTCATCACCCAATTGAAAATTATAACCACGCAAAATATAACCAAGTGCCGGATAGGTGATATGGTTTAGATCAGCTGTAAGGGTAATGACGCTATCAGCAAATTGAATATTCCGCTCCAGCGAGAATATACGTGCCAATCGATCATAGCCCCTGGCCATCTTAATGGTGTCTTTCTCTTTCCTGGCCCTATCCAGGTAGATGCGGGCAACACGCTCGGCAGCCAGGCTGTCCTGTATAACCTCATCGAACATGGTCAGGAGTTGTTCGTCAGATAATTGATCAAGGGATTCCGCTTGTTGCGCATAGGAAAGTTGACACAAACCGGCCAACATCCATAATGATAGGAGGATGGTTCTCATCTTTTACGATTTAGAAAGCAGGTCAGTGTGGTGTGAAGACAGAATAAAACTACGAAGAAACTCTACCGTTTAAACCAAATTCTAGGTGTATGATAATCCACAGAAACTCAACTACCTGTTTATTAGGTAGTTATAACAAAAGTGCCAATCGATATTCAAGAAGTGTCATTTACCTTTCTTGAATACACAGAGCATGACCTTGATTTTCAATCGTATAAGGCTAAGATTTGTGGAGTGAAACCGCCCGGGATCTAATTGAAGTTTAACTGGGGAGTTATTACCATTGGAAGTGTTCCGGGTGGTTTTCTAAATACCCCTCCTCTGCTTTTCCCGTTTTAGCAGATCCAACTCCCGGTTGGTCTGGCCAGCAACAGAAGTATTCTCCTCCGCTCTTCGGATCAAATAAGGCATGACATCCTTAACCGGGCCAAAAGGAATGTATTTGGCCACATTATAGCCCGCTTTGGCCAAATTATAACTGATGTGGTCACTCATCCCAAATAACTGCCCAAACCACACCTGTTTGTCGTTCTCATTCAGTCCCATTTCCTTCATTCTCTCCATGGCCAGATAAGTACTGAGCTCATTGTGTGTACCCAAAAATAGACCGATCTCGGATAGATTGTCCAGTATATAGCGCATCACCTGGTTAAAGTGCTCGTCTGTCTCGGATTTACTGCCACAAATTGGAGTAGGATATCCCTTGGCTTCGGCCCTGTCGTTCTCTTTCTCCATATAAGCCCCTCTGACGATCTTAAAGCCCAGATGATAGTTGTTCTCCCGCGCTCGCTGATGTATCTCCTTCAGATAGGCTAAACGGTCCCAGCGGTAGCACTGAAGCGTATTGTATACAATGGGCTTTTCCTTGTTGTACTTCTGCATCATGGCCTCGCATAGATCGTCGGCTGCCTGTTGCATCCAGGACTCTTCTCCGTCTATCAGCAGGACGACATCACATCGTACAGCCTCCGCACATATGGTATCGTAGCGGGCTACTATCCGCTCCCATTCTGCCTTTTCTTCGGAACTCAGCTCCCCTCCTTCCGAAACCTTCTGCCAAATGGCAAACCGGCCAAAACCGGTTGGTTTAAAGACGGCAAAAGGCATGTTGGGGTTGTCTTTGGCGTGCCTGGTGAGTTCCATGACCTTATCCAAGGTGCGGTCAAACTGCTGCTCTTCCTCCTTGCCTTCTACCGAATAATCCAATACCGAATACACATCCACTCCGGCTAGTTTTTCTACGGTCGATGCACAGTCGTCTTCACTCACCCCTCCGCAGAAATGATCAAATACAGTAGATCGGATTAGCCCTTCAACAGGCAGATTGACGTTAAGGGCAAACTTGGTCACAGAGGTTCCTATACGAACCAGGGGCTCCTTAGAGATCATTTTGAAGAGAAAATAGGCTCTTTCCAATTCTGAGTCACTTTTCAATGAGAAAGCGGTCTCTGTATCTTCGAATAAGGTTTTTGGGATCATGTGTGCTTGTCTTCCTCACAAAAATATTAGTTTTGAACGTAATTCTAAGGCCAAATTTCTCCTTCCATATGAAGCCCGAAACAAGTCAAGTTAAAAATGTCCATTTCCGGTCCGAAGGTTGGGATCGATTGGTGGGGCTCCTGAACTCCGATAAGGTGGGTCGCTGCTTTCTGCTTACCGACACCAATACCCAAAGAGACTGCCTGGACCTTTTCTACAAGCTGTCCCGATTAGACAGTTCTCGCTTGGAGATCCTGACTGTACCAGCAGGAGAAAAACATAAAAACCTAGATACCTGCCTAGAGTTGTGGAACTCCCTCTCGGATCTAGGTGCCGACCGATCCAGTGTGTTGGTCAATCTAGGAGGCGGTGTAGTGACAGATATGGGAGGCTTCGTAGCCAGCACTTACCAGCGAGGAATTCGGTTTGTGAACATTCCTACTTCTCTACTCGCTATGGTCGATGCTTCCATAGGAGGCAAGAATGGAGTGGATCTGGGTAATCTAAAGAACCAGGTCGGAATCATCAGAGAACCAGAATTTGTATTGATCGATCCCGGCTTTCTAAGCACTCTAGATCAGGATCAATTACTGTCCGGACAGGCCGAAATGTTTAAGCATGGTTTGATCCATTCTGCCGATTATTGGAATGCGGTCAAAGAATTTGACGTCAATGATCTTGGCCTTAGTGAGAAACTGATCCTGGAATCTGTTGTGATCAAGGATCAGATCGTCACGGAAGATCCAACAGAAAAAGGCATTAGAAAGGCGTTGAATTTTGGCCATACACTAGGTCATGCCATAGAGACCCATTGCCTGGAAAGCGAGGACAACCGGGGCCACTGCTTCACGGTGAAGCCATAGCAATTGGAATGATACTGGAGGTTTATATCTCCATGAAGTTGAAATGCTTTCCGAATGCGGCTGCAATGGAGATCATTGAGTACCTGTCCAGTCATTATCCCATGCGCCCTTTCAACCTTGATGAGCAAGCCCTGATCACGGAATACATGAAACACGACAAGAAAAACAGGAATGGTCAGATCAACTTTGTGCTCCTATCCAACTTCGGAGAAATAGCCCTAGACCAGCAGGTTCCTCAAGAACTACTCTCCCAGGCCTTCGAATACTATAACAGCAACTTAACTTAAATCTAAAGTTCTAAGCGCATTTTTTCTTAGCTTTAAGGTACTAACCAATTAGTCTGCAGTGCCATGAAGCGAATTATTGTCGACTATAAGAAGTTAACCCCCGAAATCCTAACCCTATTGGTAAGTCGCTATCCCGACGGATACGACGACAAACATATCATTGTCTTTAAGAATTCCAGGAATGATACAATCGAAGCCGTCGAGGTACGAACTGAAGACACCATTTATCTGGTCAAAGTGAGCTCTAGACTAGCTTCCTCCATGGCCGCTTTTGACCTGGAAGATCAAGACAACAGTGCAGTAGCGGAACCTCCTAAAGAGAATGTCGATTCCAACACTCTAAAAGAGGAAAGTAATTAGTATCGTTTAGATTTCCTGGAAAATGGAGTGCATCAGACGTTTTTTGTCATTGATGCTCTCTTCAAGCGAGATCATGGTCTCCGTCCTGGTAACCCCGTCTATATCGTCTATCATATAGATGATCTCCTTGGCGTGGCTCGTATCTCTTGCCCTGACCTTACAGAAAATATTGAATTTACCCGTGGTTACATGGGCAACAGTAATAAAGGGGATCGCGTTGATCCGCTCCAGTACGAACTGGGTTTGGGATGTCTTTTGTAGAAATATCCCAACATAGGCGATAAAGGAATAGCCCAATTTTTTATAATCCAGCATTAAAGAGGACCCGGTAATGATCCCTGCCTCTTCCATCTTCTTCACCCTGACGTGTACTGTTCCGGCAGAAATGCCAAGTCTTTTAGCAATATCCGTAAAAGGGGTTCTGGTATTCTCGATCAACATGTCCAGAATGTGATGATCGGTCTCGTCTAATTTAAACTTGGCCATGGGCTTTAATTTAGCCTCAAAAATACTAGGTTTCCATTTAAGAAACTAAGGTATTTGTAAAAAAATCATCAATTTATTGTCAGATTGACGGTGAATTGTTAACACTTTATCACCTACGAAAACGTTTTCGTGAGAATTTATCAAAATAGACTCGCCCTTCAAATCCACCTCAAAATGACCAAATAACCCACTTAACTCACCCATCTGATCGAGCTGTTTGACAAAGCGAATACGGCCATCCACCAGTTCTTCCTCTAATTGTAATGCCATATCAACAAGTCCACCACTTTTACTACCTACATTTCTAAGGATGAGATCTCGAAAATTCTGACTATGCCTTGGAAGATCATCATAGTTGACTACTGAAGAGGGAAATGTTGATGGCAAGAGACCGAACAGCTGCATCAAAGCGAGAAAGATGAGCTCTCTGCTCCCATCCCGGTTGTAATCCCCGGGAAAGTGCCCGGCTTCAAATAGTATAGTTGGTATTCCTATGGCCTGGAAGGTATCTCCAACACAGTTAGGATTGAAACCATCATCATAGAGCCCAATGCATCCAGGATGTAACCTATTCAGGACGCCCGCCATCTGCCCGATCTTATCCATGGCCTGCAGCCTGGCAGCTGTCCTACTCTTGTTTTGATCCGCAGCAGGGGCCAAAAACGATATGATAGAAGGGTTTCCGTCATCCATGCCGTAAATACTCCTTTGCCCGTGTAAATTCAGGCAGAGCTCAGGCTCTAACTCATCAAACCAACTCCTTAACACCTGACTTTCCGGTTGACTCAAGTCTACGGCATCCCTGTTTAGATCGACGGAATTGTAATTCTCACGGGTATATGCCTCTGCCCCATCCGGATTGAGCACTGGAATAAGGCAAAAAGTAAACTCTGAGAGGAAATGACTAACCAGTACATCCTCATCCCGGAAGCGTTTTAGATAAGCAAGCAGATCGAAACAAGCCCGTGTTGTGGTCGATTCATTTCCGTGCATCTGGGACCAACCCAAAATAACACGCTTTCCTCTCCCGATCTTCATGCCATGGATGGAGCGACCTGACACCGAGGTTCCGAGCTGCTGGATGTCAACCCAATCCTTGTGTTTTTCGAGGAGTGGATCAAGGCTAGCAAGAGGTAAATATCGTCCAGATAAAGTGGGTTCTAAAACGCTGTGATAGCGCTGGCGGATTTGATCCTTACTGTTCATCGTTTACAAAAGTAAATAAGAGTAAGTTTACAATTGTAAACATTAAATTGAACTAGTTTTGTGTACATATGTAAACAAATTCGCATTACGTTCATTATAAAATCACCATGTCAAATATTATTAATTATTATATAATTGTTTTTCAGTTATATAAATAACTTTATTTCAATTATAAGTTTATTTATCTAGGAGTGATTTCAGAGCATTACGCTAAAATACTCTACATTTGTAAACACAATTTGATCGATTTATAAATTACAATGGTCAACAGCCAGGATTTTGCCAAACGACTCCATATAATACTGGATTATTACCAGTTATCCGCCACCTCTTTGGCCGATAAATTGGAGGTAAATCGCTCTACCATTTCCCACCTGCTTTCAGGTAGAAATAAACCCAGTTTGGATTTTGTGATGAAACTCCTCTCCCACTTCCCCGAGGTAGACTTGTATTGGTTGATGAACGGGACCGGAAAATTTCCTGCTGAAAAAAATGAAGCTATCAGGTCTACCGATTCTATTTCCATGGATATGACCCCAACAGAATCCGAAGGAAACAAGTACCATCAAAAAAAAGAAGGACTGATCTCAGACTCCCAGATCGAGCGGATCGTCATCTTTTTCAAGGACGGCAGCTTTAAAGCCTACGATAGGGATTAAATTGTTCCAAAAAATTCGGAAATTCGTTTCCGATGAAACTCACACACGCTCTATTCGCTTCTGCTCTAATTTTTTTACTGGGCTCCTGTTACCAAACCGAGCGCAATTGTACAGACTTCAAGACCGGAACCTTCCAATTTGAGGCATTAGTGGGCACGGAAATGCTTACCACCACATTTGTGCGCAATGATAGCATCGAAATTGACTATTTCCAAGGAAAAGCAGACACCTCAGCTATTCGTTGGATCAATGATTGCGAGTACATCGTCAAGAAGAATAACCCCAGAAATATGGCCGAGGAGAAAGCCATACATATGAAAATCCTGTCCACAGACGGCCCTTTTTATACTTTCGAATACAATGTGGTGGGACAGGACCGTAAAGAGCGTGGCACCGCCCGCAAAGTGGATGAATCCCAGTCCAATCGGCCTGTCGACCAATAAATGACCGTAAATAGTACTATTTCTGAACAATACCATTAGTAATGTTTGATATTTTAGCCACTCCTGATGCCTTAATGGCCTTGCTGACCCTAACTTTCCTGGAGATCGTCCTGGGTATTGACAACATCATCTTTATTTCCCTGGCAAGCAGCAAGCTTCCCGCCAAGCAGCAAAAGAAAGCGACCAACATAGGATTGTTAATGGCCATGCTGATCCGGGTGGCCCTTTTATTTGGTATAACCTGGCTAACAGCCATGGAAGAGCCCTTTTGGTATATTGACCTATCCTGGATCACCGGAGGTATTAGCGGGCAGAGCCTGATCCTATTCGCAGGTGGACTTTTTCTGCTGTATAAGAGTACCACTGAAATTCATGAAAAGGTAGAAAACAAGGGCCATGACCAGCAGCAGGTTGAAAAAAAGCGATCGACCTCCCTTTTCCAAGCTATCGTGCAAATTACCTTGATAAACATCGTATTTTCCTTTGATTCCATCCTGACCGCTGTAGGTATGACTAACGGGATAGGAGAATCTCCTACAGACGCTCTGGTCATTATGGTAATCGCAGTGGTGGTGTCTGTGATCATCATGATGGTCTTTGCCCATCCCGTTGGCCGATTCGTCAACCAACATCCAACAGTACAGCTTCTGGGAATGGCTTTCTTGATCCTGATCGGATTCATGCTTATCGCTGAGTCTGCTCACCTGGCGCATTTGGTGGTCTTCGGGAACGAAGTAGGCGCCATTCCTAAGGGATATCTCTACTTTACTATTTCTTTCTCTCTGTTCATTGAATTTATCAATATGCGCTACCGCAAGAATAAGAACGGAGCTGAACCTCAGCCTCAGGCGGCGGAAATAGTGGAAAAACAGGCCGGTTAGTGTAATGAATATTGCTCTATTCCGTCCAAGTAAACGCCTTTTGTATATTTGAATATGCCCGACAACAATACCCTATCCATGGCTCGGACGCTGGAACTTTTTCAGCAGTTGGCCAACCTCATGCTTCAAAAAGAAGATCAATACGCGGTCGCTCCTTATTTGCCAGCCTCTGAATTATACGATCAATTGGACCTGAATCTATCCGAAGAACCCATGGCGGATGCGGATTATCAGGAATCATTAAGTCGTTTGTTGGAGTATACACCCAAGACCGCCACCCCGGGATTCTTCAATCAACTCTTTGGAGGCCGAAACCCCGATGCCGTTTTGGGGGATCTCCTGGCCGTAATGCTGAACAACAGTATGTATACCTACAAAGCTGCAGGACCACAGGTGGGTGTGGAGAAGGTGATCATCAACACCTTAAACCGTGTAATCGGCTGGGGTCAGGGAGGTGGTACTTTTGGCCCAGGTGGTTCTATGACGAACCTTATGGGGATGATCATGGCCAGGGACAGCCGTAATCCCAGTGTCCCATTTGATGGCATTAAGAACAAGATGACGGTCTACACCTCGGCCGAATCCCATTACAGCGTTCCCAAGAACGCTGCTTTCTGTGGTATTGGGCGGGAACAGGTACGCTACATCAGCTGCGACGAACAAGGCAGGATACAACCTAAGGCGCTAAAAGATCAGATTGAAAAGGATATTAATGCCGGTTATTTGCCTGTCCTGGTCAATTTGACAGCCGGGACCACCGTCCTGGGCTCGTTTGACCCTATAGAAGAGGTTGCCCAAACCTGCAGGGAGTACAATATCTGGTTACACGTGGATGGAGCCTATTGCGGATCGGTCCTTTTGAGTAAAAAATATAAGCATCTGATCCAGGGCATTGAAAAAGCCGACTCATTTAGCCTTAATGCCCATAAAATGCTAGGCACACCACTCTCCTGTTCCTTGTTGCTGGTAAGAGATCAGGACATGTTGTACAATTCCTTTTCCAACGATGCAGCCTATCTCTATCAGACGGATAGGGACGAATTTAACCTGGGCAAGACCAGTTTGCAATGCGGTAGGCGCAATGACGCACTGAAACTATGGACGCTCTGGAAACGAGTTGGAACCACTGGTCTTGAGCAGTTGGTGAACCATCAATTCGATCTCGCCGATCATGCCAGGAACTACATCGAGAACCACCCGGATTACACCTTATTCAGCTTCCCGGACTCCGTATCGGTCTGTTTTAACTATAAAGGGATCGATGCACCTACCCTGTGTACAGCCCTGTATGAGCAGTCCAGACTTTTGGTGGGATATGGCTCGTTTGATGGGGATGAATTTATTCGCTTAGTTACTGTAAATGGGCAGAATAGCATAGTTGACATCGACAATTTTTTTAATACAATTGAAGACTTCGTTCAGGACAACCAGGCTCTTTTTGGGCTCACTGATCCGCTGGTGAATCAAGACGATTTCTGACCCTGTTGCAGAATTTTGTTCTGCTCTTCCATTAAAGCTTCGATCCGAGACAGCAACTCGATCTCCTTGGGAGTTTTAACCTCCACATCAGTTGGATCTTCCGCCTTATTCCGAATACGATTCATGAATTTGATCACCAGGAATATCGCCAAGGCAATGATGATAAAATCCACTACGGCCTCCACGAAGACCCCATAACCAATGGCGATCTCACCATAGCTTTCCGTTGCCTCCTTTAAAACGATCTTTTGGTCCTCATAGTTGAGCTGACTGGTGAGGATCATTAGCGGCGGAGAGATGATATTCTTTACCAGGACACTGACCACTTTATTAAAGGCGGTACCAATAACAATACCAATGGCCATATCTACCACATTGCCTTTGATGGCAAACTCTTTGAATTCGTTGAAGAATTGCTTCATGAAATTAAGGATTAGAACAACTGGATCTGACCTTCAGGATCAGCTGCCGGAGGGTCGTCCGAGCCTTTATTGTCCTCTGCAGGAGCGGGACTCTCAATAGCTTCCTCGTCCACCACTTCAATATCCTCCATTTTAGGCGGCTCAGGCGGCTCATAAGGCAGGGAATCCTTTTGATTGATCTCCAAGACCTTGTATTTGGTCAACTGGTTCCCCATCGCACTTATTCCTTTGATCGAAATGAAATCCTCGATGACCACTTCCAGGTTGTCCCTTCTCTCCTTGCCTCTTTCTTTCACAAAGACGACCTCAACCACAGGCCTGTGATCTGTGTAAACCCCTTCCAGTTGAGATTTGGGGTGATCCGTGATAATCAGTTCGTCACGCTCGGGATTCTCGATCAAGAAGCGCTTGATGTAGAACAGTTGCCGATCCCCTTCCCAATAAATTGCTGAAACTGCTTTTGTTGGTTCCCATTTTTCCAAGACGATGAGATCATTGTCAAAGTGCATGGTCAGTTCCGGTATGGCCGTTTTAAGTATTCCATTTTGCCGGATCATCAACAGGCGATCCTCGCTGGTGAACTCGCCCAGTAATTCCCCTCTACCGTCCACATTTAAGCGTTGCACTGTATCGTCAAACCAGATCTTTCGGGGTTTCAAGGTAGAAAGTCCCTTTTCCTTCAATTCGATGCGCTTGATGGCATATTTGGTCACGATATTCCCCTTGACTCCTCTCCCTTTCACCATTAGATCGGCAAAATCCAGGTCAAATTTTAGTTTCTTAATGCTACCCGACTGCCTCAGGAGCACGGTAACGATCTCTGCTTCACCATTGGGGTTTGCCGTGAAGTATAGCACCCTACTGCCTTTATTCCCTGCCGTGAGGTTGTACTCCTTGTCCCTGGTGATTCCGGTTACAGCAAATCGCTTGACATAGGTAGAACCTCTTGTACCATCTTTGTAGATCATATTATAGATGGTGCGGCTATCCTTCTTCTTAAAGACGGCCACATGAATGATCCCTTTCCCAACAAAGGTCTTGGTATCCACCTTAGTAACCATCATCTTCCCATCCTTGGTAAACACAATGATATCATCTATATCACTGCAATCGGCCACGTATTCTTCCCGCCGCATGCTGGTTCCGATAAAGCCCTCCTCTCGGTTCACATAGAGCTTGGTGTTTCGGATCACAACCTTGGTCTTCTGAATGTCCTCAAACACCCTGACCTCTGTCTTGCGTTCCCGGCCGGCGCCATATTCCTTCTTCAATCGCTTGAAATAAGTAATGGAGTAGGCGATGATCTCCGCCAGGTTGTGCTTCACTTCTTCGATCTTCTCCTCCAGGGCCTCGATCTTCTGCTGGGCCTTATCAATATCAAATTTGGAGATCCGTTTGATCCTGATCTCCGTCAGCCGTACTATGTCCTCCTCTACTACAGGACGTTTCAGATGCTTGATATGAGGTTTCAGACCTTTGTCAATGGCTCTGATCACTCCTTCCCAGGTCTCCTCCTCTTCTATGTCCCGATAGATGCGGTTCTCGATAAAGATGCGCTCCAGGGAAGCAAAATGCCATTGGTCCTCCAATTCTCCTAACTGGATCTCCAGTTCCTGCTTCAGAAGCTGGACCGTCCGGTCGGTAGATCGGATCAGCATATCGGTAACCCCGATAAAGAGTGGTTTGTTGTCCTCTATGACGCAGCCCAAGGGTGAGATGGATACTTCGCAATTGGTAAAGGCATAGAGAGCGTCTATCGTCTTGTCTGGCGATATACCACTTGGTAGGTAAACCAGTATCTCTACTTCGGCAGCGGTGTTGTCCTCAATTCGTTTGATCTTGATCTTCCCTTTCTCGTTGGCCTTAATGATGGAATCGATCAGGGAGGATGTAGTGGTTGTAAAAGGGATCTCCGTAATGACCAGCGTATTCTTGTCTTTTTGTGCGATCCTCGCTCTGTTACGGATCTTCCCCCCTCTTAAGCCATCATTATAGGCAGTTGCATCCATGATCCCTCCGGTCGGAAAGTCCGGGATCAACTTGAATCGTTTGCCCTGCAGATGATTGACCGAGGCATCGATCAATTCGATGAAATTGTGAGGTAAGATCTTGGTAGAGAGCCCAACCGCTATCCCTTCTGCTCCTTGCGCCAGCAGCAACGGGAACATTACCGGAAGATTTATCGGCTCCTTTTTACGTCCATCATAAGAGGCCTGCCACTGCGTGATCTTGGGGTTGTAGACCACATCCAGGGCGAATTTGGACAATCGTGCCTCGATATACCGAGATGCCGCTGCACGGTCACCGGTCAGTATATTCCCCCAGTTACCCTGGGTGTCGATCAGCAGGTCCTTCTGCCCGATCTGAACCATTGCATCCCCTATACTGGCATCTCCGTGGGGATGGTATTGCATGGTGTGCCCAACAATATTGGCCACCTTATTGTAGCGCCCATCGTCCAGGTCCTTCATGGAGTGCATGATACGACGCTGTACGGGTTTAAAACCATCCTCTATGGCCGGCACCGCCCGCTCCAGGATCACATAACTGGCATAGTCCAGGAACCAATCCCGATACATACCCGTTACCCTGGTGATGGTTTCGGTAGGCTGGCCATTCAGATCACTTAGATCCTGCTCTTCCCCTTCCGGGGTCTCATGCTCCATTTCTTCACTCATGGATTATTCCTCAACTTTGTCCAGTTCTACTTTCAGATTATTGATAATGAATTCCTGTCGGTTCGGCGTATTCTTTCCCATGTAGAAACTGAGTAATTCCTCTATGCTCATGGCCTTGTCCAGCATGACCGGATCCAGGCGAATATCCTCCCCAATAAAGTGCTGGAATTCGTCCGGAGATATCTCGCCCAATCCCTTAAATCGGGTGATCTCCGGTTTGGGCTTTAGCTTTTCAATGGCGTCTATCCGTTCCTGCTCTGAATAGCAATAAATGGTCTCTTTTTTATTCCTGACCCGGAATAGTGGTGTTTGCAAAATGTACAAGTGCCCCTCTTTGATCAGTTCTGGGAAAAATTGCAAAAAGAAAGTGATCAACAGTAAACGAATGTGCATGCCATCCACGTCGGCATCCGTAGCGATCACGATGTTGTTGTATCTCAGGTCCTCCAGGGATTCCTCTATGTTTAGTGCGGCCTGCAACAGGTTGAATTCCTCGTTCTCGTAAACGATCTTTTTGGTTAGACCATAGCTGTTCAAGGGCTTCCCCTTAAGGCTGAAAACCGCCTGGGTATTCACATCCCGGCTCTTGGTAATACTTCCACTGGCGGAATCCCCCTCGGTGATAAAGAGGGTGGTTTCCAAACTCCTGTCATTTTTACTATCTCCCAAATGCACCCGGCAATCCCGCAACTTCTTGTTATGAAGACTCGCCTTTTTGGCTCTTTCCCTGGCCAGTTTGCGAATTCCACTAAGTTCTTTCCGCTCTTTTTCGGCCTGGACGATCTTTTTCTGGATCTTTTCTGCCACTTCAGGGTTCTTGTGAAGATAATTATCCAGTTGGGTCTTGATGAAATCATTGATGTAGGTCCTAACCGTAGGCAAACCTCCACCCATTTCTGTGGAACCAAGTTTAGTCTTGGTCTGACTCTCAAAGACCGGCTCCATCACTTTGATGCTTATGGCCCCAACAATGGATTTTCGGATGTCACTGGCATCGTAGTTACGGCCAAAGTACTCACGTACTGTTTTTACAATTCCCTCCCGAAAGGCCGCCTGATGAGTCCCTCCCTGGGTGGTGTGCTGCCCATTGACAAAGCTGTGATACTCCTCACTGTACTGGGTACGGCTGTGCGTGAGGGCTATTTCGATATCATTACCCTTTAGGTGAATTATGGGATAGAGCATTTGCTCTGCAGGCATATCATCTTCCAACAGATCTTTCAGGCCATTCGTACTCTGGAACTTCTCCCCGTTAAAATCGATGGTCAGACCGGGGTTCAGGTAGACGTAATTCTTGAGCATCTTTACCACATACTCAGGCCGATAGCGATAATTCTTGAAAATGCCGGGATCCGGCACAAAGGATACCTTGGTCCCTTTACGCTTGGAAGAATCCTCCACAGCCGGATCACTGATGAGCTCTCCCAATTCGAATTCTGCAACCTTGATCTGGTTGTCACGAACGGATTCTACACGAAAATTAGACGAAAGTGCGTTTACAGCCTTGGTTCCAACCCCATTCAATCCCACAGACTTCTTGAAGGCACGTGTATCGTATTTCCCCCCAGTGTTCATCTTGGAAACCACATCCACCACCTTGCCCAGCGGAATGCCACGGCCATAATCCCTCACCCGGACCTCATTGTCCTTGATCCGGATCTCGATGGTCTTTCCGGCGCCCATCACGAATTCGTCAATACAGTTATCTATGACCTCTTTCAGAAGAATGTAAATGCCGTCGTCCGGAGAGGACCCATCTCCCAACTTTCCGATGTACATACCGGGCCGCATCCGGATGTGTTCTTTCCAGTCCAGGGAACGGATGTTATCTTCGGTATATTGGGCTTTGGCCATAGATTAGGGGTATATGGGCTAATATAAAAGTTCGGTCAATAAATTAAAACGAACAAGCTCTAAAGTAATTAACAATGCAGCCCATTGAATTGTTAAGAAAATTAAGGGCTCGAATACACGCTTTTTCCTATTAAGAGAACGGAAAAAACCGATCAAATTTCATCAGCGAGACAAAAAAATCTTCACTGTGAAATGAACGTGAAACAAGAAAATAGGGCAGAATTAGGCCTTACAAATGGAAATATTAGACGTTAAAACGGAAGTGAACAACGTCGCCGTCCTGGACGATATAGTCCTTCCCTTCTACCGATAATTTACCGGCTTCCCTCACCTTTGCTTCACTTCCAAACTGCACATAGTCATCATAACCAATGACCTCAGCACGTATAAAGCCTTTCTCGAAGTCAGTATGTATAACTCCCGCAGCCTGAGGAGCTGACGCTCCCACAGGTATAGTCCATGCGCGCACCTCTTTCTCACCTGCGGTGAAATAGGTCTGTCGCTTCAGGAGCTTATAAGCACTTCGGATCAAACGGGAGGAACCAGCCTCCTCCAATCCTAGATCATCCAGGAAGATCTGCCTTTCCTCGTAGTCGTCCAATTCGGCAATATCAGCCTCAGTAGCTACAGCCAGAGAGATCACCTCGGCATCCTCGTGTTTCACAGCCTCTCGTACTTGTTCCACGTATGCATTACCAGAGGCAGCAGAAGATTCGTCCACATTGCAAACGTACATGACCGGTTTGTCCGTGATCAACTGAATGGGAGCTATGAACTCTTCCCTTTGCGAAGGAGTTAGCTCTATTGCCCGAACTGAGATCCCGGATTCCAATCCGGATTTGACTATTTCCAAGGCTTCTTTCTCTTTAAGCGCCTCTTTGTCGCCTGTCCTTGCCGCCCGAGTCGCCTTTTCCAGGCGTTTTTCGACCGTTTCCAAGTCTTTTAACTGTAATTCGATGTCTATCGTCTCCTTATCGCTGATCGGATCAACCCGGCCATCAACGTGAACCACATTGTCATTGTCAAAACATCTCAATACATGAATAATGGCATCGGTTTCCCTGATATTGCCCAGGAATTGATTACCGAGCCCCTCTCCTTTACTTGCACCCTTGACCAATCCAGCAATATCCACGATCTCTACTGTTGCAGGCACCACGCGCTGCGGGTTGACCAATTCCTCGAGTTTCAGCAAGCGGTTGTCTGGCACATTGACAACCCCAACGTTAGGCTCAATGGTACAGAAAGGAAAATTGGCGCTTTGAGCCCGAGCATTGGATAAACAATTGAACAAGGTGGACTTACCAACGTTGGGCAACCCAACAATACCTGCTTTCATGTGTTGAAATTTTGGCTGCAAATATACAGCTATCCTAGCGAATAGTGATGCCAATAGCCTTCTTAACAAATGGGATTTTGTAAATTAGTTGTATTCAACCTAATCAATAGCCAATAAATTAGTTATATATGAAAGCAACACTACTACTGCTGGTTGCCTCCGTGCTGTTCACCAATGGATGGAGCCAGGAAATTCAAGGTGTCCAAAAAGAAACAGTCACCAAGACCGTCGTAACTAAAGGAGTAACCACAGAGGTTAAGACCACTACTGAATCAAAAGAAACAGATTCGAAGATCATTTTAGAGAAGAACAAGTCGTCAGAGGATGCGAACTACGACTTCAAGGTCAATGATCCGGCAAGTACCACTACAGAGAATGCCAGCCAAAAAGTCAACGCCGAGAACGCCAAGGCCATAGAGGAACTTAAGCGCCAACAACAGCTGGAGATTGAACAGTCCAGAGCCATGCAACTTGAGAAAGCACGAAAGGAGAGCGAAGCGCGCAAAAAACAAATGGAGGAAGAAACACGGCTGCAAATGGAAAAGAACAAGCAGGAACTGGAGAAGCGGGGAGACAAAATGCAGAAATTGAAGAAAACGAAGAAGGACAACCGCTAAATCCTATCGCAATATTTGCCGGATTCGATCCTGGTAAATAGAGAACTCCGCCAGGTCATTGTGACCACCCTCTTCTATGAGGATGAATTCGCTGTTCTTTGGAAATTCTCGCCACAAGGCTTCACCTTGTTCCGACGGGACTACCCGGTCTTGTGTTCCGTGAAAAATCCGAATAGGACAACCCACTCCAGAAGCAAACGAATACGTCGGAAAATTATACTTTAAAAGCCTGTATACAGGTAAAATAGGATATTTATTCTTTACCAATGATTTAAGGCTATAAAATGGCGATTCCAGTACCAGACTTGACGGCGAGTTCCGAGCCGAAACATAGGTCGCGAAGGTGGTCCCCATAGAACGACCATAGACCAGCAACTGCTCCTCGCTGTACCAGTCCAAAGCTTTGACATAAATCAACTGGGCATCATCGTACATGGCCTCAGAGCTTCGCTCTCCGGTCGATTTCCCATAGCCGCGATAGTCCCAGACCAAAACGTCCCAACCTAACTCGGTAAAGGGCTGGGTCAGATCCTTCCAGCGTTCCAGGCTACCTCCATTACCGTGATAATACACAATGATCCCTCTCGGGTCTTCCGCCTTCAGTCTTAAGTAGTTCAGTCTGGCGCCATCCCTGGTAACCAGGAAGCCCTCCTCAAAAGGTGATTGCAGCTGGAAAAGATGATCCTCTTCCAGTGTTTGAGCAGGAAATATCAACGATTCCTGAAAAAAATAAAGACCTCCTAGTAGTATTCCCATGGTAATAACGCCAAAATAAATCCCTTTTCTGATCCTCCTAACCATACTGCTGATCTTGAGATTCCGGGTGGCTGGTAGATTTCAGATCGATCTGCTGCCTTTTGTAATTCATGATCTCGTGGATAACCCGGTGGTAGGATTCGAAGGTATGCAGGTTTTTATGCCCTCCACCTATAACCGGCCATAGCCTGGTCTTTTCCGAATTGATCCGCGACAACTTGACGCTGCTTTTAAAGGGAATCAGCTTATCATTGGTCCCATGGATGATATGGATCGGACATTTCACGTACTGTATCCATTTGTAGGTAGGCATAGGAAAGCGCATGATCAGGGACAAAGGCATGAAAGGGAGATAGCGTTTGGTGACCTTGGTCAGGCTGTAATAAGGTGCATCGAGAATCAACATACGAGGCGAGTTGGTCGAAGCCAGTTTCGTTGCAAAGCCGGAACCCAGGGAACGGCCATATAATATGATATACTCTTCTCTGACCCGTTCTCTGATCTTGTTATACACATATTGCAGGTCGTGTTTGATGTTCTTTTGTGTCCGCCTGCCTGTGCTCTTACCAAAGCCCCTGTAATCGACCATGATCACATCGTATTGATGCCGGGTAAAATCCACTGCAAATTTCCCCCATCCCTTGATGCTTTTTGAGTTTCCCTTTAAGTACAATACTACGCCCCTGGGGTTCTTCGCCTTAAAGTGCAAACCGTTGATCACAGCCCCATCCCGAGCCTCCAGGTTATATTCATCAACCTCCTGGTTTTCATAATAGAATTCAAATTCGGGTGGAAGTTTCTCCGGTTTGAACAGGAAATACTCCTGCAAATAGTACAACAGTATACTAATTCCGAGATAGACACTTAAAACTATGACCAATATGGAAAGCCACCAGACCACTGACCCTAAAATACAAAATGATGTACTTCAGCCGGCACGGCAATCAAAAAACTCGGAATTACGGGATGTGTTATTCGTTGTGCATGAATCGCTGCTTCCCCAGCAATTCTTCTTCAGTTTCCACATTATCCTCGTCAGGGACACAACAATCTACCGGGCAAACAGCAGCACATTGAGGCTCCTCATGGAAGCCCATACACTCGGTGCACTTATCTGGCACGATATAATAGATCTCGTCACTTACAGGTTCCTGGACTATATCCGCATTGACCTCATTACCATTGGGGAGAACGATCTGACCATTGAGGTCCGTACCATCGGAGTAACGCCAATCGTCTGCTCCTTCGTAGATCGCGGTATTCGGGCACTCGGGCTCGCAAGCCCCGCAATTAATGCATTCGTCGGTGATAATGATGGCCATAACTTTTCTTTTTCTTCTAACTTTGCGCAAATTTAAGACCTAGTCCTTCTATCTGCAAACACCTTATGGAATTACAACAAAGAATTAACGCCTTTTCCTTATTAGGCCAGCAGCTTAGAGATTATGTGGATGCCAACCAGGGCAATCATCGGGAGACTGATGAGAAACTAGACCTGGCCTTGGAGCGCTCTAGTCATGCCAATGGCTGGTTTAAGCGGGAAAGTTTACTGTTCGCCTTGAGGCAATGGGGTCAGCTACTCACCATTGACAACCTGGAAAATTGGACGGACCCTTATACATTTACTAAAACACCGCATTATAAGACGGTCGGAGTTGTAGCTGCCGGAAATATACCCTTGGTAGGTTTTCACGATCTGCTCGCCGTGTTGATCAGTGGATCAAACTTGAACATGCGGCAGTCCCGCAACGATAAGTTCTTGCTTCCAGCCCTGGTCAGTATACTGGAATCTGTAGAACCGGCTTTCAAAGGACGAGTAAAATTCACAGAAGATAAATTACAAGACTTCGATGCGGTTATTGCTACTGGCAGCAACAATACAGCGCGATATTTTGACTACTATTTTGGACGATACCCCCATATCATCCGGCGGAACAGGAATGGTGTAGCCGTGTTGGACGGAACCGAGACAAGTGAGCAGCTAGAAGGTCTGGCTGAAGACATCTTCCGTTATTTTGGCTTGGGATGCCGCAATGTTTCCAAGCTGTTCGTCCCTGAGAATTACAACTTTGACGCCTTCTTCCAGGCCATGTATTCCAAACGATCTGTGATCGATCATCATAAATACATGAACAATTACGATTACAACAAGGCTGTTTACCTGATGAGCGATATACCCTTGCTGGATAACGAATTCATGCTGTTAAAGCAGGACGAGGGCTACAGTTCTCCCATTGGCGTAGTATTCCATGAGAGCTACCAGAACCAGGATCAACTGGCGAATAAGCTTATGGAAGACAAGGAACACATTCAGTGTGTTGTCAGTGGTTTAAAACTGGATGGAGCCCTGGATTTTGGCCAGGCTCAGCAACCTGGACTGGATAATTATGCGGACGGGGTGGACACGGTTGATTTCGTGTTGAATACTTCCCGATAATTTCTCAATTTTCTGGCCCTTAATCGGGGGTAATTCACATCTTTGTATTTCCTAAATCGGGACACCTCATTAGGGCGGAATTCGCCGGAATGAAGTGATGGAAATTAAAAAACCAGAAAATGAAAAAGCATAATTTCAGTGCGGGCCCCTGCGTACTGCCGCAGTCGGTGCTACGACAAGCCTCAGAAGCCGTTCTTAATTTCAATGAACTGGATCTTTCCCTGATCGAGATCTCTCACAGAAGCAAGGAATTTGTAGCGGTAATGGAAGAAGCAAGGACACTAGCCCTTCAGCACCTTGGCCTGGAAGGAAAAGGTTACCAAGCTCTCTACCTTCAAGGTGGGGCAAGTACCGAATTCCTCATGGTAGCCTACAACCTGATGAAAAGTAAAGCGGCCTACCTGAACACAGGGACCTGGTCCTCCAAGGCGATTAAAGAAGCCGCCATTTTTGGGGAGGTAGCAGAAGTAGCTTCCTCTAAGCATCAAAACTTCAATTACATCCCCAAAGGATACGATATCCCTGCTGATGCGGATTATTTTCACTGCACCAGCAATAACACCATTTTTGGGACTCAGATCAAAGAATTCCCAAAGACTGATGCACCTTTAGTGTGTGACATGAGCAGTGATATATTCTCCCGGCAGTTGGATTTTGAGCAGTTCGATCTGATCTATGCGGGAGCCCAGAAGAATATGGGGCCGGCCGGGACCACCCTGGTTATTGTCAAAGAAGATATCCTGGGCCAGGTAGACCGGAAGATTCCTTCCATGTTAGACTACCAGGTGCATATAGGAAAGGATAGCATGTTCAATACACCCTCCGTATTTGCCGTCTACGTATCCATGCTAACCCTGAGATGGTTGAATGAACAGGGCGGGATTGCAGGTATGGAAAAGATCAACCAGTACAAAGCAGATCTGCTATATAAGGAGATCGATCGCAACCCCCTCTTCCAGGGCTTTGTCCAAAACAAAGAAGACCGGTCCCTAATGAACGCTACTTTCAACCTGGCCGAAGGCGCCAATAAGGAGATGTTCGACAGCATGTGGCAAGAAGCCGGGATCAACGGACTGAACGGACACCGCAGTGTTGGTGGATACCGGGCGTCGATGTACAATGCCCTAGAACCGGCCAGTGTCGCTGTGCTGGTGGATGTAATGAAAGAATTTGAACGTAAATCTTAATTGAATAATGAAAATACTGGCAAACGACGGAATTTCTCAAAGCGGGGTAGATGCCCTGGAGCACGCAGGCTATGAGGTGATCACAACCAAAGTGGCCCAGGAACAACTCGAAAATTACATCAACGACAATCAGATCGATGCCATTTTGGTGCGGTCTGCAACCCAGGTCAGACAAGATCTGATTGATGCCTGTCCTTCCCTTAAGTTGATCGGTCGTGGTGGTGTTGGAATGGATAACATCGATGTGGCTTACGCCCGGGAAAAGGGACTTCACGTGATCAATACCCCGGCAGCCTCGTCGGCCTCAGTCGCGGAACTGGTCTTTGCTCACCTGTTTGGCGGCGTCCGATATCTCTTCGACGCCAACCGAAACATGCCCCTGGATGGAGATACCAAGTTCAAGGATCTTAAAAAGAACTATGCGGGAGGCCTAGAGTTACGAGGAAAAACCTTGGGGATCGTAGGATTCGGACGAATTGGTCAAGAGGTTGCCAAGATCGCCATAGGCTGCGGAATGACAGTCTTGGCCCACGATCGCTTTGTCGATGAAGCTGCTATCGAATTGGACTTCTTCGATGGGCAATCTGCCACATTCAACATCAAAACAGTCGAATTGAACGAACTGCTTAATAAGAGTGACTTCCTTTCCCTGCACGTTCCAGCTCAAAAGGACTATGTGATCGGCCGGGAACAGATCGCTATGATGAAGGATGGAGCCGCTATTATCAATGCTGCTCGTGGAGGAGTTTTGGACGAGGTGGCCTTGGTGGAAGCACTTGAGAACAAAAAGCTGGCCTTTGCAGCCCTCGATACTTTCGAGAATGAGCCTAAACCAGCCATTCAGGTCCTGATGAATCAAAAAGTCTCTCTCAGTCCACATATCGGCGCAGCTACCAAGGAGGCACAGGATCGAATTGGAACGGAATTGGCCGGGCAGATCAAAGACCTTCTCGGTTAAAAAAAAACAGATATCATGAATGGAATTTTAGATCTATTACAAGGAAGTACTGGAGACATCATATTAAGTGGTCTGAGCCAGGAAAGCGGTCAAAGCAAAGATAATACTGCACAAGTCGTGCAGATGGCATTGCCCATTCTGCTCGGTGCAATGAAGAGAAACTCGAGCACGGAAGCCGGTTCCTCCGGTTTGTTGAGTGCCTTGGACAGCAAACACGATGGTTCCATCCTGGATCATTTAGACGGCTTCTTTTCCGGAGGTGTGGATGCCGATCAAATGGAAGACGGTAACGGAATTCTGGGACATGTTCTTGGTGGATCTCAAAATGGAGTAACCCAGGCCCTCTCCGCAAAATCGGGAATGGACACTGGTTCTATCGTCAAGATCCTGACTGTTCTCGCGCCTATCGTACTTGGATATCTTGGTAAGCAAAAGAGGCAGCAACAGGTGGCTGACTCCGGTGATCTAGGCGCTTTACTAGGCAGCCTGGGCGGCGATGGCAATCAACAGAGTATGATCGAGTCACTGCTGGATGGTGACAATGATGGCAGTATAATAGACGATATGGCCGGCATGTTTCTTGGAGGAGACAAAGGCAGCTCTAAAGGAAGCGGTCTTGGAGGTCTACTCGGTGGATTTTTGAAAGGCTGATCACAGCCTTCATCAGGATGTTAAATATTTCTTAGGATTTCCGCGTTCTTGTGCGGCCTGCTTACCTTTGTGCTATGCGATCCTTTCTGATAGTTCTGGGGGCCATCATAACCATGGCCAGTTGCAATTCTACCAAGAATACGGCTGCGCAATCCAATGAGCAGGTCAGCGATACCATTCGCATTGCTAACGATAGCCTAGAGTACGAGATCATCATCATCGAGAATGGTTTCTACAACTGGTTGGTGACCCAATTCCCGGAGGAGTATTACAGCCTTGGATTCCTAGAGAATCAGAACCGGTTTTACGTAGCGGAATACAATAGGCGGGTGATCAACCCTTTGAGCTTCGATAAGGACCTCTATATTTTCACCATCAATTACGACCCGAAGGTCAGTTATGGAAAGGAGGTTAATTACCTTCTGTATAACTACTTCCTGTATTTTGAAAGGACTTACGATCAGAAGTTGAAATGAAGAAGCTAAAGGCACGCTGGGGAATAGACAGCAATTGGCAGCTAACGGTTATTTTTATCGTATTTGCGATTACCGGGAGTACCTCGGCTAAGTTTGCCGCCCCAATTACAGAGGCTTTGGGAATGAACCCAGAAATGAACGGCTGGATCTACTGGCCGGTGAGAATTCTACTGATATTCCCACTTTATCAAATACTTTTGGTGTTTTTTGGTTGGTTATTCGGAGAATTTGCGTTTTTTTGGAACTTCGAAAAGAAAATGTTGAGATCCCTGGGTTTGGGATTTCTTCTAAAAGAATGAAAAAGAACAGTTTACATCCAATAATTGCTTGTCTGCTACTTGTAGTGCTAAGTTTACCATCGCTGATGGAGACTTATCACGCGACCTGGCATGATCACGCGGTTGTGGAGTGTGAATTAACTGATACCCATCTACATCAGGACCAGGTGGATTGTTCTCTGGACGATCTACAAATGAGTCCATATAACTCTTTTGTTTTCGCAAGTGACATTGAAGTCATCAATGTCGTCGAGTCTGCCGGTTTGATTCGGTACAACTCCAGGATCGAAAACACACTTCATACTCGTTTAAGGGATCGGGGACCCCCCGCGTTGCTTCTTGAGCACCGATTGTAATATTCCCTTAGAACGTAATAAATGAAACCCTTAATAATCGGGATGTTGTGCTTGTACACCACAGCCGGTCTTTCTCAAAACTGTAAGTTCACGCTCACTGGATCAGTGGTGGATTCCCATGATGGAGATCCGCTGGAAGGTGCTGTCATTACTGGTTTTTCAGAAGGTCAGGTCTTCTACACTGACCTGGATGGTCGTTTTTCCATCCCAAACTTGTGTGAGGGTACCTTGGGGTTACAAATCGCTCATCCCGAATGCAAGACACAGGTTTTCACTTTGGAAATTACTGGTGACAGGAGCCGTACTTTCAGGCTTGAGCATCATCTGGAATCGCTCAATGAAGTGATCATTACTGGTAAGTCCTACCAAACCCAGTCCGAAAGCATACTCAATAATGAAATACAACGAGATCAGATCGAGAGATACACCAGTGGGTCCTTGGGAGATGTACTGAAGACTGTTAGCGGGGTTTCCTCCCTTAATACGGGAAACACTATTGTCAAGCCGGTAATTAATGGCTTACATAGTAGTCGAATAACCATTGTGAACAACGGCGTGGTCATGCAAGATCAGGAATGGGGAGCAGAACATGCACCTAGCATAGATGTAAATACGGCCGGTAACATAACCGTTCTAAAGGGAGCATCAGCCCTACAATATACAGGAAGTGCAATTGGAGGTGTCGTTGTAGCTCAACCTCAGCGAGTCGTACTAAAAGACAGCATATACGGTCAAACGCTTCTAAGTGGCGCTACCAATGGCCGTGGAGGAAGCATTAGCAGCTCTCTGGTCTTGGGTACTGAGAAAGGTTGGTTCGCCGAAATTCAAGGT
Source organism: Aureitalea marina (assembly GCF_002943755.1). NCBI lineage: Bacteria > Pseudomonadati > Bacteroidota > Flavobacteriia > Flavobacteriales > Flavobacteriaceae > Aureitalea > Aureitalea marina. The sequence goes on from NZ_MQUB01000001.1 coordinate 1,291,584, forward strand.
ACCTTGAAACGTTTTGGAGATTTTGAAGCCCCGGATTACGTCCTAAGCAATACCGGAGTGTACGAACGGGATATTATGGTTCGTGGCGGAATCAATAAACTACACTATGGTGTGGAAGCCAGTTATTCCTACTTCAGAACAGAGATCGGTATACTTCGTGCCTCTCATTTAGGGGGAGCGGCCGACCAGGTTCGGGCCATAGAAAGTGACCGACCATTGATCATAGAACCCTTTACCTACGAGATCGATGTACCGAGACAAGATGTGACCCATCATACTGGTCGCATTTCATACTTCCAACGTTTAAAGGATATAGGGAAGCTGACGGTTCAGTACGACCTGCAAATTAATGAGCGATTCGAATTTGATGTACGACGAGGGGGACGAAGCGATCGGCCTGCCGTAGACTTATTGCTTACCACCCACCACCTGCATGCTGGCCTAGAAACTCGATTGGATGATCTCACTAGCCTGAATGTGGGATTAGAGGGACGATATCAAACCAATGAGGCAGATCCGTCCACAGGTGTACGCAGGTTGATACCCGATTATGACCAATACGATTTCGCGCTATTTGCCATTGCCGACCGACGCTTATCGGACCAATGGGTTGTCGAAGCTGGGATCCGTTACGATTATCGCTATATGGATGTGCTCAAGTTCTATCGCAAGTCCTTTTGGGAGCAAAGAGGTTATGACGAGGAGTTTCCAGAACTTGTTATTGAAGACTTCGGAAATCAGGTATTGACCAATCCCCAACCTGAATTCTCAAACTTTTCGGCAACAGCAGGAGCAAATTATAGTTTTGGTGACAGCTATGTGTTATTTGCCAACTATTCTTTGGCCATGAGGGCTCCAAATGCCTCAGAACTCTACAGTGAGGGACTACACCACAGTGCATCCAGGATAGAATTAGGTGATCTCCGTTTTGACTCGGAAATCGCAAATAGGATCAACATTACTCTTCAAAAGCAATCTGGACGCTTTAGATTCAGCGTAAATCCATTTCTGAATCTGATCGATGATTACATCCTAATCGAGCCAACTGAAGTGCAGCAAACCATTCGTGGAAATTTCCAGGTCTGGGAATATAGACAAACTAATGCATTCTTAGTTGGATTTGACCTGGACGCCCAATTCGACATCAGCGAAGCCTTTGCCTACAGTGGTCAGTTTTCATTCATCAAAGGATATGATCGAACCTTGGATCTGCCACTGATCAACATGCCCCCGGTAAACACATTGAATGAGTTGATTTGGACGCACCCTCAATTCCACGACTTAAGGATTTCATTACAAAGTCAATATGTTTTTGAACAAAATGAATTCCCGGATAACAACTTTGACGTCTTTATTCCTGAAACTGGTGAGAACGTCGAAGTGGATGTAAGCACCCCTCCTCCGGCCTATCACCTGATGCATTTGAGTGGTGATGCTACCTTTAGACTGAATGACCAGTCCAACCTAAACGTAGGACTTACCATAAATAACCTGTTCGATACCTCGTACAGAGACTACCTGAATCGACTGCGCTATTATGCAGACGACTTAGGACGCAATATTATTTTGAACCTAAAACTTAATTATTAATATTCTAAAATTTCATTCTTAAAATTATTGATTATGAAAACCCTTAAAACGCTTAGTTTAATTTTTGCATCAATCCTGGTAGTTGGATTGACCAGTTGTTCGAATGACGATGACAACACAGTAGAGCCTGTCAATGAGGAAGAAGTGATCACTACCCTGATCGTTACTATGACCTCGGCCGGTAATCCTGACATCACCCTTACGTCTGACGATCCTGACGGAGACGGACCAAATCCACCAGTTATCACTGTGTCCGGACCATTTGTAGCCGGTGCGACTTATCAGGGATCTGTCCGAGTAGAGAATCGAACAGAAGATCCTGCCGAAAATGTTACAGAGGAAGTAGAAGAAGAGGACGACGAGCACCAGTTCTTCTTTAACGCTACTGCTGGTCTGCAATTGACCACCACCTACGGTAACTTTGACGGAGACGGGAACCCACTAGGAACCCAGATCGAAACTGCAGCTGGAACTGCGAGCGCTGGAAGCTGGACCGTTACTCTTCGCCATGTGCCTAAGAAGCCTAACGATGGTACTTTGGCCGATGCAGGTGGAGAGACTGATATCCAGGTAATCTTCCCGGTAACCATCCAGTAATGGATCACTAACTAGCCAAAAAAAGCCTCCGAAATTCGGAGGCTTTTTTTAGTCTAGTATCTCTACTTCTAAAGTTTCAGTTGAAGTGTTCCTTTTCGGTGCCAGTACGAAGGTATACAACCACATCAGGGTAAAGGTTGGGATCACATCCAGACCGGGTAAGATCTCTTCCAGGAATACAACCATACTGGCTATTTTTCCACTGGTCCCGCTATACCAATCGTTCATCTTCTTGGCGGCAAAGGGAGCCCAAAACAGATCGATCACCATCCCTCCTACAGGAATGAACATAGTGGCCACACCAATGGCATCCATGATCAAACCATTTCTCAGTAATCGGTATTTATTTTCTTGCATTTATTTGTGTTTTGAGCTGATATAACGCAAGAAATGTACCAGAAATTATGATAAGTTACTGCCAATCAGTTTTAGGAACTCATTCCGTGTCTCGATCTTCTCAAACTGACCGCGGAAACCGGAGGTGGTCGTCGCACTGTTTTGCTTCTGTACCCCCCGCATGGCCATGCACATGTGAGATGCTTCAATCACTACTGCAACTCCTGCTGGTTTCAGGGTTTTGTTGATACATTCCAGAATGTCATGTGTCAATCTCTCCTGCACTTGAAGCCTTCGGGCGAAAACGTTCACTATTCTGGGGATCTTGCTCAATCCAACGATCTTTCCGTTTGGGATGTATGCTATATGGGCCTTTCCGAAGAACGGCAGCATATGATGCTCGCAAAGCGAATAGAATTCGATATCCTTGACAATGACCATATCGTGATAGTCCTCATCGAACATGGCACTTTCCAGGATCGCACCAGCATCCTGAATATATCCCGAGGTCAGGAACTGTATGGCTTTAGCTGCCCGTTCTGGTGTTTTCTGAATACCGTCCCGGCTGACATCCTCTCCGATGTCTGTCAGGATTCGGCTGAAACTTTCTTGTAGCTCTTCCGTTACTGGTTGAGCGTATTCTTCTAAGAATTTGTACGATGTCATAGCGTTATTTTTTTAGTTTATCGGAATAGAATTCCTTGATCTTTTCAATTTTCGGAGCTACTACAAATCGGCAATACGGCTGATCCTCATTGTCATTGTAATAGTTGTGATGCACTTCTTCCGCTTCGTAAAATTCATCCAGCGGAGTGACCTCTGTCACTATTGGGTCCCTAAAAACCCGACCTTCTGTCAGTAGTTGTATGAACGCCTCTGCCTCCTCGCGTTCAGTCTCGTCCGAATAGAAGATACCGCTTCTGTATTGGGTGCCCACATCATTCCCCTGTCTGTTTAGAGTAGTGGGATCATGGGTAGCAAAGAAAACTTCCAGTAAGGTCTGATAGGTGATCGCTTCTGGATCGTATTCGATGGCAATGGCTTCAGCATGCCCGGTTCTTCCACTACAAACTTCCCTGTAGGCGGGATTTTTAATATGGCCTCCAGTATAACCTGGTCGGACAGATAACACCCCTTCCAAACGTTGAAAGACTGCTTCTGTACACCAGAAGCAGCCATTCGCGAAAATAGTTTGTTTAACTCTTTTCATTAACCTTTAAACAAAATTAACAAATTTTATTTCAACTGTTTAACTCCTTAAGACATTTAACTTTTCATTAGTACGCCTGCCACACGGACTGATTTAGATTTGCGCGTAGCTTCTCATTTAGGGTAGCCTCAACCATTGCATTCATCGATCAATCCAGCAATATGCTCAAAATCAAGCTATTCGCTTTCTTATTTTGTTATTTAACCATCTGCCTGGGACAAGAGAAGAAAACGCTGGAAGCTACCCGCATAAGCACTCCCCCCAAGATTGACGGTATCTTAGACGACAAGATCTGGGAAACCTTACCCGCTTACGGGGATTTCAACATGTATCAACCGGGTAACGAAGGAGAGGTGGATGAAGGATACCAGACCGAGGTTAAGATGGCCTACGACGATAAGAATGTCTACTTCGCGGCCTTTATGTACGACCCCAACCCGGATGACATCCTATCACAATTTTCCCAACGAGATGAGGTCTTTGTGCAAGCCGACAACTTCGTGATCGCGCTAAACACTTATAATGACGGTCAAAACGAAACCCGCTTCTATGTCACCAGTGCGGGTACTATTGGCGATGCAATTGTAGGTCAGAACAATTTCGATTTCTCGTACGATGTGGTATTCGAATGCCGAACCTCCAAGGATCAAAATGGCTGGTATGCCGAATTCAGAATACCTTACAATGCCTTGCGTTTTCCAGAGGTCGAAGTTCAGGAATGGAGTGTCAACTTCTATCGTCGTCTAAACACTAAGAACGAGACTCACACCTGGAATTTCATCGATAATACCGTCGGCCGGGAAACCCAATTCAACGGCTTGGTGAGCGGTGTAAGGGATATTGACCCCCCTATCCGATTGCTGTTCTTCCCATTTGCACAAGGCCTTGTGTCTAGTTTCGACGGAGAAACCGAGACGGATTTCAGTGCGGGAATGGACCTTAAATATGGTCTGAGTGATAGTTTTACCCTAGACGCCACCTTAATTCCAGATTTTGGACAGGTTGCCTTCGATGCAGTCTCACTGAATCTCGGCCCCTTTGAACAGATCTTTGGAGAAAACAGGCCATTCTTCACGGAAGGGACCGAATTGTTTAACAAAGGGGACATCTTTTTTTCCAGAAGAATCGGTAACGGACCGACGGGAAGTATTGGTGAAATAGAAGATTCCGAGGAGATCGTAGAGTTCCCATCCAAAGTCAATCTCCTGAATGCCCTGAAGATTTCTGGGCGCACCCGGGACCAATTGGGAATCGGTATCCTCAATGCAGTGACGGAAGAAACCTTTGCGGTGATCAGAGATACTTCCACAGGAGAGAAAAGGCAGGTTTTGGTAGAGCCCCTAGCCAATTATAATGTCCTGGTGTTCGATCAGCAATTCAACGACAACTCCTCCATCTCTGTGATCAATACCAGCGTGATAAGAAGTGGGAGCGAATTCCGGGATGCCAATGTTACGGGATTTGTATTCGACATAGCGGACAAAGGGAATAAATACAGGGCCTCGGGCCGGGCCATCATGAGTAATGTCATGGAAGATGGTGTAACATCAGGCTTCTTGTCAGAATTCGATTTCTTTAAGACTCAAGGGAATTTCCGATGGCGAGTGGGACACGATTTCGCCAACACCACACTGGATATCAACGACCTGGGGCTGAATTTCCGAAATAACTTCAACAATTTTGTGGCCGGGCCTCCTATCAGATCTTTGAGCCCACCGAATGGTTTAATACCTATCGGATCAATGTTTCGGTGCGCCACCGACGTCTCTACGAACCCAATGTAAAAACCGGAAATAGCTATAACCTGAACTGGTTCTTCGCTACACCAGAGCGGTTTGCTTTTGGTGGATTCCTGAATTACAACGACGAGAATAGGGATTATTTTGAACCGCGTGTCCCGGGCGAATATGTCTTGATCCCAGAAAATCTTGGAGGACGAATCTGGGCTTCTTCGGATTTTAGAAAGAAATTTGCTTATGATGTTGGTCTGGGATGGCGAAACTGGTGGGACGACCCGCAGAGTGCGATCTTTATGGACTTCTCCCCTCGTTATCGTTTTTCGGATAAATTCCTGATGATCTTCTCCACCGATTTCTCTATCCGCGATGATAACTTTGGATGGATAGCCAACAATGAGGATGGGATCTTTTTTGGTCAACGGGATGTAACCTCTTTAGAGAATCAATTGACTGCCAGTTATAACTTCGACCCCTACAAGGCCTTCGACCTGCGTTTCAGGAATTCCTGGTCTACGGCAGACTACAGTGACGGCGTCTTTACAAGGCTGAACGAGGACGGCACTCGTACCCCTGTGGACTATGATATCAGCGAGAACGATCCCAACAGAAACTTCAATATTTGGAACCTGGACCTGAGCTTTCGCTGGCGTTTTGCACCTGGGAGTGAGGCTACCCTGCTTTATCGGAACCAGATCTTCAACCTGGACGCACAATCTACACTTGATTACGGTCAAAGCCTGGAGAATCTGTTTGATCAACCCGGGCAGCATACCGTGTCACTTCGCGTAACTTATTTTGTGGATTACAACAATATCAGGGGATGGTTCGCCAAATCCGAATCTTAATCTTGGCATTTCTGGTCCAATCTTGTAATTTCACCAGCTAAATGATGATCAAGGCAACCAATATCCAGAAGTATTTTGATGACCTTCACGTGCTGAAAGGGGTCGACCTCAATGTTAAGGAGGGCGAAGTGGTCTCCATTGTAGGGGCATCGGGGGCAGGAAAGACCACTTTACTGCAGATCATCGGAACCCTGGATACCTTCCAGGATGGCGAATTACTGCTAAATGGTCAGTCCATCAGGGGGATGAACCGAAAACAGCTGGCTAGGTTTAGAAATGAGAACCTGGGATTTATCTTTCAATTTCACCAATTATTGCCCGAGTTTACGGCCATTGAGAATGTCTGTATTCCGGCCATGATCAAAAAGACACCAGTTGCAGAAGCACAGGCTAAAGCCACAGAATTACTAAGCTTCCTAGGGCTATCGGACAGACTACATCACAAACCATCGGAACTGTCCGGAGGGGAACAGCAACGGGTTGCTGTTGCCCGGGCGCTGATCAACGACCCTAAGATCGTATTAGCCGATGAGCCTAGTGGAAACCTGGACAGTGAGAGTGCAGAGCAGCTTCACCGGCTATTCTTCCAGTTGAGGGAGAAATTTGGTCAGACCTTTGTCATTGTTACTCATAATAACGAACTGGCCGCCATGGCCGACCGTAAATTGGTGATGCAGGACGGCCGAATGAATGCATCCAACAATGGATAGCAAGGAGCTCAAAGATTTCCTGGATACCAAAGCGGACCAATACGAGCAGCCCCAATTTGTTCGGGATGACCCCATCCAGATCCCCCGCATGTTCCAATTAAGGCAAGATTGCGAGATAGCGGGACTACTATCCGCAACTATTTCCTGGGGGAATCGGAAAAGCATACTAAAGAGCGGTCACAGGATGATGGAACTGATGGATGGATCACCTTATGATTTTGTGATCAACCATAGCAAATCAGACCTGAAACCCTTGACAGGTTTTGTTCACAGGACATTCAACGGAGTGGACCTGATCACTTTCATACACTGTTTAAAACGAATGTATGTTCAATATGGTAACCTGGAAGCTGCCCTTCTCGCAAATTTGAAAGGAGATTCCTTACAAACGGCCATTCATCGCTTTAAACAGGACTTCTTTTATGAACATCCAGGCACAAGAACGCTAAAGCACTTGGGTGATCCGGCTAAGGGATCGGCCGCTAAACGGACCAATATGTTCCTACGCTGGATGGTCAGACCCGCTGATAAGGGCGTGGATCTGGGACTTTGGAAGAATATCTCTTCTGCTCATCTCTCCTGCCCCTTGGATGTACACAGTGGCCGAGTTGCTCGGAAGCTGGGTTTATTAGATCGGAAACAAAATGATGCTAAGGCTGTGATAGAATTGGATCATTCATTGAGGGAACTGGATGCGATGGACCCGGTACGCTATGATTTTGCCCTTTTTGGATTAGGTGTCTTCGAGAAATTCTAACAAGCAGGGTGTCATTTGTCTCAAAATGATAAATATTTCCTAAATGTGCCTCTCTCATTTCTGCTATCGGATAGGAAATAACGTCATTGATTATATTTGATCAATTCTACGCGGATGCAGTTTACTTACCCAACTCTTCTTTATGGCCTGTTTTTGCTGCTCATCCCTATTATCATTCACCTGTTTCAACTGAGGCGGTTCCAGCGTGTAAAATTTACCAATGTCGCCTTTTTAAAACGCGCGAAACTACAAACCAGGAAGAGTTCCGAGCTCAAGCGATGGCTAACCCTGATCACCCGCATGCTAGCCCTGGCTTGTATGGTCCTGGCCTTTGCTCAACCTTATTCTACCCAGAAAACAGATCGATCGGAACGAGAAAATACGGTCATCTACCTGGATAACTCCTTCAGTATGCAAGCCAAAGGAGAAGCCGGGAGTCTATTGGAGCGTGGAATACAAGATCTTTATGAGTCCGTCTCTCAAGCCGACGATTTTCAATGGTTCACTAATTCTGACACCTACACCAATGCCTCCGTGGACGATTTCAGAAGGCAAGTCCTGCAGGTTACTTATAGCTCAGCTCAAATGTCGACTGAACAGATGCTGCTAAAGGCCAATCAATTATTGGGATCAACAGCGGCTGGCAACAAGCGGCTTATCATGATCACCGACCTGCATCAGCCATTGGACCTTCCAGAGTCGATGCGGGACATACAACTCGATCTGGTAAGGCTGAGTCCAGTCAACAGAAACAATACGAGTATAGATACGGCATACTTGATGCGTTCGGAAGGTGAAGGAACTAGGCTTCGCGCCAAGGTTAGCCACCGTGGTTCAGAGCTAAGCGAAATACCTATATCCCTGTTCAAGGCCGATACCCTGATAGCCAAGACAGCCGTGTCGCTGAGCGATTCCGGCCCGGTATCGACCGGTGTTCAGAGCGGTTGGATCAACTTTGACCTGGAGCAGTATCCAAGCTTTATTGGGAGGTTGGAGATCAATGATGGCGGGCTGAACTACGACAACAGCCTGTTCTTTAACTGGGGAGCCCAAAACGAAGTGTCCGTTATGATCATTGAAGAATCCAATACGGATTACCTGCTACCCCTATATCAGCAGCAGGGATTTCAACTCAATCGACAGCCGGCAGACAATATCAACTTCAATGATATCAGTTCCCAGGATTTTATTGTCTTGCACGAATTGGAACAGATTCCCATGTCCTTGAGGAATTCGCTCATCGCCTATTATCAAAACGGTGGGCATCTGTTTGTGATCCCACCGGAACTGATGGATCGGGACCAGTATAACCAACTCTTGTCTGCATTAAATGCAGGAATTCTTTCTTCCTGGATCCCGGCCGAAAGGAACATTGCATCAATTAATTTTGACCATCCGTTGTTTAGCGGTGTTTTTGAGCGGGAAGTGTCCAACTTCCAATATCCTACTGTTAGTGGTTATCATCGATATAAGGGATCCAATATGTCCACTGTGATCAGTTATGAGAACGGGGACGACTTTCTGTTAGCGAAAGAAAGACTGTATGTATCCACTGCTCCGTTGAGTGCGGATTGGTCGACCTTTCAGTTTTCACCCCTTATTGTTCCGACCCTGTTCAATATGGCCCAGTTAAGCCTGCCGAACCCTGAGCTGTATTTCGAGATCGGCAGAACCAATTCCTTTGCCTTGGATATCAGTCTCTCTCAGGATGAGATCCTGAGCCTACAGGATAGCCTGGTCAATTTTATACCCCTGCAACAGGCTAAGGCCAACAGCGTTGTTTTGACGACCACAGATCAGCCCTCAAGGGCGGGAACGTATGGAGTTTATCAAAACGATGAGCGGCTGAAATCCGTCAGCTATGATTACAATAGAAATGAAAGTCTGTTGACCAATGCACAGTTACCGGAGATCGAGGGATTGAATGTCTTTGACTCTGTGCCGGAACTTTGGCAGGAGATCAACGAACGAAATCAGGTAACCGGCTATTGGAAATGGTTTGTTATTTTTGCAGTGGTCCTGTTGCTGATCGAGATGTGTATACTGAGATTCATCAAATGAAATCGGCTTTAAGCATTGTTTGATCTAGGGCACCACGAAGAAATAAAACGCATAGTCTAGATGAAATTACTCATCAAATCGGCCATCCTGGTGGATGCCAATAGCAAACACCACCTCAAAAAAAGGGATCTGCTGATTGAAAATGGGAAGATCTCCCGAATTGCTGCACAGATCAAGGACGATCAGATCAAGCAGCTCAAACTCGATAATTTACATATATCCCCAGGCTGGTTCGACCCCAGTGTATCTTTTGGAGAGCCAGGGTATGAAGAACGTGAGACTATTGCCAATGGCTTGAATGTTGCGGCCTGGAGCGGATTCACCACCGTTGGGATCAATACCAACACCAACCCGATTCCAGATACGAAATCTGGTATAGAATACATCAAGACCAAGGGCAGTAACCATGCGGTCGAGGTTTGTCCGGTAGGAGCCTTAACCGTGCAGTCCGAGGGGGTGGATCTCGCGGAGTTGTACGATATGCAACAAGAAGGTGCTTTGTGTTTTTACGACCATAAGAAACCTATTAGCAATCCCAATCTGCTGAAGATAGCCCTTCAATACGCGCACGATTTTGACGGTTTGGTTCAATCCTTCCCCCTGGAAGCAGGACTAGCCCGCAAAGGAGTTGCGAATGAACATGTCAATGCCACCAGGCTGGGATTAAAGGGAATACCGGCCTTGTCTGAAGAGGTTCAGCTAAGTAGGGATCTTCAAATCCTGGAATATACGGGCGGAAAGCTCCACATTCCTACCATATCCACAGCAGGTTCTGTAGACCTGATCAAAAATGCCCAAGCAAAGGGACTGCAGGTAAGTTGCAGTGTATCGGTGAATAACCTGGTGATGACGGACGAGGTTTTGGAGCAATTCGACACCCGCTATAAGCTGATGCCACCACTGCGCACGGAAAAGGATCGCAAGGCACTGATCAAAGGATTAAGCACCGGAGTGATCTCTGGGGTAACCAGCGACCACAATCCGATCGATGTGGAACACAAACAAACCGAATTTGACCATGCCTACTTCGGCAGCATTGGCTTGGAAAGTTGTTTCGGTGCACTAAACCGAGTCTTAGGCACAGAGGAAACTGTAAAATCATTAACAGGTCTTAAACAGGCTTTTGGTATACCGACCGTAACCTTGGATGAAGGGCAAAAGGCAGACCTGACCTTATTCAATCCGGATTCAGACTGGATCTTTGGCCGGCCAGACATTCGATCCGGCTCTTACAATGCCGCCATGATCGGCTGGCCCATGAAAGGGCGAGTTTATGGTGTTTACTGCGGCAAAAAGCTACTTCTTTCCCAATGAACCCTAAACCGAGGACTCTGGCGGTGATCTCCTATCTGACCTTTATAGGACTGATCATTGCCTACTTTATTAATCGAGAGGACAAATCCGAATTTGCCACCTGGCACATCAAGAATATGTTCGGTCTGGTTCTGATCCTCTTTTCCTCCCAAGCAATTGGTTACAGCAGTCCACTGCTGGGAACGGTACTGTGGTGGGTAGCCTTTGTGAGTTGGACCTTGTCCCTGGTGATGGCCGCTGCGGGAAAGAAGGCCGGCATACCCTGGCTAAGTGAGCAATTTCAGAAATGGTTCCTATTCCTAAATTGAAAGAACAGGCAGGCCAGAATTAATGGCTTTGAACTATCTTTAGTTACCAATCGACATGAATATGAATGCACCCGATCAGAAATCCAAGAATATTGGGATCATTGCCTATCTGACCATAATCGGATGGGTAATTGCCCTTGTGATGAACAATGAAAAACAATCCGAGTACGCCTCCTTTCACATCCGGCAAATGTTGGGCATCATGCTGACAGGCTTAGCCATCAATGCCATAACCTGGATCCAATTTGACTACGCCTATTTCCACTTTGCGGACCGGATCCTTCAGGCATTAGTCTTTGTGATTTGGTTATTCGGTTTTATTCCAGCCGTTCAGGGAGAGAAAAAACCCATCCCATTTCTGGGTGACTACTTTCAGGACTGGTTTAAAAGTATCGGTTGATCTGAATACAACCCTTTAATATGATCCTTCAATATTTGCATCGCCCCGCCAAGAATAAAGTAGGCTCCTCCCCTTCTATCTTCCTTTTGCACGGATACGGAAGTAATGAAGAAGATCTCTTTTCTTTTGCCAGTGAACTTCCGGAGCATTATGAAATATTCTCTTTCCAAGCGCCCATACCTATGGTACCATTTGGTTATGCCTGGTATTCCATCTATTTTGACCAGGACGATGGTAAATTTAGCGATGACGAGCAAGCGAAGACCTCTGCACAAGCTGTTCTCGAGAATATTGACCAGTTGGTCCAGAAATACGATTTGGACCCTGAAAGGGTTACCCTTGTTGGTTTCAGTCAAGGTGCTATACTTAGCCTGGCATTAGGATTAAATCATCCGGATCGTATCTGGCGTGTGGCAGCTATGAGCGGATATCTGAATACGGCACTGCTCACAGAAGACCGTTCTACTTTGAAATACGACCAACTGCGAATATTTGCATCCCACGGGCAGGTAGACCAGGTGATCCCGGTGTTATGGGCACGAAAGACCCAACCCTGGCTCGAAAATGAGAGCATAATATCGGAATACCACGAGTATCCTGTTGGCCACGGAGTTGCCCCACAGAATTTCTACGATCTGCTGGATTGGTTAAAACGTACCTATTAATTGGTGTACATCAACCAACTGACGGGCGTCAGATCCCATTGATTGTCTGCCGTGTAGAAGTATTCGATGATCATCTCCCCCCAATAGCGTCCATCGGTAAAATCGGCCTGTATCCAACGGTGATTCAGGAACTTGATCTTATTGATCCGCAGATCGCCATCCAGACCTTCATAGGGGATCAAGGGGTGCCCTCCGGGAGTTACATTTTGCTCGTATAAGGACTCTGCCACCAATTGCTGGACATCTGCCGCTTCAAACCCCAATCCTTCCAGGTAGCTCATGGCATTGTCGTTGGACATCAAACTGAAATAATTGGCTTCCGCCAGCTGATCCGTCAGCGAATCCATTTGTTGTTGCAAGGCCGTATTCTGTTGTCTGAGCTGATCAATATCCTTTTGCTGAGATTCGAAGATGGATTTCTGATTCATGTATTGGAACAGGATAAACAATACAGCAAAAAAGAAGAGGTACATGAAGATTTTGGAACGCATATCAAATAGTTATTGTCAGGCCGTCATAAGCCAGATTCACATGATCGGGTAATTCGTTATCCACCTGGGCATGAAAACCCATTAAATGGCTAATATGGGTAAAATAGGCTTGCCTTGGCTGTATGTCAGCGACAAATTCCAAGGCCTCATCCAGGTTGAAGTGAGTGTAATGAGGCTCCTTTCTCAGGGCATTGACTACCAAGACCTCGCAACCCCGTATCAACTTTCGCTGATCCTCACTCATGGTCTTGGCATCCGTCAGGTATACAAAATCTCCAACCCTAAATCCTAGAACTGGCAAATCCCCATGCAGCACCTCCACTGGGGTTATAGACATTTGATCTAGCTCAAAAGATTGCCCCTTAGCAATCAATTCCTCCCGAATGGCCGGTGCTCCCGGATATTTATTGACCGTCTCGAAAATGTAAGCAAATCGGTCGTGTAAGGCATCAAAAACGCGTTGTTCGGCATAAAAAGGGATCTCCCCCTGCCTGAAATAAAAAGGGCGAATATCGTCCAGTCCTGCTGTATGGTCACTGTGCTCGTGAGTAAGCAGTATTCCGTCTAATCGTGAGACACCAGTCCTTAGCATCTGCTGCCGGAAATCTGGGCCACAATCTACCACATAGGACTTATCCTTCCACTGCAATAAAACGGAAACCCGCAGGCGCTTATCCCGGAGATCCGTGCTCTGGCATACGGGATGATCACTACCTATAACAGGAATTCCCTGGGAAGTTCCGGTACCTAAAAAGGTAACAGTGAGACTGGGCTTCATTAACACAAAATTACAGTTATTTTCTTTGTTGCCCTCATGGTTTTCGTACCTTTGTAAGAGACACTTAAAGCCTTTAGAGACATGCCGGAAACCATCTCAGGGGATAAGGAATTTGAGAATATTCCTTCGATAAAGAGTAAAGCACTTCGGATAAACCTGAATACGAATATTTACGGAACCTTTGCCGAAATCGGTGCAGGACAGGAGACCGTTCGTAATTTCTTCCGGGCCGGGGCGCCTCCGGGACCATCGCCAAGACCATCTCTGCTTACGACAAGGATTTTAGTGACGCAATTTATGGTATTGAAGATGACGGTCGCTATGTAACCGAGGCTAGACTAGAGCGCATGCTTTCGCATGAGATCAACCTGATCGAAGAGCGAATTGACCGTTCCAGACACCCTGACAAGATTTTCTTTGCCTACGCTAACACCGTAGCCACTATCGATTTTGCCAAGAAATACAAGGGTCACGGCTGGTTGGGAATCAAGTTCCAGACCCACCCGGAGGAAGCCTACAGCGAGATCATTCTGCACATCCGTTTTAAAGAGAACGAAGCGGTCTTACAGCAAAACACCTTAGGTATACTAGGTGTGAATCTGATCTATGGTGCCTACTATAAGCACGACGAACCGCGTAAACTTTTGCGCTACTTATACGATCACATCGATCAGGATAAGATCGAGATAGACACCATTAATTTCTCAGGTCCTAAATTCGAAAATGTCGACAACCGTCTAATGAGCCTACAGTTGATCAAGAACGGGATGACAGAAGCGGTGATCTTTGGTCCAGATGGAAATAACATCTTACCAGCAAGAATTCTTTATAAGAAGAACGTGCTTGCACTTCGTGGAAGTTTTAGGCCGGTTACTAAGGTGAATATCGATATGTTCGAGAAATCCTATGAGATGTTCCTGGCCGAAAGTCGGGTTGATCCGAAACGTACCGTGACCATCTTCGAGATTACCCTCTCCAACCTGAGGGCTCAGGGAGAGATCGATGAGCAAGACTTTATGGATCGGGCAGAACTGTTGTGTTCGTTAGGGCATACGGTGATGATCTCCAATTTCCAGGAGTATTACAAATTGGTGGAGTATTTCTCCAAGTATACCAGGAATCGCTTAGGATTGACCATGGGGGTGAACAACCTTGTCGATATCTTTGACGAAAAGTACTACCGTCATCTCAGTGGCGGAATATTGGAAGCCTTTGGAAAACTGTTTTTCAAAGATCTAAAGGTCTACCTCTACCCCATGCATGACAGAAATAATGACATCTACATCAACTCGGAAAACCTAAAGGTTCATCCGCGAATGAAGGAACTGTACAAGTTCTTTAAGTACAATGGAAAAGTGGTGGACATTACCAACTTCAATCCAAATATTCTGGATATTTTCTCTAGAGAAGTATTGAGTCAGATCGAAACTGACGAGCCCGGATGGGAAGAAATGCTGCCGGAAGGAGTAGCTGAGATCATCAAGGAAAAGGGACTGTTCGGGTGGAGCACCAAAACAGCCCGAGTATAGTTTAGCCTAAGATCTGTGCAGCGTGATCCTTGGTCTTTACCTTTTCGATCACCTGATCTACAACGCCATTCTCGTCAATTAGAAAGGTCATACGATGGATTCCATCATATTCCCTGCCCATAAATTTCTTTGGGCCCCAAACCCCAAAAGTGTTGATTACCTCCTTTTCGGTATCGGCCAATAAGGGGAATGGAAATTCATACTTATTGCGGAAGTTGCTTTGTTTCTTTTCGGTGTCGGCGCTAACTCCCAGCAGGGAGTATCCTTGTGCTTGTAATTCCGAATAGTTATCTCTTAGATTACAAGCTTCTGCAGTGCATCCAGGAGTACTGGCTGCCGGATAGAAGAAGACGACCAATTTCTTGCCGGAATAGTCACTGAGACTTACCGGGTTTCCATCTTGATCGTTAACTGTGAAATTGGGAACCTTATCCCCTTTTTTGAGCGTGTTCATTAGCTTATTTTTGCCTAAAACTACACAAAATGACCAAATCGGAAAAGGTAGCTTTTGTTATAGATACGTTAAATGAATTGTTCCCGGAAGTTCCTATTCCGTTGGACCACAAAGATCCCTACACCCTTCTGATAGCGGTTTTATTGTCCGCTCAGAGTACCGATGCCAGGGTGAATGAGATCACACCCCTGTTGTTTGCTCGGGCGGATAACCCGTATGATATGGTAAAACTGAGTGTCGAGCAGATCCGTGAGATCATTAAGCCGGTAGGCTTGTCGCCCATGAAATCCAAGGGAATCTACGGATTGTCCCATATTCTAATCGATGAACATGAGGGAACGGTTCCAGCCAGCTTTGAGGCCTTGGAAGCCTTGCCAGCAGTCGGCCATAAAACCGCCAGTGTGGTGATGTCCCAGGCGTTTGGCATTCCTGCCTTTCCGGTTGACACACATATACATCGACTGATGTACCGATGGGGCCTTAGCAATGGTAAGAATGTAGTTCAGACAGAAAAAGACGCCAAACGTTTATTTCCTGAGGAGGATTGGAACAGACTTCACCTGCAGATCATTTATTATGGGCGAGCTTATTCCCCTGCCCGAGGATGGGATATAGAGAAAGATGTGATCACTAAGACCATTGGTCGAAAGACCGTGATCAACGAGGCGCTCAAGGCAAAAGCAAAAAAGAAGGCATAAAAAAAACCCGGGACAATCGACCCGGGGTTTTTCCAAAGTTTAGTTTAGAAGTGCTTCAAACTTCAAATTATGGTAATTATTAACACTCAAAGCCTTGGAGTAATCCAGAAGAAAACGAATGGTCTCTTCTTTCGGGAATCCTTCTTTTTTCACGCTTCCCCTACGTGATTTTTCAGAGTACAGTTTCGCCATATACGCTTATTTCAAGGTTCGTCTGGCTTAATAACGAGCGAAAATGTACTTTATTGTATCAATTGGTTAATATAATATTGTGCTTGTCAATTACTTTGCGCAAATTGATAAGTGCATAGCGCATTCTTCCTAGAGCAGTATTGATACTAACCCCTGTTTGCTCACTGATCTCCTTAAAGCTCATATCCTTGTACATCCGCATGATCAATACCTGTTTTTGATCTTCCGGCAACTCCTGGATCAGCCTTCTAACGTCCTCTTCTACCTGCCCTTTGATCATTCTCTTCTCGGCATCCATGGAATTATCACTCAGGACCGAGAAAATATTGAAATCGTCATTGTTCTCAAATCTAGGCAGCCGGTTATTCTTACGGAAATGATCGATCACCAAATTGTGCGAGATCCGCATGACCCACGGAAGGAATTTCCCTTCTTCATTATAGGCTCCCCGCTTTAGGGTCCTGATCACCTTGATAAAGGTGTCTTGAAAGATGTCCTCTGCGACATCCCTGTCCATCACTTTGGAATAAATAAAACTATAAATACGATGCTTGTGACGGGTTATAAGTGCACATAAAGAAGACTCATCTCCCTGGATGTAGGCACTAACTAGTATGGCATCGGAATTTCCACTGTGCTCCATATCATTACAACTTTAGATACTTAGCTGACAATTAGATTGCTAGCTTCGTTTTTGATTGATTATCTAACGTAATGATATGCTATAGGCAGCGGTTTAGTTGAAGGATTTAACGAGATAAATAAAGAACAATCTTTTTAGAAATGCAAGAATAATCTTCAATTTAACCATTAAAACTATTGCTGTACCCCTGCTAAAATCCTGCAAATGAAATAGTATCTTTGCAAAATTCTACCTCCTGATTTGGAAGAAAAAACAGCTCATATCACCGCCCAAAGACCACCTATCCGCATAGAAGGTGCACGCTTGCACAACCTGAAGAATGTAACCGTATCCATACCCAGGAACAAGTTGGTAGTACTTACAGGTTTGTCTGGCAGCGGTAAGTCCAGCCTGGCTTTTGATACCCTTTATGCAGAAGGGCAACGACGCTATGTAGAGAGTCTCTCGTCCTATGCCAGGCAGTTTCTGGGAAGGTTAAATAAACCCAAAGTAGATCATATTCGCGGAATAGCGCCTGCCATAGCCATCGAGCAGAAGGTGAACGCGACCAACCCGCGCTCCACCGTAGGAACCTCTACAGAGATCTATGATTATCTGAAATTACTCTATACCCGGATCGGGAAAACGATATCACCAATATCAGGAAAAGAAGTAAAGAAAGACAGGACCTCTGATGTGATAGACTATATCACCACCTTGGCCGATGGTGAAAAGCTCTTGTTAATGGCTCCTATCCATCTGGAAGAAGGCAGATCACTGGAAAATAAACTCAAGGCACTGGTTCAGCAAGGATATGCCCGTATCAAATACCAAGATGAAGTTCATCGAATTGATGATCTCGAACTGAATAGTTTGTCTGGCGATGTAATGCTGGTCGTAGACCGAGTGATCAAACGGGAAGATGAGGATTTCTACAACAGATTAGCTGACGCGGTAGAAATGGCATTTTACGAAGGCAAGGGAGAGATCTACCTGGAGCATTTGGCGGATGATCGCATCCGGGAATTCAATAATCGATTTGAGGCAGATGGAAAGTCCTTTGTAGAGCCTAATGTCCATCTGTTCAGCTTTAACAATCCGTATGGCGCCTGTCCTGAATGTGAGGGTTATGGGGACGTGATCGGAATAGACCCGGAATTGGTTGTACCCAATACAGGTTTATCTATCTATGACAATGCCATCTTTCCTTGGAGAGGTGAAAGTATGGGATGGTACCGTGATCAGTTGGTGAACAACGCATATAAGTTTGACTTTCCCATTCACAAACCGTGGTTTGAGTTAAGCGATGATCAAAAGCTTCTGGTTTGGGAAGGGAATGAATACTTTGAGGGCCTGAACGCGTTCTTTGCGGCCCTGGAAGCCAAGAGCTACAAGATCCAGAATCGGGTCATGCTTTCTCGTTATAGAGGAAAGACCAAATGCCAGACCTGCGGAGGAAAGAGACTTAGACCAGATGCCGCCTACGTTAAGGTTGGCGGTAAGTCAATTCAGGAACTGGTGGAACGTCCATTGGAAGAATTGCTGGAATTCTTTAGTGCTCTCCAGCTAAGCGATTACGATAAACAGGTGTCCAAACGTATCTTATTGGAGATCACCAATCGGCTTCGCTTTCTGACGGATGTCGGTTTGAGCTACCTAACACTGAACCGTAAATCCAATACCCTGTCAGGAGGTGAATCACAAAGAATCAATCTTGCCACCTCATTGGGGTCCAGCCTGGTCGGTTCCATGTATATCCTGGACGAACCAAGTATCGGCCTGCATCCCAAGGATACCGAAAGGTTGATCGGTGTTCTGGAATCCCTTAGAAACCTGGGTAACACTGTGATCGTTGTAGAGCACGATGAAGACATTATGAAGGCCGCAGATGAGATCATTGATATTGGTCCCGAAGCTGGCACCTTCGGGGGAGAGATAGTTGCCACAGGAAGCTTTGATGATATATTGGGGGCAAATACTTTGACCGCCGACTACCTGAGTGGCCGTAAATTGATCGAAGTGCCGAAAAATAGAAGGACATCCAATTCTCGCATCGATCTTATTGGTGCCAGACAGAATAATTTGAGGAATATCGATGTTCATTTTCCACTAGGTGTATTTACTGCCGTAACCGGAGTTTCAGGTAGTGGAAAAAGTACTTTGGTCAAGAAGATACTTTATCCCGCCCTCTTAAGGAAGATTGGTGGTTACGGAGACAAACCGGGTCAGTTTACAGATCTGCAAGGCGATCTGGACAAAGTAAAGACCGTAGAGTTCATCGATCAGAATCCCATTGGACGCTCCAGCCGTTCTAATCCTGTCACTTACATTAAGGCTTATGACGACATTCGCAATCTTTTTGCGAATCAAAACCTGAGTGAGATCAGAGGTTATAAGGCCAAGCATTTTAGTTTTAATGTTGATGGCGGACGATGTGAGACCTGTAAAGGGGAAGGCGAAGTGACCATCGAGATGCAGTTTATGGCTGATGTCCACCTGGAATGTGACACCTGTAAAGGAAAACGGTTTAAAAAGGAGATCCTGGAGGTTAAATTTGAGGACAAGAATATCCACGATATTCTCACACTTACCGTGGACGAAGCTGTTCGGTTCTTTGAAGAGCACAAGCAAAAGAAGATCTACACCAAACTACAACCTTTGCTGGATGTAGGACTTGGCTATGTACAGTTAGGACAGAGTTCCTCTACATTATCTGGTGGTGAAGCCCAAAGGATCAAATTGGCTTCTTTCTTGGTTAAGGGGAACAGTGCAGAAAAGACCGTTTTTATCTTTGACGAGCCTACAACTGGCCTACACTTCCACGATATACAGAAACTGCTTAATTCGTTCTACGCCCTCTTGGATAAGGGACACACTGTAATAGTTGTTGAACACAATCTGGATTTGATCAAATGTGCTGACCATCTCATCGACCTCGGACCTGAAGGAGGTGAAAAAGGAGGGCAACTCGTGGCCCAAGGAACGCCTGAAGAGGTGTTGCACGCAAAGGATTCCTATACAGCTCATTACCTATCGGAAAAACTTTAGTCCTAAAAGTCTTACACTTTTCAAATTAAACTTTGGCACGACTATTGAATCTAAGTTAATAGTTAGAATACAAAGTGAATTCCACTTCACTAAGTTCTTATTAGTTAAGCATTTTTGGTTGGTTAGTTTTTTTGTACAATCCACCGTCTGGCAAGTCCGGCGGTGGATTTTCTTTTGTAGGCTGAACAGTCAAATCACTTCAGCTTCAACTTTCTTCTTCAACCCTAACCCTTCACTTTTCACTCCGTATTCCTTGGGGGCCCCCAGGCCCCGTCCGGGACTAATATATCAAACGTACACCTCAGAGCCATTTGAATTTCGTTAAGGCAATCGTCATTCACGAATGGAATAACCGAGATTCACGGAGTCAAATTTTCTTATCATTGACAGGTGATTTAAAACATTTCGAATCACGATTCACCCCTCTCCTCTCTCCTCACTCTTTACCCCCCGCTCATTATCAGTTCATTACATTTTTGGCACGGTCGTTGGTTTATTTCATTCAGAACCAATCACCAAGAATGCAATGTTTAACCTAAAACCGCAAATTATGAAAATGATAACGACTTGGATAGCTCTTTTGTTCCTGGGAGGAATAACAGCTTATGGTTCTTCCATCCTGCCTATGGATGGATTTTGGAGATATGATTATAATCGCTCCTACATTTTTGTTGAAGGCGGCGTTGAATTCGCGGTTTATCCTGACGGGCAATTTGATTTTGCCTATGTTGGAGGTAACCGGGGCCGATTGAATGTGGACTACTACAATTCCGGATTGAACATTAGTTTCAATTCTGGTTATAATTACGATATGTATGTTCAGTATGACGATTATGGTGCAGTGATACAGGTAGAGAATATTCCGATCTATTACGACCATTTTGGTCGGATAGTGCGCGCCGGAAATGTAGATATTCAGTATGCAAATCGCCGTATCGTGCGGGTTGGAGGAATGAATATCTTCTATGATCGCTGGGGTTACTTCAGCTATTATACTGGTTACATAAGTCCGTGGTATCGTTTCTACATCTATCGACCATGGCACGTCTACTATGCCAGACCATTTTACAATAGCTGTATTGTTTACGATTATCCATACAGGCGATATTACAACCCCTATCGATATGAATACAATTATCACAGACGCAATTATCTGAACCGTGGACGTAGCTCTTATGCCAATGGCAGAAGGTCTTTCCACAAACCAGGAAGCCGTGTCCATTTCAAAGACGGACGAGTAGCTCGTAACAAGGACTATCGTGAGGGCCGTGAGAACACGATGATCGATCGCAAGGATAGACCAGCTCGCTCTGATCGATACGATCGCGGGGATGCTAAGACCAGACCCGTTGCCAGTAATCGAGGAGATCGTGTAGACCGGAAGGACCGCCCTGTTTCAGACAGTAGAATAGAGCGTGGTAACCGAAATACTCGCCCTGTGGCTAAGGTGGATAAGAATAAACAGAACAGAATGCGGCCTGCTGTAGATCGAAATGAGAGGCGAAATCAGGTGGATCGCAGAGATGCACGTGTGAATTCTCAGAGTAACAGATTTGGTAATGGTCGAACTGCAGAAAATGTAAGTCGCCCTAATGTAAAAAAGAACAATGCTACCCGATCAGGGAGCAATTCCAGGTCTAGGGTCACTACACCCAGAAATGACAGGAATTCAAGCTCCAGGGTAAGCAGCAATTCAAATAGATCCAAACAAAAGGCCAGAAGCAAGGCCCGATCTACTGCCTCTTCAGAGCGAAGCTCAAACAAAACGAGATCCTCCAGAGGCAAGAAACTATAACAAACTTTTGGTTGGTTGGTTAGAAACCCCTGTACTGGCAGTTGTCAGGCGGGGGTTTCGCTTATCATGGAACTTAAGATCGCGGCCATTCTTTTAGTCAGATCTTTTCGGGTGAACGCTTGAATATCGCCCTTAAAATCCCTGACTTCATCATTTTTGTAATTCAGGTATAGCGCGTAAATGTATTGTTTGATATCGTCCCCTTGTTCGTAATCAAAATATTTCCCTGCTCCAGTTTGCGCAAGGATCTCCCCTACTTCGCTTCCTTCAGGTCCCAAAGCAATAATTGATCTCTCAGCTGCCAAATATTCAAATAGCTTCCCAGGGATGATCCCTCTGGTCTCGGGCCTGTCCATTTCCACCAACAGCAAGGCGTGGGCCTGTCGTTGGGCACTCAAAACCTCTTTATGACTTACATACCCATAATCAATCACCAAATCTTGAGGAACATACTGCAGGATGGATTCCATCACTTCCGGGGATACTGCCCCATATAAGTGGAGCCTAAAATCTGTCCCAAATGAGGCGTCTTCTTTGACCAATTCGCCTATAGTCTTCCAAAGGGCGATTGGGTTTCGATCGGAGAGTAGGGTTCCCAGGTGGCTGATAACGAACTTTTCATCCTTTGAAACCTCTAAGCCATCAACTGGTTCAAATCCGTTGGTCACAACCTCAATTTCTCTCTTGCTTATAGCCTCAAACTCAGAAGCCGTAATCTTGCTGGTTGCAACTACTCTATCTGCTCTACACAAGACCTCTGATTCTAGATGTTCGTGCTTGGTTCGGGCTCTTTTATTCAGTCGCAGATCTTGGTGGTAATGGATGTTGGTCCAAGGGTCTCTAAAGTCAGCCAACCAAGGAATATGGAGCTCTTGCTTTAGTTTCATACCAATGAGATGCAAACTATGAGGGGGCCTGTGGTCACTATGGCCTTGATCTTAGCCTTAGGAATCTCTTGCTTCAAACGAGCCACCGACGGCTTAACCCAGCCTACCCTGGCATCAGGTACGAACAAGTTACCTCGTATATAGAGCATCATCTGTTCCACGGCAGAGGGAGAATCTGAGCTAATTATACCCTTGCTTAGCCTTGCAGTTTTTTTCGAGGACAATTTCCTTGCCAGACCATATGGTTCCCGGATCGGATGGGTGATCATATTGAGATCCTCCGGCACCAACTCAAGTAGATCATTGTCAGTTATGGGATAGGTTGGATTTTCCGGGATATAGACCCAGGGCTCTATCCCAAACTCCTTAAAATACCTGACAAAATGAAGCCAACGCTGAACACCCGGACCACCAGCGGGTGGCCAGTAATACGTAATGATCAACACCCTTTTCATGGAGTCGGATTAGCAGATTCTTCTTTTTTCCAGCGATAAACGGACCAGGCAAACAAGAGTACAAAGAGCACACTACTTCCTAAACTGATCATACCTCCTCGCTTGATCACCACAGGCTCAAACCTAAATTCGATCTGATGTTCACCAGCTGGAATCGCCAATGCCCTAAGCAAGTAATTCGCTCGAAAATGAGGGGTCAACTCTCCATCGATATAGGCATTCCAACCTTTTTCATAGTAGGTATCTGAAAAAACCGCCAGCTGATCCTTTTGAGCCTTAAAATCGTACACCATATGATCCGGGCGATAAGCCGTCAATTCGATGGTAGACAAGCTATCATGTAATCCTTTAACACCAGGCAAGAGCTCATTGTGTTCCTTTCGAACCACCGCGGTGGTTTTAGTATTTAAACTGTCCAAAGCCAGGATCTCCTGATCGGCATTATCTACAAGTTCTACCCTATCGACCAACCAGGCATTCCCATTAGCAAAAGGATTTCGCTGGGCTACTGCCCCACCGTTTTGGTTTTGAGCAATGATATACCGAACATTCAGCATATTGAGCACGCCAACATTACCTTCAGTGATGTAGAATTCATAGATGTCCTGCATTCTGCCGGGCTTGGCTGCGTGATAACCACCGATGGAATGATGGTAATAACTAGCCTGGGCACTATTCCAGGGATCATTAACATTGTCCAGGACCCGATAATAATCCTGATCATCTTCCAATATCTGCATATTGGCTCCATTTTGCTGAAAAGGCTCCTTCATCACCCTGGCAGCCACAAAGTCATCTTCATTGATGTAACGTCGGTCCACACCGATCAGGTCGATCAGTAAAAGCAGGGTCAATCCTCCGATCAACACTGGTTCTCTTACCTTCTCCTTGAGGAAAAACCAGAGCAGGGCAGCAACAGCCAACATCAATACCAGCGATCGCAGGGCATCCGTCTTCATTAGGCTTAGCCGGTCTTCTCGAACTGCATCCACAAACGGCAGGCCAATACGCTCAATAAAGAACTCATCATAAGGGCTACTAAAACTGAACAAGCTCCCTCCGGTCAAGTAGAACAGTGCTGTCAGACCCCCAAGAATAGCCGAGCTTCTGATCAAGGCTTTGCGTTTAAGCTCTGTGGCGATCTCTTCGGAGAACATCTTCATCAGCCCCAGTGTTCCCATGATGGGTAAAACCAGTTCCAGGATGACTTGGATAGAAGATACCGCCCTGAATTTATTGTAAAGTGGAACATAACTGATAAAGAAATCGGTCAGTATGGGGAAGTTCTTGCCCCATGATAGTAACAGACTTAGTAAGAAGCCGGATACCAACCACCACCTCATTGGGCCCTTAACCAGAAATAAGGAAAGTAAAGCGAGGAATACCACTACGGCACCCACATAGGCAGGTGCGGCTACGTAAGTCTGGTCACCCCAATACATGGGCACCTGACCAACGATCTGCCGGGCGTCCGACGGAGATGCCCCCATGGCCAGTAATTCATCGAATGCCTTCGATTTCTTTGGTGCCTCCTCCGCGGAACCTCCGCCCATAAAGCGGGAAATATAGAGGTTCAAACTTTCGGCAATCCCATAGCTATACTCCGTGATATAATCATAGTCCAGACCACTTGTCGATTGCTTGGTAGAACCGTCCGGGTTAATGGTCAATTCACTCTTGCCACGGGTAGATGTATCGGCATATTCCTTGGTGGCCATCAAATTGGTCGAATTCAATCCCGCCGCCAATATAGCCGCCCCTAAAAGAACACCCACCGATTTAAAGTATGGCTTGAGCTGTTTCTCTTTTGTTGCCTGGATAAAATAGGCCACTCCCACACAAACCAACAGTAATCCCAGGTAATAGGTCATCTGGAAGTGGTTGGCCACTAATTCCAAGGCCAAAGCAATGGTTGTTAACAGAAAACCCCACATCAAGCGACCCCTAAAACAAAGTAACACTCCACTAAGCACCAATGGCATGTAGGCAATAGCATGGGCTTTGGCATTGTGACCAACACCTAATATGATTATGAGGTAGGTGGAAAAACCAAAGGCCAATGCGCCAAGAGCAGCAAGAGGCATCTTCACTTTTAAGACTCTCATCAGTATATAGAAGCCGACAAAATATAGAAACAGATAGTCCGCTGGTCTCGGCAAGAATCTAAATAACAGATCCAGCTTCTTAATGTAATTGTGTGGGTATTTAGCACCCAGCTGATAGGTTGGCATCCCGGCAAAAGCACTGTTCGTCCAATAGGTTTCGTCCCCTGTAGCTTCCCGGAAATCGTTTTGCTCTTTGGCCATCCCGATATACTGGACGATATCACTCTGAAAGATGGTCTTTCCCTGTAGTACCGGGTTGAAATAGATTAGTGATGCCAGGACGAAAACAACTAGCACCAGCAAATGAGGCCAAAGCCCGCGTATTAAATTTTGCATGGGGTTATTCAGGATTTGAAGAGAAAATTAATCAATTTCCTCGTATTCGATGTACTCACCCTGATCGGCTTCCTTTTTTCGGGCTGCAGGACGTGGATCGACAGCTTTAGAACCTTGGAAAGACTCATCCTGGTATTGGGATTGATATGCCTCGAATTGTCTTTCGAATCGTCTGGCAAGACGACCAGCGAACCACTTGAGTATCAGTGGCCCATATAATCTGAACAATATCCTTAGCCCCAGGTATACCAGAAGTATGATTAGGAACGTTTTTAAGAATGATTCCATAAGTCGAATTGTATGTCAAAGGTAATCCAATTCGGTGGATCAGCTAAGCATTGAACCGATAAAGAAATGAAAAATCTCCTATCTTTGGCCTAAACCCATTTTGCATGAACAACCTTCGAATTCCTTTGCTACTGCTGGCTTTGCTTGTATCGCCCATGTTATTTGGTCAGTATACTGACCTGATCAACACCAACCAGCCCGGAGGATCACAAGGTGCATTCTCAGTTGGAACCCGTGTACTACAATTGGAAACCGGAGTTTCCTTCGGAAATGAAAAGCACGAACTACTGGTAACAGATACCGATGCCTTCAATTGGGATTACAGTATCCGTTATGGTGTCTGGAAGGAAGAGCTTGAAGTCAGCCTGATGGGTTCCCTGCAAAGCAATAATGTTGTGGATAGCAGAGGAGCTGTGCCGTTTGAGCAACGCCAGACCAATTTCAAGAGCAATACCCTAGGAGCCAAATACCTGATATATGATCCGTACCGAAAAAGGGATCTAGAAGGACCTAATCTGTATAGTTATCACGCCAACAACAGTTTTCAATGGAAGGATCTTGTCCCAGCCGTAGCAGTTTATGCGGGAGCTAATTTCGATTCGGCAGACAATCCATTTACCCAGGAGGACGACTTTTCCATAAGCCCTAAGGTTGTGATCGCTACCCAGAACAATTTTCTAAGTGGGTTTGTGTTAGTGACCAACCTGATTGCCGATCGTATCACTACAGATGCTCCCACTTATGGTTATGTGGTCACCTTGACCTATTCGACCAATCGATATTTTTCAGTTTTCCTTGAGAATCAAGGGTTTAAAAGTGATTTCTATTCCGATCAGCTGCTCAGGGGTGGTGCCGCTGTGCTGATCAATCAGGATTTTCACGTGGATCTTTCTGGAACCCTCAACTTTAAGGACACCCCTTCGCTGTGGTATGTTCGTGCGGGATTGGCTTATCGCCTGGATATGCACAACAAAGACGAATACATCGAGGACAAAGGTCGTTCTGGTCGAGATAAGAAACGAGAAGAAAAGGCGGCCAGAAAGGCCGAAAAGAAGAAAAAGAAGAACAAGCGCCGAGATGGAGTCCTGGAGGACGACGGTGGAAGATAGCTGATGGCCTATGATCGAAGTTGTACCCGTTTCCCCTACTAATAAGCGTCAGCTTAAACGATTTGTTACCTTTCCTTTTCAACTTTACAGGAACAATCCCTATTGGGTGCCTCCGCTGATCAAGGACGAGATAGCTACGCTCAATCCGAAGCAAAACCCTGTATTTCAAAATGCGGAGGCCCAGTATTTCCTCGCCTACAAGGACGGTACGATGGCCGGACGAGTAGCAGTGATCATCAATCATGTGGAGGTCCAGCAATTGGGCAAAAAGAAGGTGCGATTTGGTTGGTTTGATGTTATTGATGATATCGAAGTCACCCGGAGTTTGATGAACAAGGTTTTCGAGATCGGTCTTCAGCAAGGGCTGGAATATGCTGAGGGGCCGGTTGGATTCTCCAATATGGAAAAAGCTGGAATACTGACCTCCGGCTTTGAAGAGCGCAACACCATGATCACCTGGTATCATCACCCCTATTATGCTGAACATTTCAAAAAGTTAGGCTTTGACACCCAAGCTACCTGGGTAGAATATAAGATCAACGATCCGGAACAGATCACGGAGAAAGTGAGGAAGTTCTCAAAAATTGTCCGGGAAAGATATGGCTTGGAGGTCATTCGTTTTAAGAATAAGAAGGAGATCTTACCGTATGTCGATGCCATGTTTGAATTGCTCAATAATACCTACAACACACTACAGACCTTTGTTCCGGTTCAGCAATATCAGATCGACTATTACAAAGAGAAGTACTTTAGTTTTATCCACCCGGATTATATCACCTGTATCAAAGACAGCAGCGAACGTCTGATCGCTTTTTCCGTAGTCATGCCCTCCTTTTCCAAGGCTCTAAAAAAGGCCAATGGTCGCTTGCTCCCCTTCGGATGGTATCACATATTAAAAGCCCAGAAACGCAACGACACGGCTGCATTCTATCTGATCGGTATTGACCCTGAATATCAAGGGAAAGGAGTTACAGCCATCATCTTTGAAGAAATGCAGGACCTTTTCAGACAAAAAGGAATCAAAAAAGTAGAGACCAACCCTGAGTTAAGAGAAAATACGGCTGTGCAGTTGTTGTGGAAAGACTACAATCCCATTCTACATAAAGAACGCTCTACCTTCAGAAAACAACTATAGAAAAACCGCCCTCGAGAGGCGGTTTTTTATGGTACTATGCTCAGTTTATTTACTCACCCATGGCCTCGATCAAGGCCTTGGAAATTCTTTTATAGGTTCCGTTCTCCAATCGCTCCCTGATGGCCGAGAAGGCTTCAAGGGTCTGTTCGACATCCTCCGATGTATGAGAAGCGGTCGGAATCATGCGCAACAGAATCAATCCTTTTGGTATCACAGGATACACCACGATGGAACAAAATATACCGTGGTTCTCTCTAAGATCCTTAACCAAGGCCATAGCCTCCGGGATACTTCCTTGAAGATAAACAGGAGTCACACAACTTTGAGTAGTACCCAGGTCAAAACCACGCTTGCGAAGTCCACCCTGAAGGGCACGTACGTTCTCCCATAGCTTGTCCTTGAACTCGGTACTTGAACGCATCATGTCCAATCGCTTCAATGCACCTTTCACCAATTGCATCTGCAAACTCTTGGCGAACATCTGTGAGCGCAAGTTGTATTTTAAATAGTTGATGATATCCTCGTCTCCTGCGATAAACGCACCTGTACTTGCCATGGACTTGGCAAAAGTGGCGAAATAGACGTCAATATCGTCCTGAACACCTTGCTCCTCACCTGCTCCGGCACCTGTTTTCCCCAGGGTACCAAAGCCGTGTGCATCGTCTACGAACAGACGGAAATTGTATTTTTTCTTGAGTTCGACGATCTCTTTGAGTTTCCCCTGCTCTCCGCGCATTCCAAAAACTCCTTCGGAGATCACTAAGATCCCTCCACCGGTCTTTTCGGCTACTTTGGTGGCTCGCTTTAGGTTCTTCTCAATACTTTCTAAGTCGTTGTGCTTATACGTGAAACGCTGTCCCAGGTGAAGACGGACCCCGTCAATGATGCAGGCGTGAGCATCTACATCGTAAACAATCACATCATCCTTGGAGACCAGAGCATCGATGGTTGACACCATTCCCTGATAACCAAAATTAAGCAGGTAGGCAGCCTCCTTGCTTACAAATTCGGCCAATTCATTCTGAAGTTGTTCGTGCAGATCAGTGTGTCCACTCATCATTCTGGCTCCCATCGGGTAAGCAGATCCATATTCTGCAGCAGCCTCGGCATCAACTTTTCGTACCTCGGGATGATTAGCCAATCCCAGATAGTCATTTACACTCCAAGTGATCACTTCCTTGCCATTAAAAACCATTCGGTTACCAATTGGCCCCTCTAACTTGGGGAAAACAAAGTATCCCTCAGCCTGGTCCGCCCAGCGACCCAAAGGTCCTTTATCCTTGTAAATCCTATCAAACAAATCTCTCATCCAAACGCATTTTCAAATCAAGCCACAAAAATAGTTATTTTAAACTTCTGAGCACCTGATTTTTAGCACAAAAAAAGCCGATGTTCATAACACCGGCTTTCAAATACTTTATTATCAGTCTATTTGACAACCTGTACCGGTTTTTCAACCTCTTGTAGGGCATCGAAGAAACCTTGCTGTTCCATCCAACTATCGCTGTAAATCTTACTCATGTATCGCGATCCGTGATCGGGGAAGATCACCACAACAACATCGTTTGGTCCAAAGGTACCTTCTTCGTTTAATTGAGTGATTCCCTGCATGGCGGCTCCAGAAGTGTAACCGACAAACAAGCCTTCCTGCACGGCTATGGTCCGAGCCATGTGAGCACTATCCTCATCGGTTACTTTAATAAACCGATCGATGATCTTGAAATCCGTGGCCGATGGTATCAGGTTCTTACCCAGTCCTTCTATCCGGTATGGATAGATCTCGTCCTTATCTAATTTCCCGGTTTCGTGGTATTTCTGAAGTACGGACCCGTAGGCATCGATCCCGATGACCTCGATATCCGGATTTTGTTCTTTCAAATAACGAGCAGTACCCGAAATAGTTCCACCAGTACCACTACAAGCAACAAGGTGAGTAATTTGACCACCGGTCTGTTCCCAGATCTCAGGTCCTGTAGAGGCATAATGCGCCTCGATATTCAACTCGTTAAAATACTGGTTGATGTAAACTGACCCGGGAGTTTCTTTGTGTAAACGCTTGGCCACTTCATAGTAACTTCTGGGATCGTCCGCTGCAACATGAGCCGGGCATACATACACCTCCGCACCCATCGTCTTTAGCATATCGATCTTGTCGGCAGAGCTTTTTGAACTGACTGCCAAAATGCAACGATACCCTTTCAGAATACTCACCATTGCCAAACTGAATCCAGTATTACCACTGGTTGTTTCTATGATGGTGTCTCCGGGATTGATCAGTCCTTTCTTTTCGGCCTGCTCAATAATGTAAAGTGCTATTCTGTCTTTGGCGGAATGCCCTGGATTAAACCCTTCTACCTTAGCGTAAAAACGTCCGGGTATCTTCTCTGTCAAACGATTCAGTTTGATCAATGGGGTATTTCCGATAAGACTTAGGGCGTTTTCGTGGGCTTGAATGCTTTTCATACAAGGAGATTAGGTGTAGATTTCAACATGCCACTAACCATGTTAAAACGGGACAAAGTTAAAGCAAATTATTTAATTAGTCTTCTATTCCCTCCATATCAAGGAGAAAGGCAAAGTCTGTCGCAACTTCCTTCAAAGCCTCGAAGCGTCCCGAGGCCCCACCGTGACCAGCATCCATATTGGTATGCAGCAGCAGCAAATTGCTGTCCGTCTTCAATTCTCTCAATTTGGCCACCCATTTGGCTGGCTCCCAATATTGTACCTGAGAATCGTGCAAACCGGTGGTCACCAGCATATTCGGATAGTCTTTTGCGACTACATTGTCATAGGGAGAATAGGACTTCATATAGTCGTAGTACTCCTTGTCGTTAGGGTTTCCCCACTCGTCATATTCTCCTGTGGTCAGCGGGATACTCTCGTCCAGCATGGTAGTTACCACATCCACGAAAGGAACATCTGCGATCACGCCGTTGTATAGTTCCGGGGCAAGATTGACCACTGCACCCATTAACAGTCCGCCGGCTGATCCACCGCGGGCATACAGATGCTCGGCGGAGGTATATCCCTCTTCGATCAGGAATTTTGAGGCGTCTACAAAATCGGTAAAACTGTTCTTTTTGGTCAAAAGTTTACCATTTTCGTACCATTGGCGACCTAGGTACTGTCCACCTCTAACATGCACTATGGCATAGATAAAGCCTCTGTCCAATAAGCTTAACCTGGAATTGGAAAAATACGGTTCGATAGTGGCTCCATAAGAACCATAGCCATAAAGAAGTAGAGGGTTTTTACCATTGGGTTTCATGCCCTTTCGAAATACCATGGAAATTGGAACTGCGGTCCCATCGGCGGCAGTAGCCCATACACGTTTGGATTCATAATTGTTCTTATCGAAGGTACCTCCAAGTATCTCTGTTTCTTTCTTGATAGTCTTCTCCCTGGTCTCCATATTGAAATCAATGACCGAATTGGGCGTAGTCAAAGACTGGTAACCATAGCGCAAAAGCGGAGTGTCAAATTCTACGTTCTGTGTAGTATAAGCGGTGTAGGTCTCATTGTCAAAGGGAAGGTAATAATCTTCCTTCCCATCCCAGCGCATGATCCTCAACTGATTGAGGCCATTGTTGCGCTCGCTCACAACCAGGAAGTCCTTGAAGATGTCCACGTCCTCCAGCAATACATCGTCCCTATGGGGAATTACTTCTTCCCAGTTGTCCATTGATGTCTTGCCTTCTGGGGCTTTCATCAGTTTAAAATTAGAAGCCTCATCCTTATTGGTGACCACATAGAACGAATCATCATAATGGGCGATGCCGTATTCCAAACCTCGAGTTCTCTCCTGGAATACCTGGAATTCACCGTAAGGATCATCAGCCTTTAGGATTTGGAATTCTGAGGTAAGCGTGCTATAACTACCTATTACCAGGTATTTTTCTGACTTGGTCTTATAGATATAAGTTCCAAAGGTCTCATCTTCCTCAAAGTAGATCATCTCATCCTGATCCGAGCTCGTTCCCCTTTTATGACGGAAAATCTTGTCGGATCGAAGGGTTTGTTCGTCTTTGGTGGTATAAAACAGGGTCTCGCTATCATTGGCCCAAGTGGAACTGCCGTTGGTCAGCGGAATGGACTGAGGTAGTATCTCGCCCGTCTCCAGGTTTTTGATGTAAAGGGTGTATTTCCTTCGGCTCAGGGTATCTACTCCAAAGGCTGCCCATTTGTTGTCTGGGCTCACATTGATTCCTCTTAATTGGTAAAAGGCAAATCCCTCGGCCATCTGATTCACGTCAAAGAGGATCTCTTCCTGAGCTTCCAGCGAATCCTTCTTGCGGGAATAGATCGGGTAGTCCTTTCCAGTCTCGAATCGGGTCAGGTAGTAGTAGCCATTGTAGAAATAAGGAACAGATTGATCGTCTTCTTTGATACGCGATTTCATTTCCTGGAACAGATCATCCTTCAATCCCTTGGTATGGGCTGTCATCCGATCGTAATAATCGTTCTCCCTTTCCAAGTAGTCGATCACTTCTTCGTCATCCTTGTTGTTCAACCAATAGTAATTGTCCACTCGAACATCTCCGTGGATCTCCAGGTTCTTGGGAATCTTGTCTGCAAAAGGGGGGGTGATCTCGGTGGTTTCCACTGGTTTTTCGTTCTGGTTACAAGAGGCGGCAAAAATAAGAACTAATGCACAAAGCAAATAAGAATATTTCATAGTGTCGGTCAGAATTAGTCAACCGTGAATGTAGTAAATTTGCAACAAACAAAATTGTAACAGATGTTTGGAGATATTATGGGCATGATGGGTAAGCTTAAAGAAACCCAGGCCAAAGTAGAAGAGACCAAAAAGCAATTAGACCACGTTCTGATAGACGAGCAGTCTTCTGATGGACTGCTGAAGTTGACCCTGACGGCCAACCGGACGATCAAGACCATAGAAGTTGACCCGGAATTGATGCAGGACAAAGAACAGTTGGAGGACTATCTCATTCTGACGCTCAACAGGGCGATTGATCGAGCCACTGCCATGCAAGAGGCCGAATTGGCAGCAGTCGCAAAAGAAGGGATGCCCAACATTCCTGGTATGGACCTTTTTAAATAGAGTACAACTGGTCTAAAATAATGACAGACATCATGATAGGACCTATTCGTCTTAATTTCAAGCAGAAAAGCTTTTGGAATAGCCAAATTTTTGAGATATTTAACCACTCAACGATTATCTAACTTTTTTAATTAAAAACTATGTTCGAGGTAAAGAAAAGCGGGGACAAATATCACTTTGTACTAAAAGCAGCAAATGGTCAGGTCATTCTGTCCAGCCAGATGTATGCGTCTAAATCCGGCGCAATGAACGGGGTCGATTCGGTACGCAAGAATTGCGGAAACGATGACTGCTGGGAAAGAAAGACGGCCAAGAATGGTAAATTCCATTTCAACTTGAAATCCACAAATGGTCAGATCGTTGGAAGCAGCCAGATGTATGCCAGCGAGTCCGGTATGAACAACGGAATCCAATCTGTCAAAAATAATGCACCAGGTGCGGATGTGAAGGAAGTGGAATAATCCCCGAGCTACAAATAAAAAAGGCGCCAATAAGGCGCCTTTTTTATTTGTAGTTGTCCAATATTCCTAGGAATTTTTCGTGCATTTCCGGGCTATAATCCAAGTGGGTGACCAGGCGAAGTTTCCCTTCTCCCATGCTACTGAGCTTAACCTCCATCTCGGACATATCCGAAAGGAACTTTTCTTCTTTGACAGAATCCTCCAGGTAGAAGATCACAATGTTGGTCTCTGTCTCCTCCACCTTCTTTACGTACGGTCGGGATTTTAAAAGTAGGGCAATCTCCAGAGCGCGCTGATGATCCTCTGCCAAGCGTTCTATGTGGTTGTCTAAGGCATAGATGCCCGCAGCCGCCATATAGCCGATCTGCCTCATACCTCCTCCTAGTACCTTCCTGACGCGCATGGCTCCCTCCATCAGCTTGTTCTTACCAATGAGCACGGTTCCCATAGGCGCCCCCAGGCCTTTACTCAGACAAAGTGTGATGGTATCGAAAACCAGTCCATAATCCCCGGGGTCCTCATTCCTGGCAACCAGGGCATTCATCAGCCGAGCTCCATCCAGGTGCAGGCCCAGACCATTTTTGTCACAAACCGTACGGATCTTCTCAATCTCTTTCAAATCATAACAGGCTCCTCCACCCTTGTTGGTCGTATTTTCCAAGGTGACCAGGCTGGTCTGGGGACTGTGATAAAAATCCGGTGGATTGATAGCAGACTCTACCTGCTTAGCCGTCACCATGCCTCGATCTCCTTGCAATAGTTTACAGGAGACTCCACTGTTGAATGAAACGCCTCCACCCTCATAATTATACACATGAGCCCAGCGATCACAGATTAGCTGCTCACCGGGTTGAGTATGCAGCTTGATAGCGGCCTGGTTGGCCATGGTTCCAGTTGGAAAATAGAGTGCCTGATCCATCCCAAACAGATCAGCCACATACTTTTCCAGTTGATTCACTGTTGGATCTTCCTTATAGACATCATCTCCCGTTACCGCGTTAGCAATGGCTTCCAGCATACCAGGCGTAGGCTGGGTTACGGTATCACTTCTCAGGTCTATGATCATATCTTGTTATTGTTTTACCCGGTTTAGATTAGAAGTAGTCTGGTCAATTAATTGGTCCATCTGATCTTCTAATTTGATCAGGTTTAGATTCTTATTCATTTTGTAGTTCAGATTGGTATCCTCAACCAGATCAAATAGGTTGTACATCTTGTCTAATTGCTGTCCGTCTTTAGTCATAGACAATTTTCTACGGCAATTGTGGATAGCTGTTCTTAGCTCAGGATTTTCACTTCGGACTACCTCCTGGTAGGCTTTGACCTCCTCCCCTTCCAAACTTGACCAATTATCATTTAGTTGGACCAAGAGAGTGTCATCAGAGAAATCAAAAGGGTAGAATGTTCCACAGTTGTCAAATTTTTTCATGCGCATCTTACCCTCACTATGCGTGTAAAAAAGATACACTTCATAATATGTGCCCTTCGAAAAACAATTGGTCCCATCCGGCATCCGGAACATTTCTGTTCTTCCATCACAGTAGCGCATCGTCCAGATCCAGGTATCGATGCCCTGTAGGGCCAGCTCCTTGGTAAAGGCTTCTACTTGTTGGTTCACGAACGCCAAATCACGTTGAGCAAAAGCCCCATGAGCCATTAACAGTAAAACTAATAAACAGACTAGCTTTTTCATGATCTTTAGTCTTGATAACAACCGATCTCCCCGATGGGTGATCCATCAGGAATTTTCAATACAGGAATCACATTAAATTTATCTGGAGCCTTGTTAAAGGCCTCAATTTCTTTAACTACTTGTTTCGAAAATGAGTCCGTTCGATCGTTCAACATAGAACTGATCCTGCTCAAACCGGCATTGGCTTCTCCTTTTACTTGAGGTAAGGTGGCTTTGTGGGCAGCCAGATTCTTTAGATGCTCAACCACGCGGTAGGCCATCATATTGGTCACTTCTTGGTGATAGTCACTCCGGGATCGAGAGAATAAAAAGCCTTGATCGATAAGAGCATTTACTACTTCCTCTAATCCCAACTGACCGGAATCCAAGGCTTTTTGCTGGATCACGCGGTTGGCGCGCTGCGGATGCAACAATAAGCCAATGCTGAAATCTCCAGCAGTGGCGGCCGCGCTCAAGGCATCGAATGCAACTCCCATGGAGCTTTGAAAGGATTCCCGGTTGCGGTTATAGCCATAGGCCCGAGGTGGAAAGATGGCTAATAACTCCTCCGGAATGGCCAGGTTATTTGCATCTAATGTCGTTAATAAGGATTCTAAGGCACGCCGTTGTGTTTTTGCATCTACATAGGAGACTTCCTCTCCCGCTGTGCCTTTGACCCGATAATCGTATTCCATACCGCCGACCAATTTCACAGCGGCTTCCGCCTGGTAACGATGGAAGAAATACAGCGGAACAAAGACATCCTCCATTTGGGTATAGGGTTCTCCATTCCGGATATTATCCAATCCAAAGCGGTTCATAGCCTGCTTTCGGATCTGCATAACTTGATCTAATTCGGTCGCGGCATCACCGCCGTTGTCCCACAAATGAGCTTTAGCGTGTGCCCCCCCTGTGGTCTGGCATCCGGATCAGAAATGTAACGCAATCCATCGGCCTGTGCCTGGCTCAGCACGGCATCCAGGAAATCATCTTCAGATTGTCCTCCTGCTGGATCTCCGTATGAGTAATTGACGATCACCTTATCCCACTCTCCGATACCAGTATCGTAGGCCTGGGAGAAATCGATCTGCCCCCTATTCAGCCTCAAAGTTGGATGCGGGTAATCCATCACACTGGCCCTATTATTAGTACTAGCGGCAAAATTATGTGCAAACCCAAGTGTATGACCAACTTCATGAGCTGATAATTGACGTATTCTTGCCAGTGCCATCTCCAGCATGGGTTGGTAATTATCATCGCGCTCGGCAAATGGCTGATCCATCAATGCCTGGGCGATCATATAGTCCTGACGTATTCTGAGGCTACCCAGACTAACATGTCCCTTCAAGATCTCCCCTGTTCTTGGATCGATCACACTGGCTCCGTAGCTCCAACCCCGGGTCGATCGATGTACCCATTGGATCACATTGTAACGTACATCCATGGGGTCAGCATCGGCTGGCAACATTTTAACCTGAAAGGCATTGATATAGCCAGCTGCCTCAAAGGCCTGGTTCCACCAGCTGGCACCTTCTAGTAAAGCAGAGCGGACTGGCTCCGGGGTACCAGGGTCCAGGTAATAGACTATAGGTTCCACAGCTTCACTAGGGGAAGCACCAAGATTCTTTTTCTCCAGTCTGTGACGTGTAATGAACCGCTTACGGATAGGCTCCCAAATAGGGGTGGCATAATCCAGGTAATTGATCGAGAAACTGCCTGATCGAGGATCAAATTTGCGGGCTTGGTAATTATTATCCGGTAATTCAATAAAACTATGATGCTGTACGACCGAGACCGAACGAGAATCCGGGGTCACGGAACGAATATTCCTCCCAGTAGGCTCACCGGCAAAAGTCAACATGGCCTCAAATTCCACATTCTTGGGAAAGGCTTTGGTTCGCTCCATCCAAACAGCACTCCGCTTTTTATCCAGTTTGTAATTCCCCTCCTTGCGCTGTTTGAATCGCTGTGCCACTCCATGGGCATCCAGCAGGATAAAAGGAGTAAAGTCTACCAGGTAGGTGCCATTTTGGGTGTCCTTGATAGGAAATCCGAAGAGTACAGATTTAGCAAATGCTTGTTCTATAGATCTACGCTCCAGGGCATTATCCGAATTCGCTCTATAACCTAGGTTTCGTTGGATCAAAAGCAGTTTATCCCCTGCCTTTTCAAAGTAAACCACTACTTCATTTCCCAATTGGCCGCGGTCCAGCCCAATATCATTGGACCCTACGCCAGTACTGAGAGACTGCACATAAAGGAAGTCCTGATTCAGCTTGTCAACTTCCAAATAGATCTTGCCTTCGGCTTCCACATAGTGAAAGTCGAAGAATCCGTCGAATGATTGTTTCTCCGTCTTGTCGGTCAGAAATTGCGACCAGCCACAGATGCTCATCATCAAGGCAATCATTAATAGTGTAGTTCTTTTCATAAAATCGTTTTAATCATTGTAATACCAAAAAGGTATGCTCACCCTCCTGCTGTAAACCGTATCTCCTTTCTGAACCGATGGTCGTTCTATATACAAGACATGTTTTCCTTCGGGTATGCTATCCAGACTCACATAACTCTCAAATCCCAGTTTCTTCCGCTGGTTGGTAGTTGCCACAAATTGTGCCTGGACTATGGTAGTATCTATCCGGAGCCGATAGGTGGTATTGAAAGTATTGACAAATTCTCTCCTTAAACTATCCCGTCTCCGAGCGGAGCGGAATGGATTGAGCGTATTTCCGGTCAGGTTAATCTGGCTCTTTAATCCCCTGAGATCCTCATCAGGCTCCAAACCTTCATTCCAACGGATCAGGTAGTTTTCCACATTTTCTGTGTGAACCACAAACACCTTTAAGAAAGGATCCGTGATCACTTTGGCTGGAATGGTGGCTATCCTGGCAAAGACCGTCCGATCCGTTAGCATAGATTCGTAATTGCGTTGGTCTGCAAAGGAGGGACCTGAAGTGCGTTCGATATTGATAAAATTGGATTCTCTGTTCTCCAGGGTCGCCAAGAAGATGATTACAGCGTAAATAGGAACAAGTGCCCACAGCAACCGCTTCCCAAAACGATCGTCCAAGAAATTGTACACCATAGGGCGGTACATAAACGATAGCATCAGGAAAGAGAATACCCGATAGATAGGATAGTAAACAATGGCCAGGTATTTCTTCTTCTTAAACCATCCCAGAGTAAGAAAATCCAGAAGCATGATCAAGGAACCAAAGACCAAGAATAGCACGATAATTATTCCGAGCACATTTAGAAAACTCCCCTCTTCGTTGGCACTAATCAAAAATGTAGCTGTAGCCACCAAGGCCAGCAAGATCATGACGATACCAATAAAATAAAAGATGATCAAAAAACAGATCCCAAAGATGACGCTACAGTACTTTTCCAAGCGGGCAATGAAGCGATCAAAGGAGACTATCCGATTGCGGAGGAACTTATCAAAGAACTTGTGGTAGTTGAGCTTGTCAAAATCGATCTCCCCGGATACGTAACGAAGCCCAAGTGCGCCTATCCAAACTCCTCTTAACAATACGTGGAAGATCAGGTTGATCAACAGGACGGAACAGGCGATAAAGCCAATGCCATAAATAATCATATTGAAGAACTCCTGGTTGTAAAAGGCCCGATTCATCTCTACTTGTGCGGGCTCGAAGGCCTGCAACAACCCATAAATGGCGAAACCGGATATGATCAATTCCAACTGCCAGCTTTCCTGCTGCAATTTATCTAGCCAACTCTTAAAGGACGGGTCTCGGTAATCGTTACTCATACATACGTGGAAGGGAGCAGAAAGATAAGGCGTTTTCTACAATAACAGTAAGCTCTAGCAGGCTGCATTTCGTCCATACTAAATAAATTTTCGACCAAGTGCAGTCGGATCGAATTCGAACCTTTATTTTTGACAAAATTCTACACATGACCCCAACAGATCAATTGAAAGATCTACGAGATCGCCTGGTTGCGTTAAGGAGGTATCTTTGACGTCGATGGAAAGAAAATAGCCATCTCCAACGACGAAGAAAAAACCTTCGATCCCAACTTCTGGAACAACCCTAAGGAAGCTGAGGCTTTTATGAAGCAACTGCGAAACAAAAAGAAATGGGTGGAGGACTACGACCGATCGGTAAATCTGACAGACGAGGCAGAGGTCCTCTACGAATTCTACAAGGAAGGCGAAGGTACCGAGGATCAGGTAAAACAAGAATTGGACAAGGCACAGGAACTGATCGAAACCCTGGAATTCAAGAACATGATGAGCGACGAGGGGGACGACCTCAGCGCAGTACTTCAGATCACCGCCGGTGCGGGAGGGACGGAAAGCTGTGATTGGGCTCAAATGCTGATGCGGATGTACCTGATGTGGGCAGAACGTCAGGGCTTTAAGGTCCGGGAATTGAACTTTCAAGCCGGTGATGTAGCAGGAGTTAAAACAGTAACCCTCGAGATCGATGGCGAATACGGCTTCGGTTGGCTCAAAGGAGAGAATGGGGTTCATCGATTGGTCAGAATATCGCCTTTCGACTCAAACGCCAAGCGCCATACCAGCTTTGCCAGCGTTTATGTCTATCCCATGGTAGACGATAGTATTGCCATCGATATAAACCCGGCGGACATTTCCTGGGATTTTGCCCGCTCAAGTGGAGCCGGAGGACAGAACGTGAACAAGGTGGAGACCAAGGCAATCCTTACTCACCACCCTTCCGGAATCGTGATCCACAACAGTGAGACCCGTTCTCAGCTGGAGAATAGGGAAAAGGCCATGCAGATGTTGAAATCACAACTGTATGAGATCGAGCTTCGGAAACGCCAGGCAGCGCGTGATGCGATTGAAGACAGCAAGATGGCTATCGAATGGGGGTCACAGATCCGCAATTATGTGCTTCATCCCTACAAACTGATCAAAGACGTCAGGACCCAGCATGAAACAGGTAATACCGATGCCGTTCTAAATGGCGATCTGGATGGTTTTCTGAAGTCATTTTTAATGATGACGGGGCAGCCCGAAGAAGAGACCGAATTGTAGCCAAAAAAACGGGATTAATTGTTATTTTTGAGACTGGCCTTGTGGCCCGGACAAACGACTAATTCCATTTCATGAAACCATACAAAGTTGCCGTACTGGGGCCCATCCCCAGGGATACCATCACCACTCATCACGGAGAAGTGATCAAGAAGTACGGTTGCGCAACCCATACGGCCATTGCGATCTCCAACCTCTTGGGAAACAAGGGGACGGTATATCCCGTGACCCATGTCAGAAAGACGGATCATCCGGCTATCATAGAATTGCTTGAGCCCTAT
Organism: Aureitalea marina; assembly: GCF_002943755.1. Lineage (NCBI taxonomy): Bacteria > Pseudomonadati > Bacteroidota > Flavobacteriia > Flavobacteriales > Flavobacteriaceae > Aureitalea > Aureitalea marina. The sequence goes on from NZ_MQUB01000001.1 coordinate 1,332,537, forward strand.
TCCAACATCAATACCGATTATATAAGCGACAAAGCAGATCGTGGAGATGTGATCCATTTGAAATTTGTGGACCAGAACAAAAGACTGGAGAAGCAGACCGCCTTTATGACTCCCATTCTACCTGCTGATGTTGAACCACTGTTGGACTGCGACGTATTCGTTTGTGTTCCTGTGACCGATTTTGAGGTTCCACTGGAAACCCTGAAATACATCAAAAAGAATAGTGATGCATCTATAGTATTTGATGCTCATGGCCCCACCACTGCTTTGACCAATCACGGTGAGCGAGTAACCAAGTTCTGGGTGGACCGGGATGTCTGGCTTCCGTATATCGATGTTTTGAAGATGAATAAGGAAGAGGCAAACCTGAGCTGGTTTGAGCATGAATACGATGAAGACGAACTGGAAGGTAACCACGAAATAGACGAGGCCCTTCTTCCACAATTTGCTATGCACAGCCTGAAGCACGGCTTAAAGTCGTTGTTTGTTACCCTGGATGCATATGGTGTTATGGTCTATACCATGGAAAATGGAGAGTTAAAGCAACAACATGTGCCTTCAGTTCCTGTGGAACACGTAATAGACACTACCGGTTGCGGAGATTCCTTTGCGGGTGGAGTGGCCTTTAGTCTGCTCCTTAACCCAGATGATAGCATCCGGGCAGCCCAGTATGGGAACGCTATGGGTGCACAACGTACCCAGGGAAAGACATTCGAGGTCTTTAAATCGCTGGAGGAAACCAATTTGATGTTGGAGCACGCCTATGGAAAGCCCTTATAAGACCGTCATCTTCGATCTGGGCGGAGTCCTGATCGACTGGAGCCCGGAATATGTTTTCCTAAAAGAATTCCGTGGAAATCGGGAAAAAATGGATTGGTTCCTCAACGAGATCTGTGCCTGGGACTGGAACGCTAACCAAGATGCGGGCTATCCCATTGTGCAGGCCACTGAAGATCGGGTAGCCATGTTCCCAGAGTACGAAAAATTGATCCGCATGTACTATGGCCGATGGAACGAAATGCTGGGCTATACACACGAAGACACCCTGGAAATCTTGAGACAATTGCATAGCCATCCGGATTATCAGGTATACGCCCTGACCAACTGGAGCGGTGAGCTTTTCCCAAGGGCACTGGCCAAGTTCGATTGGCTCAGTTGGTTTGAAGGCATAGTGGTTAGTGGGGATGAAAAAATGCGTAAACCATTCAGAGAGATCTACGAGCTTACCCTGAACCGCTATTCCATAGACCCGAAAATGGCTATCTTTATTGACGATAGCCCCAAGAATGTAGTGGGTTGTGAAGAAGTGGGCATTACTGGTTTACACTTTACCGGTGCCGATAAATTACGTTCGGACCTGATCCAGCTAGGAATATCAATATAGTTCGATGAAAAAATATCTACCGATCTTGGTGTTAGGGTTGCCTGGCATGGCAATAGGTCAAGACCTGAGCTTTGAAGATTATAACCCTGCCTCAGCGCCTGTTATCGGGGGCGAAGTGGTAAACCGAGCTAAATTCCCTGACTGATTTGGAAGAGATACAACAACTGGTCCAGCAACTAAGGCTACTTCCACACCCCGAAGGTGGTTATTACAGGGAGACTTACAGAAGTGATGGATTAGTTTCTGATTTTGATCTGGGCAATGGCCAGCAAGCCGTTCGCAATTACAGTACAGCCATTTATTTTCTGCTGACCCAGGGAAACTTTTCCGCATTTCACCGTATCCGGCAGGACGAGGTATGGCATCACTACAAAGGAGACAGCATTCGCTTGCATATGATCGACCCGCTGGGTGAGTATTCAGAGGTGAAAATTGGCAAGGACATAGCCAGTGGAGAACAGCTTCAATTTATGGTCCCGGCAGGCTACTGGTTTGCATCAGAAGTAGAACAAGATGGTCAATATGCTCTAGTTGGATGTACGGTGGCCCCGGATTTGACTTTGCGGACTTTAAATTGGCCAATGCCAAAGACCTCAACCAGAGATGGCCTCAACATTCCGAGATCGTCAACCGCCTGACCCGCTCCTGAATTTCGTAAATTAACGGGATGAAAGCAGCCTCGGTGGTCGAAATAAAGAAAGCCCTCAAATACAGTGACGAAACAGAGTTGATCGAACTGTGTTTGCGTTTGGCGAAATTCAAAAAAGAGAACAAAGAACTACTCACCTACCTCCTTTTCGAGTCCGGACATGAGGATAGCTATATAGCTGGAGTCAAGGAAGCAATGGATCTCTTGCTGGATCAGATCAACACAAGCAGTCCTTATTACATTCGCAAAAGCATGAGAAAGGTGTTGAGGGAGATCCGTAAATATGCCCGGTATTCAGGCAAGAAAGAGACCGAAGTAGAGCTTTTGCTCTTCTTTTGTGAACGGTTGATCCATTTTGAACCCTCCGTCAGGAATAATCGCAGCCTGATGAAATTGTATCAACGTCAAATGTTTGGCTTAAAACAAAAGATCAAAAAACTACATCCCGATCTGCAACACGATTACGAGCAGGAACTTAAAGGCCTACCTCATGCTTGACTTTAAACTGAATTTCCTGGATCACGTTGCCATTCACGTTAAGGATATAGAGACTTCTATTCGCTGGTATGAAAAGACCCTTGGCCTGAAAAGATATGAATTGCCCGAGTGGAAACCTTATCCTATTTTCCTGTTAGCTGGAAAGACCGGCATCGCCCTATTCCCAGCCGATCTGGATGATACTGAGGTGACCTTCCACAGCCGAAATGTAAAGATCGATCACTACGCCTTCCAAGTGAGCCGGGAAGATCTGGACCGGGCTATCCTGCACTATGAGCAGTTGGGATTGGAATACAATTTCCAGGATCATCATTATTTTCATTCGGTCTATACCAAGGACCCCGACGGACATACTGTCGAACTGACGGCAATTGTAGTTGCTGAAGATCAATTTTATCAAAAAGAACCATGACTACCATCTATCACAATCCGCGATGCCGAAAATCGCGAGAAACCCTAACCCTCTTACAAGAAAATGGGGAGGATCCTCAGATCATTCTTTACTTGGAGGAAGTGCCTTCTGAGGGAGAAATAAGGCAACTTCTGGACCAACTAGGAATTAGCCCTATGGAGCTGATCAGAAAGCAGGAATCCGACTGGAAAGAGAATTTTAAGGGCAAGGAATTAACGGATCAGGAAATCATTCTTGCCATGCACCAATATCCCAAACTAATTGAGCGTCCGGTCGTTGTGAAAAAGGGCAAGGCAGCCCTTGGCAGACCTCCCGAGAACGTTCTGAAAATCTTGTAATTTATTTAACAAAACTTTGGCGAAGCTCGCTTAAACCTATGGGTACTTTCGTGGTCGAACTACGAAAACCATCTTATGAGATTTTGCTTGCTATTGGCCCTCGCGCTACTGGGTCAATCAGGGATTTCACAGCGTGCTAATTCCGGAAGCACCGATCAGAAATATTCCGTCTCTGGTCAGATTATAGACCAGGAAACCGGCAATCCATTGGAGTATGCCACCGTTGCATTTATCAATTCTGAGGGTAGTATCGTAGAAGGCGGGATTACCGATCTGGACGGAAAATATAGTATAGACGTACAACGCGGAGTTTATACCATCCGATACGAATACATTTCCTACAATACCATTGAAAAGACCGAGCAGCGGATCTTTGAGAATACTCAATTACCCACCATTAGTATGTCCCTGGATTCAGAGAGTTTGGACGAGGTTGTTGTTCGGGCAGAAACTACGGAAGTCCAGATCAGACTTGACAAGAAGATCTACAACATCGGAAAGGACCTGACCACCAGTGGTGCCACTGTAGGGGACGCCCTGAGCAATGTGCCTTCAGTGACTGTCGATGTGGAAGGGGCCATTGCCTTAAGAGGGAATGAGAACGTCCAGATCCTGATCAATGGAAAACCTTCTGCCATTGCCGGTTTTGGAAGTACGGATGCCCTGACACAGTTACCCGCAGATGCTATCGAAAAAGTAGAGGTGATCACCTCGGCTTCGGCACGATACGATGCAGAAGGTACTGCCGGTATCTTGAATATCGTCCTGAAGAAAGAGAAGACCCTGGGCGTTAATGGTTCTGCCATACTGAACCTGGGTTACCCCTATTCTGCCCAATTGACCACTAACTTCAATGTTCGCACAGAGAAATTCAATTTCTTTAACACCACGGGGCTACAGTACAGAGAGGCTCCGGGTAATGGGCGCTTTGAGAATATCTTCTTCTCAAAGAATGTAGATAACCCGCTGGTTATAGAAGATCGTGATATTGAACGGATTAGACGAGGTTTCAACACCAACCTGGGAGTAGAATATTATATTGACGACAACTCATCGGTTACAGCCACAGGTTTCTATCGAAAGAGCAAAGACGACGACGAGACGGTTAACCTGACGGAGGAGTTCGATCCAAGTGGGCAACTGGACAAGTCCAGGGAACGCGTAGAATATGAGACCGAAGACGATTATACCTTTCAGTTCTCAGCTAATTATACCAACCGACTGGATGACAACGGGCAGTTATTAACCGCAGATTTCCAATGGGAGAACGGCAAAGAGACCTCTCCTGCCATTATACAGGAAGCCCAACTCTTTCCGACTCCAGAGCCCCTCCCTACCGAAGATATTACTGAGATCACGGAGGAGACCGAATACCTTGCCCAGGCAGATTACGTGCTACCCATTGGGGAGAATGCCCAGTTTGAAGCCGGATACCGAGGTAGATTTCAAAATGAGGTCACGGATTATTTATTGTTGCAACAGCTTGTCGCTGGAGGTCCATTTGTACGAAACGACAGTTTGAGCAACATTTTCGACTTCACCCAGAACATACATGCCCTTTATACCCAGTATGGGAATAAGTTTGGCAAGTTCTCTTTCCTTCTTGGTCTGAGGATGGAGACCACTAAATTGAAAGGCGAGGTTACTGGTGTGGATGTGACTTCAGAGAATGAGAATGCCCTTTTGAATCTGGGCTTCGATAAAGATTTTATCGGGCTTTTTCCCACGGTCAACCTGGTCTATGAGATCACAGAGGACGAAAATGTCACCTTTGGATACAACCGGCGTATCAATCGCCCAAGAGGATTCTTCATTAACCCCTTCCCCTCTCGCTCCAGTGAGGCCAATATCTTTCAGGGAAACCCGGATCTAAACCCGGCCTATGCCAGTGCCTTCGACCTGGGTTATCTGAAACGCTGGAGTAAAATGACCTTGACCTCATCTGTCTATTACCAATACGAGACGGACGCCTTCGAACGGATCCAGGAAGATACAGGCTTTGAAACACCCAACGGCATCCCAATCATTCGGACCATACCCATTAACCTGTCTACCAACCAACGAATGGGATTCGAGGCGGGGATGATCTACAACCCAAGCAGGAAGATCCAATTGAACGGTAGCTTTAACATCTTCCGCTTTATAAAGGATGGAGAATTCAATGGTGTGGTATACGATGCAGACGACACCAGCTGGTTTGCACGCTTAAGCACCAAAATTATGCTACCTGCGGCCATTCAATGGCAGACAAATGGCTTCTATCGGGGGCCAACCAGAAATGCACAGACTGAGAACGAAGGCATACTTTCGATCAACACGGCACTGAGTAAAGACATACTGAATGATAATGCTACCATCGTTTTCAATGTCAGGGATCTTTTCAATTCCCGGATCAGAAGAAGCTTTACAGAGACACCCACCTTCACTTCGGATAGCGAATTCCAATGGCGGGTAAGGAGTTTTAACTTATCCTTCACTTACCGATTCAATCAAAAGAAACGGCAATCAAGAGGTCGAGGAAATGATAACTTCGATGATGGTGAAGAATTTGGAGGCGGAGGAAGGGCTAATCCCTAGTCTTCATTTCAAATAAACCCATAAAAAAAGGAAGCCAAGCGGCTTCCTTTTTTGATATAGTTAAGGACGATTATCCTTCCATTTCCTTTTTCCGGGCTTCTCGTTTCATCTTCATCTTCTCGATCAATGCCCCACCTATCCAATACGGAATAAAGGAGATCAGGAAGATCATCAGCCAAAAACCGATGGTAAGTATGGTTAGGAAAGCTAAAAACCCGAGGTATTGATCAAATTCAAACATACTGGAACGATTTATTGCGCAAAGATAGGGTGAAACAAGGCTAACTTCCAACTCTAGTCCATAATTTATTCACCGGAAATTAACCGTCTCTTCCAGAGAAAAGAGGTCCGGTTTCAGTAAATTTGTAATCTAAAATTTCTATCCATGCAATACCGTATTGAGAAGGATACTATGGGCGAAGTCCAGGTACCGGCCGATAAGCTTTGGGGAGCTCAAACAGAGCGTTCCCGTAACAATTTCAAAATCGGCCGTCCGGCCTCCATGCCTCTGGAAGTGGTCTATGGATTTGCTTACTTGAAGAAAGCTGCTGCCTACACCAATTGTGACCTGGGTGTACTTCCTCAAGAGAAGAGAGACTTGATCGGGCAGGTATGTGATGAGATCTTGCAAGGTAAGCACGATGATCAGTTCCCGCTGGTTATCTGGCAGACAGGAAGTGGCACTCAGAGCAATATGAATGTGAACGAGGTCATCGCCAACCGGGCCCACCAGTTGGCCGGAAAGACCATCGGTGAAGGAGAGAAAACATTAGCCCCAAATGATGATGTCAATAAATCGCAATCATCCAACGACACCTTCCCCACCGGTATGCATATCGCTTCCTACAAGAAAGTTGTCGAAGTGACCTTGCCGGGGGTCAAGCAACTTTGGCACACGCTAAAGGCCAAATCTGAAGAATTTGCGAAAGTGGTCAAGATCGGGCGTACTCATCTGATGGATGCCACTCCCCTAACTCTGGGTCAGGAATTCTCGGGATATGCCTCTCAGCTGGAACATGGGATCAAAGCCCTGGAAAACACCTTGGATCACCTGGCCGAACTGGCCTTGGGTGGTACGGCCGTAGGTACCGGGATCAATACCCCTGAAGGTTATGATGTTAAAGTTGCCGAATATATCGCCAAGTTTACGGAACTGCCCTTCGTTACCGCTGAGAACAAATTTGAAGCCCTTGCGGCTCACGATGCCATGGTAGAGACTCATGGAGCGATTAAACAGCTGGCGGTTAGCCTGAACAAGATCGCCAACGATATCCGTATGCTGGCCAGTGGCCCTCGTTCCGGAATTGGGGAGATCATCATCCCGGCCAACGAGCCAGGATCTTCTATCATGCCAGGCAAGGTAAACCCAACGCAATGCGAGGCCCTGACCATGGTTTGCGCTCGAGTCATCGGGAATGATATGACGATGGCTGTTGGAGGCATGCAGGGTCATTATGAGCTGAATGTTTTTAAACCAGTCATGGCCGCTGCCTTATTGGAGTCGGCTCAGTTAATAGGCGATGCCTGTGTTTCCTTCGACCAGCATTGCGCCCAGGGAATTGAAGCGAATACCGCTGTGATCGAGAAGCAACTCAATAATTCTCTGATGTTGGTAACCGCCCTAAATACGAAGATCGGCTACTATAAGGCGGCAGAGATCGCTAACTGCGCCCATGCTAATGGTACTACCCTAAAGGAAGAGGCTATGCGCCTGGGATACCTTACATCTGAAGAATTCGATGCCTGGGTAAGACCAGAAGATATGATCGGTCACTAAAAATAGCGCTTCCTCGATTTGTAAGAAAAGTCAATAAACGAGACAATTTTATCGATAAAATGCATTTTTCTTAGATGAAATGTATTTTTTTCCTATATTGTCCATCCCAAATTGATTATCTTACTTATGAAGAGGTATACTATTCTACTGCTCTTAACATCCCTGCTTTGGTTAACGGGTAGTAACATCACAGGTCTGGCCAACGCCCCAAATTCTGGGCCGGATGTCCACTTATCCCAGTACAATCAGAGTATTGCGACTTATGGGGTCGTTGAGAAACCACCTGGATTCATTTCCTATTCGACGGAAGGATCTTTCGTTTCCCGCGACCAATTGACCCTATTGACCAATTCCTTTGACATGTCAAATGGAGGAGGTTCCTTTGATTCAAAATCAGTATTTTCTTACAATTTTATGGCTCCGGCCAATGCTGAATACAATAACCTGCAGCAAGAGGCATCACAATCTGGTGAAGTACTGTTTCGTCAAGGTATGTACTACGGATTCACCTTTATGGTGATACTGCTCAACCTGGTCTGTTTCTTTTTGTTCGATGAGAAAGTATTTCTCTACTACTTTCTTTCACTGACAGCTCTGACCTCGGTTTTCTTATTCAGTGATGGTCTGTTGACCCTCTTCGGAATGGAGAATTTTGCCAATGCCCGTGGTCTACAGTCTACCCTATTGATGCTGGCCATAGGATGCGCGGCCGTTTTCTCACACAATTTCTTAAGCTTACAGGACTTCTACCCTAAACTCAAATGGGTAAGCATGGTTCAGTATGGAACAGCCGGTCTTCTTATTCTAGCTTGTTGGGTTAGTGGACAGGAGATCTTTGCCAACTTGGCCAATGTGATCTTGTTCGGGATCATGGCGACCTATTTCTTTACAGGAGTCTTGTTATTTGGCCGTAAGAATTACGCTAAATTCTATGTGATCGCATATGCGATTCCCTTGTTGTTCGCAGTAGATTACTTTGTTTTGCGAAACCTGGGAATCGATTTCCTATTTACCCAATCCAGTCACGTAAAGGCGGCTGCCTTGGTTGAAATGCTGGTTCTTAGCTACGCAATCGTTTACAGAATGCAAGCTATTAAGGAAGAGAACCTGCTTCGTCAGACCGAGATGCGCATCTTCCTAAGACAACAAGAAGCGCTATCCAGCAGACAGAAGACCGAAAAACTGATAGAGGACGTATACCTGGAGAACTTGATCATGCACTACGACTTGGATGGTCTGGAGATCAAACTCCTGCAGTACATCTCTGAAGGAAAGGACAATACCAAGATCGCACGGAAGCTCAAGACAACTGAAGCCGATGTGGAAGAACTGACCAAAGAATTATATCACAAGCTGGAGATCAGCGAGCATATCAAGGAAGACTTCCGTATGGTCGAATCCCAGCCGGATTACATCTATAACTAACCCCGCGATTCAATTCGATTGTTTACTTAACTCATCGATGAAGTGACCTTAACGGGTCACTTCACGTTTTTTAGATAGAATTTTCTGTAGCGCCAGTAAGATAGCAGACTAAGCGCAATGAAGAATGAAAGGATATAGTAGACAAAGGTCGGAGTCACCGGAACATCTCCACTGGCATAACTGTGCAAACCGGTCAGATAGAAATTGACCCCGAAATAGGTCATCATAATGGAGGCATACGCAAAGATGGCCATTACATTGAAAGTCCATCGGCCTCTCAATCCAGGTACGAGCCTGGCATGAATCACAAAGGCATAGACCATGATACTGATCAGTGCCCAGGTTTCCTTAGGGTCCCAACCCCAGTATCTTCCCCAACTCTCATTGGCCCATTGACCACCCAGGAAATTTCCAATAGTCAGCATAACCAATCCAACAGTCAGGGCCATCTCGTTAATCACGGTCAGTTCCTTGATATTGAGGTCCATTTTGGCCTTATTTTTTGAATTGGTAAGTAGTATCAACAACAGGCTGGCCGCACCTAAGATCATCCCTAGGGTAAAGGGACCATAACTTGCTACGATCACGGCAACGTGTATCATTAGCCAATAACTATCCAAAACAGGTTGTAAGTTCGCGATAGAGGGATCCAGCCAACTTTGATGAGCAACCCACAATATAATGGCGGTAACAAAGGCTGTTGATGCTACTGTCAGTTCACTTTTACGACCAAATGCAAGACCAAAGAAGGTGGTCGCCCACGCCACATAAAGTATGGATTCGTAGGCATCACTCCAGGGAGCATGACCACTGATATACCAGCGCATGGCCAGACCAAGGGTCATCAAGATGAAAAAGATCCAGATGATCACCTTACACGACTTGATCAGCACCCGCATAGCCTTACTTTCTCGGAAGATCTTGATAATGATAAAAACGAACATCAACACCCCAAATAAGGCAAAATAACGGTACAGTTTATTAAAAATATCGGCCCGATTATAGGCGATCTCTGCTTTCACTTTACTGTCTGATAACATCACCTGTGAGCCAAATTTCCGCTGGAACCCCGCCAGTCCGTCAAGGATTTCTTCGGCTGTAGTATAATCTCCACTTGCCCGAGAAGTATTTAAGGTCTGGAAGTAGACCGGAAGTATATCTTTGGCCACCGTATCGGCCCCAACGTATTGGACCTGCCCAAGTTCCGGATAGGACACCCATCGGTTGTTGGGATCGTCGGGTACTGGAAACACCTTTAGGATGGTTCCGCTCAGGGCCTCATTGAGCAGATAGGATTTCTCATATAGTTTGATGAAATCCTTCTCAAACTGATTGGGATTGGTCTTGGACGTTGCCTCCTCCAGATAAGGTGCGATCTTACTGTTACCTTGCTGATCGAAAAGGTCCATAAGAGCTACCTCACTCGTCTCACTAGAGACACCGAGGATGGTCTTAATACTATCGTTACGCCAATCCAATTTAAGCAAAGGCACCTCCAACCAAAGACGGGGGAATTCTGTCATGGACATGAACACTTGGTTGGCATCCAGCCCCAGGTAGGAATTCTTCTTACTCACTTTCCTAAGCAGTTCGCTGGCAAAGGTGTTGACAGGCTTCATACGGCCATTATCTTGAATGACCAATTCTCCGAACCGAGCAGCGTGCTCAGCATCAACCGCATTGGCTACGATAATGGAATCCAACTGCTGGCCAGGTGCTCTGCTGTGGATCTCTTGAGAAATGCTGAGGGTGGGCATCAACATCAACAGAAAGACACCAAGCGCAGTCTTTTTCTTTTTGATCTTGTCCAGCATTTTCTTCAGTGATGCGAAGCGAGTGGCCCTGTCGAACAAGATGGCCATTAGCCCAAAATACAGCAGGAAGTATCCGATATAGGTGATCCATGTTCCCCAGAAATCGTGATTTACAGAAAGGACAGTTCCCAATTCGTCCGGATCAAATGAGGCCTGGAAAAACCGGTATCCCCTGTGATCCAGAACATGGTTCATATAAATGTCGTAGTCGTAGGAGCCCTCTTCGGCATCCACTACCGTCACCTTACTCTCAAATGCCGAATAGGCCCTTTCCGTACCTGGATAGCGCTCCGCAATAAAATCTCTAAGGGTTACACTGAAGGGCAATTGAATGGCCTGTGAACCATAGGCCAGGTAAACTGTTAAACCTCCAACCTCAACTCCAACCGGATCAGGGCTGGACCCTTTACCACCTACTAATGCGACCTCCTTCGTCTCTCCGCCAGACCGAACCTCCAATAGCAAGCCATCGGCATTGGTCTTTTCGGCTTCCGGAGCTTTAACCACTCCGTAGCTACCCCGGGTCAAGGTCTCGGGAATTACAAATGCCATATCGGCAAGCGTGTAGAGTGACCTCAACTGCAAGGGTTGAAGGCTATCTGCAGTTACATCTCCTCGAAATTGGTCGGCCATTCTCATGTAGTTTCCGCCAAATGCCGACTTGATCTGGTATCCTTCTTCTTCCGAATAGAAGATGTTGATAGCTCCGGGAGTCTCATTATTAAGCGAAAAGAGCATATTGTGAATATTGCTCACACCGCCTTCCTGCAGCCAATGATCGTGACGGCTGCCATCGCCTGCCTCGACGATCTTGAGATAGCGTTCTCCATTATCATCAGGGACCAGGTCCTCTTTCGCGTTTTGAATGAACTGCTTGTAAACGATCTGCACCGGCTGACCATTATAATCGCTTTCCAACACAAAATCATTATCCAAGCGCTCGGACAACATCAACTCCAGGGGTCTGACTTTTCGTCTTTGAGCAACCCCGTCAATTTCGTATTCACCATCGATGAACACATCCAGATAGGTCTTTTCTGAGAGCATGACATTAGAAGAATCCCCTTCCCGTATGTGCATCACCCCTTCGTACCCAATGTAACGGGTGACAAAGGCACCTAAGAGGATCAGAATGAATGAAAGGTGTAAGGTCAGGGTGGCCCATTTCTCCTTTTTGTACAGTCGAAATCGAAAAATATTCCCCAGGAAATTGATCACAAAGAAGACCATGATAGTTTCAAACCACCAGGCATTATAGATCAAGGTTCTGGAATAAGCCGTAGGGGAAGTTTCGGAAGAAGCGTCCAGAAATGTTCCCACGGCCATGGCCACGGCAAAAACGATAAATAGAATGGCGGTTAATCGGGTGGAAAACAGCAGCGAAGCCAGTTTCTTTTGCATCTAGCGAATTTTAGTGCAAAAATACTGAAAAGCCGAAAGAAAATTAAGGTATTGTCCTGTACTTTTCTAATCCTGATGGCTGTTGTACTTTTAAGCCGATGATACGAGTCAATCTTGTTGGAACTGGAAATTTGGGCTGGAATTTGGCCCAAGCATTACAGGATGCAAATGGAGTTGAATTGGTTCAGGTTGTGGACCGATCGGAAAGGCTAAAGGATCTGCAGGGATTGAATCGGATTGAAACTTTGGAAACAATGAACCCAGCGGACATCTGCCTGCTAGCAGTCCGAGACTCGGATATTGCAGGTCTTGTGCCTCAATTGAGGCAATTCGATATGATGATCGCCCATTGCTCCGGAGCAACTCCACTCTCCGAACTGGACGGTTTAAAGCGAGCCGGAGTTTGGTATCCTTTACAAACTTTTAGTAAAGACCTCCGTGCACCCTTAAAAAATATAACCGTCGCACTAGAATCTAATGACGATGATGATCTGGAGTTGCTCTCTGGCCTGGCCCTGGCCCTACATGCCAATCCTATTAGAGTAGACAGCGCCCAGCGCAGGGTTTTGCACCTTTCCGCCGTTCTGGTGAATAACTTTGTAAATCATTTGTTCACACTTGGTAAAACAGAACTCGACCAGGTCGGTCTGTCCTTCGATCTGCTACTACCCCTTATCCAAGAAACAGTGAGAAAGGCATCCCTCAATGGTCCTGAAGATTCTCAGACGGGACCCGCGGTGAGAAATGACCATGAAACCATCCAAAAACACTTAGATTTGTTGAGCGATCCCAAAACACGTGAGCTTTACATTCAACTAACCCAATCTATTCTCCAGCGGCATGGAAAAGAACTATAAAGAATATCTCAAAGACATCAGGTGCTTCATATTTGATGTGGACGGGGTGATGACAGATGGCCGAGTACTGATCACCACGGATGGTCAATTGTACCGGGCCATGAATATAAAAGACGGCTTTGCCCTGAAGACGGCTGTGGATAAGGGTTATGAAGTGGTCGCCATTTCCGGTGGCAACAATACCGGTGTCAAAAGCAGATTGGAAGGTTTGGGGCTCAGTGAGATCTATCTTGGGGTCTCGGACAAGATTTCCCTGATGTATGAGATCTTCTCTCGCAAGGAGATAGAAACGAACCAGGTGCTCTATATGGGAGACGATATTCCCGATCTACATGCCATGCAAGAGGTGATCTTACCCTGTTGCCCTCAGGATGCCGTGCCAGAGATCAAGGCGGTTTCCCGCTATGTATCCCACCGTAGTGGTGGGCAAGGTTGTGTTAGGGATGTGATCGAACAAGTCCTCAAGGTACAGGGCAACTGGGCTGTTAATGGCCCAACCAGCGCCAAGTACGATTAGAAAGTAAATGGCTATTCTCCAGCTGATCAGATTACCTAATCTTCTGATGCTGGCTTTCTGCCAGTTGCTGATCCGATATGGGTTCTATATTCCTATGGGAGCAGATTTCGGTTTGAGTGATCTGGACTATTTGATCTTGGTACTATCTACCTGCCTCGTAGCCGGCGGAGGCTATATAATCAACGACATTAACGATCTGGAGATCGATCGTATCAATAAGAAAAACAGGCCACTTGTCTCTGGGCTCATACAGGAGAAAACAGCTTTCAGCTTATATGTCATACTCACAATAGTCGGAGTTGGAGGAGGATTTTATTTAGCCAATTTGATTGGGCGCCCGGCCTTTGCGGGCATATTCGTAGCCGTGGCAGCTTTACTTTACTTATACGCCAGCATGCTGAATTCCATGTTGTTAGTAGGGAATTTGCTGATCTCAGTACTAGTGGGTGTAAGTTTGCTGATCGTTGTTGTCTTTGATCTTCTCCCAATAACAGATTGGAGCAATCAACAGAATCAGCAGTGGTTCTTCAGTGTGATCTTATTGTATTCGGCCTGGTCTTTTGTGATCAATCTTTTACGAGAATGGGTAAAGGATCTCCAAGACGTGGACGGCGATCGGAATGGAGGAAGACAGACCCTGCCCATTGTACTTGGAAGAAGTAGAACACGTTCTCTGGTGATTGCGGTAACCATACTGTTTATAATTAGCCTGCTGTATCAATTGTATTTTCATTGGTACAACAGGTCTTGGATGGTTCTGTACTTCCTCGCACTGGTGATAGGGCCATTGATCTTTTTCTGCATTAAATTACAGTCTTCCACCACCACGGACGATTATAGAAAGGCGTCAACAATCTTAAAGCTGATCATGTTCATGGCGATTTGTTCCATTCCGTTACTAAACCTTAACTGAAAGAACTTATGTTGAATCAATTATTGGGAGATAGAGAAGTTATCCTTGCCTCCGGATCTCCCAGGCGGGTAGAATTACTTTCTGGCCTGCTTTCCAATTTCAGGCAGGAAGTCAGACCGGTCGAAGAGGTCTATGACCCGTCGCTTAAAGGTCATCAGATCACCGATTACCTTGCACAGTTAAAGGCCGATGCCTTTCACGATATCTCTTCTAAACAGATCGTGATAACCAGCGATACCATTGTTTGGCATCAAGGCAAGGCCCTTGAGAAACCGGCCGATCACGGAGACGCATTCCGAATGATAAAAAGTCTGAGCAATGAGATGCATGAGGTCTTCACTTCGGTGTGTTTCAAGAATATCGACCAACAAATCACCTTTTACGACAGCACCAGAGTTTGGTTTGAAGAACTGACCGATCAGGAGATCGATTTTTATATAGACAACTTCAAACCCTTTGATAAAGCAGGGGCTTACGGGGTACAAGACTGGTTAGGTTATGCTGGAATCCACCGACTGGAGGGGTCCTATTTCACAGTAATGGGGTTTCCCACACACCTGGTTTATAAAAACCTTAAGGCTTTACTGGGGTCGAAATGACGTATTTTTGCCAAAAAAAGGCATGCATTCGTTTTTCCTCAATTGCTTCTTGATCATGGTTTTGATCATCGGTTTTTCTGCCTGTGATCAGGCTAGTTCGTCCGCGCCATACGGGCTGACCGATAACACAGTTCTCTCCCTACGAGATCTTCCCTCAGAATTTCAAGAGTATTGGTATTCCGGCCAGGCTGAGGTGACCAGTTATGAATTGGTACAGGAACGTTATGGAGAATTAAGGGAAGGAACCGCTGTAACCATATTTGTAACAGAAGATTTCAACCCGGAGAAACAAGTAAAGGCAGATGGTAGAGGTTCAGAAAATATTTCGGTACTAAAACTCAATCTAACTAAGAAGTTTATCACTGGAATCTACCCCTATTCCATTATGAATAGTAGTTTTCAGCCGGTTCAAAGACATGGACATGCGCTCAAACTAACACATAGTATGCAGGAGTGGTGTGGACAGGGTTTTGCTCAACTCAATAATCGGGAAGAATTTGAAATAGACTCCTATTCCTATTTTGAATCGGAATCGGATCAGGCCATCACCCTACCTAAGGTGTGGTTAGAATCTGAGCTCTGGAACCTGATGCGCATCAACCCCGGCGAATTACCTCAAGGGGATATTGATGCCATCCCTTCCTTTGAGTTTTTAAGGATGTATCACAGACCAATTAAAACCTATCGCGCCAAAACCCAAATGGATACGGCCCAGGGAATGATGCGCTATACCATTCGTTTCCCTGAACTTAAACACGCTATGAGCTGGTATGTGAATGGAAGTTTCCCTTACGAGATCATTGGCTGGGACGAGGAAAATCCGAACGGTCTTAAAACAAGGGCCATCCGAAAGAAGAAGTTGAAAACAGCTTACTGGAACCTCAATCAAAATGCGGATCAAGTTTGGAGGGATTCGCTGGCGCTCTAATGTTAAAGAATCGCTAATCCCCAGACCTAAGCAGGCATTTTGGGTATATTTGATCGTACGTCAAAAGCCATCTTCATGACCAAAAATTACCCTTGCCTGTGGCTGTTTATACTGCTGCTTTCTCCTGCAATTTGGGCACAATCACCAAACAAACCTTCAGCTTCACAGCTCTATGACGATCTCCAGAAACTGAATTTCCTGGGAACGGCCTTATATGTTGCCGCCCACCCTGACGACGAGAATACTCGCCTGATCTCATACCTTTCTAACCATGTGAAGGCCAGAACTGCCTATCTATCGTTGACAAGAGGCGATGGTGGTCAAAACCTGATCGGGCCGGAGATCCGAGAATTGCTGGGTGTGATCAGAACCCAAGAACTTTTAGCCGCTCGCAGGACTGATGGCGGCGAGCAATTTTTTACCCGTGCGAACGACTTTGGTTATTCCAAACATCCGGACGAAACCCTGGCTATTTGGAACAAAGAGGAAGTCCTTGGAGACGTGGTTCGAGCGATCAGACGATTCAAACCAGATGTGATTATCAACCGGTTTAACCATAGGAATCCAGGAACCACTCACGGACACCACACCTCTTCCGCCATGTTGAGTATGGAAGCCTTTGACTTGGTCGGAGATGCAACCAAATATCCCGAAACCGCTGAAGAATTTGGGACCTGGCAACCCAAACGATTGTTTTTCAATACGAGTTGGTGGTTTTACGGTAGCCAGGAGAACTTTGACAAAGCGGACAAGAGCAATCTGATCTCAGTGGATGCCGGCACCTACTATCCATCTACCGGCCTTTCCAATGGCGAGATTGCCGCCTACAGTCGGAGTATGCATAAATCACAGGGGTTTGGTAGCACCGGTAGTCGAGGAAGTGCAATAGAGTGGCTGGAATTCTTAAAAGGAGATCCGCTTTTAGAAAATAAAGGCATTTTCGATGGTATCGACACTTCCTGGAATCGAATACAAGGAGGACAGGCCATACTGGATATACTAGGACCTCTTGAGTCCGATTTCAACTTTGACGACCCCTCTTCCATGGTTCCAGACCTGATGCGCGCCAGGAAATTGATCATGGAGCTAGAGGACGCATATTGGGGAACCTTGAAATTGGAGCAGATCGACCAACTGATCGCTCATTGTTCCGGACTCTTTATTGAAGCAGTCGCAACATCTAATCAGATCAACCCAGGTGATGTGGCAAGTATCACCATCGAGGCCATCAACCGCAGTGAGCTCCAAATAGAGTTGATCGATGTATCTAATCTGCAAGGTGACAAACTTTTGGCCGTCAATTCGTCCTTAGGCAATAATGAGCGAAATCGACTGGAAACTTCAACGGAGACGGTTTTGCCGGAGGGTTTGGCCTATTCAGCACCCTACTGGCTCAACGAGAAAGGCAGCCTGGGGATGTACTCAGCCCCCAAAGATCTGATCGGTTATCCGGAAACTCCAGCTCCCGCTGTGATACAGGCTAACTTGACAATTGATGGTGAACCTTTCTCCCTTAGCAGAGAAGTGGTTTATAAATACAATGACCCCGTAGATGGAGAGGTCTATCAGCCCTTCGAGGTCCTGCCGGAGGTGACGGCTTCTATCAGTGAAAAGGTGATAATCTTTAGTACGGACCAAGCACATAACCTTCCAGTCAAAGTTAAAGCTGGCCGAGATAACATCAGTGGATTTATCAGTCTGCAACATCCTGAGGGATGGACCGTAGAACCGGCAGAGATTCCATTTAATATGGAACGTCAAGGTGAAGAGATTTCATTGAATTTCCGGGTAATTCCTCCAGCGGATCAGAGTGAAGGTACACTCCGACCATTGATTCGGGTGGGAGATCGTTTCCATGACCTGGAAATGATCACCATCGATTATCCTCATATTCCCTACCAACGGGTCCTGATGCCTTCCCAGGCCAAAGTGGTGCGAATTCCCATTCAAAAGAAAGGTGATTTGATCGGTTACATTGAAGGTGCGGGAGATGCTATCCCTGAAAGTTTGAAACAGATCGGTTATCGTGTAGAACGGGTTGATCCCAGCGAAATGACAATAGAGTCCCTGAAACAATACGACGCTTTGGTGGTCGGAATCCGGGCCTACAACACCGTACCTGAGCTTCAATTCAAACAAGATGTCCTCATGGACTATGTAAAACAAGGCGGCACCATGTTGGTACAGTATAACACCAACAGAAGATTGGTCACACAGAACCTTGCTCCTTTCGATCTGAAACTGTCCCGTGACCGGGTAACGGACGAGCAGAGCCCGGTGACCATACTGGCACCAGAGCATCCTGCACTAAACTATCCCAATAAGATCACCTTGAACGATTTCCATGGCTGGGTGCAAGAGAGAGGATTGTACTTTCCAAATGAGTGGTCTGCAGAGTTTACACCTCTTTTAGCCATGAATGATCCCAATGGGGATCCCAGCCAAGGATCACTCCTGATAGCGAAATACGGCAAAGGTCATTATATTTATACCGGCTTGAGCTTTTTCCGAGAGCTTCCCGCAGGTGTTCCCGGAGCTTATCGCCTATTTGCTAATTTACTCTCACTTGGAAAATAATCTTGAAGATCGACCTGTATACCGCTGGAAAGCCAGCTATACCTTGGTCCTGCTCTGTAACGCTATTTACATAGTTCTGTTTTACCTGTTGATGCAAAACTACGCCTGATATGGAGTTGATCGATTGGATCGTTCTGGGGGCGACTTTGCTCTTTATCGTGCTTTATGGCACCTACAAAAGTAGGGGTAGCAAGGATGTGACGGATTATTTGAAAGGCGGAAATAAAGCCAAATGGTGGACCATCGGACTCAGTGTCATGGCGACCCAGGCAAGCGCTATCACCTTCCTGTCTACACCTGGTCAGGCCTTTCACGACGGGATGGGCTTTGTTCAATTTTACTTTGGATTGCCCATAGCTATGGTAATCATCTGCCTGGTCTTCATTCCTATCTATCACAAGCTTAAAGTATTTACTGCCTATCAATTCCTGGAAGGTCGTTTCGATCTAAAGACACGCACCCTGACTGCCATCCTTTTCCTTATTCAGCGAGGACTGGCAGCCGGAATCACCATCTTTGCACCGGCAATCATTCTATCTGCGGTATTGGGTTGGAACCTGACCTTACTCAATATCATTATTGGTTTATTGGTCATAGTCTACACGGTCAGCGGCGGAACCAAAGCCGTATCCCTTACTCAGAAACACCAAATGGCCGTGATCTTTGCGGGAATGTTCATTGCCTTCCTACTCATACTGAATTATCTGCCCCTGGATATTACATTCGATAAGGCTTTGCAGATCGCCGGGGATAGTGGTAAGATGGAGATACTGGATTTTGGATTCAACCTGGATAATAGATATACCTTCTGGAGCGGGATCATAGGCGGAACCTTCCTGGCTTTATCTTATTTTGGAACCGACCAGAGCCAGGTACAACGATATCTGTCGGGAAGGTCAGTGAGAGAGAGTCAATTAGGATTGATCTTTAACGGTCTGCTGAAGGTTCCAATGCAGTTCTTTATTCTTTTAGTGGGAGTAATGGTCTTCGTATTCTATCAATTCAACCCCTCTCCCCTGCATTTCAATCCAACCTCGGTCAATGTGGTCAAGAATTCCAAGCAGGCAGAGGCTTATGTAGAATTGGAGAAGGAAAAGAAGCATCTGGATGAGTCCCTGATCTATGTCCAAAGTTTATTGGCGCAAACCCAAGATGAGACAGAAAGCACCAATTATAGGAAGGAAGCCTCACAGATCAGGGCCCAACAAGAACAATTAAGGGAACAGGCTCGCGAACTGATATCACTGGCCGATCCGGATGCGGAAACCAACGATAAAGACTATGTCTTCATCCACTTTATTCTGGAGAACCTACCCAGGGGTCTAATCGGGCTGTTATTGGCCGTGATCCTATCGGCAGCCATGTCTTCCACAGCTTCAGAGATCAATGCCTTGGCTTCTACCACCACCATCGATCTGTACCGCCGAAACCGGCAAGGAAGAGACGACCAGCATTATGTTCGGATTTCCAAATGGTTTACCCTTCTATGGGGATTATTAGCTATAGGGGTAGCCTGTGTTGCGAACCTCTTTGACAATCTGATCCAACTGGTGAACATCATTGGATCCATCTTCTACGGTAACGTGCTGGGAATCTTCTTACTGGCCTTTTTCATTCGATACGTCGGCTCGAAAGCAGTGTTTATTGCGGCCATCATTACCCAACTTATTATCATTGGAATCTGGTATATCGATCTGATGCCTTATCTGTGGCTTAACTTGGTTGGATGTGCACTGGTGATGATCTTGGCCATACTCCTTCAAGCCATTTTCGGTAAAACCAAGGCATAAAAGAAGGGGAGAGAATTCAGAATCCCCTCCCCTCGCAACGACTAAACGAAACTTAAAACCTAAATCCGGTCTTAATTTTGTAAGTATTCACCGCGCCGGCATCGGAAGTCAACACAAAGGTGTAGGTTCCGTTTACCGAATTGGTAAAATCAAACTGTTGTCCAATACTATTGGCACTCCCCAGTTCACCTTCGTACATTTGCTGCCCGTTGGGAGCGTAAATGACTAGGGTATAGTTGGATTCTTGAGTGTTCAGAACGGATAATTGTACCATTTGGCGATCTTCGGTAATGGTTACCTCTCCTTCTTTAGAGGTGATCACGCGTTCGGTATTGGCGTTCATGGCCAATGTACAGGTAACGGCTAGGGCTACTAGAATTCTTTTAACTGTTTTCATAACGAATGTTTTAAAGACTCAACAGTACAAAGATGCAACCAGCAACCCAGGGAAATTTCCATCTTTTTGTTCAATTTATGTACTATTTTAACCTAATTTGCCCACTTAATACACCCTGATGTTAAAATAACACATATTATGGTTAAATTTGTACCGATGGGTTCGTACAATCGAACGTAATTTTGTCTTGTGAAGAAGAAAAAACAACCTGTGCTTGAGGCGATTACACCCTCCCAGGGTGGGTCGATCAAAGTAGAACGGTATTCGGATTCTTGTAATGACTCCGCTGCGGCCTGGCATTTCCACCCGGAAATGGAGATCGTCTACGTGGATGGTGGCGCGGGTAAAAGGCACATTGGAAATCACATTTCCTATTACCAGGACGGCGACCTGATCTTTATCGGAGCCAATCTCCCCCATTTTGGCTTTACCGATCGATTAACGGGTAATAAAAGTGAAGTGGTCATACAGGCCCGGGAAGAACTCTTCGGCAATTCCCTGGAGACCATCCCTGAAATGGAACCCATCAATCGGTTATTCCGCAGAAGTCGTCAAGGGATCATATTTTACGGTGAGACCAAGAAGAAAGTAGGCGTCATGATAGATCGACTGCCGGAATTGCAGCCCTATGAGAGGCTTTTAGGATTTTTACAGATCCTGGGCGAATTGGCAGCCAGCAAGGAATACGAATTGTTAAACGTAGACCAGGTCATCCTCGAGACCAAACCTCAGGATACCCAGCGCCTGGATGGTATCTATGCCCTTGTTCGGAAAGAATTCACCCGCCCCATTGCCCTGGCAGAGGTTGCGGACCTGGTCAGTATGACCGAACAGGCATTTAGCCGATATTTCAAACAGAAAACAGGTAAGACCTTTACACAATTCGTCAACGAATATCGATTGGTACATGCCTGTAAATTACTGGCTGAAGAGAATATGAGTATTACGGACACGTGCTATGCCAGTGGTTTCAACAACTTCTCCCACTTCAACAAGAAATTCAAGGAATTCACCGGTAAGAGCCCTTCTAAATATCGGAACGAACTTCACAAAGTAGTCCAATAAAAAAGCCCGGATCACCGGGCTTAATACGTATAAGAAAGATCGTTTAAAGAGCTCCCCACTCCTTAAGTGACTTGGTGTTCAGTGAAACGTAATCGTTGTTGCCCGCCTCCTGGGCCAAACGCAAGGAAGTTTGAGCCGCTTTGATAGCTCCATTCTTATCGCCGGATTTGGCATAGATGAGGGATTGCTGACGATGATACCAGAACGCTGGGCTTTCCCTCATTTCGATGGCCTTGTCTATCCACATTTTAGCTTTTTCGATATCCTTGCCCGATTCCATATAATAAACAGCTGCCGCATAATAATCCGCCGAGGCAGGGCCGTTCATTACATTCTCAATACTGGCCATAACCGCATCGTCGGTCATAAATTTGATCGGTACAGCCACATAGGTACTCTCCCAAATGATTCCCATATTAGCGGAATCGCTCTTAAGATCGTCAAAAGTAATGGTAAAGGTCTCCACGTCCATGTTCATAGGAACAGTGCTTACCCGCACTCGTGCTGCTACCTTACTCTCATCCCATTCGGCTGGCGTCCCCCAATTGTTGGCATCGGAGTAGAACATCACTTCCCAGCTACCGGCCTCAGGCTTAGAGTAGATAGCATAAGACCCAGCCTTTAATACACCGTCGGCGATCATCACATCATTGCTAAAGGTGATCTTCGTATTGGCATTAGCTCCTGTTCTCCATACTTGCCCATAAGGAACTAGGTCCCCAAAAATGGCACGACCCTTCATGGATGGTCTTGAGTATTCCACAGTAACATCGGTCAATCCTACCTTTTGTTCGATCTTCTGAAAAGGCGAAGGTGCAGGAGTCTGTATCTGCCCATAAGTAGTAGAAATAAGCGCGGTCAGGGCAGCGAAAATGACGAATTTTTTCATAAGAAGTTGGTTTATTTTTACGTTTCCACGAATTTACGACAAGCCATCGGGCAAATCGTTAACAAAAACTTAAAATAGGATTGGCAAACTATCCTACTTTTGCAACATGAATTGGAAGGCATATACGGCAGAACTTATCGGAACTTTTGGACTGGTATTTTGCGGGACCGGGGCAATGGTGATCGATGAGTTTACCGGGGGAACAGTGACCCATGTGGGTATTGCCCTGACCTTTGGCTTCATTGTAATGGGGATGATCTATGCCTTCGGTGACATAAGTGGAGCCCACATCAATCCTGCTGTTACTATTGCCTTTGCCTATGCTAAGAAATTCCCCTGGAAGGAAGTTTTGCCTTATAGTGTTGCCCAATGTACTGGAGCCCTTTTGGCAAGCGGCCTTTTATTTTGGCTCTTCCCGGATAGCTCTACCTTAGGAGCAACCTTACCCGGTCTTGGTGTATGGAAGGTCTTTGTGTTGGAAATACTGTTGACCTTTTTCTTGATGGTGGTTATCATCAATGTTTCTACAGGGGCTAAAGAAATCGGGGTAATTGCGGGCTTGGCCATCGGTGGGATGGTCCTATTAGAAGCCATGTTTGCGGGACCCGTAACAGGGGCTTCCATGAACCCGGCTCGCTCACTGGCACCTGCAATTTGGTCTGGGAACCTAACCGATCTCTGGATCTACATCGCAGCCCCAATTATTGGAGCTCTTTTGGCTGTGGCAAGTTGTCGTTTGGTCAAGTTTGATGGCTGCTGCGACGAAGCTTGTTAATTTTTGTTTAAGCTTTTGGTATTTTTATTAAACAAAAAGTATTTTTGTGTCATAATCATGAAGATATACCAAGTTCATACCACACAAAGACTGCCCATAAACATGGACACGGCCTGGAATTTCCTGACAGATCCCAATAATTTAAAGACCATTACTCCAAATTATATGGGATTTGAGATCCTCAGTGGGGCAGACCGGGAAATGTATACGGGACAGTTGATCGAATACAATGTGACTCCGGTACTGGGAATTAAGACCAAATGGGTTACCGAGATCACTCATGTTGCTCAGAAGGAATATTTTGTGGATGAACAGCTATACGGGCCCTATGCCCTGTGGCACCACAAGCATTTCATTAGACCTGTTGATGGCGGAGTCGAAATGGAAGACCTCATCCACTACAAGATCCCCATGGGTTGGTTGGGACAGCTATTACACCCCATCCTGGTCAAGCCCAAACTGACACAGATCTTTGAGTACAGAAGAAAAAAACTAGCCGAGCTTTTCGGCGAATTACCAGCATAATGAAAAAGAATATTTTATTGATCGGCGGATCCTATGGCATTGGTCAGGGTATTGCCCAGCTCCTATCGAAAGAGAATCACGTAATTGTCGCATCCAGGACAGCAGATGGTGTTCCTCCCAATTGTCATCACTTGCCCTTCGATGCTACCCAGGATGATGTCAGTGACCTGGATCTCCCGGAATCCATAGACGGTCTGGTTTATTGTCCGGGTTCTATAAATCTCAAGCCCTTTCGTGCCCTGAAACCAGACGCTTTTCGCCGGGACATGGAGATCAACTTAATCGGTTTGGTGAGTGTTGTTCAAGGCATTCTTCCTAGGATCAAGAAGGCAGAACGTTCCAGCCTCGTCTTTTTTAGTACCGTTGCCGTGGACCTGGGAATGCCATTTCACACTTCCGTAGCTGCTGCCAAGGGAGCTGTTGAAGGCTTTGCCAGGGCACTTGCGGCAGAACTGGCTCCATCAGTGCGAGTGAATGTGATCGCTCCTTCTTTGACGGATACACCCTTGGCCGGTAAACTTTTGGCTACGGACGAGAAAAAAGAAAAAATGGCTCAGCGCAATCCATTGAAACAGGTAGGACAGATAGAAGATCTGGCTTCCATGGCCCAGTTTCTGATCGAAGATACCGGCAAGTGGATCAGCGGACAAGTCTTTCATGTAGATGGTGGGATGTCCAGTCTAAAAGTAGACTAATTGAGCATGGGGCAAGCGCTATTTTGGTTTCGACGTGATCTTCGATTAAACGACAATGTTGGCTTGTACCACGCCTTGAAGGGAGAATCGGCGGTCATCCCTATCTTTATTTTCGACCCCGATATCCTCGATGAGTTGGAACCACAAGATGCTCGTGTCACCTTCATCCACGAAAGGCTGGATCAACTCAGCAAGGAAATTGCAGCAAATGGAGGTCAACTCCAGGTCTTTTATGGAAAGGTGGAAGAGATCTTTCGGTCCATTTTTCGTGAACATGCTATCCAGGCAATCTACTCCAATAAGGACTACGAACCTTATGCCAGGCAGCGTGACGCACAAATAGCGGCAATGGCGGCTTCCGGTGACATAGCCTTCCGGCAGTTCAAAGATCAGGTTGTCTTTGAAGAGGACGAGATCGTGAAAGCAGATGGTTCACCCTATGTGGTATATACGCCTTACAGAAAAAAATGGGAAGAACGATTTGCGGTTGACAAGCCTGTTGTCTTGGGGCAACCCAATACACAAAATTGGCAAAAAGGACTCAAACCAAAACAGGTTAGCCTGAAGGAGATGGGTTTTGTAACAGCGGATATCAGTGTACCAGATTTCAGGTTGACTTCAGACCTGATCGATCAATATGAAGATCAGCGAAATTTTCCGGCCAAGGACGATGCGACCAGCCGTTTGGGCCCTCATTTGCGGTTTGGAACAGTTAGCGTAAGAGAATTGGCCAATTTTAGTAATTCCCAACGCAATTCTGTTTTTCTGCATCAATTGATCTGGCGGGATTTCTTTATGCAGATCCTGTGGCATTTTCCGCATACAACTGAACGATCGTTCAAACCAGCTTACGATCGGATCAACTGGAGGAACGATCCGGAGGAATTTGAACGATGGACAAAAGGAGAAACAGGCTATCCTATGGTCGACGCCGGAATGCGGCAATTGGTTCAGACCGGTTATATGCACAATCGGGTACGGATGGTTGTTGCTAGTTTCTTGTGTAAGCACTTACTGATTGATTGGCGATGGGGAGAAGCCTTCTTTGCGAAGCATTTGCTGGACTTTGAACTGGCTGCCAATGTAGGTAACTGGCAATGGGCCGCAGGCAGTGGAGTCGACGCTGCCCCCTATTTCAGGGTCTTCAATCCGACTACTCAGTTCAAGAAATTCGACCCGGATACTACCTATGTATCGACCTGGGTTCCTCATTGGCAGGAACTTAACTATCCAAGACCTATGGTAGATCATAAAATGGCCAGGGAACGATGTTTGACAACTTACAAGGCAGCACTACAATAATTTGTACGAATATTCCGATTTATTGCATTTTATCGACTTTTTCTATAAGTTTAACGACCAAAACAAATGCATTTTGCCCCTAAGCCCCAAATACTTATGTTATGGAAGATGCGAAAAATGTGTACAGTAATTCTGAGATCAAAGTAACCTACCACCCCGGGAAGTGTATACATTCGGGGAAATGCTACCAAGGACTTTCGGAAGTCTTTAGATCCTCCGTGATCCCTTGGGTCAAACTGGATGCGGCAGAAAGTGATCACATCATTGAGCAAATCCGTAAATGCCCATCCGGGGCGCTGCAATTTGAAAGACTGGGCTCTTTGAGCGAAGTAAAATAAGTAGCAGATCAAACAACCATGAGAAAAAAGACCCTCGTACTACTTTATATTTTCCTGATGTTAGGAGCCATTTTACTTGCCCAGGAAACTACTGAAACAGGGAACACTTTGGACGACCAATTCACCGATGTGATCGATAATTCCAATCGGTACCAAGATTACAAAGTGGTCAAGATCTATAAATTAAATGCGCTAAAGAAGAGCGTCATGGATTCTCTTGCGGCCATCGAAAAGGATCTCAATACAGCCCAGGATACCATAGCGGCTAAGGATAATACCATTGGCGGACTAAGTGCAAATCTCAAATCCACCCAGGACGAATTGGCTGTATCTCGAGAAAAAGAGAATGGAATTTCCCTGTTCGGCATACTGCTTACCAAATCCACTTACAATACCATAATGTGGTCTTCAATTGGTCTGCTGCTATTGCTTCTTGTAGTGACTGTAGTTCGCTTCAGACAGAGCAATGCTGTTACCAGAGAATCAAAACTGAAACTAGCTGAGGTAGAGGAGGAATATGAAGATTATCGTCAGCGAACCCTGGACCGAGAACAACAACTCCGAAGAAAGCTACAGGACGAGATCAATAAGCAAAAGAAAAACTAATCTGCGCTAGTCGATTCGTTCGATCTTAGCTCCGATTGCCCTGAGGCGCTCATCGATACGCTCATATCCCCTGTCGATCTGCTCGATATTGTGAATAGCGGATGTCCCTTTAGCCGACAAGGCTGCTATCAGCAAAGAAATACCTGCCCGGATATCCGGGGAAACCATGGTTGTAGCTTTTAGCTGAGAATGGAAATCGTGACCGATCACTGTTGCCCGATGCGGATCACAAAGGATGATCTTGGCTCCCATATCGATCAACTTGTCCACGAAGAACAGCCGGCTTTCGAACATCTTCTGATGGATCAACACACTTCCTCTGGCCTGTGTACAGACCACAAGAACGATACTTAAAAGATCTGGCGTAAAGCCAGGCCAAGGGGCGTCTGAAATGGTCAGAATAGAACCGTCCATATCGCTCTGGATCTCATAAGATTCCATGCTAGGAATGAAGATGTCGTCTCCTCTCCGCTCCAATTGGATGCCCAATTTGCGAAAGGTATCCGGGATAAGGCCCAGATCGTCCCAACTCACATCCTTGATGGTGATGGAAGAACGCGTCATAGCCGCAAGACCGATCCAACTGCCGATCTCGATCATATCCGGTAATACCCGGTGATTACATCCACCCAGGCTTTCAACACCTTCTATGACCAGCAGATTTGATCCTATTCCAGAGATGTTGGCACCCATCCGATTCAGCATCTTGCAGAGTTGTTGCAGATAGGGCTCACAGGCTGCATTGTAGATGGTCGTAGTGCCTTTGGCCATGACCGCCGCCATAACGATATTAGCCGTTCCTGTTACCGATGCCTGATCCAGCAGCATATAGGTGCCTCGCAAACCGTTAGGGGCCTCTACCCCATAAAAACGTTCCTCTCGGTTATATCGGAAATCCGCACCTAACTTGATAAAGCCCTCGAAGTGGGTGTCCAGTCTTCTACGACCGATCTTATCACCACCGGGCCGGGGAATATAGCCTTTGCCAAATCTTGCCAATAGCGGCCCTACGATCATAATAGACCCCCTAAGCGAACTGCCTTCTTGTTTGAAAAGTTCAGATTCCAGGTAGTCCAGGTCCAGATCGTCAGATTGAAAACTGTATTTACCGGCTGCGAGCTTTTTCACCTTAACGCCGAGATTACCCAGTATGCCGATCAGTTTGTTCACATCCCGGATGTCCGGGATATTCTCGATGACCACTTCCTCTGGAGTCAGAAGAACGGCGCATAAAATTTGCAGGGCCTCGTTCTTGGCCCCTTGAGGACGAATATCTCCTTGTAGGCTATGCCCTCCTTCGATCTGAAATGTACCCATGAAGTTGACTAATGCCGTTTACGACCTCGACCTCCTTTAAAGCTCTTTTTCGTAAATCGCTTTTTGTGTTGCAGTAAATCTTTAGAAGTGGTTAGATCCTCCTTGCTTTCACGCATATCGATCTTCCCTTCTGAGAGTTCGAACAAGTGCTCGAATATCACGCTATCCTCAACCGTATCTTTGTTCCAATTCAGGAAACTCTTTTTCATGTGGTTGGCTATGGTCAGAACCAGGCCATCCTTTTTATCTCCGTCTTCCCAAGAGTTGGCCACATCGATCATTCGCTTGATGTTATTGCCGTAAAAACGATATTTTGGGTGATTTTGTGGGTAATCCAATGGTTCCGGACGTTCGGCCAGTTCTTCCCTGGAAGGTTTTGGATACGGTGAATCCACATCCAGCTTAAAGTCTGAGATTATAAAGAGTTGATCCCAGAGCTTATGTTGAAAATCCGGCACATCCCGAAGATGGGGATTTAGGTTACCCATGACCGAAATGATGCTTTTGGCACATTTATTACGGGCTTCTCTGTCTTCCATGGCCACACATTGATCAACCATCTTTTGCATATGGCGTCCGTACTCTGGAATGATCAAATGAGGACGTTCTGTATTGTATTCTAGATCATCTATCAACATCGTAAAAAATAAATCGGAGATAAGTTAGGGCAGCGAAGTTGCTACGCCCCGCAAAATAAGAAATTTATAGGGAAATGACTCCTTCCACCTTAGAAACTTCCAGATATTTAGCGACAACGGCATCAGGGTTCTCCATGGTGACTTTAATAGAAACACTGGTGTAGGTCCCTTTGGCCGAATCCCTGGTGTTGATGGTTGCATCCAGGTCATCAAAAGCAGCTTTGATCTCGGCTATCTTTTCCTGACTGGATGGAACTATGAATTTGAACATGTAAGGTGAAGGCCAATCCGTATCAGCCTCCAACTGCTCTTTCAGTCGTTTGTAAAACTCTTCTGATTGCTTTTCCTGTGGGGTCATGGTATCATTCTTGAAGCGTCACAAAGATAGGGGTAATGGTTCAATATTATTTGCGAACTTTGTACAAAGTTCTCGAGTTTGCCCGAACGAATTGTGATCACCGGAGGACCCGGATCAGGGAAAACAAGCCTCATCAATGCACTAGGAGACAGCGGTTATTCCTTTCTTCCGGAAGTGTCCAGGGAGGTTACGGAAACGGCCCAAAGAGCGGGCATTGATCAACTCTTTCTCAAAGACCCCATTCAATTTAGTCAGGCCCTATTGGAGGCCAGAATAGAACAATTTCATTTAGGTCAGGACTGGAAATCCAACTATCTCTTCTACGACAGGGGAATACCGGATGTGATGGCATACCTGGATTATCTGGGCAGTCCCTATTCTCCGCATTTCAAGGAACTGAGCCAGAGTCACCGATATGATAGGATCTTGCTGTTACCGCCCTGGCCTGAAATCTACATCCAGGACCAACAACGGTATGAATCCTTTGATCAATCCCAGTCCATCCATGATCACCTAGTTAAGGTATACAAGAAACTAGGATACCAAAGTGTTGAGATCCCCAGGGGCAGTGTGGACCAACGTGTCGAATTTGTCAAGGATCTCTTGTTATGATCAGGGAGGAGCAACTGTATACAACCCTGACTCAAACCTGGGGTCACAAGGAATTCAGGCCCGGTCAGTTGGAGATCATCAATACTGTTCTAGCCGAAGAACATACCCTTGCGCTAATGCCGACCGGAGGTGGTAAATCTCTTTGTTTTCAACTACCCGCCCTGCTCACTGAAGGGATCTGTTTGGTGATCTCTCCCCTTGTTGCCCTGATGAATGACCAGGTCAGGCAACTTCAGAACAGGGGGATCAAGGCCATTTCCCTGGCTGGCGGTATCAGACAAGACAGGCTGACTGAACTACTGGATAATGCCCGTTATGGCAATTACAAATTCCTCTATCTGTCTCCCGAAAGACTCCGGCAGGAACAAGTTCAGCTGGCCATCAGGCAGATGAATGTCAACTACCTGGTGGTGGACGAGGCTCATTGTATCTCCCAATGGGGCCACGACTTCAGGCCAGCTTATCTCGAAATTGGGCAGATCAGGGAATGGCACCCGGGTATTCCCGTGATCGCTTTGACCGCTACGGCCACAGAGCGAGTGATGGCAGATATCAAGGAGAAACTGGTCATCTCAGAAGCTCAAGTTTATCGAACTTCATTTAACCGACCAAATCTGTCCTACCAGGTCAAAAACGAAACGGTAAAGGAAGAAGAGCTCAAAGCGTACCTCAAACAAGCAAATGGAAATTCTATTATCTATTTGCGCAATCGAGGGAAGACCATTCAATTAGCCGAACGTTTGAATAGATTAGGATTCAGGTCTACCTATTACCATGGTGGTATGGACAACAAGGATAAGGAAGCGAGCATGAGTTCCTGGATAAGTGGCGAAAACCCCATCATGGTGGCCACCAATGCCTTTGGAATGGGAATCGACCAAAGCAATGTGCGTTTGGTAGTCCACCTGCAGCTACCCGCTGACCTGGAGAGCTATTATCAGGAAGCTGGTCGCGCCGGTCGAGATGGTCATAATGCCATCGCTTTGATGCTGTTAAACGAAGAGGACAAGCAGATCGCTCGTACTCAATATGTTGAATCCATTCCCAAGTTCAAGGAGATCGTCAATATATATAAACGACTGAACAGCTATTTTCAGATCTCCTATGGTGAAGGAAGTTTTCTGGAATTCCCATTCAACTTTGCCCAGTTTTGTGCTGCCTATTCCCTGAAGCGGGGAAAACATATCAAGGATTACAAATATTAGATCGCTGCGGGATCATTCGGCTGAGTCAGCAATTTGAAAAACAGCTACGTATTCAATTCCTCTTGTCCTCTGATCGTCTGTTGGATTATTTCGAGAAGGACTTGGAAGCTTCAATGATCGGACAGTCCATACTCCGCATTTATGGGGGCATCCATGAACAAATGACGACCATCGACCTCCCTTTCCTAATGCGTAAGACCGGAGTTCATGAAGAGAAGATCCTCCAAATACTGGAGCGAATGGAGAGCCTTCAGTGCCTGCAAATGGAACTCAACAGGTCTGATGCTTCAGTAACTTATCTGTGCCCAAGAGAGGACGAACGAACTTTAAATCCCCACCGTAAACAAATTGAGAGACAGTATCAACTCAAAGAACAGCAATTGGAGCGAATGATCGAATTTGCCAATCAACACAACAGCTGCTTAAGTCAATACCTAATGTCTTATTTTGGAGATGAACAGGGCAAGCCTTGTGGAAAATGTTCCGTCTGTCTCGGTCGCATTGAAGATCGAGATAAGTACCCACCTTCGGATCTGATCACGGAGCTGAAGACACTTCTGAAAGATTCACCCCTGGACATCCACGGAATTCGAGAAAGACTTAATTTTGAGCCTCAACAAATACTGGACGTCCTGGATCACTTAACTGATCTGGGGCAACTATCACGTGATGAACAACAACGCTTTCAATTCAAGAAATGACCAATAGACCCCGGATCGTATTTATGGGAACTCCTGAATTCGCAGTTGGAGTCCTGCAACGTTTGGTCGAAGACGGGCAACAGATCGTAGGAGTGATCACGGCGGCAGATAAACCTGCCGGCCGAGGCCGAAAATTGCGGTCCTCTGCCGTGAAGCAGTACGCTTTAGAACAAGGCTTCCCAATACTTCAGCCAACTAACCTTAAGGACGAGACGTTCCTCCAGGAACTAAAGAGCTGGAAGGCTGATCTACAGGTGGTGGTTGCCTTCCGCATGTTGCCGGAAACAGTATGGAAATACCCGGAAATGGGAACATTCAACCTACATGCCTCCCTGCTGCCTCAATACCGAGGGGCCGCCCCGATCAATTGGGCCATTATTAATGGAGAAGAAGTCAGTGGAGTGACTACTTTCTTTATCGATGAGAAGATAGACACAGGTGCCATTATCGCCAGTGCGCAGATCAATTTAGACGAAGATGAGACCGCAGGTAGTTTACACGATAAACTCATGGAGTTAGGAGCAGATCTGGTGGTAAAGACCGTTGGCAGAATAGCAGCTGGTGATGCCATACCAAAACCTCAACCTGAAATACCTGATATCAGGAAAGCCCCTAAACTGACCCCCGACAATACCAGGATCGACTGGCAAAAAGATCCAATGACAATAGATTCTCTTGTAAGAGGATTATGTCCTTATCCCGCGGCTTGGTCCGAATTGGTTCAGGGAAATGATCGGTTAAAAGTGAAGATTTATCGAGGGCGATTTCAGCCAGAGGAACATCAGCTAAAAACCGGTCTTATTAGGCTAGAGAAAAAAGCCTTGGGGTAGCAGTGCAGAATGGATTCTATTGGCTGGAGGACTTGAAACTAGCCGGAAAACGCAGAATGGAAACCCAGGAGTTACTGAACGGATTCAGGCCAGAGCCAGATGCTAACTTTGAGTAATTTTTGGTCGATACGCTCCTTTTTTGATCATCGCCTGGAAATTGTTTTGTATCAAACTGAGTAGACCAATTCCAACCAGCTTGTGTATTAGGAAGTTGAACCAGCGTGAAGGCCCATAAATAGGGAATTCGCCCATTTTACTACAAATTGACGCCACCTTTATTAACAAAGGGTTGAAGTTATCAACAAAACCTCTGGATTTCCGCGCTATTCCTTGCGTGGCTCGATTATCCGTATAAATTTGTAGAGCAATTTATCGAAGTTTAACCAACATTTTAATTTTAAACTATGAACAAATCAGATTTAATCGATGGTATGGCGGAAGACGCCGGGATAACCAAAGCGGCCGCAAAAAAAGCATTAGAGTCCTTCCTTGGTAATGTAGAAGGATCCCTGAAAAAAGGAAACAGAGTATCACTTGTCGGTTTCGGTTCTTGGTCAGTATCTAAGCGTGCTGCCCGCGAAGGAAGAAACCCTCAGACTGGTAAAACGATCAATATTGCTGCGAAGAACGTTGTTAAGTTCAAAGCAGGAGCAGACCTTTCGAATAGCGTGAACTAATTGAAACTGTCATAAATTGTACAACCCTGCCAGTTGGCAGGGTTTTTTTGTTTCCAGAGTACAGAATTGTTAATTCCAAAATTAATACTTAGATTTAATACAAATCCTCGCCTTATGATCTCGCTAAAACCAGAAAAGGGAGTTCTTCTGGTAGCCGAACCATCGATCATCGGAGATGTGTCGTTCAATCGGTCCGTTGTCCTTTTGGCCGAACACAACGAGACTGGCTCTGTGGGATTCATCTTGAATAAACCCCTGGAATACAAACTGAGTGACTTCATCCCTGAGGTGACCTCTGCCCTGACCGTATATAACGGTGGGCCGGTAGAACAGGACAATCTTTACTTTATCCACCGCGTACCGGAACTGATCCCTGACAGTATCGAGATCGCCCAAGGCATTTATTGGGGAGGAGATTTCAACACCATCCTGGAGTTGCTTCAGGATAACAAACTAGTCGAGGACCAGATTCAATTCTTTCTGGGATACTCCGGTTGGGCCAGTGAGCAGTTGGACGAAGAATTGGAAGTCCAAAGTTGGGTGGTTGTCCGAAACCAGGACAAGGATCACATCATCGGCAAGTGCCAGAATGATTTTTGGAAGAAGAAGATGATCGAATTTGGCGGAGATTACCTTATCTGGTCAAACGCGCCAGAAAATCCCAATTATAACTAACCCAAACGCGCACGTGTATTGAGTTTGGCCAGGAATTCTCTTGCCACCTTATTCTCGTATTGCTTCTTTCTGTATTTACTAACCGGTTGGATTCCGACCCGGGTATTGGTAATGAACATTTCGTCGGCCTGCTGTAGCTCAAAAGGCGATACAGTTTCTTCTTCCAATACATAGTCGGGCAGTTGACCAATAATATCAACAATCTGTTTACGGATTATTCCCTTTAGACATCCATCCAGTAAAGGAGGTGTCTTGATCTTGTAACCCTTTACCAGAAATACGTTCCCGTTCAGGGCCTCGGTGACCATCTTATTTTCATTGAGCAACACGCAATTCTGGTAGTCATTCTCTTTAGCGTATATGCTACCCAAAACCGATATCAATCGATTGTTCGACTTTAGGGTAGAAAGCAGACCGGACAGCACATAGTGATCTTTGAAAAGTTCGATCTCGTAAGCTGCTTCGTCCAGGGTATAAAATGGCTGATCGATACCTTCTGCATGTATCAGGTACTCCACTTCTAGTGATTCCGGAGTGTATTTACCTCCAGGCTTTCTCCAGACCAAAATTTTAACCATATGAGCCGCCGCCTTTCCGCTTTCGGCTACCACTTGCTGGATTTGCTGCTCCAAGGATTCTGGTGTAAAATTCATCGGAATTTCCATCCGAAGAATCCTCATGCTGGACATGAGCCTGAAATAGTGGTCCTCCCAGAAGAGAACCTTCCCCGCGGACACTCTAATTGTTTCAAAAACACCATCCCCATAGTTCATGGCGCGGTTAAGCGGATGCGCTGCTGCAGAGCTGTCCTCTACCAATTGTCCATTGAGATTCATCATCATAAAAGCCCTCCGATTAGAGGGCTCAAATTTACGGCTTTCTCGGGTATCCTTAGATCAGGTTGAACCCAAAATATGTTTAAGATTGGAGATCATATTCTCCCAAAGCATTTTACCTTCATCCAATTCGTCTTCCTCTGCAAAATCGGTGACCATCAAGGAAACGTCCTTAGTGATCTCATCTACTTGTATCCGGAGTTCGAAATAGAAATCAGTATCCTCATCGGCCTCCCAACGGAATTTGATCCGTTCGTTACTCTTCTTGCCAAGTAATTTGGCACGTTCTTCACTTCCTTCCCAAATAAAGGTAAAGTACTCTCCCCTCGAATTGACATTATCGGCATACCATTCGCTCATACCGCTTGGTGTAGAAATGTATTGATAAAGAAGAGAGGGAGAGGCATGGATGGGGAATTCCATCTCGTATTTGATCTTCTCGTCCATAGGCTGTAGTTAGTTCGAGCCCAATATAGATTTTTTTTTAGTATTTGAAAACCAAAACAAGCGGGTAGTAACAAATAAACAAGAAACCAGTTGGTTCATTCAAGAAATAAGACTGTAATTAAGTCGAAAATAGGAGGCTACTGACGAAAAACTCGAAACTCAGCTCGCCGATACACACGCTGACTTTCCTCGGTGCAATTGTTGTTTTGATCCTTGCAAGGTAAACTGGCCGGATCTATACCTTTGGCCTCGCCCTGAATCCTGTTTCGGTCTACACCACGTTGCACCAGGTACTCAATGGTTCGCTCTAACCGATTATTTGCCAACCAGAGATTATAGGCCTCTTCTCCAGTTGAATCCGTGTAAGAATCGACTTCAAGGCGTAACTCGGGCTCAGAGAGCATCTTGAGCACCAATTCGTCCAACTTAACCTCTTCACCGCGCCCAAAGAAGGAAGAATTACGATCAAAATAAACTGACGAAACCAGTAATGGTAAGTCGGCCTGGGGTTCCACTTCCTCAGGCTCCTCGACAACCAGAGGGGTCACAACGACCGGTTCCGGAATCTCCTTGGGCGCCGGTTCTAAAATCGACTCCGGTTCAGACTCTGGTTCCGGTTTCGGTTTAGTTTTCAGACCCCATACCAGACCTACGCTGTGAACATAATGATTCCTGAGGGCCGACGTTCTATTCATGGCAAACTTAGCCATGGTCTGAATATTAAAGCCTACCTGATCTGATATCCAAAAGCGGAAGCCGGTGGCTCCATTCATGGAACCCTTGTCAATTAGCCCTTTTAAACTATAAATACCAGTTCCTGCGGAGAAATACCATTCTACATCGTCATTATTCCACAAATACTGATCGATGTAAAAATTAAGCATCGCATCGATACCGATGTAGAATCGACGACTTTGGTCCGCTTCTAAGTCTACTTCGTTTGACGTACCACTCAGGGATACACTCAAAGATTTATTGAACCTGCCTTCCGCGCTGAACAAGAAAGGGTTCTTGTAATTCAGGTCACTAAATGATGGGAAAGTACCAAGACCGATATCGTCTATGGCATTTGTACCAGCAGTAAGGGTAACAAAGCGATATTGCTGTGCAGTTGTAGTTGCGATACAACCTAAGATACCCAATATCATAATGGTGAGGCGCATGATGATCTATTTGAAAGAAAGTATGGCTGCATACTTTGGACATCGAAAGTATTACATTTTCTCACGTCCAATGCAGAAATCGACCAAATCTTCGATAAACGGCCTAAATATTTCGACAACAAGAAGTTAGCTCGACTATAATTGTAGGAAAATTTGCAGTATAGATGGAATCAATCCTTGGCGGAACGAACTTAATTCAACCTCTTACAGTATGTTATTGCTCAAATAATAAGAACTGTACTCGCCTATACTGACGCTGACTTTCTACCGAACAAGGTGAAGGTACATCCAGGCATTCAACACTTTCCGGATCAATACCTACAGAAATTCCTTCGATCCTGGACGCATCGATCCCTGCCGCTAACAGGTAGTCCGTCACTCGCTTCAGACGTCTATCTGCCAGCCATTGATTGTAGACGGCATCTCCACTGGCATCGGTGTAAGCCTCAGCTTTAACCCTGTATGCTCGATTAGCTTGCAGGGCAACTAATACACGATCTAGTTTCAGGGCCTCCTGTTTGTTATAATAGGAAGAGTTGCGGTCAAAATAAATAGACTCGAATTCCCTCGGTTTATTTTGGACTTCTTCTGGTTCCGGCTCAGGTACTACTGCAACTACCTCCTCTTGGGGTGGTTCTTCTGGAGTCAGGTCGACAATGGCTTTTTTACGCTCAGATGAAACAGCATCCTCTTCCAATATCTCCTGACTCTCCAGATAGGCATTTCGTTTTGGAGTTCTCGCTTTAGAGCCCCATACCACACCGAAGTTGTATTGGTAGAAATTATTGATCAACGGATCTTCTGAGAAACCAAAATTGGTTACTCCTTGAAAGCTAAACGCTATCCGTTCCGAAACCCAATAGCGAAAAATGGTATTAAACCCAAAAGTGCTTCTGGATTTCAATCGCTGTGGCTTGTATAAGCCAATTCCGGCACCTATTGACCATTCAAAATCTTCATTGTTAAAAATATACTGATCAAAATACCATTGACCACTGACCTGCCCACCGATCAGGAAAGGTTGTGTCCCGTCCTTGAGTTCAGGTTCATTTGTGTATAGACTGGCGTTAATAGCGAAAGCCTCTGTAAAACGGCCTTCGAAAATAAAGAAGAACGGATTCTTGAAATCCAGATCACTCAGGGTTGGTAGCTGCGAGCCATCGTTATTCTCCATTACGCTTAGTCCGCCCGTCATGGTAATATTTCGGAAAGACTGCCCCTGGAGAATTCCAATCGGCAACAACAATAATAGCAATAGCCCCAATTGCTTGCTTATCGTCTGCATCGATTAAGGGGTGGTTTGTAGTTGACTTTGATTAAATAATCATCCTAAATTATGAAATGTGACACACATTTCACCTCAAATATGGCAATAAATATAATAACCCACCCACGGCATTGCTTTTTTTAGTCGGGTTCAGAGCAATTTTAAATGGCCATTATTCAGTAGATAAAAGGTAAACGTATTGTCAGTCAACTCAATAGACAACTAATCGGGGCTCACTGTAGCTTGACCAAAAAAAAATGCCTTAGCATTGCCCTCACTCTAAATACTTCTTATCTTTGCGCCCGCTCAGGCACATTATGGCGAGGTAGCTCAGCAGGTTAGAGCGTCGGATTCATAACCCGGAGGTCGGGAGTTCAAGTCTCCCTCTCGCTACACCAAAAGCCCACACCGAGAAGGTGCTGGGCTTTTTTCTTTACCCACGTCAAAAACTCGTTTTTGTAAGTGGGTAAAGGAAAAAGAACAAAACAACGCGCAGCGTTGTGGGCTTTGGGATGTAGGCGACGCCCACTCAAGACTCGCGGTCGACCTTAGGGAGACCGCAATTCTCCACTCCGATTCATCCAACAGGGAAAGGAAAAAGCACATGACAGCGCAAAGCGCTGTGGGCTTTTGGAGTGTAGGCGACTCCCTTTTTAGACTCGCAGCTGACCAGAGGGAAGCTGCAATTCTCCCTTTTCAAAAATGCTACGAAAAAAGAACATGACAGCGCAAAGCGCTGTGGGCTTTTGGAGTGTAGGCGACTCCCCTTTTAGACTCGCAGCTGACCAGAGGGAAGCTGCAATTCTCCCTTTTCAAAAATGCTACGAAAAAAGAACATGACAGCGCAAAGCGCTGTGGGCTTTTGGAGTGTAGGCGACTCCCCTTTTAGACTCGCAGCTGACCAGAGGGAAGCTGCAATTCTCCCTTTTCAAAAATGCTACGAAAAAAGCACATGACAGCGCAAAGCGTTGTGGGCTTTTGGAGTGTAGGCGACTCCCCCTCAAGACTCACGAGCGAACAGAGTGAGCGAGTAATTCTCCCTTTTCAAAAATGTCACGATAAAAGCACATAACAGCGCGAAGCGCTGTGGGCTTTTGGATGTAGGCGACGCCCACTCAAGACTCTCGAGCGAACAGAGTGAGCGAGTAATTCTCCCTACGTTCAAACATAAAACCATAATCAGTGATTTGGAGACCAGGAAACTCTCTCACTTACTCGTACGTGAAAAGAGTTTTTGTGTCTACAACCGGTGCAAAGTACCTTGGTTTTATGTTTGAATCAATCCATAGAACAATCACAGTTGAACGAAGTGAAACTGTAAGTTAGAGATTGAGCAGACCTAAGATAGTCAATCCGAACATTTAGACAAGAAACCCATTTTGACTCAAAATGTTATTAGGAGAAGTCATTTATGAAGCTACCAACTTCTCCTTATCATACCATTCATCGAAAAGTTATTGCTTCCCTTATCCCCTGTTCTGGTTAGATTGGAAACCTCCAGACTGCCATTCATCGAAGAAATTGGTGGGAAACCCAAGGAGATTTAACAGTGAAAAAAATGGAACTGAGCTCGTATTTTGTAAATTGTAAGAAATTACTGATTACCCCATCGCGATGGCCGGTATCACTGGCTAAAAGAATATGCTTATCCCCATGAGCAATACGAATTGTTGCTAGAATTTAGACCTCAGTATCAACGTAAAAAAGGGTGAAATGGCCGATTTACTACAGCATCTACCAGAAAAACTGCCCAGAGTTCAAAGCCGGGTGGAACATCGTCAAACAAAAGATTTCCATGATTGGTTCTATCGGTTCCTCAAGGAACGTCTGAAGGAGAAATTCTGATCTTTAGGTTCTACCGAACGTTAGAGACGGCGTCTATGAGTTGGGTCAGATCCAATTGTTTCTGATCGCCTGTACGCATATCCTTTAAGGTAAACGTACTGCTATCAATCTCCGTAGATCCAGCCATGACAACATATGGGATATTCATCTTGTTAGCATAACCCATTTGCTTTTTCATTTTGGCAGCATCCGGATAGAGTTCGCAACTGAGCCCACCTTGTCTGATCTTGGCAATAGCCTTAGTTGCATAAAGCGCTTCATCCGGGCCAAAGTTGATAAAAAGCACACGGACAGATTCCGATAATTGTTCCGGGAAGAGCTCCAATTCTTCCAGGACCAGATAGATTCTGTCTAAACCAAAACTTATCCCTACTCCGCTCACGCCTTTAAGGCCAAAGATACCGGTCAGGTCGTCATAGCGACCTCCCCCACCAATGCTTCCCATTTTCACGGAATCTGGTGCGGCCACCTCCATGATAGCTCCAGTATAGTAGTTGAGACCCCTAGCAAGGGTGAGTTCGATCTCCAGATTGGCCGTACGCAATCCCAACTGGGTTATGGTGGTAATTAAAAAACGAAGCTCTCCTATGCCCTCTTGTCCGATCTCGGAATCGGCCAAAAGTCCTTCCAGGGAACCTAATTTGTCTACAGCGGAGCCACTTAGGTCAAACAAGGGTTGGAGTTTATTGATGGCCCCATCGGCTATCCCTTGTCCTCGCATCTCTTCGATGACCTTGTCCTGTCCGATCTTATCCAACTTGTCCAGAGCAACGGTAAATGGGATCAATTTGTCCTCTGCACCGATCATTTCGGCAAGACCGCTAAGAATCTTTCTGTTATTTAGCTTGATGGTAGTCCCTTCCAATCCCAGATTAGTGAATACCTCGTCATATAACTGGATCAGTTCTACCTCCTGCCACAAGGAATCTGACCCGACCACATCGGCATCGCACTGCACAAATTCCCGGAATCTTCCCTTCTGTGGCCTGTCCGCGCGCCAGACGGGTTGGATCTGGTATCGTTTAAACGGCAAGGTGATCTCATTTTGGTGTTGAACAACATAACGGGCAAAAGGAACCGTAAGATCATACTTTAGCGCCTTGTCGCTGATACTACCGGCTACAGCTTTGCTGTCTCTCTGGGCAAGTTGCTCGCTATCCGCTTTGGATAAAAAATCCCCACTGTTCAGGACCTTGAAGATGAGTCTATCCCCCTCCTCTCCGTATTTTCCCATCAGGGTTTGAGAATTCTCCATGGCCGGTGTGGCAATAGGTTTAAAACCAAATCGCTGAAAAGCAGACTCTATTACGCCTTGCATATAATTACGCCTGGCCATCTCGGATGGGGAAAAATCTCTGGTTCCTTTGGGTATGGAGGGTTTCAATATGTTGTTCTTTGAGGGTAAGGCTCCTATTTTCGAGCTAGGCAAATATCTGAATAATTGCCGACATCTTTGGTGTATTAATCAGAGTTAGAGAATGGATTATTCACCGCTCAAAGCAGACAAAATCAATCTGATCTGACCCAAGTGATAGATATCGTGATGCAAGACCCCCTGAAGCAACTCGGCGTAGGTCAAGTCTTTTTTGAAATCAGGATCTTGATACGTCCTTTCAAGGAAAGAATCATCCCGTTGTGACAGTTGTCCCAGATAGTCCTTCAAAACAGATGCGTATCTCAATCTGATAGCATTCCAACCCTCCACTTTTAACTGAGTGTTCGTTTTCCAATTATCCGGATCATTATCTCCTGCTTCAAATTGTCCATGGGCGATCTTGTCCAAGGCTTGTTTA
The DNA here is from genome assembly GCF_002943755.1 of Aureitalea marina. Lineage (NCBI taxonomy): Bacteria > Pseudomonadati > Bacteroidota > Flavobacteriia > Flavobacteriales > Flavobacteriaceae > Aureitalea > Aureitalea marina. The sequence goes on from NZ_MQUB01000001.1 coordinate 1,373,949, forward strand.
CGCCAAAACGTCAAATGATCCACTAATTGGGCAATGGATGGTGCTCCTTGTATTGGCTTGGAAAAGGAAACTTCCTCGTTTATTTGTAACCAGGTGGCATGAAAACTTCTTCCCATCCATGGTTGGCCGTTGTGTAAGGAATGATATTGTGCTATCAGCTCATCGATCTTACTGCTCATAAGTTGGTCGTTTTAATGGTTTTTCAAGTTAGAATAAAGTCTTGTAATTACGCTACAGATTTGACAAAGGCCGGATGATCATGAAAAAGTAGACCAATTGTGTAACTTTAACTTGAATTAATAGTCTAACTTCCCAACTACAGAACAGTTCTATGTTTGGCCTTTTTCGCGAAAACGTCCGTATAGCCCTCGATTCTATTCGAAGTCAGTTACTTCGGACCATTCTGACCATTGTGATCATGGGAATTGGAATTTGGGCCCTGGTCGGAATCCTCTCGGCCGTGAAAGCGCTGGAAAACACTATTTCCAGCGACTTTGCCTCCATGGGGGCAAATACCTTCAATATTCAACGTTACGATTTCAATGTGCAAAGAGGGGGTTCCGGAGAACGGGAAAAGATCAACCCGGTCATTTCTTATGATAACATCAGGGAATTCCAGGAGCGATACGAATTTCCTTATGCCAGAACTTCGGTGTCCTTCCGCGGTACCAGTCGGGCAGAGATCAAATACGAGAGCGAGAAGACCGACCCTGACATCCAAGTCTATGGGGTCAATGAGCATTATATTGAAAACACCGGTTCGGAGGTAACTCGAGGAAGGGAAATCAATTTGTTCGATGTACAGAACAATAATAAGGTATGTGTTCTGGGTTCAGATTTTGAAAGCGGGCTGTTTGAAGGAGCTAACCCTGTAGGCAAGACCATTAGTATCCGTGGGGTAAAATTCAAGGTGATCGGAATCTTGAAATCCAAGGGCTCAACCTTTGGAAATAACCAAGATCTAAAGGTTTTAATCCCGATCCAGGTAGCAAGGAGCTTATTTACACAACCCAATATCAACTACACCATTTCCATCAAGGTAGATGATAAAGAAATGATGGCAGGTGCCCAGGATGATGCCATTGTCACTTTCCGGAATGTCCGAAAATTAAGTCCCGTAGAGGAAAACAATTTTGGATTGGAGCGCAGCGACGACCTGATCAACCGGATTGGCAGCATTACCGAATATCTGGAATGGGCCGCCTGGATCATTAGCATTATCACCATTTTGGGATCTTCCATTGCCCTAATGAATATTATGTTGGTCTCAGTAACCGAGCGGACTCGGGAAATTGGGGTAAGAAAAGCTTTGGGAGCCAAGCGCTCGACCATTTCTACACAGTTCTTTATTGAAACAATAGTGATCGGTCAGTTTGGAAGTATACTGGGGATTATTCTAGGAGTAGCAACAGGGATCATCTTTGCATCCATATTCAGCTTTAAATTCTCCTTACCGATTGGAGCCATGATTTGGGCTACCATTATCACCTTCCTTGTGGCTATCATAGCCGGCTCATATCCAGCGCGGAAAGCAGCAAAGCTAGACCCTATCGAGAGTCTTCGATACGAATAATTATAGTATTCCCTTTAGCTGTTTGTATAGTTCTCCTGAGGTGAGAACAGCTCCTTTTTGGATAAGATCAAAGACATCGGCATGCGGGTCCTCACCGTAGGTCTTAGTCGACCTGTAAACCTGCACCTCCTCTTTGCCCAGATTTTGACCCAACCAGTCAAGTCCAGTACTGGTTGTTAGATCTACCGACGGATTAGTTACTCTAATCGCGATCAAGTGGATTTCACTGGTGTCCAGTTCAAATAAGAACAATTGTCCATTGGAACGATGTTCCAGAAATTTGGCGGCCTTCAGCACCCCTTCCCATACCAGGTCAGAAAAAACGTCCAGTTCCTGCTCGGCCACTTCGGGCTTGTCCCGCTTAATGGCTTCCCACTCCTGGGCAGTGATGGACTGAGCAGCCAGGAACCGACTGAACTCCATATGCAGTTCTTCCAATTGTTCTTTAGTGAGACGGGTGTATTTCATGGTGTATAAAAAACCCGGCGATTAAGCCAGGGTTTCCTTCTTTCTAATTAAAAATCCTATTTCTTGGCTTCCGCAACTACGTCAAATGACCATGCTGCGATAACATCCCGATGAAATCGGATTTTTGCTTCATAGGTGCCCAGTCGTTTGATGGATCCACCTGCAATGCTAATAAATTTCTTATCGATGCTCATACCAGCTTTCTCCAGGGCATCCGCAACATCCATATTGGTTACCGAACCAAAAAGCTTGTCACCCTCACCTACTTTGGCTGCGATCTTTACTTCGATCCCGGCCAATTGCTCGGCTTGAGCTTTAGCATCGTTAATGATCTTCTCTTCTTTATGAGCCCTTTGCTTCAGGGTCTCTGCAAGTACCTTTTTAGCAGAAGGGGTTGCCAAAACGGCAAATCCTTGAGGGATCAGGTAGTTGCGTCCATATCCACTCTTCACTTTTACCAGGTCGTCGGCAAAGCCAAGATTCTCTACGTCTTTCTTTAATATTAGTTCCATGATCCTAGCTGCTTATTTGTACAAATCGGTTACGTATGGCATCAGGGCCAGGTGACGGGCACGCTTCACAGCCACGGCTACCTTACGCTGATACTTCAAAGAGGTACCAGTTAGACGACGAGGAAGTAGTTTTCCTTGTTCGTTTACGAACTTAGACAGGAAATCGGCATCCTTGTAGTCGATGTATTTGATTCCGGACTTCTTAAAACGACAGTATTTCTTCGCTTTAGCAGTCTCAATGTTCAACGGGGTTAGATAACGAATATCCCCGTCTTTCTTTCCTTTAGCTTGTTGTTCAATTGAGGCCATGTCTTAAGCGTTTTGTTTGTTACGTTTTCTTCTCTTCTCTGCCCATTCGATGGCATACTTGTCTAACTTGACAGTCAGATAACGCATCACGCGCTCGTCACGACGGAAGGTCAGTTCCAGTCGGTTAATGGCATCACCTTCCACGGTGTACTCGAAAAGGTGGTAGAAACCACTCTTTTTGTTTTGGATGGGATAAGCAAGCTTTTTCAGCCCCCAATCCTCCTTGGAAATCATCTTGGCTCCACGAGTGACCAACAGGTCCTCGAACTTCTTAACTGTTTCCTTTATCTGCTCATCAGATAAAACGGGATTCAAGATGAAAACAGTTTCATAATGATTCATAAAATTTGAACTTTTTGTTATACAAAATCACGGTCCTCACCGCGAGCGTGCAAAAATACTATAATAATCACGAATATCAAACTAAGTTCAGGCCTTATTTTATTCCTACAAAAATTATCTATATACCTCATTTTTACCGACAAAAGTTAAAAAAAGTTGTAGTTCATCGATTTTTTAGTTAATATTGTTACCCTATATAAAGAAGTACAGCTTGGAGAAACCTATACTCAAATGTGCTATTGTAGATGATTCTACTTTGCAGCGTCTCTCTATAGTAAAGCTGATCGAAAATCATCCCTCGCTCGACCTGGTGGCGGAATACAACAATGCCATCGAAGCCAAATTGGGGTTGGCGAACAATGAGATCGATCTTGTCTTTCTCGATATTGAGATGCCCATCCTATCTGGTTTTGACCTGTTGGATGATCTGACCCATAAACCACAGATCATCTTTGTAACAGGCAAGACCAAGTATGCCTTTAAAGCATTTGACTACGATGCAGTGGATTATCTGCGAAAGCCAATTTCCAAGGAACGTTTCCTGAATGCCGTACACAAGGCGATCACCAATTACAAACTGAAGCACGACGATGGTTTTGACGATGAAGACTTCATCTTTGTCAAAAGCAATCTGAAAAAGCGGAAGGTATTCCTGAATGAGCTCTTGTATATAGAAGCCCTGGGAGACTATGTAAAGTTGGTTACCGAACACGACTCTCTGGTTGTCCTTTCCACCATGAAAGCCTTTGAAGCCCTGCTCCCATCGGATCGCTTCCTTCGTATTCATAAGTCCTACATTGTAAACCTGGACAAGGTACAACGCTACAACTCCAAGGTGATCGAACTGGAAACCACTCAACTACCCCTAAGCCGCAATCGCAAGGCCGACCTGGTCGAGGCACTGGCCTCCTCCATGAGGAATTAATACGGATCTACATCCATCACTATCCTGACCGTGCTGAATTCCTTCAGCCCTTTAAATCTATTCTCTGCCCTGTAAATCGTCTCTTTGATAGCATAGGCAGAAAGATCCCTATCAAATTTGATGAGTATATGGGTGAGATACTGATTACGGATTCGTCCGATCACTGGCACCTCCGGGCCTAAAATCTCTACCTGGAGTGCGTGCCTGAGCAAAGTCGCGAACCATCGTGAGGCTTGTTGCATCTTTTGACGATTTCGATCTTTGAAGGTCAATCTGATCACCCGATAGAACGGAGGATATTTGAATTGTCTCCGTTCTTCGGTCTCCTGGCTATACATAGCCGGATAGTCGTACTGGGTAACCTGCTGTAAGATGGTGTGATAAGGATTGAAGGCCTGGATCAAAACCAACCCCTGCTCGGATTGCCGCCCGGAACGCCCACCTACCTGCACCAAAAGCTGGAAGCAACGTTCGTGAGCTCTGAAATCTGGAAAGCTCAAAAGATTATCCGCATTCATGACCCCAACCAACTTGACACCTGCAAAATCTAATCCCTTGGCCAACATTTGAGTCCCGACCAAAATATCGATCTCCCGGTCTTCAAACTGGTTGATCAGCCGGCTATGAGCTTTTTTACCTCGAGTGGTGTCTTGATCCATCCTCGCCACACGATAATCCGGGAACAACTCCTTGACCTCCGCCTCAACCTGTTGGGTACCCAACCCCTTGGCATCCAGGGTCGCCGACCCACAGGCGGGACACTCCACCGGTACGGGCATGGAATAACCACAATAATGACAGCGCAATTGCTGCTGGTACTCGTGATAACTCAAACTCACATCACAGTTAGGACACTCGGAGACCACTCCGCAGGTGGAACAGGACAATACCGGAGAATACCCCCTTCGATTCTGGAACAAGATCACTTGAGAACCAGACTCCAGGCTCTCGCTCATTTGTTCAATAAGACGTTCGCTAAAATGACCGGTCATTCGCTTCTTCCGATAGCCTTCCCGGATATCGATCAACTCCATTTGGGGCATCAACATCTTATTGTAGCGATAAGGCATCTTGACCAGTCCGTAATTACCCTTATCAGCCAGATAACTGGACTCCAGCGATGGTGTTGCCGAACCCATTACCACCCTGGCTCCATGGTGTTGGGCCAAAACTAAGGCAGAGTCTCTGCCATGATATCGCGGTGCCGGATTGTGTTGCTTAAAAGATGGCTCGTGTTCTTCATCTATAACCACCAATCCTAGGTTCTGAAATGGCAAGAAGATGGCTGATCTCGCACCAATTATAAGACGGGCCTTTTGTTTCTTCGCCGCCACGTTATGCCAAACCTCTGCCCTTTCCTGCAGATTGTATCTGGAATGATAGACACCGAGAAATTCACCAAAAAAGGCTTGCAGGCGCTGGATCAATTGAGTGGTCAAGGCGATCTCTGGCACCAGGTAGAGCACTTGATTTCCCGCCTCCAACTGCCTGGCGATCAGATGAATATACAAGGCTGTTTTTCCACTACCCGTTACACCGTGCAATAGAACCGGTAATTCTTGCCCGTGATAATCCTCAATCTCCTCCAGAGCAGTCAACTGATGAGACGAAAGCTGAGGCAGGTTGGCGACTGAGCCCGGATAAAAATCCAATCGGTCCATCTGTTTTACATATTGCTCCATCAAGCCTTTGTCCAAGAGTGCTTTGATCACCCCCGGGCTGACTTCGCTGGCTTTCTGCAAATCCACCTGGCTGATGTCTTCTGTATTTGGATCTGCCGTTAGCAGATACATCTTCATCAGTGCAAGGCGCTGCGCATGTGCCCGGCTCATTTGCTCCAGTACCTCATTTAAAGCTGATTCCTGATGTAGATCCGCCCGTAGACGTATAAAGGTCTTTAAGCGAGGTTTGTAACGTTCCTGCACCTCTTCATGAATCAAAATACAGTCCTTCTCCAACAGCCCTTGCAGGACCTTGACCACAGAATGCCGATCCAGGATGGAGCGTATATCGTTTATATGAAGGGTTTGTTGATGGCCTAGAGCCTCAACCACCTGGAACTCGTCGTCATCCAGAATTGATTCGTCAATCAGCTCAGTTTCTTTTAAGCGCACCATGGTCTCACTTTCCAAAAGAAATAAGGACGGCAATGCTGCCCGCACCACCTCACCCAGCGTACACAGATAATAAGAGGCCATCCACTGCCAGTGTTTCAACTGATGTGAGTTGATCAGGGGTGCTTCATCAAGGATGTGATCAATAGATTTGGTTGGATAGCCAGGTTCTTGTGCAGTAGCGGACCTGAAGACTATAGCCGTATATACCTTGGACCGGCCAAACGGAACAGCCACTCGCATCCCGGGCTTCAGGAAGAGGGCCTCGTCCTTATTGACCGAATAAGTGAAGGCCTGACGGATCGGGATAGGAAGGATGACGTCAATGTAGTACACTGTGCTAAATTAAAAAAGGCTGTCTGAGAAACAGACAGCCCTTGATGTAGTTTATAAACAAAATTACTTGACCCGATGCCAGTATTGCGTTCGTCCTAATGCGGAGAATCCAATATAACCCCTGACTTTTAGGCGATCCGTATCTTCTAGCGCGATATAGCACTTATACAGCTTGCCGCTTTCAGGGTCCAGTATCTTCCCTCCATTGTATTCATCGCCATCGGCTTCTAGCCCCTTGATGATAACTAAACCGACAACAGGTTGATCCTTATCTGCCCCAGAACACTGCTCGCAGACAGCTTCTGCTTTGCTCGGATCAAGCAGCTGGACGATCTTTCCGTAAACCAGCCCTTCATCCTCATATATTTCAACGATAGAGCGGGCCTCCCCCGAATTATCGTCGATGGTCTTCCATTGCCCGACCACCTCCTGAGACCAGCTAGTCGCGTAGAGAAGGACAGACAAACTCAGTAAAACGATCTTTTTCATAGCAATTGAATTAATCTTTACCGAGCATTCCTTTCTTCAATTTCTTGTCTGCCGGGTCATCTCCTAACCAGATTCCAAACAAGGCTTTTTTAAAGTTCATACCGGCAATTACACCCAACTCCTTGCCATCCTTATAAGCTACAACACCTTTTCCTGTCTGGTAAGTGATGTCGAAGACGTTGTTCTCCACGATCTCATCGCTGAAGAAACTGATGAATTCCTTGATCTCGGTATCTAAGGAAGAAGTGTTTCCATTCATGGACGCATTGAAGCCATCATTTACCGCTTCCTGCATGGCTTCACTAGAAACAAAACCTGAAGTGATATGCAGTTTGATTGCCATGTTCTGGTCTGCGTTAATGATGTCTTCGGCCTTTGATGAAGGACTAGCCAGGTATAGCCCCCCTGAATAAAGCTTGAGAACCATGGCTTTCTTCCGAATACCTGCCCCATTCAGGGCTAGTTCCTGCCCTCCAAAATTGACACTATTGGGCAAGGTAACACTTCCAACTTCGGTCTGGGCCGTTAGGGGAAGAGAGGCAGAGATCATGAATAAAAGAATTAATAATTTTTTCATAACGGTTTGAATTAGTTTAAATTACGTGGATTATGTTAAGTTTCGCTTTAATTTCCTAAGAACTGCATTCAGCTCGAAACCGAGCAAAAGCAGATTGGAATTGATCCAAATATATAACAACATGATTAAAAGTGCACCTATAGAACCATACAACTCATTGTATCGCGAAAAATTGTTGATATACACCCCAAAAAGGTAAGTTGTTAAGAGGATCAATAGGGTGGTTGTTAGCGCTCCGACTGAAAAAAAGGAGGACTTGACTCCCGTCCTTACTCCGAAATAGTACAATGTTGCAACGATCACATAGATCACGACAACAAAAATGAAATACTGCAGTATACCGATCCATCTGAGCTCGTCGGCTGCAGTTGCATCCCCTTTCAACCGATTGATCAAGTATTCCCCAAAGATCTCAATTCCCACCGTAAAGAGCAATAACAGTGCCAGCATAATAGCAACCCCAAGGGAAATAAAAAACTGCCTGAAAAACCCTCGGTTGATCTCCACGTGATAGGAATACTCGAAGGCACTGAAGATATTGTACACTCCGTTTGCAGCCAGGATCATGGTCAGCGCAAATGTAACAGACAATAACTCGCTGCGGGGGTTGAGGGCGATGTCTTCAATGACCGGAAGAAAGAACTCCTGGGTCTGAGGAGGCAGTACAGTCTCCAGCAGATCCAGAAACTTCTGCTGAAAATTATCGATAATGCGGATGTAGGGAATCAGGTTGAGTATGAAAAGTAAGAACGGAAAGAGCGCCATAAAGAAACTGTAGGCAATTCCACTCGCACGGAACGAAAAGGTCCCTTCAACTATACCGACCACATAGGTCTCTATCAGATCATAGATGGAATAATCACCATAACCGGGTAATTTAACCCGTTTCAAACCTTTGACTATCCATCTAAGAATGGGGATTCGATCCAGAAAAGATTCGATCTTCTGGCTCATTCCATGGCCTTTAAACTGAGATCCATATTGTAAACCGAATGAGTCAGAGCCCCACTGGAAATATAGTCTACGCCACATTCGGCATAAGCTCGTGCAGTTTGAAGGGTGATTCCACCACTGGATTCCGTCTGACAATGATCACCGATAAGGGCTACGGCTTCTCTGGTCTGTTGGAAATCAAAGTTGTCAATGAGTATGCGGTGAACCCCTTGATGTTTTAGTATCTCCCTGATCTCTTCCATATTCCTCGCTTCGACGATAATCTTGAGATTCATCTTCTGGTCTTTCAGGTACTGCCTCGTCTTTTCGATGGCCGGACCCACCCCTCCGCAAAAATCGATATGGTTGTCCTTCAGCATGATCATATCGTAAAGGGCAAACCGATGATTAACCCCACCTCCTATCTTGACTGCCCATTTTTCCAATGCCCGGAATCCTGGTGTTGTTTTCCGCGTATCCAGGATCTGGGTACCCGTTCCTTCCAACAGATCTACATACTTCCTGGTCTTGGTAGCGATGGCACTCATGCGCTGCATGGCATTGAGAACCAGACGTTCAGCTTTTAATATCGATTGAGAAAGACCAGAAACATAAAACACCTCATCTCCAAATTTGACGGCTTCACCATCCTGGATTTTAATATCCATTTTTAGCCAGGGATCTACATAATCAAAGACCTGTCGGGCAAACTCGACTCCGGCGATGATTCCCTCGTCCTTGACCAATAAACGGGCTTTGCCTTTGGCTTCCTCAGGTATACAGGCCAGGGAAGAATGATCCCCTCCTCCCACATCTTCTCGGATGGCGTTGGCGATGATCAGGTCTATCTCTTCCCTAAATTGTTTCTTGGAGATCATTTGGAAATGTAATTTCGGCTAATTTAGCGGAAATTCGAAACTCCTCCGATGGAGTTGTTGAGTTTATATCGAGTACGTCCACCAAGCAAGACCCAAACAACAGTTGAAGATTTCTTTGATCGCCATAGGTAAAACGGATAAATCCGAACTAAACACACTGATCGACCAGTATCGGAACCGTTTGAAGCATTATGTGAATTTTGAACTACTTGTGATACCTGACATCAAGAACGTAAAGAATTTGTCCCGGGCTCAGCAAAAACAACAAGAGGGTCAACTCATATTAGGACAATTGAAGTCCGGTGATCGGGTTATCCTTTTAGATGAGAAAGGAAAACAGCTGGATTCTGTTGGTTTTAGTCAATTTCTGCAAAAACAAATGAACAGCGGTATTAAGCGTCTGGTCTTTGTGATTGGAGGCCCCTACGGTTATAGTGAAGATGTTTACCAAGCCGCTCATTCTAAGTTATCCTTGTCTGCCATGACCTTTTCCCATCAAATGGTCCGATTGTTCTTTACCGAGCAATTATATCGTGCATTCACTATCTTGAAGAACGAACCCTATCATCACCGTTAACCATGAAAAAGAACCTACTTCTATTAATGCTAATTATCGGGTCTCAAACTATCACATTTGGTCAATCAAAGGAGGAGAAACCTTTGCAGGTGGCCATTATCGGCTTGACCCACACTCATGTACACTGGATCCTTGGAAGAGAAGATTTGGGTGACATTGAGATCGTGGGAATAGTAGAGCCAAACACTGATCTGGCGGGGCGTTATATGACCCAATACAGCATGCCTATGGAGATGATCTACCGGGACATGGAAGCTTTGATGGAGGCGCAATCGCCCGAGGCCGTCTTTGCATTTGGAAGCATCTTTGATCATTTGAGTGTAGTGGAGTTCTTTGCCCCAAGAGGGATACACGTTATGGTAGAAAAGCCTTTGGCCGTAAGTATGGCGCATGCCCGCAGAATAGTGGAACTGGCAGAAAAGCACCAGATTCAAGTTTTTACCAATTATGAAACCACCTGGTACCCGACCAATCACAAAGCCAAGGAACTGCTGGACAACGAACAACTTGGTACACTGCGAAAGGTGGTGGTGCATGATGGGCATCAGGGCCCAGTGGAGATTGGAGTGAACCAGGAATTCCTAGACTGGCTTACCGATCCTATCCTAAATGGAGGGGGAGCTGTTACTGATTTTGGGTGTTATGGAGCCAATCTTTTGACATGGCTGGTGGACGGCAAGAAACCTTCTACCGTTTGGGCCATGACCCAAACCAACAAACCGGACATCTATCCGAAAGTCGATGACGAAGCTACGATCGTCTTGGGATACGATGGCATGCAAGGAGTAATACAGGCTTCCTGGAACTGGACCTTTTCCCGCAAGGATATGGAGGTTTATGGAACGGAAGGTTATGTGATAGCCGACAACCGAAATGATCTGCGCACACGTTTACAGGAGAATCTGCCAGCTTCCAAAGAAACCTTAGCAGAATTGGTCTATCCATACAATGATCCGTTTGCTCTTTTCGCCGCACAGATCAAAGGGGATGTGACCCCAGTTCCATATGAACTTTCGTCCTTGGAGAATAATATGATCGTGGTAGAAATACTGGATGCCGCCAAGGAGAGTGCGGCGAGCGGCACAGCAGTCACTTTGGATCCCGAATAAGCTTGCTTAGCGAACCATCAGCTTGATGGTCTTAACTGTTCGGCCGTCGTTCACCTCTAGTAAATACATACCAGAGTTCAGTCCATGTGGAATCCTGACCATTCCGGGATTTGCCAAAATGGTCTTATTCATCAGTAGTTTTCCACTTAAATCCAAAATTCGAATATTCACATTTGGACCGGCCACCTGTCCCAACTGGAGTTCGATTGGACCCCTGATCGGATTTTGAGCCAGGACAATCTTAGGAACTTTTAGATCTGCCTGTCCTAAGGTGGTCTCGAGGATCTCCTCTAAGGCGAAGGCCGCGCTTTCCTCAGTAACCGTAACGTGATCCTCATTGGAATCCGGAATGTAGAAATTGACAAATGGTGAATTGTGAATCCCTCCAATATCCGGGCTGGCATACCAATTGGGCTCGTTCTCAATGGCCAAAGCACTGATGGTAGGAATAAAGCAGAATAAATCCTGATCCAAGGCTTCAATGAAATCGATAATAACCTGGTTTCCCTGTCCATCGCCCAAGGCACTTGAAATCATAGAAGTACCTCCCGGAGCCGCATCGACCCCATCCGTTTCGCTTGAGGATTCGGAATCGGCCGAAAAATCGATTAAAGGAACCCCGATCAAAAACCCTTCGAAGAAGGTGACCTCATTAGTTTGGGATGCTGGAGGCGTAAATCGTAAAGTTACGTCTGCTGTTATTGAGCCCCCCAGGTCTAATTCAGTGCTCACCACCTGCATTCCTGATGTCCCGGTAGAAGTTCCGTTGCCGCTTCCATTGATCATAGCTACGTTTCGGACATTCTGGGGGAATCCCAAGGCGTCCAGCTCAGATTGGAAGGCATCGCGGAAATCCGGGGCACCTCCAGGTAAAAGCTTGTCCGGGTCCTGATCCGTGTCCGAGCCATCGGCCAGATGACCCAGGTAATGATCCACCAACATCTCCTTAGCGGCCGCGGAATTCAGCACATTCTCGACTACAGCAACAGCCGTTTCGTCTCCAAATTCACGGGCCAGGAAATTGATCAAGTATTGTAAACTAACTGGGATATTGGCGCCGCGGTGAGGAGAATCGAAACTGATGAACAACCTGGTCTGATGCTCCATATCATTCTGCTCCATGTAGGACAGGGCGTACTGTGCGATCAAGCCTCCCATACTTGGCCCCAGGACAACCAACTCCTCGTCTCCTTCTTTTTGCTGGTTCAGAAATTCGATCAACTCGATCAGGACAAAGGCATTGCGCTGAATAAAATCGGCTCCTCCATCGATCTGAACTCCCCCTGTACTGTAGACTGGAGCATTCAGTATCACAATATCATACCCTTCTTCCCTGACTACATCAGCAAGGTTTTCTCCACCAAACTCCAGGCGGTTGTACAAACCTGTAATATCCCTCGAATCTCCAGGATCAAATCCGTCTAGCACAATAATTGGGTTATCTAGGATGCCGTCTACCACGTCCAAGAAAATCTCGTATTCCCCTTGCCCAAAAAAGGCCTCCTCTTCGTCATATCCCTGGAAGGGTATACTCGCAGTTATCGAAGTGCTCCCACCTCGGTTCACGATTGATCTCTCACTTGATTTGGGAATGAAATAACTCTGGGCAGAGAGCGATGATACAAAGATTATAAACAGGAAGAGGGTCAAATTCTTCATTGTAGATTGGATTATTTAGTTGAAAATGAATTGTCCTTCAAGATCGAAAAAAAGCGAGGCAATCAAAAGAACTGATCAAGATTTCCGCTTACAGGCCTTCGCAAAGGGGTTGAATACCAGGCAGGCATCCAGCCAATAGGTCAGGTCTTTTTCCGAATCATATCTATCCGGAAGCACGAATACAAAGCCTTTTAACGGCCGGCCTGTAAAATCCATAGGCATACATCCCGGTCTTTGCAAGGCTTTTGAGTAGGCCTCATCACCGATTCGTGCCATGAGCAGATCGGTCTCTTTCTTCTTATTGTTCATCAGGCCACAGCACATCTTGTCCTCCACCATAAAGCAAAGTCAACCGAACATTTTTTTTTCGTAAAAATTGGTCTGTTTTTCCTGGAAATAGCGGCGAATGCGTTCCGCCATGTATTGGTCAAAGGCCATCAGCCCTTGTCTTTTCTGCGATTCAAAACCCGGTATTCATCATAACATTCTGAAATAGCGTCCAGGATCTGAAGGTCACTGGCCGAACGAATAAAATCTGCAGAGTAACTGCAGTTATTGAGGATCTCATCGATATCTATGCGTTCTAATTGCAGCACCGCCATCAAGGTCTCCCGATCGTATTTGGTCGACAACAAGTTGCGTATCTCATCGTCTTCCTTCATCTGCCTCAGTTTCTTCATCTGCTTGGGCCTCTTCCCAAAGATGTTGTAGAGGAAATCGGCAGGATTAAAGACAGCGCTCAGTACTTTGTTCACCGCAGAAGGAGATTTATTACCCCCTTCGTAACCAGTTCCCAATCCAGCAATACGGTAACGATAGTTGTCGTAGATCGGTATGGTCTTGGCATCAACTTCCACATAACCCGTCAGCTGAACAGGCTTAACAACCACCTCTTCCAAGGCAATACCCAACTCGGTCATTTTGACCTTGATATCACCGTATTTTAACCAGTCATTCGTTACCCGAACTCGAATCGATTTAAATCCAAGATATGAGAAGTAGAGGGTATCGTTTACAGCTGCCTTAACGTTAAACTCCCCGGATTTATTAGTGGTCGTACCGATAACCTGGTTCAGGTTAACGATGTTCACATTCTCCAAAGGAAGGTCATTGGCATCGTTCAGTACCTTACCACTAATGATCTGGCTTTCCTGGGACCAGGCCAAGCCGGATATAAGAAGGAACAGAAGTAGGTATACCGCTTTTCTCATAGCAAATCTTGTCAGTAAAACTAAGCATTTAGACGCGATAAACCTCTAAAAGTTTCGTTAAGTCGCTATGCCGCTATCCCCTACGTCTCCTTTTTCCTCCGGTACCTTGATTTCTGGGAGGTTTGGAACTGCGATCAAAGGATCTTCCACCAGATCTCGGCTTGCCCGATTTCTGCTTAAATTTCCGGCCCTGGGAGGTTCCTCCAAAGTCCTTACCATCTCTTCGCTTTCCGCCACCTTTCTTTCTTCCATCTTTGCTTACCTCCACAAAGACACGACGGCCGTTCATTTTAAAATCTTGGAAAGTCTCCAGTACCTTATCTAGGAATTTTTCATCTACACTGAAAAATGAGAAACTATTCATGACATCCACTTTGAAGATGTCGTCCTTGCCCAATTGCAGCATATCGCGTAGGAAGTCTTTCAACTCCATCCAATTGAACTGGTCCTTGGCTCCAAGATTGATAAAGAAACGGACACTTTTCTCCGCTTTTACCGGTCTGTCTGCGCCTGCAGTATTGAGGTCTTTTGCTCCCTTGTAGTAGTTGTAGAAACGACCGAACTCCACTGAAAAGAACTTCTTGACCAGGTCCTCTCTGCTAAATTCGTCCAGAACTTCGGTAATATTGGGTAAATAAGGGTCAATATCCGGATTGATGGGTGTATCCTTGACCGTATTGGCGAGGTGAAATAGTTGGATCTCACAGATCTCCATTCCACTGGGCACGTCCTTCTGAATAAAGGACTTCCCAATGATCTTTTCGATGGCCTGGATCTTGCGAAGATCAGATTTGACCACTATAGCCATGGATACCCCCGATTTACCTGCTCGTCCGGTACGGCCAGATCGGTGAGTATAGGTCTCTACCTCATCAGGCAATTGGTAGTTGATCACATGGGTGATATCGTCCACGTCTATTCCCCTGGCAGCAACATCAGTAGCAACCAGCATCTGGATCTGACGTGTGCGGAACGATTTCATAACCAGATCACGCTGGTTCTGGCTGAGATCACCGTGCAAGGCTGCCGCATTATAACCATCCTCGATCAATTTTTCGGCAACTTTTTGGGTATCGCGTTTGGTACGGCAGAATACCACGGAAAAGATTGACGGGTTAGCATCAGCCAAACGTTTGAGAGCCAAATAGCGGTCTCGAGCATTGACCAGGTAGTATTCGTGGGTCACATTCTCGGCTCCCACATTCTTTCGTCCCACCGTGATCTCGGCGGGATTATGCATGAATTTACGGGCAATGACCGCAACTTCTTTGGGCATAGTTGCGCTGAATAGCCAGGTGCTCTTATCCTCGGGTGTATGAGATAGAATATCGGTTATATCCTCATAGAATCCCATATTGAGCATCTCATCGGCTTCGTCCAATACACAATACTGTATCCTGGAAATGTCTACTGCTCCCCTTCCGATCAGGTCTTTCATCCTACCCGGTGTAGCCACAATGATCTGGGCTCCTTTCTTGATGGCCCTGATTTGCTCATTAACACTGGCGCCGCCATAAACGGCCACTACATTCAGACCCTGAACATGTTTTCCGTAATTGTGCATCTCCTGGGTGATCTGAAGACAAAGCTCCCGGGTTGGCGATAAGATCAGCCCCTGAGTTACCCGGCTTTCTGCCTGAATCAGTTGGAGCATGGGAAAACCGAATGCCGCGGTTTTACCGGTTCCGGTCTGTGCGAGGGCAACTAGATCCGTATTATCCTGAAGGAGAATCGGAATAGCCTGTTGTTGTACATCGGATGGGGTCTCGAAACCAAGATCGTTAATGGCATCAAGAAAGGGCTGGTCCAGCCCCAGTTGTTCAAAAGTATTCATATGTCCTGTTTGTTGTGTCTCTGGGAAGCTAACGACAAAACAAACCTGGCTTCTACTTGGACACTGGTTCCTTAAAGGGCGCAAAGATAGGGGATTTTTTAGGAGTGAAGGGTGAGGCTAAACTCCAAGTGCCAGATTAAAAGACCCAAAATCGAGCAGCTCACTGCTCACCGCTCACTGTTCATTGCCCACAGAATAATTCAAATAACGATTAACGAATCACGAATAACCAAATATACCTTGGGGGCCCCTATTCCCCTTCCTGGGATCAATCTATCCTAAAAAATAATTCGCTACAAATAATAATAAAGACCGTGTTGATGGTTCGTGAATGTGGATATGACCATTCAAGAATTACAAGTTGTTAGTCGGATACATTTCCCTCAGTCAATTGAAGAGTGAGCTACTTCAAGTAGAGTCCTGTAACTCTTTATCAGTTGGATTAAGTTATCTATCTTTAAGTCAGTCCCTATTTCAGGAACTTGCGAATTAAATTCTCCCTAAAAATGCCTATCACCAAAACAGCCCTTTTTCTCCTACGAATTACTATTATAATGGCAGTGGTATTGATTACGAGTTGTACCACAGATCAAGATACCGTTGATAGTTATTTTGGGTTTGACATCCCTAAAGAAACACTGGATCGTTACCTGGAAGATCAAATGGATTCTCTGAATATTCCGGGTATGGCAATCGCCTTTATCAATGACGGGAAGGTAGTCCACCATCGAACATTGGGTTACGCCAATTTGCAAGATCAGATTCCAGTGACCGAAACGACGATTTTTGAAGCAGCATCTCTATCCAAGCCGGTGTTTGCTTTCTTAGTGATGAAATACGTGGAGGAAGGCAAATTGGACCTGGATATTCCACTCTACACCTACCTTCCCTATCCGGACATCGCTTACGATGATCGTTACCAGAAGATCACTGCCCGAATGGCCTTAAGCCATAGAACGGGCTTCCCAAATTGGAGAGAGGACACCCCAGACGATCGGCTGATCATACAATTCGAACCCGGTACGGACTATTTCTATTCTGGTGAGGGTTATCAATACCTGGCCAAGGTAATCAATGAGATCGAAGGATTTGACTGGGAGGGGCTGGAATCGGATTTCCAAGCCAAAATTGCGGTACCAATGGGTGTGGACCACAGCGTCTTTATACAAGATGATTATAGCAAAAGGCATAAAGCGGAGCCCTATGACGAAGAGGGAAAATGGGTAGGTCCAGGTCGCAATCCGGATAGTCTCAGGCAATATCAATTTTGGGCACCAGCATCATTACATTCTGAGGCCCTGGATTTTTCCAAATGGATGATTGGCCTTATGGAGCGTAAGGTTTTAAAAGAAGAAAGTTATCAGGAACTATTCAAGCCACATTCCTATGTTGACGAATTCAATGGAATCAAGGTTGACTATACCTTGGGTTTTTTTAAGCCCCAATTACCGTTGACCAATCTCTACATGCATGGGGGCAATAACTTTGGCTTCACCTCCTCTTTTGCAGTAGATCCCAACAAAAAATGGGGGTTTGTTCTGTTTACAAATTCGGAATATGGTGAAGACCTGGGCAACGAATTAACTCTGTACATGCTGACCGGTCCGGATCTTACCAAGGTTTATGTTCTATTGGCGTTGGTAGCCATCAGTGTTATCCTAATTTTGGTCCTTTTGATAAGGTGGTTATTGAAGCAACGGAAAAAAATTAGAGCGTCAACTAAATAATCTTAATGTCTACCTTCTGAAATAATGATCATGATTAAAAAAATCCTCACAGCCGTTCTCACCATTTCGGTGCTCGGTATCGGGCTTATAGCCTTTTACAGCATGTATGTACGTAGGATCAAGCTATCTGATGTAAACCCTCCCATTGAGAAAACCAGGGAAGCCCAGGCGCTGTCCGCTTTTTTTGGATTGGATGCACTACCCGCCCAAAGCCTGTTACTCTACTGGCGAGGTCCGGGGAAAAACGGTATGCCATTGGTTCTTTCTCAGGAGGTAGACCCTTCCACTTTGGACAACACCGACTTTGAGGTGACCACCCAGAATGGTGTAACATTCAGTGTTGAATTCGTAACCCTAAAACCTGCCAACGAAGAATTCGAGCTTAGGACTATTCTCTTCATTGGTGAATACGGCGCTTACCCTGATAATCCGCCTGTGCGCGTAACCATAGTAGGTGACTTGATGAGTCGCTCTGGTCAAAACTACAAGGGCCAAAGCCTACCCGTAATTCCTTTACCCGACGGCCCCACCATTAGTTATGCCGAGCATTTTATTATCGACGATGATTATCCCTATGTAAAAAGTGGTGCCGGTTGCGACTGTCCTAAAGAAGAGACCGAACAAGTTGTACGAACGGTTTGGGCAGGTGGCGTGAGAGCGGCAAATGGAAA
The DNA here is from genome assembly GCF_002943755.1 of Aureitalea marina. Classification (NCBI taxonomy): domain Bacteria; kingdom Pseudomonadati; phylum Bacteroidota; class Flavobacteriia; order Flavobacteriales; family Flavobacteriaceae; genus Aureitalea; species Aureitalea marina. The sequence continues at coordinate 1,392,193 of NZ_MQUB01000001.1, forward strand.
GGAATTAGGAGACAACGAATTAAATTCCTTTCAAATCACATTGGTAAGAGGAAAAGACACCACTCAGGTTCATCCTTTCAAATTGGCTGATCTTGGAGATGGCGACAATAATATCGATCTATGTTTAAAAGAAAAAGGAACTCCTGTTTTGGTGGAGGCCGAGGCAGGTATTGCGATAGATCCGAGAAATGACCTCAACCCGAAAACTAAAAAAGAGGTGGTCAGCAGGTGGTAAATTGGCACTTTTGAAGACCGATCATTTTTGAAATTCACTTTGGGGGCCCCCAAGCCCCGTCCGGGGGCAATCTAGCCCTTTTAATTACAATAGATAAAGTGAAATCCAAGCTCTTGTCATCATACTTGAATTTAGAACCGGAATTCAAGAATATTCGATCGAAATCCTGATGAAATTGCTGATTAGGGGATTGAATCTACAAACTTCTTAGGTATTCGAGTAATGCCCTGACCGCCTTTCCCCTATGACCGATATCCGCCTTTTCATCAGCCGTCATTTCTGCAAAGGTCTCCGATCTTCCATCGGGGAGAAAGACCGGATCGTAGCCAAATCCCTTTTCTCCTCTAGGTGTTTCAGTAATAATACCTTCACAAATCCCTGTAAAAAACTCCGTATGGTCTGGCAAGGCCAACGCAATGACCGTCTTGAAATGTGCCGACCGATCCTCTTTATCAGCTAGCTCTTTCAAGAGTTTACGAGTATTGTCCAGTGCATTTTTTTGAGGCCCGGCATATCGAGCACTGTAAACCCCGGGAGCCCCACCTAGCTCATCGACCAGCAGACCTGTATCGTCAGCAAAGCAAGGAAGTTTGTAATGATCTCTTACATAGGCGGCCTTGAGTTCGGCATTTCCCTCAATGGTATCTGAAGTTTCCGGAATTTCCTCATGACAACCGATATCTGTCAACCCCAAAAGATCTATACCTGAGGGCATAATAGACCTTACCTCTTGCAATTTATTTGGATTGTGAGTAGCAAATACCAGTTGCATCAGTTGTTGGAATGAAGTGCGATTCGATTACCTTCTGTATCCTCCATGAGTCCCATAAAACCATGTTCCGGAGAGATCCTTGTCTTTTGCTGTAAAACCTTGCCGCCGGCAGCTTCGACCCGTGATAATTCATGTGCTAAATCTTGGCAAGACAAATAGATCAGAGTCCCCTGGTAACTGGGTGTGTATTGCTCATGCTGTATCAGCGAACCAGTGGCTCCAGGCTTACTTACATCGCCCGGAAAGAATCCCATCTTGGTCCCATCCAGATCAACCATTTGAATATTGATCTCAAATACCTTGTCGTAAAACGACTTGGCCCTCTCAATATTGGAAACTGGTATTTCGAACCAGTTTATAGGATTACCTTCCATTAGATCCTATTAATTGCTTTCTAAAATGCTTTTCAATTCTGCCAAGCCTTCATTGAAGTCCTTGCCTACCGCCTTATCCATATTCATGAAGAGCATAAAGATGTTTGCCGGTACTTTGTGCCTACCTGAAAAACCCCATTCCACCTTGGTGCCAGATCCTTCATCTGAGCACGTAATATATGCATCACTTTGCGACTCCCAAGGCTTAAGAAAAGTTAATTTGGTACGCAGAGTCCGGCCATCAAGGATCTCTACGATCTCCTGCTGACCTGTTCCTACCTGCTTATTCCCTTCCCATTTGGAAACAAATCCTACGTCCCCGTCATTTCCAATGAATTCTTGTTTCATATTCGAATCTTTCTTTTTCCAAGGAGACCAATTATCCTGATTCTTGACATACCGGATGTAAGGGAAAACCTCACTCCTGGCCTTGTTGATGGTAATACTGCGACTAACATTGTAATTCTTAGGGGCAGCGATCGCCAAAATAACGACTATGGCGACTATGGCGCCAAGGATGTACAAAAAGATCATTGCGTCTAGGTTTGGTTGTTAACGAAAGTTACGAATTTTTCGACTCCTCAAAGCGCTGGATGATCTGATCCACAGACTTGATCGATCGCCTCATCCAGCTATCGATTAGTTGGAGTTGTTCTTCTTCAGCAAGTTTCCAAGGCAGATCGTGATCTCTTAATTGTTGACTGAGTTGATAAAGAATAATTGCCGCAGATACGGATACATTTAAACTTTCGGTAAAGCCATACATTGGGATCTTCAGGCACTCATCGCAACGATCCAAGACCTCTTGGCTAATTCCTTCTTTCTCCGTGCCAAAAATTAGGGCTATGGGTTGCTCCAACTTAAAATCCGAAAGATCCACGGACGATTGGTGAGGGCTGGTCGCCACTAGCTTGTATCCTTTGGACCTTAACTGATCCAAACAGGTATGAGTACTCTGATAACGGTGAAGATCGACCCACTTCTGGGCACCCATGGCGATCTCCCGATCCATTCTCTTCCCAAATCGCCGTTCTATCAAATGCAGGTCCTGAACCCCAAATACATCACAACTTCTCATGACTGCAGACGTATTGTGAGCCTGATAAAGATCCTCCATGACCACCGTTATAAAACGGGTTCGCTCCGAGGCTTTTTGACGCAATAACGTCTGACGTCTCTCCGTAAGAAAAGACTGCAGGTGCTCAAAAAGTTCTATGTTCATCTCAGCCAAACTAAATTCAGGGTTGGGTTTAAACCAGAAAAATAGATAATTTCGAACTCATACTCCGCTCACTGATTGCATTGGCCCTATTTCTTTTGAGTTCTGAACTGTTTTTTGGGTAGCAGGAAAAGATCATTTACCACAACCAACAGTTCTGGACCAGTCTGAACGTAACGGCTCGGACAACGGAAAGATGGGGTGCCATTGCAGACGTTCACATAAGGCGAAACAATTTCCTTAAAACTTCAGACTTTTACTTTCTCCGCCTAGGCGCAGCATACTGGGCTTCCAATGAATTTACCCTTGCAGGAGGATACGCTCACCTGTGGAAATCCCAGACTATCGACGGAAATCGGGTTGGATATAGCGATGAAAATCGAATTTATCAACAAGTTTTGTGGAGGAAACGCGAAGGCAAGATCACTTTTTTGTCCAGGTTTCGCAATGAGCAACGCTGGCAAGAAGTGTTGGACGCCAATGGGGATGTAGATCGGATTAGGTTCTCCAACAGAATACGATTTTTAATGTCGCTTAGTTGGAGAGTATTTACGAATCCCAAAATGCCGGCATTGGTTCTGTCTGACGAAATTCTCTTCCATTTTGGCAAAGAGATCGTCTTTAATGCCATGGACCAGAACCGGACCTTCATTGGGATCAACCAACGACTATCAAAGGATCTCACTTTTGACCTGGGCTACATGCTGGTCTACCAACAGCGATATTCTGGTTTCGAATATGACATGAACCACACATTTCGTCTTTTCTTCTACTATTCTCCGGATTGGCGTAAAGAGAAAGACAGACCTCATTATAGCATTCCGGGAGATGAGTAAGTCGTGAGTCGTGAGTCGTGAGTCGTGAGTCGTGAGTCGAAATTTAAGTACTTCGAATAACGAATCACCGTTTTTACCTTGGGGCCCCTATTCCCCTTCCAGGGTCCAATCTACAGATTTCAACCATCGACGCCTAACAAATTAATTCAGGCTTTTGATGATTCATAAAAGCGATGCCATATTCTCTAAAATCTGGTCCGTAAGATCTCGTGATTAGCTCAAGTCGCAACTCACTGCTCATCGCTCACTAAATAAATCGAATTAAACTCTAACTGCGAAAAATAGTACCTTGAGTGGCTTAAGCATCGGGCTTATGAAATATTAACAACACCAACCATGAAAAAATTATTGCGCATCATTGGATTAGCCATCTTGGCCCTCATCGCAGTGGTATTGGTAAAAACCTTTACCATGAGTTCCAAACAAGTCCCGGCAGGAAGTGTGGAAACCGTGAACCTACCCAATGACATCTACGAGAACTTAGCCGGAGCTATTCGTTACAAGACCATATCATTTAATGAGGAGACCGAACCAGATTCGACCGCTTTCTTTGGTTTGCATCGATACTTGGAGCAAACCTTTCCACTGACCCATTCAAGCCTCGAATTGGAAAAGATTAACGATTACAGTTTGCTCTATACCTGGCAGGGTTCTGATCCATCCAAAAAACCAATTATTCTCATGTCCCATCAGGATGTCGTTCCTGTTGATGAACCAACCCTCAACGATTGGGAAGCAGGGCCATTTTCCGGTAAAATCACCGCAAATGACATCATTGGCCGAGGGACTATGGACGATAAAGGAACCCTGGTCGCCGTGATGGAAGCCGTAGAGTTGATGTTGGAACAGTCGTTTCAGCCAAAACGCACTATTTATCTGGCCTTTGGACACGATGAAGAGGTTGGAGGGCCCAATGGTGCGGCTGCTATAGCTAAACATCTCAAATCCAAGGGTGTTCAAGCAGCCATGACGTTAGATGAAGGGGGCTTTGTAGCCGAGGGTTTGGTTCCTGGTACCGAAAACCCGGTTGCCATGATAAACCTGGCCGAAAAAGGGTTTGCCTCCTTTAAGCTTATCGTCGAGACGAATGGCGGTCACAGTTCTGCTCCACCAGAGGAAAATACCATAGGCATGCTGGCCCAGGCTATTGTAGACCTTGAAGGAAATCAACGACCCTATAAACTGGTCAAACCTATAGACTATCAACTCGAGTACCTAGGGCCTGAAATGCCTTTTATGCAACGGATGGCATTTGCCAATCCTTGGCTTTTTAAAAGTCTCATCCTCGAGGCGCTTAATGCCCACACCACCACCGCACCGACCATTGTAGATGGTGGCGTAAAGAATAATGTGATCCCTACTGTGGCCGAAGCAACCATAAACTTCAGGATATTACCGGGAGAGACTATTGCCACCGTACAGAAGCATATAGAGCAAACGGTATCAGATAAAATTAAGGTGGAGCCGGTTGGTTTCCTGACCAACCCATCTCCTGTTTCCAGTGTAGATTCTGAGAATTTCAAAATTCTGGAGCAAACTATCAGGGATATGTACCCTGACGGGATTGTAGTGCCTGGACTAGTAGGGGGTGGAACGGATGCTCGTTATTTCTATGAAATTTCAGATGATGTCTATCGCTTCTATCCGATCAAGCTTGCCCCGGATAGCATGGAACGATTTCACGGTATTGACGAGAAGATCAGCAAGGAAAACTACAAGGAAATTGTGGAGTTCGCCTATCACTTGATAAAGCGTTTTAATTGAGATCAATTTAAAGAAACAACAAGGTGAATTATGTCTAAGATCATCAGGACCTGGAAAGGATGGACTACCTTAGAGAATGCTCCAATTTACGAGGACATGCTGATCAATGAGGTTTTTCCCGAAGTCAAGAAAAAAGGCGTACATGGCCTCGAAAAAGTGAATATTTCCACCATTGAGAAAGAGGATGAGGTGGAGTTTTTCTTAGTCCTTCAGTTTGATTCCCTGGAATCAGTTAGGGAGTTTGCAGGCCACAATTACAAGGAGGCCTACATTCCGGACAATGCCAAAAAAGTTTTATCCAGGTATGATCAAACAGCACAACATTTCACACTTAAGAAAGAACTTATCCTGATTTAGAGCTAATTTTACAGCTATGAAGATAGTCGTACTCTCTGGTGCCGGTATGAGTGCAGAAAGTGGCCTAAAAACCTTTAGGGACAGCAATGGCCTTTGGGAAGGTCACGATGTGATGGAAGTGGCCTCACCTCAGGGGTTTGCCAGGAACCCGGATATGGTCCTGGATTTTTACAATGAACGGCGGCGTCAGTTGCTGCAAGTAGAGCCTAATTCTGGTCATTTTGCTTTGGCCGAACTGGAGCAAGACCACGAAGTCGAAATTGTGACCCAGAATGTGGACGACCTGCACGAAAGAGCTGGCAGTTCCAGGGTCACACATTTACATGGAGAATTGCTCAAAGTCCGCTCTACCAGAGATCCAAGTATAGTTAAAGAATGGCGCAAGGATATTGTAATGGGAGATCTATGTCCGGTAGGCGCACAACTAAGACCGCATATCGTCTGGTTTGGTGAGGCTGTACCCCTGATGGATAAGGCCATCGATATCGTACAAAAGGCCGAGGTCATGCTGGTTGTCGGAACTTCCATGCAGGTATACCCAGCAGCCGGGCTGGTCGACCTTTCTCCCTACACCACTCCCGTTTATTTTATCGACCCCAACCCTGCCCTCGATTCCAGCAGTAGAATTACGGTTATTGCAAAGACAGCGACCCATGGTATACCAGAGGCGATTAAACTGATCGGTCAAATCGATGCTCAATGACCTTAGCTGAAGTCCTGGATTACCGAACCGCTCATCGGGAAAACCGCATGAAAGCCGCTCAATGGGTATTGGCCAATCCGGACTGTTTTGAAGACTTGCTCAATTACAGCCTTCAACATGGAGAAAAGATTGCCATCAAGGCAAGTTGGGTCTTGGAATTTGTCTTCCTGGAAAGGCCGGAATTGCTTTATCCCCAAATAGATACCTTTTGTTCTCAAATTGGCGGTGCTACCCGGGAATCTGCCATTCGGCCATTTGCTCATATCTCCGAGGTGCTCTGCGTCAATTACTACAAGAAATTCGATCCAAAACTGAGATCAGTACTCAATGACACCCACAAACAGCAATTGGTAGAATGTTGTTTTGACTGGATGATCGGCGATCATAAGGTGGCTTGCCAGGCCAGGGCTATGCTATGTCTCTATTACCTGGGCAATGAGCAGGAATGGGTGCATCCGGAATTGGTACAGATTTTGAAAGAACGCATCCATCATGGCAGTGCCGGGTATAAGAACCGGGCACAGAAAATACTCGATAAACTCTCCTAGAAAGATGAAAAGTCTATACACCCTTCTATTTCTCAGCCTAACAATAACATCGCTATTCTCCCAAGATGTGATTGATCCTCTCGCCGATAAAACCTTGTCTACAAGCGAAATGAAGCAAGACCTGGATCTCTATGTGCAGTTGCTCACCGAGACCCATCCGGGACTATATCGCTATCAAAGCCAGGAAGAATTCCAGAAACAGGTCGGGGAAATACAAATGCGGATACAAGAAGAGATCAGCTTCTATGATTTTTATCGGCAGTTACAAGAACTGAGTTTCGCCATCCGGTGTGCACACACCCAATTATATCCCAAAGAGGATGTTCTAGGACATCTGCGGCGCAGCAGCAATGCCTTGCCTTTCTATGCCTATCCTACCGATGGTAAACTGTATGCCCTTTTCACCGGATTAGAGGGAGATGAGATATTACCGGGATACGAGATCCTGGGAATCAATGGAAGAACGGCCCAGGAGATCATAACAGAATTTGAGCGATTAAACTATCGGGACGGAAAAGTACAATCAGGCTTGACCAAATACCTCCAGGGCGCATATTTCTGTATGACCTATTACTATCAGATCGACCAGGGCCCCACTTATGACATTGAGCTTGATTTACCCGACGGAAGTAAAAAGAAGATCACTGTAAATGGTCAACCCTTCGGCCTGACCGAACGCAACCTGGCCGGCAATCCTGTAAACAAAGAAATACTGTTTTTTTACAACAAGTCAGACAAGAACTTCGACCTGGAAATATTAAAGGGTCTTCCGAATACCGCCAGGATCAGATTTTCTGGTTTTGCAGGTAGAAAAGTGAATTCCGAAGAACAAGCGGTGAAGAAAATGAGGCAATTCATGGACAAAAGCCTCAAGAAGATCAGGAAAGAGAAGATAGAGAACCTGGTCATCGAATTAAGAGGAAATGGCGGTGGCTGGGACATCATGGGAGCAGAACTGATCTCCTACCTGATCCCGGTGGGCACTCAGGTTGACTATTACCGAAAGCAAGTCGCCATTACTGCAGATTCTGAGTTTCTTCAATATTCGGACCTGGATCCCAATGATCTCGATTTGGTCGGCACCTACTTGATTGACCAGGGTGATGGAAGTTATATGGTTAACCCGGAAACCAATGCTACTTTGAGACCCATAACAGCTAAGCCCAACAGTTTTAAGGGTAACATCTATGTAATGACCGATGAGCTAACGGCCTCCAGTGCTGCTGAGTTCGTGGCAGTTTTCAAATCGAATAAACTTGGTACTATCATCGGTCGTGAAGCCGGCGGTGCCTACCAGGGTGGCAACAGTGGCAGTTTTATAAACTTCACCTTACCCAATTCAGGTTTCTACAGTAGAACGCCACTACTCAGATACGAAATGGGAGTCGAACCCATTCAGGACATGGAACGAGGTCCTTTACCAGATCACCCCACTTCCATCTCCCTGGAGAACTTGCTCACGGGGTCCAATCCGGAAGAAGAACTCCTGTATCAACTGATCCGGGAAGGGCAGGATTGATTCGAGAAGATGGCTGTTGTGCAGCCAAACCGAGCTAGTTAATCCGGCCCAAAATCGTATCTTTGCACCTTTAAATCTGCAAGCATGTCCGATTTTTCCCTTCAGGCAATTTCTCCCATAGATGGCCGCTACTCAAGACATACCCAGGCTTTGGTGCCTTACTTCTCCGAAGAGGCTCTGATCAAGTACAGGGTACATGTGGAAATCGAATACTTCATCCAATTGATGGAAATTCCTTTGCCTCAATTGGCGGGCATTGACCGCAGTATAATCCCTGCCTTGCAGGACATACACTTGCAATTCTCAACGGAAGATGCAAGACGAATCAAAGAAATTGAAGGGGTTACCAATCATGACGTAAAAGCCGTCGAATACTTCATCAAGGAGGAGTTTGACAAACTGGGGCTCTCAGATTACAAAGAGTTTATTCACTTCGGACTAACCTCCCAGGACATCAATAATACAGCCATCCCCATGTCACTTCGGGATGCCGTTCAGGAAGTCTATGTTCCTGCCTTGTTCGAAGTTATGGCCAAACTGAGAGAATTGGCCTTGGAATGGGACCAGGTATCCATGTTGGCACGAACTCATGGTCAACCGGCCTCACCCACCCGTCTGGGAAAAGAGATACGCGTGTTCAATGTTCGACTGCAAGAGCAATTAGACATCTTGAATGAGACCAAGTACGCCGCCAAATTTGGAGGTGCAACCGGGAACTACAATGCTCATCAGGTGGCCTATCCGAATATCGATTGGAAAGCATTCGGAACCTCCTTTGTCCAGCAGAAACTCGGTCTCTATCACTCCTTCCCCACTACCCAGATCGAGCATTACGACCATATGGCGGGATTATTCGATTGCCTGAAACGTATTAACAACATATTGATCGACCTGGACCGGGATATCTGGACCTATGTCTCCATGGATTACTTCAAGCAGAAGATCAAAAAAGGAGAGGTTGGTTCCAGTGCGATGCCACACAAAGTGAACCCGATCGACTTTGAGAACTCAGAAGGAAACTTAGGGATCGCCAATGCCATGTTCGAGCACCTGGCTGCCAAACTGCCTATAAGCCGTTTGCAGCGTGATCTGACGGATAGTACTGTGCTTCGAAACATAGGTGTTCCTGTTGGGCATAGCCTGATCGCCATGACTTCAACCCTAAAAGGACTGAATAAACTATTACTGAATGAAGAGAAGTTCCAGGCAGACCTGGAAAAGAACTGGGCGGTAGTGGCCGAGGCCATACAGACGATACTTCGCAGGGAGAATTATCCCAACCCGTATGAAGCTTTAAAAGGACTCACCCGCACTAATCAGGCCATCACAGAGCAAACCATCGGTGAATTCATCAATACGCTCGAGGTCAGTGACGGTGTAAAGGAAGAACTGAGACAGATCACCCCCTGGAACTATACCGGAATCTGATCTTCCAGTAACTGGAAACAACAAAAAACCCACCTTCTCGGTGGGTTTTCTGTTTTGAATGATGAATATAAAGAAACTACATACTCTGAAAAATCTCTCCGATCCCGTTGAATTGCGATATGTCCAGATCTCCGCTCTCAACAGAGTTCATAAGGCGCATCATCTTGGCGGGTTCCATCTTATCCCCGGTAATTCTGAATAAGGCAAAACCTCGTTCATCATCACTGGCAAAGATCACGATCTCATCTATGGCATCTTCCTCACCTAAATACTTCAAGGAAGCTCCAGACTTGTTGGATCCCATCTTCATCAGGGTCTTGTATTTCTCCTGTCCGATGATCTCCTTGACGATGGCCTTTTCGCTATCGTAATCAGCTACATTCTCTCCCTTATTGGGGTAGGCCACCACATTGACTTTCTCGATCGTATTCATGATCTCCTGCTGCTCGTCTGTCAGCACCTGATTCTCGGATTTCAGCAGACTGGCTGCCAAATCCACCTTCAGGAAGCGGTCATCGTCCTGCTTGTCTACATAGTAGCGCTGCAGAGACTTACCATCGCTGCAACTCACCAAGGTGAGTGCAGCGAGGATCAAAATGGTTATGTATTTAACGACCGTGGCCATTATCCTTTATTCTTATCGTCGATATTCTTCAGCTCTTCGCTTCCGGGAACATTCAGGTCCTTGGTCAGCTTGGAAACCTGCTTCAGATCGATATTTCCGGTGATGCTCATAATGATGGTGCCATCTCCTTTAATGGTATCGTCCATTTGGATGTCTTCCCCTTCCATGAACATCAACAGCTCGCTAACGTAGTTCTCACTGGCTCCTTCGCGGGAGTAGAACTTGATGTTCTTGCCTTCGTCCTTCACACGCATCAGCTCGGACAACTTGCTGTTCTTATTCACATATGCGGTTACATCGGCTTTCATCTGGGCAGAAACTTCCGGGTTGTCTGTGATAAAGATCTTGATGTTGTCCAGGTTATCTACTAGGTTCATGTATTCCTTCACCTCAGGGTCGTCACTATCAACATCGATCTGGGCCAACAACTTGAACATGTTCTTGGTCACGATGATGGAGGTGACATCGTTCACATCCTCGAACTTATCGAAGACACCCTGAGCCATCACCAAACAAGGTGTAATTAAAAGTGCTATTAAAACGGTTAACTTTTTCATTGTAGTTGTAATTAATTATTAATGATTATTTATTTCAAAACTTTATTCGTTGCACTGCTGAATTCGTTCAGTCGAGCTAGATGGGCTTGTCCCTTTTCAAATTCACCCAGGTGAGTCAGGGGTGCCTGCACCCGATCGATCTCGCCGAGGTAGGCTATAGACTCTGTCCCCTTATTCATGCTTTGAGAAAGTAAGATCAGACTGGAGCGGGCTTGCTCGTAGGCTGCCAAAGCTTCCTGCTCTTCTGCAGTTAGCCCATTGGCTCCACCCAGCATGAAGGAGGCGATCCCTAATCCCACAACCAGTGTAGCTGCTATTCCGTACCACCAGTTTCTGTTTGACCGAGTGATCTGAGGCAATTCAAGCTCCTGTTGCGATTGCTCAGTACGAGCTTGCTCAAACCCTTGGAACATGGGCACATATGCTGCCAGAGATGGATCTACGTCCTTTCCGGTGAAATAGCTACTCAGTTGCTGTTCTTCCTGCAAGCTGGTCTGCCCTTCGAAATACTTGTCCAATAAGGTTTCTATCTTAACTAACTCCATAGTTGTAATTTTTAATCAATTGTTCCCTCACGGCCTTTCTGGCTCGTGACAGGTTTACTCGGATGGCCGTTTCGTTCATATCCAACATTTCGGCGATCTCTGCAAACTCAAACTGCTCTACATCCCGTAATTGCAGTATCATTTTTTGCTGAGGTGGTAAGGTCTCCATGATCTTAAAAACCAGGCTGACACCGTCGTTGGCTTCCACCTGTCGCTCCATATTCTCCCTATTCTGATAGTTACTGTGAACGATCTTCAGGTTGGAGGCTTGCTTGGACTTCAATCTGTCCAGGCAATAATTCTTGGTCATGGTCATCGCAAAGGCCTCTACATTCTTGTATTTACCCATGGTTTCCCTTCCCTTCCACAATTTCAAATAAACTTCCTGAACGGCATCCTCTGCTTCCTCAGATGAGACGAGTAATCTCTTGGCCAAACGGTATAACTTATCCTTAAAGGGTAAGACGATAGCTATAAATTCTTCTTGTCTCATTTGGTTTGGTCAGCGTGGCTAATTGCCCGTTCTGTCCTTACGACGAACCACTTTATCTTTTGTTACAATAATATTTTAAATTCGCAATAAAGTTCCTCGGATGACAGTTTAGAAGGGGGACTGCGACTCATCTGTTATGACAAAACCTAAACTGCTTCTTCTGCTCTTCCTGGTCAGTCTGATCAGCACTTCCTGCTTTGACGACCTGGATGACAATCCACGTGAAGCTTCTACTCTGGATATTCAGAACTTTATTTGGAGGGGGCTTAATTTCTTTTACCTCTATAAAGATACCAATCCCAACCTGGCGAATAACGCTTTCGCTTCCCAAGGCGAATTGGATGCGTTCTTGAGCGAATTCGAAACGCCAGAAGAACTATTTGGCAATCTGAAGTTCACGGACGATCGTTTCAGTATACTGGTAGACGATTATATCGAATTGGAGAACAGCCTGGGTGGGATCACCCTGAATAACGGAATGGAATTTGGCTTGATACTTTACCCGGATGAAAGTGGTGATGTATTTGGCTATGTCCGTTATGTACTGCCCAATTCCGATGCTGCTGTCAAAGGTGTAGTGCGAGGTATGATCTTCAATACAGTCAATGGGGTTCAGATTGATGATCAGAACTTTAATCAGTTATTCACTCCAGAATCCTATACCATCGGTTTGGCCACCTTCGACGGGGAAAATGTCGAACCCACTGGCGAAAGTATCGAACTGATCAAATCCGTAATTGCAGAGAATCCCATCTTTATCAGCAAGACCTTCGACATAGCCGGGCGGAAGATCGGTTATTTGATGTACAATGGTTTCACCAACGAATACGACAGCGAGCTAAACGCGGTATTCGCACAATTTGCCGGTGAAGGCATTACGGATCTGGTCCTGGATCTGCGATACAATAGTGGCGGTTCTGTTCGTACGGCACGATACTTATCCAGCATGATAACAGGACAATTTACCGGACAGGTGATCTATCAGGAGGAGTGGAATGCTGACCGGCAGGAGGAATATGCTGAAAACGGCCTGTTCGTCAATAGTTTTATTAACGGAGGGGAGTCAATCAATAGTCTGAACCTGGACCAGGTTTACGTACTGGCCACCCGAAGAACAGCTTCATCCAGTGAATTGGTCATCAATGGACTTACTCCATATATCGATGTGGTGCAGATCGGAGAAAATACTACCGGTAAATACCAGGCATCTTTCTTGCTATACGACGCACCAGCGCCGAACTTCAGCAGAAGCCAGGCCAATCCTGACCACACCTATGCCATGCTACCCCTGGTGTTCAAACTGGTTAATGCAGACGGATTCACGGACTTTGATGATGGTTTGATCCCGGACATTAATTTCCCAGAGGACTACACCAATCTTGGTATTCTGGGACAAGAGGATGAACCCCTGCTGGCCAGGGCTATAGAGGAGATAACCGGGGTTCCGGCTCCTGGCGACAGAAGAGTCGTTCGATCGTTGGAGACTATCTCAGAAAGCAAATCATCCAGCCCTGCCTATCAGGTGATGTGGGACCTTCCAAGGCAATAAAAAAAGCCCGATACAAAGTACCGGGCTTGTTCAACCTCACAGGTCAAGACCAAAACCGAACCTGATATTTCTACCCGGAGTTTGGAAACGGTAAATTTCCTCATATTCAGTATCGGTAAGGTTAGTTAGCCCGGCAAAGAGCCTGAATTGTTCGCAAACGCGATAATTTACTCCCAGATCCAAAAGATTGAAGGAATCCAGGGTAACTATTTCGGAGGCAAAGGTCTCTGGATTGAAGAAGGAATCATCCCTCTCCCCTACGTATTGATAACTTAAACTCAGATCCAACTTTTCAATAGGCATCCAGCTCAATCTGGCATTGGCCTTGTGCTCAGGGATCCTCAGTGCAAAACGCTCGTCCGCATCCGTATAGGTATAGTTGGCCGTCACTCTCCATTTTTGACCAAAGTTCTTGCTGGCTTCAACCTCTACTCCGCTGCTGCTAAATTCATCAGCGATATTCTGGTATTGGAAAATGAACAGATCGGGATCGACGGTTACAAAATCGACAAACTGTTTATCCTTGCGGTCAAAATAGACCGCACTGAATCTCCAGTTTCCAGCCACCTGATATTCCAAGCCCCCTTCGATGGTTTGATTCTCTTCCGGCTGCAACTCGGTGTTCCCATAGAGCGGATCATAAAGCTGAAATAAGGAGGGGTAATGTATGCTGTGCTGTAGGACGCTAAAATCCGCATCACTCCGGATCCCAGATCAAATCGGTAAGAAGGATTGACCTGATACACCCAATTTTGACCGTAATCGCTGTGATTGTTCATCCGCACACCTGCATTGACGTTCAATCCAAAATCTGAGATATAGGTCAGGTTTAAATAAGGGTCTATGATATCGAAACGAGCCAAGTCGTCACTCACAGTTTCTTCCAGATCCGTTCCTCCAAAAAGAACACTGAATCCGCTAAATCGACTCCAGTTCGCATTAACTCCGACAAGAACGGTTAGAGACTGATGTACAGGATAACTGAAATAGGTGTCGAAGGTGCTGGAAGTTGACTCGAAGCGTGTTGGGAAGCCCGAATCTGTCTCCCGCTCTAACCAAGAATGACTATCATTCAATACCCAGGCCCCTTTGCCAAATTGCCAATTCAGATTACCTCCTGTACGCACCTGATCGGAGATCGTCCGATTATCGGCATCCACATAACTGAACTCATCGAAGTCCGCTTTAAACCGATCCTTGCTCACAAATCGGCTGATCTTGGGCCCGTTCTTAAACTGATATCCCAACTCCAAACGGGTGTTATATCGGTTAAAGATATCGGCCTCAAAAGCAGGCTCACCCTCCGGGGCCGCGACAGCAGATATCCCATCGGTAAAACGATGGTCCAACCGGATGTCATAGGAAAACCCACTACTGGTTCCACCAATTTGGGCCGAGTTGACGATCTCTGCCGGCCCATATCCGCCTTCTTCTGTCGATCTGTTCGATGCCAAGGTAGAAGCGAATTGCCCGGAAATAGGGTCCTCTCCTACCTTTTTGGTAGTAATGCTGATCACAGCGGTTGCTGCTCCAGAACCGTACAAAACACTGGAGGCCCCTTTAATGATCTCAATTTGCTCTACGCTACTCGCCGGTATCAGCCTCAGGTCAAAATCGTTCGAAATAGAGGAAGGATCGTTCAGTTGGACACCATCTAGCATAATAACCACCTGTCTGTTCCGACCACCACGAACATAATACCCCAGGTTTTGACCGGCATTGGAGCGTGCCCCATTGATCTCTATCCCCGCGACCTGATTGAGCACCTGCGCCAGGCTGTTTCCGGCTTGGGTAGATAGTTCCTCTTCTGAGATAATGGTTGTTACTCGTCCGCTATCCTGACGATCAAGATTGTTTTTAGATTCTATAAAAACAGAATCCAGTTGTTGAAGTTGGTTAATACTTTGAGACCAACCCAATTGAGCCACCACTAAGCAGGCAGCTGTCCATAATAAAGATTTCATGATTGTGCGTTAATACGGAAGAAAAGGCAGAATTATCCCGCTTCTGCTCTGGTAAGACCAGGAAGGTCACTTGACCCATCCCAGGCACGCCAACTTTTATCCCGAAAGTTAAACATGGTTGCGAAACGGGCAGGTCTCCTGGCTTACCTTTTGTCCTCCTTCCCATCCCTAAATTGGACAGTGGATGCAGTGGACGATCCGCCTCAGACGGAAGGCTT
This sequence comes from Aureitalea marina, assembly GCF_002943755.1. NCBI lineage: Bacteria > Pseudomonadati > Bacteroidota > Flavobacteriia > Flavobacteriales > Flavobacteriaceae > Aureitalea > Aureitalea marina. The sequence goes on from NZ_MQUB01000001.1 coordinate 1,407,899, forward strand.
ACAGTTGCGGGAACAGCTCCGGACTTTAACCGGATTCCCTTTTAAGACAACCAACAAATAGGCTGCCACCAGTTTGCGGGACGAAATTAACCATTTTGTTCAACTCAACGACCGGGAAAAAGGACTATTTTTGGTCATGCGCACGTTTTTACTGCTTAGTGTTTGTTGCTTATTTATAAGTAGCTGTCGTCAAACACCAGAAGACCAATCGGCTATCAACTCGGTAACGGAGACCGAATTGAAATTTGCCGAGTCCTTTTCCATCAACTCAAAAGAGGGATATACTGAAGTCACCATTAACCGACCTTGGCCCGGCGCCGAGGATGAGTTTCGCTATGCATTGGTCTCTGATCCATCTATTCTTGGGAACTTAGAAGGTTACGATGCCATTGTTCAAGTCCCTTTAAAAAACCTCGTGGTCACTTCTACGACACATATACCTTCCCTGGAAATGCTGGAGAGTGAGACCCAGTTACTCGGTTTTCCCAACCTGGATTATATCTCATCGGAAAAGACCAGAGCCTTGATCGATCAGGGAAAAATTACCGAATTGGGGATGAATGACGATCTAAATACAGAGGTGCTGATCGAGATTTCACCAGAAGTTTTGATCACTTTTGCTGTCAGTGGAGGCAATAAAGCGGTAGAAACCGTAGAGCGGGCTGGCATACCTGTGTTGTACAATGCGGACTGGACCGAGGTCCATCCTCTGGGTAAGGCCGAATGGATCAAATTCTTTGGATTGCTGCTGGGTAAATCGGAACAGGCCAATGCGCTATTCGATCAAATCGAGAAGGATTATTTGGAAGCTAAACAGTTGGCTTCTAAAGCAGCCGATCAACCAACGGTGTTAAGCGGAGCAATGTATAAGGATGTCTGGTACTTACCGGCGGGAGAAAGTTGGGCCGCCAGCTTTATAGCAGATGCTCACGGCACCTATCTTTGGGGAGACTCTGAAGGTAGCGGATCGCTCTCATTAAACCTGGAGAGCGTGCTCGAAAAAGGCCAGAGCGCCCAATTTTGGATCGGACCAGGTCAGTATATTGCAAGAACTCAATTAGCCGAAGCGCATAACGTATACACTCAATTTCAGGCTTTCGCAGAGGGTAATATCTATACATTTACCCAGAAAAAGGGACCAACAGGGGGAGTGATCTATTACGAATTAGCACCAAACAGGCCGGATCTGGTCCTAAAAGACATGATTCATATCCTCCACCCGGAGCTAATGCCAGAGCACGAGCTGTATTTCTTTAGTCCATTGGATCCATGATTTCTGACGGAACAAACAGGCGTTCGACTGTCCTACTTATCCTGGGTTTGCTCTTGTGCTTCCTGGCGAATATTTCTGCTGGGTCTGTTCATGTTCCTTTGGAAGATGTTTGGCAAGGATTGATTGGAGGAGAGACCAGTCGGCCCGCATACCGTTTCATCATCCTGGAATACCGACTCCCAAAAGCTATCACTGCCGTTTTAACCGGTTCTGGTCTGGCGGTATCCGGTCTCTTGATGCAAACCTTATTCAGAAACCCATTGGCCGGACCTTTTGTACTCGGACTGAGCAGTGGAGCTAGTTTGGGAGTGGCCATACTCATTTTAGGTGCTGGAACCTTTGGAGGTTGGTTGGGAGGTCTGCTGCTATCCAACTGGAGCCTGGTACTCGCTTCTGCATTAGGCAGTTTCCTGGTATTGATGGCGGTGCTTGCCGTTACCCTTCGAGTAAAGGACACCATGGCCATACTGATTATCGGGCTCATGTTTGGAAGCGTGACCGCCTCAGTGGTCGGGGTATTATCCTACTTCAGTCCGGCAGAACAATTGCAGCAGTATGTATTCTGGTCCTTTGGCAGCCTTGGTAATCTCTCCTGGCAGGCACTTGGAGTACTCACGCTGTGCTGGTTATTTGGAATGATTCTGGCCATCGGACGGATCAAATCTCTCAATTCATTGTTATTGGGTACACGTTACGCTCAAAGCATGGGCTTAAGAGTTAGACGAACCACGCTCCTGTTGATTGTAGCGACCAGCTTACTAGCAGGAGGAATAACCGCCTTTGCAGGACCAATCGCCTTTGTAGGGCTTGCGGTTCCCCATCTCACTCGCCAACTGGTTCCATCTGCCGATCACCGCCTGTTATTGCCGGCCGTTGTCTTATTTGGAGCTGCATTGATGTTGATCTGTGATACCATAGCTCAATTGCCCGGGAGCGAATTTACCTTACCTATTAATGCGATCACTTCCCTGGTTGGAGCACCGGTAGTGATCTGGTTATTGGTCCGGAAACGTAAACTGATGTTCTGATGAATGCTAATCAGCAAATACTAATAGAAGCTCGGAATCTTCAGATCGGCTATCGCGGTAGAAAAGGTCAAAAGCAGATCGGCGGTAAGATCGACCTAAGCATTCAAAGAGGAGAGCTTATCGGGCTTATCGGACCGAATGGTATAGGTAAATCTACCCTGATAAGGACGCTGATCGGAGTACAACCTAGTTTGGGAGGTGTCCTAACCCTTAAAGGTCGTCCTATGGAGGAGTTAAGTTTACCTCAGTTGGCCTTAGAGTTGAGTGTCGTCTTAACTGATGCTCCGGCAACACGGAATCTTCGTGTAAAAGAGATGGTCAGTCTGGGGAGACAACCCTATACCAATTGGCTGGGTAAACTGAGTGCTCACGACGTTTCAGTCGTCACGGAGGCTCTTACCAATACCGAGACCCTGGATCTGGCCGATAAACGCTGTGATCAGATCAGCGATGGTCAGTTTCAACGGGTTTCCATAGCCAGAACCTTGGCCCAGGATACCGACCTGATCGTTTTGGACGAACCAACCACTCATCTGGACTTGTACCACAGGGCCTATGTCTTTAAGCTCTTGCGCAAGTTATGCAGGGAACAGAAAAAGGCGATTCTATTCTCTACTCACGAGATCGAAATGGCCCTTTCCAATAGCGATAAGATACTGCTGATGTCTGCGCATGGCTGTCACTTCGGCACTCCTTCCGACCTTATTAACCAAGGTTATCTGGACCAACTTTTTGAAGGAGAAGGGATTGGATTTGATGTGGATTCCCGTCGTTTTACGTTTGACAAATAAGTATCTTTAAGCAAAGTTTCTTTATATGAGTGAGACCTTCCTTTTCTTGCTATTGGCTGCCATTTGTTTACTGATCGGCGCCTTTATCGGCAATCGGTTCGCCCGGCTAAAATTCCAGTCGGAAACCGGTCGGCTGCAGTCCAGGCTGGAACAGCATAAGGATCAGGAAGAGAAGCTGGCGGAACAACTGGCTCGGACAGAAGACGACTTGGAGAAGGTCAAACTGCACCGAGAGGATATCAACGAGATGCTGATTCGCCAACAGGAAGAGAATCGTTATCTACTGGCTAAACAGGAAGAGGCTCAAAAAGAGCTGGAAAAGATGCAGGAAAAGCTCAATAAAGAGTTTGAGCTAATGGCCAATCGCATCCTGGAGAGCAAATCGGAGAAATTCACCAAGCAGAATAAGGAACAACTGGACCAGGTGCTGAAACCCTTACAGCAAAAGATCGAACATTTTGAAAAGCGGGTCGAAGCCAGTGATAAGGAAAGTATTGGACGGCATAGTGAACTACGAGAACAGATCAAGAACCTGACCACCCTGAATCAGCAAATGAGCAAGGATGCAGACAACCTGACCCGTGCCCTTAAAGGGGACAGTAAAATGCAAGGGAATTGGGGCGAACTCATCCTAACTCGCGTACTGGAAAAGTCCGGTCTGGAAAAAGACCGGGAATACAGCCTGCAAGACAGCCATACGGGTGAGGACGGACAGCGGTTGCAGACGGATGTGCTGATCCACTTACCGGATGGTAAAAAGATGATCGTAGATAGTAAAGTATCTCTTGTAGCTTTTGAACGTTTCGTAGCAACGGAAGACGAGGCCGAGAAAAAGCGCTATCTCAAGGAACACATTCAGTCCATTAAACGTCATGTGGACCAACTTAGTGAAAAGAAATACCACTACCTGATGGATGAAAGCCCGGATACGGTCTTCATGTTCATTCCCATAGAACCAGCCTTTGCCTTGGCTTCTGCACAGGAACCGGGCTTGTACGAAGAAGCTTTTGATAAGCAAGTGATCATCGTGACTCCTGCAACCTTATTAGCGGCATTGCGATTGGTGGACAACCTCTGGCAGAACGACCGTCAGAAGCAAAACGCCCTGGAGATCGCTAAACAGGCGGGTGCATTATATGACTCCTTTACAAATCTCACTGATGAGCTGATCAAAGTAGGTAAGCAGATCGGTACGGTTCAGGGTACTTATGAGACTGCCATGAAGAAGTTGACTGGACGCGGTAATTTGATCACCCGGGTAGAGCGATTGAAGAAATTAGGGGCCAAAGCGAGTAAACAGATCGATCAGAAATTGATCCAACGTGCTAACGAAGAAGAAGAAACGGCAGAGTAATTAGCGCCTGACTAGTTTAACGGTCATCCTCCTATTCCCAGATTGTACTTCCAGCATATAGATGCCACTACTTAGATCTGAAGTATCTAACTCCAATTGTTTTAGCTGGCTACTACCTTCCCTAACTTGGGCTCCCAGGATATTGTAAATCCGGTAGGAATCAATAGATAGATTGGATGAGATCATCACTTTATCCGAAAACGGGTTGGGGTATACCTTTATCTGTAGGTTATCGGACTGATCCAGAACAGTTATTAGCTCACTTTTAGATACAGCAGTACTTGACTGAACCCCAGAATAAACGAGGCAGCTCAGTAGAAGGGCAAAACTAAAAATGGGTAATCTTCTGACCATTATTAGGTAATTAACACAATAAAGATAATAAAAATATCGTTTAAATGCATTTTTTATCGATTAACGACATGTAGTATATTACTTAAAAGACGAGTTATCCTACAGAATGTGACACTTCATTCGGTAATATTTGAGTCTATTTGGTAGGATATTACGCACTTAATCGAGTTTATCGCCTACCTCATCGTTTTTATTTGTAGGAATTTTCTTCCTATCATTTATTTGCCTCCAGAACCTCAAATTCTACGTAATGAAGAATCTAGTAATAGCGTTGGGGATACTACTAGTTATCCCCTCTAGTTTTTCTCAAGTGGGAATCAACGCAACAGACCCACAAAGAACAATAGATGTAAATGGTATGCTACGGGTTAGGGACCTAGTCCTGACCACGAATTACGAAAAAAACAACAATAGTGGATCGTTCGAACTATTCTACAATGGTACCCTGCAGTGTTGGGGGGTGATTAATAACACCAAGTAACAACCGCAAAACCAAGGAGATAATCGGGTCGTCGGAAGTTGACCTCATACAATTCTTACCGACGACTACCGATTATCGAGTTCTTAAGATTGGTCCACGACACATATTACTTTAATCATAAAATTTAAATTTTTTGCACAAAAGCAGTTAGGAGATGAAAAAGATTACACTATTAGCCGCTATCGGTCTCTATTCATTTTGTCTTACCGCCCAAGTAGGTATAAATACGACAAACCCTCAAAGAACCCTCGATGTCAATGGGAAAATAATGATACAAGATCTTGGCCGCTCCAGTACCGGTGAGACCGGGGTTAAAATGTTGCTCACAGAATCTGATGGAACCGTTCTGGGAGCTGATCTACCAGATGAATTCAGTCTGACAGACGGTGGTGAATTGAAAGTCAGTCTTGGTTCAGCAACGACAGAGAAAATTGTCCTTAGCGCAGAGACATTTGACACCAAAAACAACTGGGACCTGGACCTGGATGGCGACAATACTGATGTAACAATGATTATCATCCGTAAGGCATCCGGTGGAGGAGAACTCAAGATCCGAGGCATACAGGGAGGTACAGATGGACGCAGGATACAAATAATAAATGATTCTGGCTACAACATCAAGTTTGAAGAAGACAAAGCGGAAGCAGATCCTGGCAATAGAATCTATATCTATACGGATGATGACAAAATGGACGATTATGGGGCTTGTGTCTTGGTGTATTCGACCGCTATTTCCGATTCAGGAGGTCATTGGAACCTGATCCAACTGGATGAGAATAAAGACTAATTGAGATCTTCCTTTATACGCAGGTCTTAGAAAAACATGGTAACAGAATTCAGTGATTTCTTTCACTATGTAACCGTTAATCGTATTTATCCGCTCTTTAACCAAACCATTTAGTTATTTCATAACCAATTGCATAATTTTGAGTCAATAAGCAGTTGGGACATGAAAAATCTTTTGATTATCCCCATTTTAGGTCTCTGCACGTTTAATCTTATTGCCCAGGTAGGGATTAATACCACAAACCCACAGAGAACCCTAGATGTCAATGGGAAAATAATGATACAAGATCTTGGCCGCTCCAGCACGGGAGAGACCGGGGTTAAAATGTTGCTCACAGAATCTGATGGAACCGTTCTGGGAGCTGATCTACCAGATGAATTCAGTCTGACAGACGGTGGTGAATTGAAAGTCAGTCTGGGTTCAGCAACGACGGAGAAAATTGTCCTTAGTGCAGAGACATTTGACACTAAAAACAACTGGGACCTGGACTTGGATGGCCACAATAGTGATGTTACCGTTTTTATCATCCGCAAGGCGTCTGGAGGTGAACTCAAGATCCGGGGCATACAGGGAGGTACTGAAGGTCGACGGATTAGGCTCATAAATGATTCCGACGCCAAAATAAAATTCGAAGAGGATAAAGCCGAGGCGACCGATGGGAATAAGCTCTACATTTATTCTTCGGAAACAGAAATGAACAGATACGGTTCTTGCTTGCTCATATATTCTACCGCGATCTCCACCTCCGGCCATTGGAATATAGTACAAATGGAATCTACAGATTAAATAGATCTGCACCCTGTAGCCATTTTTAGATTTGCAAGTTGTATTCCTTTTATTATTGGGACCAAATCTTCTCCAACAAAACAGGGATGGTAAAAAGTAGTTACTTTTCCTACAAACCGCGGTATGTTTTCGTCTTTTTTTACACTTTAACGGATAAGTTATAACTCAAGAGATAATTCCCTTAAATTGCTATAAATAAAGCAGTTGGGAAATGAAATAATTTATGCTTTTGGCCGTAATCGGCCTCCTCTCGCTGGGTGGTACCGCCCAAGTAGGAATTAACACTACAGATCCTCAAAGAGACCTTGATGTGAATGGTAAATTAATGGTAAGAGACCTTCGCAGGACCAGCTCAGGTTTGACAGGTGTAAAAGCCCTTTTTACCGAAGCCGACGGTACCGTGGTAGGCGCCGAATTACCTTCTGAGATCAATATTACAGATGGGGGCGGGCTTGAGATAAATGTGAACTCAGGCGGAGCCAAGATGTATCCCATTGGGCGCGTAACCGTGTCAACCCCCAATGCTGCTAATGACACTTTTGATGACTTTGATCTCGAATTGGGCTCTACTAATGAAGATGCCGTGGTGTTTATACTGGATGGTGCTACACGCAATTTCTCCATTACGGGTATTGACGGAGGTACAGACGGTAGGCACATTATTATTGTGAATACGACAAGTCATCAAATGAACATAAGTAACCAAGACGGTGATTCGCAGGCGGCTAACCGCATAATCGTTCTGGGTGATGATAGAACCACACAAGAGGGATCGATGGAGTTTGTTTATGATAGTCTCGCCGGTCGCTGGTATCTTATAAGTGTGGAGAATTAGGACCTTACTTCTTTCCTGTTCCATCTTTTACCAAAAATCTTTACAGTGAGAAGTCTTCTCATCTAAGCTGAATTGCAATTCGTCTACACTTAATTACTCTTTAGCGACAATTGAGCACCCCCGTTCTTGTCCATCTTAATTTTGTACTGTATCTAAAAGTAGAGTCATTTCTGCTCGAGAGAGCTGAAAAAGAAAGCAGGAACAGCATGAAAAAAATCAACTTAATAAGCTTGTCGCTAATAATGAGTTCCTTTACTGCACTAGCTCAAGTCGGAATTAATACGACTGACCCTCAAAGGACACTTGATGTCAATGGTAAACTTCGTGTAAGAGATCTGGATCCAACCGGAGCCGGTTTTTCCGGAGGACGCTTTCTATACCAAGAAGCCGACGGAACAGTAGTTGGAGTTGGTGGTGGTAGCGATATCAGTATTGATAGCGGTGGAGACATTAATATCACCAATAGCGGAGGCGGCGGAAGCACCACATTCGTTGTGAGAGCAATCGATCTTGGTGGTGTGAGCGGCGATGTAGACGATTTGGATCTCGACCTAGATGGAGCAAATGCAGATGTGAATATGTTTATCCTACAAAATTCCAGTAATGATATAGATCTAACGGGAATTCAAGGAGGTACAGAAGGTAGGCACATCATTATATTGAACGATACCGATGACGATATTGATATCGAGTTCAATGACAACGGTTCGAGTTTAGGAAATCGAATACTCCGATTTATAGAGCACGATAAACTACGAAAAAATAACAGTTCCGGCAGAACCCGGGATGGACAAGGATCGGTCTCGCTGGTATACACAACTGAGGTAACGGGTTCAGGCCGTTGGATCGCTTACCAAATGGATCGCGGAGACGACTAGTCGCTTAAAAATATATTGCCTAATACAGCAACGAAAAAAAGGGACCGATTCGGTCCCTTTTTTTTCACTTCATTGGAGTCTTATTTACTCAAGTACATTTTTCTTCTGGAATAGAGTTCGTAGAATTCATCATCTCTTAATCCGTCTATAAAGAGTATGCTCTCTCCCGTACTCTTCATTTCCGGCCCTAATTGCTTGTTCACATTCGGGAACTTATTGAAACTGAAGACCGGCTGCTTGATGGCATAGCCTTCCAGCTCAGGGTTGAAGTCAAAGTCTGTGACCTTGTTCTCCCCTAGCATCACCTTGGTAGCGTAATTTACGTATGGCTCTCCATAGGCCTTGGCGATAAAAGGTACCGTCCGAGAGGCTCTCGGGTTGGCCTCAATGATGTACACCTTGTCATCCTTGATGGCAAACTGAATGTTGATCAGGCCAACCGTATTCAGGGCCAGTGCAATCTTCTTAGTGTGATCCTTGATCTGCTGCATCACAAATTCTCCCAGGTTAAATGGAGGCAGTGTTGCGTTGGAATCTCCGGAATGGATACCACAAGGCTCAATGTGCTCCATGATACCGATGATATAGACATTCTCTCCATCGCAGATGGCATCTGCCTCGGCTTCAATGGCACCATCTAGGTAATGGTCTAGCAGGAGTTTATTGTTTGGGATCTTTCTGAGCAGATCCACCACGTGGGCTTCCAGTTCCTTCTTGTTGATCACGATCTTCATCCCCTGCCCTCCTAATACGTAGGATGGACGGATCAGTAATGGGAAATCCAGTTGATCGGCCAGGGCTAGAGCCTCGTCCGTGGTTTCGGCAGTTCCGAACTCCGGGTAAGGAATATTGTTGTCCTTTAGAAGGGTTGAGAAGCTACCTCTATCCTCTGCCAGATCAAGTGACTGGAACGACGTTCCCATGATCTTGATTCCGTAACGATCTAGTTTCTCGGCCAGTTTCAAAGCAGTTTGCCCTCCCAACTGAACGATGACACCTTCTGGTTTTTCGTGGCGGATAATATCGTAAATGTGCTCCCAGAAAACAGGCTCGAAATAAAGTTTGTCGGCCACATCAAAATCTGTGGATACTGTTTCTGGATTACAGTTGATCATAATGGTCTCATAACCCACTTCCGAAGCGGCTAACACCCCGTGTACACAACAGTAATCAAACTCGATCCCCTGCCCGATCCGGTTTGGGCCAGATCCAAGAACAATGATCTTTTTCCGATCTGTCACCTCACTGTCGTTTTCCGAATAGCGTTCCCCGTCTGCTGTTTCCACCTCGCTTTCGAAGGTCGAATAGTAGTACGGTGTCTCGGCACGGAACTCGGCCGCACAGGTATCTACCAATTTGTAGACCCGTTGAATCTTCATTTCTTCCCGCAACTTGTATACCTGACTCTCCAGGCACTCCAGCATGTGGGCTATCTGTCGATCTCCATACCCTTTCTGCTTGGCTTCCAAAAGCAACTCGCGAGGTAAGGTTTCAATATTGTACTGTGAGATCTCCTTCTCCAACATGAATAATTCCTCATACTGTCTGAGGAACCACATATCGATTTTAGTGATCTCGTGGATACGACTCAGTGGAATTCCGATCTGAATGGCGTCGTAGATTACAAAAACCCTATCCCAGCTCGCGTATTGCAATTTCTCCAGGATCTGCTCGTAGTCGGTGTATCCCTTACCATCGGCTCCCAGGCCATTTCGTTTGATTTCCAGGGACTGAGTGGCCTTGTGAAGTGCTTCCTGGAAGGAACGCCCAATTCCCATCACCTCTCCCACAGATTTCATCTGTAGTCCCAGTGTACGCTCAGAACCTTCAAACTTGTCGAAGTTCCAGCGTGGTATCTTAACGATCACATAGTCCAAGGTGGGCTCGAAAAGGGCCGAGGTGGATTTGGTGATCTGATTCTCTAATTCGTCCAAGGTATAACCGATGGCCAGTTTAGAGGCTATCTTGGCAATTGGATATCCGGTTGCCTTGGACGCCAGGGCCGATGATCGGCTCACCCGCGGGTTGATCTCGATGGCAATGATATCTTCTTTCTCGTCCGGACTTACGGCGAACTGTACATTACATCCTCCGGCAAAGTCTCCTATACTTCGCATCATGTGGATGGCCATATCCCGCATCCGCTGGTAGGCCGTATCACTGAGGGTCATGGCTGGGGCAACGGTAATGGAGTCTCCGGTGTGGATCCCCATGGGGTCCATGTTCTCGATGGTACAGATAATGACCACATTGTCATTCTTGTCCCGAAGTAACTCCAACTCGTATTCTTTCCATCCCAAAAGCGCCTTGTCTATCAATACCTCGTGGATCGGAGATGCTTCCAGACCTCGGGTAAGCAGTGTCTGGAATTGGTCCTCGGTATGTACGAAAGATGCTCCTGTTCCTCCCAGGGTAAAGGATGGACGGATAACCAGTGGGAATCCGAATTCCTGGGCGATCTCTTTCCCGGTCAGGTACGAGTTGGCGATCTTGGCCGGTGCTACCGGAATGCCGATCTCCAGCATCAGGGCCTTAAACTGGTCCCTGTCTTCAGTGATGTTGATGGCATCGATATCCACTCCAATGATCTCCACATCAAAATCCTCCCAAATACCCTTTTCGTCGGCCTCTATGCAGAGATTCAATGCGGTTTGCCCTCCCATGGTTGGCAATACGGCATCGATCTGAGGGTGTTCCTTCAGTATCTTGACAATGGACTTGGTGTTCAATGGCAACAGGTAGACGTGATCGGCCATGGAAGGATCGGTCATGATGGTCGCCGGATTGGAATTGATCAGGATGGTCTCAATACCATCCTCCCGAAGTGAGCGAAGCGACTGCGATCCCGAATAGTCAAATTCACAGGCCTGACCAATGATGATAGGACCTGAGCCAATAATTAGAATGGATTTTAGATCGTTGTTTTTCGGCATGAGGATTTTTCTTTTTTAGCGCATTAAAAATAGGGCCATCAAGGCATAAAAAAAAGGTGTTGCTCTTAAAAACAACACCTTTTTATGTATCAGTTATCAACATTATTTCTTGTGGCGGAGCTCAGAAGATACGGACAATTTCTTTCGACCTTTCGCGCGACGCGAAGCCAACACTTTTCTTCCGTTTACAGAAGCCATACGCTCCCGGAAACCGTGTTTATTTCTTCTCTTTCTCTTAGAGGGTTGGAATGTCCTTTTCATTTTACTCTAACTAAATCTTCTGAATAATCGTTCGTTAACTCGACGGACCTTTTCTAAAAGTCGGGTGCAAATATACGACCATTTTTTACTTAGACAAGCAGCTTGAGCAAATTATTTCGGGTAGATTTTCATAACTTTGCTCCCCGCTTAACGCAGCATTATGTTCAACAAAAATATAAAACTTGTCCTTGCCATTCTGTCTATCGCCCTGGCAGTTTGGCAATTTGTGGAATCCGAGATTGGAAATGGGATCATGTTTATCCTACTAGCCGGAATGTTTGTTCTTCTTTACTTCAAGAATGAAATGATACTGCTGGCTTTCCTAAGACTCAGAAAACAAGATTTCGAAGGAGCCAAAAAATGGTTGGACAAAATTCCAAACCCTGAACAATGCCTGGTTAGAAAGCAACAAGGTTACTACTTCTACCTAAACGGGCTTATGGTCTCTCAGACCAATATGAACGAGGCAGAAAAACTCTTCAAAAAAGCCGTTAACCTGGGACTCTCGATGAGTGCGGATATGGCTATGGCTAAATTGAACCTGGCAGGGATAGCAATGAGCAAGAACCGCAAGCGGGAGGCTCAGACCTTACTCAGCGAGGCTAAAAAGCTAGACAAGCACAATATGTTGACGGAACAGATCAAAATGATGCAACAACAAATGAAGCGAGCCAATATGCCGCGACAGCAATTTGGTCAACCTCATCACCGTAGCAAGCGCATGCGCTAGGCTTATTTCCCAAAGAACAACTTAACCGCTGCGATCAGTAGCACAAAAGCGAAGATCTTCTTCAATAGGGTTTGGTCCAGCTTGATGGCTAATTTAGACCCCAACCATCCACCAACGACGAAACAAAGTGCAATGATCAGGGCGTACTTCCAATTGATCAAATGCCCTGCCTGGTGGTAGTTGTAAGCAGCAATAAAAGTGACCGGGACGGCCAAAACTGCCAAACTCATTCCCTGGGCCTGATGCTGGTTAAAACCTAGTAATAGTATCATCAGTGGGATCATGACTACACCACCACCAACACCCATAAACCCACTGAACATCCCAGCAAGTAACCCGATCAGGATGAGTGAGATCAGTATCGTTAAATTCATAGTCAATTATTTACCCGTGCTATAATACCCTTTTTCCGGTATCTCGATATAATATTCCTTTCCCGATGCATTCTTCAGGTAGGTTTCACGCAGCCAGGGATTGTGAATCTTCAGGATCTTATAATTGATATCAAACCTACGGGCAAAGGCGGCAAAATCAGTGACTGGGGTATCTACTTTGACCTTGTAGGTCGGCACAGCCCTGTAAAGGTCCTTGTCCCTGTAATTGAAACCATACTTGACCGGGTTGGACAGGATCTCTTTTAGTGCCAGAATTCGGAATACATAGCGACTGGTCTCATCGTTGAGCAGCAGGTCGTAATAATCTGAGGCATCTTGTCGCTCCATTTGTCTGGAAACACCAGCATTACCTGCATTGTAAGCTGCTGCGGCCAGTGTCCAGGTTCCAAAACGCTCCTTAGACTTTTTCAAATACTCAGCTGCAACCTTGGTAGAAAGCTCCAGGTTATAGCGTTCGTCTACATAAGAATTGATCTCCAGACCGTATTCCCTTCCCGTAGTTTTCATAAAATGCCAGAATCCCGCTGCACCTGCAGGAGAAACATTATTCTGTAAGGCACTTTCTGCAACAGCAAGATATTTGAAATCGTCAGGGATGCCGTATTTCTCCAATAGCGGCTCGATAATTGGAAAGTATTTATTGGCTCGTTTAACCAGTAACAGACCATTGGATTGCCAGTAGGTATTCACCAGTAGTTCCCGGTCCATACGCTCGCGGATGTCAGGATTGTCTAGCGGGACTGCCTCTCCGGCAAAATCCATCTTCTCCGGCAGTGGTAAGGCGTAGACGTTGTAGTCGTTTACGATCTTCTTTTCCAAAGTCTCATCAGTCGGGGGCTCTTGCACGGCATTTACAAACAACCAGACCGCCCCCAGTACAGCTGCCATCATGCCCAATTTCGATAAGGGGTTCATACGAATAGAATTTGAGATATAAAGATAGCGAATATCGTGCCGACAAACGGGAGCTTAAGACCACTAGTTTTCAACGATATCGCGTATCATGTTAGAGACCACCCTACCCTTGTTGATGATCATAACGTGAGTGCCATTCTCAACTGTTCGTACACCATCAATATTCTCAATTGGAAAGATCAGGTCGTGGTCACCGTGAATATGCACTACGGAAGGATCAGCCACGGTTCGCTTCCAACAGACCATATTGCGGATGGCCCAGTCTAGATAATACCGATTTCGGACCGACAAATACTCCTGATAAATGGCCAACCTTTTTTTGGTCCTGGGTCCTATGGCGAACTTTTTCAGATCCTTTGCACTGAGGACCGCCCGAGTGGGAATTAAGTAATAAGCACGTGTCATTCTAGCATAGTGTAAACGCCTGGGCATTTCTTGCCTGGTCTTAACACTGGAAATGATGATTAGTTTTCTGAGTTGGAGATAGCGGCTCATTTCCTGAGCCACCACACCGCCGAATGATACTCCTACAAGGACAGCATTCTCATGCTGGACTCGATTGGCCATGCGCTCCGCATACTCACTAAGTTTTTCTCGCTTGCCCGGGATCAGCCAGTCCAGAACGAACCACTGATAGGTATCCTCAGGTAATCGGATATTGCGGAAGATCTCCTCTCCGGCCGCAAGTCCAGGAACAAAATAAACCGGGATCTTATCCGGCTGGTCGTAAGCCTTTAACACTCTGTTATGTAGCTAAGCGGTTAAAAAAACGTACCTTTGCGGCATAAATATAGGACTATCTGGTCGTATAGAAAGTATCCTGATGAAGAAGATTTTTTATCCGGAAAATACAAGAGGAGCAGCTAATTTTGGATGGCTCCAAGCCAAGTATTCATTTAGCTTCGCGAATTTTTTCGATCCCAACCGCATTCAATTTGGGCAACTGCGTGTGCTCAATGACGACATTGTGGCTCCCGCCATGGGTTTTGGTAAACATCCCCATCAAAATATGGAGATCGTTACCATTCCCCGCTCTGGTGCACTTAGGCACAGGGATTCAATGGGTAATGAAGGAGTTATCGAATCTGGAGACATTCAGATCATGAGTGCCGGAAGTGGTGTGGAACATAGCGAAGTTAACGCCAGTACCAAGGAACCCGTAAAACTCTTCCAGATTTGGGTGATGCCAGAAGATCAAAATGTGGCTCCTCGCTACGATCAGCGCAAAATTGCTTCCCTGGTCAAACCCAACCAGATTTCAACTGTAGTCCACCCTAGATCCGAGGCGGGAGGAAATGACCTTTGGATCCACCAACAAGCCTACTTTAACCTGGGTAACTTTACAGAAGACACCCAGACTACTTACGCGGTAAAGCAGCCCGGACACGGGGTTTATTTACTGGTCATTGAAGGCCAGGTAACCTTGGGCGATGACATCCTGGAGAAACGTGATGCCATGGGCATCTGGGAAACCGGGGAGATTGAACTGAATGTATCCGCTGGCACCGAGATCCTGATGATCGAAGTACCCATGAATTAAATAATATTCCCATGATTGAAGATGTAGTGATTACGGACAATGAATTTTTGCGTCAATTCGAATTAGAAGTTGGAGATAATATGGCGAGGATCGAATATGCTTTGCAAGACCGGAAGATATTCCTGACCAAGTACGACATGCCTGAGGACATGGAGGAGCAGGGTTTTAGGGAAATCTTCATCCGCGCCGTTTTCGAACGAGTGAAGGACAGAGGGATAAGCCTGGTTCCTACCAGCCCTGAGATTGCTGGTTTTATGCGACGTAATCGTCGTACCTACAAAGCTTTGCTTCCCGTAGGGATCAATATCTAAGTATTAGAAAGGCCAAAATACCGGGACCAGTATCAAACTGGCAAAGAGGAAGAGGATCAGCAATGGACCTCCGGCCCGTAAATAATCCACAAACTTATATCCACCAGCACCGATGACCATGGCATTGGTCGTGGTTCCTATTGGGGTCAGAAAGGCCGTAGATGCGCTGATGGCAACTACAATCAGGAATGGCTCCGGAGAAGCGCCTATGGCCATAGCAGCCAATAAAGAGATCGGGGCCATCAGGACGGCTGTGGCTGAATTGTTGATGGTTTGACTAAACAAACTGGTCAACAAAAAGATACTGGCCAGGAGGTAGATCGGGCCCAATTCCCCTGCTGTAACAACCAGAGACTCTGCCGCCGTCTGAGCTGCACCTGTCTTTTGCAAAGCAATTCCCATGGGGATCATAGCCGCGATCATGACCACACTGGTCCAGCTAATCCCCTTGTACGCTACCGAAACCGGGACACAGCCACTGAGAATCATCAGTCCTGCACAAATCAAGGTAGTAATGGCACCCGGAAAAACGTTTAACACTAACATCACAATCATCAGCATCAGGATTCCCAAGGCCAGGTATGAGTTGAAGTTCAGTTGGATAACATTCTTTGCTAAACCTTCTGGGCTACCACAGACTACCAGATGCTTGTATTGCTTTTTAAGCTCGAATATACTCTCCCAACTCCCTCTAACCGGGAGAGCGTCACCCGCTCTCACCCGAATTTACTTATCTGTTAGCGGC
Source organism: Aureitalea marina (assembly GCF_002943755.1). Classification (NCBI taxonomy): domain Bacteria; kingdom Pseudomonadati; phylum Bacteroidota; class Flavobacteriia; order Flavobacteriales; family Flavobacteriaceae; genus Aureitalea; species Aureitalea marina. The sequence goes on from NZ_MQUB01000001.1 coordinate 1,424,296, forward strand.
TTGTTATTCCTTGAGGCGGCCAGCAACTGAATCTGAAAGCGTTCGAAAAAGCTGCCAAGACTCGTCATCCTTCCTGCAATGACCGATTTTGGGGTAACCATGAACTCTGTAATTCCGATCTCTCTGCTAAGTAAATTGGACTTGAGCTCCTGGTCCACGGCGCCAACTGGTAGCAGACCCAGGCGATATTTTAGCATGAGCTTATTGACCGTCTCTGGATTTCCCTTAACCATTAAGATATCGTGATACCGCAGTGTGGTATCACATATCGGCAACTCCTCGAAAGCCGGTACTCCCCTAAGTGGTTTGGGGTGTCTCCTCTTTATCCGGATCACAGCCAGATCGTGATCCTCCTTTAAATTCCACTCACCCAATTTTGTGTTGATCCAAGGCGAACCACTGCGCACGCGAAGGCGGAAATAATTATCCTCAATCTTATAAGCGTCCATCCACTTAACCATCTCGTCATCCAGGCTAACCGGACGATTCTTGGTCTGATAAGTGGGCAATAATCTAAAACCGATATAGCGAAAGTAGAGGATGGTGATCAACAGCAACGGAATACCGATCATGGCAAACTCGAAGAAACTGAAGCCCGCTCCCTGATAATCGATCAAGGCATCGTTAACAATTATATTGGGAGGCGTCCCCGTAAGCGTTAAAAGGCCACCAGTGTTAGACCCAAAGGCCATGGGAATTAGCATCTTGGAAGGTACTGTTCCAGCGTTCCAGGCCGCACCAATGGTAACAGGTAATAGCGTTGCAACCGTTCCAGTATTACTAACAAAACCGGAGAGTATCCCTGATCCTGCTGTGATAATAATCAATAATCTTGGAACTCGATTTCGCGCCCATTGGACGAATTTCTGTCCAGCCAATGCCGTCCAGCCCGTCCTGGAAAGCCCCTCACCGATAATGAAAAGCGCTGCGATCATCACAACGGTGGTATTGCTGAAACCGCTTAGGGCCTCACCTATATCGATGATCCCAAAGAGATAAAGGGAGATCATGGAGAGAAGGGCAACGATATCCGGTGGAAACTTACCGCTGATGAACAGTATAACGGTAATTCCCAGGATGATCAATAAAGTGGTCATGCAATCAGCTTAGAACAGTTTCCGGAACAAGGTTAAAACGAACAGCACCGTCTGCATCTATCTCCGTCAACTCTACCGGCAGTATGTTCCCTACCAAGGCTGGATCCCAAGGTGCCTTGACACGCACATAATTCTCGGTAAAACCCTGTATGTATCCTTTTTTGTTCTCTCCTTCGAAAATAACTTTGCGTGCAGTTCCCAACTGACTTTCGTAAAACGCACGTCTCTTCTTGACCGATAAGCCCCGTAGCATTTTAGAGCGTTTGTGACGTACATCCTTGGGAACAACGCCTTCCATATCTGCAGCTACAGTATTATCCCGCTCAGAATAGGTAAAAACATGCAGATAAGAGATATCTAATTCGTTGAGGAAATGATAGGTCTCCAGGAAGTGCTCGTCCGTTTCTCCCGGGAAACCGACGATCACATCTACCCCTATACATGCATCTGGCATCACCTTTTTGATCCTGGTCACTCTATCCAAATATAATTCTCGCTGATAGCGTCGGCGCATCAACCCGAGGATTTCATTGCTCCCGCTCTGCAGCGGAATGTGAAAGTGAGGAACAAAGGTTTTGGAGCCCGCTACAAAATCGATTAATTCGTTCTTGAGTAAATTCGGTTCTATGGAAGAGATCCGAAGCCGTTCGATGCCCGGAACCTCATCCAATGCCTTGCAGAGCTCCATAAAGGTATGTTCGTGCTTCTTATTGCCGAACTCTCCCTTACCATAATCCCCAATATTTACACCTGTCAGAACGATCTCCTTGATGCCCCGTGCAGAGATATCGGCAGCATTTTTCAGCACATTTTCAAGGGTATCACTTCTGGAAATCCCGCGAGCCAACGGAATGGTGCAGTAGGTACATTTATAATCGCAACCGTCCTGGACCTTTAAAAAAGCGCGGGTTCTATCCCCGATGGAATAACTACCCACATAGAAATCGGCCTCGCTGATCTCACAGGAATGTACCTCTCCGATGTCCTTCTTCGAAAGATCATTCAGATAATCGGTCAATTTGAATTTCTCTGTCGCTCCAAGGACCAGATCAACACCATCTACGGCGGCTAATTCCTCAGGCTTGAGTTGGGCATAACAGCCAACCGCAGCAATAAAAGCCTCAGGATTCACTTTCTGTGCCTGACGCACAGTGGTCTTAAAACGCTTGTCTGCATTGTCTGTCACACTGCAGGTATTGATCACGTAGATATCGGCCCACTGGTCAAAGGAAACACGTTGGAATCCTTCTTGCTCAAAGCCACGCGCAATGGTAGAAGTCTCACTGAAATTCAGCTTGCAACCCAGGGTGTGAAATGCAACTTTTTTTTGCCCGTTCATGCCTTGAAAATGAGGGGCAAAGGTAGGGAATTTTTGGGTGAAGAGCGTGACCCTCTGGCGGTTGAGCAGTGAGCAGTGCGTGGTGAGTGGTGAGTGGTGAGCGGTGAGTCGTTAGTCGTTAGTCGTTAGTCGTTAGTAGTTAGTCGTTAGTCGTTAGTCGTTAGTCGTTAGTAGTTAGTAGTTAGTAGTTAGTAGTTAGTAGTTAGTAGTTAGTAATATCGACGAATTCGACTTACCATTAGCGATTCACTCTACGTTGGGGCCCCTAACCCCTCCCGGGGTCAATTTAGCATCACAGATCATTCAAGCCAAACTGTTCATCTCTGGTCCATCGGGATTTAAGTATTCAATTACCAGATTCATAAAAGTCCACTTTGTTACCTGGTGGTGGATAAACAGTAAAACAAGTAAGTCGATTAACGAATAACGACTAACGATTAACCATAATCGCTTACCTTTGAATCGTGCCCTGTTTTCCCATTATTGTAGGATTGTTTAGAAAGTTAATTGCCTTACTGATTGTAGGTGTGATGCTGGCTGCATGTTCCGATCGTCCGAAGCCCATGCCCGATCATCTGGTGTTTAGGTATAACGAGCACAGCAACATCAGTTCTCTGGATCCCGCCTTTGCTAGAAATCCACAGAACATCTGGCCTTCCAATCAATTGTTTAATGGGCTGGTTCAGCTGGACGATTCCCTGAACATCCGACCCGATATTGCCTGGCGCTGGGAAATTGACGATAGCACACAAACCTATCGGTTCTTTCTACGAGAGGATGTCTATTTTCACAAAAACGCAGTTTTCGGTCCCGATTCTACACGCCTGGTCAAAGCGGCTGACTTTGTGTACAGTTTTGACCGTTTATTAGACCCCAAGGTCGCTTCACCTGGAAGTTGGGTGCTCAATAATGTACTGGACTACAAGGCAGAGGATGATTTTGTCCTTTCCATTCGCTTGAAACAGCCCTTCCCCGCTTTCTTGGGGCTCCTTTCCATGCGATATTGCTCGGTGGTACCCCGGGAAGCAGTTGAGTATTATGGCTCAGAATTCCGCAGTAATCCGGTGGGGACAGGCCCCTTTAAATTCAAGCTTTGGGAAGAGAACATCAAATTGGTTTTCCGAAAGAACAACGACTATTTTGAAACCGATGCAGTGGGGAATCAGCTGCCGTATCTGGAAGCCGTTGCCATTACATTCCTGCCAGATAAGCAAAGTGAATTCCTGCAGTTTGCCCAAGGCAAGATCGATTTCATTTCCGGTCTGGACAACTCTTATAAGGACGAGATCCTGACAACCTCAGGACAATTACAAGACCGCTACACAGAAGATGTCAATTTGATCACCTCTCCTTATCTAAATACAGAATACTTAGGCTTTTTCCTGGGTGCCAGCACACCAGAGATCCAATCTCCCCTTATCAGGCAGGCCGTTAATTACGGTTTCGACCGGGCAAAAATGGTAACCTACCTACGTAATGGCATGGGAATCCCTGCAACCGCTGGATTCATCCCTAAGGGCCTCCCGGGTTATTTGCCTATCCCCGGTTATGATTACCAGCCGGATAAGGCCTGGGAATTAGTAGAACAATACAAGCTGGAAACCGGCGACAATAAGCCAGAGATCGTGATCGGAACCAATAGTCAGTATTTGGACATCTGTGAATACATTCAGCGAGAACTGGAGAAGATCGGGATTGGAGTCAAGGTCGATGTAATGCCGCCCTCTACCCTCAGGCAAATGAAAAGTAGCGGAGAACTGGATGTTTTCCGTGCCAGTTGGGTTGCGGATTATCCGGATGCAGAGAATTACCTCTCCCTGTTCTATTCACCCAACTTTACCCCAAACGGTCCCAATTACATGCACTACCGAAATCCGGTTCTGGACAGTCTGTATCAGGAATCGCTGCTGGTGAACCAAATAGAAGAACGCCGTTTGCTGTACACCAAAATGGATTCCCTCATCATATCGGAAGCCCCTGTCGTTCCCTTATACTATGACATGGCCATCCGTTTTGTCCGCAAAGATGTAAGTGGATTGGGAATCAATCCGCAGAATTTCCTGTTTCTCAAGAGAGTACAAAAAAACCCAGCAAACTAGGGTAACTAAATCGAGCCTTGTACGACTAATAGTACAAATTCGTCTGGTAAACGATCCCATAGGATCCCTTCCAAGAACACAAATACCAATCGACTTACGATGGTCCCGTGATCTCCCAGACCACAGCATTTCATCATCAAATTATCGATCATCTCATTCCCTTTAGGGATTCAGAAGTATTCCTGACTATGGTCAGGACTCCATTAACCTTTCTGCAGTAGGTATCAAATTAGTGTTTAACCCATTAAAACTTAGAATTATGTTAGGTGGTTTTGTCAATGGGATGATCACATCCCTCAAGAATAACAAAAGAGAACGTACAACAGCTTTCGACAAGGAAAAGAAGAGGTTCAATCCGACATACGGTGATTTTGTGGATCACAAAAAAATGAGCCCTCGAGAATTCCAACGATTTAGAAAGCGGTTAGAAATGGGGCGTCAAAAGTCGGAAAGACACAATCGCATTTTGGTTGGAATTATGGCTTTCCTGTTCATTGGGCTATTAATTGCCCTGGCCCTGTTGTGAACTTAGATCAATAACGCCGATATCCGCTGGTCAATTCAAAGACATGACTCAGAATGTCGGCTTCTTTTTGGTCAAATTCCACATTTCTTCTCTCCATCATGGCCTTAGCAGTTTCAAAGGCCTTGGATGTTCGATATGCAGACATTCCGGCTCCACTGCCCCAGGAAAAACTCGGGATGAAATTTCGGGGGTAACCACTGCCAAATACATTACAACTAACTCCTATCACCGTACCTGTATTCAGCATGGTATTGATACCCGTCTTGCTATGATCGCCCATCATCAACCCACAGAACTGCAGACCTGTTGGGGCAAAACGACCTGAAGAGTAATCCCAAAGCCTGACCTCGGTATAGTTGTTCTTCATATTGGACGTATTGGTATCTGCACCCAGGTTACACCATTCGCCCAAAACAGAATTTCCCAGGAAACCGTCATGGCCTTTATTGGAATAGGCAAACAGCACCGAATTATTAACCTCTCCTCCTACTTTGGAGAATGGCCCTACGGTTGTACCGGTATAGATCTTGGCCCCCATCTTGAGAATGGCCCCTCACAGAGCGCAAACGGCCCTCTAATCAAACAGCCCTCCATGATCTCCGCATCCTTGCCAATATAGATCGGGCCATCCGTCGTATTTAATGAACATGATGGCAATTTGGCCCCGGCTTCAACAAAGACCGCGTGATCTCCCAGGCGGGTAACTCCATGTGGAATAGCTTGTGATTCCCGTCCTGAGGTGATGCGGTCAAAGTCCGCCGCAATGATCCCATGATTTTTGGAAAAGATATCCCAGGTATGTGCAATTCGGACAACCTCAGAGCCAGTATAGACGATTTGCTGATCAATTGCCTGGGTATCAAACACATCATTCCTAAACGCAATCAATTCATCCCCCAAATAGAGTCCCTGTCCTTTTTCCAGCGCAGAGACAGCCTCCGTCAAACTCTTATCCGGTACAAATGAAGGATCTACAAAAATATTGTCCGATGCTAATCGGATTGGCCACTTAGCACTCAAGTAATCCTCAGTTTGCGTCCAGGTGGTCTCCTCCAAATAGTCCTCCCACTTTTCCCTCAAGGTATCGATACCCACACGAATATCAGCCACAGGACGGGTAAAGGTAAAGGGCAACAGCTGGTCTCGGACTGCAGAATCGAACAGGACGTAATTCATGACAACGGATTGGGCTTTTTCATGACCAAAACTAACGAAAAAAGCCTTCGATAACGAAGGCTTTCTATACTTTCTGCTAAGTGAAAACGCGACTTACTCCTCAGTCTTAGGCGCTTTTTTGAACTTGGCGTATTTGTTCTTGAACTTATCGATCCGTCCGGCGGTATCAACCAATTTGTGTTTACCTGTGTAGTACGGATGAGAAGTACGGGAGATCTCTAGTTTGACCAGGGGATACTCAACCCCTTCGATCTCGATGGTCTCCTTGGTATCGGCAGTGGACTTAGTAATGAATACATCATCATTGGACATATCCTTGAAGGCAACTAGCCTGTAACTTTCGGGGTGAATTCCTGTTTTCATCTTTCGGGTGTTTTACTAAACCTCAAATTTTTGAGTGTGCAAATTTAAGTATTTCTATAAATACGGCAATAATTTATTTCAATTTTTAAAATTAAAAGTTGTGGCCGTAACGTTTTGCTATCTTTGTTTACTAACCAACCGAACAACTTCGGCCACTTTGGCCCACAATAAACGACTATCTCATGGAAACCAACAAAGCTTCTGTTAAAAAAATTGCATTGAATTATGGCCTGTATATGGCCTTGGGTACAATTGCCCTGTCTGTCATCGTTGACGTGATGGGTATGACCTACGAACAACCCTGGTGGCAATCAGTGGGGAATTTCGTGATCATGACCCTGGCCATCGTATATGGTCTCAAGGCGTTTAAAAGTACCGGTGATGGCTTCTTAAGCTTGGGAGATGCCCTTAAAACGGGTCTGGCCATATCGGTTGTTGCCGGGATCATCGGTATTCTATTTAATTACATATTTATAAACTTCATCGAACCAGACTTCGTAGTAAACATGCTGGAAAGAACTCGGGAAAATATGCTAGAGCAGAATCCAGAAATGACCAGTGATGAGGTAGAAACCGCCATGTCTATCACCGAGAAGATGATGAGTCCGGCTATCATGGCTGCCTTTGGCATTGTTGCCAGTTTGTTCTTTGGCTTTATCATTTCGTTGATCGCCGGTTTGATCATGAAACAAAATCGTCCGGAGAACTAAACCGATCTATGGATATTTCCATCGTCATTCCTCTTCTGAACGAAGAAGGATCACTGAAAGAACTGAACCATTGGATTGAATCTGTTATGCAGTCCAATGGTTTTTCTTATGAAGTACTTTACATTGACGATGGCAGCACAGATGACTCCTGGTCCCTGATCTGTGAAATGGCCAGGGAGGATGCCCATATCAAAGGGATCCGTTTCCAAAAGAACTTTGGTAAATCCCAGGCGTTGCACGCCGGGTTTGCAAGAGCCCAAGGTGATGTGGTGATCACCATGGACGCTGATCTGCAGGACAACCCGGAAGAGATACCGGAACTCTACCGCATGATCACCCAGGACAATTACCAATTGGTCAGCGGCTGGAAGAAGAAACGCTTTGATCCTTTATTGGGTAAGAATCTGCCGTCAAAACTTTTCAATTTCGCAGCTCGCAAGACCTCCAAGGTCAAATTGCACGACTTCAACTGCGGGCTCAAAGCCTATCAGAACGAAGTTGTCAAGAATATTGAGGTTACCGGCGAAATGCACCGCTATATACCTGTACTGGCCAAGACCGCCGGTTTTGACCGAATAGGTGAAAAAGTAGTCACTCACCAGGCGAGGAAATACGGCAAGACAAAGTTTGGTACTGAACGATTCATACGAGGTTTCCTGGACCTGATCACGATTTCCTTCCTTTCGCGCTTCGGTCGCCGGCCCATGCACCTGTTTGGTGCCTGGGGTGCTTTTATGCTCTTTATCGGTTTTGGATTCTCAGTTTATCTGGGAATAGACAAGCTCTTTCTGGACCCTACAGGTCGATTGATCACGGAGCGTCCGGAATTCTTCATCGCACTGACTGCTATGATCTTAGGAACTCAATTGTTCCTGGCCGGTTTTATTGGCGAGTTAATACTGCGCACCAAAAGAAGCGGTCCCAACTATCTGATCAACGAAACCCTTAACGTTTCAGGCTAAAATTACCCGTAACTGTTCTGCCATCATTGAGTACAATCCTATACCAGTAGTCGCTGGATGGCAAAGGGTTACCCAGGTAAGTACCATCCCAACCCATATTGTCTCCCCGCATCTGTTTGATCATTTTACCGAACCGATCGAAAATGGAGATCCGGGCATCTTGTAATTCCCTTCGGGCTGTTATCTGCCAGAGGTCGTGGAAGCCATCATTGTTCGGGGTAAAGAAATTGGGTGGTCCACCCACCAGGACAGTCTCCTCGTAGATCAGACAGCCCTCCCGCCAGACAAAGACTGTATAGGGTCCCACAGCCAGGTCGTCAAACACAGGACTGGATTGCAAGGCGTTATCATCCAGGCCATACTGATAGGCATCCGGCTGATCGATCTCTACTAATATCTGATTGTTATCGCTAAAATCACGGACAACAACCTCCAGGGACATCGGGACATCGGGACGTGTTACTTCGATTATTGCTGTGTCATCACAATCTGCTCCATTGAACACAGTAACTTCATAGGTTCCCGGCACCGATACATCAATACTAGGTGTAGTTTCACCGGTAGACCATTCATAACGCAAGAAATCGGGTCCAGGGGAAATCGTCACACTGGGCTCATTTGGACAAAGGACGACTTGCTGGTCTTCTATGTTCGGACTAAAAAGTATTTCGAGATCGATCTTTCCAATAAAGGCACAGGCATTGAGGTCTTCCACCCGAAAGTAGATCTCCGGAGCAGCGGTTATAGGGATGCGGAATTCGTCCGTGACCACCTCGGTTTCCAACAGCGCATCCTGGCGGGTTGGGAAGAAGGTGATATCCGAACCGGGGAATTCTTCTGACAAGGTCTCCAACAGATCACCCACTTCGATGATCACCACCAGTGGCCCTGCACTTCTGTTACAGGCAGGCATCACTCGGTCTTCTAATTGGGACATTGGCTCTACCAGAAGGCGGACCTCAGCGATCTCAAAACAGAGCGCATCCTGGAACACCCTGGCATAGATGATCTGACCATCCTCGGTATTGGCATATCCGATAGGGTCAATGTTCTGAGCGTTCTCGATCGCATCATCAAGGGTAAGAAAGAAATTGGCGGTATAACCTAATGGATTATCTACCAAAAGTGGGATTGCCTCATTGAGGTTGAAAATCGACCGACCGTCATCATTTCCGTCCACATCGCACTGCACCAGATCCACAAATGGATTCACCTGGGGCGAATCCGCGATCTCAATAAACTCGATAAAGGTCTTGGAAACTCCATTTTGAAAATTCACATCGATGGTGACCGTAAACACACCTGTAGAGCTAAATACATGGGTTGGCTCCAGCAAAGTTGAGTTATTGTTCGCTCCACTAGCCGGATCGCCAAAATTCCAGGAGATGCTATCAATGGGTTCGTCCGTCTCTATAAAGAATTGGGTCTCATCCCCAAAGCAGAATTGTTCTGCACGCACTACGCTCTCAAAGAATGATTGGATGTAAGGGGGTAGACCAAATTTTGACGTTCTGCCACCCAGGGTCACATCGAAAGCCCTGAAATCGGCATCAAGGCCGTAATTATTCGGAGAATTGATCACGCTTAAACTGACGGCCGGGATGGAGTGATAGATCTTCCGATTGATGGCAATTTGGAGACTTCCCGCCAGATCACCTTGGAAATTGTTCGTAATGCTGGCTTGTGTGAAAAGCGTACTCGTGATATTCGGGGCTGTAAGATCGAATTGCACCACATTGATCTGGGTGGTTCGGTCTTGTGCTGGATCGAAGATCTTACCACTGGCAAAAAGTTGCTTGGAATTAGAGGAAAACTCTACTCCGTAATACACCAGGCTCTCATCCACCAACAATTCGTTGGACAACACCCCTGTTTCCCGATCAAAATCATAGAGCCTTAATTCACCTCTGTAGGAGGGCTCGAAAATGGTATGGCATATAGCGATCCGGTCGCCTACAGGAGACGACTTCATGGCTCCGCGAAAATTGTTGAAATCGGATACATTGGGACCAATTACACTCACTACAGGGGTTTCGTTAACTCCATCCTCGGTGATCTCATAGGCATAAAAAGAATCGCGGTAGTGGGTTACCACCCAAAAATCCTGCCCATCTGCCTTCCCCACCGCGGTTACTTTCTCCGATCCGTTGTCCAGCAACTGGATATTCTTCTCCACCACATCCCCCAGGCCTCCGTTAAGGCTCATATCGACCACAGAATAATTGAATCCATCGCCATCCCCGTCATTAGTTTGATAAGAACGAACGTCGTCCGCAGTAAAAATGTAGTAGATGGAATTACTTTTTGGTTTTGGAACCACAAGGGCGGACTGGGTAGAACTTACACTTCCCAGCAATCCTTCTCCATTGGGCATGATCTGATGATTCCTGGTAAAGACCACTTTCCCATCGGTATAGAATTGCAGATCGCCATTGGCATTGGAGATAGATTCGCAACCCTCTAGAGTATCCAATTCTCCATCTAACAGTGGAACAGCCTCACCAGAATTAAAGGTCAGTCCTGCCTTGGTTCCAAAATACCAATTGGCCGCTTCCCGCTGAGCAAGCAGTTGCAGGGGAAATGCCAAAAGCAACAGTAACAAAGAGGTCTTAGAGGTTTTCAACATAGCAATAAACAAATATAAGAACTGCTTTACTGTTTCGTAAACCTTAAGCGGGAAGGTGCAGTACCGAATCCGCATTCACCGTCCCAACCTTCATATCCTTCTACCAGCCATAACTCGAACACACTGTCATCCAAGGGGTTGATCGGGGCATTCTCTTCATCAGGTCCCAGAAGAATTGGGGCTCCGCTGACACTACAATAAGCAATCACACTGGACAATTGATTTTTCCCAAAGACAGATTCGTCGCAGGCGATGGTGAAATAGTAATTGCGGGGTAGTTCGTTTGAAGGGTGAGAGAGGAGATGTTTCAAAGGGATATACCGAACATTGTTGGAATGTCCTTTAAATACCTCAACCAATCCTTCGGGAATAAAGGTTGGGCCTCCCAGCGGTCCATCTACCAGACTCTCATACCGGTAGGTTCCCAGATAGAGATCCTTATCTATGGGCTCTACTACATTGATGGTGTAGCAGTAAGGAGAACTGAAAAAGGTCTCGTAGGCGATGATGAATGAACTCGCGCTACCGGTAGAGAAACTTCGCCCGTCCGTCAGGACCAGATCCACACGAAGGAGGAATTGGTCCTTACACTGGATCTGCCCAACGGGTACGCCGACTATACCGGCCAGATCGGAGAATTGAAATTCCAAGGTCAGGTTGGGCAAGCCGTCATTGCCTTGACGTCCGAAATCTGAAGCAGGTATACTACCGGCAGAGAACTCCTGGCTGACCAAACTATTGGTCGTACCAGAATTATCTACAAAACTGACATAGAGGTCTAAGCGCTCCAGCAAACCTCCGTTGAGTTCATCCTGGATCTCGATGTCCACACTAAAAATACCGTCCGGTTGATTGACATAGAACTCTGCCTGATTGAATTGCAGAGTCCTGACCACTGCTCCGTACTCCACATCGTTCAGGACCTGATCGATGGGTTTGTCGTCCGTATTACAGCCAGCGGCCAGTAACAGGATGAGAAGTAATCGTTTATACATGACTGTTCGTTTTTCATAAAACTACCGGGAGCTAAAAGGGAATAAGTGAAAACCGACAAAAGATTACTTATTTCTGTAACATTTTGAGAGGATTTAGTCTGATTTATCGATATTGTTCTTGCTCTATTCACTATGCGATTACGTAACTTTGCCCTTATTTTTTCTCTATGAGATATATCGAGCCCGAATTGCTTGAAAAGGTCAACAAATGGTTGACCCCTACTTTCGATGAACTGACCCAGCTGCGTATTAAGGACATGATTGCCCTAGAGCCTGAGGAACTGGAAGATAGCTTTTATAAAAGCTTAGAGTTTGGTACAGGTGGAATGCGCGGTATTATGGGAGTTGGAGACAACCGGATCAACCGGTACACCCTTGGCAAGAATACCCAGGGATTGTCCCAGTACCTCAAGCAAGTATTTCCTGGAGAGTCGCTTAAAGTGGCTATCGCATATGACTGTCGTCACAATAGTAAAGAACTGGCCAGGGTTGTTGCCGAGGTCTTTTCAGCCAACAATATACAGGTCTATCTTTTTTCCGATCTGCGCCCCACTCCGGAATTGTCCTTTGCTGTGCGCCAACTGGACTGCCACTGTGGTATCGTCCTGACAGCTTCCCACAACCCACCGGAATACAATGGCTATAAAGTCTATTGGCAGGACGGTGGACAACTGGTACCTCCACAGGACGGGGAGATCATCCAAGTGATCAATACCCTGGATTATGAAGATGTGAACTTCCAAGCCAAGGAAGATCTGATCCAACTGATCGACAAGGAAATAGATGATGTCTTCCAAAAGGCCTCTGTTGCCCATGTCCGGTTTACTGAGCAAAAGAACAGGGAACAACTCAAGGTGGTCTTTACTCCACTCCACGGCACTTCCGTAACCCAGGTACCCCAAGTTTTAAAATTGGCGGGGTTTGAGCAGGTGCATCTGGTAGAGGCCCAGGCAGAACCTAATGGCGATTTCCCGACGGTAGAATCTCCAAATCCGGAAGAACCAGAAGCATTGAAAATGGCCCTGGAATTGGGAGAAGAGATAGGAGCCGATATTGTGATAGGAACGGACCCAGATTGTGATCGTTTAGGAATTGCGGTGCGGAACTCAAATGGTCAATTGCAACTCATCAATGGAAATCAAGCTATGGTGGTCATGGCTCATTATTTAATGCAGCAGTGGAAGGAAGCCGGTCGTATCGACGGGAAACAATTCATCGGATCGACCATCGTATCAACCCCAATGCTCAAGGCCATATGTGAAGATATGAATGTCAATTACCTCGAAGGATTGACCGGGTTCAAATGGATCGCTAAAATGATCGAGGATCACCCCAACCTGGAATTCATAGGAGGTGGCGAAGAGAGTTTTGGTTTCATGGTTGGTGAATTCGTAAGAGATAAGGATGCCGTCACAGCAAGCCTGCTGGCTTGTGAATTGGCCGCCGCCTTAAAAGCGCAAGATAAGACCATCTTTGATTACCTGCTGGATCTCTACGATCAGTACGGAGCCTATCTGGAACATCTTTCCTCCATGGTCAAAAAAGGAAAGAAAGGCGCCGAAGAGATCAAGACCATTATGGACGATCTGAGGAATTCTCCCCTGGAATCCTTGATCGGGGAAAAAGTGGTTCGAGTAGAAGATTACCAGGATGGCAGCTATACAGATCTGCTTACGGGAGAACAGGGCTCACTTGATCTTCCCAACTCCAACGTCTTGATCTATTATACAGAACAAGGCACCAAGGTTGCTGCCAGACCCAGCGGTACCGAACCCAAAATTAAGTTCTATATTAGTGTACGGTCGTCTTCCGGATCTTCAGATCTGGAGCGCCTGTCTGAAAAGATCGGGCAGCTTAAGACCCAATTGGATATTTAGTGGAATATTTCAGGAAAATCCTTCGTTACGCCCTGCCTTATAAGGGCTATGCCTGGCTCAATGTGATCTCCAACATCTTTTACGCCTTCTTCGGGCCTTGGCCTTTGTTTCCCTTATCCCTATGCTCAAGGTCCTCTTTGGAAATAAGGTGGTGGTATCTGAAAAACCAACCTATGAGGGGCTCCTACATCTTGGAGATTACCTGGAAGATTATATGAATTTATTTGTAAGTAGCCAGATCGAAAAGGATGGGCCCTTGTCTGCCCTGATCGTCATGATCGCACTTGTTCTGGGAACCTTTTTACTGAAGAATCTCTTTGGTTACCTGGCCATGTTCTTTATTACTTACTTGAGGAATGGAGTATTGAAGGACCTTAGAAATGATCTTTATTCTAAGACCATGGAATTACCGATCTCCTTCTATTCTGAAAAGCGTAAAGGGGATACCCTGGCACGGATCTCCAGTGATGTATTGGAAATTCAGCACTCCTTTCTGTCCATATTGGAACTGATTGTCAGAGAGCCCCTGTCCATACTGTTTACCATCCTATTCATGGTATTTATTAGTCCCAAACTGACACTTTTTGTATTTATATTCATTCCCATCTCAGGTTTTATTATTTCCCGTATCGGGAAAAGCCTGAAGCGACATTCGGACCGAGTACAGCAGGAACAGGGATTCTTCCTGTCCATCCTGGAAGAGACCCTCGGAGGCTTAAAGATCATCAAGGGATTTGGAGCCGAGGGACAGTTCAGCAAGAAGTTCGAACAATCCACCGATCGATTTTATAAGTATTCCAATTCCCTGCTCAACCGACAGAACCTAGCCTCTCCCGTGAGTGAATTCCTGGGGATCATGGTAATTGCCATTTTATTGTGGTTTGGTGGAAATATGGTCCTGGTAGAGAAGACCCTTGATGCCGAATTCTTTATTGCCTATATGGGTCTGGCCTATAATATACTGACACCGGCCAAGGCCATCAGTAAGGCCAGTTATGGAGTAAAGAAAGGAAATGCAGCAGCTGAACGGGTATTGGAGATACTTGAAACTGAGACCACGATCAAGGATAGCCCGGATGCGGTAGCTATGATGAGCTTCGATAAGGATATTAATCTGAAGAACATCAGCTTTGCTTATGAGGAGGAACTAGTGCTTCAAGAATTCGATCTGAAAGTGGCAAAGGGTGCCACCGTGGCCCTGGTGGGTCAGAGTGGTAGTGGGAAAAGCACCATTGCCAATTTACTGACGCGCTTTTACGATGTTAAGCAAGGTGCCATAGAAATAGATGGTACTGATATCCGGGACATCAGCAAGTCTTCCCTGAGAGGACTGATGGGTTTGGTTACCCAGGATTCCATCCTCTTCAATGATAGTGTGCAAGGCAATTTGCTTCTAGCCAAACCAAATGCTACCGAAGAGGAGATCGAGCAAGCCTTAAAGGTGGCCAATGCCTGGGACTTTGTAAGCGAACTACCGGAAGGAATACACACCAATATAGGAGATGGCGGTAATAAACTTAGCGGTGGGCAGAAACAACGTCTGAGTATTGCACGGGCAGTTTTAAAGAATCCTCCTATAATGATCCTGGACGAGGCCACCTCTGCCCTGGATACCGAAAGTGAGCGCCTGGTACAGGAAGCATTGGAGAATATGATGCGCAATAGAACCTCGGTGGTAATCGCTCACAGACTCTCTACCATACAAAACGCCGACACCATAGTTGTACTCTCTAAAGGCAGGATCGTCGAGCAGGGCGATCATCAGCATTTGATGAGTCAGAAAGGTATTTATCACAGCTTGGTAGAGATGCAATCTCTTTCCTAAGAAACTCCCTTAATCTCAATAAAAAAAGAGAGCGGTTGGGGCTCCGCTCTCTTCAATTTATCATGTCACTGCAGTTGGGGCTGAATGTGACATTGCAACACATAAGTGAATACCAAAGATACACATAGAATCGAGAAATGCAAGAATTACATACCTTTTATCGATGTATAAGTGCATTTAATCGGTTATTTTACATCTTATTGTAGGAATACCATGGGCTGGTAATGTAGGAAGAAATAATTACAATTAAAAACGGGCCCGCCCCCGCGATGGCCCGTTTTTGTTCAGTTCCTATTACAGTTGGGGCTATAAAAGGGAACCTATACATAAGAAGTATGGGTCTAAAGTAGTAAATATTTTCCTACAAATTCAATAATTATGTCTTTTTGTCGAATTTTTTTGTCTTTTATCGATGAAATACACTTTTAAGCCCTTCAAATATTTCTACATTTGATTAAACCTTATGGCCAAATAGGAGTCAAAGACAGTAAAACCATCGATTTGCAAGCCGAAGCTAAATTGATAAAAGCCCTTCAATCACCTAAGGACCGGGAAACGGCCTTTCGGGAGTTGGTCAGTTGTTATAAAGAGCGACTGTACTGGCATATCAGAAAGATCGTCCTGGACCACGAGGACGCCGATGATGTACTTCAGAATACCTTTATTAAGGTGTTTCGAAGTATCGACCGATTTAAGGGAGATAGTAAGTTGTACACCTGGATGTACCGGATCGCCACCAATGAGTCTCTCTCCTACCTAAAGGCCAAAGCCCGACGGAATAATGTCTCGGTAGAAGAATTGAAACAACAGCAGTTAGGACAATTAGAGAGTGATGTTTACTTTGAAGGATCTGCCATCCAGCTGCAATTGCAAAATGCCATAGCCAGTTTACCTGAAAAGCAACAGCTTGTCTTTAATATGAAATACTTTGAGGACATGACCTATGAAGAACTCTCCGGAATTCTGGAAACTTCAGTCGGCGGTCTGAAAAGCAGTTATCATATCGCAGTCAAAAAGATCAAGGCATTTCTGGATCAGAATGAAACCATTTAACTTAGAGTAAGTCAAAGGAGTAATGGAGAAAAGAAAACACGAACACGGATTTAAAGCACCGACGGACTATTTTGATTCCTTGGAGGAACGTCTGGATGCTTTAATGGGCCCGGAATCATTCCCAGATAAAACTGGATTCGATGTGCCATCTGGTTATTTTGATCAATTGGAAGATCGTGTGATGCAGCAACTCGAAAATGATGATAGCGCTCCTCAACCTCAGGTCATACCTTTATATCGTCGAAATTCATTTCGAATTGTAGCCTCAGTCGCTGCCCTGATCGTTCTGGCTTTGTTGGTGATTCGTCCAGGATCCGTTCCGGCGATCGAAATACAAGACATCGACCTGACCCAGATCGAGACATATATAGAAGAAGAAATGGACTGGGACGAGTATGATCTGGCCCAAATGATGGATGATACGGAATTGGAGGACCTGGAAACTGAAGACCTCTTTGACGATGAGCAACTCCAGGAATACCTGTTGGAAAATATAGACGACACATCTTTACTAATTGAATGAAATGATATGAATAGATTGATGATATTATTGCTGCTGATCGGATTCAGCAGTTTGGCACAAAATGGCCGAGGCGAGCGGATACGAGCGTATAAAACAGCCTTTATAACGGACAAATTGGATTTATCCTCAGAAGAAGCAGAACGTTTCTGGCCGGTGTATAACAAATACCAAGACCAATTGGAGGAAATACGCAAGGAAGAGCGACAGGAGATCTCTTCCGTAGTCAGCGACCTGGAGAATTTAAGTGAGGACGAAGCCAATTATCTCATCGACAAGGGGTTGGAATATTCCAAGCGCCGTGTAGATGTACAGGCTCTGATGGTGGATGAATTAAGGGTAGTGATCTCGCCTAAGAAGGTATTGAAATTAAGACGGGTTGAAGAATCCTTTAAACGGGAAATGCTAAACCGGTTTAGGGATAATAAACGCAAAAAGAACTGATTGTTTGTGACAGATTCTCATCTGTAAAGCAGTCCGCAATGGCTTGCCTTTTTTATTCAAACTTCAGTTTGACAATTCGATTTCGTCCGGAGGCAAACGCCAGGCTGTCATTGACAAACTCCAAGGCATAGAATCCCTCGTCGGAAAGTTCTATCCACCCTTCTCCCCCATCAGTCGAATAAGAAATGCCCGGGGATCCCAAAGCAACTATACCACGACCTTCTGTGCCCGGCACATACCGCACTGACGATCGGTAACCAGGCCCCATACCATCACTGACGAGTTTCCAGGTCTTACCTCCGTCTGAACTGATCGCTTTATTGGCTGTATTTCCATTTTTCTGTTCCCAATCTCCGCCAAAGATGATCCCATTCTGCCCATCCCGGAAATCTACACTGTAAATGCCCGTCATGGCACCACCTTGAACGATGGGCGTGTCAAAGACCTCCCAACTACTACCCTTATCCGGACTGTGAAATACACGAGCGTGATTTCCTCCTGTAACGATCCAGGCCTGCTGTCCGTATAAAGCAATATTACTATTACTGGCGGCAAATGCAGCCTCTCCTTCCTTTATTGGAGGGATTTCGGTACACTTTACTTTAGACCACGACTTTCCTCCGTCACTAGTCAGAATGATAGAAAGGCATCCGTCTACCGGATCTCCCATTGCAATTCCCTCCAAATCATTCCAAAAGGCCATGGCATCATAGAACACCCCTTCTCCGCTCTCTACGTAGACCTCTTCTATGGAAGTAGCCTCCACACCATCAAAACCAATTCGATACAAGACGGCAGGTGATCCAATGCTCAACACAAATGCAGCTTCTGAGGTGGCTGCTACCGAACGAAAATTCAGTAAACTGTCCTGGTATTTGATCGTCGCTAATTTTGGAACGCCCTTATCGATCAACCCTACCCTACCAGCATTGGCCGCAAACCAGACTCGATCTGCATCCAATGGTTCGATGGCCCTTATACTGAGCGAATCCAGGTAGACCGGCTCTATGGTGACCCGAGTGAACTCCTTGCTGTCTTCAGACATACAACCGATTAAGGTCAGGACCAACAAGAGTATGGTGAGCGGGTATCGCATGGTTGAAATTTTGCCAAATGTAACCAAAACTAGTCAAGAAGAAACAATAACTTTGCCGGCAGTTTCAACCTATGAGAGTACACCGAAATTTAGTCTTAGCGGTTATCGAAGCCTTAGAAAGTATACTGCTTGAAGATAGGCAGGCCGATAAGGTATTGCAGTACAGCTTGAAGAAAAATAAGCGCTGGGGATCCAGAGATCGCGCTTTTGTGGCCGAAACCACCTACGAGATTGTACGCTGGAAAAGATGGTATGGTCACCTGGCACAGCTTAAGGAGCCACTGCGAAAATCAGATATTCCCGGATTAGTGGCTGCTTATCTGATTCAAAAACTGGATCAATTACCTGCCTGGGAAGAATTTCATCCTTACCGCAACCTAAACCTGAGACTTAACAAAGAAGCATTGGAACTTCCTCGTACTATAACGGCATCCATCCCAGATTGGTTAGACCAGTTGGGTGAAGAAGAATTGGGTGCTGAATGGGACACCGAACTGAAGGCGCTTAACCAGCAGGCTCCGGTTATTTTGAGAACCAATAGCCTGAAGACTACACGGGATAAACTTCAGAGCGCATTAGAGGCTGAAGGAATCAGGACTGAAACACTGGATGACCTTCCGTTAGCCCTGCAGCTTGAAAAACGGACCAACGTCTTTCGAACCAAGGCCTTTAAAGATGGACTGTTTGAAGTCCAGGATGCTTCCTCCCAGATGGTCGCACCTTTCCTGGACCCGAAACCCGGCATGCGTGTTATTGATGCCTGCGCAGGTGCCGGAGGCAAAGCACTACACTTGGCCAGCCTGATGGAAAACAAGGGGCAGATCGTGGCCATGGATATTTACGACTTTAAGTTAAAGGAACTGAAGTTACGGGCAAGACGCAATGGAATTTTCAATGTGACTACCCGTTTGGTAGAAGGATCTAAATCCGTCAAGCGACTGCGGAATTCTGCCGATAAAGTACTGATCGATGCACCCTGCAGCGGCTTGGGTGTACTCAGGCGGAACCCGGATGCCAAATGGAAATTAGATTCTGACTTCCTGGATCGAATTCGAAAAACCCAGGCAGAGATTCTGGATCTGTATTCTGGCCTGGTCAAACCGGGCGGCCAACTAGTCTATGCAACCTGCTCCATCTTACCAAGTGAGAACCAACTGCAGGTTCAAGCCTTCCTTAAGCGAGAACAAGGTAAATCCTTTAAACTTTTGGAGGAAAAGAGCATATCGGTTGTACAGACGGGCTTCGATGGTTTCTACATGGCTCTACTCGAAAACCAGGTTTAATTCCATAAAAAAACCCCGGACCTGCCGGGGTTTCGTACATCTCACGATCGTTTACTATCGGATCGCGAATTTCTTAGATTGCTCAAATCGGTTTCCAACTACTTTCACCACGTAAATTCCTGAAGAAAGATTGGCACCAGAGATATTGCTTCGGTACAAAGAACCAGATTGGTCAAGTGTTCCGGCCGAAACATTTCGCCCGTTGATATCGTACACTTGATATTGAAGGGTTCCCAGTTCAACTTGACTCTTTACCACAATTTGATAATCATTGTTGTTCTGCGGTAATACATCCAAAGTTGCCAAATCAGGAATGTTCTCTTCTACACCCAATTCGTTGTCCAGGTTGAAAGAGAAGATGCGGGTACCCCAAAAGTTGGTTGAGATAAGATATTCGAAAGCACCCCAGAAGGTTTCTCCGTCTGGATCTAACGTCAACTGAGAGTAGTCACCAAAACGGTTGGTGTTTGTTTGAACGTTTTCTCCTTCGATCACAACTGTTTCTTCTAAGGTCATTTCTCCCAGCGGATCATCCGCCATACGTCCGGTAAATCTGATTCCTACCGGGGTTTCCGGTCCACCTACGTGGTAGGCAAGCCCAATGTTTCCGTTCGCATCCATTTGCATACTACCCATGAAGCGAGAGTTACCATCATCGATGGTGTAGGTTCCTTCCTGGAAAATGGTCCAGGGACCGTTGTCCACATTTCTCATCTCGTACCAGCGGATACCAGAGATAAGTCCTCCGAGGTCCACGTTAAAGTTGATCAACATAGAATTGTAACCCGGGAAGGTTCTGTAAGTGGTCATGTATGAGACTATGCTACCAATGTTGTCTAACCTTCTGGATGTTCCAGGTTGTTCCACATCACCTGAGCCAAATGGCCTGAAGGAAGCATCAAAAGGTGTAGTTGGAATAATGACAGGGCTCGAGATACTCGCATCACCGGGATTTTCCCAGTCAACGTCTATCTCCCAGATCTTAATGTGATCTTCTGTGATCGCACCGGACCAACCATCATCCTGCATGTATACAATGTAAGCCGGGGCATCCTCATCAAACTCATTTCCTACCAGGCTAACAGGACCCGATCCGAAAACATAGTTTGGACGACGGATCAAACCAGGTAGAGCAAAGCCCTGAAAACCAGGACTGGCTTCTCCATCAAGCATGGCTTGACGATCCATCACAAAGGTGGTTTGCCCTCCTTTGTTGGCTGTCAGCACATAGGAATTGTGCCAAATTGAATAATGTGGATAATCTGGAAAACTACCTGCATTAAAGCTGTAGATTGTGTAGGTGTCTGTTGGGTCTGGTGTGTCAGAGATAGCAATATAAACCAGATTGGTATTAATTCTAAACTGGGAAACAAACCAACGATCAGCCCTCTCGTCATATAACACAATTGGGTCACCACTATTGTTACCATCTCCAAAGAAGTTTCCTAAGAAAACAGGTCCAACTAAAGAATTTCCTTCTTTGTCAAAAATGCGCAAGGCAACGTTTACTGCATGCACATAATGATTTGGACCTACAGCTCCGGATGGATCTGGAGGAGTGGCTCCACCGGCATTATTTCGGTTCATCCCAGGAAAACTCTGTAGCAATTCACGACTAGAGCGGAAAGGAGCACGGTTTCTGGAAATCAATGGGTCTCCGTCTTGAGGCAAGGCCGCCGGGTTGGCCTTTGGAATGTTTTGGGTACGGTTTGGTATTAGCTTCAATTCGTTAGAGGTAGTTTCCGGCATCATAGGAAAATCCCTCAAAGGGATGGTTTGACCAACGTAGGTCAGGGAACCGGATTCTACCGGTCCAAAAGATGATTGAGCACTGGTAAGAGGCGCAACTAGCACAGCAAGTACCAGAAAATAGAGTTTTCTCATGGGTGAAAGTTTAGTTATAACTCCAAAGAGGGATATAGGGTACGCTGAAGTTAATCTGGTTTCGGTTAATTCAAAACTTTGAGTTTTGGTTGTTTGGGCGGTGCAAGATAGTCAATTTCACAAACAAAATCAAAGCGAAAACGTTTGAAAACGAACAATCTGCAAATTGGCCTTTTCGCGGAGTCAACTCAGTTGGAATCGCTGATTTTTTTTACCTTTGTGCTGTTGAAAAACCGCCCAAAAACCCAAGGAATGATCCATTTTTTCGGCCTGCCCACCAAACGAGTCTACGCCGTACAAGCCGACGATGAACTCGATAAGAACGATCTGACCAAACTAGAATGGCTATTCGGAGGTCAGCCCAAGATAGAACAATCCGCCCTGGCGGATTTTTTTGTAGGTCCTCGGGCCGCCATGATCACTCCCTGGAGTACCAATGCGGTAGAGATCACCCAGAACATGGGCATTTCCGGAATCCACAGAATTGAGGAATTCACTCGGGAATCAGAGGGGAATCATAATTTTGACCCTATGTTGAGTCAAGGATACCGCGGCCTTGGCCAAGGAATCTTCGATATTGATCTTAAACCCGAACCGGTAAAGGAGATCAAAGACATAGCGGCCTATAATCAATCTGAGGGGCTAGCACTTAGCGAAGATGAGATCGAATACCTGGAAGCACTGGCTGAAAAATTGAACAGACCGCTTACCGACAGTGAGGTTTTTGGTTTCAGCCAGGTGAACAGTGAACATTGTCGTCACAAGATATTTAATGGCACCTTTATCCTGGACGGAGAGGAAATGCCTTCCTCCCTTTTTAAATTGATCAAAAAGACCTCTCAAGAGAATCCGAATGATATTGTATCAGCTTACAAGGATAATGTAGCATTTATAAAGGGACCGGAGGCTGTTCAGTTTGCACCCAAAAGACCGGATGTGCCAGAATATTATCAAGAGTCGGACTTTGACAGTGTGATCTCTCTAAAAGCCGAGACACACAATTTCCCCACCACTGTAGAACCCTTTAACGGAGCAGCCACGGGAAGCGGTGGAGAAATTCGGGATCGCCTGGCCGGTGGAATAGGTTCGCTACCCCTGGCAGGAACCGCTGTATACATGACGGCCTACTCCCGATTGGAAAAGACTCGCCCTTGGGAAGTGGCCATGGATGCGCGGGAATGGCTTTACCAAACGCCTATCGATATTCTGATCAAAGCCAGTAACGGGGCTTCCGATTTTGGCAACAAATTTGGCCAACCCCTGATCGCGGGTTCGGTGTTGACATTCGAACACGAAGAAGATGCCCGTAAACTAGGATTTGATAAAGTGATCATGCTGGCCGGAGGAATAGGATACGGCAAGGCAGATCAGGCCTTGAAGAACACACCCAGGACGGGCGATGATATCGTGATCCTGGGAGGAGAGAATTACCGCATCGGTATGGGTGGTGCAGCTGTTTCTTCGGCAGATACCGGCGAATTTGAAGCCGGTATCGAGCTGAACGCCGTTCAGCGTTCTAATCCGGAAATGCAAAAACGAGCGGCCAATGCGATTCGCGGCTTGGTAGAGAACGATAACAACCCCATCGTCTCCATCCATGACCACGGAGCGGGAGGACACCTCAACTGCCTTAGCGAATTGGTAGAGGAAACAGGAGGGCTAATCGACCTAGATAAGCTGCCTGTAGGAGATCCAACCCTTTCTGCCAAGGAGATCATCGGGAACGAATCCCAGGAACGAATGGGACTGGTCATCGGCAAGGAGGACAAACTACTTTTAGAGCGTATTGCAGAGCGTGAAAGGTCACCTATGTATACTGTCGGTGAAGTAACCGGGGATCATCGGTTTACCTTCAAAAGTGCCACCACCGGCGAAAAGCCCATGGACTTCGAATTGGCAGACATGTTTGGCAGTTCCCCCAAGACCGTCATGCGAGATGAACGTATCCAGCGGAATTACAAGCCCATCGATTATTCCAGAGGGCATCTGAAAGTATACCTTTACCAAGTGCTTCAATTGGAAGCAGTAGGTTGTAAGGATTGGTTGACCAACAAAGTAGACCGCTGTGTAGGAGGGCGGGTAGCCAAACAACAGTGCGTTGGTTCGTTACAGCTTCCGCTGAATAACTGCGGGGTTATGGCCTTGGATTTTAAAGGAAAGGAAGGAATTGCCACCTCCATTGGTCACTCCCCTGTGAGTGCCCTGATCGATCCTGTGGCCGGATCCAGAAATTCGGTAACCGAGGCCCTGACCAATATTGTCTGGGCACCCTTGGCCGAAGGATTGCAGTCGGTATCCCTGTCCGCAAACTGGATGTGGCCCTGCAACAATCCCGGGGAGGACGCCAGGATATACGATGCCGTTAAAGGACTGAGCGATTACGCCATACAATTGGGCATAAACGTGCCAACTGGTAAGGATTCGCTTTCCATGAAACAGAAATACAAGGACGAGGAGGTCATTGCTCCGGGTACGGTTATCGTATCGGCTGCCGGACATTGTGACGATATAAATAAGGTGGTCGAACCAGTTCTAAAACATCAGAGTGGTTCTATCTATTATATCAACTTCTCACAGGACAGTTTTAAACTCGGAGGTTCATCCTTCGGTCAAGTACGCAATGCCATTGGAGAGGAAGCACCAACGGCCACAGATAGTGCTTTTGTCAAAAGAGCATTCAATGCCATCCAGGACGCCATTAAGTCCAACCTGATCGCAGCTGGACACGATGTTTCTTCTGGGGGGTTGATCACAACCCTTTTAGAGATGTGCTATGCAGATAACCAACTAGGTGCAGAGTTGCATATGGATGTCCTGGGCGAAGCTGACCTGGTTAAAATGCTATTCTCGGAAAACAGTGCAGTGGTGATCCAGGCCAAAAATGATTCGGCCTTCGAAAGCTTGATGCAAGATCGGGATGTGGAGATCTTTAAATTGGGTGAGGTCATTCCTAAGGATAAGATCGAAATGCAGCACGGCGGAAAAGAATATATCTTCTCGGTATCTCAGACTCGGGACGTTTGGTATAAAACCTCATACTTACTCGATAAAAAGCAGACAGCTGGAAAATTGGCAGACCAGCGATATGCCAACTATGCCTTCCAGCCACTTAACCTGGAATTTCCAAAAGCGTTTGACGGTAAACTGCCGCAAATAGATCCTAATAAACCGAGACCAAAAGCAGCCATCATCCGGGAGAAAGGCAGCAATAGCGAGCGTGAGATGGCCCATGCCATGTACCTGGCCGGCTTTGATGTGAAGGACGTCCACATGACGGACCTCATCAGTGGTCGGGAGACCTTGGAGGACATTCGATTTATCGGTGCCGTTGGAGGTTTCTCCAACAGTGACGTTCTAGGTTCGGCAAAAGGTTGGGCCGGAGCCTTTCTCTATAACGAAAAGGCCAATACCGCCCTCAAACGATTCTTTGAGCGCGAGGATACACTTTCTGTTGGCATCTGTAATGGCTGCCAATTGTTCCTTGAACTGGATCTGATCAATCCGGACCATGAGAAACTTTCCAAAATGCACCACAACGATTCCCACAAGCACGAAAGTTCCTTTACATCGGTTATCATTCCGGAGAACAAAAGTGTCATGCTTGCCGATCTGGCCGGAACAACACTAGGGGTATGGATTTCGCATGGAGAAGGAAAATTTAGCCTTCCGATGCCGGAAGACCAATACAATGTAGTTGCCAAATATGGTTACAATTCTTACCCGGCTAATCCGAATGGCTCGGATTACAATGTAGCCATGTTGTGCGACGACAGCGGTCGTCACCTGGTGACCATGCCTCATATAGAGCGGTCCATCTTCCAATGGAACTGGGCATATTACCCCAATGGACGTAAGGATGAAGTCTCTCCCTGGTTACAGGCTTTTGTCAACGCCAGGCAGTGGATAGAATCACACTAGCGATCAAAGCCTAACCACAAAAAGCCAAAAGCCGTATATTCACTCGTGGATGTACGGCTTTTTTTATTGGATTTTTTCCTAATTTGTGCATCGACTAATTCACGAACATGGACAGCATAAAACGACTTTTCGATTTCCCTTATTATCAACAAAAGACCTATCCCTTGACTCACTCCCTGGTGACCAAATACGATGGCCAATGGAAGGCCACATCTACCCAGGAATATATAGACAAGGCCAATGCAATGAGCCGGGGACTCATGGAACTTGGTGTAGGACCAAATGATAAGGTCGCTATTATCTCCATGAACAATCGGACAGAATGGAACATTTGTGATATAGGGATACTACAATTGGGTGCACAGGATGTGCCCATCTACCCCACCATATCTGAGGACGATTATCAATACGTCCTGGAACACAGTGAGAGCAAATATTGCTTTGTTTCCTGTACCGAGGTGCTCGAAAAAATCAATAAGATCCGTGACAAAGTCCCCACTTTAAAAGGAGTGTATAGCTTTGACCAGATCCAAGGATGCCCCAACTGGCAAGAGGTTCTGGACATGGGTATGAAAGCGGACACCCAGGAAGAGGTGGAAAAGATCAAAGCCGGGGTGAAAGAAGACGACCTGGCCACCATCATCTATACTTCCGGTACTACAGGGCGGCCAAAAGGGGTTATGCTAACCCACAAGAATATTGTAAGCAATGCCCTGAACAGTTCGGAAAGAGTTCCTGTAGAATTCGGAAAGTCAAAAGCGTTGAGTTTTCTACCGGTTTGCCATATTTATGAGCGAATGCTCCTATATATGTATCAGTTTACCGGAGTGTCCATACACTTCGCTGAATCCTTAGAGACCATCAGCGATAACCTGAAAGAGGTAAAACCGGATGTAATGACTGCCGTTCCCAGATTGCTGGAAAAGGTGTACGACAAAATCTACGCCAAGGGAGCTGATCTTACTGGTATTAAAAAGAAATTATTCTTCTGGGCAGTGGAATTAGGACTGAAATACGAGCCTTATGGACAGAATGGCTGGTGGTACGAAAAACAACTTGGATTAGCCAACAAGCTCATCTTCAGTAAATGGCGTGAGGCCTTAGGTGGTGAATTAAAAGTTATCGCCTCCGGTAGTGCGGCACTGCAGCCCAGATTGGCCAGAGTCTTTACAGCCGCCCAGATTCCCATCATGGAAGGATATGGTCTTACGGAAACCTCTCCGGTGGTTTCGGTAAACGATCAGCGCAACAAAGGTTTTCGTATCGGAACCGTAGGTAAAGCCATTGCCGATACCGAAGTTAAGATCGCCTCAGATGGTGAGATCCTGATCAAAGGACCACAGGTTATGGTTGGATATTACAAAGATCCGGAAAAAACTGCCGAAGTGCTGAAGGACGGCTATTTCCATACCGGGGATATCGGAGAATTGGACGCCGACGGCTTCCTAAAGATCACGGATCGGAAAAAAGAGATGTTCAAGACCAGTGGTGGGAAATATGTTTCCCCTCAATTGATTGAAAACGCCATGAAACAATCTCGCTTTATCGAACAGATCATGGTAGTTGGCGAAGGAGAAAAGATGCCGGCTGCCCTAATACAACCTAATTTCGAATTCATCCACGACTGGAACGAACGAAAGAACAAGAACCTGTCCGACGATCCTGCAGAGTTGGTCAAAAGCGAAGTATTGATCAAACGTATTCAAAAGGAAGTGGATCACTTCAACGAGCGATTCGGTAAGTGGGAACAGGTGAAGAAATTCGAGCTCACCCCAGACATTTGGAGCATAGAAGACGGACATCTTACCCCGACCATGAAGATGAAACGCCGTGCAATTAAGCAGAAGTACCAGCATCTTTACGATCGTATCTACGAACGATAATCTTCAATTTTAGGCCCTTAAAAACTGCTGTAGAGTTGTTCTCAAAAAAGTAATTATTTATTATGCATGCATAGTATTTTTTAGTATATTTGGAATCCTAAAAATTCCAACTTGAAAGAAAAGACTATTGACTACATCCTTCGCGCCACTTGGATGCAGGTACAAAAAATGTACAACGAAGAGGCCGGTAAGAAGGAATCGACCATGGCTACCGGGTTTGCACTGATCAGTATTGATCCTGAAGAAGGCACACCTTCTACCGCCCTTGGGCCCAAAATGGGAATGGAAGCTACCAGTTTGTCCCGAACCTTAAAGAACATGGAGGAAAAAGGTCTGATCGAGCGACGGCCCAACCCTGCTGACGGTAGGTCTGTACTGATCTGCCTCACGCCTTTCGGACGAGAGATGCGAGACTACTCTAAACAGGTCGTGCTTCGTTTTGACGAAGCCGTTCAGGAGGCAGTCTCAGAGGAAAAACTGCAGACCTTTAAGCAGGTGGCCAACACCATACTGGATCTGATACACTCCAAAAAAATATACCCTCAGGAAAAAATTTCGCAATGACAGAAAAGAGAAGAATTCAGCGTGTTGCTGTTATCGGCTCAGGGATAATGGGTAGCGGTATTGCCTGCCACTTTGCCAATGTAGGTGTGGAGGTGCTGTTACTGGACATTGTCCCACGAGAGCTGAAGGAAAAAGAAAAAGCTGCCGGCCTGAGCCTAAAAGACAAACGGGTTCGGAATCGGTTGGTGAACGATGCTTTGGCAGCAGCTATTAAATCCAAACCTGCCCCACTTTATCACAAAAATTTTGCCGCGAGGATCACTACAGGAAACCTGGAGGACGATCTGGCCAAGGTTACCGATGCCGATTGGATCATCGAAGTGGTCGTGGAACGTCTGGACATCAAACAACAGGTCTTCGAGCAGATCGAGAAGTATCGCAAACCGGGTACCCTGATCACCTCCAATACGTCCGGAATCCCTATTCAGTTTATGAGCGAAGGTCGTTCTGAAGACTTTCAGCAACACTTCTGTGGAACACATTTCTTTAATCCTCCACGTTATTTAAAACTTTTCGAGATCATTCCCGGACCGAAGACCAAGCCGGAAATACTCGAGTTCCTTAACGGTTATGGGGAACAATTTTTGGGTAAGACTTCTGTCCTGGCCAAAGACACTCCTGCATTTATTGGGAATCGAATTGGAATCTACGGTATCCAAAGCCTGTTTCACCTGGTTCAGGACATGGGTCTCACAATAGAAGAGGTCGATAAATTGACCGGACCCGTCATCGGTCGACCTAAGTCTGCGACCTTCAGGACAGTGGACGTGGTCGGTCTGGATACCTTGGTGCACGTGGCCAATGGACTGTATAAGAACTGTCCGGATGATGAGGAGCACGAGTTGTTCCAAATACCTGCCTTTATCAACACCATGATGGAGAATAATTGGTTGGGCAGTAAGACCGGACAAGGGTTTTACAAAAAGATCAAAGGAGAGAACGGTCGCAGTGAGATCTTATCGCTGGATCTGCAAACACTGGAATATAGAGGAAAGAAAAGAGCCTCCTTCCCTACCCTGGAAATGACCAAATCCATTGACAATGTGATCGATCGTTTCGCCGTATTGGTAGGTGGCAAGGATAAGGCGGGAGAATTCTACAGAAAGAATTTTGGGGCCATGTTTGCCTATGTCTCCAACCGCATTCCGGAGATATCCGAGGAGGTATACAAAATAGACGATGCCATGAAGGCCGGTTTTGGATGGGAACACGGGCCTTTCCAGATCTGGGACGCCGTCGGATTGAAAAAAGGAGTAGAACTGGCCGAGGCTGCTGGTAAAAGCGTTGCACCCTGGGTGACCGATATGATCGCTCAAGGTCAGACCTCGTTCTATACCGTTGAGCAGGGAGCTTCTTACTGCTATGACCTCAACAATGGGCAACAAGTCAAGATCCCTGGACAGGATGCTTTTATCATCTTGGACAACATCAGGGAAAGTCAGGCAGTCTTCAAGAATTCTGGTGTCGTGGTAGAAGATCTGGGCGACGGAATACTGAATGTAGAGTTCCGGTCTAAAATGAACAGCATAGGTGGAGATGTACTTGCTGGCCTGAACAAGGCCATCGACCTCGCTGAAAAGAGCTATGACGGACTGGTAATTGGGAACCAGGGAGCGAATTTCTCCGTGGGGGCCAATATTGGGATGATCTTTATGATGGCCGTAGAACAGGAGTATGACGAGCTGAACATGGCTATCAAATACTTCCAGGATACCGTGATGCGACTGCGCTATTCTGCGATTCCAACTGTTGTTGCTCCGCATGGGATGACCTTAGGGGGTGGTTGTGAAATGACCTTGCATGCCGACCGCGTCGTGGCCGCTGCAGAAAGCTACATTGGACTGGTGGAGTTTGGTGTTGGTGTGATCCCAGGTGGTGGTGGTAGCAAAGAAATGGCACTACGAGCTAGTGATGGTTTTATGAAGAACGACGTCGAACTGAACCGACTTCAGGAGTACTTCCTGACCATCGGAATGGCCAAGGTGTCTACCTCAGCCTACGAAGCCTTTGACCTGGATATACTAAAGCCGGGTAAAGACCTGGTGGTGGTCAATAAAGACAGACAGATAGCTACAGCTAAGTCCGTAGCTCGTCAAATGGCCGATATGGGTTATACCCAGCCTGTGAAGCGGAAAGATGTCAAGGTATTAGGAAAACAGGCCCTCGGGATGTTCCTGGTTGGGACAGATTCTATGGAAGCGGCCCACTATATCAGTGAACACGACAGAAAGATCGCTAACAAACTGGCCTATGTGATGGCCGGTGGTGACTTGAGTGAACCAAGCCTGGTCAGTGAACAATACTTGCTGGACCTGGAGAGAGAGGCCTTCTTGAGCCTTTGTGGAGAACGCAAGACCTTGGAACGCTTGCAGCATATGTTACAAAAAGGAAAACCCCTAAGAAACTGATCATGAACACAGCATATATAGTTAAAGCATATCGTACCGCCGTTGGCAAGGCCCCAAGGGGATTGTTCCGGTTTAAAAGACCAGACGAGCTGGCCGCAGAGACCATTGCCTATATGATGGCAGAGGTGCCTGAATTGGACAAAAAACGCATCGATGATGTAATTGTAGGGAACGCCATGCCGGAAGCGGAACAAGGCCTTAATATGGCCAGACTCATCTCCCTGATGGGACTGGAAATTGAAGATGTTCCCGGTGTGACCGTTAATCGCTACTGCGCCTCGGGTATTGAGACCATTGCCATGGCTACAGCCAAGATCCAAAGCGGAATGGCCGATTGTATCATCGCCGGTGGAGCAGAAAGTATGAGCTACATCCCCATGGGCGGTTACAAACCCACACCAGACTACCAGATCGCCAAGGAAGGGCATGAGGACTATTATTGGGGCATGGGACTGACCGCCGAGGAAGTGGCCAATCAATTCAAGGTAAGCCGGGAGGATCAGGATGAGTTTGCCTATAACTCCCATATGAAGGCCTTAAAGGCTCAGGCAGAAGATCGATTCAAAGATCAGATCGTCCCGATCAACATTGAGGAGACCTTTATCAACTCAGCTGGTAAAAAAGAAAGCCGCAATTATACGGTCCAAACAGATGAAGGTCCAAGGAAAGGTACCAACCTGGAAGCATTAGCCAAACTCAGACCGGTATTCGCCCAAGGAGGAAGTGTTACCGCTGGTAACTCTTCTCAGATGAGTGACGGAGCGGCCTTCGTATTGGTAATGAGTGAAGCCATGGTTAAAGAACTAAACCTGGAGCCCATTGCCCGCATGGTCAATTTTGCGGTGGCGGGTGTACCCCCTCGTATCATGGGAATAGGACCTGTAAAAGCAATTCCCAAAGCCCTGAAGCAGGCTGGATTGCAACAACAAAATATTGATCTGATCGAACTGAACGAAGCATTTGCTTCCCAATCACTGGCTGTGATCCGGGAATTGGACCTCAATAAAGATATCATCAACGTGAACGGTGGAGCCATTGCCCTTGGACACCCCTTGGGATGTACCGGGGCCAAGCTCTCCGTACAGCTCTTTGACGAGATGAGAAAACGAGAGATGAAGGGAAAATACGGTATGGTGACCATGTGTGTGGGAACAGGACAAGGAGCCGCCGGTATCTATGAATTTTTGAACTAAATCACGGCTAGCGGTTAACACTTAACGCCTAACGAAAAAGACTATGGAAACTTTAGACAACACCCAACAGGAGATCATACGCGGAGGTCAATTTATTGTGAAAGAGACTCCCTGTGAAGATATATTTACCCGGAAGATTTTTCCGAGGAACAAAAGATGATGCGGGATTCCGTACAGGAATTTATCGACCGGGAGGTTTGGCCTCACAAAGAGCGATTCGAAAAGAAGGATTATGCCTTCACCGAAGAAATCATGCAAAAGGCAGGAGAACTGGGATTGCTGGGCATAGCCGTCCCTGAAGCCTATGGCGGACTGGGAATGGGCTTTGTGACTACTATGTTAGTCTGCGATTACATTTCTGGTGCAACTGGTTCCCTGGCAACTGCTTTCGGAGCACATACTGGGATTGGCACCATGCCTATCACTTTATACGGAACGGAAGAACAGAAGCAGAAGTATGTTCCCAAACTGGCCACCGGCGAATGGTTTGGAGCCTATTGCCTCACAGAACCAGGTGCCGGTAGTGACGCCAATAGCGGAAAGACCAAAGCCGTACTTTCAGAAGATGGGAGCCACTATTCGATCAGTGGTCAAAAGATGTGGATCTCCAACGCGGGATTCTGTGATCTTTTCATCGTATTTGCCCGTATAGAGGATGACAAATATATCACCGGGTTCATAGTAGAGAACGACCCGGGCAATGGGATCACTCTGGGAGAAGAAGAGCAGAAACTGGGAATTCACTCCTCCTCCACCCGCCAGGTATTCTTTAACGAGACCAAGGTGCCAGTAGAGAATATGTTATCCGATAGAGGCGCTGGCTTCAAGATTGCTATGAATGCCTTGAACGTAGGACGTATCAAACTGGCTGCTGCCTGTCTTGATGCACAAAGACGAGTGATCGGAGAATCGACCAAATACGCCAACGACCGTATTCAATTCAAGACCCCTATCGCCAAATTCGGGGCGATCAAAGCCAAACTCGCGGAAATGGCCACAGCCATGTATGTGGGAGAAAGCGGATGTTATCGCGCCGCCAAGAATATCGAAGATCGCATTGCTATGCGAATGGAAGATGGTAATACTCACCAGGAAGCCGAACTCAAAGGTGTGGAGGAATATGCCATTGAATGTTCCATATTGAAAGTAGCCGTTTCCGAGGATATGCAGAATTGCTCGGATGAAGGAATCCAGATATTTGGAGGGATGGGCTTTAGTGCCGATACCCCCATGGAGGCTGCTTGGAGAGATGCCCGTATTTCCCGTATCTACGAGGGTACCAACGAGATCAACCGTATGTTGGCTGTGGGCATGTTGGTCAAAAAAGCCATGAAAGGGCATGTCAACCTTTTGGAGCCAGCCATGGCTGTAGGGAACGAACTGACCAGCATTCCCTCTTTTGAGACTCCGGACTATTCTGAACTGATGTCCCAGGAGAAGGCCATGATCGCCAAACTGAAAAAGGTCTTCTTGATGGTTGCCGGTAGTGCTGTGCAGAAGTTTGGACCTCAGCTGGAAGAGCATCAGCAACTTCTTATGGCTGCTGCAGACATTCTGATCGAGATCTATATGGCAGAAAGCGCCGTACTTAGGGCCGAAAAGAACGCCAAACGCTATGGCGAGGAAACCCAGAAAGAGCAGATCGCCATGGCCCAGCTGAATCTATACCATGCCGTGGACATCATTACCCGTAAGGCAAAAGAAGGGATCATCTCCTTTGCCGAAGGAGACGAGCAACGCATGATGCTTATGGGCTTAAAACGGTTTACCAAGTACCAGGAAATGCCAAATATTGTTGCCTTGAGGCATTTGATCGCAGACAAGGTAACTGCAGAGAACACCTATCCTTTCTAGGGACTATCGGATTCCAAAACGATAGATGATCTCGTTGTGATAGCACTGTCCCGGAAGTAAGACAGACGAAGGAAAAGCCTTTTGATTAGGGGCATCCGGAAAGTTCTGACACTCCAGGCAGATCGCAGGAAAAGCAACGGTCTCCATTTGATCTTTCAATTGGAGACCGTTTAGTTTTTTGGGAGTAAAGACCACCAATCCTGGTTGATTGGTCTCTGCCTGTATAAAAATCCCGGTATCCGGTGAATATATTTCCCCGGCAGCCCCCTCTTCTTCGAGCACAAAACAACTGTCCAAGACCGGATGACCTTCAAAGGTCCTTTTCTTCTGGAAATCGAATGGCGTATCGGTAACCTCCAACTTATTCCCGGTGGGAATTAGATTTTGGTCTGTTTCCAGATAGGTCGACGCATTTATCTTTAGTTGACAACCCTTCAATGAGATGGATCCACCCGGGTTAAAATAGGTGTGATTGGTGGGATTGATGATCATGGGGAGCTCCGTGGTCACTCGATAGTCGATCTTCACAGCGCTGTTTTCTAACCGGTAAGTTACCTCAGCAGTGTACTTTCCCGGGAATTCGAACTCCTTTTGGTCTGCTGATAAGCTCATGCGAACAAAAGGGATGTCCGCATCACTAATCTCTTCTATTTTCCACCTTCGATTCTGCCAGCCATCAGCTCCGCTATGCAGGCAGCTTCCATTTATAGAGGTCAAGGGGTATTTGTTGCCCATCAACTCAAATCCTCCGCCAGAGACTCTACCGGCGAAAGGACCTACGCTACTGCCCATACACCAAATGGAAAAACCAAAAGCGGGATCACTCAAGGTTTTTGCATCCTTAGGTCCGACCACCACATCAACCAAACGACCTTTGCGATCCGGAACCAACAATCGGTATACACTGGCTCCATAGGCTAGTAATTCTAATTGTACGCCATCCTTGTGTTGTAGAACTATCGGATTGTTCTCTTCCATCTTAAAGACTAAAGATAGGCCTATTGAAACAACTATCAAGCCTGTTAGTAAACCGCAATAAATTCTATCTTTAAGGCACATCAAAACAATTATGAAAAATTTTATTGTTCTGTTACTTTTTCTTGGATTTTGGCAACTCGGCCTGGCCCAACCAAATACGGATGTTTATCTCCTGGATTATCAATTGAAGGAATCCCAATTGACTGCAACGGGTTTCAAGAATTTGTCCAACAATATGGGCTATGACAATCAACCCTCCTGGTATGACGAGGATACAGTGGTGTATGGCCGCACACAAAACGGAGCTACAGAGATCGCCTTGCAGACGACCGATGGTTCTGAAGCCCGTACTCCCTTTCAACTGACCTCGGGTGGAGAATATTCTCCTCAACGTTTAAGCGTCGATTCCGAGGATGTACTAGCCGTCCGTTTAGATACAACCGGATACCAGGGTCTCTATCTGTATACCAAGGACAGTAACTCAACAGAACTGATAAAGGGGCTTCGGATGGCCTACTTCACCATAATAAACCCCAACGACCTCATTGGTTCTGTTCTTTCAGATAACCGGCTGGACCTGGTCAGGGTAGATCTTATGGCCAAACAGATCGACACCTTGTTCGACATTTCAGGTCGCTCCATAAACATACGCCCCAACAAGAAGGCCGTGAGTTATACCCTAGTCAATGAGGATGGCAACCACGAGATCTTCCAATTGGATCTGGATTCTGGGGAAAGTTTCTTTATTGCCCAATTACCTATTGGTATTCAGGACTACATCTGGTTAAATAACGATCAGATCCTGATCGGTAGTGGTCCAAGGCTATTTATTTACGACCTATTCGTGGGTGGGGAATGGAAACAAGTTGGGGACTTAAGTGATTTTGGCATTGATGAAATTACTCGAATGTCTAAAAATCCAGGTAAGGATCAGATCGCCATAGTCGCCATGCCAGTGATCAGTGCGACCGAACAGATCGTACAGCAACAATTGGATGCCTATAACAATAGGGACATCGATGGTTTTATGGCGACCTACAGTGACGATATCGCTCTTTATAACTTCCCGGACCAATTGATGGGAGAAGGGCAAGAATCCATGCGTAAACAATATGCGGGCTTCTTTGACAGCACCCCGGATCTGCACTGTGAGATCCAAAAGCGGATCGTTATCGGAAATCGCGTGATCGATCACGAACTGGTCACTGCAAATGGTCAGCAATTCACGGCAGTTGCCATTTACGAGGTGGAGAACGGAAAGATCGTTAAAGTGACCTTCCTCAGATAACGCAACCAACCAGACCGCAATACGTCTTTTGATAAAAGTTATGAAAAGACCTTTCCTCCTACTTTGTCTATTAGCCCTGATCAGCTGTGAATCCGACGATAGAGAACCCGATTGTTCCCTCGTTCTCCCGCCACCAAATTGGTTCGCGATAGGATTTATAGACCAGGCTGGCAATCCATTGATCGGAACAGTATTCACCCAAGATTCCTTTAAACTGGCAGGCGCGGGTAAGGTCATCTATCTGAGACCTGTGTCTTTTGGAACTAGAGAAACGTTGCTTGTACCCTTTCCCGATATACAGAACGGGGCAACCTATAACTTGGAATTGGATGCCGACAATACAGAAAGGTTGCGAGTCGATTTTGAGACCAGGGAATCCAGCTGTGGGAATAGTTATATCATATCGGCACTTTTTTACAATGGTAAGTTATTCTCCGAAGAAGACGAAGAGGTTTATCTGTTGCCTAAACAGATTGATCCCTAATTTTTACTTGATCCAGAAACCCACCCCGGCAGTGGGGCCAAAAAGAGAGATATCCATATCGAAGGTTTGGCCTCCTAATTCCTTGCGATAGTCGATATTATACCAAGCAGTTCCTAGGTGAACATCGATAAGTGGCGAGATCCTGTAGCGCACACTATTGCTCAATGCCCAGGTAAAATTGTTGTCCCAGGTACTGGCATCCAGGTGTGCCTCAATTCTGAAACGGCCCGGATCCAATGCAATTACAGCTCCTAACATAGGCTCAAAAAAAGAAGGTTCTACGTTGACCAGATCAGAACCACCCGGCAATTGAGAGAACAAGCTCATATTGATGTATCGAACTCCGAGATATCCGTATAATTTCCAGGGTAATTTTGGTTCGGGACCAGAATCCAATAAAGCATAACCGCCCATCAGGCGAACAATGCTTCCATTAACTCGATAATAGACTAGTTCTGTAGCCGAGCCATCCGGTCTTTGGAATTGAAACGAAGTGCCTATCCGACCGGTGAATCCGTCGGCATAGATCTGGAACTTGCCCAGATCCAATTGAAAGCGCGCTGAAAAGTAGAATTCCAATCCGGTATCCCCATTAAGCCGATCAAATTCTCTTTCGCTATCTCCACCTCCGGATGAAAATTCAAGTTCGCCATAAGCCAACTTGCCCCTGAGCCCCGGAATCCAAAGCGGCAGATCCAGTAACCAGCGTCTGTCGGACTCTGAATAGCGCTTGGTCTCCAGGGTGTCCTGTTGCTGCCCAATTAACTCGAAAGTTCCTGAGAATAAAGCAACTGCCAGCAGAAGCCAAAAGTGTAAATAGAGATTGTAAGTTCGAATTGTAGAATTCACCTATTGTCTTAGACTTGGATCTTAAAAGTATCAAATTCTTAAGAAACCGCTAAAGCGTTGCATGATCATAGATGACCGCTTGAGATTTCCTATTTTTAAAACAAAATACACACATGAAAAGCACACTGACATTTTTTACCATCATGTCTTTCGGTCTCCTCTTCGCACAATCGGACAGCCGGATTTATGACATCATCAATGACGTATCGGCAAATCGCATTGAAGCGGACATTACCACATTGGCCAACTTCGGCACCCGACATACCCTTAGCGATACCATCTCGGAAACCAGGGGAATTGGAGCGGCCCGAAGGTGGATCAAGGCGGAATTTGATAAGATCTCACAGGACTGCAATAACTGCCTGGAAGTTTTTTATCAAAGCAATCTCATCCCTAAAGGCGACAACAATCGCATCGTTAAAGACGTGAATATCGTTAATGTTGCTGCTGTGCTCAAGGGCAGTAAATATCCCAACCGCTACGTGATCATGAGTGGGGACATCGATTCCAGGATCAGCGATCCTACCAATTACACGGACGATTCTCCCGGCGCCAACGACAACGCTTCCGGCATGGCCGGAACCATAGAGGCAGCCAGAGTTCTTTCGAAATATCAGTTTGAGAGCAGTGTGATTTTCCTGGGTCTTAGCGGAGAAGAGCAAGGACTATACGGCGGTAAAGGATTTGCCCAATTTGCCAAAGACAAAGGCTGGGAGATCATAGGAGTACTGAACAACGACATGATCGGGAACATACAAGGGGTCAATGGGGTGATCAGCAACCGTGATTTCCGCATCTTTTCAGAACCTGTCCCCCTACCGAAACTGAACGGCAACGCCGAGGACGTCGTTTTTACGGGGGTGAAGTGGACGGCATTAGCCGACAACTGGCTCGGTACATACACAAGACCACCAAAACCTATATGCCAGAGATGAACCCCATGATGATCTATCGCCTGGACCGTTTTGGCCGAGGGGGACATCATCGCCCATTCAACGACCAGGGCTTTGCAGGGGTAAGGATCATGGAGGCCCATGAGAACTATACCCAGCAACACCAGGATATCCGGACGGAGAATGGAATTGAATACGGCGACAAACTCAAATTTGTCAACTTTGACTACGCGGCCAAACTTACGGCGGTCAATGCGATCAACCTGGCTAGCCTGGCCTGGGCGCCTACGGCTCCAACTGAGGTTGAGATCGGAGGTATTGTTGAACCTTCAGCCAAATTGCGTTGGAAGAAAGTAGATGGCGCTGTGGGTTATAAGTTGTACTGGAGAGACACTACCTCTCCTACCTGGGATCATCATATGGTTGTTGGGGATGTTTCGGAATACACCCTGGATGGTATTGTCATCGACAATTATTTCTTCGGTGTGGCTGCCATTGGTGCAGATGGGCACGAGAGCCCGGTTGTATTTCCGAGTGGAATTTTCAGATAAGTATGCGAATCAACCTAATCCTTTTGATCCTGCTGCTTTGGTCCACTTCTTTATTGGCCCAGACTTATACCAGGGAAGACAGCATCCGTGGGAGTATAACCCCAGAGCGGGCCTGGTGGGATCTGCAGCATTATGACCTGGAGGTCAAGGTCTATCCCCAGCAGCAATATATCAGTGGTACCAATGTGATCACCTTTAAAACCATCAGTACTTCCGATAAGATGCAGATAGACCTGCAAGCACCCATGCAGATCGATTCAGTTGTGTACAAGGGTCAAATAATCAAAGTGACGAACGAGGCTAGTGCCCATTATCTGGAATTGCCCGAGATCGACATCAGTGCAGAAGATCAGGTGACCATTTACTGGTCTGGGGAACCCAAAGTGGCCGTACGTCCGCCATGGGACGGTGGATGGACCTGGCAGCAAGACAGCAACGGTAAAGCCTTCATTGCGACCTCGAACCAGGGTATTGGTTCTAGTGTCTGGTGGCCCAACAAGGACCATCCGGCGGATGAGCCTGATAAGGGGGTTGACCTTAAGATCAATGTACCCGCTGGGCTAACTGCGGTAGGAAATGGCAGATTGCTCCGCAAATGGGAAGCGGCCGACCGAATCACCTATCATTGGAAGGTGGTCAACCCGATCAACAATTATGGAGTGAATGTGAACATCGGAGATTACGTCAATTTCCAGGAAACCTATGCCGGTGAGGCCGGCAATCTGGATCTGGACTATTGGGTACTTCGGGAAAATGAAGAAAAGGCCAGGGAGCAGTTCAAACAAACCCCCATGATGATGAAGGCCTTTGAACACTGGTTTGGCCCCTACCCTTTTTACGAGGATAGCTTTAAGCTGGTAGAAGTTCCATATTTGGGTATGGAACACCAAAGTAGTGTGACCTATGGAAACGGCTATCAGAACGGCTACCGCGGAACAGACCTGTCCGGTTCGGGCTGGGGTCTAAAGTTCGATTTCATTATCATTCATGAGGCTGGTCACGAGTGGTTTGCCAACAACATTACCAATACGGATGTGGCAGATATGTGGATTCATGAAGGGTTCACGGCCTATAGTGAAAACCTGTACCTGGATTACTATCACGGGACAGATGCTTCCGCCGACTATGTCATCGGAACGCGCAGGAATATTCAGAATCAGACTCCCATTATCGGAGACTATGGAGTGGCTCGATCTGGTGGTAACGATATGTATTACAAGGGAGCCAATATGCTACATACTCTCAGACAGTTAGTGGAAGATGATGAAAAGTGGCGGCAGATGTTGCGAGGGCTTAACAAGGAATTCTATCATCAAACCGTAAGTTCCAAGCAGGTAGAAGATTATCTCAGTGCCCAAAAAGGAGCCGATCTCTCCAGTTTCTTTGACCAGTATCTAAGGACATCCAAGATCCCTGTACTGAATTATTCGATTGAGGATAAGACCTTAGAATTCTATTACGAGAATATCATAGAAGGATTCGACATGCCAGTCATTGCCCTGATCAACGGAGAGGAACAATGGATCTTTCCCAAGGCAACTTTAGAGCAACTGGAATGGAAAGAGACAATTGAGAAATTCGAGATCAAGCGGGATTTCTACATCAATTCCGAGAATCATAAAAAAAACTAATGAAGGTCTGGGTGGGCTTAGTTCAGCAAGCTTCAGCTTTTTTCGATAAAGAGAAAGGCCTGGAACAATTAGCCCATTGGACTGCGGAATGCGCCAAGAATAAGTGCGACCTGGTTGTATTCCCCGAATCGTTCATCCCGGGTTATCCAAGGGGCTTCGATTTTGGAGCAGTTGTGGGAAGCAGGAATGATGAGGGCCGCGAACTCTACAATCAATATCACAAACAGAGCATGGACCTCAGTGGTGAGGACGGGGCCTTGCTGGAAGATCTGGCTAAAGAACACCAACAATACTTGGTTGTTGGAATAACTGAAAAAGAGCAGGATCACGGAAGTCTATATTGTTCTATGGTGTATGTTTCTCCGGAAAAAGGTATCATGGGAGTGCATCGAAAGATCAAACCGACGGGAACAGAACGCGTGATCTGGGCAGAAGCTGGTGCGGAAAGCCTGGTCAGTTTTCAGACTGAGATAGGACGTCTGGGTGGGCTTATTTGTTGGGAGAACTACATGCCCCTGGCCAGGATGAGCATGTATGAGAGAGGGGTGCAAATTTATTTGGCTCCAACAGCGGATGCACGCGACAGCTGGGTACGGAGTTTACAGCATATTGCCCTGGAGGGGCGTTGCTTTGTGATGGGTTGTAATCAGTATTTCACACCGGATATGTACCCGGAAGAATTGAGCTCTCAACTTAGAAATGAGGAAAGAGCAAAATGCCGCGGCGGAAGCGTGATCGTATCCCCCTTTGGAGAAATTATTGCGGGACCCCTATGGGATGAGTCCGGTCTGGTGGTAGCCGAAATTGACCTGGAAGACATTAACAGGTCCAAGCTTGACTTTGACCCCAAAGCGCACTACAACCGTCCTGATATCTTTAAGTTTGACGTTCCCGATCAACCTCCGACCTATGAAGAATAAGCCAGAATTTAGATTAGTAGGACCGCTCTTGATTTTGGTCCTAATTGGATGTCAAAACCGCCAGCAGCCTAGATGGGACTTGGCTTTAGAAGGAGGTCAAATCCTCGATCTCGATAGCGGAGTCTATAGCCAGGGGAACATCTACATCAAGGATGGCATCATTGACAGTATCAGCAGTGAGAGATTACCTGCTGATCGAGTGATCGATGCCACGGGTAAATTCATACTTCCCGGGTTCTGGGACAATCATGTCCATTTCAGAGGTGGGGATTCCCTGATCCAAGAGAACAAGGACTACCTCAGGTGGTTCCTGATCAACGGGATTACCAGTGTGAGAGATGCCGGTGGTGATCTGGGCCTGGAAGTCATTGGTTGGCGGGATTCCATCAATTCCGGCCTGCTGGATGGTCCCACCATCTATACGGCCGGACCTAAACTGGACGGCCCTAATGCCACCTGGGCAGGCTCCCTGGTAGTGGATTCTGATCCCTCGGTCAGTAAGGCCTTGGACTCCCTGCAAAGTCTTAAAGTGGATTTTGTCAAACTTTATGATAGTCGGATCTCACGAGAAGCCTATTTGTGGTCCCTGCAAGAGGCAGAAAATCGAGGATATATCAGCAGCGGACATATGCCTTTTACGGTCAATCTTGATGAAGCCGTAGCCGCTGGTCAGGATGCCATAGAACATTTGTATTATGTATTGAAA
Organism: Aureitalea marina; assembly: GCF_002943755.1. Lineage (NCBI taxonomy): Bacteria > Pseudomonadati > Bacteroidota > Flavobacteriia > Flavobacteriales > Flavobacteriaceae > Aureitalea > Aureitalea marina. The sequence continues at coordinate 1,466,291 of NZ_MQUB01000001.1, forward strand.
GGATGTTCTGCAGAAGAGGATCAGATCACTGAACAAGTCCAACTAGGCGAATTGGGTTTTTGGGGCTCCATGGATCAATTGATGGCCACTTACAGTGAGGATCAGATGAAGATGACCGCCAGGATGCTTATAGATAATAACACCGTTGTGGTGCCCACGCTATATATTGGGCAGACACTTAGTTACCTGGACGAAACAGATCACAGTCAGGATGCCTGGCTGAAACTGGTGAGTCCCAAGATGCAAGCAACCTACCAGGGAAGAATTGATCGATCACTCAATTCCAGTGAAGAAGCCAGGGAGGAGAGGAAGCAATTGGATAAGGTGTTCAGACAACTCACTGCCCGTCTTAATGAAGAGGGCGTAACCTTGCTCTCAGGATCAGATAGCGGTGCCTATAATTCTTATGTTTATCCAGGCACTTCGCTGCACGGTGAATTAAGGGCTATGGTGGACGTTGGTTTGGAGCCAATAGCTGCACTCAGAACCTCCGCTAGCAATGGCGCAAGATTTATGCGTGTTAACGATCAGGTTGGCAGCATACAAGAAGGCATGGTGGCGGATCTGGTCATTCTCACTGCCGACCCCTTGGAAGATATCAGTAACAGCCGAAAACTGGACAAGGTGATCAAAGTAGGACAGGTCTTCGACCCAGCACAAATGGCGAAGGAGATCGGTTGTGAATCATGTTTGGACTAAATGGAGAAGCCAGAGCTATATTTCCCCAGGGATGTGGAGTGGCGAGAATGGTTGGAGATCAATCACAACCGCTACCAGCAGGGTGTTTACTTGATCTTCAATAAACTGGAGACCAAGATTCCAACCATGCGCTGGGAAGAAGCGGTCAAGGTAGCTCTTTGTTTCGGTTGGATCGATGCGACGGTAAAGAGTCTGGGCGGTGGTAAACGACGACAATACTTTTGCCCCAGGCGAAAGAAAAGTGGCTGGAGCGCCCTCAACAAACAATATATTGAAGAACTTGACCTGGCTGGTCTTATGCATGAGAGCGGTTGGCAGCGGATTCAACAGGCTTTGGAAGATGGCTCCTGGACCAAGCTTGACGATATAGAAAAAGGCATAATTCCAGAACCGTTACAAGCTGCATTTCATCTCAATCCCATGGCCTATGAGAACTTCAATAATTTTAGTCCGGGCTATCGAAAATCATATATCCGCTGGGTCACTGAAGCCAAGCGAGAAGAGACCCGGAATAAGCGAATTGCTGAGGTTGTTCGTCTTTGTGCGGCCAATATCAAGGCGAGAAACTAAAAAAGGATAAAAATTCGACCAACGGGCCATTTCGTTAACACTTTCTAACTCTCCAACCCCTTTAAAATTGGTATTTTAGGGAGTTAAATTTCAACTTCATGTTCAACAAACTAACCTGGCTGTTCCTGGCTATTCTTTTGGTACAGCCTTCCCTCGCGCAACGCAAAAAGAAAAAAGAATCAACTACAGCATCTAAAGAATGGGAAGTTGCGAACCCCGGGATGGGTTTCAACTACCGTTCGCATCAATTCTCCACTGAAGAAGGCACTTGGATGAACCTGGATGTGAGTCCGGACGGGCAGACCATTGTATTCGATCTCTTGGGGGATATTTACAGCATCCCAATTGAAGGTGGGCAGGCAAAGGCTCTTGCCACAGGAATCCCTTATCAGCTTCAGCCTCGCTTTAGCCCGGACGGAAAAAAGATTCTCTTTACGAGCGATGAAGGCGGTGGGGACAACCTATGGGTGATGAATGCGGATGGAACTGACCCCAAACAGATCACCAAAGAGAGTTTTCGTCTATTGAATAATGGTGTATGGACACCGGATGGTCAGTACGTAATAGCCCGTAAGCATTTCACCTCGGGGCGTAGCCTGGGAGCCGGCGAGATGTGGCAATATCATATGACCGGAGGTAGTGGCGTTCAGATCACCAAACGAAAGAACGACCAACAGGATGTCAACGAACCATTTGTATCTCCCGATGGCCGATATCTCTATTACAGTGAGGACATGTATCCCGGGGGATTCTTTCAATACAACAAAGACCCCAACGATCAGATCTATGTGATCAAGCGATATGATTTCGAAACTGGTAAGACGATTACGGTAACCGGTGGACCCGGTGGCGCAGCCCGACCCACCATCTCAAGAGATGGTAAGAAAATGGCCTTTGTACGGCGGGTTAGGACCAAGACCGTTCTATTTGTTCACGACCTGGAAACTGGGCAAGAGTGGCCCATATATGACAACCTGAGCAAAGACCAGGCAGAGGCCTGGGCCATCTTTGGCGTTTATCCCAACATGAGTTGGACACCCAGTGGTCAATTGGTTTTTTGGGACAAGGGAAAGATAAAGATTATCGAAGCTAACTCGCTGTCTATCAATGATATTCCTTTTCAAGTTAATGTAAACATTCAACTGGCAGAAACGGTCAAATTCGATCTGCCTATGCCGGGAAGTGAGTTCTCACCCAAGGTGATCCGGCAAGCAATTACCTCTCCTGATGGGAACACCCTGGTCTTCCAGGCAGTTGGATATTTATGGAAAAAGCAACTGCCCAATGGTACACCGACCCGACTGACTAGCGGGGAAGATTTCGAGTTTGAACCCAGTTTCAGTCCCGATGGGCAACAGGTTGTATTTGTAAGCTGGAACGATGAAGAAAAAGGGAAGATCATGACCGTGTCACTTAACGGAGGTACCGCAAGAGCATTGACCAGCGGTAAAGGGACCTACAGGACCCCATCTTATTCCCGGGATGGCCGTATGCTGGTCTTCAGGAAAGAACGGGGAAACACGGATCAGGGATTCACCTTCACCAAGAATCCTGGTGTCTATACCATGCCCAGTTCTGGCGGAGAAGAAAAATTCCTCACTACAGAAGGGGAATATCCGATCTTCAGTGCAGATGGGGATCGAATCATTCTTCAAACAGGAGGAACCTATTTTGGTAGTCTGACCAAAAAGTTGATCAGTGTTAATCTAGACGGTATAGACAAAAGAGAGCACATTAGCTCCAAATATGCCAATAGATTGGTGCCTAGTCCGGATAATAAATGGATCGCATTCACCCATCTCCACAAATTGTTTGTTGCCCCACTGATGATGACCGGAAAATCGGTATCCCTTGACGACAAAAGTAAATCGGTGCCGGTATCCGCCCTGGCCGAAGACGCTGGGATCAACATTCATTGGTCCCGTGATTCTCAGAAGATCATGTGGACTCTAGGCAGCGAGTACTTCTCCAACAATCTCAAAGACAGATTTACCTTTTTACCCGGCTCTCCGGATAAGGTCGGAGCAACCACCAAGAACGGAACTGACATCGGCCTTAGCGTGCCCTGGAACAAGCCCACAGGAATAATTGCATTGACCAATGCGCGGCTAATCACCATGGAGGACGATCAGGTTATTGAAAATGGGACCATCATCGTGGAGAACAACCGAATAAAATCTATGGGAGTCCGTGATTTGGTCATCCCTCCCTCAGGGGCCACCGTCTATGACCTGAAGGGCAAGACCATCATGCCAGGATTGGTGGACGCCCATGCCCATATCGGTGCCTTCCGCTACGGCTTGACACCTCAGCAGAACTGGCAATTCATGGCCAACCTGGCCTATGGGGTAACAACAGCCCACGATCCATCTGCCAACACAGAGACTGTCTTCTCACTTTCAGAATTAGTTAAAAGTGGAGGTTTGACTGGACCACGACTCTACTCCACCGGCTTTATTCTTTACGGTGCGGATGGCGACTTTAAGGCAGTGATCAATAGCCTGGACGACGCCAGAAGTAATATCAGACGTACCAAGGCATTTGGAGCCGGAAGTGTGAAGAGTTATAATCAACCTAGAAGGGAGCAACGGCAGCAAGTACTGCAGGCTGCCCGGGAATTGGGCATCAATGTGGTACCGGAAGGTGGATCGACCTTCTATCACAATATGACCATGATCGTGGATGGACATACCGGAATAGAGCACAATATACCGGTAGCTCCGGTATACAAGGATGTCATTGAACTTTGGAAGACCAGCGGAACGGGTTATACCCCTACCCTGATCGTCAATTACGGCGGGTTAAACGGTGAATATTACTTCTACGAAAGAGACAACGTCTGGGAGAATGAGAAACTCTTGAGGTTTACCCCTCGTCGGATCGTGGATAGCCGTTCTCGCCATAGAAACAAAGCTCCAGCAGAGGAGTACGATAATGGACATATTTTGGTTTCCGAAACAGCCAAAACATTAAGCGATAATGGCGTTAAGGTCAATATGGGGGCCCACGGCCAATTGCAAGGTCTGGGCGCTCACTGGGAAACCTGGATGATGGCCCAGGGTGGGATGTCTAACATGGAAGCCTTGAAAACGGCTACCATCAATGCCGCCAATTACATAGGAGCCGGTAAGTTCGTCGGGTCACTAAAAGCCGGAAAAATGGCTGACCTCATTGTGCTGACCGATAATCCACTGGACAATATCGAGAACACCCAAAGCATAGAAATGGTCATGGCCAATGGTCGATTGTACGATGCAGATACCATGAATGAGATTGGTAATTCTCCAAAGGAGCGACCTCCTTTTTGGTGGGAGATCAGTGGTTACAACCAGGCCTTCCCCTGGCATGAGACCAGCCAGAGCTTTATGCGAGCTGGTTGTGGTTGTCACATTGGACATCAATAAGACAAAAGGGTGATCTATTGGCAGTACTTCAAAGGCATTGTCCTGCTATCGGTAGGAATAGGGGTGCTACTTACCGCCATCTTCGGTATGGCATGGGGATTTTTGTTCTTTGTGACCCTGGCCCCAATTGGAGCTCATCTGCTACACGGTCAATTTAGGCCGAATGAGCGAATCTTTTACTTGAACGCTGGTATAAGTTCGTGGAAATTGATGTGTGGATCACTCCTGATACAACTCATCATATCTGTGCCTGTCTTTCTTTTACTGATCGGTTTTTATAGCATGTTCTTCGGTGGTTTTTGAACTGCGTCACATCTCCAAGAGCTACGGCAGCAGGGCTATTTTAAACTCCGTTAGTCTGCAGGTCGACACTGGTGAGGTGATCGGGATCTTTGGGCGAAATGGTTGCGGCAAGACCACACTTTTTCAATGTATAGCCGGGCAGATATCCAGTTCGATCTCCATAGTAGTGGATGGTGAGTCAGTGCATCCCAAAAATTTGTTATTGAACGGGATCTTAGGGTATGTACCCCAGCAACCCTTTTTACCGGCCCACGTCAAAATACGAGACCTGATCCCGCTTTACCTTAAGGAAGAGGCCGACCAGGACCTGTTGTACTACGATCCTATATTATCCGGTTTAATGAATAACCGTCCGGGCGAATTATCCATAGGAGAACGAAAAATCACCGAATTATTGCTGGTCGGGAATTTGAGACGTCCAGTACTTATTTTGGACGAACCCTTTACCATGCTTGAACCCATTCAAATTGAGCGGGCCAAGGAATTGATCCTGCAATGGGCTTCCCATTCTGCCATATTGATTTCCGATCACTATTACCGAGAAGTAGAGGCCATCACCGATCGGAACATGGTCTTGGAAGAAGGTATAGGACACTGGATCAGGGACCAGTCAGATTGGAATAAGTTTGACTATCGGATAGACTGAATCGAAACAAATGTGATCACATAAATTATTTTTTATCTAAACCCTTGATAATAAACATAAATAGCTAACTTAAAACCTTCATACAAACACTAAACCATGGTTAAAGAAAAGTATCAAAGCGTCCTGGATCTGGGACAAAAATTAAACATACAGGACGGTGATGTCCAGGTAGATGGTGATGTTCTCAAAGTTTGGGGAACAGCTGCAACACCTCATGAAAAGGACCAGCTCTGGGACGAGATCAAACGAGTTGGTGGGGAAAATCCCTGTGATATAATGGCGGATATAAAAGTAGCTGACGATTCTGTCTATGCCCGGCATACTGTTGCTTCCGGAGAATCTCTTAGTCTGATCGCCAAAAATTATTATGGGGATGCCATGAAATACCATCAGATCTTCAAAGCCAATACAGATATTCTTAAGAACCCCGACCTGATTAAACCCGGCCAGGAACTCATCATTCCTAACCTCTGAATTGATCCGAGGAGATGATCGATCTTCCCTGGGACCTCTTACTGATTCTCTTTTCTCTTGGAGCTGCAAGCTTCACTTTGTCCACCATTAGTGGCGGTGGAGGAGCCATGATGCAGATCCCCGCGGTCAACTTCCTGATCGGGGCAGCACAGTCGGCCCGGTGATCAACCTGGGAGCTTTCTTGAGCCGGCCGGCCAGAGTGCTCATCTTTTGGAAGTATATCGACTGGCGGGTTTTCTGGTATTTCGTGCCTTCTGCCATGTTAGGGGCAATTTTGGCAGCCTGGTGGTTTAGCCGGGTGAATATCCCTTGGATACAACTGGCCGTAGGCCTGTTCCTGGTCAGTACGGTCTTTCAATACCGGTTTGGTAAACGAAAGGCGGCCTTTAAGACTGAACTTTGGCATTTTATACCCCTTGGATTCCTGGTATCTATGGTCGGTACATTTACGGGAGGAATGGGCCCCATTCTCAATCCATTTCTACTCAATGTTGGCATCACAAAAGAAGCTCTGGTTGGTACCAAGGGAGCTCAGTCATTTTTCCTGGGCCTGGCACAGGTGGGCAGTTATACCTTCTTCGGTTTATTGAGCCCGGAACTTTGGACTTACGGAATCGCATTGGGAATTGGAGCTTCGCTGGGAAATTGGATCGGGAAAAAGATCTTAAAACGAATGAGTGCCCGCAGTTTTCGTCAATGGGTCATCGCCTTTATGGTGATCAGTGGCCTGGTGCTGATCATAAGAGCCATACCAGAATTATTATAGTCCTGAAATATAGCTGCCGTAAACATCCTTAAAGTGAACTCCTTCGCTCATATGATGTTTACTCAGCTTATCGTATTCTGACAAAGCCCATAGCACAAATTCCTTAAAGAAATAGCGGTCCTCGGACGAAATATCCGGGGTGTACTTGGAAAGCAGACTATCTAACGGCTTGATGGTGTCCAGTTGTTCTTTGTAGGCAGCATTGGTCAAGCTGTCTGGCAATTCAAAGCCACTCTGCTCAAAGAACCAGGCCACTATGCCGTCATACGGATCAACATCGCTTTCTTTCTGTAGTTTCTGAATCTTCGGAAAATACGCCTCAAATTGGGTCTTTACGGCATTGGCGATCAGTTGCTCGGCCACTTCGGCGGCTCCCTCTTGCTCTCCTTCGTAGACCAATTCGACCTTACCGGTGATGGCAGGTATCACCCCCATAAAATCTCCTACGCGAACAGTAGTGTTCTCTTCGCCATTGATCAGGGCGCGACGCTCTGCCGTACTTAACAAATTTTCGTAGGCTGTAATACTCAAGCGGGCACTCACCCCACTCTTGGCATCAATGAATTCACTTCGCCTGGCCTCAAAACTGATCTGTTCCAAGAGATCCTTGGCCAGTTCCGGCACATATACATGACCCTTTTGCTCACTGGCCAGGGCTGTCTCCTGATCGGTAATAACCCGAGCAGTTTCCAGGTCTTCCGGATAATGCGTGAGGATCTGGGACCCGATCCTATCTTTCAGCGGGGTAACTATGCTTCCCCTGTTGGTGTAGTCCTCCGGGTTGGCCGTAAAGACAAACTGCATATCCAGCGGAAGTCTTAGTTTGAAACCTCTGATCTGTATATCTCCTTCTTGAAGAATATTGAACAGGGCTACCTGAATGCGTGCCTGAAGGTCGGGTAATTCATTGATCACAAAAATGCATCGGTTGGCCCTGGGAATCATTCCAAAGTGGATCACCCTATCGTCCGCGTAGGTCAACTTCAAATTAGCAGCTTTGATCGGATCCACATCACCGATCAGGTCGGCTACAGTTACATCTGGAGTGGCCAGTTTTTCGGCAAAGCGATCGTCTCTGTGTAACCACTCGATAGGAGTATCATCTCCTTGCTGTTCTATTATCTCTCTGGCATAGCGAGAAATGGGCTGAAAGGGATCGTCATTGATCTCACTTCCGGCGACAATCGGTATATACTCATCTAGCAATTGGACCATTTGCCTGGCCAAACGGGTTTTGGCCTGACCTCTTAGCCCAAGCAAGTTGATATTGTGCCTGGATAAGATGGCTGTTTCCAACTCCGGAATGACGGAATGATCATATCCGTGAATACCCGTAAAGGTGGGTGTTCCATCTTTTAACCTGACCAATAAATTATCTCTCAATTCATCCTTGATGCTTCTATGCTGATACCCGGCCTTCTTTAAGGCTCCGAAGGTGCTTATCTTCAATGGGGTGGTGGTACTCATATTCTTTTTCAATTTTTTTCAAGGTCTTAAGCGTTTTCTTCTGTTGTTCTCATAGTCGGTGAAGATCATTTCACCCAGTCCTTTGATACCGGTATAAAATGCCTTCCCTTGGTTGGCTGCAGTAAAATTGTCTACAAATTGCATCAGGTAAGGATCCTGTGCGATCATAAAGGTGGTAATTGGGATATGCAATTTCCGAGCTTGTCGGGCCATGGTATAGCATTTCCCGACAATTTCCGGATCGAGTCCAGCACTGTTCTTATAGTAACGTCCGTCTGGCAACTGAAGGCAACTTGGCTTCCCGTCCGTGATCATAAAGATCTGTTTGTTGGTATTGCGCTTTCGCCTGAGCATGTCCATCGCCAACTGCAAACCTGCCACTGTATTGGTGTGATAAGGCCCCACTTGCAAATAAGGCAGATCCTTGATCTTGATCGGCCAGGCATCATTACCAAAGACCAGAATATCCAGGGTATCCTTTGGGTAACGAGTTGTGATCAACTCGGCCAGGGCCATGGCAACTTTTTTGGCTGGGGTTATCCGATCCTCTCCATAGAGGATCATGCTATGGCTGATGTCTATCATCAAGACCGTACTCATCTGGGCCTTAAAGGTGGTCTCTTCAATAACCAGGTCGTTCTCTGTTAAATGAAAATCCCCTATTCCGTGGTTCACCTGGGCGTTACGCAGACTCTCTGTCATGGAGATCCGTTCTACCGGATCACCAAACTGGAAGGAGCGATACTCTCCGGCCTGCTCGTCTCCCCGGCCAGTATATTTTGTTTTGTGGTTACCGGCTCCGCTGCGTTTTAACTTACCGAATATCTGGTCCAAGGCACGTCGTCTCAAAACCCGTTCGGTCTTCTCAGTGATCTTCAGATTGCCTTCCCCTTTTCCGGATCCATCCGGTCGAATCTCTTCACGGATATAACCTTTCTCCTTCAGTTCTTCAATAAAGTCGTCAATGGTGTAATTTTCGTCTGTAAGATTGTACTCTTCGTCCAACTGCCTCAGCCAGTCTATGGCCTCGTCAAAATCACCAGAAGTATGAGTGATCAATTCCTGGAAGATATCCAGTAATTTATCGAAAGGACTAATCTCCTTGGCTTGATGTGAAGTGAACAAGAAGCCGGAAGCACTAATTTTCTTTTTCATTACTTAAAAATACGATGAATACTTGTAACCCTCCCTCTATTAACAGGCTTTTAAGAGTTGCCCGAGACCAATTCCATATATTTAAAAATTCAAAAAAAAATAACCATTCATAACATGAGAAAATTACTCGCGCTATTTCTGCTTCTCACGGCAATACCATTGTTATCACAATCCGTTTCCCAGGATTTACTAAAAAGCATGAAACCTCGGAATATCGGTCCTGGTGGGATGTCTGGACGGGTTACCGCAATAGATGTTCAACTTAGCAATCCCGATGTAATGTATGTCGGTACGGCGTCTGGTGGACTTTGGAAATCGACCAGTGGAGGGATCAAATGGGAGCCCATCTTTGACGATCAACCAACGGCTTCGATCGGAGCTGTTGCTGTCCAACAATCTAACCCATCGGTCATCTGGGTTGGTACCGGAGAAGGAAACCCACGAAACAGTTTGAACGGCGGTTTTGGGGTATACAAGTCCCTAGATGGTGGTAAAAACTGGATATCTATGGGATTGGAAAAGACAAGGCACATTCACCGCATCATTGTAGATCCGACCAATCCTGATGTAGTTTACGTAGGAGCAATTGGTTCACCTTGGGGAGAGCACCCGGAGCGAGGTGTTTACAAAACCACGGATGGTGGGAAGACTTGGAAGCAGATTCTGTTCAATAATATCAAGACCGGAGTCGCAGATATGGTCATGGACCCAAGCAACCCAAACAAATTGATCGTAGCCATGTGGGAGCACAAGAGAGACCCTTGGTTCTTTAAATCTGGCGGAGAAGGCTCTGGGATCTACATAACACACGATGGTGGGGACACTTGGAAAGAGATGACCGATGCAGAAGGATTACCAAAAGGGGACCTAGGACGTATCGGACTGGCCATAGCCCGCAACAAACCCAACGTGATATATGCACTGGTGGAAGCTAAGAAGAATGCACTATACAAGAGCACCGATGGCGGATTCAATTGGAGTAAGGTAAACGACAAGAACGATATTGGGAACCGCCCCTTCTACTACTCGGAGATCTATGTGGATCCAGAAAATGAGAATAGGGTTTTCAGCATATTTACCTATGTGAACGTATCCGAAGATGGCGGGAAGAACTTTGAACAGCTAATGCCAGCCTATGGAGTGAGCAATGGGGTTCACCCGGATCACCATGCCTGGTGGATACATCCGGAGAATGGCCAATTCATGATCGATGGTAATGACGGTGGGCTGAACATCACCAAAGATGGTGGAAAAACCTGGCGCTTCATCGGTAATCTGCCGGTGGGACAATTCTATCACATTGCCGTGGACAATGAATATCCCTACAATGTATACGGTGGAATGCAAGATAACGGTAGCTGGAGAGGGCCGGCTTATGTCTGGAGAAGCCAGGGTATCAGAAACCATTACTGGCAGGAAATCTCCTTTGGTGACGGATTTGACGTAGTTCCGGACCGGGATGACAGCCAATTTGGTTGGAGTATGAGCCAGCAAGGTTTTGTGAGCAGATACGATTGGAAGACAGGGAACAATTATTCGGTACGTCCTACCCACCCGGACCCGGATATGCTCCTCAGGTTTAACTGGAATTCCGCCATCAATATTGACCCATTTGACAACAATACGATCTATTTTGGAAGTCAATTTGTGCACAAGAGTACAGACAAGGGCCTGACCTGGGAGGTGATCTCACCGGATCTCACCACCAACGACCCGGAAAAGCAGAAACAGAGTGAAAGTGGTGGTCTGACCATGGACGCTACCGGCGCAGAGAATCACTGTACAGTTTTAGTTATAGAACCTTCCGAACTGGAGCAAAACATGATGTGGGCTGCCACCGATGACGGCCGCGTACATTACACCCGGGACGGCGGAGCCAGCTGGAACGAGGTGACTAAAAACATCAAAGGCTTGCCAGCAGGAAGTTGGATCGTGCAAATAAAGGCATCCAATAAAAGACAAGGAGAAGCCCTTTTGGTAGCCAACGATTATCGACGCTTCAACTACACGCCTTATGTGTACCGCACCACAGATTACGGAGCCAGCTGGACCCGTATAGTAGATCAGAACGATGTGATCAGCTATGCCCTATCGATCGTTGAAGACCCGATTGAGAAGAACTTGTTATTCTTAGGGACGGACGATGGCTTATATGTTTCTTTCGATGCTGGTGCCAATTGGGATAAGTGGACCAACGGTTTTCCAACCACCTCGGTAAAAGACCTGGTGATCCACCCAAGGGAGAACGACCTGGTCATTGGAACATTTGGACGAGCGGCTTGGATTTTAGATGATATTCGTCCGCTGCGTGCACTTGCGAAAGACAAGAGCATATTGGACGGTAACATCAAATTATTTGACCCGCCAACGGCTTATCAGGCCTCTTACCGGGAAGCCAGCGGAACTCGTTTTGGTGGAGACGCCTTATACAATGGCGAGAATCGGGATTACGGGTCCATCATGAAGTACTACTTCCAGAAAAAAGAAGAAGAGAAATCTGATGACAGTCAGGAAGAGGAAAACAGTGAAGCGGACAAGGACAAACCTTCTAAGGATTCATTGTATATGAAGATCTATGACGGCAGCCGCCTGATTCGCAGCCTGAAACGGAAGATCCCTGATACCACTGGTGTATTCACCTGGACCTGGTTTATGGACGAAGCCGGTGTAGACCGACCTAGTCGTACTATCCGGAAACGTCGAAACGAACCAGGAGGAACCAGCGTCAAGCCAGGAACATACCGGGCAGAGCTGTCCTATCTGGACCAGACCTCCAAAACCAATGTCACTGTAGCCAGTGATCCCCGATTGGATGTCACTCAGAAGGCGATTAATGAGTCCTATGACCGTTCAAAAGTATTGGAAGGCATGACTCAGACTGCGGCCGATGCTGTAAAGCAATTGGTAGAAAGTAAGAACGTGACTGAGGATTTCAACAAGCGCATGAAGAAAGAAGACAAGGATAAATACAAGGATCTAATCGACGAGTCCAAAGAGGTGACTAAGAAGATCGATTCTATAGTGGCCTTGTACCTCGGTAAAGTGGACGACAGGCAAGGAATTACCCGCAGTCCCTTACCCACAGTGATGAGTAGAATGGGCACAGCGCGTTTCTATGCCGCTTCTCGACCTAACGGGATGACCGCCACAGAGAACAGACTCTTACAGCAGGCTAGGGAAGCACTACAATCCGCATTGAACACCACCAATGGCTTCTTTACGGACGATTGGCCGGCATTCAAGGCGAAGTTGGAGGCGGTAGAATTGTCTCCTTTTAAAGAGACAGAAACCTTCCAAATCGATTAACTAAATTCAATCCATGAAGAGAATTACACTATTGTGCTGCTGTTTCCTGGGCCTGTTTCAAATACAGGCCCAGGAAACCGGTGAAGACAAGCTGGGAATCTGGGCCATGTACTTTGGTACGAATCGGGTGGCAGATAAATGGAGTATCCATACCGAGGTCCAGTACAGGGACTACCAGTTCTTTAGCAACTTCAACCAGCTTTTGCTCAGAACTGGGGCCAATTATCACATTTCTGAAAGCGCGATCGCCACCCTGGGATATGGATACATAATCACTGATCCCACTTTCGAGGAGCCTCCTGAAGGGAAAAATTCAACCGAGAACAGGATCTTTCAACAGTTCATACTGAAGAATAAGATTGGTAAATTTGGATTTATGCACCGTTACAGATTGGAACAGCGCTTCTTAAAATCTGGCGATGGAAGTACTGATACTCAGCACAGAGCACGATATTTCTTAAGGATTACCTTTCCCCTAAATGAAAAATGGTTCCTTGCGGCTTACGATGAGATCTTTATCAATCTGCAGGAGCCTCTTTTTGGCCAGAATCGACTATATGGAGCTATTGGCTACAAGATCAATGACCTGGTCAATATTCAGGCCGGTTATCTAAAAAATCACTTTAGTGGATCAAATTTCGACCGCTTGCAGTTAGCTATCTTTTGGGATACCGACTTACGTAAAAAGGAAACCGATAAAAACTGATCATGAACTTGGAAAAAGTCCAATTCCACAATGCCGAGGGTGAACGACTCACCGGCCGTCTGGAACTACCCGCCGACCAGCACCCCCACAGTTTTGCCTTATTTGCTCATTGCTTTACCTGCAATAAGAACCTCTCTGCCGTAAGATACATCAGCCGGGCCCTGACCTTCGCCGGATTTGGCGTATTGCGATTCGACTTTACCGGATTGGGAGAGAGCGAGGGCGATTTTGCCGACACCAATTTCTCGGGCAATGTGGAAGATCTGCTTGTGGCGGCGAAATTCCTGGAAGATAATTATCAGTCTCCTGCCCTTTTGGTCGGACATTCCCTAGGTGGAGCAGCCGTCATTTTTGCAGCCGATCAACTGGATTCGGTCAAGGCAGTTGCTACTATTGGAGCTCCCAGCAATCCGGAACATGTCAGTCATTTATTTACGGACGATCTACAGACGATTCAAGATTCGGGGCAAGCTACGGTGAAACTTAGTGGTCGCGATTTCACCATAAAAAAACAGTTCCTTGACGACCTGCAAAAGCATCGTTTGCCTCAGGTGGCCAAGCGGCTCAGAAGAGCCTTGTTGGTAATGCACTCACCTCAGGACACCACCGTGGAGATCAAGAATGCGGAAGAGATCTATATCGCTGCTCATCATCCCAAGTCCTTTGTGAGCCTGGATGGTGCGGACCACCTGTTGATGAACAAAGTAGATTCCACCTACGCCGGTGGAGTGATCGCCCAATGGGCATCGCGCTATATTGAGCGGGAAGAACAGGGATTGGTAAAAACCCAACACGATGTGGTAGCCAGTCTTGATGGGGATCAGGGATTTACTACCCAGATGAAGGTGGGTTCTCACTATATGACGGCAGACGAACCAGCCGATTATGGAGGAAACAACTATGGCCCAACACCCTATGAGTTGGTCTCAGCTGGATTGTCGGCCTGTACGGCCATGACCGTACAAATGTATGTCCGCAGAAAAGGATGGCAATTGGACAATATCCAGGTGCATACCTCTTACGACAAACAACATGCGGTAGATTGTGAGGCCTGCGAAACGGATAGTGCCAAGATCGATACCTTTAGCCGGGAGATCAAATTAACCGGAGACCTAGACGATAAACAAAAGGCCAGAATCCTTCAGATAGCTGACAAGTGTCCGGTTCACCGGACCTTACATAGCGAAACCCAGGTGATAACCTCACTTATCACTTAGATTTTGAACGAACCGAGCGCTTGGATAACCGTGTATCTGCAAGGAATGCACAGCCTGATCATACCAGACGATCTGGCCGTTTCCATGCTGGACGGCGGTAAAAAAAGAGTGGTGGTACATGGCCGGTATCAAGAAAAGGAAGTTGAGTTTCATGCAGCTTTGCAGCGGATCAAAGGTTCTTACCGCATCATGTTCAGCAAAAAACACCAAAAATCCCTCGGTGTAGGTCCAACTGATCCTGTAGAAATTCGATTAAGTCCTGATACCAGTAAGTATGGTGTTGAGGTCCCGGAAGAATTTCAAGCCGTTCTGGACAGCGATCCTGTGGCATATGCTCAATTTGAATCACTTAGCGATGGTTTAAAACGCTCATTGATCTACTATGTCAAACGATTTAAAAATAGTCAGACCAGGATCGATAAATCCCTGGTCATTGCAAATAACCTCGCTCTGGGCATTAGCAATGGAAAAGAGTTGGTGGTGGACAGACGATAAGCTTGTCTTTCCAGCTGAAAGGCCTTAACTTTCTCTCTTCATCTTAACTCGATTTACATGAAACAAATTCCCTTGACCTTATTTTCCCTATGTCTTTTGATTCTGATGGGTTGCAAGGATAATGCTAAAGAAACTCAAGAAACGGAAACAGTTGCCACAGAAAATAAATTGGTAGATCAGCCTTCGGATAGAATGGAGCTCGGTGGACGCCTAATACCGATCAACGATTCAGACGCCTATGGTAAAGTCAGAATCTCTGAGGCAAATGGACAACTTACTATGGTTGCCAAATTTGTTGGCCTAGATACTGGAACTACCTACAATCTTTACGTCTTCAACAGGGTATCAAACGATTCTAAAGACACAGGGCCAACCGGTAGGAGTTGGAGACCAAACCTAGGAATTGATGGTGACTGGGTAGTCGACACAAGCATCTTAACAGAGGAGTCTGGTATGTTTGAAGTGGATGCAAAAGGGAATGGAACACTAGAGTTCACCTCAGACAGGCTGTGCTTGGATTGCGACGACGATACCAAAAATATTTCAGGGAAAGCCCTGATCGTGCTTAAAACAGATTACGATCCTACCACTAGCGCATCAGAGGCCAGTTGTGGAGGAGTGATCCAATAACCAATTTTGTTTGATCAAACGAAAAGACCCTCCTTGTGAGGGTCTTTTTCGTATGTAAATGTTTCTTTTTAGGGACAACCTAAGCTTTGGTGTTTACTTTATGTTTCATTTACGGTAGACAAACAATAGGAAACAAAAAGGATGCCAAATTTCTGGAACTCCTTAGTGTGATTCCAGCTGTCTGACCCGATTGGGGCCAAGCTCGACAGAAGCATCTTTCAAGAGCTGTCGGAGCATGAATACCTCTTCCCGATTCCCCGCGTCCTTGTACAGCTTCGCCATATGATATAAAGTGATGGGTTCTGCAGATTGAACAGCGATCTTCTCCATTAGTTCTAAAGCCTCTTCCCGCTGTCCCTGACCAGATCTTATGGTTGCCAACAGAACAATGGTCTCATCGGTCTGACGTTGTTTAGTTTCGAGTTCTAGCAAATCTTCTGTCCGATCGAGGTTCTGTTCCAGAATCTCATAGGCATGAGGAATACGATATAGTCCACCCTGCTGATCTTCACCAGATATCATCAAGAATTTGTTCTTCAATCCCGAGACTTGGTCTGAATCCCCAACATAACGAGCCATATCCAATTGACGTAATACGTACTCAGGTGACTCGTTGACTGAAACAAGTGTATCCAGAATTCTAATTGCCTGATCGACGTCCTTTTCGACAGAATAGGCCAACCAGGCAAGTCCCTGCCAGGAATGGAAATGGTCCGGCCTAGATCTGATCACCTCGAGATAAAGCGCATAGGCCTCTTCCAATCGGCCGGCATGCACATAGAAATCCGCCAGGTTGGAGGTCGTCCATTCGATCAATTCCTGCTGGTTTCTGGATAGGGCAATCCTCCTGGCTTCTTCCAATTGCCTGATCGCAGCTGGTAGATCTCCCTCGCTATCGAGTAATTTGGCCAATCGGATCAAATAACCCATTTGGCTTCGGTCTTCTACTTCTTGCAGATGCGTGCGGGCTTGTTCTGACTTTCCGATCTCCAGATAGCAATCAAACAAGAGAAAATGATCCTCAACTTCCAGTGGGGTTCCTGCGTACTCCGTTGTAAAAACGGACAGGGCGTCACTAAATCGATGTTGTTTGATCAGAGTACGGGAGAGCGCCCGCACATAGGCTTTCTTATCTATAGCCGCAACAGAAACGGCCTTTTGCAACAAGGCTTCACTAGCTAGTAAATGATCGTAATCCGATTGGAAATCATATAAACGGGCGTAGGCGGAGGCCAAAGGAGCCAATTCGCCCAGACCTGAGCTGTCTGGTCTCAATCTGGAGGACCAGAATTCGATCTCTTCCTGGATATCCGTAGCCGTAGTCCAGCGGGAGGTATCCAGATATGCCGAATAATCTGCCGTCCTAATCAGAGGGGTTTCCTGCTGGGAAACACAGCTAATCAGGACGAGTAAGGCCAGTAAACCGATCCTGCCTGCTGTCATATAATAATGCTTGACTATTCCTGCTTGGGATCTTCCAAATACGGGAATGGCAGGCTAAAATCCCGGTCTCCGGAATCCACCCCATCACTCGTCAGTTGAGGCGTATCCGGCTCTCCATCACCATTTTGATCCGATCCGTCAAAACGGGTACCATCCTTACCTCCAAACATCAGGGTCAAGGAGATATCGATTACATCGTCGGCCAGCGTTCGTCCGGTCAACAGAACCCCTGTCCCTGGATCAAAATAGGTGGTCTGCCCTGTGGGTGCAACCTGCAGCGCATCAAACTGAGCTAAAACCGTTGTAAAGGTTGGCGCATCCCATCCCAGGATATTGGTCTCGTAATCGATCTCGATTTCCAGAGCATCCCCATACACATCGTGATATGCTTCCAACGTATTCTCGAAAATGGGTTGGAAGGCTGTACGTTCAGTGATTGCGGTAATATTGAATTCACTCTTGGTCACATTCTCTCCGCTAAAGACCGTATTGACACCCGGACGTCCTACCATGTCTTCCTGAGTGAAGGTACCACTGAAATCTGGTTCTGTACTTTCATCGCAGGGTGGACAGCTGCCACCGCAGTCAATTCCTTCCTCGTCGCCATTCTGTATTCCGTCATCACAGGTAGGCTGTTCAATTATATTGTTGTTATCGTCGTCGTCGGCGCAGTTAACTAGTAAGAAAGAACCTAGCACAAGACCGAAGAAAAGTATATATCGATTAAAATCTTTCATGTATTGAATTAAGAGATGGACAAATTATTCTTTGCGCTTGGCAGAAACCCAGACATTATATGCCGGTGGCAGATCTTCTAATCCGACCGCACTCCCTACATGGGGAGGAGCTGTTCCAAGCATGGCGTTAGGGACCTCCACGACTATTGCCAAAACATTCAGGTCCTCAAAAAAGTCAGTGGCTTCTTCAGGAGGAAAGAACCCGTCCGGAGCAGCCGTTCCGCCAACCACCTCGTTAAAGCGGTTAAAATCAAAGTAAAAGGCATCCCGTCTGGGACCAGCGAAGAACTTCATATTGCCATTGGTCTCTATAAAGGTCTCTTCAGTTGAGGAGATTTGAACCTGGTTCCGCTCCGCAAAGGTCAGAATTTCACTGGACAGCCCAGTATTGACAGGCTGTGCGGGCCCAAAGAAATACATGGTATCCTCTCGCTTGATGGCTTGGATGACCAGGTCCTCTATAAAATCCCCTGTATTGTCAATGTTGAATTCGATCAGGACATCCTCATCGAATTGCGCATTATTGGTTACGGCCCCTGGTGTCAACGGGCCTTGAAGAGTAGCAACAAAAACAGTGCTATTGGCATTGTCTCCTTCAAAGGCGTATAGATCCGCAATATCTGCCGAAGTGCCGGCGATATCGGGTGCATCCAGGTGGTCTGCGGACAGCAGCATCAAACTGCCAATTGCCACGACCAACACGGCCAGGGTTATAAATAAATTGGATTTTCTCATTCCTAAGCGGGTATAATCATTAATTTTAACAAGCAATCGAAAGATAAACGGGTGATATGCTTCGATATTTGAATTCGTTACTCAAATCAAGCTGTAAAGGTATTCAAATTTAAACTTTCTATGAACCCTTCTGCCAGCGGTTGGATATCGAAATTTCTTACACAATTTGGTCCTGATGAACTAGTTTTCGATGGGCCCGGTCACGACCGACTGTACGACCATTTGAGAAGCAGTGGATTCATCTATGGAGTCTCTGTCAGACCCATGCTTGAATCGCCTGTCAGCACCCTGAAATTGACCCAATTGGAATTGGCCAAGGTCAACCTGTTTCACGCTTTGATCTGGACCCTGGCCTCGGAAAGAGATGTGGACCAAAGGGAACTGGATCTGCAACAGATCATCGATTTTTACCACGCTATCGACCGGGGACGGACTGGCTGGCTCCAGCGCTTATCCATGGCACGCAAGCCTCAGAGCAAACTAGAGAACATTCTCAGCGCCAGACTACAGGAGCACAATAACCTGGCGAGTAATCGCTCTACCAGCCTACTGACCTATGCCCTGCTCTATGTCGATGTGCTGAGATTTGCCAGCTACCTGGATGACCCCGAGCAGGAATCCATCTATGCCGGCCAATTGGAAAACGCACTGATCAGCGTGGCATTACAAGCCTTACACGCCAAAAAGGATAAGAATAAATACGACCTGCAATTGTTGGAATTGGTGCGCGATTCCCTGGAGCACGCTCACGGATCAGAAGCAATAGGAAAATACCTGGAGTTGGAAGCTATGCCCTATTTGAAGCAAGCCAGTTACAGGGAAAAGAAATATGTCCTCGATATCGCCTTACTGGCCGTTTGGGAAGACCGGAAAATGGAAGAAGGAGAATATGCCTTCTTGTTGGAGTTAACACAGATCATGGAATTGGATCCGTCGGAACTGGATGGATCAATTGAGCACCTGGTCCATTTTTCAGAGGCTCATGCCAGTAAAATTTCCCTTTTTGATCATACCCACCCGGTGCGGCAGTTCTACAATCAGAGTACTTCTACAGTGCGATTGTTAATACTGAGAAACAGAAAACGGCTGGCCAAGGAATTGAGCGAAAGTGGTGAATTGATGGTCCTACTGGGACAATCGACCGTCCGCGAATTGAACCGGGAAGAAAAGAGACAGGTCAGAACCCAATTGCTGGATATGTGCAAATCCATCCCATCCCTGGCCATCTTCTTGTTGCCTGGGGGCACGGTTTTATTGCCTTTATTCATGAAGCTGATCCCACAGTTGTTACCTTCTTCCTTCGATGAGAACAGGATAGCCGATAAGGAATAAGGCTATTCCAACCAGATCTTAAAGTCCTTGACTTTCTCTCGGGCCACGATAACTGCTTGTTCCTTGTAGGAGTTGAGCTTTAGCTGCAGACGGGAATTCGTGTAGGAAATGATATCCTTAATGCTGTCGATATTGACATAGAACTTCCTGCTGATACGAAAGAACTTTTCTGGGGACAATTCTCCTTCCAGTTGCTCCAGGGTGGTATCCAGGAGGTAGCCCCTGCCATCGATGGTATGAGCATAAGTACCCTTGTTCTCTGAATAGAAGCACTCGATCTCGTCCACCGGTATCATCTTGATGTGTTGGCCGATCTTGGTGGTGAAACGCTTTTTGTATTCCCTGCCAACCGGGTTGACCAGCAGTTTTTTAATATCCTCAAAATTGAGCTGGACGTTGCTGGGTGAAGGGTTGCGTTCTTCGTACTCCTGAATGGCGCGACCCAATTCGTCCTCATCTATCGGTTTAAGTAAATAGTCAATGCTATTTAGCTTAAAGGCCTGTAAGGCATATTCATCAAATGCCGTGGTGAAGATTATGGCACTCTTGACCTCAACTTCATCAAAGATCTCAAAGGACAGCCCATCGCTGAGCTGAATGTCCAGGAAGATCAGATCCGGATGGGGGTTATTGGCAAACCATTCGATGGACTCCTCCACGCTGTGCAACATCTGATCAACCGCCACTCCATGGCGTTCTAACATCCGCTGCAATCTTCTTGCAGAGGGTTTTTCATCTTCTATAATAAGTACTTTCATCAAACTGTAAACGGTTTATTCCCAGCGGGAGGTTCGCTTGTAACCCTCATCCTCCTTGTCCATGTATTCTTTGATCTTGCGATCTTCCCATCTCTTGAAGAAACTGAAGTTCTTAGTAAAGACATTTAGTCCGTGAAAGAACAACCCAATTCCCCAGAAAAAAGGTGTGGTAAATACAGCCCATCCCGGGAACTCCAGGCCATACCAGCCTTGGCTAAACACCCCGATCTGTGCAAGGATGATAAAGATGTTAATTATGATATAGACAACCAAGTGAGTATAAAAGCCTTTGATCTCATCTACGCGCTTTTTGGCACGTTCATATCTTTCTTCTTGTGGATCTTCCATGATTACTGTATTTATGACCAGCGCTGATTGGATTCAGAATTCTCTTCTTCCATAATTTGGCGGATCTTGCGTTCTTCCCAATCTTTCAGGATGGGGATCTTATATCGGAACACCACCAAGCCGTGTATCGCCAAGGCGATACCCCAGAAAATAGGCATACCGAAAATATTGATGTCTATCCATCTCCAGGCGTCTGGCCCTATTTCCGGAACACCGATCACAATGGGTCCTATTAAGCGTCCCAGGATAAAGATCCCATTCACGATAATGTAAGCCTGCAGGTGTCCGTAGAAACCTTTGATTGCCTCTACCTTTTTCAACGCCCTTTGGTATCGGTCGTAGTCTTCAGGTCGTTCTGTTCTCATTATTTCCAACGTTGACGGGTTTGTTCTTCTTCGTCCATGAATTCACGGATCTTGCGCTCTTCCCAGTCTTTGGACATAAATGGCATCCAGCCAAAGGCCTTTAAGCCCTGGAAGACAATTCCTATCCCCCATCCAAAAGCTGCCCAGAGAAACCACATATATCTCCATCCGTTGGAATAGTAGTTTAACCAGCCCAGGAAAGCGATGAACACCACGTAGAACATCAGGGAAGTATAAAACTTCTTGATATTGGCCACTTTTTCCTTGGCCCTTAAATACTTGTTCTCTCGGTTATCTGATTCCATGATTAGAAAGGTTTTAGCTCGTCATCTTTGTCCATAAACTCCTTGATCTTGCGCTTTTCCCAATTTTTACCGAGGATCGGTGAGTAGTTGTAAGTTTCCATCCCGTGAAAGAATACACCGATCCCCCATCCCACGATTGGAAAGATGGCCCATGGAAAACTGCTCGAAAAAGAATTGATCCAAATAAAGATCGGAATGAAGATGATATAGATAAACAAATTGGCATAAAAGCCTTTGATCTCCTCTACCTTTTTCTTGGCTTGGTAGTAGCGCTCTTCTTGATTGTAAGTTGTCATTGTGTTTCGTTTTAATTGATTAACAGGGTAAAAGTACTTGCCGGGGACAGCTTTTGAAAAAGCATCTGACCGAACTGTCAAAACCGCTTACCCAACTGTCAAAATCAATCTTCTTCGTTCATGTACTTACGTATTTGCCTCTCTTCCCAGTTCTTCCCCAGTAAGGGATTGTACTTGAATACCTCCATGGCATGTCCTACCACTCCAGCACCCCATCCAACGATGGGAAAAATGGCCCAGGGGAACCCAGTACTACGATAATTGAGATAAATGAAAACAGGTACCATGATTATGTATATTGTCAAGTGGACATAAAATCCTTTCACCTCTTCGACCTGTTTTTTGGCCCTTTCATATTTTTTACTGGATAGGTAAACCTCTTGTGTAGTTGCACCTTTGCTTTGTCTGGTCAGCATTGGAATAGCCACCTTAAAAATCTTTTCGTCACCTTGTATCCTAACTGGCCTGTCACTGAGTAAATAGTAGCGCTGGCGGATATTTTGTAATCCTACCCCACTACTTTCCTTGACCACTTTTTTAGGCTGAACATTGTTTTCAATGACCAAGTTGTTATCCTTCTCATAGATGCGGATGTGCAATCTCCTGCTCGGAGTCACCTGGTTGTGTTTTACTGCGTTCTCCAGCAGTAACTGGAGCGATAAGGGTACCACTTTCGCATCCGGATTGGACAGTTGGGCAGGAGTCTCAAAGATGATACTATCTTCAAACCGCATTTCGATCAGGGACATATAGATCTTGGCAAATCGAAGCTCTTCCTCTACCGTCACCAGTTCCTTGTTCTTTTGCTCGAGTACATATCGATAAACCTTAGAAAGCGAAGTCGTAAAGCGGGTCGCCGCTTGCGGATTCTCCTCGATTAAGCTGGTCAAAACGTTCAAACTATTAAATAGAAAGTGAGGATCCAGTTGGTTCTTCAGCGCATCGAACTGGGCCGAGGCCGTACCGGCTATGATCTTTTGTTCCTTAACCTTTTTTTCGGAGGTATAACGGTAATAATAAAACAAAAAGAAAACGATGGTAACTACCAGGGAAATGATCATTCCGCCCACATAATCCTGCGGCCGTTCTCTCTCCAGGAAAGAAATGAGGGACTCCCCTCCCATAAAGACGATGATGATCAGTCGAGCTAGGAATATACCGATCAGGGTGACTCCCATTCCTCCTGCTAAAGAGCGGATCAGTAACCTGCTCTTGCGAAAGTCGGTACCGTACTTGCTCATGAGATATTGGAAAAAGTAGGCATTGGCCATATAGATGATCACGGTATAGATCTGGGTATGAATAAAATCGATCAGGATGTCTCCTGCATCCCCATATTGAACACCGTTGATATAACCGATAACCCCTCTCAGGATAAAGATTAGTACCCCAAGTAACAGTGCTTTTCCTATTTCTCTAAAGATCTGCATGTCCAATTATTGATTACACCGGGCTTCGGCAGCAGATCTGGCGTACTCTTCGCCTCCTTGCGGATAGAATTCCCCGGCAGGTTTAAAGTTAGCAAAAAGTTCCAGTGCCGCTTGCATCTTCTCGCAGAAGGGTTCGACCGGCTGGCCAAAGAATTGAGCCGTTCCCATATCCCATTCTACCTTCCCAAAAGCGGCCCTGGGATTGGTCGGATCCAGGCTCTGGGCATCTCCGTACAGCTCACCTATCTTCTGGGCGTATTGCATACCATAGGTCTGGCCGTCAAAGACCACCCAGGCACTGTACAATTGTGCTTGCAATAAAGGAATCTCTGCGTTGTCCGAAGTAAGGGCCTTGGCATCGTTCAGGAAATTCTGGGCCTTGGTCAATTGAGCGGTTAATTTGTCCTTGTCCTTTTCGTTAAAGCTGTATAGCACATTGATCTGGGCCACATAGAATGCTGGCAACCAATTATCGGTCTCCACACTGGCTATGCGTTCAAACATATTGGCCGCTTCCCAGGGTTTGTCCTGTTGCCAAAGTTCGAAGGCCTTGGTCATGCCTTGCTGGTATTTGTTTTGGGCCATCCCCACGATAGACAATAGACTAATGGTTAGGATAATGATCGTTCTCATGATGAATTTATTTTGTGGTTAATTTTTGTTCTTCTTGTCGTTTTACTTTGTAGATCCAATACCCGCCTGAGGCGATGATGGCCAGGCTGGAAACAACCACAGTCATCATAAAATATTCCCGAGGAACAAATCGGGTAGATATTTCAGCGGCCAGGGCTGCATAAAGCCCGACCACACTCCAACCCATTACCTTCAGGTGGATGATGTACCAATGTTTGATGTGTTTTCTCAACCAGGCCGGGATCATTCCCATGATCAGTGTAATGAAACTGATCAGCGCCAGGACATGAAATAATCCAAATCCTCCAAAAAGATTGTAAAGCCCAAAAGCGGTCCCGTTTACTAGAACCATACTTCCCACATAGGCATAACCGATCTTTTTGTGAAAGGCAGTTCCTTTCTTGTTCAGTAAGACCACTGTTCCGAAGATCAGGGCCAGTATGGCTGTGAGGGTGTGCACAATTCCGAGGGTTCCGCTAAACATGGTTCTTTCTTTTCGTTTAGAAGATCTGCATCAGTATGATGATGAAGATTAAGGTTAGATAAAGGATTACAGATTGCATGATTATTTATTTAATGTTCGTTTTTGATTGATTGATCTTGATGGTACAAATATCTTGAGGGGCTGCAGGCTTGACAATTGATTCAGACTGAACTGTCATATTTGATTACCCAATTGTCATTTCCCTATAAATTGTCCAGTTGATTGTCCGTTCCATCTTCGCTAAGCGTCCAGAAAAAGCCCACAAAGAAGAACTGATCTGCAGCCGGTAATAAGGGCCTTCTGGCAAAGTTTCCGTTCATATCTGGGGTATTGGCATATTGATATCCGTTCACATTGTTAAATCCAAAGACATTGTTAACTGATACGTAGAGGATCTTTTGTTGTGAGATCAGGTAGGCCCAGTTTACACTAAAACTGTTATACGACTTGGTGTTGCTTTGCAGAAAGCCGGGAATATTCGGATCCGTATAGGTCCTGCCAGAGCCAAACTGATAGGCACCACCAATCTGGCTCTTCCAGTCTGGTATCCACCATTTGACCACCAGGGACAGGTTGTGTGCATTTGCAAAAGGTGGCGTGGCCTCTTCCGGGTAATTCAGGTAGGTCCGTTTGCTGTCCAGGTAGGAATAGCTGGCCCAATAATCCACGTTCTGAATGGATTGGTTATCTCTCCAGAACAGATCCAGACCTTGGGCATAACCGTCGCCGGCATTACCAAAATTACTTCCAAACCCAGGGAATTCTCCATCGTAGGTAACCAGGTCCTTATAGCGCTTGTGGTAAAGCTCTGCCCGGAATATACGGTTATTGGCCCTCCACTGATAGTTGGCGATAAAGTGTCGGGTCATGGTCTCGGTGAAGTCTGTATTGAACTTTAGGAACTCGTTGCTTGGCTGCTGGTAAAAATCGCCATAGGCCAGAGACAACTGCCCATTGGGGTTGGTCTTGACAGCCATGGAAAGTCGAGGCGAAAGTGTGGTGGAATCAAACAGTCCGCTGTACTCTCCCCTCAGACCCAATTTAAAGGCCAGGCTACGGGAAAATACGATATCCGATTCTGCATAAAGCGCAGTGATGCTATTGTTAAAACCATAGCGCAGATCCACCTGATCGGCGTCGAATTCCTCAATAAAATCGGTCAAGAACTGCTCTGCACCAAAATTGAGCTTCACCTTGCTGTTAAACCGTTTTCTCAGGTTAACCTTCAGGTGACCGGAATTTTCAAGATCATCGACTTTAGACTGATCAAAGTTGACCTTGGTCCGCGCGTAGGTATAGCTACCCCAGCAAATAGATTCCATTTGTTACCCAAGTCTGTGCGATAGCTGGCATTGGTATAAAAGTTATTGTTGTTCAAACCAAAGTACACTCCTTCCGGGAAGTTGATGTCTTCCTGGGTTAGGGCGAAGTCGCTGTGATCGAATGCCGCATAGAACTTCAACAGCCCCTTCCCCAATTGCTGGCGCACCACCGTCTCGCCCGATGCCGTCTCGAAAGGTTTGTCCCAGTCGTTCCTGTCCGGATAGATGGCCAGGTAAGGTGCCAGGTTGATGTAGTTGGCATTCACACTGACCGATCCCTTATCCCATTTCTGGGTATTTCCCAGTCCGAGACCAACACTCATAATGGATATGTCCGTCTTCTCCTGAACCGGTTCGTCTATGGTATTAAGGAGCAGTACAGAAGAAAGCGCCTGACCAAACTCGGCGGAATACCCACCGGTAGAAAAGGTGATACCGTCAAATAGGAACGGGGAATACCGTCCACGGGTCGGGGCATTGTTGGTGGTAGGCGTGTATGGCGTAAAAACGCGGATCCCGTCAATGAAGATCTGGGTCTCACCGGCCTCCCCACCCCTAACGAAAAGGCGTCCGTCCTCCGCAACCGTAGTGGTTCCCGGCAAAGTCTGCAAGGCTCCCACAAAGTCGCCAAGCGCACTGGCTGTGGTGACCACATCCAATGGTTTAAGCACACTGATCTTGCTATTGTCCCCTGCCGAAAAACTTCCAGCCGAGATCACCACAGTTTCCAAAGAGTTCACGTCCTCGGTCAGCGCTACTTCCAAATCTTGCATTTGGGAGACATCGGCGCTCATACTAATTGGTTCATAAGAAACATAGCTTACCTGCAACAGTTGCAGGCCACTTTTGTTCGTTTCAAAGGAGAACCGGCCTTCCATATCGGAGGAGGCTCCATCGTATGTTCCTTCCAGATAAATATTGGCTCCCATGATGGGTTGGCCGGCCTTATCGGTGACCACACCCGAGATGGTGGTCTGGGCCACCGCCAATTGGGAGCATACAAAGAGAATGATTCGGATGATTAATTTGTTCATGATTGATGTTGATTTGAGGACAAAACTCGTATCGCAGCAGTTCCAACCATAAACTTTGAGACCCAATTGTCGAAATTTCGGGACCAACTGTCAAGCAATTTCCGTTGGCGTTCTAATCATACATTTTTGGCATATATGCGTATCTTTAGGAAAAAATCAACAACTATGAAACGAATTCTACTCTTATCATTTACCTTATTTACTGTCCTGGGTTTAAGGGCACAGGATACCTTTAGTATTATAGCCGTGGATCCCGAGACGGGAGAAGTGGGCTCGGCCGGAGCCTCCTGTGTTCAGGGTATAGGTGATGTCGATCTCAGTGACATCATTAGCGACATCATTCCAGGTCGTGGAGGAATTAATGCCCAAGCCCTGGTCTGTGTACCCAACCCTAATCTAGATAGCGGGATCGATTTGATGGATGGAGGAGCCTCACCCCAGGAAGTGATCGATTTCCTGTTGGCCAACGATGCCTGTGGGGCTGGCGGCCCTCAAGACCGGCAATACGGGGTTGTGGACTTCGATACGGAAGGCAATCCGCGCTCAGCCGGCTTTACTGGTAGTCAGAACCAAGCCTATGCAGAAGATCGTCAGGGCCCTACCTACAGCATTCAAGGGAACATCCTCCTGGATCAGTCTGTTCTGGACAATATGGAAGACAATTTCAACAATACCGAAGGGACATTGGCAGATCGACTCATGTCCGCCTTGCAAGGAGCTAATTTTGCCGGTGCAGATTCACGTTGTTTAGAAGAAGGAACATCCTCTACTGTTGCTTACATTATGGTGTATAAGGAAGATGATGCTCCCGGAAATCCCTACTTAAAACTGAATGTTGGAGAGCTACCTGCAGGAGAAGAACCCATCGATGCGCTGCAAGAGCTTTATGATGCATTCCTGGGAACGGACAACATTGCGCTCAGTCAGAACATTGGTTTGAGCCCTAACCCAGTAACTGACAGGTTGAACATTATGACGGTGGATGGTATCAGAGTAGATCAAGTCAGTGTTTTCGACATAAGCGGTAAACAACTCATGCAGATAAACAATTCGGGTAGCAGTCAGATCTACCTGGATACGGCCAGTCTTCCTGCCGGAGTATATTTTGCAAGGATATTGACCGATCAGGGATCCTTGACAAAACGCTTTATCAAGCAATAGGAGTTTATAACCACATCAATGAACCATCCTTAGGGATGGTTTTTTTGTTTTTAGTATCTTGATTTCTACTAAAACAACCACCATGAGCGACCAGGAAAAAGTAACGGCCTACATTGGCAAGCACGAGAGATGGAGTGAGCAACTGACGCAGCTTCGCAGTATTTTTGAGCGGACCGAACTGAAAGAGGAGGTCAAATGGGGTTCTCCTACCTACACCCTAAACGGCAAGCTGGTGGCGGGAATGGCAGCCTTTAAAAATCACTATGCCATCTGGTTCCACCAGGGGGTTTTCCTAAAGGATCCGGCTGGTGTTATGCACAACGCCCAGGAAGGCAAGACCAAGGCTATGCGCCAATGGAAGTTCTCGGAAACCGATACTATTGACGACAAGGTTGTTTTAGCTTATATCAACGAAGCCACTGAAAACTGCCGCCAAGGCAAAGTGGTTACACCTCAGCGAAAGACCGGGGTGGATGTCCCCCAGCAACTGCAGGATCAGCTGGATACAGATAATGATCTAAAAACCGCATTTGAAGGATTAACACCCGGTAAACAGCGGGAATATGCCGGTTATATTGCAGAAGCCAAGCGCGAAGCCACCAAGCAATCCCGCTTGGAGAAGATCATTCCTATGATACTGGCCGGAAAGGGACTTTACGATAAGTACAAGGATTGTTGAGATCTGGAATAGAATTTGTAGCCTCATTGGCTAAACAAAATCCTTTCCCTATGAAAACAGATCGCTACACCCGATTTATTCTTACGATAATCGCTATTTGCCTGAGTATTAACCTGACTTTGCAATTGGGATTGATTGAACCTGCTTTTGCAGCAACACCCGATTCTTATATTCCAGATGTTCCAGCATTGGAAAAGACGATTCCAGCAACCAACACCATCGATGTGCGCATCGTGGACATCAATACCTATGACGAACTCAACGTCAATATTAAGTCCATCGATAGTTACGAGGAGATGAAAGTGAATATCAAATCCATCGACACTCAAGATGAACTGGATGTCAACCTGGATGAGATCGGCGGTCAGTGGATCAGTTCAGGGGATCCCCTACCTGTGAAACTGGACTAGGAAATTGCTTTTCGCTTAAACGGACGGATGATCAACCGGGCTGCCCGGTCGTAATTGATGTAGTTATAGGTCCAATTAAAAAAGGTGATCACCCGATTTCGGAAACCAACGAGGAACCACAGGTGAACAAACATCCAGACCATCCAGGCAAAGAACCCGGAAAACCGGTATCTACCAATATCACAAACGGCCTTGTTACGTCCAATGGTTGCCATGGTCCCCTTGTCAAAATATCGGAAAGCCCTCATTGGTTTTCCGGCCAGGTGGCGAACCAGGTTCTTCCCCAGGTTCTTTCCTTGCTGAATGGCCGGTTGGGCCACTTGAGGGTGACCGTTCGGATAGCGCTCGGTCTTCATTAGGGCAACATCCCCTAGAGCATAAACCTGTTCCATACCTTCAATCTCATTGAAGGCGTTCACGGGATAGCGGTTGGCCCTGGGAACATAGGCCGACTCGTGCAGACCGGCTACACTATTCCCGGTGACTCCCGCTGACCAGATAAAGGTTGCGGCGGGGATCTCTTGTCCCGTTTGCGTCTTAACCACCTCTTGGTCATAGTCCGTCACCAAGGTGTTGAGCAAGACCTCTACTCCCATCCTTTCTAAAAATTGCTGGGATTTTTTAGAGGCAAACTCGCTCATGGCTACCAATACCCGTCCACTGCCTTCGATGAGCACAACACGCATATCGCTTCTGTCCAGGTATTGATAATCTTTTCCCAATATACCTTTCCGAAACTCGGCCAAAGCACCGGCTAGCTCCACTCCCGTCGGACCCGCGCCCGCTATGACAAAGGTGAGCAACTGTTTGCGACGGGAGGCGTTCTCCTCCCGATCTGCCTTTTCGATATTCTGTAGCATCAGACTTCGGATATCCAGTGCCTGAGCCACCGTTTTCATAGGCATGCTGTTCCGCTCGATCTGAGCATTCCCAAAATAATTCGTTTTTGTGCCCGTCGCAATGATCAGGTAATCGTATGACAGCGTTCCAATGTTGGTCAGGATAGTCTTCTTTTCAGGATCGATCCGTTCCACTTGGGCCATCCGAAAATGAAAGTCCTTATGCTTTCTAAAGACCTTTCGCAGGGGATAGGCGATGGAATCGGGCTCCAACCCTGCGGTAGAGACCTGGTAAAGTAAGGGTTGAAAGGTGTGGTAGTTGTGGCGATCGAAAAGAACGATCTGGGCAGGGACTCGAGTTAATTGCCGTATCGCAGAGATTCCGGCAAATCCTCCTCCGATGACAACGATCCTGGGAAGATCCGTGGCGGGTATATTCATACATTTGCCTTGTCTGTCAAAGGTACGATTTACCCCAATCCAAACCAGCTGCACGCCTTGAATTTTTTACCTATTTTGTAACAATTCCTACACTTAAAGCACTAACACAATAGTTAACCAAAGACCATTGACCCAAGAGCTGGAACATAGTTTCGTAACCCAACTGGAAGCGAATCAAAATATCGTGCATAAGATCTGCCGATTGTATACCCAGGACAGTGAATCGCATAACGATCTGTTCCAGGAGATTACCATTCAGTTGTGGCGAGCATATCCCAAGTTCAGAGGGGATTCCAAATTCAGTACCTGGATGTACCGGGTAGCGCTGAATACGGCCATTACGCTATACCGAAAAGGAAAGCGTAAGGTGCAAACCCAGGATTTCGAAGGGGTTAGTTTTAAGATCACCGCAGAGGAATACGACGATACCGTTGAGCAACAGCTCAAACTGATGTATAACGCGGTCAAAACCCTTAACGATATCGACAAGGCCCTGGTGTTCCTCTATCTGGAGGATAAGAACTACCGGGAGATCGCAGAAACCTTGGGAAT
The DNA here is from genome assembly GCF_002943755.1 of Aureitalea marina. Classification (NCBI taxonomy): domain Bacteria; kingdom Pseudomonadati; phylum Bacteroidota; class Flavobacteriia; order Flavobacteriales; family Flavobacteriaceae; genus Aureitalea; species Aureitalea marina. The sequence goes on from NZ_MQUB01000001.1 coordinate 1,497,433, forward strand.
CACAGAGGTCAATGCTCGAGTGAAAATGAATCGCATCAAGGAGAAGTTGCGCAAAATATTAAATCCGTAAACCACTATGGATCAGTTAGACGTTTTAAAGAAGGAGTGGCAAAACCGGGATCAGGAATTTCCTAAATTATCCTATCAGGATATTTATAAGATGTTGCTGAAGAAATCCAGCTCCATGGTCAAATGGATATTCTACATCAGCATTGGCGAACTCGTCCTTTGGACCGGTCTGTCCTTTGTCGTGCCAGATTCCAGCAAGGAGATCATACGCGATATGGGATTGGAACAGACCTTTGCCATCATCAATTACATTACCTATGCCGTTTTCATTGTATTCATCGTGCTCTTTTATCGCAACTACAAGCGGATACAAGTAACAGACACCATCAAGACACTAATGGAGAACATCATTAGTACACGTAAAACGGTCAAGTTCTTTGTTGGTTACAACATTGGGGCAGCCGTGTTACTGATGATAGGAACCAATATCTTCTATTACCTGAATAAGGATAAACTGTACGATCTGCTCAAGGATAGTTATGAAGGCTATGCCGCCATCCCGGCAGAGAGTTTTACCACGGTCTTCTTTTTAGGACAGGTAATTGGTGGGATCTTCTTTATAGGGGTACTGCTGCTGTTCTACCGACTGGTGTATGGAATTCTGATGAGAAGATTAAAAAGAAACTACAAGGAATTGAAGAAGATCGAGGTCTGATCTAGTAGCGCCACTGTCGCTGCTTATTCAGTTCTTCCTGGGCTTCCAACTCTTTTTGTGGGATCACCTTTAAAAAGGATGGATGTTGCTCTATGGCGTATTCTAGTTTCTCCACGATCGCTTCCACCGACTCATTTTCGTAATCGATCTCCAAGGGTTGTTTGATCTCCATACTCTGGAGAATCCCTTTCTTCTTGATCCGTATCCCTTTTTTGTCAAAAGAACGTCTGAATCCGTCGATCACGATTGGAACAACCAGGGGTTTGTTCTGTTTGATGATATGCGCTGTTCCGCGACGGATCGGTTTCCAGGGTTTAGTCGTCCCCTGTGGAAAGGTGACCACCCAACCATCGTTCAACGCTTTGGAGATGTTGCTCACATCACTCATTTTCACCTGTCGGTTCACTTCCTTGCCTTGGGCTCTCCAGGTTCGTTCAATACTAACGGAACCCGCATAGGCCAAAACCTTGGGTAAAAGCCCGGAGGACATGGTCTCCTTGGCGGCAACAAAGTAGATATTCAGTTTGGGGTCCCAGAGGTATCCGATATTCTTGATACTGTCCACCCGCCCGTGAAGACTGGCGTTAAAGACATGGAACATGGCCACTACATCGGCAAAATAGGTCTGGTGATTGGAAACGAAAAGCACATTGTTCTCCGGGAGATCCTTGATGATCTCGCTACCCACGATCTGCAATTGATTGAAGCCCTTAAAACGTCTGTGGGTCAAGGCGCCCATGATGCGAATCAACCAGCGCTTTAGAAACAATATATGTCCGAAAGGATTCTTTTTAAACAGCCCCATAAAAAATAGTTACCAACTTCATGCAATTCAGCCCGGGGCCAAATATAATAAATTAACCATGCAGCTAAAGCCGGCTTAACATTTCTCTGGCTTCATTGAGCATCATCGCTGTGGCTCCCCAAACAACATGTCCCTGGAGATCAAAGGCCGGTACTTCAATGGAACGGGCATAGGAGGTAGATAGCTTCCGAGTGATCAACGAACCCTGGTCCAACAGTTGCACCAAGGGAACTTCTATTACGTCCTGAACTTCCGATGGATCCGGTATAAAACGAGGTGTGTGGTCCAAAATCCCCATAAACGGGCTGACCATAAAGTTAGAGGGCGGAATATAGATCTGGGTGAGCTGCCTAACCACCTGAATGGAAGTTGCAGGGACTCCAACTTCTTCGTGAGTCTCCCGTAAGGCGGTGGTTTGCAGGTCACCGTCATTTTCCTCGAATTGCCCCCTGGAAATCCAACCTGGGCAGAATGAACTCCCGGATACGAGTTGCGGAGAATAAGGACGAACCTGGTTTGGGCATCGGAATCAGGATAAAAGAGTGCCAGGACTCCTGCCTGCTTGGCCGTATTCTGTTTTCTGGCTGTTGCCTTCAGTTCCTTGAGACGCTCGATAGGTGCCATGGCGTAATGCAACTCTTCTCCCGGAAGAGGCATTTTTGCTACATTTACCAACTCGTCTTTAAATGAAGAAAATGTCATTGAAATACCCGGTATTCAGTCTTTTATTACTCCTTGGTTTTTGGGCTTGTGAAGATACTAAAAAGGGAACAAGCGCAGAATCGGAAACCACTGCGATCACGCCCAAAGAAACCGTGGCCGCAGAACCGGTAGTGGAAGAAGTTGAGCCCAAGGAACCCGAGGAAACCTATCCCTTGATCACCAACGAGAACGCTGTGGAATTTCTGACTCAATATGGTAAGGACAACCCGGAGACCAAGGTTCGGATTTCCACTCAACATGGCGATATTGAACTGGAGTTGTACACCGACACACCCCTACACCGGGCCAATTTCATCTATTTGGTCAAGCAAGAGTACTTTGACGGAACCTTTTTTCATCGCATCGTTCCCAATTTCATCATACAAGGAGGGAATAGTGATAACAGAAATACGCCGAGGAAGCGGAACAAGTTGGGTAAAAAGTATATGATCCCAGCCGAATTGGACAACGGTCGAATTCATAAACGAGGAACAGTATCAGGTGCCAAGGAGTATCGGGAAAATCCGGATAAGAACAGTGCTCCATTCGAGTTCTTCATCTACCTGGGACCACCAGAGCACACGGCTCACTTAAATGGCAGCTATACCATCTTTGGCCAGGTCACAAAAGGAATGGATGTGGTCGATCTCATCTCGGAATTGCCACATGATGACGGAGACTGGCCGTTGCAAAATGTTTATATCAGTGCGGAGGTTATCGATTAGGGAATTTCCGGTAGACCGAAGGAAGCGACCAGTGAAAGATCACAGCCAGTAGACGGATCAGAAAAACAACGGCTCCGGATACGATCAACACCCAATTATCGCTGAGCGGTGTTTGCAAAAGCAAAAAATAGGTCAATCCTCCACCCAGACAGGCCGTTGCATAGATCTCTTTATGGAAGATCAGCGGGATCTCGTTACAAATCAGGTCTCGGATCACTCCCCCAAAAGAAGCCGACATCACACCCAAGGCCACGCAAATGATGGGCGGATATTCATAGGCCAGTCCTTTCTGAACACCCAGGACGGTATAAAGTGCGATTCCAATGGTATCGAACAAGAAAAGTGACCGCCTGACATAACCCAGTTTAGAGCGAAATAATATGGCCATCAAAGCAGCAAGTCCAATGACCCAGAGATAATTCAGATCCCGCATCCAGGTAATGGGTGCCTTCAGGAGAATATCCCGGAGCGTACCACCACCGACGGCTGTCACAAAGGCGATGATAAAGATCCCAAAAAGATCCAATCTCTTCTTCATGGCTACCAAAGCACCGGATATAGCAAAGGCGGTTGTTCCAAGCAGGTCGACGATCAGGATCAAATCCATATCACTGGGTGTAATAGTTATAGTCTTTGATCACCGTGGTCAGAAAATCCACGGCCTTTTCCTGAGGAGTGATCTCCATTACCGTGGCCACCCGCTCCGACAATTGATGAATGATGTTGTAATTCCTGTTGGCTCGGGAATCGTTGAGCACATTCTTGATGGTCTGGATCTCCCGATCCGTAAAAACAGTTACTTGAGGGTATTTAGGTTGATAATCCTCCGGCAAGTCCATCAGCAAGGTTCGGCCCAGATTTCCCGTCTGCTTTTCACTGATCACGGTTGTCGTAGCAGCAATATCACCCAATCGCTGCCCCCTTCCGTTCATCAGTATGGTAACCAGGGCAACGGCTCCACTGGAAATGCTTACATCGATAAACCTCAGCAACCACCTGAGCAGGAAATTTGAGAAGGCCGGGCGAGAACCATCTAATTTGACCACTCTGAGCTGCATAGCAGCCTTTCCAGGAGACCGTCCATTCCAGAGGCTCTCCCAGAGTAAGTGATATAACAGTATAGGTAATCCGATGGATAAGATAAAAACCCAGACCATATCGTCGGGTAAGTCTATGGACCCTAAAATGTAGAGCGTCGCAATGCTGTAGGCCGCAATGATCAAAGAGTCGATCAGGAAGGCGAGTATGCGTTCTCCTACTCCCGCGGCATCCTGCTCGATCCGTACATTTTGGGCGGTCTCTATTTGAAAATTATCCACGAAAACTGTTTCTTTACTCGTTCCAATACCCCAACAATGCGCGAGGCTGCTTTTGCGAAGCAAAATAAGGATAAATGGCTCAGATTTGAAAACCTGCTCAGAAGCAGTGAGGACATTGATCCGGACGAATTGACCAAGCTCTACATAGAAGTTACCGATCACCTCAGTTACGCCCGTACTTTTTATCCCGAAAGCCAGACCTTGAAATACCTCAACCGCTTATCGGTTCTGGCCCACCAAAAGATCTATACCTCCAAACGAGAGTCCAGAAATCGGTTTGTCCGTTTCTATACCCATGAGTTTCCGTTGTTCTTCGCCAAGTATCAAAAACAACTGATGTTTTCGTTTTTGACCTTTGTTTTGTTCGCTATCATCGGAGCCTTTTCGGCGGCCACCGATACCACCTTTGTCCGATTGATCATGGGCGATGGGTATGTGAACATGACTCTGGAGAATATCGAGAATGGCGATCCTATGGCGGTGTATAAGGATATGACCGAACTCAATATGTCGTTGGCCATTACCATCAATAATATCCGGGTGGCCTTGTTTGCCTTTGTCTTTGGCATCTTCCTGGGCATAGGAACCTTGTTCATGCTGATGAGAAATGCCGTGATGTTGGGGTCCTTCCAGTATTTTTTCTACCAACACGATCTGTTGTGGGAATCGGCCAGGACCATTTGGATCCATGGAACCATTGAGATCTCGGTGATCATTGTAGCCGGCTGCGCCGGATTGGTTTTGGGTAACAGTTTGCTATTTCCGGGGACCTATACCCGGATACAGTCCTTTGTGCGAGGAGCCAAGGACGGTTTAAAGATCTTGATCAGTACCATTCCCTTTTTCATCATAGCCGGATTTTTAGAAGGATTTGTTACTCGTCATACAGAAATGCCGGACTGGCTGGCCATATTCATTATTGGGGGTTCTTTGGCGCTGATCCTGTTTTACTACGTTATTTACCCCATACGATTAAAGAAACTACATGAAAGAGACCATACAATTTAGAAAGCAACGCGAACTAGGTGATATCCTGAGCGACACTTTTAAATTCATCCGAATGGAATGGAAGCCCTTGGGAAGCCTTATCATCAGGATACCGGGAATCGCCTTACTAGCCGTTGTTCTATCCTATATCTATTATATCCGAAGCACAGTGGGAAGTTTTGGCCTCAACGATTCGAGTTGGCCCGGTAGTGCGATTACCAGTGGTTTCGAGGCCGTGATCGCGGTCTTCCTCCTTTTGGGTTCGGCCCTTATCTTTTATAGTTTGTTGTATGGTACCATCTTATTTTACATCAAAGAGTATGTACAGCAGGATGGTGAAGTGGACCCCCGAAAAGTAGAACGCCAACTACGCGATGGAATTTGGGACCTGTTCGGTCTGAATTTCCTCAATGCCATAATCATAGTTGCCGGTTCTATCTTCTGCCTGATCCCAGGAATTTATTTTGCCGTGGTCCTGGCCTCTACATTTTCCATCATGATCATGGAAAAGCGAGATATTACGGATAGTATCGGATATAGTTTTAAGCTGATCAAAGGGGAATGGTGGATCACCTTCGCTACCCTTTTGGTCGTCGGGATATTGTATTACATCATTGCTTTGATCTTTCAGGTACCACAGTATCTCTACTTCTTTGTTCGAGCGTTTACCTCAAGTGCAGAGATCTCAGGTGATCCCGGCGAGATGTTCGATTGGATCTATGTGGCGCTAAGTTCAATAGGAATGATGGCCCAATATCTCTTGCAGACCATCATGGTCGTTGCAACCGCCCTGGTTTATTTCAACCTTCACGAGAGAAAATTCCATACGGGCACACTGGAGACCATAGAATCCATCGGCAAAAGGGAGCGTTGAGATGCAGAAGGCGCTGCTTGTCATCATACTTTCCGTTTTCCTGGCCTCATTCAGTTGGGCCCAGGACAGTTTGGATAATTCCCAAAGCGAGGAATTGATTCTGGATGACCGAAGCGGCTTGCAACCCTTAGACTGGAACGAGCAACAATTAAATGATTACCGCGAGGATTCCAGTTACGATTACACCGAAAAACAGCCACAAGACAATTGGTTGACTCGCTTCAGAACTTGGTTGGGCCGAATGTGGGATAGTTTCTGGCAGTGGTTGTTGGGCGACGGGGAGATTAGTGGTTTCTGGCTTCAACTGATAAAGGCCCTGCCCTATTTGATCGTTGCTGGAATCATTGTCTTTATGGTCTGGTTACTGATCCGACTCAATCCCGGGCCAAGGTATTGGCCAGCCCTCCAGACCCGCAAGTCATTCTTGCCGATGACGAAAAACTGATCCGCGATGCAGATCTGCAAGCGCTCATTGATCAGGCCATCGCTTCAGGTGAATACCGCTTGGCGCTGCGTTATTACTACCTGCAGATTCTAAGAGGTTTAGGGAAGGTTGGTTGGATCAAGTACGAGTCCGATAAGACCAATCGGGATTATTCCAAAGAACTCAGGCCACGGACAATCCACAGTCGTTTTGACCAAGCGACTTATTGGTACGAATACATCTGGTACGGAGGATTTCTGATCGATGAAGGACAATTCCGTCAGGCCGAGATCTTATTTCAAGACCTGAACCATCAAATAGAAAGCGGGCATGAATAGGACACAGAAAATTGGATGGAGTATCCTTATCCTGGCTACTGCCGGTCTCATTTTCCTGGAGGCTACCAAGCCTGTTCCCGTCAGTTGGTTTCCGTCCTATTACGAAGATTCGACCATTCCACTGGGCACCAAGGTGCTGTTTGAGTTGATGGACAATGAACCATCGACACAGCTGGTCAATTTCCAAGAACCTCCCTTCCAAGTGCTCACCGACTCCAGCATCAACGGCAGTTATTTCTTCCTGAATGACTACATCAACATCGAGGAAACAGAAGGAGACAAACTCCTGGATTGGGTCGCTTCTGGCAACCAGGTTTTTGTGGCTGCGAAAAGTCCCGGGGGATACTTACTAGACAGCTTAGGTCTGGAGATCGAGACCGCCTTTCTGACCAATCGACTGGTTACAGAACCAGTTTTGGAATTGGTAAACCCAGCATTGACAGAGGCCGAACCACGCTACATCCAGCGCGATCTTACGGTAAACTATTTTGGCCAAGTAGATACTGCGACCCACAGAGTACTAGGCCAAGTGCAATTGATGAAGGACAGCCTGTCCGATCTGGACTACCGTCCTAATTTCATTGAAGTACCTCATGGAGATGGCAGACTGCTGTTTCATTTACAACCAGAGGTATTTAGCAACTACTTCTTGCTAGAGGAAGACAATGTCGAGTTCACAGCTAAAGTACTCAGTTACTTGGAGCCCAAAGCGACTTGGTTTTGGGATGGTTACTACAAGAACGGAAAGCCCGTCAACATATCCCCTTTGCGACAACTTTTGGACACACGCTCCCTAAAATGGGCGTATTATATCCTGCTGTTTGGGATTTTGATCTATGTACTGTTTCAGGGAAAAAGAAGACAGCGCCCTATCCCCATAGTCCAACCACCAGCGAATAAGACGTTCGAGTTCACGCAGACCATTGCGGGTGTGTACTGGGACAAAAAAGCATTTGGTGCAATTGCGAATAAACAGATCCTCCTCTTCCTGGAATTTATCCGGATGCGGTTTAGAATTCCAACCGAAAATCGAGATCGTTACTTTATGCGACAGCTATCAGAACGCAGTGGCAACAGTCTGGAAGACACTGAAAATCTATTTACATTTATTGGACAGGTTGAAACTTCTCAGCAGCTAAGTCAACAGGATCTGATCCAACTCAATAAACGAATCACTCAATTTAAATCGACTACAGATGGAAACTCCTGAATCCAACGAATCGCTCAACTTTGACAACCGCATACCCCTCAACCAACTTCGGGAAGCGGTAGACGCCGTAAAAAAACAGTTAAGTCAGATCGTTATTGGTCAGGACGAATTCATAGAACTGTTACTGGTCAGTCTTTTAGCCAATGGCCATGTATTGATAGAGGGGGTACCCGGAATTGCCAAAACCATCACGGCCAAACTGTTTGCCCGTAGCCTGGACACCGATTTCAGTCGGATTCAATTTACGCCTGATCTCATGCCTAGTGATGTATTGGGGACCTCTGTGTTCAACTTAAAAAGCTCTGAATTTGAATTTAACCAAGGACCTATCTTTTCCAATGTGATCCTGATCGATGAGATCAACAGAGCACCAGCCAAGACGCAAGCTGCATTATTTGAGGTGATGGAGGAAAGGCAGATCACCATGGATGGTCAAACCTACCCCATGGAGTTCCCCTTTGTGGTGATGGCCACGCAGAACCCCATAGAACAAGAAGGCACCTATGCCTTACCGGAGGCCCAACTGGATCGATTCCTATTTAAGATCACGGTGCATTATCCGCAGGTAGAAGATGAGATACAGATATTGAAGACACATCATCAGCGTAAAATGGAATCCCCAGAGAATACCATTAAACCTATACTGAAACCGGAAGATCTCAGAGTATTCCAGGACCAGGTCCAACAGGTGGTCATCGAAGACAAGCTTTTTGGTTATATCGCTCAATTGATCGACAAAACCAGAAATCACCCCCATCTCTATTTAGGTGGGTCACCGAGGGCCTCCCTGTCCGTCATGAATGCGGCTAAGGCATTTGCTGCAATACAAGGACGTGATTTTGTGATTCCAGAGGATATCAAAAGGTCGCTGATCCCGGTGCTCAGACATCGAATCATTCTTTCACCAGAGCGAGAAATGGAGGGAATGAGCCCAGAGACCGTTATCGATATGATCACTCATGCTGTAGAAATACCCCGATAGGTGATCCGACTGATCAAATCCCTGTACTTCAAGAGGCGGTTCTATTATGCCCTGGCTGTTATTGCCGTGGTTTTTCTGATCTCTTATTGGTCCGCTAGTTTTTACGGACTTGCCTGGATATTGATCTATTTGATGGGTTTATTGCTTTTGGTAGACCTACGGATGCTCTATGCCAAAGCTGGGTTGCTGGCTAGCAGAAAGCTTCCGGAACGCCTATCCAATGGGGATTCTAATGAGATTGCTATCGAGATCAACAATGCCTATTCTTTTCCTATCCAGTTGACGGTTATTGACGAGCTCCCCATACAATTTCAGCGCCGTGACTTTCATTTGGAGAGCAACCTATCTGGCAAGCAAGCTATCCGACTGAACTATTTGCTCAGGCCGGTTTCCAGGGGGGAATATAGCTTTGGACAGTTGAACTGTTACAGCAGTTCACCCATCGGATTGGTAAGCAGGCGCTATAAGTTTGACAAAGAACAGGGAGTCAAAGTATATCCGTCCTATATCCAGATGAAACAGTATGATTTCCTGGCTATGGACAACAAAGTGGGAATGCACGGCCTAAAGAAGATCAGGAGAATTGGACACACCATGGAGTTCGAACAGATCAAGGAATATGTGCGGGGAGATGATGTTCGCACCGTAAACTGGAAAGCCACGGCCAAACAAAATCAACTGATGGTCAATCAGTATCAGGACGAAAAGATGCAGCCCATCTATTCGGTGATCGATACCAGCCGAACCATGAAGATGCCCTTTGAAGGGTTAAGCCTCTTAGACTATGCCATTAATAGTTGTCTGGCTTTTTCCAATGTAGGACTGAAGAAAGGCGACAAGGTGGGACTAGTCGAATTCTCTTCTCAATTAGGCGCGTTCCTTCCTGCCACGGCCAAAAAGACGTATCTCAATGTGATCATGGATGCCCTGTACCGGGTAGATACTGCCTATACGGACACGGATTATGGTCTGTTGCAAACCATCATTAAAAAACGAATCAATCACAGAAGTCTGATCTTCTTGTACACCAATTTTGAGCATCCGTCTTCTTTGGAGCGTCAACTTCCATATCTCCAAGCGATTGCCAAAAGGCATGTCATGGTGGTGATCTTCTTTGAAAATACGGAACTCCAGGAGTTGAGTATGCAGGAGGCCCAAAGTGGTCGAGAGATCGTGGAGCAGACAATCGCCCGACAATTTGAACACGACAAACGACTCATGGTACGCACCCTGCAACAACGAGGAATTCAAACCATACTTACAGCGCCTTCGGAACTAACCGTCAACACCATTAACAAGTATCTGGAGATCAAGGCACGAGGACTGATTTAACGTAACAATTCTCCCACCTAATCGTCTTCCTACTGTGGAACAGCTTCTCCAAAAAATACATCAATACACGCCACTACGCTACCTTTATTGGATCACCAAGATCATGCTTGGTCTGGGATTTGTACTTTCCGGACTTCGGAAATTACCCGGAGTCAAATTTACCCAGCTGCCAACCTCCAACCCGGTGGGCTTGTTCTTTGAAGGCATGTATGTCACAGGGTTCTATTGGAACTTCATCGGATATTACCAAATCCTGGTGGGACTGCTGTTAATGACTCGCTGGTGGCGAGCCTTGACACCACTTTTGATACTACCGGTGTCCGTGAATATATTTTTAGTTTCCGTGTCACTCCACATGCGTGGAACTCCGGTGATCACCGGACTTATGCTGATGGGGAACCTATTTCTAATTTTCTGGCACTGGGAAAGTTATCGGTCAATTTTAAGGCGAAACGGCTAATCTTACAATTGGTCCCCCATTATTGACATTTCAGTCAATCTAATTGTGCCTCAAGGGGGCGAGTGTTCATCTTTGTGGTGTACTAATCAAAAAACACACAGTATCATGAAAACTCTCATTATCCTTATCACATTAACCTTAAGCACAATTTTGGTCCGAGCTCAAAGTCCAGAGGCTGTTGCAGTAGATGGAACGACCATTACGGTAACTGTACCAGTTCAATCCAATGACGGTACCATCTATGTTGGTCTATACGACGAATCAACCTTTATGAAGTCAGAACCAATTAAAGCATTGGACAGTGAGATCGTCGATGGAAAGGCAACTGTTACTTTCACTGATATCGCGGCAGGCGAATACGCCATTACCTTATTCCACGATAAGAATGGAAATAAGCAGATGGATTTTGAACCTAACGGAATGCCCAAAGAAATGTATGGTGTATCTAACAATGTGATGAGCTATGGTCCTCCACAATGGAGTGACGCCAAATTTGAAGTCAATGGTAAGCCTATCTCAATGGAGATCAGAATGTAAGGTTCGTGAGGCGTGAAGCTTGAAGCGAAGTTTAAAACAGATCGCAAAGAACAATTCACCACTAACGAATAACCACTAAAGGTCGGCTGAGGAATGTCGACCTTTTTTCTGTGAAGAGTGAGGCGTGAGACGTGAGACGTGAGGTGTTAGGAGAAATTTAAAGTAATTGAATTACGAATCACCACTAACAAATCACGATTTCTACCTTGGGGCCCCTATTCCCCTACCGGGAGCAATCTATTACTCTCATCATTAGGTTCCTAATCAATTTAGCATAGGTATTGATAATTCATATATATCAATCTAGAATTACATGAAAACTATCGAAATTCAGGATGGAACGATGAATTCTCAGATCAGCGAAACTTTAAACACTATAAACAATTCTGATTATTTTTTATATTTGTATAAGCACTACAAATATGACCATTACTCAACTCAAATATGTCATCGCGGTAGCGGAGCATCAAAATTTCACCAAGGCGGCCGAAAAGACCTTTGTAACTCAGCCAACACTCAGCATGCAGATCCAGAAATTGGAGGAAGAACTGGACATACTCATCTTTGACCGGACCAAAAAACCCATAGAGCTGACCACCGTAGGGCAACAAATAGTGGACCAAGCCCGCAATATTGTGAATGAGGCTGACCGGATGCAGGATATAGTCGATCAGCAGAAAGGTTTCATTGGCGGCACCTTCAAATTGGGCATAATCCCCACTATTATGCCAACCCTCTTGCCGATGTTTTTAAGGACCTTCACCAACAGGTATCCTAAGGTTCAATTGAGAATTGAAGAATTGACCACGGATGAGATCATCCACAAACTCAATGACGGCCATATTGATGCGGCGGTAGCCGCGACACCCTTGGGACAAGATAAGATCAAGGAGAGGCCGCTGTACTACGAGCCCTTTGTGGGTTACATTCCAGAGAATCACCGTTTGTTCAATAAGAAGAAGATTGAACGTACCGATCTGGATCTTGACGATATCTTATTGTTAGAAGATGGACACTGCTTTCGAGACGGAGTGATCAACCTTTGCAAGGCGCACCATCTGGCCACTACCGAGTCCTTTCAATTGGAGAGTGGCAGTTTTGAGACCCTGATCAAACTTTCAGATGAAGGACTGGGAATGACCCTCTTGCCTTATATGCATACCCTGGACCTTCCAGATAAGCAGAAGAAATACCTACACTATTTTGAAGAGCCTTCCCCAGCCAGGGAAGTCAGTCTAATTTACCCCAAGAGTGAGTTAAAAATGCAGATCATAGAGGCGCTTCACGATGTGATATCCGGTGTGATCAGGGGAGCCATAGCTTTTCAGGACGTGCAGATCATTTCACCGACCAAAAAGAAATCTGCATAAAAAAACCTCCGTTTCCGGAGGTCTTTATTTATTCTTTCAAATAGATTAAACACTGATTTAATTGGGGGTTCTGTTGGAGAAGACCGTGAATCCAAATCTTGAGTTCTTCGATTTCGTGAGGAAGTAATCGCTTTAAGGCCTTTTTCAACTCTTTACAGAACAAGTTCACATCAAAGCTAACTTTATTGAGCACCGCTTTGGTGTAATCAAACATTGCTCTCGCCATAGTAAACTAAATTAAGATTAGGTTAAGTAACGTTCTGCAATAGGCAAATTGTTTAAGGTTTACGACCTTGAATATAACGAAAAAAAAGTGAATTTATGGTAAAATGTAGGGCGATTCCGATGTTAATTTTAAGCCAATCTTAATTAACATATGGCATAAATTATTGTCTTACAATTACTTAATTGTTACCACTTCGTTTAAGACTTCGGTTTAATGGTCCAGACGAACTCAAACTCCGAAACCACCTCATTTTCTGAATTACGGCCGGTGGAACGGATTCTACAAAGCTGACCTTCACCTGTTTCCAGAGCTTTATTTAGTCCTTCACGGACCTCTTTGCCAGATTCGCAACTGAAAAGAATCTTACCCCTGGCTTTCTTTACAAATGAACCATGAGACTCTAATAACAGCATAGAAATAGGCCGGTTTTGTTCCTGTATAGCCGACATTAGTAAGGCGCCTGTACTCAATTCGGCCGCCATTCCCTGCACAGCCCAAAACATGGACCGAAAAGGATTCTGATTGATCCAGCGAAATCTTACCTTAGTTATACAAGTTTCACTATTAATGGATGATACTCTAACTCCCGTAAACCAGGCAGCGGGTAATTTGAATAAAAGATACCAGTTGATCTTGGATGGGGACATATGTTGAGATTTAGCCGAGTCGAAGATAAGGATATATGGTGAAGGGTGTGAAGTTAGGCGTGAGTCGTGAGTCGTGAGTCGTGAGTCGTGAGTCGTGAGTCGTGAGTCGTGAGTCGTGAGTCGTGAGTCGTGAGTCGTGAGTCGAAACTTAAGCACATCGAATAACGAGTCACCAATAACGAATCACCATTTTTACCTTGGGGCCCCTATTCCCCTACCAGGGGCAATCTACCAATCTCGGAACTATACTCCTAGCGAACTGACCAGTGGTTATGATCATTCATGTAATAAGGTCAATACATTCATGAAACGATCTTAGCCAATATAAGTCGGGTCCTTACCATCTGCGGTCTGTAGCCGGATCTCACAATCTCTATTGACGAAAAATGAGAAACATATAGCAACACCGGAAATGTTAACACATTGTTAAATTTTAGTACTATGCGTAACATAATACCTTCTTTTAGACATATATTTGCATAAGAAATTATTAGACAATGGAAACTAATCCTTCAGAAAACGAAAAAAACATTGCGGCTTTGACGCATTTGTCCACCTTTTCAAAGTTCTTATTTCCCTTTGGAAATTTTGTGGCTCCCCTCCTACTTTGGACCATTAATAAGGACAAGCCCTTTGTGAACGAACACGGACGCCAAGCAGTCAATTTTCAGTTGAGCATCCTGATATATACCTTACTGATCGGTATTATCTGTCTACCGTTCTTCGTGATCTTTGCCCCGGATTTCGTTTCCCTTGTAGACGCCATCGATGACCATTGGCACAGAGTGACTGTGAATAATATCACCAACCTTTCGGGTTATGCTGTCTTATTCCTGATCGTCGCTTTACTGCTTTTAGGACTATTCGTATTTGAACTTTATGCTGTGATCAATGCAACTGTTCACGCAAATAAAGGGGAACTGTATAAGTACCCACTATCTATACCATTCATCAAAACAACCATCGAAAATCAATCAAGCAATGAGCACATTAGTTAGTATTTTATTGAGTGTGGTACTAAGCGTACTACCTATTGGAACGCTTAAAAAAGATACCGCTCAGCAAACAACAGGAATTGAGGTACTTGGATGTCAGGACGACATTCCAGGGCTTAACCCTCAATACCTGATCACCGAAAACGAACTGTTATCTGTAAATAAGTAACCGTATGAAAATCGAAAACACAAAAGCACAGATGCGTAAAGGGGTACTGGAGTACTGCATCTTGTCCATTCTAAAGGATGGCGAGGCCTATACTTCGGACATATTAGATACCCTTAAAGACGCCAAGATGCTTGTGGTTGAAGGTACGGTCTACCCGCTGCTTACCAGGCTTAAAAATGCGGGCCTACTGACCTACCGCTGGGAAGAGTCTTCCAGCGGCCCCCACGCAAGTATTACGAGCTTACCGAGACCGGTAAGATCTTCCTGAAAGAATTAAACACTACCTGGGATAATTTGCAACAAGCTGTAAATAGCATAACCAGCGAAAAAACAACGAAATGAACAAGACAATCAATATAAATTTAGCCGGCACATTTTTCCATGTGGACGAGAACGCCTATGGAAAATTATCACGCTATCTGGATGCGATCCGAAAGTCGCTGAGCAGCGATGCTCAGACCGGCGATGAGATCATGCGAGATATCGAGGCAAGGATCGCCGAATTGTTTTCGGAGAAACTCGAGTCCAGCACACAGGTAGTGACTGTAAAAGAATTAGACGAGGTGATCGCAGTAATGGGTCAGCCCGAAGACTATATGGTAGACGAGGAGATCTTTGACGATCAGCCACAAAAAACCAAAAGCAGCAGTTCTACCTCTGGCAAGAAATTGTATCGGGATCTGGACGATAAGTTCATCGGAGGAGTCTCCGCGGGACTTGCACACTACTTTGGTGTGGATGCCTTGTGGATTCGACTCACCTGGGTAGCCCTTGTCCTGCTTGGTTTCGGTACGCCCATTCTGATCTATATCCTGTTGTGGATATTGATTCCAGGAGCGGAGACCACAGCCGAGAAACTTCGAATGACCGGAGAACCGGTCAATATCTCCAATATTGAAAAAAAGTTCAAGGAAGGATATGAGAATGTCGCTGATCAAGTAAAGAACGCCGACTATGACAAATACGGGCAAAAAGTTAAGAAAGGAGCCTCTGGTTTCTTCGATACGCTCGGTAATATCCTTCTGGTTATCTTCAAGATATTTGTCAAATTCTTAGGTATCCTATTGATTATCATCTCCTTGTCTACGCTAGTAGGCCTTATAGTTGGGCTGTTCACTGTTGGAACGGTCGACTTCTGGGGAGCAGGTGAATTCACCGATTACATATCCTTGGTGGATACGTCCAATGCGCCAATCTGGCTGGTCTCACTAATGGTCTTATTTGCCGTTGGAATTCCATTCTTTGTGCTGTTCATACTGGGGCTGAAGTTGCTTATCGACAACCTGAAATCCATTGGAACACCTGCCAAAATCTCCTTGTTGGTCGTCTGGATAGCTTCCATCATCGGGTTGGGTATCTTAGGATTACGTCAGGCCAGTGAGACGGCCTTCGAAGGTGATGTGAAGACTTCTCAGACCTTGCCTGTCAAGGCCGGAGATACTCTGAATATGGCCATGAGCTTCAACACTCAATACGAATATAGTTCTAGACGTAGTGGCGGATTGGAGATCATGTACGACGAAGACGATAACAAAGTGATCTATTCCAATGACATCAGACTGATCGTGCGATCGACCAATGACTCAGTTGGAAAGGTGACCGTCGAGCGACGTGCCGAGGGACGTAACTTCCAGGCTGCCCGAGACCGGGCCCGCGCCATTGATCACAACTATTCTTACAGTGATGGACAATTGACTATAGACGGTTATTTCACGACCGACTTTGCCAACAAGTATCGGGATCAGGAAATGGAGATCGTGGTCTACCTTCCAGTAGGCACCATTCTCTATGCCGATCAGAACACTTATACCTTCCACCGTAACGATTCCTACTACAGGGACATCCTTAACAATGGGGACGAAGAGCAGTATTTGCTCATCGAAGATGGCTCGACCAGCTGTCTGGATTGCCCAGAGGGGGAAGACCAGGAATGGAGGAATGTTGACGAAGACGACCGCTATTATGACGATGACGACGGAATCATCTACTTCAAAAATGATGAAGGAGACTGGATCAAGGTCGAAAAAAGACCTGGAAGATTGGAGATTCGAGCCAGTGATGGCGACCAGATCATTGTCGGTAAGGATCGGGAAGAGCGCAGAAGTCGCTCCGAACGTCAGCAAGAATCTGAACGAACCATTAAAGCAGATACTATCGTCCTGGACAGTATAAACAACAATTAATCATACACAAAACCATAACATCATGAAATCAATCAAAATTTTATTCGTCGCTTTACTGGCTGTAACTGCAACCAGTTGTATGGGCGACTGGAGCTTTGGACAAGTAAACGGGAACGGTGACGTGGTCGTTGACGAGCGTAACGTCGGTTCCTTTGACGGAGTAAAAGGTAGTTCCGGACTGGATGTCTACCTGACCGAAGGTGACGAAGAGAAAGTGGTCGTTGAGGCCGACGAGAATCTGCAGGAGATCATCACTACAGAGGTAGTTGGTGGTGTACTGAAGATAGGCGCCGATAAGAATATTGGACGTGCCAAGTCGAAAAAGGTTCATGTTACCTACCGCAAGTTGACCAGTATTGGCGCTTCTAGTGGTTCTGACGTGATCGGAAACTCCTTGATCGAAGCCGAAAGCATTAGCCTGGACAGTAGCAGTGGTGCCGACCTCGAGGTGGAGGTTGCTGCCCGTGAAGTGTACCTGGAATGCAGCAGCGGTGCTGATATCAAAGTATCCGGACGTACAGATAACTTGGTGGCCAGTGCCAGCAGTGGTAGTGATATCAAGGCCCGCGAATTGGAAGCCAAAACCTGTTCGGCCAATGCCAGCAGTGGTGCCGATATCACCGTTAATGTGAGCGAACGCCTCAACGGAAAAGCCTCCAGCGGAGGAGATATCAAATACTACGGAGATCCGGAAGCAGTTTCTGCTAAGGATGGTTATTCTGGTAGTGTTAGAAAGATGTAAATCGATTTATTGCGATCGACCAACCAACCATGAGAGGATGATCCGGGGTACGGTCTGTTAGACAGTCCCCGGATCTTTTGTTAATATCATCACTATGAGATCAATCCAACTCTTTTTCGCATCGGCTTTGAGTCTACTGCTAACTACGACTGCACATGCTCAAGTTGATCAGAAATCTGAACTATTTTTGACGCTAAAAGCAAATGACAGCCTGCTGTTCGATATCGGATTCAACACCTGCGATATGGACCAATCTGCAGCCCTGCTCACCGAAGACCTTGAATTCTATCACGATCAAGGCGGCATAACCAATTCCAAAGAAGAGTTTGTACAGGTTATGAAATCTGGCATCTGTAGCGGAGGGGAATACACCTCTTGCAGGGAATTGGTCGAAGGAAGTCTGGAGGTCTTTCCACTCTACCAGAACGGCCAACTCGATGGCGCCATCCAAAATGGGGTTCACAAGTTTTATCAGCGCAAAGGCGATGGACCAGAACGAGCCGGAAGTACGGCACGCTTTACCCATCTGTGGTTGATCACCGACGAGGGATGGAAAATAAAACGGGTGCTCAGTTTTGATCACCGACCACCCGATTCTGAATAAGTTAAATCTAGTTAGGCTTAAGCTTCTACCGTTTCCTTGCTTTCAACTGATGCCAGGTAACGTTCGGCATCCAAGGCTGCCATACAACCCGTACCAGCAGCAGTTACAGCCTGACGGTATTCCTTATCTTGAACATCCCCACTGGCGAATACACCGGGGACATTGGTTTTTGTCGATTTACCTTCGGTGACGATATAGCCAGTATCATCCATATCGATCTGACCTTTGAAGATATCTGTATTGGGCTTGTGTCCAATGGCGACAAAGAAGCCGGTGATTGGAATTTCCTCCTTCTCTCCTGTTTGGTTATTCACCATTCTCAAACCCTCTACCACCATATCACCTAAGATCTCATCGACCTCGGTGTTATATCTCAGGTCAATGTTCTCCATGGAGTGTACCCGGTGTTGCATGGCCTTTGAAGCTCGCATGTGATCCTTTCTAACCAGCATGGTTACCTTTTTACAGATATTGGCCAAATAGGTCGCCTCTTCCGCGGCAGTATCTCCACCACCCACTATAGCAACTTCCTGTCCTTTGTAAAAGAACCCGTCACAGACGGCACAGGCAGAAACCCCTCCCCCTCTCAAGCGTTGTTCGCTAGGCAGTCCTAAGTACTTCGCGGTTGCCCCGGTGGATATGATAATGGTTTCAGCCTCTATTTCTTTGGTATTATCCACAGTTACTTTGTGAATACCACCATATTCCGTCGCTAGCTCGACCGATGTGACCATTCCGATCCTCACCTCAGTTCCAAAACGCTCAGCCTGCTGCTGCAGCTGAACCATCATGGAAGGTCCATCAACTCCTTCAGGATAGCCCGGGAAGTTATCCACCTCTGTGGTAGTGGTCAATTGTCCACCAGGCTCCATTCCGGTATAAACAACAGGTTTAAGATCGGCTCTGGCCGCATAAATGGCCGCCGTATACCCAGCTGGTCCCGATCCGATAATTAGGCACTTTATTCGTTCTATAGCTTCTGACATAGTTTCGGTTATTTCTGGTATAAAAGTAGGTTGTTCTGGCTTTTCCTTACATTAAAAGTTATCAAGAGTTATTATCATATTATTAAGCCCCATTATCCTATTTTGGGCAGGAATCTTCCCGTATTTCTCTTGTACTCTTCGTAGTCCGGAAACCGATCAGTCAAATAGTTCTCTTCTCGTTCGGTTTTCAGATAAAAAAGCAGCCAGATCAAGAGCGTAAAAAAGAGCTTCCATCCAGAAGCCAGGTAGATACTGCCTCCAGCCATTCCAAATAGAATTCCCGCATAGAGGGGATGACGAATAAAACGATAGACTCCATGAGTCACTAATTCTCCATTTGTTTTTGGACGGGGTAAGGGAGTTAGGTTATCCCCTAAAGTGAAGAGACCGGCCAAAAGGATCAGTATGCCCAGAACCAGATCGATAAGTGCCAAATACCTCAGCCATAACGGTAGGTCCCAGCTGTACCAACCAGGGTCGAGGGCATAGCATAAAATAATTCCAATCTGGGCGATCACCAGGAACAGATCCAGTTTCATTGAGCCGCTTTTGGTCAAATTTACAGAATAGTCGTTCCGGCGCAACTGGATATGAATCCATTTTTTCAGATATTGCAGGTAGAAACTTTCTTTATGCGCATCAAACTACTTATTGTCCTCGGGGCATTCCTCCTTATCTCACCATCAGTCAACTCGCAAGTCTTACTCTCTCTGATCTTCGGAGAAAAACTCAATTCCGATGGGATAGAATTTGGTTTGGAGGGAGGCTATAACTTCTCCGATCTGGGGACTTTGGATGCCGATGGCACCCTTTCGGCCTTCAATCTTGGTTTCTATTTTGACATTCGATTGAAAGATCAGTGGAGATTATATACGGGAACCCTAGTCAAAATGAGGATGGGAGATTCCGACCTCAGCGATGCAGACCTGGCCTTTCTGGGCGTTGAAAAGGAAGATGAGGAAGGAACGTACCAACAACAGGTAGGTTATTTCCTCGTTCCTGCGCTACTCAATTACCGTTTCGACAACCGACTTTATGTAGAGATTGGTCCGCAGTTTGGATTACGTCACCAGGCTAAAGTGGTTTTCGAGGCCGAGGATGGAGACCGCTCTACGCGCGTAGAGATCAAGAACAAGGATGCGACCAATCCCATTGAAGTCGGAGCCTCGGCCGGATTTGGCTATCGGTTCCGAGAGAAGAACAGCATGAGTATTGGGGTCCGTTACTTTTACGGATTTACCAATGTCTACAAAGGTGTTAATGGCAGCAATAACCGCTCTTTATTCATAAAACTCAACGTGCCCATAGGCGCCGGAAAGAAAAAAGAAAAAGAAGAGGAAAAATCCGCAACTGATGGAAGCTGATACACCACGGAAAAATTCAGCGGGTCCTATCGTATTTTGGACCTGTGTACTTTCTTTTGCCTACGCAATCCTGCGTTACCATGTGTTAGGTCCAGTACCTTGGGACGATTTTCCCATGTTCATTTTCAATAAAGGCACTTCGCTGGCAGCATTTATTTTACTGACCTTCAACTTCAGCTTTGGCCCCATGAATAATGTTGGGGTAACGATTCCATCCAGTTGGTTAAATGCGCGGAAAGCATTGGGCATGACGGGATTTCTGCTGGTACTGATCCATGCTTTTATCAGTTTTCTTTTGTTTAGACCGGCTATTTACGCCCAATTCTTTGAAAGTGATGGAAGCCTCACGGCTATCGCGGGTATCAGCATGCTGGCCGGTATATTTGGATTGGTGGTCTTATGGGCCTATAATCTTAGTTTTCAGACGCACATGCGAGAGGATAAGAAGTTCATCAGCTTTATTACATCCAGGAAATTTCTGCTCTTTGCGCTGACCCTGGGCATCATCCATATCTTCTTTATGGGATACAATGGTTGGCTAAACCCCGACGGCTGGCATGGTGGCCTGCCTCCCATCAGTCTGGTTGCCTTCACATTCTGCCTAATTGGATACATATTCAATTTGATTGGGCGGAAATAACTGGTTTATGTCCAATGACCTGAGGCTATCCAAAGTTCACTATCTTTAAGCAACAGCATGAACTCGTGATCTACGACCTTACTACCATTGGCGGGGTAATCGCACTGATCTTTCACTTATGTGTTGTCATCTGGTCCTTGTACACGTTGATCAAAGATGGCAGCCGTCCAGAGCGCGTTTGGGCCTGGATAGTTGTTATCCTGCTGATCCCTATTTTCGGAGTTATTTTCTATTGGTTCTTTGGGATGAACTTGAGAAAGAAAAAGATCTTCGATCTCAAACAATCCATAGATGAAAAGGCCCTGGAGGAATTTGTCCTGACTTATTCGGCCAAGGCCGAACAAATGATCGCGCATCGGGAAGATCAAACTCAGACCTATATTCACTTGATCCGCTTATTGACCAAGACGAGTCTATCGCTGATCTCCTTCAACAACAAAGTGAATCTGCTTCACGATGGACCGGACACCTTTAAGTCTATTTTTGAAGCTTGTGAACGAGCGGAAAAGTATATCCACCTACAATACTATATATTTATTGACGGTGACCTGATCGATCGATTCTTGGAATTATTCGAGAGAAAGATCAAAGCCGGGGTTCAAGTGAGGTTGATCTATGATGGATTAGGTAGTTGGGATCTTTCCCGCAAGAACATCAGACGATTCAAAGAGGTTGGAGTTAAGGTGGAGCCCTTTATGCCGGTCAAGTTTGGACAGTTGGCCCGGGTGAACTACCGCAATCACAGAAAGATACTCATCGTCGATGGGAAGGTTGGGTTCACCGGTGGGATCAATGTAGACGATAAATACATTTACGACGACCCACTTCTGGGACATTGGACCGATACACATCTAAGGATAGAAGGAATGGCCGTCAATTTCCTTCACTTTGTCTTTTTGACGGATTGGCTCTTTGTTTCCGGAGAAAATCTGATCCAGGATGGAATCCTGGTGGATCCTCCACATATTGGGAATACTCCCTTACAGATCATTGCCAGCGGGCCAGATACTGACTATCCCGGTATTTTACAACAGTATTTATATGTGCTCTACCAGGCCAAGAAGTATGTCTACATCGTGAACCCCTATATCGTTCCGGACGCAACACTATCCATGGCATTGAAGACCGTTGCGCTTAGTGGTGTAGAGGTTCGGATCATTGTACCAGCAAATTCTGAATCGGCGGCCATTCACTGGACAGTTCAGTCCTATTTTGGTCGTTTCTTAAAAGCAGGCGTTAAGATCTATCTGTTCCAGGAAGGCTTTATTCATTCCAAGGTCATCTTGAGTGACGATGTGGTCTGTTCGGTGGGTACGGCCAATATGGACATCCGCAGTTTTGAGCAGAATTTTGAGGTGAACGCCATGATGTACGATAAGGAGGTTACTATGGAGATGAAGAAGCAATTCAACTATTTCCTTTCCAAGAGCAAACTTTTGACGCTCGAAGAACATGACAAGCGACCTGCATCAGACCGTGTCAAGGAGCGCTTGGCCCGCTTGAGCAGTCCATTGATGTGATGAATTGAAAATACCAGGGATTTAAACTTTCTTCTGCACAATGGTTCGGTAAGGATAGGGAATCTCAATACCTTCACGATCAAATCGTTTTTTGATCGACTCCAATAACTCACAGTATAAAATAAAGGCATCAGAAGGGTCTTTTCCCCAGACCCATGCTCTGAGCGTGACAGAAAAATCTCCTAATTGTACCACTCTGACCGGAACTTCAAGTTCGCCGGCTTCAATCTGTTCGTCGGTTCTGGCATCAATTCGTAAAGGATGATTTAATGATTCTTCCATCATTATATGCTTGGCAAGGTCAATATCACTATCATAGCTTATCCCTATTTCTATCCAACGCGTTGTGCGGCTATCATTTAAATTGGAATTGACAATAAATTCAGAACTGATCACAGAATTAGGAACTACGATACGCTGATTACTGAAATTTTTCAATATTGTATGCCGAAGAGTAATGTCTTCGACAACCCCAACAAATTCTTTAACCTGTATCCTTGAATTTATTCTAAAGGGTTTAAATATTATAATGAAAACTCCACTCACGATGTTTGAGAATGCATTTTGGGCTGCAAAACCTATTACTACTGCCATTATTCCGGCTCCCGCTAACATGGATTGGGCAAGTGTTCGCAGACTGGGGATCATGTAGATCGCAATTCCAAAACCAATTAAATAAATCATTGCCAAACCTATATGTCCAATGAATTTGTATTTGGTAGGATCTTCGGATATCCTTGTATTGGAATTCTCTATTAAGCGATTATATCCACGCTTGAAAAGGACTCCGACAATAAAGGTGATGACCAAAACGATCCCTGATGAGATCAAATATCCGCCTTCAGAAGAAAGTAGTTCCATATGTTAATCTAGCTAATCGATGATTCTTTATTTTACCCTGATCCCCTCAAATTGAAAGCTGATACCTTGTCCATAGGTCGAGATCATCACAGCATCAAATCGCGGTTCAATTCCCAAGGGTTGAGTGGACCAGTCAAAGATGAAGTTAGCTCCGGTACCTCCGGAATTGTCCTCATGTACAATGATCAGTTGTAGCGTTTCAAGCGGCTGCATCAAGATGGGCGCATCTATATAGGCCTTCACCAATTTTCCCGCTGTATCGTATAACTGAATACTGTTTAACTGTATCTCCCGTTCCGGGTCCAAATTCCTTAAACTCACCGTGGTCGTCAGGTTGATCAGGCCCGTATTGGACTGATCGTAGATACTGGGGTTTACCGCCAAGTAGGTCTTACCATTATTCAGCAGACCGGATTTCAAACTAGCCGTAGGACGCTGCATCCATTCCATATCCGGTTTGACCGACCGATCCGCACGCAACTCACAGGAGGTCGTCAATACCAAGAAACTAATCCCCGCTAAAATGATGTACTTTAATTTCATATGTCCTGTTTTTGTATTTAACGAATCTTATTCAGCGAGACCGGCAACTATATCATCGATCTGTTGCTCGCCATATCGCTTACCCAATTCGTATAACTCATCCATACTGCTCATCGAGAATGTACCGTAATCTATTAATTCTTCAGGATTCACCAGCCAGTCACAATCCTTGAATTTCTCCATGGAATCTGCCCGGTTTGAAATACGATAAATCCGATCCAACACCGTAAAGGTATTTTTAAAATCATCCTTGCCCATAGCCCTGAGCGGACTCACATAAAGCCCTAAGGTTTTATCTACATGGGGTTCCACCTGTTCCACCGGAAAATTATTGATGATTCCTCCATCGGCAAATAGTACGCCATCGATCTCTACCGGGCTGAAAACGCCCGGAAAGGCGCAGGATGCCAGTAAGGGTTTGACCATAGGGCCGCTATCAAATATCTGCGCACGACCTTCGATCAGGTTGGTAGTAACCACAGATACTTTTATGGGGAGGGTCTCAAAATTCTTACCGGAAAAATGAGGCTCAAAATCCTTGGCAACAGATTCCATATCCAACATACCGGCCTTGGTCCAGGTAATAGAAGAGAGTGAATATATCTTGATTCCTTTAAAGATCTCCAATACTTCCTTGGCTGGATAACCAAGTGCATAAAAAGCGGAGGCCATTGCTCCTGCACTGGTCCCTGATACATGAGTAGCTTGAATTCCATGTCGCTGCAACACCTCAACAAAGCCCATGGAAAATGTAACCTTCACCCCTCCACCGGCAAATGCAATACCGAGTGTTTTGTTCATGAAATAAAGTTAAGGGTATTTATTCAGGTATACATGCATGAAAGCAAACCTGTTTGAGGCTGACTTTAATCATTGAATTTATTTGGATTGATTAAGACATTTGGGGTATGAATAAAGAACAGATGGATCAAAGGTTGATCCCGTGGACCTGCCCATCTTGAGAGAATTCGAACTTGGCAGCGTTAAAGGAAGGTGGACCAAAAGTCCCTTTTTTTCCATGAGAAAAACCATAGGGTTCATTAGGAATACCTAGGCCATTGGTATCTAGTTCCCCATTGTCATTAATATCGTGAAAAGCACCTATGGCATATTCTCCAAAAGGAATCTTTACCGTAATGGTCAGACTTCCTGTTTTGGTCACAACGCCTTCAGCTGCAATAGCATACTCAGAATCCAGGTAATGTTCTTTATCCGAATAGATGGCCAAAAGGATCTTCCCTTTGGCTTTATTTATATTCCTGATCTCAATGTTCAATTTATGATCCGTTGTTTCAGTCACTGGCATGGCTGCCATCATCAAACCCATTAGAAGAAGTAACCCGATCTTTTTCATTCTTTTTTAATTTATCTCAAGTTACGAAGGTTTGAGCTATGATTCCATTGGCCCGGATATTTAGGGAACAGTTGGTCATTCAATAAAAAACCATGTCTTTACCTTGGGGGCCCCTAGCCCCCTGCCGGGATCAAACTAAGTGATTTTTACCAACCATCACAATATTCTAGAAGTCCTTCCTGATAACTCTTGAAACAGCCAACGGGATTCAAGTATTCAGAGGCCCCCAGAATCTATTCTGGGTGGGTGACAACAACAGTGTTCAGCATCCTATGGCCTCAATCATCATCTTTCATTATGTTAAGAAAATCGTAAAATTGATGTTCCTTTCGCATTTTAAAGAGGAGCTATTGGATAATGTTATACTTTTAACCGATGCACAATAAGTACCGCAAAAGAATTGGTCTTATTTCCCTCCTCCTGTTTTTATTTCTGCGGGTTGGAAACGTGCATGCGTTCTCGCATTGGTCGGACGACCAAAACAGTCCACATTGTGAACTGTGTGATATGTTATCCTTTGCGGAGGAATTAACCCCTGCGCTTGGAAGCGAGGAAACGACCATTTCGGATCAGCCCGCTCTCTTAACTGTAGATAAGGATCCCATTACTGGCTACACCGAACCCTTATTCTGTTTTGTATCTCCGAAATACATTTTGAACAAACCGCCTCCTGCCCTCTAATCGGGCGCATTTACTGCGATCATTCAATCGCAAACCACCATGTATATTTTGTTATCCAGTACTGATCAATGTTGATCGGACGCCATACTGAAGGCTATTAAACGATTATTGAATATCAGATCGTGATCTACGGGTATATAAGCCAAAATCCACTATAACTGATTTCATGGGCAACTTGTCTGTTGCTTGAGGAAGAATCACACAATCCATCGATATGATCGAAACCAGCAAATTAACCAAGAAATATGGGGATCTAACGGCACTTGACCAATTGGATCTCCAAGTACAAGGCGGAGAGATCTACTGCCTGCTAGGAGCTAATGGAGCAGGGAAAACGACTACCATCAATCGTTTACTCGGCTTTATCTCTCCAACTTCTGGCAGCGCTTTCATCAACCAACTTAATATACAGACAAACGGGAAAGCCACTAAGAGATTCCTGGCTTATATCTTTCTCGTTTTTAACGACACCAATATCGACGCATTTGACCCTGTGTAACAGACCACACAATTCATCAGTAAGATTATATTCTTAACGCAATTTTGACTATGAATATCCAACAACTGGACACAAAATCGGATTTAGTAGGGGCATTTGCCAGTGGACTCTGCATGCTGCATTGTTTGGCGACTCCATTCCTATTTACCCTGCCTACGGCGGGACATGGAGAACATGCCCATCCGGATAATTTTTGGTGGGGAATACTGGATATCTTATTCCTGGTAATCTCAGCTTTTGCCGTTTATCATTCTGCCAAAAATACGTCTAAGTCCTGGGTAAAATATGCTATGACGATCTGCTGGCTAGGATTGGCAGCGATTATTTTAAACGAGAAACTATCGGTGGTTCACATAGCTGAATTTGCCATTTATATACCCGCACTGGCGTTAGTGACCTTGCATCTCTACAACCAAAAATATTGCCAGTGCCAAGAAGAAAACTGTTGCGTTTGAGAGTAGCGCAACACACCTGCGAGCGTTAAGGTTAAGGCTTCTTTTCATGTCCTCGGTGTCATTGACACCGGGGGCACGCAGGTGGTTTAAATTGCGCATTTCTTCAAAGTTATTGAATAAAACCATTGAATGGACAGTCGAAAATCAGATCGGCTCTTGGTATAATCTGGTCCCAGAAGGGACGATTCTGACCTTGGGGGCCCCTAGCCCCCTGCCGGGACCAAACTAGGGATCTCTTCGAAAGCATCCCAGTGACAACCAGGCCTTGTATTTTGATTCATGAATTTGATTCAAGGGATTCACGAATACATGTGTTACTTGACGGAAGTCTAAGTTGTAATCCTCGAATAACGAATAACGACTCACGGATTTGTAGAATCCCAACACATCCCTCAGTCCAAATGAAAAAAGGCAATTTATGCAATCATACATTGCAGCTTTTTCAGTTTCCGAACCCACCTCAAGCGAGCTTGGGTGGGTTCTTGAAACTGAAAAAGGCAACGATCTTCATCGTTGCCTTTTTTCGCTTCGTCGGGATGACAGGATTTGAACCTGCGACCCCTTGCACCCCATGCAAGTACGCTACCGGACTGCGCCACATCCCGAAACGGTTCGCAAAAATAAGGAAAATAGGAGTACTGACAAACGCCCTAAAAGCTTTTACAATGACTTAGTGAGGCACATATATAGCGGCATTCCCGGTATATTATTGAAGGGGAATTACTGAGTACAATCAAAATCTCGGTGGTTTCCATCGGCAAATACTTGATAACATATTTCCTGTCTGGGATTACCTGGTGGCATATTGGTGTCGACCTGGTGATAGACCGTCAAAAGATAACATCCAAAAAGATTTTTTCAGACTACCCTTTACTCTTTCGAGAGCAAGTTTCGGCCACCAGAAATGCGATGAAGACCTTTATCCGGAAGCAAAACCTGCCCAGCTACAAACAGATGACCTTAACCAGTAATGAGGCCTTAAAACAGGCGGTAATAGCCGGCCTGGGATACTCCATCATGCCATCGGACTTAAGAACGCCTTACAACAAGAGGATATCCGGATCATTCCGTTTAAAGGCCTGCCCAGAACCACCCACTGCAACCTTATCTGGCTTAAGTCCAAGAACCTCTCTCCTACGGCCCTCGCCTTCTTGGAGTACTTGGAAGAGAACAAGGCCAACATCATCGATGAATCATTTGATTGGTTTGAAGCCTATTAGCGTACTTCTGGATGTAAAATGATATCTTTAATCATAATCGCTCGCTATGCAACTGACCAAACGACAGAAAAAAATCAAAAGTAAGAGAGTCATATTCCGGACCCGTGCTTCGGCGTTTGCAATTTTGCCCGAGCCATAACGCTTTTTTCGGTTAAATGTCCCGATGGGCAACTGGGCAGAACAAAGTATGATCTCCAATTAACGACAACTAATCTTTGTTTTACGGTCACTCGTCTACGTTTAATCACCTATCGCCGACAATTGACATAGGTCCATTAACCAGTAACTTACTTTTAAATTTTTCAAATAAAAAAATAGCCGGAATCTAAACCGCACAACAACGACATACATTTAATCATATTTACCTGTGATGCAACTGACCAAACGAAAGAAAAAAATCCTAAAAATTGCCATGTTCGCCGGGATTGGGGTTGTAGTGATCTCCATTGTTATCAACCTGGTTGCCCAAAGCAGTATCAAGAAATTCCTGAATGAAGAATTAGTCAAGTTGAACTCCAATGCCGACTACACCATGTCGGTATCGGATGTAAGCGTTGGGGTATTGCAGGGGAATATAACCCTCAGAGAGCTGGCAATTCGGCCAACAGATTCCCTCAGGCAGGCCATGCAGGATAATGATAACAACCTGAGATCCGTCCGTGAAGCCACGTTTTCCTCATTAAAGCTCCGTGGTTTCAGTATACTGGGGTATCTACTAAATAAAGAGGTGAATCTGAGTGGTATCCGCTTGGACCGACTTAAATATCGTGTAGAAGAAAACTCCAATATTCGCCTGAACAAGGCGAAAAAGAAGAAAGGCAAGTTCGCACTGGACTCATTGCAGATACCGGGAATTGTTGGGATTGATCCCGGAAAGATCGAGATCGATAATTATACCATCGAGGTAATCGAATCGGGTTCTGGTGATACCTTGACCAACTATGTGGCCAAATCACTCATGATGTCCGATGTCAAACTAACTTCCTTGGGCGAGGGATCAGACTATTTGCAGTTCGATACTTCCGATCTGCGCATGGAACTAGACGACCAGGAGTATACTTTTTCAAATGGGCTATACAGCATTGCTTTTGACGAATTGGTCTTCTCCAGAAAAGAGGAATTACTGACCATTTCCAATTTTAAATATGGACCCGTGGCCTCGGCCCGGGAAACCGCCAATAAATATACTTTCACCAATGATATCTATGACGCGAAGATCGAGACCTTGAGCGTGAGCGGGTTTGATCTGAGAAAATTGATCGTTTCTGGTGTAATGACCGCCAATTATGTCGAATTAGACAGCCTGAACCTGACCATCTTCAAAGACAAACGCCTGCCCTGGAATTACGATAAGCGGCCTCAGCTACCCAACCAAAGTTTACAGACCTTAAAACTACCCTTGAAAATAGATAGTGTTAGAGCTAAACGAGCCTACTTGGATTATACCGAGCAATTGGCCGAGGACGATAAGATGATCCACATCTTTATAGATGATCTTCAACTTGGGGTAGATCATATTACATCCATCAAATCGGAGTTCGACAATTCGGAACCCCTCGGTATGCATCTTACCGGGGACCTGCTAAACACCATGCCTTTTGAGGTCAACCTGGAAATGCCTTATACCTCTACTACCTTTAGATATTGGGGTAAAACGGGCGCCATGACCACTTTCGAGTCCATCAACCCCATTATTTATCCGGCCATCAATATGAAGTTTGAAGGAGGTGAATTAAACGGTATTGACTTTGCTGCTGTTGCTACACCTACCCTGATGGAAGGAGAAATGACCATGTCCTACAAAGACCTGGAAGTACAGGTATTCACCAACGAAAAGAAAAGGGATAAGAACAATACCGTCTCCTGGCTGGCCAACTCCTTTGCTAAGCAATCTAACCCCAAGAAGAACGGCAAACTCAGTGTTGCAAGGATGGACTTTGAACGAGTTATGTACAAGGGAATTGGTAATTACCTCTGGAAGGGATTACAATCCGGGATCATCAATTCTATTATTCCGTTTGGGAAGAGGAAGAAACAATGAGCCTCTTCAAGCAGGTATTTCTGCGTGATTTTCCTAACTTTAGGGAACATCAACCAGCAACCATATGCCTCTAAAGAACTACGCTTTACTCTGGTTTTTTTACTGTCCTTTAATTGTGTCCTTTATGGACAGGATAATTACAACTACGAGAATTTTGGCAATCGATCAATCCTACTGAACGGAAATGGGACTCGATGAATGATCTCGAAAAAAATCATTGTCACATTAATTAACTTCCATCAAATGAAACCTATCAAATTACTTTTCTTAATAAGTTGCTTTTTGCTTCACGGATTTTTCAATGCTCAGGAAAAAGTTGATCGCTACACCCTGATCCAAAATGTGAACATCTTTGACGGTGTAACTTCTCAACTAAATACGAATCAGCAGGTTTTGATCAAGAACAATCTCATCGATCAGATATCTGCTAACATCAGCGCACCCAGGGGTGCAACAGTTATCGATGGACAAGGGATGACGCTGATGCCTGGATTGATCGAAGGGCATGGACATTTGCAAATGAACGGGAGTTCGATCAGTGACATTGAAAATAATCGAAACTGGGAAGAACTGGCCGTACGTTCAGTCGTCAATGCGGAAAATGCCTTGATGTCGGGCTTTACCTCTTGGAGAGATGCCGGGGGAATGGGAGCAGGTCTGAAGAAGACCATTGACGCAGGCCTATTGGCCGGACCAAGGATCTACCCCTCAGGAGGCTTTATTGGTCCTACAGGTTCTCATGCCGATTTCAGGAACTTCAACACACCGAATGAGACCATGAATGGTGTCCTATCCAATGGTGGAAGATTGGGAATGACCCTTACCGCGGATGGCGTTGATGCCATTAAAGCAGCTGCCAGGCAAAACTTTATGCAGGGTGCATCTCAAATTAAGATCATGTCCTCTGGCGGGGTAGTTTCACAATTTGACCCTTGGCAACTGGATGCTTATTCCGAAGAAGAGATCCGCGCGGCCGTTGAGATCGCCGACGCCTATGGTTCTTATGTTTTATCACATGCTTACAGTAAAAAATCCATAATGCGTTGTCTTAAGAATGGCGTGAAGACAATCGAGCACTGCTTTATGTTCGATGGAGACGTTGCCCGTTTAATGGAAGAGAAAGGTGCCTATATGACCACCAATATGCAGGCCTTCTCTCCTGCCCTGAGCCAGGTTTCGGCCATATCGGCCAGTCCTGCCTCAGCCCGTAAGGCCAATTCTGCACAAAAAGCCTTTGAAAATTATTTAGACAATGTACGACAGTACCGCCCTAAGCTTGGATTTCAAGGTGATTGCGTAGGAATGCCGGAAGCCTGCAACAAGCAAAACGACCACCAGATCTATTTAGGGGCAGAATTCTTTGGAAATCACTATTGGTTGAAAGCACTCACCTCAGTGAACGGTGAAATACTGAAACTATCCGGAGAGGTACTGGATCCGTATCCAGAAGGGAAACTCGGTGTGATCGAAGTGGGAGCCTATGCGGACATCCTGATCGTGGATGGAAATCCATTAGAGGACATCACGGTCATCGGTGGGAACGAAAAATGGTTTGACGCTCCGGTCCGTGATGGAATTGAGACCATGAAGGTGATTATGAAAGATGGAGTAATCTACAAGAACACCCTAGATTAATCCATGCAGGTCTCAAAGCTTATTTGTAAGGTCCTTGTATCTGTTTCGCTTTTATTGGCATGGGGAATACATGCCCAGGACAAAGAACAAGTAAAAGACAGCCTAGGCAACTTCGGCGGTCCCGATCAGGTAGATAACCGAATTCAGCGGGATAAGGATGTGGTCAAGGCCTGGTTGGAATTTCCTTTCCTGGATGGCTACTTCAGTTTTAAAGAGCGATTTGCCGAGAAAACCGATATCAGCTTTGGGCTGGACTATTCCAATACCTTCATTGGCACCAATTCCGATGTGGGCGAAGGCAATGCAAGCAGCGGTGTCTTTCGTTTATACGGTTCCTGGGAACCCGTGGGTAAAAAATCCGGCAATTCCGGAGCCCTGGTCTTTAAGGTAGAGCACCGCCACAAATACGGCGATATTCCTCCTAAAAGTTTGGGTCTGGATATGGGCTATGCGGGGTTTATTGGTGCAGCCTACAACAACGATGGTTGGCGCGCGACTAACTTATATTGGAGACAGCGTTTTGCCGATGGCCGGGTTGCCTTGGTTGGTGGATTCCTGGATGTGACGGACTTTTTCGATGTCTATGGTTTGGCGGTACCCTGGATGCACTTTTCCAACCTGGTCTTTTCTACCGGTGTGGCCGCTGTAAATCTTCCTAACGATGGCTACCTGGGTTTTGCTGCAGGTGGCTGGATCAGTCAGAAGGTCTATGTCATCGCCGGTATTGGTGACATTAACTCCGACCCCACCGATATCTTCAACGGCTTTGACACCTT
This sequence comes from Aureitalea marina, assembly GCF_002943755.1. Classification (NCBI taxonomy): domain Bacteria; kingdom Pseudomonadati; phylum Bacteroidota; class Flavobacteriia; order Flavobacteriales; family Flavobacteriaceae; genus Aureitalea; species Aureitalea marina. Next base: position 1,530,363 of record NZ_MQUB01000001.1, read on the forward strand.
TTTCAATAAGAACGAATATTTCAAACACCTGGAAGTTGGAGTGGCCGGCTCACAGGACTATCTGTTCCTGGACAACATCCACCTGAGTCTGTGGCAACGGGATGCAACTTCGGCTACCGGGGACCCCAATGGCTGGGGATTAGTCTTATCGGCATCCAAATACATCAATAAGATTTGGTATCCATTCTTGCGCTATGCTTACACCGAGGATGCGGGCAGCCTTCTGCAAAATTCCTTGTCCACCGGCTTTGGTTACCAACCCGTGCAGGGGCGAGACCTATTAGCCTTGGGGCTGAACTGGGGACAGGTGAACGAGACCACCTTTGGCTCAGGTCTGGACGATCAGTTTAGTTTCGAATTGTTCTACCGCTTTCAGCTATCGACCAGGGTGGCGATCACACCGGATATCCAATACCTGATCAATCCGGCTTTGAACCCTCAGCAGTCATCTCTATTTTTATACAGTATTCGGGGAAGGATCGCCCTCTAAAGATGTAAATCCTATTTCATTTTTGTAGCTTCGTTTAAAACTCAATTAGATGACCAAAAAAATAAGCCTTTGTGCCGGCCTGATTATAGTTCTTCTTTTCTACGGAAACGCTTTTTCCCAAGTACAGGATAGCACGGAGACAAGAGGAGAATACCCTTACGTTCTTCCCATATTGGGAAAGAAGGCTTACGCTAAAGGATATAACCTTCCCCTACCCTTTAGTGCTTCTATCGGTACCATCTTTAACAAACAGGGGATCATCCTGGAAGACTTTTCCATGGCCTTTACCCAAGGGAATGAAGAGCCAGACTTCGATAGGTTACAACCCATCTCAGATCTTATCGTTTTTGGACCTTCAGAAGGGCGTATCAATACACTATTTGCCCGGGTAGAAGCCTGGGTACTACCCTTCTTGTCAGTAGGTGGATACTTTGGTAAGGTCTGGGGAGAACAGACGGTTACTTTAACGGCCCCAATTGAAATATCATCCGTGACAGATATAGACGGGCAGTATTATGGACTAAATCTGGTTGGAGTTGTACCCATTGGACCGGTAGTCCTGCAGGCGGATTATTCATGGGCATGGACCACCAATGACCGGCTGGATAAACCGGTATTGGTCAATGTAGCGGGTGCACGGGTGATCAAACGCTTTGTGAACAAAACCAACCCGGAACGGTTCTGGGGTGTCTGGGCAGGGGCCCAATCGCAGAAACTAGACAGTGAGACCTCCGGTAATATTCCGTTGGGAGAAGCACTTGGTCTGGACGAAACGGCTTTGAATGATCTGGATCAACGTTGGGAAACCTATACCATGTCTCCTGAGTTTACCGAATTACCACGCTTTAGACAGGAACTAATTCGTCGGGCCTACGAAGAGATCATCCGACCCGGTCTGGAAGGCTTGGCAGGAACAACGGTGTATTACAAGTTCAAAAAACGTTTGGAATTCGAATGGAACATGCTGATCGGTGGGACCTATCAATTTAATAGACATTGGGCAGCTCGCGTAGAATACGGCTTTCTGCAGAGCAAGCAACAACTCACCTTTATTGCTACCTACAATTTTGGCTTATAAGTTCGACAGTTATGTCTAAAGTCTACATCAAGTTTTATGGTACCCGCGGATCCATCCCGGTCTGTAGCAGAGATGTGGCTTTATTTGGTGGGAACACTACCTGTATTGCGATCTACCGGGAAAAGACCAAACGCCTATCCATACTGGATGCTGGTACAGGAATTCGAAATTTGGGCAAGGATATGAAACGCTTTTATGGCGATCAAAAGGACCTGAGCATCACCTTTAGTCATTTTCACTGGGATCACATACAAGGTTTTCCCTTCTTTGACCCGGCTTACGATCCGAAAATGAACATCAATATCCAGGTCTTTGGGAAGAAGATGGAAACGGGTGCTTTAAGGCAGATCTTTGCACAACAAATGCGGGAAGATTATTTCCCGGTTTCCTTAGACCGGATGGGTGCCACCTTCCACTTTGAATCGACAGCTGACGAAATCGTCAGCGCAGATGGACTGAAATTGACCTGTATTGAACAAAACCATCCAGGGGGTTCCTTTGGGTTTCGCGTAGATGTAGACGGGGTGAGTTTTGTGATCTGCACCGACCATGAGCACGGGGAGGAGGTCGAAGAAAAATACGTCGACTTTGCCCGAGGTGCCGACCTTTTGATACACGATGCCCAATATACTACAGGGGAATTGGCCACCCATAAAGGCTGGGGCCACAGCAGCTACGATCAATGCATGGAACTGGCGGAGCGGGCCGGAGTCAAGAGACTGGTTTTTACCCATCACGATCCAGATCACAATGATGAATTCCTGATCAAAATGGAAATGAAATGTCAGGACCGGTTTAAGGATAGCTTTATGGCCAGGGAAGGCATGAAAATATCAATCTGATCAAGATGAAACGATCTGGACTAATCGTATTTAGTTGTCTAGTGTTACTTGGCACCCCGGCCATCGCTCAAGTGACTAATCTAGATTTTAACGAGGAAACCGATAAGAAAGATTGGAGTTTTAGTTTTACTCCCTATGCGCTTTTAGCTGCCCAATCCACCGATGTGGGCGGAGAAAAGATCCGTCAGTCCTTCAATGACCTCTCATCCATTACGAATGCCGGCTTCCAGTTTGTTTCGACCGTTCGTTATAAGCGGTTCTCCTTCTCAGTAGACGGAACCTTTGCTACCCTGGGTATTGAAGAGGAATCGGGGCCCGTTAGTATCGAAGTTGGCATCAAGCAGAATATAATTGACCTCCGCGGAGGCTACACTTTTTACAGCACCTTCCAATCGGAAGAAACAGATATTGCTAAGGGATGGTCTATAGAAGGTACCCTGGGGGGTAAGAATTGGGTGAACAACCTGGTGATCGATCTGAACATCGACCTGGGCCCCATCGGGTCCATACAGGAACGTATACGTGAGCCGTTGAGCTGGTGGGATATGATGGTCGGAGTAAGAACCAACATCCTGGTATCGCCAAAGGTTCTGCTAGGTGCATCATTCAGTGTTGGCGGATTTGGTATTGGAGATTCTTCAAAATTCACGCACGATCTCACTTACATTAACGCCTTCCGGGTCTGGCGATACATGACTATCAATGCAGGCTTTAGGAGCTTCAAATATAAGCGCATAGATAACGGCCTGGAAACTAAGGTCAACGTACTTGGGCCTTTGCTGGGTGTTTCTTTTATCCTGAATTAAGAAATCGTTCACAACTTAGCTGCCCTACCTTTCCTATTTTTGGGCTGTATGCATATAAGAATTGCACTTTCCATCTTATTACTGACAGGAATTCACCTGATTTCCTGCGCCCAGCGAGGCAATGAATCTGTTGGTCTGGTCACTCCTTCGCGGGATTATACCATACAAACAGTCGTACCCGATCTGGACAACCCCTGGGGTATGGATTGGCTTCCCGATGGCAGCATGCTGATCACGGAGAAGTCTGGAGATCTGATCCACTGGGTGGATGGACAAAAGAGAATGATTGCGGGAGTTCCGGATGTCTATGTTCGTGGTCAAGGTGGATTTATGGATGTGGCTGTTCATCCGGATTATGCAGACAACGGTTTTATCTTTTTTACCATGGCCTCCTCCGAGGGGCCCGGTGACGGCGGAAACACCCAATTGGTGCGAGCCAAATTATCCGGAAATAGTCTAACAGAAGTGACCGTATTGTATAAAGGAACTCCCAACTCCAGGATAAGCAGGCACTGGGGTTCCAGGATCGATTTTGACGATGAAGGGCATGTATACTTTTCCATAGGAGATCGGGCAGATCGGGATACCAACCCCCAGGATATTACTCGGGATGGTGGTAAGATCTACAGGCTTAATCTGGACGGCAGTATTCCCTCAGACAACCCCTTCGTAGGAGAAGCAGGTGTCAAAGAAGCTATTTATTCCTATGGCCACCGAAACCCTCAGGGCATGGCAAGGCATCCCGAAACCGGGCAGATCTGGACGCACGAGCACGGGCCCAAAGGTGGGGATGAGGTAAATGTTATTCAAGCTGGAAAGAATTACGGCTGGCCGGTGATCTCATATGGGGTCAACTATAGTGGCAGCAGGTTTACCGATATCACCAAAAAAGAGGGCATGGAACAGCCTATTTACTACTGGGTGCCCTCCATTGCCCCCTGCGGAATGGATTTTGTGACCGGAGATAGATATCCTGATTGGAAAGGAGATCTGCTGGTAGGTTCACTGAAATTCAACTATGTAGAGCTTTTGCGCTTAGATGGCGACCGGGTGATCGGTCGTGAAAAGATCGCCGAGGACATCGGACGAGTCCGCAATGTGCGCATGGGACCGGATGGTTATATTTACATCGGCGTTGAAGGCCAAGCCATCCTGCGCATTGAACCCAAATCCTGACTATGAAAATGACCTTTAGTTTACTCATATCCCTGCTGCTGATCGGTTGCGGAAATACAGAAAATAAAACAGAAGATCAACCCATTAAGATCCAGCAAGGCGGACAGCAAACTTCTCTGGAAGACAGTATGGCAAGGGGAGTTGTATTGTATGAGGATTTCTGCATTCAATGCCATATGCCAAATGGACAAGGGGTAACCGGGACCTTCCCCCCTCTTGCGGGCTCCAATTGGCTAACCGAAAAAAGGACGGCAAGTATTCACTCGGTGAAGTTTGGACAGCAGGGCAAGATCGAGGTCAACGGGGTCACTTACAATGGCATCATGACGCGCATGGGCCTGAGCGATGACGAAGTAGCCGATGTGTTGAACTACGTAATGAACAGCTGGGGAAACACTCAATCGGAAATGGTCACTCCTCAAGAAGTGGCCCAGGTAGAGAAATAGACCCCCCGAACTGCCAAGAATAAGCTATTCTGATTAACTTTGCGGAAACCTGATCGCTCATGCTTGTAATTGGTGTTGCCGGAGGTACCGGAAGCGGGAAAACCACTGTGGTCCAACAGATCGTAAACGATCTACCCGCAGAAGAAGTCGGCGTGATCTCCCAAGACTCCTACTATAAGGATCTCAGCCAGATGAGCTACGATGACAGATGCCAGATCAATTTTGATCATCCGGACTCTATCGACTTCCAAATGCTGATCCAGCATATTAAAAGCCTTAAAGGAGGTAAGTCCATTCAACAACCGGTATACTCTTTTGCAGTTCACAATCGTTTGGAAGAGAGTACAACTATCGAACCACGAAAGGTTTTGATCGTGGAGGGAATCCTCATCCTGTCCCAACCTGAGCTAAGGAAATTGCTGGATCTGAAACTCTATGTATATGCCGAAAGTGATGAACGACTTATCAGGAGATTAAAACGTGATATAGTAGAGCGAGGAAGAGATCTGGAGGAAGTCATCGATAGGTACCAAAATACCTTGAGGCCCATGCATAATGAGTTCATTGAACCGTCCAAGGAGTTTGCCGATGTGATTATCCCGACACACAGAAGAAACCGAGTAGCTGTCGAACTGATCCGCGATATCATCGACCAAAGAATAGCCCAGGATCAATGAAAAAACTAAAGGAGATAGGTAAAAATAAGTGGGTAAAATACCTGGGAAACACCTATGTGATTATTCTCATTCTTTTTATCGTTTGGATGTTGTTCTTTGACACCAATTCCTACTTGATCCACAGCGAGCTGAATGACGATATCAAGGCCCTGGAGGAAAATGCGGAATTCTATCAGCAAGAGATAGACAAAGACACGGAATTCATTGAAAAAATGGAGGACAGCAACGAGATCGAGCGCTATGCTCGGGAAAAGTATTACCTGAAACGCGAGAACGAGGATATTTTTATCATCGAAGACGCCGACAGTTTGAAAACCGATACCGAAAATGAGTAAAGCTCTTTTTGACTCCTTTCAACCAGTCAGTTCTGCTGGTTGGAAACAGAAGATCCAAGCCGATCTAAAAGGCGCCGATTACAATAATACCCTGATCTGGGAAAGCCCGGAAGGTATAGACGTAAAGCCTTTTTATCACCGGGACGAAAATGATAAACCCTGGGACGGTATCCCGGGCCAACCGGAACAATGGAAGATTGTCCAGTCCTATTTCATAGACCAGGAAGAGGTAGTGAACCACCTTGTGAAAGACAGCCTGAAACGAGGAGCAGACGCCATATGGTTGAAAGCCGAAAATTCATTTGATTGGTCCAAGCTACATCATGAAATTGATCCAAATGGTCATACACTTTACCTCCAACTCGATTTTGCGGACGCAGATTTTGTTCAACAACTAAACGTTGAATCGAAAAGAGTCAAGACAAATTCCCATTTGTTGCTCGACCCATTGGGCCATCTAATATCCAATGGGAACTGGTATAAAGGTCAGCAGGAAGATGTGGCCTTGCTGGAACAAATCGGAAAAGGCGATTGGCTCAGCAATCTGACGGTAGATAGTCGTGTCTATGCTGAAGGCGGAGCCCATGCAGTACAGCAGTTGGCCTATGCTATTGCACATTTGGTTGAATACCTGCAGCAGCTGGAGTATAGTGCTAATTTGAAACCACTTTTTATTGTTGGGTTAGGTTCAAATTACTTCTTCGAGATTGCCAAGATCAGGGCTATGAGATGGCTCTATGCGACTGTGGCCAAGGAGTTTGGCCTTTCCCAGGAATGTCATATCCTGGCCCAACCCGCAAGACGCAACAAGACCCTATACGATTACAATGTCAATATGCTGCGCACCACCACCGAGTGCATGAGTGCCATTTTGGGAGGAGCGGATGCCATCTGTAATTCCCCCTACGACTCTATTTACCACAAAAGCAACGAATTTGGTGAGCGCATTGCCCGCAACCAGCTTTTGATCATGAAGGCCGAGAGTTACCTGGATCAGGTATCCAATGCTGCCGATGGTGCGTATTATATCGAACGCCTCACCCAGCAGCTGGCCCAATCGGCATTGGAAATTTTCAAAGAGATCGAGCAAAGCGGAGGACTACTCAAGCAGCTCAAAGATGGTACCATCCAACGAAAGATCAGAGAATCGGCAAAGGGGGAACAGACTCTTTTTGATGAAGGAGACAAGACCTTGATCGGGACCAATAAATATCCTAATCCACAGGATAAGATGAAAGATGAACTCCAACTCTATCCCTTTCTAAAAAGAGATCTAAGAAAAACAGCTATCGAACCGGTCCCTGCCAAAAGACTGGCCGAAAAATTAGAAAAAGAACGCCTCAAAAATGAAGAAGATGCTTAAGTACCTATCCCTTTTAATACTAACTCTTGCCGTTGTAAGCTGCGGTCCTGAATTAGAAATGAAATACCAGGAAAACCCGCAACCGGTAGAATGCCCTGGAGCAGATAAGGCGCTATTACATGAGGCTCTGTATAGTTTCCAGGAAGATATTGCCAAGGCCTACAATTACAAGCGGTTTGATCCCAAAGAACCACTGTATATCGTGAATGGATACCGCTATTTTGTTCACAAAGGCGGTTTGGGTGAAGCCGATTTCGCAGAATTGATGTCCAGTCATACCAAGGCTGTGCTCCAGGAACTTCGGAAAGAACCTATCTGGTCCGATGTAGAAGGTTACAGCAACCTGGACTACCAAAGCGAGTTTGTGGTCTGTGTTTTGGACAACATCAAGAACAGGGACATGCAGGAGACCTTCGCATCCTTGAACGAGATCAATTCCATGTCTCCCAAATTGACGGCAGAACCGCTACGTAGAAACGTCAACCAGGTAGCCAATGACCCCTACCTGGCCATGTATATCGCCCTGGACTATTACTACAACTATCTATTAGACCTGGAAAGCGAATAGGTATGAAGCGAAAAGCACTGCAACACCTGGAGCTTGTTCCACGCCCGGCCAATTCACAAGACAGGTCCGAAAAGATGACGACCGCCGAAGGAATTGCTATCAAGGCCAGTTACAAGGCTCAGGACCTGGATGGAGCGGAACACTTGGATTTCATTGCCGGTATCCCGCCTTACCTCCGTGGTCCCTACAGTACGATGTACGTTCGACGACCTTGGACCATCCGGCAGTACGCGGGATTCTCTACAGCGGAGGAAAGCAACGCCTTCTACCGAAGGAATTTGGCAGCGGGTCAGAAAGGTCTCTCTGTCGCCTTTGACCTGGCGACACACCGCGGTTACGACAGCGACCACGAACGGGTGGTTGGAGATGTTGGAAAGGCCGGAGTGGCCATCGACTCTGTTGAAGATATGAAGATCCTCTTCGATCAGATACCCTTGGATAAAATGAGTGTTTCCATGACCATGAACGGTGCTGTTCTGCCCATTATGGCATTCTACATAGTAGCCGCGGAAGAACAAGGGGTGGAACCTAAAGCCTTGGCCGGGACCATACAAAATGACATCCTTAAGGAGTTTATGGTGCGGAATACCTACATCTACCCTCCTACGCCCTCCATGCGGATCATCAGTGATATTTTCGAATTCACTTCCAAGAACATGCCGCGTTTCAACTCCATTTCCATTTCGGGTTATCACATGCAAGAAGCAGGGGCGACCTGTGATATCGAATTGGCGTATACCCTGGCAGATGGATTAGAGTACATCAGGACAGGATTAAAGGCCGGAATGGACATAGATTCCTTTGCACCCAGGTTATCCTTTTTCTGGGCCATCGGTATGAATCATTTCATGGAGATTGCCAAGATGCGCGCAGCTCGTATGCTTTGGGCCAAGATCGTAAAGCAATTCGACCCAAAGAATCCAAAATCCCTGGCACTGAGAACACATAGCCAGACTAGCGGTTGGAGCTTGACCGAACAGGATCCCTTTAACAATGTGGCCCGAACCTGCATTGAAGCGGCAGCAGCGGCATTTGGCGGGACCCAGTCATTACACACCAATGCCCTGGACGAGGCCATAGCACTACCAACCGATTTCTCGGCCCGTATCGCTAGGAATACCCAGTTGTACCTGCAGGAGGAGACTGAATTAACGCGGACCACAGATCCTTGGGCAGGAAGTTATTATGTGGAATCCCTCACCCGCGATATCGCAAACAAGGCCTGGGAATTGATACAGGAGGTAGAAGACCTGGGTGGAATGACCAAGGCCATAGAGGCGGGAATCCCCAAGTTGAGGATCGAAGAAGCAGCTGCCCGGAAACAAGCCAGGATCGATAGTGGGCAGGATGTGATCGTCGGTGTGAATAAATATCGCCTGGAGAAGGAAGACCCCTTGCATATTCTGGATGTAGACAATCAAAAGGTAAGAGAATCCCAATTGGCCCGCTTAAAGAGCCTGAAAGAAGGGCGAGACGAGCAAAAGGTGCAAGCCTGCCTGCAAGCCCTGACCAAATGTGCTGGTAGTGGAGAAGGAAATTTGTTAGCTTTGGCCGTAGATGCCGCCCGACAGCGAGCTACCCTGGGAGAGATCAGCGATGCCTTGGAAAAAGAGTTCGGTCGTTACAAGGCCCAGATCAAATCCTTTAGCGGAGTTTACAGTAAAGAGATCAAACAAGACCCTACATTCGAAAAAGCCCGTGAAATGGCCGACACCTTTGCCGAACAGGAAGGTAGACGGCCCAGGATCATGATCGCTAAAATGGGACAGGACGGTCACGACCGGGGAGCTAAAGTTGTAGCCACAGGATATGCCGATGTTGGTTTTGACGTCGATATCGGGCCTTTGTTCCAGACGCCTTCAGAAGCTGCCAAACAAGCTGTAGAGAACGACGTCCATATACTGGGTGTCTCTTCCTTAGCCGCAGGCCACAAAACCCTGGTGCCCGAGGTGATAGAAGAATTAAAGGGATATGGTCGTGACGATATCATGGTGATAGTAGGAGGGGTAATTCCCGCCCAGGATTATCAGTTCTTATTCGATGCCGGTGCTGTAGCGGTTTACGGACCGGGTACACGGATCAGTGAAGCAGCTGTAGAAATACTGGAAATTCTCATTGAAAGCAATAAGTAACAATTTAGTTACTTAGTGTTTTGTTACTTATTGATTTAAATTCGTAACTTGCCCTTGTGCAAATGCCTTTCAAATTTGGTAAAGTTGTTCAGGACGACTTTTTTGTAAACCGGGAATCGGAGATACATCATATCTCCAATCTCCTGGGATCCGGCATTAATGTTACCCTGATCTCACCGCGCCGCTGGGGCAAGTCGTCCTTGCTCTTTAAGATCGGACGGGAAATGGAAAAGAAGAACCCCGGGGTACGATTTTGTTTTATCGACCTGTTCCAAACCCGTTCGGAGGAAGAATTCTACGCCTATTTTGCCACCGAAGTGATCCGTGCCTCCTACAGCAAGTGGGATGAGCGCATGGAACAGACCAAGAATTTCTTTAAACAGATCATCCCCCGCTTCAGCTTTGGCCTTGACCCCCAGGAACAATTTTCGCTTTCATTTGATTGGGAAGAGGTCAAAAGACATCCCAACGAGATACTGGACCTGCCGGAGAAGATATCCATCCAAAAGAACATCAGGCTCATTGTGTGTCTGGACGAATTTCAGAATATCGCTCATTACGACGAAGACCTCGCTTTTCAGAAAAAACTGAGGGCTGTCTGGCAACGGCATCAACATTGCACTTATGCGCTATACGGGAGTAAGCAACACATGATGGCGGAGTTATTCGAAAATAAGTCCATGCCCTTCTACAAATTTGGGGAGATCCTCTTTTTGGATAAGATAGATAACGACCATTGGAGGCGCTACATCAGCCGGAAATTCAGGAAAAGTGACAAGAAGATATCGGCAAAACTAGCTGGTAAAGTTGCCGACCTAGTAGACAATCATCCCTACTTTGTACAACAATTGGCCAACGCGGTCTGGTTACATACGGATGAAGTTTGCACAGAGGATGAGATCAAACAGGGGTTAAATCATCTGCTAACTCAATACGATATGTTCTTTAGCCGGGAGGTAGATATGCTCTCCAATCTGCAGTTGAACCTGCTGAAGGCAATTGCCTGGGGAGAGGATCAACTGACGGCAAAATCGACCATAAAAAAATACAAACTATCCTCCTCTGCCAGTGTGATCCGGTCACGGGAAGCATTGGTACAAAAAGAGGTTATCGATATATTTAATCAACGAATCGAATTTTTGGATCCCCTTTTCGGACTATGGATCCGTTCGACCTATCAAAAACCATAACAATGAAATATACAGAGGGAATGCTTAAAGCCGATGCGCTAAAGGGAAAGAATATCATCGTTACCGGTGGTGGAAGTGGTCTGGGAAAGGCTATGACCACTTATTTTCTGGAATTGGGCGCCCAGGTGGTGATCACATCCCGAAACATGGACAAGCTGCTTACTGTAAAAGAAGAACTGGAAAGTCAGACCGGAGGGACCGTGTTGCCGGTGGCCTGTGATGTAAGGAATTATGAAGAGGTAGTTAAAATGAGAGACAAGGCCATCGAGGCTTTTGGACGGATCGATGTGCTGCTGAACAATGCCGCAGGAAACTTTATCTCGCCTACCGAACGCCTGTCTGCCAATGCCTTCGATACCATCATCGATATTGTCCTTAGGGGAACCAAGAACTGTACCCTGGCCCTGGGAAAACACTGGATAGACAGCAAACAGGAACAGGCCAATGTGCTCAATATAGTGACCACCTACGCCTGGACCGGATCGGCCTATGTGGTACCGAGTGCCTCAGCCAAGGCGGGGGTACTGGCCATGACGCGTTCACTGGCCGTAGAGTGGGCCAAATACGGTATCCGAAGCAACGCCATTGCACCAGGCCCCTTCCCTACTAAGGGAGCCTGGGACCGACTGCTACCAGGTGAACTGAAGGAAAAGTTCGACCCGGCCAAGAAAGTGCCGATTGCCCGTGTAGGGGACCATCAGGAATTAGCCAATCTGGCAGCCTACGTAGTTTCTGATTACGCTGCCTATATGAATGGTGAAGTACTGACCCTGGATGGAGGAGAATGGCTGAAAGGAGCCGGACAATTCAACCTACTGGAAGCGGTACCGGAAGAGATGTGGGACATGCTGGAGATGATGATCCGCTCCAGGAAAAAATCCTAAGGGTTTTCCCACGCAAGATTTCTACAGGCGATTACGTTTTATCAAGAACCAAGAGCGCTCTATAATCCTTCGTTAGGCCTAGAATATACGGGGGTTCCTGAGTAGAATTGACCATTGATAAATTGGCTTGGTGTTAACAAATTTGATTTTCTATCCACATAATTAATCGTACTTTTAGAACCATAAAATTGTAGGAAACGGATGGGTAAGATCATTGCGATTGCCAACCAGAAAGGAGGAGTAGGAAAAACGACCACGTCAGTCAATCTGGCTGCCGGGCTCGGTGTGCTGGAGAGACGGGTTTTGCTTATCGATGCAGACCCACAGGCCAATGCCACTTCGGGCTTGGGTGTAGATGTGGATCAAGTAGAGAAAGGCACCTATCAATTGTTGGAGCATACGGCTAACGCTGATGAGGTCATTATCGGGACCAATTCACCCAATGTGGATATCATACCGGCCCATATAGACCTGGTAGCCATCGAGATCGAACTGGTAGACAAAGAAGCCAGGGAATATATGTTGAAGGAGGCTATAGGTTCGCTTAGGGATCAATATGACTTTATCCTGATCGACTGTGCCCCTAGCCTGGGCTTACTTACGCTAAATGCCTTGACTGCGGCAGATTCCGTCATTATACCCATACAGTGCGAGTACTTTGCTCTGGAAGGCTTAGGGAAACTGCTCAATACAATCAAAAGTGTACAGCGGATCCACAACCAGGACCTGGATATCGAAGGCCTGTTACTGACCATGTACGATTCCAGGCTCAGATTATCTAACCAGGTGGTGGAAGAGGTCAAGAAACACTTTGACGAGATGGTTTTTCAGACCATTATTCAACGAAATGTGCGCCTGGGAGAAGCACCCAGTTACGGGGAAAGCATCATTACCTACGATGCAGGTAGTAAGGGAGCCAATAATTACTTAAGTTTGGCTAACGAATTAATCGAAAAAAACGCTGCCGTTCATGGCCAAAGCGACTAGAAAACAAGCACTTGGACGTGGTTTGTCCGCCTTACTCAAGGACCCGGAGAACGATATCCGATCGGTGGAGGACCGGCATGCGGACAAAGTTGTTGGGAACATCATTGAGCTGGATCTGGCGCTTATAGAGACCAACCCATTTCAGCCAAGGACTTCCTTCAATGAAGAATCCCTGCGGGAACTGGCCACCTCCATCAAAGAATTGGGGGTCATTCAACCGATTACGGTTCGAAAGGTAGATACTGACAAATTCCAGCTGGTTAGTGGAGAGCGACGCTTTCGGGCGTCTAAACTGGTTGGTTTGGAAACCATACCTGCCTATGTCCGTCTGGCCAACGACCAGGAATCCCTGGAGATGGCCCTGGTGGAAAATATCCAGCGTCAGGATCTGGATCCAATCGAGATCGCCTTATCCTATCAGCGGCTTATCGATGAGATCCAACTGACCCAAGAGGAACTCAGCGAACGAGTAGGCAAGAACCGCTCTACGATCGCAAACTACCTGAGGCTGTTAAAGCTGGACCCTATCGTTCAGACAGGAATGCGTGATGGCTTTATAAGCATGGGACACGGAAGGGCCCTGATCAATGTAGATCAATTGGAGGATCAACTAGACCTCTATGAAAAGATACTGAGCCAAAATCTGTCAGTGAGGGAAACGGAAGCCATGGTGCGCAGTTACAAGGATCCGGGAGCCTCACCTGCAAAAGTGAAGCGGGAGACTCCGCAATTTGCCTTGGACGCAGCCCAGGAACTCAAAGATCGCCTGGGTGTAAAGGTTAAGGTGAAGGTAAATCCATCTGGCAAGGGTCAACTTGCTATTCCCTTTGGCAGTAAGCAGGAACTGCTCAGATTACTCCGGCAAATGAGTGGTGAGGACTAATTGGGTACATATCATCCTATTCCTTTTCGGTTTTGGGGCTACAGCACAGGTCAGCGATTCGGTCCAGGTGGCCAAGGACGACCAGGTTGAAGTAGTAGCCGAAGACCTGATCAAAGAACCGTATAACCCTTTGGCCCCCTCTACTGCAGCCTTCTATTCTGCAGTCCTACCCGGGCTTGGACAGGCTTATAACAAACGCTATTGGAAGATTCCCATCATCTATGCCGGGCTGGCAACGGGAGTCTATTTCTACATTCAGAATGACAACGATTACAACCGGTTCAGGGATGCCTATAAAAGGCGATTGGCCGGGTTTACTGACGACGAATTCTATGGTCCGGGAGATAATCCCATTATATCGGATGATCGTTTGATCGATGCCCAGAAGTCCGCTCAGAAGAATAAGGATTACAGCCTGATCGTTGTCCTCGGCTTTTATGTACTCAATATCATTGATGCTAACGTAGATGCCCATCTGAGGCAATACAACGTGAGTAAAGATCTTAGCTTAAGCCCTGGCGTACAGCTGGACCCGATAAATGCCCAACCCAATTATTCACTTTCCTTTACCTGGGATTTCTGATGAAGATTGCACTAATCGGTTATGGAAAGATGGGCAAGACCATCGAACGCCTGGCCCTGGAAGACGGTCATCAGATCACCCATCGCATCCACAAGCTGGAACGCAATGAAGATCTTTCCCTAGCCGATGTGGCCATCGAATTCTCCATACCCGAAGCTGCACCGGACAATATTTTATATTGCCTGGAGCAAGGTCTTGCCGTGATAAGCGGGACAACCGGCTGGTTAGATCGCTACCAGGAAGTGATAAATAAATGTGAAGCCTGTAACGGATGCTTTGTCTATGCGTCGAATTTCAGCATTGGCGTGAATTTGTTCTTTCACCTGAACCGTCAATTGGCTCAGATCATGAACAGCTACCCACAGTATGATGTTAGCATGGAAGAGACCCATCACATACATAAACTGGACGCACCGTCCGGAACTGCTTTGACCCTGGCTGAATATATAATTGAGGCCCGGGATGAGCTGAGCGGATGGACCCTAGAGAATGGACAAGACAATAATCTGTTTATCAATGCGATACGGGAAGGCGAGGTGAACGGAATACACGAGATCACTTACGGCTCTGAGGTAGACCGGATCAGCATTAAACATCAGGCAGATAGCAGGGATGGTTTTGCAAAGGGTGCTATCTTAGCGGCCCAATGGTCATTAGGGCGTCAAGGGGTGTTCTCTATGACCGATGTATTAAATTTAAACACCGCCCCTGGCGGAGAAAACAACTAATCGAATATGAGTGTTACCACCTGGTTGATCATCTTTCTGATCATACAACTGATCCACGGTGCCGCAACCTGGAAAATGTACGTCAGTGCCGGTAGAAAAGCCTGGGAGGCTTTTGTACCTGTGTACAATGCTGTGATCCTGATGAAAATCATCAACAGACCATGGTGGTGGGTGATCTTGCTATTCATTCCGATTGTGAATCAAATCATGTTCCCGGTTATTTGGGTAGAGACCATTCGTAGTTTCGGATTTAACTCGTCCAAGGATACCTGGGCCGTCATATTGACATTGGGCTTGTATATGTTTTACATCAATTACACCCAAGAGCTCAATTATATTGAAGACCGTGATCTAAAGCCGCGAACAGCAGCCGGAGAATGGGTCAGTTCTATCCTATTTGCCGTGGTGGCCGCCACTATTGTGCACACCTATATCATGCAGCCCTTCACCATTCCAACCTCTTCCCTGGAGAAAACATTGTTGGTGGGTGATTTCCTATTTGTGAGTAAATACCACTATGGTGCTCGGGTTCCCATGACCCCAATCTCTATGCCCATGGTACACGATAATATCCCCTTGCTGAACAAACGTTCTTATCTAAATACCAATGGATATCCCTATATGCGATTTCCAGGTTTCCAGAAGATCAAGCGGAACGATATTGTAGTGTTCAGTTGGCCGGTGGATACCCTCGTGGATATTTTAAATCCTTACGGGGAGGTGTTGATCAAACCGATTGATAAAAAGAGTAATTACGTAAAGCGTTGTGTAGGATTGCCGGGAGATTCCCTCGAGGTAAGGGACGGATTGGTTTACGTGAACGGAGAGCAAAATGAGCTGCCAGATCGAGCCAAGCTACAGTTTTCCTATGGCTTTAAGACCAGTGGCCCCTTGAGCCCCTCCTATTTTAAGCGATTGGATATCACCGATGGTGTTGGAGTGGACCCGGAGTCAAAGTCTTTTTATTATGTGCCTGCGGCCACCCCGGAGGCCATAGAACAATTGGAAGCCAACCCCAATGTGACCGAAGTATTTCGCTATGGTGCAGAGGCCGGAGAATGGGATCCCAACGTATATCCACAGGATGACCGATATCCATGGAACCACGATTTCTTCGGGCCCATCTACATCCCGCAAAAAGGCGCAACAGTAGATATCAACCTCAACACCATTCCTCTCTACAGAAGGATCATCGAGGTGTATGAAGGCAGTGAGCTGGGTATCGAGAACAAGATCTCTTTCAGCGGTAACCAAGTCTTGCTAAATGGTGTTCAATTAACGGAATACACCTTCAAAATGGACTACTACTGGATGATGGGAGACAATAGAAATAACTCCCAGGATGCCCGCAATTGGGGTTTGTCCCCTTCAATCACGTAGTGGGTAAGCCGGTATTCATCTGGATGAGCATAGACGGTATCAACGATGGCATGTCTAACTGGAAGTTCAAATGGGAGCGATTCTTTACCACAGTTGGCGGAACAGGTAAGCCGGTCTCTTACTTCAAATACTTCCTGATCGTCGTTGCCGGATTGTGGATCTTCAGTTTTGTTCGTAAACGAAGAAAGAAGAAGGCCCAGCAATAGTCGGTAATGTTATGGGACCTCTTTTAGTACATCCCACCTACTGGCCCTCCATTGCTCAGATGGCCTATGTCATACGAGCAAATGAAGTTGTATTTGAACGCTGGGATAATTACCAGAAACAAACCTATAGAAACAGGGCGTATATCGCTCATGCCAATGGTAAATTGAGCCTCAATGTCCCCGTGCTTCACTCGGTGGATGGAAGAAGGCAGACCAGCCGTGAAGTTAGGACGGACGGACGGTTTCCCTGGGCAGAACAGCATTGGAAGTCCCTACAATCTGCCTACAGGTCCAGTCCTTATTTCGAATACTACGAAGACGAACTCATCGATCTCTTCTCGGAGATGGATGTCAATCTAATGGACCATAACATGCGGGTCTTCCAGCGGGTCTGTGAATTACTGGGAACGGAAATTAATTGGCGCTTCTCAGATTCTTATCAGATGGAAGCAGATGAATTCTATGATAAGCGGAATCTGGTTGTCGCCAAGAAGGCGCCGACCTACTCCCTAACCCCCTACACCCAGGTACTGCAACCGCATGGAGAATTCCTCTCCAATTTGAGCATACTCGATCTACTCTTCAACGAAGGCCCTAATACCTTGTCTTATCTGATGGAGCAGAATCTAGATATCTAGGGTAACTTCAAAGTAGCCATCACAGGATAGTGATCCGAGAAGGTTCTGTCCAGGGTCTGAAAGTCGAGGAATTTCAGCGAGGAATCGGCGAACAAATAATCGATCCGAAGTGGGTAAGAGTCAAATCGGAAGGTAGTTCCCAATCCGCGACCCTCTTCCCTAAATCCGTCCACAAGCTGTTTGTTAAGTTTCCTGTAGACATAAGAAAAGGGGGTGTTATTCAGGTCTGCACCCACTAGGATAGGATATGGGGAATTGGTCATATGCTCCAGGATCACCTCCAGTTGTTCCTGTTGTCTGGCAAAACCATCGGCCATGCGTTTGCGGGTCCGCTCGGAATCGTTGTTCTGCAAATAATCCACAGTCGGTAGAATTCCCAGGGATTGCAGGTGAAGATTATAGAGACGCAATTTGTTCCCTCCTACTTCCAGATCAGTATAGACACTGTTGTTCCCGGTATCGTCAAAGTCAAAAGACCCTTTGGCAGTCATGGGATATTTGGAAAATATAGCATAGCCCAAGGCACTGCCATCACGGAAATGTGTGAACTGATAGGGATATTGGCTAAAATCTACCGGATGCTCCTTATAATATTCCTGTATACAGATCACATCCGGTTGATGTTCTTGAATGAGTTCGTCCAGGAGATGATCAACCACATCACCCGGTTCCTCTTCATAGGCGTTAAAAAGGCGAACATTATAGCTCATCACTTTCAAATGCGGTCCGTCTATGGCGAGTTCCGTATTGGAACCAAAGCGATACAAGGGGCCATGCAATAAAAATCCGAGTAAAAGTACAGTTCCAGACAACCAAGACTGCCTTCTGAATCCAACCAACCAATACAATAGGAATAACAAATTGATGACGATCAAGGGAGATACGGCCAGGCCGATCAACGAAATAGAAGGAAAACGAGCAGGGGGTACATATGGTACCAGGTAGGAGATCAGTAATAAGAGGGCCGCCAGGATATTGATCCCGTAGATGATTCTCCCCAAAAAACCACTGCGTCTCTTGCTCATGGATTAATCGTCCTTACCGGCCCGAAACAAGAAATCCTTTTCCGATTTACTCAGGCTCTCATATCCGCTTTTACTGATTTTATCCAGGATGGCATCTACCTTTTTCTGCTGATCACTCTTTTGATCCCGCATACTTTTACCCTGGGCCGATTTCGTCTTGGTATTCCTATGTACCTTCTTAAATGGACGCTGTTTACGACTTTTAAACAGATTGGCCACACCGTCCATCATACGCTCAAATCCAAGGCCGATATCCTTCCCCCGGATCAATTGAACGGCATACACATACCCAAGTATGGCTCCACCCAAATGGGCCAGTAATCCTCCGGCATTACCGGATGAGGGCAAGCGAACCAGATCCAGTAAGACCAGGAATACGGCTACCTGCCAGATCTTCAGGTTAAAAGTGAAGATGCGGATGGCGGTATTGGGCGCATAGGCCGCGATAAAGACCATCAGGGCAGTAACGGCACCCGATGCCCCTAATAGATAGCCACGAGCATTTTCAAATACAGGAAACAGCCCATAGGCCAGTACAAACAACAAACCTCCACTGATCGCTCCCATCAGGTAAACGGTCAAGAGCCGCTTTGCCGAGAACAGGTTGAGTATCATCTGGCCAAACCAATACAGCCAGAGCATATTGATCAGAATATGGAAAAAACCATAATGCACAAAGCTGTAGGTAATAAAGGACCAGGGTTGCAGCACAAATTCCGACCAGGTATCCGGCAGAACGAACCACTTGGTCAATTCGTAGGGGTCTGTAAGAGTGAAGAACCCAAGCAATCGAACCACCAGGAAGATGGCCACATTGATCACGATCAATTTGATCAGAATATTGGCCGTCTTGTACTGTTGTATGAGGTTGGTCTGCGGCATAATCAGTTCCAGCGGGTGTCGTTAAAACTATTCTTTTTCCAGTAGTAAGCCATGATAAACCCAAATAAGGCACCCCCAATATGTGCCCAATTGGCAATATTCTGACCAAAGACCGAGAAGCCAGTTACCCCAGAGAACAGATCCAACAGGATCAGGGCTGGGATAAAATACTTGGCCTTGATCGGTATGGGCAGGAAGATCAGCATCAGCTCTACATTGGGATACATCAACCCAAAGGCCACCAGTATACCATAAATAGCACCGGATGCGCCAACCGCAGGCACATTGAACGCCTGAAACATTGTATAAACGCTATTACTCGGGTCAGATAAGAATGATTCTATTTGTTCCGAACTCATACCTGACGAAACTAATATTTCTAAACCTTGGTGATAATTGTAGTAGTTAACAAAAGAGTGTACAAACGCCGCACCCAAGCCCGCAGAAAAATAGAAAAACAGGAACTTCTTCCTTCCCCATTGCATTTCCAGGGGTGTACCAAAGGCCCAAAGCGCATACATATTGAAGAGGATATGCATAAACCCTCCATGCATGAACATATGCGTGACGGGTTGCCAGAACCGAAAATTGGGATTCTCAAAATAATAGAGTGAGAACAACCGATAAGATATCTCTTCGGCCAACAATGTTCCCCCAAAAAAGAGCACATTGACAATGATTAGAACCTTTACGGTCTCGGTAATTCTTCCCATAATTAACTAAACTGCTTATCGAAAAATTTGTTGTCCAAGGTGATCAGTACGGGCCGTCCGTCCGGGGCCCTGTCCGGCTCTTTGCATGCAAAGAGTTCGTGGACCAATTGCTCCCGCTCTTCTGCCTCTAGTATTGTTCCAGTCCTTATGGCCATGGAAGCGGCCAGGGACCTGGCCATACGATCATTGATGCTATAGCCCAATTCGGGTAATTCCTGATCCAAATCGTCTATCAATTGCCCCAATACCCTTTCTACCTGAACTTCTTCCATCTCAGCAGGTAGGGCTTGAATGGAAATCCCATCCGAATGCCAATCGGCAAATTCAAAGCCCATTTGCTCCAAGCCCTCCCGTATATCTTCCAAAAGGGTCAATTGTTTGTTGTCATACTCGATCTTCACGGGAAATAACAATTGCTGAGAACCTCCCCTTTCCATAGTCAGTCGAGAAAGATAAGACTCGTACAGGATTCGCTGATGGGCCCGAGCCTGATGCAACATGATCATTCCATTTCGGATCCTGCATGCAATATACTTGGCTCCGACCTGGAAGGTTTCCTGCTTGCTTTCTACCGTATCCTGGTCAAATAGCCGGCTCTCCAGTTCCTCAGATTCTTCTAAGGGAAACTCTGCAGGGTCGTGAAATCCTTGTGGATCGCTTATGGCTGTGCCTGAATAGAGAGACTCCCATTTTACTTCAGGTTTAGGCGGTTTTCCCGAAGAGTATCCTGCTTTACCCTCCTTTTCACTGAATGGGTTGAAGTGTCTATCCACCTCGATCTTTGGTGAGACCGGGACTTGCTTGGTGCTCTCATAGCTTGGATTCAGATCCAGGGAATGATCAAAATCCAAAGATGCTGCTACCCTGTATTGACCCAGGCTGTGACGAATGGTGGACCGCAACATGGCATAGATCGCGTGTTCATCTTCAAATTTGATCTCTGTCTTTGTTGGGTGGATGTTAATATCGATAGCATTCGGATCAACCTCCAGGAAAATAAAAAAGCCCGGATGGGCACCCTCCTTGACTATTCCTTCAAATGCCATTCCCACAGCGTGATTGAGGTAAGCACTCTTTATAAAGCGATCGTTCACAAAGAAGAACTGCTCTCCCCTGCTTTTTCTGGCGTATTCTGGTTTAAGGACAAAACCACTGATACAGACGATCTCTGTTTTTTCTTCCAGGGGGACCAGTTTCTCATTGGTCTTTGGCCCAAAGATCCCGACGATACGCTTACGCAGGTTAGCCGATGGCAGATTGAAAAGATCATTGCCGTTGCTGATCAACTTGAAGTGAACCTTGGGGTGAGCCAAAGCCACCCTATGGAACTCATCCAAAATGTGCCTCTGTTCTACGGCATCGCTTTTCAGGAAGTTTCTCCTTGCTGGAATGTTGTAAAAGAGATTCTTAACAGAAATGGTTGTGCCAACAGGACCAGTAACCGCTTCGGCAGCTTCCATTTCGCCTCCGGATATCCGGATCTGAATGGCTAGTTCGTCCTCAGGCCTTCTGGTCCGCATTTCCACTTGGGCAATCGCCGCAATGGAGGCCAGGGCTTCTCCCCTGAATCCTTTAGTGGATAAGCTGAAGAGGTCATCAGCTTCTTTTATCTTGGAGGTTGCGTGCCTGGAAAAGCTCAATTGAGCGTCGGCCTTACTCATTCCACAACCATTGTCTATCAGTTGGATCAGGGTCTTGCCGGCATCCTTAACAACCAGCTGCACCTGGGTCGCACCAGCATCAATAGCGTTCTCCATCAGTTCCTTGACAACGGAAGCAGGACGTTGGACGACCTCTCCTGCCGCGATCTGGTTGGCTACATGATCCGGTAATAGCGTAATGATATCCGCCATTTAGTTAGGCTGGGTAAAGATGGATAAATCGAAATCGATCAGGTAAAGGAAGATTAGCACCAAAATAGCAATTATGATAAGGATCCGCCGGTTGGCATTCTTATCGGAACGATCCCGAAGGTCGTCCCAGGCAGCTT
Source organism: Aureitalea marina (assembly GCF_002943755.1). NCBI lineage: Bacteria > Pseudomonadati > Bacteroidota > Flavobacteriia > Flavobacteriales > Flavobacteriaceae > Aureitalea > Aureitalea marina. The sequence continues at coordinate 1,552,365 of NZ_MQUB01000001.1, forward strand.
TGAATTTATTCTTTAAGCCTCGGTTAGATCCCACCGTCTTACGGAACTGATCGAATTTCTGTTCCATCCGGTAGGGACTACCCTCTTTCTCAGACGAATAATAACGAGGCGAATAGTTGAATTTCTTGTTCTTTTTGGTCTTTAATATTCCCATAATCCCTGTATTTCAAAGGTAGGTAAAAACAAAAACAATGCCGAGAAGGAAATCTTAAAAAGTGAGGGGTGTAGGGTGAAGGGTGAGGAGTTGGTTAGTCGTTAATAGTTAATGGTTAATCGAGTCAAATAACGAATAACGATTCACGCTTAACCCTTATAAAACTTGGCGTCCCTTCGCAGCTGGGCCATCTTGATAGCCGCTATGGCAGCCTCCGTACCTTTGTTGCCGTGCTCACCGCCACTCCTTGCCAAGGACTGCTCTATGTTGTTGTCCGTCAGTACACAAAAGATCACCGGAATGTCACCACGTACATTGAGGTCCTTAATTCCCTGAGAAACGGCCTCACAGACAAAATCGAAGTGTTTGGTCTCCCCCTGGATCACACTTCCTACCGCGATCACAGCGTCCAGCATATCGAAGGCCTCGGTCATTTTCTTAGACCCATAGACCAATTCGAAACTACCGGGAACATTCCATCGTACGATGTTCTCCTTTAGCGCACCACAATCGATAAGGGCATCGAAGGCACCCTGAAATAAGGCTTGGGTAATCTGATCGTTCCATTCAGAGACGACCAAGCCAAATCGCATGTCCCGTGCAGATGGAACATCTTTGGGATCGTAAGCAGAGAGATTATTTCCTGCAGTAGCCATGATTATTGCATAGCTTCGGCCCGGCCTTTGAAGCTGCGGGCATTGCCCGATTCGGCCGAGTTAGGATATTCGTCAAGTATACGCTGAAAATAGGATACAGCATCTGCAGAATTCCCTAATTCAAGGGCCGTAACTCCGGCTTTTAATAAAAAGCGTGGAGTAGTCAGGTTATTGTTCCGCAAATTAGCTGCCTGTACATAATAACCCAAGGCCTCATCCATTTGACCCAATTGGGCAAAGGCATCTCCAATGGCTCCTTTAGCTAACGGTGCAAGTACATCGTCCTCTCCATTGAACTTATCCAGATATTGAATGGCATCCTGATAACTTCGTGTATTCATATAGGCCATACCCGCATAGTAGTGCGCGAGATTAGCTGCATCTGTTCCTCCGTAATTATCGATAATATCCAGGAATCCGTATTTACCGGCACCCCCGTTTAGAGATAGATTGTACAGCGAATCTTTTTGCTGAGCAGTCATGGCAAGCTCGAAATAGTTCTGAGCCTGGAACATCTCGTTCATGGCTTCCTCTTCCTTGGGAGCCTGCACAAATTCCTGGTAGGCCAGGTATCCCAAAACCACCAGGGCGATACCTCCAACAATCCCCAGGATCAGGTTCTGATTCTTCTCGATCCAGGCTTCGGTCTTAGATGCCCCTTCATCCAACGACTTAAATACCTCCGCCGTTGCACTTCCGTCTTCCAGAACCTCCTGCTTTTCAGCTTTGGTCTTAGGCTTATATCCTCTTTTCTTGTAGGTGGCCATAATATCGGTTTAATGTCGCGCAAAAATATAATTTTTATTCAAAAGTAAAAGCCAATTAAGTTGTTATTTTTGGCCGTTCAACCCGGTGTTTTTGTAACTTCAAGCCACCGTTTTGGTCCATTATTCACCCTGCTCAAAATGAGATTGGAATCCCTGGCCTTACTGAATTATAAAAACTTTGAAACCCAGCGTTTTGAGTTCGACCCGCGTATCAATTGCCTAGTGGGCAACAACGGGGTTGGAAAAACCAATGTCTTAGACGCCATCTACCACCTGTCCTTTGGCAAGAGTTACTTCAACCCGGTCACCAGCCAGAACATTACCCATGGCAAAGATTTTTTTGTCATTGAGGGTGATTTCGAGAAATCGGATCAGCCAGAAAAGGTCGTGGTCAGTGTAAAGAGAGGTCAGAAAAAGATCATCAAGAGAAATGGCAAGATCTACGAGCGTTTCAGGGATCACATCGGCTTCATTCCCCTGGTGATCATCTCCCCTTCGGACCGGGACCTGATCATAGAAGGCAGTGAGACCAGGCGCAAATTCATGGACGGGGTCATCTCCCAAGGGGATGCCGATTATCTGCGAGCCTTGCTGTCTTATAACAAACTATTGGTACAGCGAAATTCCCTGCTCAAATACTTTGTAGCCAATAGAACCTTCAAACCGGATACCCTGGCCGTCTATGATGACCAGATGGATGCCCTTGCAGCAGTGATACACGGTAAAAGGAAGGATTTTATACAGGCGTTCACCCCCATCTTCCAAGGCCGTCACAAGGCAATAAGTTCTGGTAATGAAGAGGTTGCATTAATTTATCAAAGCCAATTGGACGAGGCTCCACTGCATCAATTGATGCAGGCCAGCCTGGAGAAGGATCGCTTCACACAATTTACCAATTACGGTATCCATAAAGATGATCTGCTTTTTCGGATAGGGGATAAACCCATCAAAAAATTTGGTTCACAAGGGCAGCAGAAATCCTATCTGATCGCCCTGAAACTAGCCCAGTTCGATTTCTTGAAAGGACAGACAGGGGTCAACCCTATACTTTTACTGGACGATGTCTTTGACAAGCTGGACGAGGAAAGGGTTGCCCGTATCATTCAATTGGTGGACCAGGAAGACTTCGGGCAGTTATTTATCAGTGACACCCATGCAGACCGGACAGAAGAGGTGGTCAAGCAGGTGCATCAATCCTATAAAATGATCCGCTTATGAGAAGGTTATATCTCTTATTGATCACCGCCTGCCTGATGGCTTGTACAGGGCAGGATACGGATCAGATGTTGGCCTCCCTTCAAGGCTATTGGGAGATCAAAAAAGTGGAGTTGCCAGATGGGCAAGTCCGGGAGTTCTCCATCAACACTACGGTCGACTATATTCAATGGGATGGTGAAAATGGGAAACGAAAAAAGTTGAGTCCAGCCTTGGACGGCAGCTTCAGCACCTCAGATATCACCGAGACTTTTACAGCTGTGATTCGATCAGGGAAGTTGTTCCTGATTTACAAAACCCCTATAATGAATGGGAGGAGCAGGTCCTTCAGGCAGATGACCAACAACTGGTGGTCCGCAATCAAGAGGATAAGATCTATACCTATCAACCCTTTGAATCCCTTACCCTGGACTGATATGGCCAAGAGAAAACGATCTGAACAATCTATGGGCGATGCCCTCAATGAGATTCTCGGCAAAGGACCACTGTCGCGAGGATTGGACAAGGTCAGGGTAGCCGAGGCCTGGAATGCGGTCATGGGGCCGGCCATCGAAAAATATACCGATCGGATCTACCTGGAGAACCAGACGCTATACGTTTCCTTAAGTTCTTCCGTTTTGCGGGAGGAACTGAGTTATGGCCGAGAAAAGATCGTTCGGCTGCTGAATGAACAGCTTGAGAAAGAACTGGTAAAAGAACTTGTACTGCGCTAATAAAAAAAGCCGATCCAACTGGATCGGCTTTTTATATATTGTTCGAACGTCAGTTAGAAGATCTCACGACCGGCAAAGTGAAACTGCCCTTCGATCTCGGCATTCTCGTCCGAGTCACTTCCATGAACTGCATTTTCCCCAATAGAATCTGCGTACAATCTGCGGATGGTACCTTCGGCAGCTTCGGCAGGATTGGTAGCCCCGATCAGGGTGCGGAAATCCTCCACCGCATTGTCCTTTTCCAGGATGGCTGCTACAATAGGACCTCTAGTCATATACTGAACCAACTCTCCAAAGAAGGGACGATCCTTGTGGATAGCGTAGAATTCCTGGGCATCAGCCACGGTCATCTGGGTTAATTTCATAGCGGCAATACGAAAGCCTGCTGCTGTGATCTTCTCCAGGATAGGACCGACATTTCCTTTTTCGACACTATCAGGTTTTAACATGGTAAACGTTCTGTCTGTTCTCATCGCTTAAAAAAATTTTTGCAAAAATAGTCCTTTTCGAACCACTGGCAAGGGGTTAACGCTAACTTAATACAGTCAGACATTTGACTCTTTAACTAGCAAGTGCTCCTAACCGATCTAGTCAGACCAAAAAGCCCCTATTTAGAGCCTGACTCTGCTATCGCCTATACGATTAAATTGTATCTTCGCATCGCTCATGAATCAAGATCAAATCAGCTTATTGCAGCAACTGCTGGACAGCCCTAAAAAGATAGTGGTGATTGGCCATAAAAACCCGGATGGCGATGCCGTGGGTTCATGTCTGGGACTGAGCGGTTATCTGAATTCCTTGGGACACAATAGTCGGGTGATCATGCCCAATGACTTTCCGAAATTCTTAAAATGGCTTCCGGATTGCGATAAAGTGATCATTTATGAACAGCAGCAGGAACGGGCGCAGCGTATGCTAACTCAGGCTGATCTCATCTTTACATTAGATTTTAATGCCTTGAACCGAACAGGGGATCTGGGAGTTTTATTGGAACAGGCACAGGCGGATTTTGTGATGGTAGACCACCATCAGCAGCCAGATGACTATGCCAAGGTAACGATCAGCGATCCTACGATGAGTTCTACTGCAGAGATGGTCTTCCACCTGATCCATGCCCTGGAAGGGGAATCCTATATAGACGCTGATCTGGCCACTAATCTCTACACGGGGATTATGACCGATACCGGATCGTTCAGATTTCCTTCGACCACAGCGGTTACGCATAGGGCTATTGCAAGCCTGATCGAAAAAGGAGCAAATGGATCGGACATACATCGGGCCATCTATGACACGAACAGACCAGAGAAGTTGAAATTACTCGGAACGGCTCTGGAGAACATGGTTCACCTGCCAGAGTTCAGAACGGCTTATATCACCCTGAGTCAAAAAGAACTGGACGATCACAATTTTAAAAAGGGAGATACCGAAGGTTTCGTCAATTATGCCCTGTCCCTGAACGAGGTTATTTTGGCGGCCATCTTTATAGAAAATAAACAGGAGAGTATCACCAAGATATCCTTGCGCAGCACTGGTTCGTTCTCGGTGAACGAAATGGCCAGGACCCACTTCAATGGCGGAGGGCATATCAATGCCGCAGGTGGTCGATCTGTTAAATCACTACCGGATACCGTAGCCGACTTTTTAGCTATCTTGCCCACCTATCAAAATGCCCTGAATGACACCAATTAGATTCATGCTAATGCTCCTGCTGATCATTGGGATCGGCAGTTGTGGCAAACCCGAAGCCAGGAAGCCGGTTTCCCGCGCAACAGGAAGCTATATTCAGCAGTCCGCAGAGCGCAATAAAGAATTGTACGCCCAGGAAAAACTTCAACTACAGCAATTGGTTGCTCAGGACAGCAGCAGAAATTATCAGAGTTCTCCAAATGGTTTTTGGTATACCCTTATCCAGCGGGATACCACCCAGAGCGGATCACCTCGAGTAGGAGATTTGGTCAGTTTTAGCTACGATATTCTGTCCTTGGAAGGAGACACCTTGATATCGCGATCGGAAAATGGGGTGATCAGTTACAGCATAGACCAAAGCAACCAGGAACTGATATCAGGTATTCGGGAAGGCCTCAAAGTCATGCAAGCAGGCGATGTGACCCAATTCCTATTCCCTTCTTACCTGGCCTATGGGTATTATGGGTCTCAGGGTGCGGTCAACCCCAACCAAATGGTCAGATCGACCATAGAACTGTATAGCATAGAAAAAAAAGAATCCAATAATTAATACTCAATACATGAAAAATCTATTGATCATTTTACTAGTACTACCCTTTGCCCTGGGTAGTTGTCAGGATAAATATTCAGACTTGGAACCCGGAATCTACGCGGAGTTCCAGACGAATAACGGAACCTTCGTAGCCAAGCTCTACGACGACGCCACTCCACTTACAGTAGCCAACTTTGTGGCCCTTGCAGAAGGGACAAACGAGATGGTAGACAGTACCTATAAGGGTAAGAAATATTATGACGGGCTGGTCTTTCACAGGGTGATCAAGGATTTTATGATCCAGGGAGGATGCCCTCTTGGTAACGGAACTGGGAGCCCAGGTTACCGATTTCCAGATGAATTCGTGGACAGCCTTAAACACGACCGAAAAGGAATCTTGTCCATGGCCAATTCCGGTCCTGGAACCAATGGCAGTCAATTCTTCGTTACATTAAAGGAGACACCTTGGTTGGATGGCAAACACACGGTCTTCGGAGAAGTGGTCGTTGGTCAGGAAATTGTTGATGCCATTGGCTTAGTTGCCACTTCCAAGCCCGGAGACAAGCCTGTTGAAACAGTGGTTATGGAACAGGTAAACATTATTAAACGTGGAAACGCAACCGTTCCCTCCTTCCAGGAGCAAATGGAGATCGCCGAGCGGGAAGCTCAGGAAAAGCGAGATCGCATCTTGAAGGTAGCCATGGATACCAAGTCTCAACTTGAGGCTGATATTGCCCAGGGAGAGGAACTGGAATCCGGTGTAAAGATCTTCTGGAATCGTCGCACCAAGGGAATCAAACCGGTTGAAGGATCTACCATCATGATCAATTATGCAGGATACTTTGACAACGGCTTGATGTTCGATACCAGCTATCTGGAGGTCGCCGAAAAATACGATGCTGTCGATCCGCAGCGACTGGCCTACAACCAATACGGGCCAAGCCAGACCACCTACAGCCCGGAAGCACAAATGATACCCGGACTTAGAGAGGCTATGCTGATGATGAACGCAGGAGAGATGATAACCGTTTATATCCCATCCCATTTGGGATATGGTCCAACCGGTTATCCACCGGTGATTCCGCCTAACCAAGACCTCTATTTCCAATTGGAACTGGTCGATCTGGTACAGGACTAAAGAATAAGGCCTCCGCGTTTGGAGGCCTTTTTTATTTTGTCGGGGTCCGTTGCAGGGCCTGTTGAAGAAAGGGCCAGAATTTCTGCATGGACGAGATACTGGCGCGTTCATCTGGTGAGTGCGCACCGCGGATGGTAGGTCCAATGGAGATCATATCCATACCCGGGTAATTCCTCCCTAGGATACCGCATTCCAGCCCGGCGTGACAAGCGGCTACATGAGCAGATTTACCATTGAGTTCCTGATAGAGATTATCCAGGACCTTTAAAATAGCACTGTCCATATTGGGTGCCCATCCCGGGTACTCCCCTGAGAATTGGACTGTATATCCGGCTAGTTCGAATACAGCCCTCAGACTGTTAACCAGGTCCCCTTTGGAAGACTCCACCGAGGATCGAGTCAGGCAATCCAATCGGACAGAACCATTCTCCGAATGAACCCTGGCCAGGTTGTTCGAGGTTTCCACCAGATCGGCAATAGCGGGACTCATTCTGTACACACCATTGTGAATGGCCTCTATAACATTAAGTAGTGTAGCCTGCTCCTGAACCGGCATCACCGATCCGCCTTCCTGTCCAATTTCTTCCCACTGAATCTGAAGATCAGGCTCCAGCAGGTGATACTCATCCTTGATTTCCTTCTTGATCCCATCTAGCAGCTTCTCTATCTCATTTAGCATCCCAGGATCAAAACTAACCCAAACACGGCTTTCCCGCGGTATGGCATTTCGCAGGCCTCCCCCATCGATCTTCTGTATTCGGATATGATCGCCCAAAGCCAGCAAGCATCGATTCATCAATTTGTTGGCGTTACCCAATCCCTTGTGGATATCCATCCCACTATGACCTCCTTGAAGTCCTTTTACGGTGATCAAAGCAGACTTTGACCCTTTTGGAGCTGATTCTGTTGCATAAGTGGCAGTAGCCGAAACATCTATCCCTCCGGCACAACCTACCCCGATCTCGTCGTCCTCTTCAGTATCAAGGTTGAGTAATATATCGCCGGTCAACCAGCCTCCTTCAAGCCCCAAAGCTCCAGTCATTCCCGTTTCTTCATCTATGGTGAACAAAGCTTCGATGGCAGGATGAGGAATGTCTGCGGAAGACAACACCGCCATGATACAGGCCACCCCTAATCCATTGTCCGCACCTAGTGTGGTCCCCGTGCCTTAACCCAATCCCCATCAACATACATTTCAATCCCCTGGGTATTGAAGTCGAAGATTGTGTCGGCATTTTTTTGATGGACCATATCCAAATGCGCCTGCATGACCACCGTCTTCCTATCCTCCATCCCTGAGCTTGCCGGTTTTCTGATCAGGACATTGCCAACCACGTCTATCGCTGTTTCCAAACCGAGGTCCTTGCCAAAATTGACCATGAAATCAATAACTCTTTCTTCCTTTTTCGAGGGCCTTGGGACGGCATTGAGGTCTGCGAAGTGGTTCCAGACTGATTTTGGGTCCAGTTCTCGTATTGTTTGATTCATGAATTCGTTTTTCACAAAGCTACCAAATTAAGGTCTGGCTCTAAAAAGATTTGTAAGTTTGAAAGATGCTCAAAAAAGGCCTCTTTTCGCTATTTGTTTGCTTGCTGCTAACTCCTTTTTCTTTCTGCCAATCTCTGGAAGAACAGTTGTTCCAGATCTTTGAAGAGAATGAGCTGATGGGGCTTTCGGTTGCGATAAAAACAGATCAGCAACTGCTGGATTTTCACTTTGGCCAGCGGGATTATTCGAGGGATCTGGCCGTTACCTCGCAGACCAGGTTTAGAATTGCCTCAATTTCCAAGACCTTCACTGCTTTGGGGTTAATGAGACTTCACGATCTGGGACTATTCGAGCTTGATGAGGACGTTTCGGGTTACCTGGGTTTTCAAGTCCGAAATCCAAATTTCCCCCAGCAGCCAATAACATTTAGGATGCTCCTCAGTCATCAAAGCAGCTTGCAAGACGGATCTGGTTATCCTGATTTCTTAAATGCTACCTACCAGGAATCACCGGTACCAACAATAGACGAACTATTGTTACCAAGTGGTGCTTATTACACAGAGAATTTGTGGCGTTCAGAATCTCCCGGGAGCTTTTTTGCCTACAGTAACCTGAATTTTGGTCTGATAGGCGCACTGATCGAGGCCCTGAGCGGCCAACGCTTTGACGTCTATATGAAGACACAGATTTTGGAACCCCTTCAAATTGGCGGGAGTTATAATGTCCTGGACCTAGACGATATCGATCAAGTTGCCGTGCTGTATCGATTCAATGAAAAGTGGGAAGCACAATTTGATCACTACAAAGGGGTTTATCCTCCTCCTAGGGATTTACAAGATTACCAACCAGGAACTAACGGACTCATTTTTGCGCCTCAGGGAGGGTTACGGGCTTCTGCCTTGGAAGTAAATCGAATGTTGCATCTGTTTTCTGCAGGTGATGCCACATCAATCGGAATTTCTTCTCAGACGCTGGAGGAGATTACCTCCGCTCAGTGGTCCTACAACGGCAAAAACGGTGACAACTATTTTGGCCTTTTCAACAAATGGGGCCTTGGATTACACTTGGCAAACAACTCTGAAGATGATGCTATCTGCCAATCGATCAGCTGGGGCCCATTTCTGGGTCATCCTGGAGAGGCTTATGGCCTGGTAAGCGATGCTTACTTCGATCCTGAACAAGGGACAGGGCTGGTTTTGATCATCAATGGAAAACAAAGCGGTTATCAAAGCGGGGAGAATTCTTCTTTTTACCAAATAGAGGAAGTTATTTTCGAGACAGTTTGCTCATACTGGGATGATCTTCTATCTGTGCAGACATCTGCCGTTAACGAATTGAGTATATCGCCTAACCCGGCCAGTGACCGAATCCTGCTTCACAATCCTGGAACGAGTGTCTATAGCTTGCACATCAAGGATATTCATGGCCGTATCAGCTTATCTTCATGGGAGATTAACCCGGGAAATCGGCATATTGAGCTTCCTGATCTCTCAGCCGGATTGTATTTTGTTGAAATCGTTGGGAACAATGACAAAAAGGTCATTAAATTGCTGATTCAACAATGAAGCGATCCCGAAGCGACCTGTTATTAACCCTTTTCCTTCCCGTGCAGTTTCTTTTGCTCTGGTGGATCAGGCATTATCCGGAATGGATCGAATCTTGGTATAGCACGGGGGTTTATCCTTACATCTCGGTTTTACCTCGTTACCTGTTCGGATGGATCCCATTTTCGGTGGGTGATATCTTTTATCCATTGATCGGAATTATAGCCCTGCGCTGGGTGTATAAGAATTTTAGGCGACTTCGCTACGATACCCTCAATGTATTGTTTAGAATAGGTGCTGCAACCTCAGTTATCTATTTTGTCTTTCATATCATTTGGGGGTTGAACTATTACCGAGTTCCTCTCAATGAAAAACTCGACCTGGACCGGGACTATACCACGGCAGAACTGATCGATCTGACCAAGCGGTTTATCCAAAAGTCCAATGAGGTCCATGTAGCTCTGGGCTATGCCGACACGGCCAAGATAGACCTCCCCTACTCCAACCGGGAGATCATGGATTCTGCGGTACTCGGCTATGATCAATTGAAAGAGCAATACCCCAACTTGTCTTACGCTCCGATCAGCGTAAAACAAAGTGGATGGAGTCTTGGTTTGACTTATATGGGCTACAGTGGTTATTACAATCCCTTTTCCGGGGAGGCACAGGTGAACAGGCTGATCAAATCCTACCGTTTCCCAGTGGTGAGCAGCCATGAGATCGCTCATCAATTGGGCTATGCGGCAGAGAACGAGGCCAATTTCCTCGCTACTTTGGCTACCATTCACCATCCTGACCCCTATGTACAATATACCGGCTACATCTTTGCCTTGCGATACCTGGTCAACGAAGTAGCCCGCCGGGACCTGGATACCTATCGTGAATTGGTGGAAGAGATCCACCCCGGGATCCTCAAAGGGTATAGGGAGATGAGGGAGTTCTGGGAATCCTATGAAAACCCCCTGGAGGACATCTCCAAGGCCTTCTGGAATCAGTTCCTTAAGGCCAATAACCAGGACAGAGGGATCATGAGCTATAGCTATATGGTCGCCTTGGTGATCAATTATTTTGAGGATAGGCCGTTATAGGGTAGAATCGCCCCTCTTTTCACTGTGTTAAAGCCTTTTTGAGTGCACCTTTTTGCGCTTAAGATTCTTATCTTATTCCAATTTTTTAACCAGATACGCAAATGAAAAGAACTACTCTCCTTGTTCTCTGGCTCTTAGGCCTGGGAACAGTTTGCGCCCAGGATTATTTTCCGAACAATAGTGGCGTAAAAGAAAAGAATTCCAATTACACGGCCCTGACCAATGCGACCATCTACATCAGTCCTGGTCAGGTAGTGCAGAACGGGACACTACTGATCCAAAATGGTAAGGTTGTGGCCTCGGGGCGAAATGTTAGCGTCCCGTCCAATTCGGTCTCCATCGACCTGGATGGTAAGACCATTTACCCATCCTTTATCGATGCCTACACCGGCTTTGGAGTGGAAAAACCCAAAAGAGCCCCTGGCTCCGGTCGATCCCCTCAGTATGAGGCAACCAGACAAGGTTTTTATTGGAATGATCATATCATGCCGGAGAACCGGGCAATGGATAAGTTTAAATACGATTCTAAAGCCGCAACCGAAATGCGCAAGGCGGGCTTTGGGGTGGTAAACACCCACATCATGGATGGGATCGCCCGTGGGACCGGTGTCCTAGTGGCCTTGAATGATGATGGCAGCGATGCGGATCGGGTGCTTAATGACGACTCCGGTCAGTTCTTCTCTTTTTCCAAGAGTGTGACCAGCCGGCAATCATATCCGGGTTCCCTCATGGGGTCCATTGCTTTGCTTCGCCAAATGCACTACGATGCGGATTGGTATGCCAAAGGAAATTCGGAAACCAAGGACAGAAGCTTGGAAGCCCTGATCGCCAGTCGTGGCCTGACTTCTTTCTTTGAAGCAGGGAATAAGGGCAATGACCTGCGAGCCGATAAGATTGCGGACATGTTCAACCTGAACTATGTCATCGTCGGTGGTGGGGACGAATACGAAATGATGGATAAGATCAAGGCAACCAATGCCCGTTTCATCATCCCGATCAATTTTCCGGATGCCTTCGATGTAAGCGATCCCTATGCTGCTGACTTTGTTTCCCTGGCCGATATGCGCGAATGGAACCAAGCTCCGATGAACCCAAAAAGCCTCTCGGATGCCGGGGTCACTTTTGCATTGACTACTCACGACTTGAAAAAGGCGGGAGACTTCCACGGCAAATTGCGCAAAGCCCTGGAATATGGTTTTGATAAAACAAAGGCCTTGGAAAGTCTGACTACTGTTCCGGCGGCTATTTTGGGTCAGAGTGATGCCCTGGGTACCCTGGAAAACGGTAAAATGGCCAATTTCCTGATCACTTCGGGTGATATCTTTGACAAGAGTACCACCATTTATGAGAACTGGGTACAAGGAAAGAAACATGTGATCAACTCCATGGACCAGCGAGATATCCGGGGACAGTACAACCTGACCGCCGGTGGTAAGACCTACCAGGTGAAGATCGAAGGTAGTTATGGCAAGCCGAGCATGAGCACCACCATAGGAGAGACCAAATACCCTTCCAAACTGACCTACAGTAACGACTGGATCACCTTCTCTATTACTGACGATGCCACCAAAGCGGTGAGTCGCGGTTCCGGATTGGTTCCTGCCAGCGGAAATACGATCAGCGGTAAGCTGGTCCTACCCAGCGGAATGGAAAGCAACTTTACTGCCACCCGAACCGGAGACCTGGAGAAGGACGAGAAAAAAGCAGAATCCGGAGCATCTCCCGAAATTATGCCAATGACCTATCCCAACATGAGCTATGGCTGGACGGCCCTGCCTACCGCTCAGAATATGCTTTTCCGAAACGCCACAGTATGGACTGGTGAGGCAGACGGAATACTGGAGAATACCGACGTCCTGATCCAAAATGGAAAGATAGCAGCTGTTGGTCAAAACCTGAATGCACGAGGAGCTCGGGTGATCGACGCCACGGGTAAACACCTTACGGCAGGGATCATTGACGAGCATTCGCATATCGCGGCTCTGTCTATCAACGAAGGTGGGCACAATTCTTCGGCAGAAGTTAAGATAGAAGATGTGGTGGATTCGGAGGATATCAACATCTACAGGAACCTGGCAGGTGGAGTAACTTCCATTCAGATCCTACATGGTAGTGCCAACCCCATCGGTGGCCGCTCTGCCATCATCAAACTGAAATGGGGGATGGAGGCTGATGACCTCATCTATGACAACAGTCCAAAATTCATCAAATTCGCCTTGGGGGAGAACGTCAAGCAATCCAACTGGCAGAGTTACTCCCGATTCCCACAATCCCGTATGGGTGTGGAGCAGGTCTTCGTGAACTACTTCAACCGGGCCAAGGAATACGATGCCATCAAGAAAAGTGGTAAAAGCTACCGCTATGACGAAGAACTGGAGGTATTGGCAGAGATCCTGAACGGTGAGCGCTTTATCTCTTGTCACTCCTATGTACAAAGTGAGATCAACATGCTGATGAAAGTAGCGGAGAGCTTCGATTTCAGGGTAAACACTTTTACCCACATCCTGGAAGGCTACAAAGTGGCGGACAAGATGAAGCAGCACGGCGTAGGAGGATCTACCTTCTCCGACTGGTGGGCTTATAAATTCGAGGTGAATGATGCTATCCCATACAATGCGGCCATCATGGCGGCCGAAGGGGTAACGGTAGCCATCAACAGTGACGATGGGGAAATGTCTCGAAGACTGAACCAGGAAGCTGCAAAAAGTGTGAAATACGGCGGTATGAGCGAAGAGGAAGCCTGGAAGATGGTGACCATCAACCCGGCCAAGCTATTGCATTTGGACGAGCGTGTGGGAAGTATAGCTGTTGGTAAGGATGCTGATCTGGTCCTTTGGACCGATAATCCGTTGTCTATTTATGCCAAGGCAGAAAAGACCATCATTGAAGGTACTGTATTCTTTGACCTGGAAACCGATAAAGCCAAGCGGGAAGCCATCAAGGCAGAACGATCCAAGTTGGTCAATATGATGTTGTCCGAAAAGAATGGAGGCGGCAAGACACGGGCGCCTAAACGAAAAGAAAACAGGCATTTCCACTGCGAATCCTTAAACTAAGCCATCATGAGAACATTAAAGAATTATATAGGAATATTTATTGTGCTGGCCGGTTTGCAAGCCTGGGCTCAGCAAACACCGGCTCCTGCTCAGCAGGGAGTCATAACCATTAACGGGGCAACTGCTCACGTAGGAGATGGTAATGTAATTGAGAACAGCGTGATCGTCTTTGAAAATGGGGTGATTACGGCTATTGGTGGTGCAGGAACTGCCACCCAAGGGATCGTTGTGGACGCAAGCGGCAAGCATGTTTATCCCGGCATAATCGCGCCTGGTAAATCCCTCGGTTTGGTTGAGGTGAATGCCGTGCGAGCCAGTGATGATGAAGAGGAAATTGGGGATATCAAGCCTCATATCCGCTCCATCATTGCCTACAATGCAGAGAGTAAAGTTGTGGAAAGCATGCGGCCAAATGGAGTGCTGTTGGCCCAAAGTACACCCAAAGGCGGGACAATTTCCGGCACCTCGAGTATTGTACAGTTTGATGCCTGGAACTGGGAAGATGCCATAGTAAAGGAAGATGACGGTATTCATATGAACTGGCCAAACAGCTACCGACGCGGACGTTGGTGGTTGGGTGAGGCCAGAGGATGGCGACCTAATAAGGATTACGCTAAGCAAGTTGGGAATATCGACGAGTATATGAGCCAGGCCTTTGCTTATGGAAAAGGAGGAGCCGATAGTCGAAATGAGGCCTTTGAGGCCATGCAAGGACTTCAGGACGGTAATAAGCGACTATACATCTATACCCATGGGCAGAAAGAGATCATCGATGCGGTAACTACGGCAAAAGCACATGGAGTGCAGCATGTGGTGATCGTGGGAGGTTATGAGGCCTATAAGGTGATCCCTTTCCTGAAGCAAAACAATATCCCGGTATTGGTCAGACAGACTCATGCCTTACCCTTTAGGGATGGCGACGATTACGACCTGCCGTATAAATTGCCGATGTTGCTTGCAGAAGGTGGCGTAATGGTAGGGATTCAGAATGCAGACATGTCCAACTTCCAGACTAGGAACCTACCCTTTTATGCAGGACAGGTAGTAGGTCAGGGAATGGATAAAGAGGAAGCCTTGAAACTGATCACCTCCAACACAGCGAACATATTAGGAATAGGTGACCATTACGGAACCCTCGAAGTTGGCAAAAGTGCCACTCTTTTTGTGAGCGAGGGAGATGCCCTGGACATGCGGACCAATCAATTGACCCATGCCTTTATCGATGGTCGGGAAATTTCCCTGGAAACGCATCAGACCAAACTTTGGAAAAGGTATTCTGAGAAATACAATCAGGACTAATACTTCAAGCCTATAAAAACAAAAAGGCAGCCGGCTCAGGCTGCCTTTTTTTACACAAATAAAACTAACTTACAACGTAAACTGTAGTTTGATAGAAATAGATTAGGTAATCTAGAACAATCCGAAATTACCGATTAGAGTGGGCGTAAACGTAAATCCTGATAATAGTTTACCCCTTACCTCTGGATAATTTCTGCGGAAGATGGACGGGAAAAAAGATCATCTCCCAATTGAGCTTCACTGACGGCTACCTTCTCAAATAATAATTCATTTCGGGGTTCCGTAGGCTGATCATCTTCTACCTGATACCATGTTAATGTCTCCGGCAAGGTCAATCCGTTTATCGGGCTCCATTTCGAATATTTAATATATCGCCAATTGTCACTACTCTCATTTGTTTTGAAGGTGACCGTATAGGCCAACCATTTCATCACATAGGTTTCGGGATCGTAATACAGTACATATTCATCCTTGTCGGAATCTCCTATTCCCAATTCATAGCTGATCCGGACACCGGGATAACTCACCCCGTCCAATTCCTTGGGCTCCACATCTTCGTATACAATCCCTTCGTCACCTAACACAAAGGGCATGGCGTAGAAATAAAAATACAGGTTATGGTAAAAACGGGCGTTGCCGCCATATGCGGAATCCACGGCCTGTTCCAGCCACACATCCTGTCCATCTGAACCTATGGTCCAATCTGGCCCGTCTATCCGGGTTCTTCGGTCCTTCAGCGAAACCTGGTGAACTTCTCTGCCGGATTCTTTGTTCAATTCGAAACGGAGTTCGTTCATTTTATTCCATTGATCCATTCCTCCATGTACCTCCATAATCCTGGCGAGGTTTTCGGGATATTGGACGGTATCTTCGGCAGGAGCCTTCTCGTTAAAGGTGGTAATGTCATCCACAGATGCTTCTTCCTGCTTGTTCTTACAAGCCAGGACGATCACGCTGAAGAGCAATAGATAGGTGATTTTCTTCATGGTAAAGTTAATTTGGTTAAGTGGTCGTTTGATTTTACAATTCCTTAAACCGATCGGAAAAAATTGGAGATAAATGATAGAAATTTTCTGATAGGCCAGCTGAAGTTACAAATTATTTAATAGGATTATCTTTGATCGGCATGAAGACAATAAGCAGCACAGCCAACCCATTGGTCAAAGATTTAGCCTTGTTGCAACGCAAATCTCGGGAACGAAAACAGCGAGGCATCTTTATCGTAGAGGGCCAGCGGGAGCTCTCCCTGGCACTGCAAGGAGGCTATGAACTGGACAAGTTGCTCTTTTACCCTGACCTGATCAACTTACAAGATCTGCAGATATTGGTCGGCCCTCTGCCCGAGGAAACAATCGCAATCAGCAAAGATGTTTATGAGAAGCTGGCATACCGGAATTCTACAGAGGGGGTCATTGCCTGTTTGAAGATCAAAGAGCATTCCCTAAGCTCGGCCGTTCTCACCAACGAAGATATGCTCCTACTGGTTGCCGAGGCCCGGAAAAACCAGGCAATATAGGTGCCTTACTACGTACCGCTGACGCTGCAGGCCTGCATGGGGTTATTATAGCCAATCCGCGGTCTGATCTATACAACCCAAACATCATCCGATCTAGCGTAGGCACCGTCTTCACCATGAAGGTCTTTGAAGGATCGACCTCAGAGATCATTCATTGGTTAAAAGAGCAAAAGATAAAAGTTTACTGTGCAGCTCTTCAGGCCTCTGAATCCTATTGGGAGACCGATCTTAGAGGTCGAACGGCCTTGGTGGTCGGTACGGAGGCAGATGGCCTTTCTCAAGAATGGTTGGACAATAGCGATCAGAATATCGTCATTCCGATGGCAGGCGCGATCGACTCCATGAATGTATCCGTGGCAGCCGGAATCCTTATCTTTGAGGCCAAGAGACAAAGAAGCGCTCGTTAAACATGCAACCCACTACACTTTTCTACTTATTGATCGGGATCATTTTGCTCAGATTTTTGTTCGATCAATGGCTTAATGGACTAAACAACAGCTACTTCGACAATCCAATCCCAAAAGAGTTGGAGAATGTATACGACCAGGAACAATACCAGCGTTCCCAGGCCTACAAAAAGGAAAAAAGTCATTTTGGCACCCGTTATGCCGTGGTCAGTCTGATCGCAACCCTGGCCTTTTTCCTTTTGGACGGCTTTGCCTGGGTAGATGAATGGGCCAGAGATATGGTTGAAAATGAGATAGCGGTTGGATTGATCTTCTTCGGGGTGATCGGTCTGGGAAATGATCTGCTCAGTTTACCTTTTTCCTATTACAACACCTTTGTCATCGAAGAGAAATACGGCTTTAACCGCCGGACCAGGAAACTGTTTGTACTGGATAAATTAAAAGGCTATTTCGTGGGAGGATTGATCGGTGGGGGCTTGTTGGCTCTCATCATCTGGATCTACCAAAACTTCGGATCGAATTTCTGGTGGTACGCCTGGATCGCCATAGGGTTATTCACCGTCTTTATGAATATGTTCTATGCGCGTTTGATCGTGCCCCTGTTCAATAAACAAACCCCACTGGAAGAAGGAGAGTTAAAGCAAAGCATAGAAGAATATGCGAAAAAGGTGGGATTTAAACTGAATAATATCTTCGTAATTGATGGCTCCAAACGCAGTAGCAAGGCCAATGCTTATTTCTCCGGTTTTGGGCGCGAAAAAAGGATTACCCTTTTTGACACCCTGATCAATCAACTGGACACTCACCAGATCGTAGCGGTTTTAGCCCACGAAGTGGGCCATTACAAGCGGAGACACATTATTTATAATTTGACCACATCTTTATTGCTTACCGGATTTACCTTATGCTTATTGGGCTCATTGGTAGGCAGCCCGCTGCTTGCCGAGGCACTGGGGGTACAAATACCTTCCTTTCACATTGGTCTGATCGCCTTTGCGGTTATCTTCACCCCGATTTCGGAACTGACTGGTTTGATCATGAACCGAATCTCCCGCAAATTCGAATATCAGGCAGACCACTATGCCTCCAGCACCTACAAGGGTGAACCCCTTGAAGAAGCGCTAATCAAAATGTCTCGTGAGCACCTGGCCAACCTTACCCCTCATCCCACCTATGTAAAGGCCCACTACAGCCACCCTCCACTCATCGACAGGATCCGCCACCTGCGGTCCCTTCGCCATAATTGACAGAACGTCAGACCTGGACAAGATTTCTAACTTTGGTATTGGTTTTGCGGTGATGTAAAAGCAATATTGTACTTTTAATTAATGACTGAAAAAGTTCTAGAAGCGGAAAACAAGGAAATTGCCAAGCAATACAAAGAGCTGCTGAAGATCAGTTACAGAACCCTCACTGCAGAGGACAAAAAACTGATCCGGTCTGCCTTTGATGTTGCGGTCGATGCCCATAAAGAGCAAAGACGTAAGAGTGGCGAAGCCTATATCTTCCATCCGATTGCGGTTGCCAAAATTGTGGCTTCGGAGATTGGCCTGGATGCTATTTCCATTGCTGCCGCTTTGCTGCACGATGTGGTAGAGGATACTGCCTACACCCTGGCAGATATCGAGCAGATGTTCGGTGAGACAGTCGCCCGCATTGTTGATGGTCTGACCAAAATCTCCAACATGCCCCTGGACGGAGATGTTTCCCTCCAGGCCGAGAATTTCCGCAAGATGTTACTCACCCTGCATGAGGACATCCGGGTGATCATCATCAAGATCGCGGACCGGCTCCACAATATGCAGACCATGGATTCCATGCCCCATCACAAGCAGGTGAAGATCGCATCGGAAACCCTGTATATCTATGCCCCCCTGGCCCACCGACTGGGATTATATAACATCAAGACAGAATTAGAAGACCTGGGTCTGAAATATACCGAACCCGATGTGTACGAGGATATACTATCCAAGATCAATGAGAGTAAAAAGGAGCAGGATGCTTACATCCGGTCCTTCGCCAAGGTGATCAAGGATTCTCTCAATGCCGAGAAACTCAATTACACCATCAAGGGTAGGCCTAAGTCCATTTTCTCCATCCGCCGAAAAATGATCACTCAAAATGTGAGTTTCGACGAGGTCTACGACAAATTCGCCGTTAGGATCATCTATAAGAGCGATGCAGAGAACGAAAAATTCCTGGCGTGGAAAATCTATTCCATCGTTACTGATCACTTTAGGCCAAATCCACATCGTCTGAGAGATTGGATATCTTCTCCTAAGTCCACAGGATATGAAGCCCTTCATATAACTGTGATGGGCCCCAAGGGACGATGGGTGGAGGTGCAGATACGTTCCGAACGCATGAACGAGATAGCCGAAAAAGGCTATGCAGCACACTACAAGTACAAGAACGACGAAAAAGAAGATGCCGGGCTGGACGAATGGCTAAACAAACTGCAGGAATCCCTGGAGAATTCTGAGGTCAATGCGGTAGACTTCGTGGAGACCTTCAAGCTGAACCTGTACTCCAAGGAGATCTTTGTCTTTTCTCCCAAAGGAGATCTGTATTCCTTGCCAAAAGGAGCTACTGCCCTGGATTTTGGCTTCCACGTACATACCGAAGTAGGTCTGCATACCCGTGGGGCCAAGGTCAACGGAAAATTGGTTCCGCTCAGTTATGAGCTAAAAAGTGGGGACCAGGTGGAGATCATGACCTCAGACAAGGCCAAACCGTCCAATAACTGGTTGGATTATGTGACTACCGGACGGGCACGTTCCAAGATCAAATCCTCCCTCAAGGAAGAGCAAAAACAAATTGCCGCAGAAGGAAAGGTGGTCTTGACCAGAAAATTGAAATCCCTCAAGATCACCCTGGACGAAAGGACCGTTAACCAATTGGTGGTCTATTTCAAACTGAAGACCAGCCTGGACCTATTTTACCGGGTGGGAGCCGGAATTATAGACAATTCCATGCTCAAGGATTTTGCGGCCTCTCGAAACAATGCCTTTGTCAGTTTCTTTAAGAACAGGATCAGAAGGCCATCAGCACCAGAAGATGTGAACCGGGAAGAGCTGACGGTGAAGTACGACCAACTCGTCTTTGGTAAGGACGAGGACAAGTTGGAATACAAGATGTCCAACTGCTGTAATGCCATCCCGGGAGATGATGTCTTTGGATTCCTGACCGTCAATGACGGTATCAAGGTGCATAAACTGAGCTGCCCCAATGCCCTGCAGTTGCAAAGTAATTACAGTTACCGCATCATGTCGGCCAAATGGATAGACAGCACACAGTCCGAATTCAAGGCTGCGTTGCAGATCACAGGGATCGATCAGATGGGATTGGTGAACGACCTTACCAAAGTGATTTCTAACAACTTACATATCGACATGAAAAGCGTTCATTTCGATACAGATGATGGTACCTTCAAAGGGAAGATCACCGTTGTTGTCAAGAACAAATCCAGCCTGGACAACCTGGTCCGAAATATTAAAAAAATTAACGGCATAGAGAAGGTATCACGGGTGTAAATCCTTGGATTTTCAGTATCTTTGCCACTTCGATATGAACAACAAGACCGAGTCCAGTAATCAAGCCATCGTGCACAATGTCTTTACCTCCTTTTTGGAGGAAAACGGGCATCGTAAAACACCGGAACGATACGCTATTCTTCAGGAGATCTACGATCATGAGGATCATTTCGACATAGAGTCGCTTTATATCCTTATGAAGAACAAGAACTATCGGGTGAGCCGGGCAACGCTGTACAACACAATCGAGCTTTTACTGGATTGCGGATTGGTCAGAAGACATCAGTTTGGACAAAACCAGGCTCACTACGAGAAGTCTTATTTTGACAAACAGCACGACCACGTGATCCTAGAAAGCGGAGAAGTGATCGAGTTTTGTGATCCGCGCATACAGTCTATCAAAAAGACAATTGAGGAAGTCTTCAATATCGAGATTACCAACCACTCGCTGTACTTTTACGGCAATCGTAAATCAACCAAGGCTTAGTATATGGCAGTAGATTTGCTACTGGGGCTCCAATGGGGAGACGAAGGGAAAGGAAAGATCGTCGATGTTTTGACCCGAAACTACGACATCATTGCTCGTTTTCAGGGCGGACCAAACGCAGGACACACCCTGGAATTTGACGGGATCAAGCATGTATTACACACCATCCCCAGCGGGATCTTTCACGACAATGCGGAAAACCTTGTCGGAAACGGCGTGGTCATCGATCCAGTCATCTTTAAAAAAGAACTGGATAACCTGGCTCAATTCAACCTGGATCTGAGTAAAAAGCTCAGGATCTCGCGTAAAGCTCACTTGATCCTTCCAACCCACCGCTTATTGGACGCTGCCTCAGAAGCTTCTAAGGGTAAGGCGAAGATCGGTTCGACACTAAAGGGAATTGGCCCAACCTACATGGACAAGACCGGACGCAACGGTATCCGTGTGGGGGACATCGAACTGGAGAACTGGAAAGAGAAATACCGGGCATTGGCCAATAAGCATGAGGCCATGATCGACTTTTACGGGGTGGACCTGCAATACAATCTACCCGAATTGGAAGAAGAGTTCTTCCAAGCGGTAGAGGTGTTAAAACAATTGCCCATCATCGATTCTGAGGAGTATATGCACCAGGCACAGCTTAAAGGAAAGACCATATTGGCGGAAGGTGCTCAAGGATCCTTACTGGATATCGACTTTGGGACCTACCCCTATGTAACCTCGTCTAATACCACGGCAGCTGGAGCCTGTACTGGTCTCGGAATTGCTCCGGGAAAGATCGGTGAGGTATTCGGGATCTTTAAAGCCTACACCACCCGGGTAGGTAGCGGCCCCTTTCCTACCGAACTCTTTGACGACTATGGTAAGACCATGGCCAAGGTTGGAAACGAATTTGGTGCTACAACAGGACGACCCAGACGTTGTGGCTGGTTGGATCTTGTAGCCCTTAGATATGCCGTCCAGGTGAATGGAGTGACCCAGTTGATGATGATGAAAGGCGATGTACTTAGTGGCTTTGATCACCTGAAGGTATGTACGGCCTATCGCTATAAAGGCGAGGTCATTCAGCACCTTCCCTACAACATCGAGGCGGAGAATGTGGAACCCATCTACACCGAAATGGCAGGATGGGAAGAAGATCTGACACAGATGAGTTCCGAGGATCAGTTCCCGGATGCCCTGAATGCTTATATTACCTTCCTGGAGAAGGAATTGCAGGTTCCGATCAGCATAGTCTCTGTTGGTCCTGACCGCAAGCAGACCATCCACCGCTAGAGCGGCGGAAATACCATTGAAAAACTGTTAGAAGGAGTGATCCGAATCATCCTCATTGTAGCGATATCCTTCAGCCTGTTCAATTTACAGGCTCAGGATAGCCGTTCTGAGGGCACGACCAAGGTCTCTGTTAAATCCGGATACTTAGAGAAGAAACCGGAATTCCCAAACGCTGTAATCTATACCAAGGATAATTCCGGCCAGGTCTATATTGTACACGAAGGCATAGAGATGTGGTGTGATCAGGCCTATGTCTATCTGAATGACAACTTTGTCAAGGCCTATGGAAATGTCCGCATTACCCAGGGCGATACGGTAACCATGCGATCCAAATACGGCGAATACAACGGAAACACCTCCTTTGCCTTTGCCAGTGGCAATGTGGTCCTGACGGAGCCCCAGACCACCTTACAGACCGACACCCTTTACTTTGACCGCATCAAACAGCAGGCCTATTACCGGTCTGGTGGCACAGTGAGGGATACAGCCAGTGTACTGACAAGCCGGGTAGGTCGCTATTTTGCCGAGACCAAGAAATACCAGTTCCTCTCCAGTGTGAAGATCGTCAACCCCAAGTATGTGGTGCGATCACCCCAATTGGATTTCTACTCCGAATCTGGTGGAGCCTATCTTTATGGAAAATCAACCATAGAAGGAGAGACCAGTACGGTCTATTGCGAAAGAGGCTATTACGATACACGGCGGGATGTGGGTTACTTCATCAAAAATTCCCGGATAGATTACGACAACCGGACACTTTATGGAGATTCCATCTATTTTAACCGCAACATTGGTTTTGCTTCGGCCACCAACCACATCAGGGTCTTGGACACCCTCAATCAAAGTGTGATCCGCGGACATTATGCAGAAGTATATAGGGATCAGGATTCTGTATTTATTACGAAGCGAGCCGTTGCCGTTACCTTGCGAGACAATGATTCGGTCTATGTCCATGCCGATACCCTGAGAGTAACCGGTAAACCGGAAGAACGAATTATACGGGGTTTTTACCGCGCACGTATGTTCAAACCCGGGCAACCGGGAGAAGAGCCCACCAGCGGAAAATGCGATTCCATCTTTATGGACCAACAAGCCGGCATCACCAAACTGATACGGGAACCGGTGCTGTGGAGTGGAGAGAATCAGATGATAGGAGATACCATCCACATCCTGTCCAACAAACAGACGGAACAACTGGATACCCTGAAGGTCTTTAACAACGCCTTCCTGGTCCAAAAGGACAGTGCTGGCTATAACCAGGTCAAAGGACAAAGACTGATCGGTTTGTTTACGGACAATGAACTGGACACGGTCAACATCATCAAAAATGCCCAGGTCATCTACTACAACCGCAACGATAGCGGAGAATTAGTAGGGATAGATAATACCGTCTCTAGTTCCATTCAACTCTACCTGGAAGAGCAGCAGATACAGGGGATGCGCTTTATCAAGAAAGTTCCGGGCAAGGTCTATCCGCCGTCAGAATTCCCGGAAAATGCCAGAATACTGCCGGGCTTCCAATGGAGGGGAGATGAAAGGCTGATGACCATAGACGATCTTTTTTTAGGTAAACCGGAACCCGTCCTTCCCAAGATTAGAGGTATCCCCCTACCCAGTGATCAGGGTGCCTTCTTTGATCCCATACCGGAAGAAGAGATTCAGATCGCGCCTCAATCCAAGTTGCAGACCAAGGATCTGCAATCCCGAGAAGGCGAACCCTTGCCTTTATCACAACCCAAGGACGAAAAGGACAGTGAAGCACTTAGAAACAGGAGGGTCAGGGACAGTTTGATTCTGAACTCTACGCGAAAGAAGGACAACGGGTGAAATCTGACTTTTTAAAATACCAGGCACAGACCACACCTCATCCTCTGGCCATGACCGTGAAGCGGGCTAAAGGCTCTTATATCTACGATGAGCAGGACAAGGCCTACCTGGATTTTGTGGCGGGCGTATCCGCTTGTACACTGGGGCACAGCCACCCCGCAGTGGTGAAGGCCGTAAAAGACCAAATGGATAAATACGCCCATGTGATGGTTTATGGCGAATATGTGCAGCAACCGGCCCTTGAGCTGTGCAAATTGTTGGCGGATCAGTTACCACCAGAATTGTCTACTACCTATTTGGTAAACAGCGGAACCGAGGCCATGGAAGGGGCCATGAAGTTGGCCCGGCGGGTAACTGGCAGAAGTAAATTCCTTTATGCAGACAAGGCCTATCACGGTAACACTTATGGCTCGTTAAGCATCATGGGATACGAACCCAGGAAAGCACCTTTTGAACCCATGCTCCCTGATTGCCATGCCATTCCTTTCAACGATAAGGAGGCGCTGGATAAGATAGATGAGAATACTGCAGCTGTGATCCTGGAAACCATACAGGGTGGAGCTGGCTTCATTCTGCCGGAATTGGGTTACCTGGAGGCGGTCAGGAAACGATGTGACCAAGTAGGTGCGATGCTGATCCTGGATGAGATACAACCTGGATTTGGCCGAACCGGGAAATTATTTGGCTTTGAACATTACGGCATTCAACCGGACATCCTGGTTATTGGCAAGGGTATGGGCGGTGGCCTGCCCATAGGTGCATTCATCGGTTCCCACGATGATATGCAGTTGCTGGCTGACAATCCGAAACTGGGTCATATTACCACTTTTGGTGGCCATCCGGTCATCGCAGCCGCGGCTCTGGCCACGCTAAAAGAACTATTGAATACAGATCTTATCCCAGGAACACTGGAAAAGGAAATACTCATTAGGGAGCAATTAAAGCATCCTCTTATTAAAGAGGTCCGAGGCCGGGGCCTTATGCTGGCTTTTATGCTGGAAGATCCAGAACAAGTGAACCGCCTGATCCTGACTTGCCAGGACCGTGGATTGATCCTTTTTTGGCTGTTATTCGAGCCTTGTGCGGTCCGCGTGACCCCACCACTTACCGTTAGCGAAGAAGAGATCATGGCGGGTTGTCAGCTTATTCGTACCGTTTTGGACGAAATTGCAGCCTCCAGCTAAATTGATTTAAATCACTTTATATCAATTACTTACAAAGTTTTTCCGTGTTGATAACCCCGTTAACAAGAATAGCGGCACGACTCTTGAACTCCTCTTTAGGTTACTATCTTTAAGAAGAAGAACCTGTTAACGCCCCGCGTATGCAACTAAGCCCTAACGAGCATAACGACTTCTCTCTTTCCAAATTCGAATCCATGCTGAAAACGAATGATGTCTACTTCTTCGACTCCGAAGAGTTTGAGAACATCATTCAGTATTATTTGGAGAATGGAAAGATCGCCTTGGCCAAAAAGGCTACCAAGATGGGTCTGGAACAACATCCTTCGAGTACCAACTTGAAACTGTTCCAGGTTGAGATGCATATATTCGAGAACGAACTGGACACAGCCGAGATACTTTTGGATGAGATCTACATCCTGGAGAAGTCCAACGAGGAGGTTTACATTCAGAAGGCAAATATCTGTTCCCGCCGGGACAAGCACAATAAGGCCATTAAGCTGTTGGAAAAAGCCCTTAGCATTACCGACGACCAGGCAGATGTACTTTCCCTATTGGGTATGGAATACCTCTTTATCGAGGATTTCGAAAACGCCAAGTACTACTTTATGAAGTGCCTGGAACAGGACGACTCGGATTATACGGCACTATACAATATCATTTACTGCTTTGAGTACCTGGAGCAGCATGAGGCAGCCATCGATTATCTGAATATATTCCTGAACAAAAACCCCTACAGCGAAGTGGGCTGGCATCAGGTAGGTAAGCAATATTACATACTAAAGCAGTATCAAAAAGCGCTGGCCGCCTTTGATTTTGCCGTTATCAGCGACGATCGCTTTATTGGCGCTTACCTGGAGAAGGGTAAGACCTTGGAAAAATTAGGGCGCTACCAGCAAGCTATCGATTGTTATAGTATCACCCTAGGGCTGGACGACCCCACCAGTTTTGCCTTATTGCGGATCGGGAAGTGCCACGAGCGGTTAGGCCACCTGGACAAGGCCTTACAATTCTATAACAAATGTGTGGAAGAGGATGGCTTATTGGATAAAGGATGGATCGCTATAACAGACTTCTACTTCAGGCAAAAAAATTATCAGAAAGCCCTGTATTACATCGACAAGGCCATCAATATAGACAGTGAAAATGTCTTGTACTGGAAACGCTATGCCAAGATCAATAACCGCTTAAATCTGTTCGAAGAGGCCGAACACGGTTATCGTCGGGCCCTAGAGCTGGGAAATTATGAACAGGACACCTGGCTGGTACGATGTGATATCCTGTTACAGTTAGGTGAGAACCAGGCAGCGGTGAACAATCTCTTCCAGGCAGCAGAATTCTACCCGGAAAGCCCGGAGATCGAATTCCGCTTAGCCGGACTGTTCTTTACCCTGAACGAACCTTGCAAGGCCGAGTTTCACCTCAAGAATGGACTGGACCTGGACCCCGATTTCACCATAGTGATTGAGGAACTATTCCCCAGGTTTACGACCGGGATACAGTCCAGCAAATTATCCGATCCCACCAAAAGCCTTCCCTATAATTTCGCTACTTTTGAGGTTTACTCAATAGTCTATGCCGGGTAGGAATTTCAGACAGTATTTTCTGTTAAGTTTAAAGGGTATTGCTATGGGGGCCGCCGATGTGGTCCCGGGTGTATCTGGTGGTACCATCGCCTTTATTAGCGGGATCTACGAAGAGTTGATCGAGACCATACACGGTCTGGATCTGGGCTTTTTTAAGAGCTGGAAGAAGGATGGGATCAAAGCAGCCTGGAGCAAATATAATCTTGGATTTCTTACGGCCTTATTCGGGGGGATATTGGTGAGTATACTGTCTTTGGCCAAAGCAATTGCCTGGCTCTTGGAGCACCACCCTATCGCCGTCTGGTCCTTTTTCTTTGGCCTGATTCTGGCCAGTATTATTTACGTAGGAAGAGACATCGGCAAATGGAATATTCCCGTGGTGGTAGCTATTTTGTTGGGAGCTATCATTTCCTATATGATCACCATCACGGAACCCATTGGAAGCCCCGAAAGCACTTGGTTCCTATTCCTGGCCGGTTTTGTGGCCATCATCGCCATGATATTACCCGGTATTTCTGGAGCCTTCATCCTCCTACTGATCGGCGCCTATACGGCCGTCATCGGGACGGTAAATGATTTTACGGCAGCCCTGGGGTCGGGAGACAGCAGTGCAATGGGCAGTGCAGGCCTAAAATTGACGGTCTTTGCGATAGGTGCGGTCATCGGACTCAAGGTATTCAGTGGTGGGCTCAACTGGATGTTCAAAAACTATAAGGATTTGACCCTAGCTGTGTTGACTGGATTTATGATCGGGGCCCTGAACAAGATCTGGCCCTGGAAGCAGGTGATCAGTTATCGCACCAACAGCCATGGTGAAGAAGTTCCTTTCCTGGAGCGATCGGTTTGGCCTGCGGACTATACCGGTGAGCCTAAGCTTATGTTGGCGATCGGTATGACAACAATCGGTTTTGGGATCTTGTTTGCAATCGAGTTCCTCGCAGCATCCAGAAAATCCCCAGACTAAATGGAGCAGACCCGGACATTAAGCGACCGGATCTGGTTGTTCCTAAAAGGCCTCGCCATGGGGGCAGCCAACAAGGTGCCCGGTGTTTCGGGTGGTATGATCGCTTTTGTTGCCGGTTTCTATGAGGAGTTCATCTACTCCCTGCAGAAGATCAATAGCAAAGCCTTCAAATTGCTCATCAATGGCCGATTCAAAAGTTTTTATCAGTACATCAACGGTCGGTTCCTGGGATTGCTTTTCCTGGGGATGATCGTCAGTTACTTCAGTGTTTCCAAACTTCTAGACTACTTTTTGGTGCATTACGAACTCTATGTCTGGAGTGCATTCTTCGGTATGATCATCGGCTCCATATACTATGTGGCCAAGGATTTTGGAGATTGGACCCGGGCCAACATGGTCTATTTGCTACTCGGGGTCATGGTGGGTATAGGTATCAGTTTCCTCGAACCCGCTACCGAGAACAGGAACCTGATCTTTGTCTTCTTTTGCGGAATGATCTCGGTGTCAGGGATGACCTTACCCGGACTCTCCGGTTCCTTTATCCTGATCCTGATAGGAAATTATGTGCTGCTATTGGTCGATGCGGTAAATGCGCTTTACGATACCATGGCCGAACTCATCGGTGGTAGTACCGCGTTTATGGACAATCCAGAGCGGATCGACCTGCTGATCATCCTGGTGGTCTTTTCTCTAGGATCACTGGCCGGATTGATCTTCCTTTCCCATATGCTGGCCTATGTATTAAAACGATTCCATCAGCCTACCTTCGCCGTGATCATCGGGTTCATTACCGGTTCTCTGGGGGTGGTTTGGCCTTGGAAGAACACCATCTACGACCTCAAGCCAGACGGAACACCCATGCTGGATTCCAGCGGTAAACCTATTATCGATAATTACGAGAGATACTGGCCCAGTTCCCTGGATGCTGAGAACTTGCTGGCCATACTCTTCATCTTGTTAGGGATAGGCATCGTACTGGGACTGGATATCTATCAAAGAAGAAATAAGCAATTAACGGATGGCTAGATTTGGACTGATAGGCAGGAACATAGACTACTCCTTCTCTCGTGGCTATTTTGCGAAGAAATTCGAGGAAATGGAGTTGGACCACAGTTATGAGAATTTTGATCTGCCTGGTGAAAGTGAATTGCAGCCGGTATTGCAAAATCTGACCGATGTTAAAGGATATAACGTAACCATCCCCTACAAGCAGGCTGTCATTCCCTTATTGGATCGACTGGATGAAGATGCCGAACAGATAGGTGCAGTTAACACCATTAAACGGACAGTTTACGGGGAATTGCACGGTTACAACACCGATCACATCGGTTTTGCTCGCGCATTGGAGAGTTACTTACCGCTGTCTTCCGATAAGGTCCTGGTCCTTGGAACAGGCGGAGCTTCCAAAGCTGTAGTTTACGCGCTAAAAATCATGGGTTATAATGTAAAGGTGGTCTCTCGCTCAATTGAGGCTGACCTGACCTATAGCGAGCTAAACGCTGACATGATTGCTCACTTTGGGATGATTGTCAACTGTACCCCTTTGGGAACCCATCCAGAGGTTGATCGATACCCTGATATACCCTACGAAGGATTAAAACCCAAGCAACTCCTTTTTGACCTCATTTACAACCCAGCCATAACCCAGTTTATGGCCAAGGGCGAGGAAATGGGGTGCCAAACCAGCAATGGTTATCAGATGCTGGTGGAACAGGCAGAAGCCGCCTGGGCCATCTGGAATCCCTAAGAACTTATTAAGAAATAGTAAAAACAAGCCTCTTCCTTTGCGATTAAGGGGGTTGTTAGTATCTTGACCCAAGCTTCAAGAACCTAAACATAGCCCGCTATGTCCGACGAAAAATTGCCAGAAAAAGACAAAGAGATCACATCCAGTGATCCTAAAGAAGAAACCACTCCTACACCAGAGGTACCTGAGACTCCAGAACCCGAGGCCGCTGAAACTCCCGCCTCGCCCGAACCGGAAAAATCCGAAGAGCCGGTAGCAGAGGCTGCTTTAAAAGCCGAGGAAAAAGGTGCCGAGGAGACAGAACCGGCTGAAGATCCGGTCACTGAAAAGACCGAAACCGCTGAGCCTGAAAAGGAGGAAAAGCCTGCAGAAGCTACTGCCGATCCAGAAAAGGCGGCAGATACTCCAGAAGACAAAGCCGAAGAATCTCCAGAGGAAAAACCTGAGGAGAAAAAGGTGGAGATCGACTACGGTAAACTGTCCCAGCTGGAACTTATTGAAGCATTTAGAGGCCTGCTGAAAGCAGGTAATATGGGGCAGATCAAAAATGAAGTGGACCAGATACGGTCGTCATTTAATGGTAAATTCCAGGCAGAACTGGATGCCGAAAAGGAAAAATTCCTGGCCGAAGGTGGGAACGAGATCGACTTCCACTATACCACTCCCCTGCGGAAGCAGTTCAATTCGGTCTATTTTGAATACAAGGAGAAACGGGCAGATCATTACAAGAAGGTAAAAAAGGATCTGCAGGCCAACCTGGAAAAAAGGCAAGAACTGATCGAAGAGCTGAAAGGATTGCTCAGTGTAGACGAGAACATCAACACTACCTATAAACATTTCAAGGAAATACAGGACCAATGGCATATAGCTGGCCCAATCCCGCGTGACCAGTACAATACCGTATGGAATACCTACCGGCATCATGTGGAGAATTTCTATGATTTCCTTCACTTGAACCGGGAATTCCGGGACCTGGACTTCAAACATAACCTGGAAAAGAAATTACGTCTGATTGGACGGGCCGAAGAGCTTGGACAAGAAGAAAATGTTCCCAAGGCCTTCCGGGAACTGCAAACCCTTCACAAGGTATGGAAGGAAGAGATAGGACCTGTGGCCAAGGAACATCGTGAGGAAATCTGGAAGCGTTTTAGTGATGCTACCCAAAAGATTCACGACCGGCGAGAAGCTTTCTTGAAGGACCAGGATGTCATCCTGGAGGCCAATTATGAGAAGAAACAGGCGATAGTGGATCAGATCTCAGATCAGCAACCCAAGGCTGGCTCCAGTCACCAGGCCTGGCAGCAGGCCATCAAGCGGGTACAGAAATTAAGGGATGAATTCTTTGAACTGGGCCCTGTACCGCGCACCAAGAACAAAGAACTGTGGAATCAGTTTAAGGATGCCACCAGGGACTTCAACCGTCAGAAGAACAACTTTTATAAAGATCAAAAGAAGGATCAGTTCGTGAACCTGGAGAAGAAAAGAGAGTTGGTGAAGATCGCCCATGACAACAAGGATAGTGATGACTTTGAGACCACTACCGCATTGATGAAGAAGATCCAGCAGGATTGGAAGAAGATCGGACATGTACCTCGCAAGGAAAGTGATAAGATCTGGAAGGAATTCAAGGAAGCCTGTAACAACTACTTTGACCGAGTTCATGGGAAGCGCAACCAGGCCAGCAAACAAGAAGAAGAAAACCTGGTGACCAAACAAGCCATGCTGGAGGAGATCAAAGGCATGAAACTGTCTGGTGAGAAGGAGGCGGACTTGGAAACCATTCGAGAAAAAATGGACCAGTGGAAGGCCATTGGCCGGGTACCTATCAAAAAGAAGAATATCGACCAGCAGTTTAACAAAGCGATCGATGCTCACCTGAACACCTTAAAGCTGGATAAGCAACAGTCGGAACTGTTTAAGTTTGAAGCCAAGGTAAATACACTGGTAGCCGAGGCAGACCAGCGTAAACTGAACAACGAGGAGATCTTCTTGCGCAAGAAAATAGACGAGGTCAAAAAAGAGATCGGGCAATTGGAGAACAATCTCGGTTTCTTCCAACATGTTGCAGACGACAACCCCTTGGTGGCCGAAGTGCATAAAAATATCGGGCAGCATAAGACCGAATTGGAAAAATGGAAGGATAAACTAAAGACCTTCAGAGTATTGACCCGTCCTCCCAAGGAAGAACCAGCAGCAGCAGATACCGCCGAAGAGAGTAGTGAAGATTAGAGTTGCTTAGCCTCTTCCCAGAATACGTCCATCTCGGCCAGGGTCATATCCCTTAACTGTTTACCGCTCTCGCGGGCCTTGCCTTCCAGGTATTGGAAGCGTTTGATGAACTTTTTATTGGTGCGTTCCAGGGCATTTTCCGGATCCACCTTTAAGAAGCGGGCATAATTGATCATGGAAAAGAGCACGTCGCCAAACTCTTGCTCAATACGATCGGACTGACCCATTTTCACCTCTTCTTGAAGTTCGGACAGTTCTTCCTGCAACTTTTGGAACACTTGCTCCGGTTGCTCCCAGTCAAATCCAACCCCGGCTACCTTGTCCTGTATCCGATTGGCCTTGACCAGTGCCGGTAAAGACTTGGGTACGCCCTGCAGAACACTTTTCTTACCCTCCTTGAGTTTGAGATTCTCCCAATTCTGTTTGACCTCCTCCTCGTCGGCCACTTCTACATCTCCATAAATGTGGGGATGGCGGGCAATGAGTTTCTCACAGATATCATTGGCTACATCGGCAATGTCGAAATCTTTGGTTTCACTACCGATCTTGGCGTAAAAAACGATGTGCAACAGTAGATCCCCCAGTTCCTTTTTAACCTCTTGCAAGTCATTCTCCAAAATGGCATCTCCAAGTTCGTAGGTTTCCTCTATGGTCAGGTGGCGTAAAGACTCCATGGTCTGCTTGCGGTCCCAGGGACATTGCTCTCTGAGCTCGTCCATGATGGTCAACAGGCGGTCCAGTGCCTGCAATTGGGCATTGCGATTGTTCATAGGATAAATCTAATCGAAATTAAGGGGAATCGGGCATCAATTTATCAACAATGCAGCCCGTGAAAAGCTCAGCCTATTCTTCCTCTTCTGCTGCTACTTCTTCTGAAAGTGAAAAGTCGGTCAAGTCGTTCTTCACCAGTAAATTATACCACTGCACAACCTTCTTGATATCGCTGGCGTAGACACGATCTTCGTCATAATCTGGCAAGACCTCGAAGAAATACTCTTCCAGTTGATCTTTGCTGGACTTATGACTAATGGCCTCCTTGCCTTCCTCCTTGTCGTAGATCTTTTGGAAAACGTCTCCCAGTGGCACCTCTTCTGTGAGTGTATAGATGGCGATCTCGGACAACAGGCTTACACTGTTATGCCCATTGACATTCAGCTTCTTACCATCCAGTAACGATTGGGCCAAAAACCCGGTACGGGTCTGGGTGATCAATTGGTAAAGTCCTGGTTTACCGGAAATCGAAAGAATTTTATCCAAACTCATGTGTTATGCTTTGAGGTCATTGGCTTATTGGCGGCAAAGATGAAAACTTTCTCTACAACGGACAATCGAATTAACGTTTCTTTTTAGCCTGAGGAAACCGCATGCGGTATTCAATGTTAATCTTCCCCTTGGAGATATTGGCCAATTTCCCTTTGATCAGCCTCTTCTTTAAGGCGGAGAGTTTGTCGGTAAATAAAATACCCTCGATGTGATCGTACTCATGCTGGATAACCCGGGCGGCGATACCGTCATAGGTTTCCCTGTGCTTCTTGAAATTCTGGTCGTAGTACTCGATGGTAATGGTATCCTGACGGAACACGTCCTCCCGGATGTCCGGTATACTGAGGCAACCCTCATTGAAGGCCCACTCGTCACCGGTTTCCTCTATCATCCTGGCGTTGATAAAGACCTTCTTAAAACCAGTTAACTTTTCTTGTTCTTCCGGGCTTAGGTCCGGATCGTCAGCAAAAGGATCTGTGTCCACTAGAAAGATCCGAATAGGTAAACCTACCTGTGGAGCAGCCAAACCTACCCCATTGGCTCCATACATGGTCTCCCACATATTGGAGAGGATGTCGTCCAACTTAGGGTGATCTTGTTCAATTTCCTTGGCCTTCACCCTTAAAACCGGGTCGCCATATGCTACTATTGGGTAAATCATTGTTTTCTTTCTAAATAATCCTGCAGGATAATGGTGGCGCTAACTTTGTCTACCAAGCCCTTGTCGGCCCGCTTCTTCTTCCTCAAACCACCATCGATCATCGCCTGGAAGGCCATTTTACTCGTAAACCGTTCGTCCGCCCGCTCAACCGGGATTTGAGGTATTTCCTGCCGTAACCTCCGTACGAATTTCGCGATCCTCTCTTCTATATCGCTAGCCGAACCATCCCGCTGCTTGGGTTCTCCAACCAGGATCAACTCGACCTCCTCCTGCTTGATGTACTCCTCAACAAAGGCGAACAATTCTGCTGTAGGAACCGTGGTCAGGCCAGATGCGATGAGTTGTAAAGGGTCGGTAACCGCTAATCCGGTTCGTTTTCTTCCATAATCTATCGCCAAAACTCGTGCCATTGTCGGTGCAAATTTACGGCTTTGCCAAATAGTAAGCCAAATCCAATTTACTTCCCAACTGCCTTAAGTATCTTTGCATCTCCAAAATAAACTGAAGCCTGATATGAACGATCTTCGGAACTTAATTGAAGCCGCCTGGGACAAGCGGGAACTACTAAACCAAGCTGAAACACAACAAGCCATCCGGGAAGTGGTTCGTCTTTGCGACCTGGGAGAACTGCGCTGCGCTGAACCCACTGAAAATGGTTGGCAAGTGAATGAATGGGTCAAGAAAGGGATCGTACTTTACTTCCCCATTCAACAAATGGAGACCAGCGAGGTTGGCATTTTCGAATACCACGATAAAATTCCGCTGAAGACAGGCTACAA
The DNA here is from genome assembly GCF_002943755.1 of Aureitalea marina. Classification (NCBI taxonomy): domain Bacteria; kingdom Pseudomonadati; phylum Bacteroidota; class Flavobacteriia; order Flavobacteriales; family Flavobacteriaceae; genus Aureitalea; species Aureitalea marina. The sequence goes on from NZ_MQUB01000001.1 coordinate 1,587,156, forward strand.
AGAGAAAGGAATCCGGGTGGTACCCCATGCTGTTGCTCGTCATGGAGCATTTATCGCTCAAGGTGTGATCATGATGCCGAGTTACGTCAATATTGGCGCCTACGTAGACAGCGGAACCATGGTGGACACCTGGGCAACCGTAGGTAGCTGTGCCCAGATCGGTAAAGGGGTTCACCTGAGTGGTGGTGTAGGAATTGGCGGGGTCCTGGAACCCCTGCAGGCAGCCCCTGTGATCATTGAGGACAATGCCTTTATCGGTAGTAGGTGTATCGTAGTTGAAGGCGTACGGGTCGAGAAAGAAGCCGTATTGGGAGCCAATGTAGTACTGACAGCATCGACCAAGATCATAGATGTGACCGGACCGCAACCTTTCGAGACCAAGGGGGTGGTTCCTGCCAGATCCGTAGTGATACCAGGGAGTTATACCAAGACCTTCCCTGCCGGAGATTATCAGGTGCCCTGCGCCCTGATCATCGGAAAGCGCAAGGAAAGTACGGACAAGAAGACTTCCCTGAATTCTGCATTGCGGGAATATGGGGTGTCGGTTTGATGCGTTAGTCGTTAGTCGTTATTAAAAGTTAAAATTTACGAATCACCAATCACGATTCACGAATTACTGCTCGCCCGCAAGAGGTAGGATTATCCACACTTAAGGTTTAATACTTAACGGCTAACTCAGTTCTACCTTGGGGCGTTGTTCCCCTCCCGTTGTAAGTTAGTCCTTAAAAATCGGTTCCCAGGCAAAGATCAGAGCACCCTTTTGTGAATACTTGAATCCCGAGTCAAAATGCCGCAACAGAAATTTAACTTCTTCTTCTGCGCCTTCTGACCTTTTTCGCAGTGATCTTCTTCTGAAATTGGCCACTGTACCTGAGCATAAGCTCGTGAATGTGGTCTGTTGATTCGCCATACAATTCAGCATAGACAGGAGCCATCACCTTGATCATTGCTTTGGACAGCCAGAGCCTCCGGAAATTTCTCATCCTGTTTTCCAGGTTCATGGTTCCAAATCGCATGCGGTTCAGGTCGATCAGATAGAAATGATAGTCTTCCCCAACTTTAACGATGAGCGTATTCCCAGGAGAATGATCCAGGAATTGAATGCCTTGTTGGTGAAGGTCGTAGGTGAACTTTGTAAACTGCCGCAGGATCTTCTTTCGATCCGGATAGAGCGGTTTGTGGATCAGCACCCTGAAATCCAGATCATAGTCCAAATGACGGCTGATGTAAAAGCTCTGCTTCAGACCGAGACCGAATTGCTCCAAATAAGCTACCGGGGTTGGTGTACCCAGATCGGCAGCCAGGAGTTTCATTCCGTAGAGATAAGAACGTTGCGCCTTGGACTTGCGCAGAAAGCGATAAACCAGGGATTGAAAGGCATTGGGTATCTTAAAGCGTTTGATGGAATACCAACTTCCGTTTATCTCTACTTTTCGGATGGTGTTGCGGTCTCCCGCCACGATGAGTTCCCCTGTCTGGTCAAACTGAGCCACGGCTTGCCTAAGCTGCTTGTTGAGCTCTTTGAATTCCGGGGCCACCACCCAATTTTCGCGCATAGCTGCTCTGATTTTGGATAAAAAAAGATACTTTGCGAAGGTAAAGGATATGAAACAAATACTGGTGATACAGAATAAGCGGATTGGCGATGTACTGATCAGTTCAGTGCTTGCCAATAACCTGAAAAAGGTCTTCCCCGACAGCCATATCACTTATTTTGTCTATGATTATACAGTCGGTGTTTTACAAGGCAATCCCAACATTGATCACATTGAGGTCGCTAACGATAAAGAGCTGAAGAAATTTGGGGTGCTGATATCCACCATCCGACAAATTCGAAAGAAGAATTACGATATCATCTTTGACCCTTACGCTAAATTACAAAGCCGCTTGATGTGCCTGTTCTCCGGGGCTGATTATCGGATCGGGTTTGTGCGTCCCGGCAAGAGATTACCTCTGCCCTTTTACACTCATCCAGTTCCCTTTATCAAAACTCACAGCCGGGCCTGTGGCAAGGCTATCGAAAACAGAATCAACCTCATCGACCAAGTATTTCCCCTGGAAATGATAGACGATGTGCCGCGCATCCACCTCGAAGCAGAAGAACGTCAATATCGAGGACTGAATGAGATAAAACCGCCAGTTGTCATGGTTGGAGTCCTGGGTAGTACCGCCATAAAATCGATGCCATATGACTACATCGTGCAACTTATCGATGGGATTTGCGAACGCTATGCAGTGACCCTACTTTTCAATTATGCCCCTCATCAGAAAGAGGAGGCGCTCAAGATCTACCAGGCTTGTCGCTACCCCGATCAGATCAATATGGAGATCTACGAGGACAGTATTCGGGGATTTGTCAAGCTGATGAACCAATGCGATCTGCTGGTGGCCAACGAAGGTGGTAGTGTTCATATCGCCAAAGCACTGAATAAACCGACTTTTACTATCTACTCACCCTATATTGAGAAAGTGGACTGGAACAGTTTTGAAGATGGGATCATCCACAATTCCATGCATCTTCTGGACGAAAAACCCGAACTTTACGACGGCTTCACCCGAGAGCAACGCAAGGCCATCGAACAAAACCCGGAAACCATGTACCGTGAACTGACCCCGGAAATGATAGCAGAAAAACTGACTCCCTTCCTGGACAATCACCTTAAGGCTTCGAGAAAGTGAATTGGCTAGACAAGTTTCATCATTGGAGAAGACGGCGTCGGTGGAATAAACAATACCGCAAAGGACGTTGGAAAAGCTTGCAAAGTGAACGAGAAGCCACCCGCTATCTGCAGATCGTAGATTTCTTTAGGAAGTACGGGAAGTACAACCCTTCCATCCTGGATATCGGGTGTGGGGATGGAGTGCTTAACAGGCGGATGACGGATTTTGAATTCCATCATTTCACCGGGGTGGATTTCTCCTCAGAATCCATCCGGCAGGCACAAGCCATGGATTACCCTAAGGCCGAATTTGTAACAGCCGATGCCATCGAATACCAGCCGGAACAATCGTACGATATCATCATTTTTAACGAGGCCTTTTACTACATCCCGGATTCTAAAAAGCCAGCCGTCATGGACCGCATGCTGGCCCATCTGAACCCAGACGGATTACTGATCGTTTCCATTTTTCGGGAAGGTGTTGGTTGTTGGGAGTATTTCAAAGAAGAACCCCGCCTGGCCGAACTGGACTTTGTGACCGTGACCACAGACAAAGAGACTACTTATTGGAAGATCGGGGCGTATCGGCTGAAATAATGCTAAGGAAGCTTCTGTTCCCTTTTCTTCTTAAAGATCTTATACCCAAAGGCCAGCTTGGCCTGGGCAACGTTCAGGCGTTCGTAGAGATTGTCTGTGATGTCTGTGCCGTAGAAGCCCAATTCCATGGAAAGATTGAGGTAATACTGCTCCCGGACATAACCCAAGACACCTACCCCATTTAATTGGAAGAGCCAGGCACCGGGATCATAGCTGCGACCGTCCAGGCCTTCCACTTCCTTGAACATAAGCCCTAGCCCCGTGTTAAACGTGACTGACGAATAGAAATTCCCGCCTAAGGAAAAGAAACCACCTACACCACCCAGTGCTCCAGCTCCCAACCCAAATACCCGATCTATCCCATTGGCTTCATTCTCCGGGTAGATCCCCTGGCCCAATATGGGCTGGTCTCCTTGGTGGGAGATCAGCAAGGTAAAACCTCCGGCTCCATAACTAAAGGCCGTGCTTATCTCTTTGGAAATCACCCTGCGGACTGGACCGGCCTGGTAGTCTTTCTCATTAAAGAGATACAGATAATTGATACCGTGAGTGACCGAGACCACATCGGGCCGAAAGACCGTAGGTTGTCCTGATACACGCTGGTCGAACCCTTTATAACGCTGAAAAAAGAAGTCGAAGAAATGCTGTTTGGTCTTATAAAAGGCCCTTAGGTCGAAGCGCTTGGTCGGGTTCTCTGTATCGGTTCTCAGGTTGAAGGCAATATCGATGAGCAATTTGGAGGAGGCCATCCCTATCCCGACCCCAAAACGATTATTGGGTGTATACTTGACCGTGGAGTTTCCATCGCCAAACCAGAAGCTCTGATTCTTGAAATTGGTAAATACTCGCAGCGAATAGTTGGCCGGGTTCCGGTCGATGAATAACGAGTCGATCACAGCCGGGGCTTGTATGCTGTCCAGGGAGATCCGGTCCTGGGCCCTCAGGTTCATACTTATGGGTAGCACGAAAATAAGGACCAATACACATCTCAAGTACAGATTCATATCAGAAAAATAGCTAAACTTTCAGGAATGCGCATCTTTTATTTCTGCTGATAATCAGCGAGTAACAACTTCGACAAAAACGGTAAGGGAGATTTTACAGCCAAGAGCCCAAATCTGTCCTCTTTTTTGATTAATTTGAAGTCACAAATAAAAACACCGGAACCGTCTCCCTCCGGATTATAGAGTTAGATAATGAAGTGGAGATATAATAGGTGATCTAGGGGATGAGCCCTTGGCGAGAGTTAGGAGTTATCCCCTTTTAGGGCCCAGCCGCCGTCATTTCTTTCCCCGTATTTTTTTCGTTAGTCGTTATTCGAGTGATGGCACTGTGTGCGTTAGCAGTTAGCCGTTAAGTGTTAGCCGTTAATTTTAGTGTGCCGGTAGTATGTAGTTAGTAGTCGGTAGTTGTTGAATTGTACTACAGACTCAGGACTAAAGTCTACGTACTCAGATAATGGGCGCTATGCGCGTTAGCCATTAGCAGTTAAGGGTTAAGCGTGGGGTATTTTCAAGATCGTGGTTACGGAAATCCATAAGGAAATGTAGGTGTAAAGAACTAGTTTTCTGGAATCTGAGTACCTGGTAAACATGCCCACGGCTAACCCTTAACCGTTAACCCTTTTTTATCCCATACTCCGTCCAGACCTTCTTTTGATCCTTAACTTCTTTGCGGATGGCCAGGTTTCGATCCAAAGACTCTTTGGTCTTGTAACCACGGGCGTGATCTAGGTGTAGAACAATGGCTTGATGGCGGATTTGTTTGGACTTCAGACCGTAGTTCTCCAGGCGTTCGCCCAGTTCCCTATCAGGACCTCCGTATTGCATGCGCTCATCGTAACCGTTGATAGCGATCAGATCCTCTTTCCAGGCCGAGGAGTTGCAATTGTTGAAGCTGGCATTGGTCGGAGTGATGAAATCCAGGAGACTAGATACAGTCGGTCCGGAATTCAGCTTTAGCGCTTGTGTCCCCTTAAGAGTACCTTGCTGTTTTAACCATTTCACATCGAAACAGCGCTCCGCGGCAATGTCTTCCGGAACTATGGCCTTACTGGTATCCATGGGCAGCTTGCAGTAACCCCCTGATAGAAAATATCCTTCTTCTGCAAATTTGGCGTGGGTTTCCACAAAATCCTTTCGTGGGATACAATCCCCATCCGTAAAGAGGATATATGGCATATTGGCCTCGGTAATGGCTATATTCAGGATCCGCTGGCGTCGGTAGCCTTCATCTTCGTGCCAAACATGCAGCAAGGGTACGGGATAATCTGCCCGGAAGGAATCGATCAATTCCTTGGTAGACGCTCTGGAACCATCGTCGGCCACCATGACCTCAAAATTCTCATAGGTCTGGTATTTATAACCCTCCAATACTTTGGCCAGCCATTCCTCATTGTTGTAGGTGCTGACCACCACGGTTATTCCTAATCCTTGCATACCCCTAAATTGGACTGCAAATTTACGGTGTTTTCACAAAAGCCCCTACTTTTGTGCTATGTCTGGTTTGACCGTCATCATACCCACCTTCAATGAGGAGGACTACCTCCCGGCGGCTTTACGTTCTGTTCGATTTGCCGATCAGATAATAGTCGTGGATTCTTTCAGTACAGATCGGACACCAGAGATTGCCAAGCAGGTTACCGATGTATTCTTGCAGCGAGAATTCGACAATTTTTCGGCCCAAAAGAATTTCGCCCTGGAACATGCCACGGGGGATTGGATCCTTTTCCTGGATGCTGACGAGCGGATCACCTACCCCCTCCAGCAAGAGATCAAGTCGGCCATGGAGAGTGATCGTTATGGGGGATATAAGTTGAATTTCCCACATTTCTACATGAATCGTTTCCTGTATCATCACAGCAACGATGTGCTTAGATTAGTTAAAAGGGAAGGTTGCCATTACACCGGCCTTGTTCATGAGAAATTGCATTACGAGGGTCCCATTTCCAAGTTAAAGAATCCCGTTCTGCATTTTACGTATAAAGGCCTGGAACATTATATCCGTAAAAAAGAAAGCTATGCCTGGTTCCAGGCAGAGCAACTTCAGCAAAAAGGAAAGAAACCCAGTCTAGGCCTGATGTTCATTAAACCGACATACCGATTCTTCAGTTCCTATTTCTTAAAGGGTGGATTCAAGGATGGTATTCCCGGCTTGGTCATTTCTGCCATTAATGCGTACGGGGTCTTTTCGCGCTATGCCAAATTGATGCTGCTACATAGAGGATTGCGCTAGCTTAGAAGAATTTTCCGAATCTCAATTTACGTGCAAACCGACCCAGGGAGTATTCCCCTTTTATGTCCAGACGCTGTATTTGGTAGGGATCTTTAAAGGGAAAGCGATTCACCCGGTTTCCGATACGAAGCCCCCATTTGATGCCTTTGTCTTTTAGTATATCCTTAAAATTCTGGAATTCAGGACTGGTCCGTGGGAACTTCCCATATGGATATGCAATGGCCGGACTTAACCGCAACTGACCTTTAACTGAGGTTTGTATTGCCTGATCCAGGTCCGCCCATATTTCCTCCCGTTCCATTTGATCAAAAGGTTGATGGGCAAAGGAGTGGTGGGCTAGTTCGATCAGCTGCTGGTCCAATGAGCGCAACTCATCGGCCGAAAGTATATCAACCTCACCCTTGTTCCAGCTATCGGTTTTCCCTAGATGTCCCAGTGGCACAAAGAAGGTAGCCTTTAATTGCAATTCGGTAAGTAGCGGTGCCACCAGTTCCTGGTGGTCCTCCGTAGCATCATCAAAGGTGATCACCACATGCTTGCCGGAAGGCAGCTCATCCAATTCCATAAGCTCGCTCAGATGCCAGGTCTGATACTTGTTGTCCCTCAAATAATTCAGCTGCTGTCGCAGATCATCAACAGATATGGTCAGGCCCTTACCGGGAGAACGGCTTACACGGTGGTACATTAAGATGGGGAGTCGGGCCATGGCCTTACACAAGCTTATCAGGTCAAAATTATTACTTTTACCTCAATAATCGGACGGTTGGACACTACTCAAAAAATCTCGGCCCTGGCCATCACCTTTAACGAGGCCGCCCATATAGAAGGATTCATCAGGAGCCTGGATTTTGCCGACGAGATCATCATCGTCGACTCTTACAGCCAGGACGACACCGTAAAGATTGCCAAAGGGTTTGAGAATGTGAAGGTAATTCAGCGCCCATTCGAAGATTTTAGCGACCAGAAGAATTTTGCTATCCAACAGGCCTCCCACCCTTGGGTCCTTTTCTTTGACCCGGATGAGGAGGTCACACCTCCCTTAAGAGAGGAGATCTTAAACGCGGTTGCCAATCCAAAGGCCGATGCCTACCTGGTGCGTAGACAATTCTATTTTATGGGCAAGAAGATTCGCTACAGTGGCTTCCAAACCGATTGGGTGGTCAGGTTGTTTCGGGCAGAAAGTGGACGCTACAACGGTCGGCTTGTTCATGAGACCCTGAATGTAAGGGGCACCACTGCCAGGTTAAGGACCCGTGTACCTCATCACACCTATACCGGCATGGACGACTATACGGCAAAATTGCACCGATATTCTGCCCTGCAGGCGCAGATGCTTTACGAACGGAAAAAACGGCCCAATCTGTTCCATTTTCTTTTCCGACCTTTTTACAGATTCTGGCACCAATACTTACTTCGATTGGGCATTCTAGATGGAAAAGAAGGATTTATCCTGGCTTACATTAACGCCTTTTCAGTCTTTAAACGCTATACCAATCTGTGGTTGCTCTATCGAAAAATTGATTGATGAACAAGCAAGTTTTTATAGAGGCGCACAATTTGAAGAATCCCTACGGGGGGCTGGGGCAGTTCAACCTCAATTTATTGGATGCCATGAGCAAAGAGGATCTTACGGGCCTGGAGATCGTCCTGAACGTAAAAGATCCGGATAAATGGAAAGCAAGATGGGGGAGTATTTTTCAATATCGCAAATACAGCTCGCTTCATCGACACAAGCCTTTCAGGATTAGAAAGCGCTATGGCCTTTGGCACAGTTTGAACCAGAATATTAAGATCGAGCCAGCCAGGCCACTTCCCTACATTTTGACCATTCACGACATTCACTTCATGCATGAAGGGTCCCCTGGAGAGCGAGAGCGAATGCGGCTGCTCTTCCAGGATAAGATAGACCGGGCAGATATCATTGTCTTTATTTCAGAATTTGCCCGTCAGGACACCCTGACCCATTTTGATCTGATAGGTATTCAGCATGAGGTGGTCTATAACGGCAATACCATCAATGACCCGGAGGTGCCAGCAGAATATGTACCGGAAATACTGCCCGATCTCCCTTACTTGTATAGCATAGGTGATTTTTCCGAGCGGAAGAACTTTAAAAGCCTGGTCAAGATGATGGCAGATCTACCGGGGATCGGCTTAGTGCTCTCAGGAAATGACAATACTAGTTACGCCAATGAAATCAGGGATTTAGCCAGGGAAATCGGAGTGGAAAAGCGTCTTTGGATCACGGGAAAGGTCGACGAGCTGCCCAAGAAATATTACCTGAAGAATTGCAAGGGTTTTGTATTTCCATCTCTTCGTGAGGGCTTTGGGATTCCGCCCATTGAAGCCATGACCTATGGCAAACCCATCTTCCTGAGCAGGCTGACCTCTTTGCCAGAGATCGGGGGCGATCAGGCCTTTTATTGGGACGATTTCGAGCCAAAGTCCATGTCGGAATTGGTTGAAAAGGGCTTGGCAAAATACGATGAAGACCCCAGTGCGCATTCTAAAGCTGCGAAGCAAAGAGCTGCTTCATTTGACTGGGGCAAGGCTGCCAGGGCCTACCTGAAATTGTATCGGCAAATTTTGAGCTAATTTAGAGACATGCCAACCGTCGCCCTTATCCTGATCAATTACAATTCCGCTCGCTACACCCTGGAGTGCCTGGAGTCGGTTCTGGAAAAGACAGCAAAGAACCTGGATTTCGAATTGGTGGTGGTAGACAATAACTCCAAGGAAGAAGACTATCAATATCTACTGGACAATTGGCCCCAGGATCACAGGATCAATTTGGTCCGATCTGACATCAACACAGGATTTGGCGGTGGCAACATGCGCGGCCGGATAGAAGTCAGCGGGAAATACCTGCTCTTCCTAAACAACGACACCCAACTCTTGAATGACGGTCTGAGTCTCCTAAGTCAGTATATGGACGAACATCCCGAGGTTGGGGTCTGTACAGCTCAGAACTACGACGAACACGGGCAATTTGTACCCTCATTTGATCACAATAAAGGGTTGAGGAAATTACTTTTTGGTCGGGGTTTTTTACAGGCCTCTAATCCCAAGCGCTATCCGGACCGGAAGAAGGAATACGATCAACCTGTGGTGGTCAATTGGGTAAACGGTGCCTTTATGTTCTTCCGCAGCTCAGATTTTGACGCTATAGGAGGATTTGACACCAATGTGTTCCTTTATTTTGAAGAAATGGACCTGGGCCATCGCCTCAGGAAGATCGGCAAACAGTGTGTGCTGCATCCCGGTGCCAGGATATTGCATTATCAGGGCGTTAGTATTGGCCGTTCCCGGGAAATAGACAAAGAAGCGTATATTTCCTATCTCTATGTGGTCCGTAAGAACCGAGGATGGGCCTATGCGTTGATGATCAATTTGTATCTGATCCTGGTCTGTCTGATCAAACCCAAAAAATGGTATTTATTACCAACCCTATTAAGGGGCGGATCACTCAAAAATTCACTAAAGAATAAACAAACGGCACGAACGAAGGATGCAAGCAGAAATTGACAAAGCCTTAAAAACACTGAAATCCGGGGGGATCATTCTCTATCCAACTGATACCAGTTGGGGCATTGGCTGTGATGCAACCCATGCGACGGCTGTCGACCGTATCTTCGAACTCAAAAAAAGGCCTGGGGACAAGGCCATGATCTGCTTGGTCAATGACTTTCGCATGCTCTCCCAGTATTTGAACCAGGTACCGGAAATGGCATACGACGTTCTGAAATACGCCAATAAACCTACTACAGTTGTCTATGATGATCCAATTCGTGTGGCCGAAAACCTGGTCGCTGCAGACAACAGCTTGGCCATCAGGGTGGTTCGAGATACCTTTTGCGGAGAACTGATCAAACGCTTGAAAAAACCACTGGTCTCGACCTCAGCCAACCTCAGCGGAGCGCCTACACCGGCTAAATTCAAGGATATTGACAAGGCCATTGTGCAGGGAGTTGATTATGTGGTCAATTGGAATCGAGACAAGGTGAATAAGAGGTCCTCCTCCATCATAAAAATTAAAAATGACGGAACCGTCAAAGTGATAAGAAGCTAAGCCTATGAGCAAGACAACCGGGATGGATTACGAAAGTAAGCCACGCGACTATTACGAAAACGAGCGGGAAGAAATGTTGGAATTCTTGCCAGCCCAGGTGGAACACGTATTGGACGTAGGATGCAGCAACGGGAATTTTGGTCGTATGGTCAAAGAAAAGACCGGTGCCGAGGTACAGGGGATAGAACCCATGAAAGAGTTCGCCGACCTGGCCAGTGAACAACTTGACAAGGTTTATACGGCCACAGTCGAGGACGCCATCGCTCAACTACCCGATAACTATTTTGACGTGATCTATTGTAACGACGTGCTGGAACATCTGGTAGACCCATACTCGGTTCTGAGATCATTTAAGGCTAAACTTAAACCCGGTGGACGGGTCATCAGTTCCATCCCAAACATGCGTTATTTCAGGTCTTTTTTCAAGCTCTTGTTCCAAGGCGAATGGAAGCATGAGGATGAAGGGATCATGGACCGAACCCACCTGCGTTGGTTTACCCAAAAAAGCATGGTCCAGTTATTCGAAGATCAAGGATATGAGGTTTTCGAGCAAAAAGGTATCAACGCCAGTAAATCGCTTAAACCACGTCTGATGAATCTACTGATGCTGGGAGGAGCCGCCGATATGAAGTATATGCAATTTGCTACTGTGGGCGTACTAAAATAAAGGCTACTTGCTTGATTGTAGACTGGGGTAGTCGTACCTTTGCAAAAGCAAAAGCAAATGGCAAAAACATATCCCAAAGCGATCCATCATCCTGTCTTCAAGGATATTTCTTCCGCGGCCAGCGAGCTTCGTCTGGATGCTTATGTTATCGGTGGATTTGTACGGGATTTCTTCCTGGACCGAGGTACGCACAAGGATATTGATATAGTGGCCATTGGAAGCGGGATCGACCTGGCCAAGAAGGTCTCTTCCAAACTTTCTGGAAAACCCAAAGTGACCATTTTTAAGAATTATGGCACGGCCATGATCAAGGCCGGTGACCTGGAATTGGAATTTGTGGGCGCCCGCAAGGAATCCTATCGCAAGGATAGTCGAAATCCGGCGGTGGAAAACGGGACCCTGGAGGATGATCAGAATAGGCGGGATTTTACCATAAATGCGCTGGCCATTAGTTTGAATCCGGACAATTTCGGGGAATTACTGGACCCATTTGGAGGGATGACGGATCTGGAGAACAAACTGATCCGTACGCCACTGGACCCGGATACCACCTACAGCGACGACCCGCTAAGAATGCTCAGGGCCATCCGTTTTGCTACACAGCTGGGTTTTACCATAGAAGAAACTTCCCTGGAGGCCATCGGCCGGAATGCGGAACGGATACGGATCGTATCCAAGGAACGCATAGTCGATGAGATCAATAAGATCCTGGCTACAGATAAACCTTCTGTGGGTTTTGCTATCCTGCATAAAACCGGGCTGTTACCGGAGATATTTCCAGAGCTGTCCGCCTTGGAAGGGATAGAGGAAATGGAAGGTCAGCGCCACAAGGACAATTTCTGGCATACCCTGGAAGTGGTGGATAACCTGGCGGCTACCTCAGATGACCTCTGGCTCCGATGGGCAGCACTATTGCACGATATTGGCAAGGCACCGACCAAACGCTTCGATAAGAAGATCGGCTGGACCTTCCACGGGCACGAATTTGTTGGCGGGAAGATGGTTTACAAACTCTTCAAGCGCTTGAAGATGCCGCTGAACGAGAAAATGAAGTTTGTGCAAAAGATGGTGACCATGAGTTCCCGTCCGATCGTTTTGGCATCTGATGTAACCGATAGTGCCGTTCGCAGGCTGGTTTTTGATGCGGGTGACCACGTAGACGATCTGATGACACTATGCGAGGCAGATATCACAACCAAAAATCCGAAACGATTTAAGCGTTATCACCAGAATTTCAAACGTGTCCGGGAGAAGATCGTCGAGGTAGAAGAGCGAGACCATATCCGAAACTTTCAACCACCGGTCAGCGGGGAAGAAATCATGGCCACTTTTGGCATAGGACCCTCCCGGGAGATTGGGATCATAAAAGAAGCTATAAAAGAAGCCATACTCGAAGGACAGATTCCCAACGAGCATCAGGCGGCATATCAATTCATGCTGGAAAGGGCAGCCAGCCTAGGTTTAAAACCGGTTTAATCATCATGAAGGATCACAAAGGAGTTATCTATTGGCTGTTAGCGGGCTGCGCGCTAATCTTCACCATGGTCATAGTTGGCGGAATAACCCGTTTAACACATTCGGGTCTTTCCATGTCCGACTACAATCTCATCACGGGCACCATTCCTCCCATGAATGAGGCCGAGTGGCAGGCTGCCTTTGAACTGTATCAGCAGTACCCGGAATTTCAAAAGATCAACTTTAATTTCACGCTGGAGGACTTCAAACAGATCTATTTCTGGGAGTGGATACACCGAGTGATCGGACGACTGATCGGCGTGGTTTTCATTATACCATTCCTTTATTTCCTGGTGCGTAAGCAACTCAGTAAAGCGACTATCCGCAAATGTTTGGTTCTACTTTTTTTAGGTGGTTTTCAAGGTTTCCTGGGTTGGTATATGGTAAAAAGCGGCTTGGTAGATCGACCGGATGTCAGTCACTATCGACTCGCCATGCACCTGACTACTGCCTTCATTACCTTTGCTTACACCCTCTGGGTTGCCCTTGATCTGATCTTCCCGGACAAAAAACCAATTGATCGCTCCATGCGTAAACTGATCCGCTGGGGTCTGGCGCTGTTACTGGTGCAGATCGTGTGGGGAGCCTTTGTGGCCGGCCTGGACGCCGGTTGGATCCACAATCACTGGCCCAAGATGAGCGATGGCAAATGGATACACGAAACAGTGACCATAGAGCAGGATCCGGTATGGAAGAATTTCGTAGAAGGTAAGAGTGGTGTGCAATTTGTGCACCGATACATGGCTTACGCTGTTGTGGGAATTATCATCGCGATTTGGTTAAAAGGAAAGAAACGAGTCATGACGACATTCCAAAGTCGAGGTCTGAATGTCCTCCTTGGTTTGGTATTTATACAATTCGTTCTAGGTGTACTAACCCTTCTGATGCAGGTTCCAGTCTGGTTGGGTGTGCTCCACCAGGTCTTTGCATTCTTGTTGTTGGCTGCCATGACTTTTTCCCTGCACAGGTACTCAAAATAAGCCTGGCTTAAAGTATATTTGCACCCTAATTGAAGATGGAGATGATATATCGATTTCGCGTAATTCTGGATACTCACGAAGATGTCTTTCGCGACCTGGAGATCAATGCGGAGGATACCCTGGAGGACCTTCACAATGTGATCGTGCAAAGCTTTGGTTTTGGCGGTCAGGAAATGGCTTCATTTTACCTCAGCGATCCCGAATGGGTACAAGGTGAAGAGATCCCGATGTTCGACATGAGTGAAGTTCCTGGGGAGATCAAAGTGATGAACGAGACCTTCCTGGAAGATGTGGTCAATGAGCAAAGTCCGCGCTTGATCTATGTGTATGACTTTTTAAACATGTGGACTTTTCTAGTCGAGCTGGCAGAGATCGCAGAGATCGAAGAGGGTCGCACCTATCCCAACCTCATCTTTGCTCACGGGCATATTCCGGAAGAGGCACCCGAAAAAGAGTTCATCGCCGAACCGGAATCAGGCTCCCAGGATGCCCTGGACCGGGACTATGATACGGACGATTATCAGGACCTGGATTTTGACCAAAACTGGAACTAGGATTTCCATCCACGACTAACCACAAATACACCATTCACTAAGTGATCAATCTTTACAGTACCCAAATCGACCAGTTGTCCATCCATCGGGTTGGAAACAAGAGTCGGGCTGAAGGACTTTTTCTTTCCGCCACACCCTGCCAGATGAATGACGAACTCCACGCCTTATTGAAGGAATATTTCTTTAAACCCTTTCGCGAAAAAGATGAGGACTACCTCCGTTTTGCTCACGAGGTGGATCTGGAGTTTCACACCCTCCAACAACTCGTTAAACGGGCTTTCGCAAAACAGGAGAATTTTACCAATATCGCCCAGGATATCACCCGTTGTCTATACGAACAATCTGATCATCCGCACATCAAAGGTGGAGAGGTCTACGTGACCTACCTTGAGGGAATCGTGCACGACAATGAGAAAGTTGATGGAATCGGGATCTTCAAATCGGAGTTGACCCAGGATTTTCTGCAATTTGACCAGGGTGAGACTCAATTGGTACCCCGCTTGGAACAAGGGATAAACCTCAGTAAACTAGATAAAGGAGCCCTTATCCTGAACGTGGATGGTGAAGACGGCTTTAAACTACTATCAGTAGATAGCAATCGATACGATACCCGTTATTGGTTGGAGCGTTTCCTGGGGGCCGAACCGCTTGCTGACGAGAATTTCAAGACCAAGCACTACCTGAAAATGTGCCAGGATTTTGCCCGTCAGGTTGTTTTACCGGCTGAGGACAAGAAAGAGGAAGTTTTGTTCATGAATCGCGCTGTGAATCACTTCGCCAAGAACGATACTTTCGAAGAGACGCAGTTCATGAACGACGTGATCGAAAATCCGGATCTTATCCCGGAATTCCGTCATTTTAAAACGGAACAGGCTCCTAAGTACAAGATCGAGGATCTGACGACCTTCCCCATCGCCAATACAGCCGTGACCGCTGCCCGAAAGAAGATTCGCAACACCATCGAGTTGGATACCAATATCCAGATCAAGATGGATTTCATCAACCCGGAGAGTGCAGAGCGCTTCGTTGAAAAAGGTTGGGACGAAGAAAAACAGATGTACTACTACCTGGTCTATTTCAACCAGGAGCGCAAGAGCTAAATTCGGTTTGCTTGTAACAATTCCGGGGCAGGATCGTCATATTTCCAGCTAATCACCAAAATCCATTCTGTGGAACACATCCTGACGATCAACAACCTGACCAAGCGATTTGGTCCCATCACGGCAGTCGATAATCTTTCCTTCACCATAGAAAAAGGCAACGTCTATGGGATACTTGGACCAAACGGGAGTGGTAAGTCCACCACCCTAGGTATCGTGCTCAATGTAGTCAACCGGACGGCCGGGGAATTTTCCTGGTTTGATGGTGCCATGGACACACACGAAGCATTAAAACGTGTTGGAGCCATTATTGAACGGCCCAATTTCTATCCCTATATGACGGCGGTACAAAACCTGGAATTGGTCTGCAAGATCAAAGGGGTGGACACGGATAAGGTCGATGAAAAATTGGAAGCTGTGGGTTTGCTGGATCGTAAGGACAGTAAATTCAGAACCTTTTCGCTGGGGATGAAACAACGTCTGGCCATTGCGTCTGCCTTGCTGAACGACCCGGAGATACTGATCCTGGACGAACCCACAAACGGATTGGACCCACAGGGGATTCATCAGATCCGTCAGATCATCAAAGAAATCGCTGCTCAGGGTACCACCATATTACTTGCTTCACACCTGTTGGACGAAGTTGAAAAGGTGTGTACCCATGTGGTCATTCTTAGAAAAGGAGCCAGTTTGTATAGCGGCCGGGTAGATGGTATGAACGCCAGTCATGGCTTCTTTATCCTGGAATCGAACGATATGGAGCAGTTGAAGGCCACCTTGGAAAGTTTGCCTTCCATCGATAAGATCAAATCCGAAGGAGAACAGTTAGTTGCTTACCTGAACCAGCCCATGGATGCCACAGAACTGAACCAACTGATGCATCAGAAAGGCATTGTCCTTTCACATCTGGTCAAACGAAAAGAAAGCCTGGAAGAGCAATTCCTGGAGATCACCAACAACCTAAATTAAGCCATCATGTTACGACTTTTAAGTATAGAAGTACAAAAGCTTCGATACAATAAATCGGCCCGAGTGATCTCTATTGTCTACTTCGTGCTGATCACCTTTATTGCCCTTATCGCCTCTATTGAATTCAATTTTGGGGATATCAATTTCCGTGTTGCAGACCAGGGAATTTTCAATTTTCCATTCATCTGGCACTTCAATACGTATATAGCAGCCATACTAAAAATATTCCTGGCCATTGTCATCGTTTCCATGATGGCCAATGAGTACAGTTACCGGACCCTAAAACAGAACCTGATCGATGGGATCTCGAAAAAGGAGTTCGTTTTGTCCAAATTCATAACTGTTGTAGGTTTCGCAGCCGTATCCACTGTCTTTGTGTTTGTGGTTTCCATGATACTGGGATTGTCCTTTTCAGATTATATGGAGATCGGCATCATCTTTAGTGACCTGGAATACCTTTTGGCTTATTTTATCAAATTAGTTGGATTCTTCTCCTTCTGTCTTTTCCTGGGAGTGCTGGTTAAGCGATCGGCATATGCTATCGGATTCCTGGTGATCTGGTGGTTAGCTGAGGGCTTACTATACTTACTGATGAAATGGCGTTTCTTTAGGGATACGGATATAGCCGAAAACGTGATGCAGTTCTTCCCATTGACTTCAATGTCTAACCTGATCATCGAACCAGCTACCCGACTGGGAGCCGTCCAGAGCGCGGCCAGTCAGTTAGGTGAAAATCTGGATAAGGACTATGAGGTAGGGATCTTACCACTGCTGATCGTCTCTGCATGGATCTTCCTATTTGTTTATTGGTCCTTCCTGATACTGAAGCGCAGGGACTTGTAAAATTAGATCGGTCCTATCCGCATTGCTGGCTAAATTCGATATATTTAGCCTCCTATGCGCCTAGCTGGAATTTTTGCCACTATCCTATTGCTAATCCCACTGACCATGAGGGGTCAGCAAGTCGAGTTATTTACCCAACACAACGGTAATTATGACTATTTAGCGTTTGGGAACACCTTAAACCCAGCTGAAAATAGTGATGGCATATGCGAGATCCTGACCGAGAGCTCGGCCAATTTCTCCCTGCTTGCAGGGCAATCCATCATTGCTGCCTATCTGTATTGGGCCGGATCAGGAACCGGGGATTTTGAAGTAGAGCTGAACGGTATACCTATTGAAGCTGAGCGTCAGTTCTCATTTAATTTTGATAGCCAGGGAACGAACTATGAATTCTTCGGGGCCATGGCCGAAATTACCACTTTGTTGCAGGAGTCGGACACCAACGACTATTTGTTCACTGAACTGGACCTGACCGACGTGATCGAGCCCTTTTGCGCTAACCAAACCAACTTCGGAGGATGGTCGGTAACAGTAGTCTATGAAGATCTTGGGCTGCCGTTGAACCAAGTGGCCATATTTGATGGCTTCGAGGCCGTATCAGGAGGAAATACCACCTTGAACATCGAACTAAATAACCTGGATGTCCTGGACAATATCGGGGCCAAGATCGGTTTCCTGGCCTGGGAAGGAGATTCCGGCCTTGCCGTGGATGAGACGCTCAGGATCAATGGGGCCATTTTGAGTAATCCCCCTTTGAACCCTGCCAATAACGCATTTAATGGGACAAACTCATTCACCAACTCCTCTGAACTTTACAACATGGACATCGATGTGTACAGCATCGAGAATAATATCGACCCCGGAGATACCCAGGCATTGATACAACTTACCTCTGGCCAGGACCTGGTACTGATCAATAATATAGTGACGGTGCTCAACACAGAATTGCCTGATGCAACAATCGAGATCTCACTGCGGGATCCCATCGTTTGTGGAGATACAGATTTCACCTTGGACTATACCGTATTTAACCTGAACAGTACGGGAGAACTAGTGGCAAAAACTCCTATTGCTTTTTACATTGACGATGTCTTAGTCGGCCAGGCTCAGACCTTGAATGAGATCCCGATCGACGGCTCGGAAAGTAATAGTATCGTCCTGGATTTTCCCGCAGACCTTACCGAACTGTTTGAACTCAGGGCGGTAGTAGATGATGATGGAACCGGTGAAGGCCTTTCCCTGGAACTGGACGAGGACAACAATGAAGATAACCTGGAACTACAGCAGCTGATCAATCCGGAGATTATTGGGGTGATCGACCTGGAGGAATGCGATCTGGTGCAGACGGAGATCTTCGACCTGACCCTGGCTACGGCCCAGATCGATGCGGCTAACGACATTTCGTTTCACCTCAGTTTTGAAGATGCCGATGAAGACGAACGGCCAATAGAAAATCCAGAGGAATACGAGAATATCTCAAGCCCCCAAACCATATGGATTCGTGTAGAGAACGAACAATGCTACCTGGTAGATAGTTTTACCATAACCGTGGTTTTTTGTCCATATCCGGATGCGACCATAGAGGTAGACAACCAGATCAATGCATGCAGACAGCGGGACAGCGAGATCGAATACACGGTGTACAATATCGACGGTCGGGGGCCATTACCTTCCGGAACACCCATTGCGTTTTACGCTGAAGATGAACTGATCGGGCGATCCACTACCATCAATACGATACCCATAAACGGGAGTGAAAGAGGATTTACCGAAGTGGAATTGCCTATGAGTTTGCCTGAAGAATTCCCCATCAGGGTTGTGGTAGACGATGATGGCTCGGGCACAAGTACTGTACTGGAACTGAATGAGGAAAATAATGATTTCACCCAAGTAGTCATCTTTGTGAGTATTCCCCCTATTGGTCGCTTGAACGATCTTTTGCTTTGTGACGAGGGATTTCAGTCTGCCGTTTTCGACCTGACTCAGCTCAATGACCTGGTCTCAACGGATCCTAACGATAGTATCACGTATTACACCTCTGAAACCGACGCCATCGAAGGCGATAATTGGATACTAAATCCAGAAAGTTTTAGCAATACATCCAATCCGCAGGCCATCTATGTCCGGCTGGAAAATGAGATCTGTTTTGCTACCGCCGTCTTTGAGATAGAAACGGAAAAGTGTCCGGTGAGTGTTTCCCAGGGGATTTCACCCAATGGTGACAACCTAAATGATGAACTCGAGATTCCCGGTCTATTGGATATATTTTTGGACTTCGAACTCGATATCTATTCCCGCTATGGTAACCTGGTTTACCAGGGGGGAAACGAGGACGGTTTTTGGGACGGAAAACCCAATAAAGGACTGTTCGGGAATCCAGGTACCCTTGTCCCAACCGGCACCTATTATTATGTCCTTAAACTGAATGATCCACTCTATCCCGAACCGCTGATCGGCTATGTCTATGTGAATTATTGATTGAGTGAATTTTCCTGCCTTAAGTTGCTTATTATCAGCATCTTAACTACTTGTAAGAGTTCGGCTACATTTGACACTCACTCTAAGTTATTGTCCCTCAATTGGTTAATTTTTTTTTGAAGGATTATGCTTACTATAATATATCTTCGTAAGCAGATTTAATACTGTTGGCATGCTTAGACTCCTTGGTTTTTTAGTATGTCTGGTATGGATCGGGTCCGCCTACGCTCAGGACACAGACATACAGGTCAATTCGGACCGTTTACAACGCAATATGAGGGCGTTGGCCGAATTGGATGAAGCCCCCAAAGAAACCAAACGAATTGCTGTAACCGAGACCACTTTGAACGGTCGTGCCTTCATCATGTCATTGATGAGAGAAGCAGGATTAAAGGTCTGGGTAGATTATGCCGGTAATATAGTAGGCACAAGAGCTGGATGGAATCCGGCCAACAAACCCATCTCCATTGGTTCCAGGATGAACACCATGAAGGAACAAGGAGACTACGAGGGTTATATCAGTTCGCTCGCCGCCGTAGAGGTCATCCAGACCTTTATGGATCACGACATTTTTACGGATCACCCTTTGGAGATCATCATCTTTACCGATGAGGAAGATGGTATTTCTGGAAGTCAGGCCGTTTTAGGAGATTATGACAATGAGTCCCTGAAATCCGTTAACGCCCGCGGAATAACCCGGGAAGAAGGGATCATCGAACTAGGTGGAGACCCCAAGAAGCTGGATAAACTGGTTCGACCAAAAGGAGCCATGGCCGCCTTTGTAGAATTACATGCCGATCCCATCGGAATTTTAGAGCGGAATAATATTGATATTGGGGTGGTAGACCGCATCATCGATAAGCGCAGTTGGGATATTCGTATCACCGGATTACCCACGCACGCTGGTATTACCGGAACTGAATTGCGGAATGAGACTTTGATGGCAGCCTCCAATCTGTACATTAAACTTAAGGAGATCACTGGCAGTTATGATAGCCGACCTATCGGTTTGCTGAGTGATCCGGTACAGGCCGAGAAAAATCCTGAAGGACGGGTTACCATGAATGCTACCCTATCGATCAGTGATTCATCCATCGAGCGGATCAACGAGATTTACATGCTTCTCAAACAATCTTCCTACGATATTGCCCATCAGGAAGGAGTAGAGATCAGTTTTAAACAAGTCATGGATGACGACACGGACGGTCTGATCGACCCTACCCTACAGCGAGTGATCGATAATGCTGCTTCCACACTGGGACTTTCAACACGAAAGGTTCAATCTGGTACCGAGTACGATGCCGGTGGAATTGCCTCCATAGCTCCTACCGCTATGATCTTCTTGCCTGCGGCCGAAGCATCGGATTTGGCCTTTGTGGACCACCAAGGCGGAGATGACATTGCCAATGGAGCCAATGTCTTGCTACTGACCTTGTTGGCCTTGGATAAGGAACTACAAAAAGATGAGATGCCCGTCGGAGGAAATTAATCCTCGCTTACTGTAACCGTTTTGGGAGAAGGACTATTTCAAGAAGTAGCCACGATCACATTTTTGATTTATCTTTAGGTGATAAGCCCAATGTATGTGTTATGACATAAAGGCCAGCTTGGAAACTCAGCTTCATCGAGCCAAGCGTAGAGGAGATCATCGTGCGGTAGAGGAGATCATGGAGAAATTGCTGCCGTGGACAGATCTACCCATCCATCACGCCTCGGGATTTAGCCATCCACGTATGTTCATTTACACAGACGAACGTCCGGATCTGCCAACCGTATCCATTTGGGGCCTGATCCCACATTGGGTTCGAGATCGCGAGCAGATGAAGAAACTATGGAATCAAACCCTGAATGCCCGGGGAGAGACCATCTTCGAAAAACCTTCCTTTCGCGATGCGGCCAGGTATCATCGTTGCCTGGTATATGTGGATGGTTTCTACGAACACCAACACCACAAGGGTAAGACCTTTCCCTATTTCATCCATCGGGAAGATGGTGAACCCTTGATCATGGCCGGACTTTGGAGTATCTGGGAGGATCCCGAAAACAGAGAACTGATCAACAGCTTTAGCCTGGTCACCACCCGGGGAAATGAGTTGCTCTCTGAGATCCATAATAATCCGAAAATTGCTGGTCCCAGAATGCCTGTCATATTGCAAGCAGATCAAGCGGATGAATGGTTAAGGCCCGTGGATGATCCCCTGGATCAAAAACTTCTTGAAGAACTCATTCAACCCCTTCCCGATAAAGAGCTTAAAGCTCATACCGTAAGACGTCTTAGAGGAAAAGAATACACCGGAAATACGGAAGGAATCGAGCAACCATTTTACTACCCGGAATTGGCCCAGGGAGGTCTTTTCGACGATTGAAATGACTAACTTTGTCAGTCTGATTTTAAGCCATGAAATTCAAGATCGTATCCGACTTTAAACCTACGGGAGATCAACCAGAAGCCATTCAAGACCTGGCCGAAGGGATCAATTCCGGAGAAAGGTATCAGACCCTGCTCGGGGTTACTGGTAGTGGAAAGACCTTTACAGTGGCCAATGTCGTGGAGTCTGTTCAGCGACCGACCCTGGTACTAGCACATAATAAGACCCTGGCCGCCCAATTATACAGTGAGTTCAAACAATTCTTCCCGGACAATGCGGTGGAATATTTTGTCTCCTACTACGATTACTACCAACCGGAAGCCTATCTGCCCACCTCCGGAACCTATATCGAAAAGGATCTGTCGATCAATGAAGAGATCGAAAAACTAAGACTTAGTACTACCTCTGCCCTGCTTTCCGGACGACGGGATGTGCTGGTAGTCGCCTCAGTGTCCTGCCTTTATGGTATCGGAAACCCTGTTGAATTTCAGAAAAATGTGATCCAACTGGAACAAGGTCAGATCATATCCCGAACCAAGCTTTTACATCAATTGGTGCAAAGTTTGTATTCCAGGACGGAGATGGATTTCCACAACGGACGTTTCCGTATAAAGGGAGATACCGTTGATGTGTATCCCGGTTATGCCGATCACGCCTTTCGCATTCACTTCTTTGGGGATGAGATCGAAGAGATCGAGGCCTTTGATCCCAACACCAATGAGATCATTGAGAAATACGACCGCCTGAACATCTATCCGGCCAATATGTTTGTTACTTCACCGGATGTTCTTCAAGATGCGATTCGTGATATACAAGATGACCTGGTCAAACAAGTGGATTATTTCAAGGAGATTGGAAAGCATTTGGAGGCTAAACGTTTGGACGAGCGAACGAATTTTGACTTGGAAATGATCAGAGAACTGGGCTACTGTAGCGGCATTGAGAACTATAGCCGGTACCTGGACCGAAGAGCACCCGGAACTCGACCATTCTGCCTGCTGGACTATTTCCCGGACGATTACCTGATGGTAGTTGACGAGAGTCACGTTTCCATTCCCCAGGTTTCGGCCATGTACGGAGGAGATCGCTCCAGGAAAGAGAACTTGGTGGAATACGGATTCCGATTACCGGCTGCAATGGATAATCGACCGCTCAAATTTGAAGAATTTGAGGTCTTACAGAACCAAGTGATCTATGTAAGTGCGACACCGGCCGATTACGAATTGGAGAAGACCGGAGGAGTCTACATCGAACAGATCATCCGACCAACAGGACTACTAGACCCGCCCATCGAAGTACGCCCTAGTTTGAACCAGATCGATGATTTATTAGAAGAGATCCAGAAACGAGTGGAACAAGATGAACGCGTTCTGGTTACTACCCTCACCAAACGAATGGCTGAAGAACTTACGAAGTACATGGCCAGGATCCAGGTCAGATGCCGGTACATACATTCAGACGTGGACACCTTGGAGCGAGTGGAGATCATGCAAGACCTGCGTTTGGGATTATTCGATGTACTGGTGGGAGTCAACCTGCTAAGAGAAGGACTGGACCTGCCCGAAGTCTCACTGGTGGCCATACTGGATGCAGATAAAGAAGGATTCCTGAGAAGCACGCGCTCCTTAACTCAAACTGTTGGTCGTGCAGCGAGGCACATAAACGGAAAGGCCATCATGTATGCCGATAAGATCACCAGGAGCATGCAAGAGACCATGGACGGAACAGATTATCGCAGAAGTAAGCAGATCGCGTACAACGATGCTCATGGCATTACCCCAAAAGCGATCAAGAAGTCTCTGGAAAACGCACTGACCAAAGCCAAAACAGAGGCCTATACTCTAGATACCGCAGAAGATTTGCTCGCCGAAAAGGAAGGCGAATACCTGAGCAAAGAACAATTGGAAAAACGGATCAGGGATACGCGCAAGGAAATGGAAAAAGCAGCCAAGGAACTGGATTTCCTGATGGCTGCCAAACTCAGAGACAAGATCAAATCCCTCCAGCGCGAATTGGAAACCCAACACTCCTAGGCGAATATGAGTCAACATCACCCGGATTCCGTCAGACTAAACAAAGCCATCAGCGATAGCGGCTACTGTTCCCGCAGACAGGCGGACAAACTGATCGAACAAGGACGTGTCCAGATCAACGGCGAGCCGACCGGCTTGGGGCAACGTGTGATGCCACAGGATGTAGTTACCGTAGATGGCAAACCGATCAAGAGTCAAGAGAATCTGGTCTATATCGCCCTGAATAAGCCTGTAGGTATAACTTCAACAACGGATCAACGAGTAAAAGGTAATGTGGTGGACTTCATCAATCACCCGGAAAGGATCTACCATGTAGGGCGGCTGGACAAACCCAGCGAGGGCTTATTATTGATGACCAACGATGGGGACATTGTTAATAAAATACTCCGTGCAGGGAACCGGCATGAGAAAGAATATATTGTTACGGTGGATCGGCCCATCACTCCAGAATTTTTAAAGCGTATGTCCAGTGGAGTTCCTATCCTGGACACCGTGACCAAACCCTGTCAAGTTGAGAAAATAAGCCGCTATGTTTTCAGGATTATTTTGATCCAAGGTTTGAACCGACAGATCAGGCGCATGTGTGAATACTTTGAATATGAGGTCGTCAAATTGAAGCGGATCCGTATTATGAACATCGCTTTGGGAGATCTTCCTACTGGTGCCTGGAGAGATTTGACTACCAGAGAGTTAGAGGATCTAAAGAAAGAACTTAAAGATTCTGACAATCAGTCTTTTAAGCCCCAATAATTTCATTTCCAACAGGGCTAACAACTTGAGTATATTCCAAAAGAAAACCGCGTGCCGATTGAGTAGCACGCGGTCGTTTTCAACTAACTAACCAAATTAAATTTCAATTATGAAATCTCAACCATCCGTTTAATATCTTGCTCCTCTTCCTTTTTGGGAAGGGTGATACTCAAAATCCCACTTTCATAATTTGCTCCGATCTCATTTATGTTTACCGTTTCAGGTATTTTGAAAGACCGGGTAAATTCTCCGTAGTTAAACTCCTTACGGTTAAATTTACGCTTAATTTCGGACTCAGAATCATCCGCCGGATGATTTTTTGAAGAGATTGTTAACACCTGTTTATCAAGCTCAATGGAGAAATCCTCCTTCTTCAAACCTGGGGCCGCAATTTCGATTGCAAAGATGGAAAAATTCTCGCTAATATTGACAGCGGGAATGCTAAATGTTTCATAATCTTGCCTGTCCAATCGATTCTCAATAAACCAGTCGTCAAACAAGCTGGGAAACAATCCGGTATTTCGTTTTATCATTCTCATAACCAATGTGAATTAAAGTTGTTTTCCACATCAATTGCAAATAGGAAGCCAATTCGAATTTAGCGACATTTTGTCCTGAAACAACTCATTTTCAAGGACATTTTGTCGGAATTCAAGAATGATAACCCGCTATTTATTAATTGTAATAGGTCTGGAAGATCTTGACCAATTCTTCAGATGGGATCAGTTTGTGTTCATAGTCGTTCAAGCGATTGAGAATTCGATCGATCGCCGCGGGCCGGATACCCATCTTTAGACCAAACTCCTTGATGGTCTCCACCTCTTTCTCGTGGATCTCCCCATCTACATTCATGACCAGTAACAGCTTGTGGAAATGGATGATCCGCTCTAACTCGGAGAATATGGGTTTGGAAGGCAGTGGATGCTGAAATAGAGCATCAACCTCCGCCTGGGTGATATCCATCCTTCTGGCCAGGCGTTGAATAAAATCGTACTCCGAGGCCGTTACTTTATCATCGGCGTGGGCCAGAACGATCAGGTCACTGATCAGGGCTTGTTTCTTTAGGGAACTCATTGGTTTATTACGTGAGACAAAAATAAGAATACTTCAGATATTAAATTAAAAAACCCGGTCACAAGGACCGGGCAACCAAATTTACTACTCTCACTTAATTAACTCGCGGCAACGATCCGCACGGGAACGTTGTACTGTTTACCCTGCTCAAGGTTAGTAGCGATCTCTTGATAATTCAAGCGAGCTTTTACAAAACGCTCTACTTGTTGATTCTCGGTCTCCACGTCAAGAACTACGATCTCGTTATCATCGTTCAACATGAAGGTTACATAGGCAGAGATCTCTGCGTCAACTTGAAATTGAGGGTTTTCAAGCAGTTCTGCGATTTGCTCAGAACATGACTTGTTTAATTCCTTTACTGGTTCGGTGGCTGCAGATAATACGGTTCCAGTCAAAAGTGCAAGTGCCAGTGCGATTGATTTGATTGTTCTCATGATGTTCGTTTTTAATGATTGATAAATGATTGATAAATGATTGATATGCTTTATAGACGTATCAAAATCAATTATGTTACTCAACGTTTTAGTTTTTAACGGTTTATTAACCAAACTTAACGTTGCTTAACACTAAACGCTCAACATGAAGTATTTAGGTAACACAGGATCAAGGTCCAGCAAGGATGTGGGTTATGCGAGAACCGCCTGCACCTTATCGGCTGCTTCCTGGAAGGCCACCGCCGATTGAACATCCAGGCCACTGTTGTCTATCAGCTCCTTGGCGATGTCAGCATTAGTTCCCTGCAGACGCACAATGATAGGAACATCTATGCTTCCCATGTTCTTGTAGGCATCAACGATTCCCTGGGCAACGCGATCACAACGAACGATCCCACCAAAGATATTCACCAGGATGGCTTTTACATTAGGATCCTTCAAGATGATATTAAAAGCTGTTTCTACTCGTTCAGCATCAGCAGTACCTCCAACATCTAGGAAGTTGGCTGGCTCTCCCCCAGCTTGTTTGATCAGGTCCATGGTGGCCATAGCCAATCCGGCACCGTTAACCATACATCCTACATTTCCGTCCAGATCAACATAGTTCAGTCCAACCGCTTTGGCTTCCACCTCTATCGGGTTTTCCTCCCGGATATCCCTCATGGCCGCATAGTCCTTGTGACGATAAAGAGCATTGTCGTCCAGGGTGACCTTAGAATCTACGGCGATCACACGATCGTCACTGGTCTTCAAAACCGGGTTGATCTCAAACAGAGAAGCATCCGAAGATATATAGGCTTTGTATAGCGCCGATACGAATTTGGTCATTTGCTTGAATGCCTGTCCACTCAACCCCAGGTTGAAGGCCACTCTTCTAGCTTGGAAAGGTAGCAGTCCGACCGCCGGGTCCACCTCCTCGGTAAAGATCAGGTGAGGGGTCTTTTCGGCAACTGCCTCGATGTCCATTCCACCTTCAGTAGAATACATGATCATATTCTTCCCTTTGGCACGGTCCAGCAAGACACTCATATAATATTCTTCCGGTTCACTGTCTCCCGGATAGTACACATCTTCTGCGATCAGCACCTGATGTACTCGCTTCCCTTCAGGTGGGGTCTGAGGAGTGACCAGATCCATCCCGATGATCTGTCCGGCAATGTCTCTGACCTCATCCAGAGACTTGGCCAACTTTACTCCACCGCCTTTACCACGGCCTCCGGCATGTACTTGTGCCTTGATCACGTGCCAACCCGTTCCGGTCTCCTCGGTCAGTTTCTTTGCCGCCTCAACAGCTTCTTCCGGGCTAGTCGCTACCATCCCTCTTTGTATCTCTACTCCGAAACTATTTAAGATCTCTTTTCCCTGATATTCGTGTAAGTTCATCGATGCTGATTTTTAACCCGACAAAAATAAGGATTGTCCCATCAATTGCCGAATTTTTATAGGTAGAAATCAAGTCTCCCTCCTCCCTGGCCAACCGGGCAAAAAAACAGGGCTCTTGTTCGGTTTACGAATCGAAATTCCAATTAACTTTACCCGCTTAACTTTTTGGACCATGACACATCAGGATCTACTCAATGCAGTCGAAGAATTTGGAAGCCCTTTATATGTTTACGATGCCGATAAGATCAAATCCCAGTACAAACGGCTGACCGATGCTTTTAGATCGGTAGATAAGCTAAAGATTCATTATGCAGTCAAAGCCCTGTCCAATCTTTCCGTCCTGTCCTTGCTCAACAAATTGGGAGCGGGAATGGATACTGTGAGCATACAGGAAGTGAAACTAGCACTTGAGGCTGGAGTGCTCCCACAGGACATCATTTATACACCCAATGGAGTGTCTTTGGAGGAGATCGAAGAAGCGGCTGAATTAGGCGTTAAGATCAACATCGATAACCTCTCTATCCTGGAGCAGTTTGGGACTCGTCATCCGGCTATTCCGGTTTGCGTGCGGATCAACCCGCATGTCATGGCAGGTGGGAATACGAATATTTCTGTTGGTCATATCGATTCGAAGTTCGGAATCTCCATCCATCAGCTTCCTCATATCAAGCGTATCGAATCCAATACCGGAATGATCATCAACGGAATCCACATGCACACAGGCAGTGATATTCTGGATATCGATGTGTTCCTGTATGCCTCTGAGATCTTGTTCGAAGCAGCCACCCATTTCGAGAACCTGGAATTCATCGATTTCGGAAGCGGCTTTAAAGTTCCTTATCGCGAAGGAGATATCGAGACCAATCTCGAAGAGATGGGAGAAAAACTTTCCAAGCGCTTCAACAAATTCTGCGCCGAACGAAACAAGGACCTGACCCTGTCCTTTGAACCTGGGAAATTCCTGGTTAGCGAAGCAGGAAAGTTCCTGGCAAGGGTCAATGCGGTGAAGCAAACTACATCTACGGTCTTTGCCCAGATCGACAGTGGTTTCAATCATTTGATACGCCCTATGCTATACGGCAGCAGGCATGAGATAGCGAATATCTCTAACCCCGAGGGAAGGGAACGCTTTTACAGTGTGGTAGGTTATATCTGCGAAACAGACACTTTTGGTAACAACCGCCGCATTTCAGAGATCCGGGAAGGGGATATTTTGTCCTTTGGCAATGCCGGCGCCTATTGCATGACCATGTCCAGCAATTACAACAGCCGGTATCGACCGGCCGAAGTATTGATGGTCTACGGTAAGGCCCATCTGATCCGTGAGCGCGAAGATTTTGAGGATCTAATCCGCCGCCAAAAATTGATCGAGATGGAGGCTTAAAAAAGAATGGTATGGTTGTTGGATTAGAGCAGAATGTTCAATCTTAAATCCAAAGTATCCCATGAAAACCATCATCAGCACCATCATTTTCAGTATCGCTATCATCTCCGGCGCCTATTTACTGGGTTCCTCCTATGTAGACAGAAGCCGTCCGGAAGGTAACATCAGTGTAACCGGGCTTGGAGAGACGAATTTCAGCTCTGATCTCATCGTCTGGCAAGGCAGTTTTTCCGTAGATAATATGAATATGCAGCAGGCCTATGGTCAGCTTAAGGACCATCAAGCCCTCATTGAGCAATACTTGATCTCCAAAGGGGTATCGGCCAGTGAGATCGTTTTCAACGCGGTTAGCACCAACCGGATGACCAGGCAGAAATACTCCTCCAGCGGCGATTATATGGGAGAGGAATTCAGTGGTTATCGATTGAGTCAGACCGTACAGATCGAGTCTGGAGCTGTAGAGCGGATAGAATCCATTTCGAGGGAAGTTACCGAACTCTTGAACCAGGGGGTACAATTCTATTCCCAGGCCCCGCGATACTACTACACCAAACTAGCTGATCTTAAGATCGAATTGATCTCCAAAGCCTCAGAGGATGCCCGGATAAGGGCCGAAAGAATGGCCGAACAATCAGGGAGCGACCTGGGTGAGCTGCAGACCTCCAGGATGGGAGTTTTCCAGATCACCGGGCAGAATGCCGATGAGGACTACTCCTGGGGAGGCACCTTCAATACTTCCGCCAAACACAAGACTGCATCAATAACCGTCAAATCTGTCTTTAAGGTGGATTGATCCATTTAGAATCGCTCTAAGTTATTTATGATCATCTGGAGGTAACACCTTGGTGATAATCGAGCCGAATAGCAGAATTATCGCTAACTTAACTCTCATGAAAACCAAGAGATTACTCGTGTTTTGCCTCTTTCTGGCATTTGGGATATTTACGGATTTAGTGATTGCCCAAGACTATTCCCTCTACAATAAGGCTAGCCTGGTGGTGGGGAAGGACACCCTACCCTATCGGATTATGTTCCCCGAAAACCTGGAGCCCGACAGGAAATATCCCTTGATCCTGTTTTTACATGGTTCGGGAGAGCGAGGCAATGACAATGAAGCTCAACTCACTCATGGAGCCGACCTCTTTATGAGAGGAGATGTCCGGGCCAATTATCCTGCCTTTGTGGTATTTCCTCAATGCCGTAAAGGAGTAAAATGGAATAATTCTGTCTGGAAACCCGGACCAGCAGCCAGGCAATATACCCTTCCTGAGGGTATTGAAAAAAATCTCCATCAAGACCTTTTAAAGGCATTAATGGAACGACTGGAGTCCAGTCTCCCTTTAGATAAGGATAGGCTCTATGTTGGTGGGCTTTCCATGGGGGTATGGGCACCTTCGAGATCGTTCAACGCAATCCGGGAAAATTTGCGGCAGCCTTTGCCATATGTGGGGGAGCACATCCTGCATCGGCTGGCCGATTGAAAGGACTTTCCTGGTGGGTCTTCCACGGGCAGGCAGATAATGTAGTGCCTCCAATACACAGTGAAGAGATTGTCAAGGCCATGCGCGATATGGGTATTGATGTCCGGTTTAGTCTGTACCCCGATGTGAAACACGATAGCTGGAACCAGGCCTTTGCAGAGCCGGACCTCTTACCTTGGCTATTTAGCCATAAACAATGACAATGATTCTAGCTCCCATTGTTGAAGTGCATCCAATATATTTGAAAAAACTGGCCCACGGCCTCAATTGTAATTGTAATGAAAAAGAGATTGATTTACCTCCTTTTGATCGCCCTGATGGGTTGGTCCTGCTCCTCGGATAGCAATGATCCACCTATTATGAACGATGACGACCAGGGAGGATCCAACGATGATGACCAGGGGATAGAGCTGACAGCTATTCCGGATGAGGCTTTTGAGCAGGCCTTGATCGACCTTGGATTTGACGATGTTCTGGATGGCAGTATCCGGACTGCGAGTGCCCAGAATATCCTGGAACTTGTACTGAATGAAAAAGGAATTGCCGACCTGACCGGTATCCAGGATTTCACAAATCTTGAGAATTTGTGGGTCCAGGATAACGAGCTCACCGCCATAGATGTTACCCAAAACAGCAACTTGAAATTCCTGTTCTTTGATCAGAATCAGATCTCCGAACTGGATGTAAGCAACCTGGCTGTCCTGGAGAAGATCGGTGCGATCGATAATTCACTCACCGAACTGACAGTAAGCAACAACCCCGTATTGAACCTACTCAACCTGACGAACAATGCGTTAGACGCGATCGATGTATCGGCCAACAATGAGTTGTTCCAATTTAATATAGTCGGCAATCCCTTGACCTGTATCAAGGTCAATTCCAATCAGCTTGCGGATATCCCAGATGGCTGGGAGAAGGATCCGGAAGATGAATATGCCATCAAGTGTCAATAAAAAAATCCCGCCACCAAGGCGGGATTATATTATAAATCGCTACATATAATTGCCCAAGTGGTCCAACTTAACCCGCATGGTCTTGTCGCCATTCTTCATCTTGATCTTGTAGATCTTCTTGGCTCCCTTGTCCTTGGTGTATGACACCATATAGACGTCCTTGACAACTTCCCAATTCGGGAAACGCGATTTGAGCGATACCCTTACCTCTTCAGGTAATTGGACATTCTCAAACTTCTCGATGGTCTTGACAATTTCTCCCTTCTCATTGTAGGCAGCCACAATCTTCCCGTCAGGGATGTAGAAGGAAACATTGTAAGTAGCGTAATCGTCAATGTACAGGTCTTGCTCTTCAACGTTGAATCGGGCAGCCTGTCTCTCTAGGGTTTGAACAGGAATGGCGGCTTCGGAATTATCCACCGCACTCAAGTATTTATAGTTGATTGCGGTTACCACTACTTCTTTAAGTTGTTCCACGTCCTGTGCAAACAGCTGGCTGGTTAGGCCTAACAAGAATACGACCATAATAACTTTTCTCATGATACAGGATTTAAGATTAATAAAGCGAATGTACCCAGTTGATAATCAACCAACAATGATAAAAGTCATAATTCCTATAATTCCTATAGGATTATTTTTATAAAAATAAAAAATAAAAAAAATCCCGCCTTACAGCGGGATTCTCTTTCATAGCAATTTACCGATGCTTACTTCGGCATAACAACGTCTCCAATGATGTGGATCACACCATTGCTCGCCATCACATCAGTTTTGATGATCTCACTGTAAGCTCCGTTTTGGTCTTTCAGCCAGATCTTTCCGTCTTTCTGTACAACAGTCAAAGTCTGTCCATTCAAAGCCTTCACTTCGGCTTTTCCATTTCCTTTTTTCAGTGCACCTACTACATCAGAGGCGTTCAATTGTCCGCTTACTACGTGATAAGTCAATACGTTGGTCAGAGCTTTTTTGTTTTCTGGTTGTAGCAAACCATTCAAGGCATTCTTGTCTACTTTGGAGAAGGCAGCGTTGGTCGGGGCAAAAACGGTGAAAGGTCCGTCACCTTGAAGGGCACCTACAAGGTCGGCCGCTTTAAGGGCAGTAACAAGCGTAGAGAAGTCCTTGTTGGATACAGCGATATCTACGATGCTCTTTGAACTTTGAGCCACCATTTGCTGAGCTCCTGAGAATACTAATACAGTAGTTAGAATAAAAATGATCTTTTTCATGATTCTTTTTTTATGATTATAGATTACAATTTTTTGGCGCGCTTACATTCTTATATACACCGGATTTGCATTTTGGATGAGCAGCAGGGCATTTTTTTTTATTTTTAAGGGATCGCTAAATATAGATGCCCGTAAATTCCACCATCATCCAACGCTTTCTTGAGGGAGACCAGCAAGCTCTTTCCCACCTCTACGACCAGTACTCGGGCGCGATCTACGGTGTTTTACTGAGGATGTGTCGGCAGGAAGATATCGCACAGGACGTTTTGCAGGAAACATTTATCACGATTTGGGAGAAAAGGAACTCTTACAATCCTGAAAAAGGCCAATTCTATACCTGGGCATATCGAATTGGGCGAAATAAAATGTTAAATTTTTTAAGAAATTCACCTGACCTCATCCAAAAAGAGGATTTAAGTGTATATGATAATAAAGGGGCCTCCGAGGAACAGCCTCTTGACCGTGAGGCATTAAACGGGGCAATCGCCAAGTTGGAACCTCACCACAAACAAGCCCTGGATCTGGTATACTTTAGTGGGATGACCCACAGAGAGGCCCACCAGGAGATGAATGTAGCTCTGGGCACCTTTAAATCCTACATTCGCCAGGCACTGAAGAAGTTGAGAGAAAATTATCAGGTGGTAACTGCACTGCTGATGATGATGATCGACAAGATGTTATGATGAAGCGAGAAGAAATAATTGAAGCTGGCCTGCTTGAGCGCCATGTCCTGGGGGAACTTAGCCAGGAGGAGCTTATGATGCTGGAATCCCAGCTAGAAGCCGACGGTGAATTACGTGCCCAACTTTCACAATTGGAAGAGGACTTGGAGTCCATGGCCTTGGAAAATGCGATTGTCCCCCCTGCCGCCATTAAGGCTGCCGTGATGGAAGCTAGCGATCCTAAACAGAAGGTTATACAGTTGAAGCGAAACGAGCGCAATGCGTATTTCGCAATCGCGGCTAGTTTGGCCGCTGTATTTATGTTGACTTCTGGATGGTTATTCAAGGAAGTTCGACAGATGGAGAATCAGGTCGAAGTAGTTCAGACTGAAAATTCAGAATTACAGACCGAGCTGGAAAAGATCAATGATCAATACGATCGGACCCAGCAATGGTATACCGCTATTAACGATCCCAATACGGAACGTTATCTTATGAAAGGTAATTTGAAATCTCCACAGACCGAGGTGATCTCCTATGTGAACCACACCGAGAAAGAGGTTTATCTCAATACCGTTGGACTACCGGAACTAAGCGACGAAGAAGACTACCAGTTATGGGGTGACGTAGATGGTGAAATGATCGATATGGGAGTTATACCTAAAGGCGAGTCCATGGTCGCCATGAGATACCTGGACGAGGCAGAATCGCTGAATATCACTATTGAACCAGCCGGAGGTAGCGACCACCCAACGGTCACCCGTCTCATTACGAACGTTTACCTGAATTAAGCCCTTATCTTTTGGGCCTAAATTGTATTTTTAGGCCATGCGCTTCCTTCTTCTCTTTTTACTCATTTTGTTGACGGCCTGTTCCGGACCCGACCTTGATCCCATTCAACATGTGCTTAGGAGCAGCCATCCGGCCATGCTCAATGTGCTGCACGATGTAAAGAAATATGAGATCCAGATCATCTATACCCGAATAGATACCTTGGAAAATGGAGCGATCAGTTTCCAGGACTATACCTTCAGAACAAGGGACAGCAGTTATTTCTACCCCGCGAGTACCGTAAAGTTCCCTGTTGCGGTCTTGGCCTTGGAATATGCCGATGCCCAGCCTGAAATAAATTTGAAAAGTTCATTTCGCTCCAGCCCGGACAGCATTTGGCATTCTATAGATGATGATGTTCGGCAGATCTTTGCCGTTTCAGACAATGCCGCCAATAACCGATTGTATGAATTAATGGGCAGGGACCAGATCAACAATAGGATGGCAGATCTGGGTGTAGGCGCGTTCAGGATGGCTCATCGATTATCGACCCCTGACTCAGACCGGGCTAGGAGAGACACATTGTGGTTTGAAGAAAATGGAGACACACTCCAACTCGGCGGAGGGATGGATCAGGAGATCGTGCCACTTCAGCTGGATCTTATAAAAAAAGGCAAAGGATTTATACGAGATGGTAATATAGTCAATGAGCCAATGGACTTTAGCCGGAAGAACTATTTTCCACTGGCTACCCAACATGCACTGATGAAAAGAATCATTTTCCCGGACAATTTTAAGCAAGAGCAATTGCCACAAATCAGTGCGGAAAGCAGGAAGTCTCTCCTGCATCATATGCATACCTTGCCGAAAGATGCAGGCTACGACCAGACTGATTATTACGACAGTTATGGGAAATTCTTTCTTTACGGAGACAGCAAGGAGCCTATACCGGATCATATCAGCATCTACAACAAGGTGGGTTATGCCTATGGCACCTTATCGGAGACGGCTTTTATTCACGACCGCAAAACGGGTATCGGTTTTATGCTTTCGGCTACCATACTGGTCAATGAGGACGGTATCTTTAACAATGATAATTACGAATACGACAAGATCGGGATTCCATTTATGGCCCAGTTAGGACGGGAACTATACGTCTATGAAAGCGCTACTCGTTAGAGTTTCCAGGAAGAGAACTCTCCTACCGCAGCTCTAAATTCGGACATCATATCGGAAACGATCTGGGCGGCTGGTTTAATCTCGTGTATAAGCCCGGAGATCTGCCCGATCTCTAACTCACCCTCGATCAGGTCGCCTTCAAACATCCCTCTTTTCGCACGGGCACGGCCAAGGAGTTCTTTCAATTGTTCTACGGTCGGCCCCTCCTTATACAAGTCCTGTACATCCTGATAGAACTTATTTTTGATCAAACGTACCGGCGCAAGTTCCTTTAAGGTCAATTGCGTATCACCCTCTTTGGCATCTACAACGACCTGCTTAAATGCTTGATGTGCACTGGATTCTTCTGAAGCCACAAACCGACTTCCTACCTGCACTCCGTCCGCTCCCAATACCATAGCAGCCAACATCCCTCTACCGTTAGCTATACCGCCAGCGGCAATCAAGGGCACATCCAGCTTCTCCCTTACCATCGGGATCAGCGTAAAGGTTGTGGTCTCCTCTCTTCCGTTATGACCACCAGCTTCAAATCCTTCCGCCACCACGGCATCTACACCGGCATCCTGTGCCTTCAGAGCAAATTTCACGCTGCTTACCACATGCACCACCGTGATTCCGGCCTCTTTCAAGCGAGGAGTAAAGGTTTTGGGGTTTCCCGCCGATGTAAAGACTATAGGTACTTCATAACGCAATATGAGATCCATGATCTCTTCCAGGTTGGGGTAGAGCATGGGCACATTGACCCCAAATGGCCGGTTTGTTGCAGCCTTGCATTTTTGAAGGTGTTCTTCCAGAATATGCGGGTACATTGATCCTGCCCCGATCAATCCCAATCCGCCTACATTGCTGACGGCAGAGGCCAATTTCCAACCACTGTTCCAGATCATTCCGGCCTGAACTATGGGTAGATCAATATTAAAAAGTTGAGTTATTCTGGTCTCCATTAACGCTTGATCAATTTCAGCGATTGGCGCAGATTATTGCCTTCCAGGCTAAGAATATACATCCCTTGACCCAAACGACTAATATTGAATTGAGGGGTATTTGCGTTGACGCTGCTCCGCAAAATTACCTCCCCGAGTACGTTATAAACGGTCAGTTCTGCTCCTTGGATCCCCTCAGGAAAATTGATCATCACCACATCTGTAGCCGGGTTTGGCCAAATACCAAAACGAGTCCGTTCCAGATTGTCTTCTACCGCCAATGTCTGAAGTCGCTGATAGGCTTCTTCAAAATCCGGGATTCCATAACCCATTTGATCAGTTGGATCATCAAATAAGGAGGATGATTCTCTGATGATCTGCATCAGCTCGGCATTGGTTGTTTCTGGCCTGAACTGCCAAAGACTGGCCACAGCACCAGCTGTAATTGGAGAACTAAACGATGTGCCGCTACTGAAGTCCAGGTTACCGTTTCCGTTGATTACGGCCGCCTGAGATCCCTGGGCCATCACATCTGGTTTCACACGTCCATCCACGGTAGGTCCAATGGAACTAAAACTGGCATATTCACCGGAGGCCGTTACCGCTCCTACCGTCAAAACTCCAGGTGCATCTGCCGGAGTGCCTACAAAGGTGAAACCGCCACCGTCATTCCCGGCGGAAGTGACCAATAGCATCCCCTTTTCGAAGGCTATATTAGCTCCTCTGGCAGAGAATGTAGTCTCTCCGTCCAGGTCCTCGTAACTGTGATCGTAATTCGGGTTGTCATAATCCTGATATCCCAAAGAAGTATTTACAACATCCACACCTAAACTATCGGCTCGTTCCAGAGCTTCCACCCAATACGCTTCTTCCACCGGAACCTCGGTCGGGGCAAATTCTGTTCGAAAAAGATAGTAAGAGGCTCCTGGAGCCGTACCTACGATCTGCCCTTCTAACAAGGCCCCCATATCGCTGAAGGTACGGGTCCCATGAGAACCAGTTCCCGTTACACTTACCTGGCGTTCCACAAAGTTATAGGTACCCAGCAATCGTCCATCACTGACGATGTGATCGAAAGCCTGGATGGAATTGACATTTGGAAACCCACTGTCCAATACGGCAATGATCATGCCCTCACCAGTAAGTTCTTGTTGGTGCAGGAAATCTGCACCTATCATGCTGATCTGATTCTCGGCGGCACCATAGTCATATGTTACTCTTTGGAAGCTATCTTCTAATTCGAATTTGTTGTTCCGACCTGATGGGGCAGGAAGAAGATTGAGGTCCTTATCAGCAAACTCTAACTGTTGTACCAT
Source organism: Aureitalea marina (assembly GCF_002943755.1). Taxonomy (NCBI): domain Bacteria; kingdom Pseudomonadati; phylum Bacteroidota; class Flavobacteriia; order Flavobacteriales; family Flavobacteriaceae; genus Aureitalea; species Aureitalea marina. The sequence continues at coordinate 1,624,760 of NZ_MQUB01000001.1, forward strand.
GGGCAGATCCAAAAGGGCTTCCAAATCCTCTTGAGTTCCTTGAACATAAACGCAATTCAACCATTTTGATTTGGCCAGAACCAGCACTCCGGTTGCCGCCTTAACCTGGTCGATATAGCCCTGATCAACTGGGACATCCCTAAGATCAATGGAGACATTGTGCAAGGCCTTTCGGTCTAAGGACTCCTGGGTCAATATGGAAAGTGGATCCTCTAAGGCCTCCTCAGAGCCGGGTTTATCGGTAAAATAGACCCAGGCATCCTGAATTTGTGCTTGAGAAGTAAATGCTGATACCAGCAAAAAAAGGAGTAAATATGTTTTCATAGCTGTGGATAGAACCGTTCACTGATCAGGAGATCACACCGCTGCCTACAAGCTCATCTTCCAGATACCAGGCTACAAACTGCCCTTCGGTTATGGCCGACTGCGGCTTATCAAAGATAACATAAAGTCCTGAATACGTCCGGTGTAGGCGAGCCGTCTGCAAGGGCTGTCGATATCGGATGCGGGCCATCACCTCCATGGTCTGGTCTTCCTCCAAGGCCAGGTCTTCCCTAACCCAGTGAAGTTCTTCTTCACGGACAAATAAGCCTCTTCGATAGAGTCCTGGATGATCCTTTCCCTGTCCTGTATAAATAATGTTTCGCTCTACGTCAGTCTCGATCACAAACAGCGGTTGCTGCTTCCCTCCTATGGCAAGACCTTTCCGTTGCCCTTTAGTGAAGTAATGTGCCCCTTGGTGGGTTCCCACCACTTCTCCATCTTCTGGCTGATAGACTGGTTTTTTGGACAGATAGGCCCATTCTTCTTGAGGTGATTCAAAGCTGGATGGTCCGCTTTGATAACCCCCAAAATTCTCAGGAACTTCAACTACTTGTCCCTCCTTAGGCGCCAATTGCTGTTGCAGGAATTCGGGAAGACGGACTTTACCGATAAAACACAAACCTTGAGAATCTCGCTTTTCTGCTGTGATCAAACCCTGTTCTGAGGCAATCTCCCTCACCTGGGGTTTGAGCAGTTCGCCAACAGGAAATAAGGTCTTTGATAATTGCTCCTGGGACAATTGACAGAGAAAATAAGACTGATCCTTGTTAGGGTCCTTGCCGGTCAATAGCCGGTAAAACTTCTCACCGTCCTTCTCTACCACATCTTTACGACAATAGTGACCGGTTGCCACGTAGTCGGCTCCCAGGTCCAGGGCGATCTTGAGGAAAACGTCAAACTTGATCTCCCGGTTGCACAATACATCGGGATTCGGTGTACGACCCTGCTCATACTCCCGGAACATATAGTCCACTATACGCTCTTTGTAGGTTTCGCTCAGATCGATAGTCTGGAAGGGTATACCCAGTTTATCCGCAACAAGCATTGCATCGTTACTGTCGTCCAGCCAGGGGCATTCGTTGGAAATGGTAACCGAGTCATCGTGCCAGTTTTTCATGAACAGGCCGATAACCTCGTAACCTTGCTCCTTTAGCAAATAGGCCGCCACGGAAGAATCGACTCCTCCGCTCAAACCAACAACTACCCGCTTCTTTTCCATCAGTGATAAAATTCAGTGCAAATTTACGACAATTCCGATTTTCTGGTGCATCGGAAGGATTAGCTAAGTCACCATGAAGGAGGTCTCCTTACTGCTTTTTCTTGGGTTTGGGAAAGCGTTCTTCCGAGATGAGTTTCCCATCGGCATAATTGGTCCAAAGGCCGTGCTTCTTACCATTCTTGTAAAAACCCTTGATGACCACATCCCCTTTGGCGTTGTAGTAGATGGCCTCGCCCTGCAACTCATCCTGCACATAGGCAAGGTCTTTCAGGAGTACACCTTCTGGCGAGAAATACTGGTTTGGGCCTTCCTTGATACCATCTTTGTAGGTGATCTTTTCGGTAACCTGCCCATTGGGATAATAGGTTTCCCAATTCCCATCCAACTTCCCATTGGTATAGAACTCCCTAGTCATCACCTGGTCCGTACCCTTGTGAAAGAACAGCCATTCTCCTTCCCTGGCTTTGCCCACCATCTTACCGGTGGAAACTAATAATCCATTTGGGGTAAAATAACTGACCTCAGTCGTGTTGGAATTCTTCTGAAACTGTTTGATCACCGAAGGCTGATCCCCGCAATCCCCGCAATAGAAACGAAATTCCCCCACTTCCTTACCATGCTCAAAGCTTCCTTGGTATCTCAGTTGCTGAGTGCCTTCGTAGTATTTCCGCCAGGGACCATGACGCTCTCCGGCCTTATCCACCTGATTGAATTCCTGGGCAGAAAGGTTTCCGACTACGATAAGAATAAAAACAGTTAATAAGCGCTTCACTGGATTGATTTTAGAACAAAAACGTCCAAACCATCGCCATAATTGTGTAATACGAACAAACAGGCTATTTCCTTGCCCGTTGTTGGTTCTTTTTCTGTTGCTCGGCCTGCTCCATCATCTCACTCATTTTACGCTGAAACTTGCTTTGCTTCTTTGGTTTCTTCTTGTTCTCCTGGATCTTGGCGTGGATCTTATCCTCGTCCAGGATCATGTTTTTGATGACCAGCATAATACTAATTGTCAGCACATTAGAGGTAAAGTAATAGAGTGAAAGACCACTAGCATAGTTGTTAAAGAAGACCAGCATGAATAAAGGAGACAAGTACATCAGGAACTTCATATTAGGCATTCCCGGTTGCTGTTGTGCCTGCATGGACTGCCCCATGGTCATTCGCATATAGATAAAGATCGCAATTGAAGCCAGGATGGGGAACAAACTCACGTGATCTCCATAGAATGGAATGTGAAATGGTAATTCGTACACCACATCATAACTGGAAAGATCATCCGCCCAGAGGAAACTCTTCCCCCTGAGGTCGTAGGCCATGGGAAAGAAGGTAAATAGGGCATAGAAGACCGGGATCTGCATCAAGGCAGGCAAACATCCCTTTAGAGGACTGGCGCCGGCGATGTTCTGCAACTTCATGGTCTCCTGCTGGATCTTCATATTGTCACCTTCGTATTCTTGACGGATCTCGTCCAGTTCCGGCTTGAGTATCTTCATCTTGGCCTGGGCCACATACTGCCTGTACTGAACAGGGGAAAGCATGATCTTGATGATGATGGTCAAGACGATGATGGCAATTCCTGCAGGTAGGAATCCACTTAAGAATCCAAATAATGGGATGATGAAATATTTGTTGATCACACCAAAGATTCCCCAGCCCAAAGGCATAGCTTCGTCCAGGTTACGGCCATATTCCTTGAGAATCTGGTAATCCGTCGGGCCGTAGTACATGTTCATGTTGTAGCTCAGGGCTCCCCCCTTCGGCTCCAATAACATCTTAGCTCCATAACGTTTGGTATAAAGCGTATCTACTGTTTCATCCTCAACCAAGTCTGTCGAAGTGAACTGAACTTCCGGGAATGCCTCATCAGTAAGTAACATCGAACTAAAGAAATGCTGTCTGAAGTTCATCCAGCTGACATCTTTCTCCAATTCGTCATCTTCTCCACCAGGAGACAGTTTACTGTGCTTATCCCCTTCGTACTGGTAGGTCAGACGAGTATATCGATTTTCATAAGTAATACTTCGCGCGGTGCGATAGGCCTGTAACTGCCAGTCCAGGTTAATGGGACGGCTGGTATCCATGATCCCTTCCATACCCTGGGTCCGCAGGTTGAAATCCAACATGTACTCTCCTGGTCTCAGTTCATATCGATATTCGAGAAAACTGTTCGCAGAAGTCTTCAATTTCATGGAAAGTACCGGGTTATCCCCGTTCTGTGTCAGTTCTGGTTCAAAGAAAAGATCACGGCTGTTTAGTAATCGGTTCTCGGAAGAGAACTGCATGTTCAAGTCCGCATTGCCATCCTTGATCAGGTAGATAGGTTCTCCCAGGTAATTGCTTTCGTTCTTTACCAGGGCCTCAGTAATATACCCCCCTTTGTTGCTCACGGTGAGCTTCAGCACATCATTTTCGATCACGGTGGTTCCTCCTTGTGCTGATGGCAGGCTGGCGGAGTAGGCAAATGATCCCAACTTGTTTTGGGCGTCGGCCATGGCAACGGAATCGTTACTACTAACCACTATTTGCTCTGTTGCCTCATCGAAACTGATGGCTTGCTTGGTACTATCTTCTGCAGCCTGTTCTGCTTCCTCTTTGGCAGCCTCTATACGGGCAGCCTCCAACTCTTCTTCAGTTGGTTGATTCTGATAGAGCATGAACAACAGTATGGCTCCGATCAGTACAAAACCGATTATCGAGTTGATATCAAATTTCTTTTCTTCCATATGTCAAACCGACTCTAAGCCGGTGATTATTAGTATTCCCACAGTGGCAATAATCCTACCCCTTTTCTATTTTCAGACAAATTGTCTTATTTCTTTTGGGCAAATTCGTAGGCCGCGGCCACAAAGGCAACAAACAGCGGGTGCGGATTGGCAACCGTACTTTTATATTCCGGGTGGAACTGCACCCCAACAAACCACGGATGGTCGGGAAGTTCAACCACTTCGACCAATCCGGTATCCGGATTTACTCCAGTTACCTTTAAGCCGGCATTAACCAGATCCTCGCGATATTTATCGTTGAATTCATAGCGGTGACGATGCCGCTCTGATATGTGTTTTTTGCCATAGGCCTCAAAACTTTTGGAGTCCTCGATCAGATCACATTTCCAGGATCCTAATCGCATGGTACCGCCTTTATGGGTAACATGTTTTTGATCTTCCATCAGATCGATCACGGGATGAGGAGTATTTTCATCCATCTCCGTAGAATTGGCTCCTTCCAGATTAAGGATGTTCCTGGCGTATTCTATTACCGCCATTTGCATCCCCAGACAGATCCCCAGGAATGGAATTCCTTTTTCGCGGGCATATCGAACCGCATCGATCTTGCCTTCAATCCCTCGCTCACCAAAACCAGGAGCCACCAGAAGACCATCCAGGCCTTCCATCTGCTTATCCATATGGTCTACATCGATATGCTCGGAATGGATGGATCTGACGCGTACCTTGATCTCGTTCGCCGCTCCTCCGTGTATAAAGGATTCCAGTATGGATTTGTAACTGTCCTGTAATTCGACATACTTGCCGATCAGACCAATACAAACCTCCCCTTTGGGATTTTTATGCCGTTGCAGGAACTCGTTCCAAGGCTCCATTTGAGGTTCCTTTTTACTTTCCAAGCGCAGTTTCTTCAAAGCTACTTGATCCAAACCTTCGTCAAACATCATATTGGGAACATCGTAAATGGTCGATGCATCGATGGACTGAACCACTGCCTCTTTCTCCACATTACAGAATAGAGCCAGTTTAGATTTCAGGTCATCAGAGAGTTCGTGTTCTGTACGGCAGACCAGGATATCGGCCTGCAAACCACTTTCCATCAAGGTCTTTACCGAGTGTTGGGTTGGTTTGGTCTTTAGCTCTCCCGCAGCAGCCAGATAAGGGATAAGGGTCAGGTGGATCACCAGGCTGTTGTGCTCGCCCAATTCCCACTTCAATTGTCTGACGGATTCGATATATGGTAAGGACTCAATATCCCCTACCGTTCCACCGATCTCTGTAATGACTATGTCGTAATCGCCATTCTTTCCCAGGATCTGTATACGATCTTTGATCTCGTTGGTAATATGCGGGATTACTTGAACGGTTTTTCCAAGGAATTCCCCCTTACGCTCCTTTTCGATCACACTTTGGTAGATCCGCCCCGTTGTTACATTGTTGGCTTGGGAAGTTGGCACGTTCAGAAAGCGCTCGTAATGTCCCAGGTCTAGGTCAGTCTCCGCCCCATCATCGGTCACATAACACTCTCCGTGCTCATAAGGATTCAAAGTGCCGGGATCCACATTGATATAAGGGTCCAGCTTCTGAATGGTCACACGAAATCCGCGTGCCTGAAGCAGCTTGGCCAGAGAGGCCGCAATGATACCTTTACCTAATGATGATGAAACCCCGCCCGTAACGAAGATATACTTAGTATTGCCCATGAAGAAGAAGCCTTGTTGTTACCTATACGGGAGGCAAAGTTACGGAATATTCGCTTGGAATCGGCTAAGAAATTTCCAAAACATTGTCTTGAAAAAGCGAACGATTAAGAGGGTGAACAAATTACTCAAAGGAGCCCTAAAACTGCTTATCTCCAGCGCTCGAATTCGGCCATACGATCTCCCACATAACGCACCCAGCGCTCTTCAGCTTCCCGAATATTGGAATGATCTGTCTCCTTATCGTAGAGTTGTTGCATGGCCCGTCTGGCCTGCTCTACCTCTTCATACAGATCGGATAGTTCATCCTGGGGATCCAGATCAAAGGCTGTTTCGGACAGTACTTTGCGGAAAATACGGGCATGCAATTCGGAAATATCAAAATGGGTTTGTTCGTGACGCAGAATGTAGTCATTGACCTCATCAGGATTATACCAGGAAGATTGCGGATAGAAATTGCTCTCTACAGAATACTTCAGATCCAGTTGCCCACCTCTGACTCCAATAGAATAAGAAAATGAGATCCCACTGCTGGTACTAGCCACATAAGTACCCCAACTTTGAGGAGTCCCCCTGAAATCCTCCCAGGTCAGTTTCCGCTCCTCACTCCAAAGGATTTTGTCTTCGTCCCCCGTTGGGGTTTGATTAGGAAGAAATAATAAGATGGTGAGTACGAGGAATTTCATTGAGGTTAGAACGGAATATCCCTCATTTTATTGGGGATCCGATCAGATTATCCCCATAGGAACTCGATATCCTTTTGAATCTCCGGATGTAAGCTGTGGTGTACGGGGCAGGTCATTCCGGTTCTCTCCAGAATAGTTCGATCTTTTGGACTGATCCCTGCTGGCATATGCAGGGTCACTTCAATTCGGGCGATCCGTCTGGGATCTGATGCCATGGTCTTGGTTACTTCCGCGGTGGATCCTTTCAGTTCCACTCCCATATCCCTGGCTTTTATACCCATTACAGTGAGCATACAGTTAGCCAATCCGGTTGCGACCGTATCGGTAGGCGAAAACGCTTCACCTAGGCCATGATTATCCAATGGAGCATCGGTCAGGTATTCGTTTCCAGAAGCCAGGTGTTGGCAATTGGTCCTCAGACCTCCCAGATAGGTTACTTTGGAAGTAGGCATTATTTGATGATCTCTAAATTTAGGTCCTGATTGTATTTCAGCAGAAAAAAGGCCTGATTCCGATAGCCTGAGAACATTTTCTTGTTATACTGGAATCTGTTCTCCACATATTCCGTGGCCACATTAGGCCCACTGCCATCATAGATGTCATCTGCCGTTCCCAGGCGCAGTAGAATATCGTAAGTCAGGTCGAAACCACGTACCGCATATCGGTTGGGCAGGACCCCGTATCTATTCTGATAACTGACCAAAAAGGCATTCTTATCTTCAAAATCGTAAGGCTTGCTAACCGCAGGAAAAGTGAAATTGAGATTGGCCAGGTGCATATTGGACACATCGTCAAACTCAAAGACATCTCCTTTATTCAGCGTAAACAGCCTAATGGCATATTCCTCGGTAGGCATGCCGTTGAGCAACCCGATCACATTGCTGACCAGTATAGGATCGGTCGATTCAATAATGACCCAATTCTCCAGTAACTCCTTGGCTAGTTTCTCTTCCAGGTGAACCTGGTATATAAAGCCTTCCTCCTGGGGAGTGATCAGTTGGATTCCAGGCAGCGCGGCTTGTATGGCCGCAACTTGGTTTGCCCGGCTACCATCCGTGATCAGGATCATCTTTTTACCAGCCGATTCTGCTACGATGTAATCCAGCATGGCCTTTTCCATGATTCCCTGATCAGGGAGTGTCTGGAAGGTGTTAGAGGTCAAATCGATTCCCCGATTACTCAGCGGTGAGAACACGGGTGTTCCCTCCGATCTCAGCTCACGGGCTACGTATTCAACATTTCGCTTTAACAGCGGTCCGATCACGGCCTGAGTGCCGTCAAAACTGTTGGAGGACATGATCTGGCTAACTGCATTTACACTTCCCTCTGTATCGTACACATCCATGCGGACAGCTATCCCTTTATCTTTGGCAAAATCGACCGCCATCAGGGCCCCACTGTAGAAATCAAGGGCTACCCTTGCAGCATTGTTTCTGGGATCCTGCATGATCGCGTTTCTCAGTTCTACCGAATCGGTTTCGAACTTCGGAACCTGGAAAGGCAACATCAGGGCCAGCCTCTTGGCATCCCGGTTGTTGATATAAGACTCCAGGTCTGTAGATTCGAACGCCGTAGCAGCACCTTCCTCTTCCTTGGGAATCTTTAAGATCATTCCCTCCTTGAGGCCGTCTGCCGCATATGGATTGAGGGCAACGATCTCTTCCTGGCTAAGCCCCAGCTTGATCTTTAACCGAAAGAACCCCTCTTTGGGCTGGACTTCGTAAAAATCAAATCGATCGTCTTCGATCACAGACTCTTCAGTTACTTTTTCTTCCGGGACAATAAGCTCCATTCCGATAGGAAAATTCTCTGGCATCCCTGGATTCAATGCTTCCAATTCGGCAACGGTTATTCCGTACATCCTGGCTATACCATAGCGTGTTTCCTTGGGCTCGACAAGATGCTTTGCCTGATTAGCCGTATTGGATTCTGATATTTCCGTATTCACCTGGTTTTCAGAAGCCTTGGGAAGGCCGATGGGAATCTGGAGCCTTTCACCCTTTTTCAAAGGTTTGGAATAGAGGTGCTTGTTGTAGCGCTTGAGATCATCTTCCGTGATGTCGTATCTCTGAGCAATGCTGAACAAGGTCTCCTTCTTCTTGACTTTGTGCTTACGGAATCTGACAGGTTGCTGTTCCGGGATCACCAACACCTCACTCAGGCTAACACCAGAGCGCGCTTCGGGATTGAGTTCGTAGATGGAAGCCGTACTTACATTGTATTGCTTAGCAATACTGTAAACGGTTTCACCCGCTTGGACCGTATGACTGCGGTATTGCGCCAGGAGTTTACTTACAAGAAGAAGACTACAGGCCAGTAAGCGTAATGATCGTGTGTTTTTGATTATTCCCATTCGATGGTAGCAGGTGGTTTGGAGCTGATATCGTATACTACTCTATTAACGCCTTTCACCCGATTTATTATATGATTGGAGATCTCCTGCAGGAATTCATGCGGCAGGTCAACCCAATCTGCGGTCATCCCATCCGTACTTTCTACGGCTCTCAGGGCGACGACTCGCTCGTAGGTCCTTTCGTCTCCCATTACACCAACACTCTGAACGGGAAGCAAGATGGCCCCAGCCTGCCAGATATCATCATAAAGATTCCATCGTCTCAAGCCAGAAATGAACACATCGTCCACTTCCTGTAGTATACTCACTTTCTCTTCGGTTATGGTCCCTAATATCCTGATCGCCAGACCGGGACCCGGGAATGGATGACGACCCAATAACTCAGAATCGATGCCCAATTCGTGACCCACTCGTCTTACCTCATCCTTGAACAGCATCCGGAGTGGTTCCACTATTTTCAATTTCATATAGTCCGGTAGTCCTCCAACATTGTGGTGCGACTTGATGGTCACAGAAGGCCCATTAACCGATACACTTTCGATCACATCCGGATAAATGGTCCCTTGACCTAACCACTCTACGTCTTCCAGTAAATGTGCCTCGTCGTCAAAGACTTCGATAAATGTCTTACCGATCGCCTTTCTTTTGAGTTCCGGATCGCTCAGTCCGGAAAGGGCTCTCAAGAAGCGTGCCGAAGCATCAACTCCCTTTACATTCAATCCCATTCCTTTGTACTGCTCCAGTACGCTATCAAATTCGTTCTTCCTAAGCAGTCCGTTGTTTACAAAGATGCAATACAGGTTGTCCCCTATGGCCTTATTGAGTAGTACAGCAGCAACAGTCGAGTCTACACCTCCACTTAATCCAAGGACTACTTTCCCGTCTCCGACCTTGTCTTTCAGGTCCTGAACGGTCTCCTCCACAAAATGAGCCGGAGTCCAATTGCGTTTCAGACCAGCTACGTGAATCAGGAAATTCTCTAATAGGAGTTTGCCGTGTTCTGTATGATAAACTTCCGGGTGAAATTGGATCCCATAGGTCTCTTCTCCACCAATCCGGTAAGCTGCATTCTTGACATCATTGGTACTGGCCAATCGAATTCCCCGCTCCGGCAATTGGGCGATGGTGTCGCTGTGGCTCATCCAGACCTGAGTCTCTTCCGGTATACCTGCAAATAGTACTTCTTCTCCAATGATGGTGGAAAGGTTTGCCCGTCCGTACTCCCGGATATTGGAGGGCTCTACGCTACCTCCGTAAAACTGGGCCAGATACTGGGCTCCATAGCAAACTGCTAACAGAGGAATTTCTCCTTTGATATTTTCCAGCTTGGGATGAGGAGCGTCTTCAGACCGGACAGAAAACGGGCTTCCCGAAAGGATTACAGCCTTAAAACTTTCCAGATCTTCCGGAATATGGTGGTAGGGATGGATCTCACAGTAGATATTTAGCTCACGTACTCTCCTGGCAATCAGTTGAGTGTATTGAGATCCAAAATCGAGAATCAGAACATTGTTTTGCATAGGCAAAAGTAGCTTAAAATTTAATTGGAATCCCAGCGCCGGGATCAAAATTTACAGATCGGATTCAGTCCTCCAGCACCACTATACTGAATTGCTGCAACAAGGGATCTAGATCCGATTTTAATCGGTCCATCAGGGCCTGATCCCACAGCATATAGAATTGAGAGAAATTGACCCCTCTCTCCTGCAAGGACCCTCCGGGAAATAACTCATTCCAAAGTGCCATTAGACGTTGAATGCTATCTGAGAATTTTCTTTTCTGCGCCTTGAGTAGTCTTTTCTCCAATCGGTCCAAACCGTTCAATTGCTTTTTCTCTTGGGCTGCCACAGCCCCTCGAATGAGCGGTCGGTCTGTGTTGCCAATTGGTGAAGAGCTTTGAATTGTTCGACCAAATGTGCCCGTTGTGGTTCAAAATCAATTTTAATTTCCGAATGCTGATGGGTATAATCATTGATCAATTGCTCCCTTCCGGAGAAAAATGAGGCTATAGGGATATCGAAGGATTCGAATTTTTTCCACTGTTTCTCAGTGGCCAAAAGAGCCGAATTACGGAGCATAACCACAGGAAATGGTACCTGGAAAGACTCAAAACAACTTCGAAGTTGCAACCAATAGGCCAATTCTCCTCCTCCACCGATATAACACAGATTGGGCAGAATGACCTCCTGGTATAACGGTCTGAGCAGGGCATTGGGTGAGAACCGTTCAGGGTACTCATCTAATTGGTTAAGCAGCTGCTCTTTGGACCACTGTTGCTGACCATCGGACAACCCAAAACCTTCCTCGTGCTCTACAATACGGACTCGATTGCCTTGCCCCAGGTAAAAAAGATTGATCTCTCTGGGATTGACCTGACGTTTATACCCCAACTCCTCCAATTGTCCAGAAGTATGACCAACCGTCTTATGAGTAGGTTGTTCAAGCAGTTCTTTTTTAAAGTATGGGATCATCCACTTCTTCAAGGCTGCAGAATTACCGTCCACTATAACCAGTCCATAGGCCGAAAACAATTCATTGGCCAGATAGCGGGTAGCAGCGCTCAGATCATTGTGCTTCGTATAAGCATTAACAAAGAGATCCGATAAATACTTTCCGTTGGTAGACTTTCCCAGTTCGGACTCCAACAGTTTGGCAACTCGATCCAAGCCTTGGGTGTCCAGGTCGCCAACTGCTCCTCCGGCCTCGTGCTCCCACTTGAATTTCTTGCCGTGGAGGTTGAAATAGTTGATCTCCTCAAAATCGTGATCCTCACTGGCCATCCAAAACACAGGTACGAAATTCTTGGCAGGATGCTCTTCCTTTAAACGTTCACACAAGTTGATGACGGAAAAGATCTTATACAGAAAATAGAGCGGCCCACTAAACAAATTCAGTTGATGTCCCGTAGTAATGGTAAAGGTATTGGACTCCTTAAGTGCTTTTAGGTTAGCCCTGGTGATGTCGCTAAACTCTAGGCCTTTGTACTGATTTTCCAGTTCGGTAGCCAAAGCCTTTCTGATCGCAGGATCATACTGAGCCTCACGATCCGCAAGCTGATCACTTAGACCCTCGAGGCTTGGAAATCGACCGTAAAACGAATTCAATTCAGGCCTTTGTTGTAAATAATCCAGAATGATGGCAGAAAAGTAACCAGCCTCGGAATAAGGGAGAGTAATGGTGGGCATAAACAACGCGAATGGTAAACAAAAATAACCCAATTGGGCCCGATAAGTTCTAAAGATAAGTTAATTTGATCACAGGCCACAGGAGCTTCCCAATTCCCTCATAAAATTGGCTTAACCAGCCATTCTCTTCAGACTTATTTTAGTAGTTTTAGCCGAATTTATAATAACCAACTATGAGATTAATTCTTACCGGCCTGTTACTGTTTATCGGGCTATTCGCGCAAGCCCAGTTGCAGTCTCCATCAGATTTCCTGGGATACACCATCGGGACCGAATTTTCGAGACATGCAGACGTAGTCCGCTATTTTGAGCATGTGGCGTCCAATAGCGATATGGTCACTTACCACCAATACGGAAAGACCAACGAAAGGCGTCCTTTAACCTATGCCATTGTTTCAACTTCAGCCAACCTGGCCAAGATCGAACAGATCCGGACAGACAACCTAAAAAGTATCGGGTTGGAAAGTGGAAGCGCCCAACCAGATGTTGCCATTGTTTGGTTAAGCTATAATGTACACGGGAACGAAGCTTCGTCTACAGAAGCCTCCATGCAAACCCTCTATGAACTCATCACTCAAAAGAAAGCCTGGTTAGAGAATACCGTAGTGATCATAGATCCGTGTATCAACCCTGATGGTCGGGATCGGTATGCTAATTGGTATAACCAGGTTAAAGCGACACCCTACAACTCTGCTCAAATTGCAACAGAACACAATGAACCCTGGCCAGGTGGTCGCCCTAATCACTATTTGTTCGACCTGAATCGAGATTGGGCGTGGGCCTCGCAGGTTGAGACTCAACAACGGCTGGTGATCTATAACCAGTGGATGCCTCACGTACATGTAGACTTCCATGAGCAAGGGATCAACGAGCCATACTATTTTGCACCTGCAGCAGAACCATATCACGAGATCATATCTCCCTGGCAGCGAGAGTTTCAGACCCAGATCGGGAAGAATCATGCCAAGTACTTCGATGCAGAAGGTTGGTTGTTCTTCACCCGAGAGCGTTTCGACCTGCTCTATCCAAGTTATGGGGACACCTACCCTACCTATATGGGGGCAATTGGAATGACTTACGAGCAGGCCGGACACGGTCGAGCTGGTTTGGGCATTGACACCGACGAGGGCTACGAACTCACCCTGGTAGATCGAGTGGCTCATCACAACACCACAGGATTATCTACCGTGGAGATCTCTTCTCGCAATGCCGCACGTTTGAATGAGGAATTCCGCAACTTCTTTAACGACAACAGCGGGATGAAGTATAAAAGTTATGTGCTGAATGGCCACCCAGATAAGATCGCCGCTCTGGCCGCTCTGTTGGATAGGCACGAAATACGGTACGGGTATGGCTCCGGCGGTTCAGTTAGTGGATTCAGTTATACTGAGAATGGATCGGGCAGCGTTTCGGCTTCCGGGGCATTGATCGTTAGTACCAATCAACCCAAGGGAAAAATGGTCAAGGTTTTGTTCGATCCGGATGCGAAACTTAGCACTCCGCTAACCTATGACATTACTGCCTGGAGTATACCACACGCCTACGGTTTGGAATGTGTGGCCAGCACTTCCCTGGTCTCTGCCAATGGAACAGCTCCAATTGCCAACGTGATCAACCAGGTAGTCATTGGGACACCGGGTTATATACTACCTTGGAATAGCATGCAGGATGCCGCATTCCTCTCGGACCTGCTGGCAAATGATGTGAAGGTCCGGTTTTCTGAGAAAGACCTCAGCTTTGCTGGCAGGCAGTTTAAGAAGGGAAGTTTAGTCATCACAAAGAGTGACAACAGGCAAAACCCGGATTTCGACGCCTTGGTAACCAGCATGGCCAATAAACATGGACGAGCTCTCTTTGCATCACCAACCAGCTTTTCGGACAACGGAACCGATTTTGGTTCTCCGGATATCAAATTGGTACCCAAGAACAGGATCGCCGTTCTGAAAGGAGATGGAACCTCCTCCCTGAGTTATGGGGCCACCTGGCATTATTTTGAGACTCAATTAAATTACCCCATCACTTCCATTGATACTGACGATTTCAGCACCGATGCACTGGCGAACTTTGACATTTTGGTCATGCCCAGCGGGTGGTATGGTCGAATGCTGAATGGGAATAACCTGGATGGGCTAAAATCCTGGATCAGAGATGGCGGAAAGGTCATTGCCATTGGAGGAGCAGCTGGTGCCTTTGAAGGTAAAGATGGCTTCGGAATTGCATCGAATGAGACTAGTGACGATGAAGATGAAGACTCATCTAAACTGTTACCCTATGATCAACGAGAGCAGGATTATGTGAAGAACATGATCACAGGAGCCATTTACCAGGTAAGTGTAGATAATACACACCCCATGGCTTTTGGCTATGACAAGGACTACTTCAGTTTGAAGTTGGGCGGCACTTCCTATAAATTGCTGGACGGTGGATTTAATGTCGGTCATATCGGGGAGGAACCGAATAGCGTTTCTGGATTCTCCGGAGAGAAAGCCAAGGCCGGACTTAAAAATTCCCTTGTCTTCGGAGAACAGCGTATGGGAAGAGGATCAGTGGTTTACCTGGTAGACGATGTACTCTTCCGTTCCTTCTGGGAAAACGGGAAGCTGTTTATGGCAAACAGTATCTTCTTTGTGAACAGTAACGTCTTTAGGCTGTAAACAGAATTAAAATCAAAAAGCCGGGCTCTCAAGCCCGGCTTTTTTTGTTTAGTCCAGTCTTTTGGCGGTCATTTGCTGCCCTCCCTGGTTCAGGGTGACGGCATCCGCCTGGCCGTCATTTCCAACGTCGAATACCAGGTTGGCTTCTACTACCTTTAGAAAGAAGGTATGTTCCTTTTCCGGGAAAATGGGAAAGGTAGGTTGCCCTGTGATCTGAGCCATAAGCTGATCTCCCTCCTGGCTGACCTCCAGGTTCATTCCGGGTTGCATCTGGTAAGTCCCGATATAGTTCTTCAATAATGCAGGATCTATGTCTATGGCCACCTTCTCTTTCTTCTTGGGAATATTTGCCTCGACTCCCTCCGCTTTATCGATTCGGTTGATAAAGGTCACCTTCTTCTTACCCTCCTCCATTCGGAATTGATACCTGGTCGTGCTACCTTCGAATATGAATTCGTTCTCGCTGATTGCCATGATCGGCAATTTTGAACTGCCTCTTCTTTGACTGTATAACTGACCATCTTCCAGGGTAATATCCCGAATAACATCATTTTTGTACTGATAGGTGCCTACCCATCTGTTGAGCTGCTCCTGGTTTAGCTGAACAAAACCTTTGGTTTGATAGGGTTTCCCGATGGCCTCGGCGGCAATTCGAATGGTCACATCCGTAGGAGAATTTCCATTGCTATTGGCAAAAACAGCCACGTATAGATCTTCTTCGGGAATGTGAATGGCGTAGGTCGTATAGCCAAAGATCCCTCCCCCGTGCTCGATAGATGGAACATCAGAAATTTCATTAATAGACCAGCCGTAACCATAGTTAGTCAGACTTCCGTCATTTAGTGCGGTGTTGGTCCAGGCCTTTTTTAACTGGGAAGCCGAAATCAATTTGTTTCCGCTCAATGCCTGTTGCCATTTATACAGGTCTCCTACCGTAGACATAAGCGAGCCAGCTGCATAGGGCAAGGTCATACTCAAGTAGTCGGCATTTCTGAAACCACCTTCTACGGGCTGATAACCATTGGCCCGATTAAGTATGATCTCAGAATGGCTCCCGTAACGAGAATTTTTCATTCCGGCTGGGGCAAAGAGTTTGGTCTCCACGAACGCTTCATAACTCATTCCGCTCACTCGCTCGATGATCTCTCCCAGGATAATGTACCCGGAGTTGTTATAATTCCATTGGGTTCCCGGGTCAAACTCCACAGTTTCGTTCTTAAAGACGTCGATAAGTTCGTTGGGAGTCATATCTGTCCGAGCCTCAGACATAAAACTGGGCATATTGGTATAGCTCTTTATTCCTGAAGTATGATTCAGCAAATGTTGGAGTGTAATAGTCTTCCCTTGTGTTGGATAATCCGGGATGTACTTGGTGATATTATCGGAAACTTTGAGTTTCCCCGCTTGCTCCAGCATCAAAATGGCGACGGCTGTAAATTGTTTGGTTATGGACCCGATCTCGAAGACACTTTCCGGTTTAAGCGGGATCTGGTGTTCCAAATTAGCCAGCCCGAAAGCCGCCGTATAGATCACCTGGCCATCTTTGGCCACTAGCGCCGAGACGCCGGGGCCGTCTGCAGGATATTGCTCCGACAGTATGGCGTCAATCTTTTGATCCAGAGATTGTCCCCAGATCAATTGGGTCAGCATAAGTGCAAATAACAAGAGGAAATGATTCAATTTTGACATGATCGATGATTTAGTTTTTCCTAAGACGAGCAGCACATCATTTTGGTTACATAAAAATGGAATGAATCACTGCTCTTGTTCGAAAAGATATTTTCTCTAATTTTCAACAAATTAATTGGCCCATGCTATCACGTATTCAACCCGTCATTCTCCTAATCTTGATCACTCTATTACATGCCTGTAAGAAGAAGGAAGCAACCAATGATTTGGTTAACGATCAAACGATTCAAACGGAAATAGCAGAAGAACTTGAATCCCAAGATTACCAGGCCATATCTCTTTTGGGGGACACCCTGATCCCGGCAGAACCATCCGAGAAACTATTGAATCAGTTAAAAGAGAAAAGGGAAGCATTCCAGCAAGATCCCATGAACCTAGAAAATATCATTTGGTTTGGACGCTTTACCGCTTACAGTGGTCAGTACCGGGAAGCGATCAATATTTATTCGGAGGGATTGCAACAATTTCCCGATGAATCCAGACTGCTTAGGCACAGGGGCCATCGCTGGATCACCTTGCGTGAATTCGACAAGGCCATCGCGGACCTTGGACGCGCTGCAGAATTGATAAAAGGGAAAGAGAACATGGTCGAACAGGATGGCATGCCCAATGAATTGGGTATACCGGTCAGTAGTATGCATGGAAATATCTATTACCACCTTGGGCTGGCTTATTACCTGAATGGTGAATACGAGCAATCACTTATGGCCTATCAAAAATGCCTGGAGACTTCGCCCAACCCGGACAATGTGGTGTCTGCCACCCATTGGATCTATATGAACCTCCAGCTCCTGGGCCGGCCGGACGAAGCCAATGAAGCCTTGAACAGGATCAGCCCGGATATGAAGATCATAGAGAATCAGGCCTATTTCACCGCCTGTCTTTTCTATCAGGGAGAACTCAAACTACAGGATATCTACGACCCACAGCAAGAAGCTAGTCCTTCTGGTTCTGCCTTACTTTATGGTATCGGTAATTGGTATATGTATAACGGTATGAACCAGGAAGGCAGGCGGATCTTTGAGGAAATGGTTAGCCGGCCGGATTGGGCCTCCTTTGGCCATATTGCCGCCGAGGCCGATCTGGCCCGTCAGAACTTTAATCCTGGAAACGGAGGTCGAATGTAAGCGGTGGTTTGCTTAAGTGCGGCTTTAATTGGTTGCGTACCGACTGATGCAGGCTATCAGAATCGTACTGTGCCAGGGCTTTCTCATCTTTAAAATATACCCGCAGTAATAGGTCGTAATCCAAGGCTCTTTCGTCTCCTACATCCAAGCGGGAAAATACTTCCACCGCTTCTACACCTTCCACTTGCTTCAAGGTCATTAGTTGATCGATCACCTCTTCCTGCATTGAGCTATCGTTGATAGCCAGGTAGACTTGGTGCTCCAATCCGATATCGAGCGGCTTTGGCATGTGTTTACAGCTCACCACTAGGAGCGCAATGGACAGGAATAACAACTTGATCAGTCCTTTGATTCTCGATTCTTTTCTTCTATCCATTTGCTCATGTATCTTGTGCTTTGCAGACTTTGATGCTGCAAAATATCAATAATGAAATGTTTCTTTCTATGAGATGCAATTTCCGCTTCAGTCTTCTCTAGTGTGGCAATGAACAATTCCCTGTAGTGATCGGCATCAAAACGGTCTTCCAGCAAACGTTTGGCCTGATCCGCAGCCTGCTCCCAGGACGGTTTACGGCTATAAAGATCATGTGCTGCTTGGGCGAAGTCGGAGGGAATATCCGCAATACGGCCTGGAAAATTTTTAGCATCGCCTATACCTTCTGCTCCTACGCTAGTCGAAATACTGGGAATACCGTACTCCATCGCATCTAGTAGTTTGACCTTTAACCCGGCACCAAAACGGACCCCACAGAGATTGATCCTGTATTGAGGCATTACTGCAGACAGATTGTCCATCCAACCTTTAAGGTGAAATCCATTATCCGGTTGATGATACTCAGTAAATTTACCGTTGTCGTAAGCCCCATATACATCCAGGCGGGCATCTGGCATCAAACGGCGGATCTGCGGCCAGATTTCGATAGCGAGGTAGCCAATTGCATCCGCATTAGGTGGATGCAACAGATTTCCTATCGTCACAAAGTGCTGACGTTTTTCAAAGGAAGGTAAATTGAGCCGTTGTCCTTCAGACCAAAGTGGCAGATACAATAGCTGACCAACATCCACATTAAACTGTTGCTGTAGCAGCTTCATCTCAAATTCTGAAATGATCAGAGAGATATCCGATCTGAGAATGGCTGCTAATTCCCTTTTGGCGGTATCTGAATAGAGAGCCTCATTTAATGTCAACCCCTCCTGCTCTTTTTGTCGTGCCTTACGCAAGAAATGTAGATCTTCTGTATCCAATACCCGCAGGGCCAGAGGGCAATTCTGGGTTACCCGCCAACCGAACTGTTCTTCGGTCATAAAGCGATCAAAGATGACCACCTGCGGAGCCAATTCGGATATCCAGGAGTCAAAGGACGAATCGTTCAGGAGAATCTCATGTAAGCGTTCCTCCGGAAGCGGATCAGTATAAGCAGTTTTCTGGGCAGTTGAGGCCAGATGCCAATCTGCGCCCGCCCTATCCAGGGTTTGGATCAGTTGCAGCATCCTTCTGCCCGCTCCAGTAGTTCTGGACTCCGGATAAGTATGACCAATAATCAGAACGCGCCTACCCTTCATTTGTCTCAATGAGTTGAAACGGCATTGTGGCTATTCGTATCTCAGTGCCCATCTCCATCAATTCTGTCCAGGCAAAGATCAGTTGTTGTTGGTAAAGGGCCAATTGTGGAAAACCACTGGCCCGTTCCGGACTGGTCTCGGAAATGATCTGATCGACCAGGATACTTCCAAGCCTGTCCACGATCTTTAACCGAATGACCTCCATTTCTCCTTGGGGTTCCATCCAGATTACGGCTGCGGTATTGGCATCCAGGAGCTCAAGATCGACACGCCCTGTTGCCTCGCCTGCATCTAGTCGGACATACGATTGAAAGTTAGCTCCAGAATCTTCAGAAAAACTCAATCTGACCTCTCCCTCACCATTGGCTGCTGTAAACCAAGCCAAGGCTACATCTGAACCAATAGCGTCTAAAGCCGGACCGTTCACCGGACAACCGGGAATCTCCCAATTGTCATCATTGACAATTACTGGAGTAGTCCAACTTCCATTTACTTCCCGGACAACAGATATGTCCCGGATTTCAAACTCGGTTCGGTCCCTGTAGGCGACAATAGGACCTAGGTCAGTCATGGCAACGGCCGTATTACAACAGTCGCACACACGAGGATCAAGTTCGGTGTCTTCTATTAATTCTCCATTTGGCCCGATCTTGGCCCCACGCAGGGTCATGGCTCCACCGCCTCCGTGATCGTGATCATGGGAACCTCCTGTATTGCGGCCATCCAGCCAGGTCAGGAAAAATGAATCCTGCCCTAAGGGTATTATGGAAACAAATCCATGCTCACTCTGGGTGGTGTCTTTATTCACTTTGAGGTTTTCGGTCCAGCCATTGGGGCCATTATGGTTCAATTTGATGTCGTAGGTGAATTTTCCATCGGCAGATCGTTGCAGGTAGGTCCCTACCCTGTACTCATTATTTACGGCTATCTGAGGGAAATCCGCCCAATTGTTGAACCAATCTGTGCCTTGGGCCACTGTGTCGATTTTCTCCCACCGACCTTCAACCCATTTGCCGTGAAATAAGGTCGCCAGGGAGTCATTTTGTTCTACCCAGGACAGCCACAATCCACTTTCAGTGGGGTACAATCGCACCAGAGATGAATTCTTCCCGGAAGGAGGTGCTAAACTTTGTAATGAAAGCTCGGTGTCCGTGGGCACAGAACGGGTAGGAGACTGACAAGATAATAAGAGGGCTAGTATCCCTGAAATGAAAGGAATAGCGTACTTCATAGTGGTCGTTTTGTAGTCCGCCCTCGGAATAGATGAAGCTTATAAGACCTTTCCGTAAAGGTCGAAATCTTCTGCAGCACCAATGCGGACCTGGTAAAAATCTCCGGTTCTCAAATACCCATCAGCTGTTGGGATCAGCACCTCGTTGTCAACATCAGGGCTGTCAAATTCCGTACGTCCAACGTAGTATCCGCCTTCCTGACGATCAATCACAACGCGAAACTCCTGGCCGATCTTCTGTTGGTTCAGCTCCCAGGAGATCTGGGATTGTACCTCCATGATCGCATTAGCTCGCTCCATCTTGACTTCTTCGGGCACATCGTCCTCCAACTGATACGCATGGGTGTTCTCCTCGTGGGAGTAGGTAAAGCATCCCAAGCGTTCGAAACGCTGGTCGGTCACCCACTGTTTAAGCAATTGAAAGTCTTCTTCGGTCTCCCCGGGATAACCTACGATTAAGGTGGTACGGATAGCCATACCTGGAACAGCCTCGCGGAACTGATCCAGTAAGCGATTGGTCTTGGCCATGGTAGTTCCCCGGCGCATGGATTTCAAGATCGGATCGGCTATATGCTGTAAGGGAATGTCAATGTAATTACACACCTTGTCCTCCTCACGCATCACTTCCAGTACATCCAAGGGGAAACCGGTCGGAAAAGCGTAGTGTAAACGGATCCACTCTATGCCTTCAACCTGGACCAAGGCCCTTAAAAGGTCCGCCAGTTTACGTTCCTTGTAGAGATCCAAACCATAGTAAGTCAGGTCCTGGGCGATCAAGATCAGTTCCTTGACCCCATCCGCAGACAGTTTTTCGGCTTCGGTCACCAGATCTTCAATGGGCTTGGACCTGTGCTTACCCCGCATCAAAGGGATGGCACAAAAAGAACAGGGCCGGTCGCAGCCTTCGGCTATTTTGAGATAAGCGTAATTCTTAGGAGTTGTGGTCAATCGTTCACCTACCAATTCGTGTTTGTAGTCAGCACCAAGTGCCTTCAGTAAAGATGGTAGCTCCGTAGTGCCAAAATACTGGTCCACATCCGGAATTTCTTTCTGCAGATCGGGTTTGTAGCGCTCAGACAGGCAACCCGTCACAAAGACTTTATCCACTAGCCCTTCTTCCTTCTTTTGAACATACTCTAGGATGGTGTTCACACTTTCTTCCTTGGCATTGTCAATGAACCCGCAGGTATTGATAACTACGACCTCTCCTTCTTGCTCATGTACCACGTCCATGTCGTTGGCACGAAGCTGCCCCATAAGGACCTCAGAATCGTATACATTCTTACTACATCCTAAGGTAACAACATTGATCGTGTTCTTCTTTAAAGTTTTGGTCCTCATACGATTATCTTGTCTTTTCCAGCAATTGTATTCATTGTCTCTAAGAGCGTAAAGATACCTAACATAAGCTTGACCAATAAAAAATACAAGGATAACCTTCAGGAAATTATTTGAAGATCTGCCAAAAAATCAGACTATTAAACAGCGGAGATCCCATCATCATACCGGTTTATTTAAACCATAAAATCACACAAAAAATTAACAAGTTGAAATCGCATTCATGGTAACTATTTGAATCACATAAACTTACATAATCGTATCATTAATACTATTCACCGATAGATATGTGTAGTTTCATCGAAAATTTTCTACTGATTAACTGTATTGAAATAATTTCATTTCAGTTCTCTAATATCTTTTCTTATGAAACACATTTTAGCTTTCTTAATGTTTAGCTGCTCATTCTTAATGGGTCATGCACAAAACACAACAGTCGAAACGACCAAATGGAAATTAGATCGAACAAAGCTACCTATTGTCCCCCCTCCAGCACCGAAGTTCACAGAACTAGATGCCCGGAATACAAAGCAGCCCGAAGCCTTTGATGTTGCAGCACCAGAAGGTGCGCCAAATGTCTTGATAGTCATGCTTGATGATGTGGGTTATGCCCACTCAAGCACCTTTGGTGGACCAGTAAACATGCCTACCGCTGAGTTGATAGCACGAAACGGTTTAAAATACACGCACTTTGGAGTAAATCCCATGTGTTCGCCATCAAGGGTGGCATTGATGACCGGAAGAAACGCGCATACAGCACATCAAGGGGCTGTCTCTGAAGTAGCTACGTCCTATCCAGGTTATGATGGCAAACGCCCAAAGAGTGTTGCATTAATGGCCGAAATGCTACAAATGAATGGCTATGCTACGGCATACATAGGAAAAAATCATGAAACTCCTGCTTGGACAGTAAGTGCTGCGGGCCCCTTCGACTATTGGCCTACTCAAAATGGATTTGACAAGTTTTACGGCTTTATAGGAGATGAGCAAAACCAGTGGTATCCAGCTATTTTTGATGGCACTTCAGCTGTGGATATCGATTATGAAGATCCTAACTTTCATTTACAAGAAGATTTTGCAAGAGAGGCTACAGAATGGATCCAAAGTCAAAAATCATTGAATCCGTCAAAACCATTTTTCATGTACTTTTCAACAGGTACAGCACACGCACCGCATCAGGTACCTCAAGCCTACATCGATAAATACAAAGGTAAGTTTAATGGAGGATGGGATGAATTGAGAAAAACCACCTTGATGAATCAAAAGGAATTAGGTGTTGTTGATGAAAATACCGTGCTGGCTGAAAAAGATCCTTACATCGTAGATTGGGAAACCCTAAGTACTCCGGAAAAAATGGTTCATGAAAAAGAAATGGAAGTAGGTTCAGCCTTTATAGAACACGCAGACGCACAAGTCATGAAGGTTGTGGAAGCCATCGATAAGCTGGGTGAACTAGATAATACAGTCATCATCTATATCATGGGTGATAATGGCGCAAGTGCTGAAGGAACCATAAGCGGTTTAGTGAATATCAACTACTACTACAACAATATACTAGACAATACAGCTTCAAGAGCCGGGCAAATAGAAAGCTTCGGTGGAAAAGATTATAATGGCATTTATTCATCAGGATGGGCAGTAGCTGCTAACACGCCCTTTAAATGGACAAAACAAGTAGCCTCTGGTGGTGGAACCTTTGTTGGAGCAATTGTTAGCTACCCTGAAAAAATAAGGTCTAAAGGTGAAGTGCGACACCAATTTCACCATTTAATTGACGTAGCACCCACCATACTCGACTTAGCCGGGCTCCCAGAGCCAACCCATGTAAATGGGGCTAAGCAAATTCCAATGCAAGGAAAAAGCATGGCTTATTCCTTTGATGATGCCAATGCAACAAGTAACCACCAGACCCAGTATTTTGAAGGTTTTGGCAACAGATCGATCTACCATGATGGCTGGTATGCACAAGTGGTTCACAAGGCTGCATGGGAACAAAAACCGAGAAGATCATTTCAAGATGACATATGGGAGCTGTACGACTTTAAAAATGATTTTTCAATGAGTCGAGACCTGGCGCAAGAGATGCCTGATAAGCTCGAAGAAATGAAGAAGTTATTCGACCAAGAAGCTATTGCTAACAACGTGTATCCCTTAGATGACAGGGTTGTGGAACGGATTAACCCAAAAATAGCTGGGCGCCCAGATCTCATGTTTGGCCGAAAAGAACTAACCGTTTATCCGGGTATGGATCATTTATTTGAAAATGCCTTCATCAATACCAAGAATACAAGCTTCAAAATCACATCTGAAGTCACTGTAACAGATAAGGCCGAAGGGGTAATTTTAGCCATGGGTGGACGTTTTGGTGGATACGCTTTGTACGCAAAGGATGGTAAACTATGCTACACGTACAACTATCTAGGTGATGAAAAATATGAAACTTTAGCGACCTCAAGATTGAAAAAAGGACGACAATTGGTTGAAATGCAATTTGACTATGAAGGCGATGGTGTTGGCAAGGGTGGACAAGTCACTTTAAAAATAAATAATGAAGTGGTAGGCCGAGGATCAGTAGGTAAAACCATGCCCTATGTTTATGCCACTTCTGAAGGTGCTTCTGTGGGATGGGATGATTCTAGTCCTGTGAGTGAAGATTACGTTGTAGGACCAAAGAACAAATTTAATGGTACAATCGATTATGTAAAAATCGCTATAAATGATTAAGACACTTTTTATAAATCACTAAAAATATTGAAGAGGAGTCCATTAATTTGACTCCTCTTTATTTGTACACAAATGTACATCCAAGGACGAACTTATAAAACGACACCATCCTTTGAACACCCAAGAATACTACATTGATGGTATTCTTCCTAAGGGATTTGGTCCGCATGGATTAATTAAAAAAGGAATCGACGAATTCGTGCTTATTGAAGACCTGCAGATCTTCTATACCTTCTCCTACCCCAATATATTTGACCGGTATCTGGAATTGATCCGATATTCCTATAACGACACCACCTTTAGCGGTACCGTCCAGTTTTGTCACCGCCAGAGCGTTGACCTCGGTAGCCGCTGTGAACTGCTTGGCCTGTTCGAAGGCATTTTGACCCGTCGAGCCATCTAGCACTAGTAGAACTTCCTGAGGTGCATCCGGAACTACCTTCTGCATGACCCGTTTGATTTTGGTCAGCTCGTTCATCAGGTTGACCTTGTTATGCAACCGCCCTGCGGTGTCGATGATCACCACATCGGCCTGCTGGTTAACAGCGCTTTGAAGGGTGTCAAAAGCCACACTGGCCGGATCGCTGCCCATATCCTGTCGGACGATAGGCACATCGGTACGATCTGCCCATACCTGCAGTTGGTCGATCGCCGCTGCGCGGAAAGTATCCGCTGCTCCCAGCACTACCTTATATCCTTTAGCCTTGTACTGATTGGCCAGTTTACCTATGGTGGTAGTTTTCCCAACACCATTCACCCCAACAACCATGATCACATGAGGTCTGCTCCCTTCCGGCAATGCGATCTCACTATCCTCTCCGGTATTGGATTCACTGAGCAAACCAGCGATCTCTTCTCTAAGGATCTGGTTTAATTCTTCTGTGCCCAGGTATTTGTCTCTGGCAACTCGCTCCTCTATCCGCTCGATGATCTTTAGCGTGGTATTGACACCTACATCGCTGGTCACCAATACCTCCTCCAGGTTATCCAACACATCGTCATCGACCTTGCTCTTACCGGCTACCGCCTTTCCTAGTTTTTCGAAGAATGAAGATTTGGATTTCTCCAAGCCCTTGTCGAGGGTCTGTTTCTTCTCTTTGGAAAATATTCGCTTAAATACGCTCATGTGCTGATTTTAGATAGAAGCTCTTGTGCAATGATCTCATGCTTCCCAAGCTCTGCAAAAATAAGGCCTCATTAGTTGCTTTGCAAGCCACTGACAACCATAAAAAAAGCCACCCTGTACAGGTGGCTTTATTTCACAAATCTGTGAAATTATTTTTTACTCAACCATTCGTTCACCTTGTCTGGTGCCATAATGGATTCTACAAATGTGTAAGCGCCAGTTTTCTCTGATTTTACCATCTTGATGGCCTTGGTCAGACGCTTGGATCCGGTTTGTAACGATGCTACTGATTTCTTTGCCATGACGCTAAATTATTTGATTTCTTTATGAACGGTCATTTTCTTCAGGATCGGGTTGAATTTCTTCAACTCCATACGATCCGGAGTGTTCTTTTTGTTCTTGGTGGTGATATAACGGGAAGTTCCTGGCATACCAGTCGCTTTGTGCTCTGTACACTCTAGGATCACCTGAACTCTGTTACCTTTCTTTGCCATTGTAACCGATCTTTTACTTTATAGTGCTTACTTGGTTAAGTATCCGTTTTCGCGGGCCTCTTTAATAACCGCAGAAATTCCTTTCTTGTTGATATTCTTCAAGGCCGATGTCGATACACGTAAAGTGATCCACTTGTCCTCTTCTGGGATGTAGAATCTCTTCTTTACCAGGTTTACGTTGAACTTGCGCTTAGTCTTGTTCATCGCGTGGGAAACGTTGTTCCCAACCATGGCTTTCTTTCCGGTAAGTTCGCAAACTCTTGACATTTCTGCTAGGTTTTAATAGTAGTTTTTAAACAGGGTGCAAATTTAAACAATAAATTCGGTACCCACAACAAAACAATTTCAGTTTTTTAATATTTCTGCCAGCAGCATTTCAAAGGCCTTGTTCACAGCTTTGCGAATGATCCGTTCCCTGAGTTGTCCGAATAGGAAACGCTCGGAAATTACGCCCTTGGGCGATGCTATGGCAATGCATACAGTTCCGACCTCGTCTGTGCCATCTCCTTTGGAGGGACCGGCAATTCCCGTTGTCGCTAAGGCATAATCAGATTTGAATACCTGCTGGGACTGAACCGCCATAGATCGAGCAACCTCTTCACTGACCACGTTGTACTTTTCTATGAGTTGAGCAGGAACGCCAAGTATGCTGGTTTTCAGTTCTGTGGCATAAGGCACCACCGAGCCCCTGTAAAAGGCTGAGGATCCCGCATGCTGAGTTATTTCTTCTGTAATTGCCCCACCGGTGCAGCTTTCGGCCAGACTGAGTGTTTGACCTCGTTCTTTCAGCAAGGCACCTATCCTCCTGTCGATGCTGGTCTCTTCTTCATAGCCAACCGCTATATCATCGTTCATCTTCCACAGTTCCTCCATCAATCCATCTACCTCTTCTTGCAGCGCACGCTGGTCTGGACCTTTGGCAGAAAGACGTAATCTAACCTTACCCAGGTTTGGTAAATAGGCAAGTTTTACATGAGCAGGAAGGGCTATTTCCCAAGACTCGATGCGTTCCGCAATACTGCTTTCCCCCATCCCGTAGGTCAGCAAGGTCTTGTGATAAATATGCGGACGGTTAAACCGGGATACGACCCGAGGAATAACCTCGTTACGCATCAAATGCTTCATTTCGTAAGGGACGCCAGGCATGGATACATAGACGATGTTGTTCTTTTCCATCCACATTCCAGGTGCTGTCCCGTGCAAATTTTGGAGCACGGTAGAAGAGGATGGTACCATGGCCTGGTGCAAATTGGTCGGTGAAGGTTCCCTCTTGAAATACTTTTGGAACAAGTGATGAATATTGTCCAGCACATCCTGATTCTCAACCATTTTGTCTCCCAGGTATTCACAGAAGGTCAGCTTGGTAATGTCGTCCTTGGTAGGACCCAATCCTCCTGTAACCAAAACCAATTGGGCTCGGCCAGCAGCTTCATCCAGGGCCTGGAGGATATGCTCCCTGTCGTCCTGAACCGAGGTGATCTGGAAGACCTGAACACCGATCTTGTTCAGTTCCTTGCTGATGAAGGCGGAATTGGTATCAATTATCTGGCCGATGAGGATCTCATCGCCAATGGTAATGATCTCAGCGAGCATCTATACTTGGAAATCGGCCCTGAGCTCTTCGAAGACCTGGTTCACGGTGTTGACCACTTCTGCAACCATACCGCTAACCGCCGATTTATTTTTGGAAGTACGGGTCCAGGCCTCGATCCCGGTGATCTCTTTCAGCACCGGAACACCAAACATTTCCAAATTCGGCTTCATTTTATGGGCAAACTGGTAGGCCAACTCTTTATTGTCGTTTTCTACCGCCTCTTCCAGAGCTGCGAGGTCCGGGGGATTTCGTTTAGAAAGGTCTGCGCCAAAATTCCCATGAAATCTTCGTCACCTCCGGCTAGTTCGTTCAGACTCTCTATTGAATAACTCTTAGACATATTGATTTACTTCACTTTGATGGAAAACATCTCCCGCTGCCCGATAAAACCCTTTAACTGGTCATTTGTCGAGACTTTTCCGACGCCTGCGGGGGTGCCGGTAAAGATAATGTCTCCGATCTTCAATGTAAAATATTTGGAAATATATTCGATCAACTCATCGATCTTCCAAAGCATAAGGGCTGTGTTACCCTCTTGAACAACTTCTCCATTGCTTTCCAAGCGAAAATCAATATCGTTCACATCCTGGAATTCGGACTTATCCACAAACTCACCAATCACGGCAGCCCCATCAAAACCCTTGGCCTTTTCCCAGGGCAAACCCTTGGCTTTCAATTGAGACTGCAGGTCCCTGGCGGTAAAATCGATACCCA
This sequence comes from Aureitalea marina, assembly GCF_002943755.1. Taxonomy (NCBI): domain Bacteria; kingdom Pseudomonadati; phylum Bacteroidota; class Flavobacteriia; order Flavobacteriales; family Flavobacteriaceae; genus Aureitalea; species Aureitalea marina. The sequence continues at coordinate 1,653,207 of NZ_MQUB01000001.1, forward strand.
GCCCGATCTGGTTATAGTACTTATGAGCAAATTTCTTATCTATATGTTTACCAATACGGTCGATCTTAACCAGTATCTCGACCTCATGATGGACATCCTGGCTGAACTCTGGGATAATAAACGGATTCTTCTTGAGTAAGATGGCCGTATCAGGCTTTAAAAAAATGACTGGGTCCTTAGGCCTTTCATTGGCCAATTCTTCGATATGGGCAGCATAATTGCGGCCTATACAAATGATCTTCATAGCATTAAAGTAGCTTGTTGTTTAGCTTTCGCAGTTTGACGCGGGTCAGGACTTTCTTCGTATACAGTGGAAAATCAGCATTCAGCAGCCAACCAAAGTACCCTGGCTCTTTTTCCAGTATCTCGGATACCCGGCTGCCTTTGTGCTTCCCAAAGGTGAATACCTCTTCCCCTTCTTTATCGAAACCAACAAACCCGGCATAGTCCGCAAACTGCTTATGTGAACTAAATCCAGCCAACCAGCCCATGTCATTCTGAAGATCGTCATATCTGTCCAACTGGGACTTAAGGACCTCGTAGGTGGCTATGGTATCCGCCTCAGCACTGTGAGCATTCTCCAGGGTCTTGCCACAATAGAACATGTACGCGGCTTCCAGGGTACGCTTTTCTTTCTTGTGAAAAATGGTCTGAACATCGACGGAATTGGCTTTCTTAAGGTCAAGATCAACCCCTGCCCGTTCAAGTTCTTCCGCTAATATTGGAATATCAAAACGATTGGAATTATAACCTCCCAGGTCACTGTCCTTCATTAAGGCAACAACTTTCGGTGCCAGTTCGGCAAAGCTGGGCTCATTGGCAACCATGTCATCGGTTATTCCATGAACTGCACTAGCTACCTTGGGAATAGGAATTCCCGGATTGACCCTCCAGGTATGCCCTTCTTTGTTGCCGTTGGGAAATACTTTCAGAATGGATATTTCAACGATCCGATCGGATGCCAATTGTATTCCGGTAGTTTCGAGATCGAAAAAACAAATAGGTTTCTTCAGTTGTAATTCCATACTGAGTGCGGATTTATTTTTTTTTCAGTCCCATTCAGGGACTTACAATTGGGTTATCTCTAGATCTCGCGATCCATATCCCAGGCCTCCAGATAATCTGCTACGGCCTTGACGAACTGGCCCCCTAAAGCTCCATTGACCACTCTGTGATCATAGGAATGAGAAAGGAACATCTTGTACCGTATGCCGATAAAATCGCCGTCAGGGGTCTCGATCACTGCGGGAACTTTTCGAATAGCACCTAATGCTAATATTCCAACCTGAGGCTGGTTGATAATGGGTGTCCCCATCACACTGCCAAAGGTACCAACATTGGTTACTGTATATGTTCCTCCCTGGATCTCATCCGGTTTCAGTTGATTATTCCTTGCCCTGTTTGCCAGATCATTCACCGCTTTGCTCATACCTACAAGATTCAACTGATCTGCATTCTTGATCACGGGAACGATCAAATTACCATCTGGGAGAGCTGCAGCCATTCCCAGGTTGATCTGTTTCTTTTTGATGATGCGATCTCCATCTACGGAAATATTCATCATCGGATATTCCTTCAGCGCACGAGCAACAGCCTCCAGGAAAATTGGGGTGAAGGTAAGCTTCTCACCTTCCCTTTGCTGATAGGCATTCTTGATCTTGTTCCGCCAATTCCATATGTTGGTCACATCGCATTCCACAAAGGACTGTACATGTGCCGATGTGCTTATACTATCAACCATATGATGGGCGATAAGCTTGCCCATTCTGCTCATCTCGATAATTTCATCTTCTCCATTCACCGAGACTGCCGGTGTTTCTGCCTTAGTTGGAGCTGGGGCTGCCACCGGAGTAGGCTGTGGAGTTTCTTGCACCACTGGAGCAGCAGATGAACCTCTATTCTCCAGGTAGTTCAACATATCTTGTTTGGTCACACGATTGTCCTTTCCAGTACCGGGAATTCGGTCTAGTTCTTCCTGGTTGATTCCTTCCGTGGAGGCTATGTTCCTGACCAAAGGAGAATAGAATCTTCCTTCTGTGCTTGATACTGTTTGGTGAACCTCTTCTACCGCTTCTTCCACCCGCTGGCTTACCTCTTGAACGACTTCAGGTTGTGGGACGCTCTCTGGTGCGGATTGTGGTTGCACTGCTGGCGCAGGAATTTCAACTTCAACATCAGCCTCCGTTTCAATAATGGCTACGGTCTGCCCTACCTGTATAACATCGTCCGCCTGGAACAGCTGTTCTACCAGGACTCCATCTACCTCACTGGGAACTTCACTATCTACCTTATCGGTGGCGATCTCCAGGACAGCCTCATCGGCCTCTATGGTGTCACCAACCTGCTTCAGCCAGTTAGTCAATGTAGCTTCGGCCACACTCTCACCCATTTTGGGTAATTTCAGTTCGAATTTTGCCATAATTGTTACCGCGGTTTAAACGGATGATTTAGGGTTGCTTAGCAGCCGCAAAATTAATCAAAATTTCAGCGAAATCGTTTTCAAAGATCAAAAAACAAGTACCTCACCTTTCTGATCGCTTCTATCACTGCCTAAACAAAAAGAAGCCCCAGAAGGTCTTATACGGAACCTGTTACCCTGACCTTTATGTCGTTCCATCAGCATAAAGACCTGATTGTAATCAATATAGTCCAAGTCAAAAAGAAAGAGAGTCTGGGTGTAGGTCTCGCTCCCGACTTCAGACTTGGATACGGTTTTGACCCGATCAGGATATGAGGCCGACAATTTCTTGAGAAGAGGCAAGTTCTCTGTCAGCACAAGGATCTGATCATCCTGCTGATGTGCTGTCTGCACAGGGTTTGACCTGGAACGCACAGATTTCAGCGCTCCTATACCCATATTAACCATGGCGTTGGCCAACCACTGACCACTAAAGTGTTTTTTATAGAAGATGGACATAGCACCATAAAAACGATCCAGGTAGGCCGAATCTTTGTCCGTGCTTTCTCCTTTGTAGTGCAAGGTGGTCACAGACCCCAGGTAATAATTCCGATAGCCGGCCTTGTTCAATTTATAGGATAGATCGATGTCTTCACCGTACATGAAATAATCCTCGTCCAAACCACCAACCTCAAGGTATCTGTCCTTGCGCATCAACATAAATGCACCAACCAGCACAGGAACTTCACCCTGCTGGAATTCGGCCAGCTTATTGAAATAATAAGACTCTTTTCCTCCCAGACCAAGCAACTTTCTCAGGGCCCTCCAGGGAGTTGGAACATATCGTTTGGATTCTGGCAAATAATGGCCGGTACCATCCATAAGACGCACACCCAGGGCACCCAGATCCTCTGCGGACTCAGCAAAAGAGAGCACCTTGACAAAGGTGTCCTGGCTTACCGCAGTATCCGGATTCAGCAAACAGACGTACTCACCCTTGGCTTCCCGAACCGCAAGATTATTGGCCTTACTAAATCCCAGATTCTCTGAATTTGCTAAAAAGGTCACCCCCGGAAACAACTGGGACATCATCTGACCACTGCCATCTGTGGAGGCGTTATCGGCCACGATGATCTCGGCATCCAAGCTTCGCAAGGCATCCTGTACACTGCGAACGCACTGCTCCAGATAATACCTCACATTGTAATTGAGGATGATGACGGATAGTTTCAAAACCTTAGTTGCGTTTTAGTGAGGATTCAAAGGGAATACGGTCCTGCAGGCTGCGACCAAGCGTGACCTCATCGGCATACTCTAGTTCGTCTCCCACAGGTATTCCTCTGGCAATGGTGGAAATGTCGACCTCAGTTCCCTCCAACTGCCTGTAGATATAGAAATTAGTTGTGTCACCTTCCATGGTCGCACTCAGTGCCAGGATCAATTCCTTGACCTCTCCCTGCCTGACCCGTTCTACCAAGGACTGAATTTTAAGCTCCCCGGGGCCCACACCGTCCATAGGGGATATCTTCCCGCCCAATACATGATATTTCCCTTTGAACTGGCCGGTTGCCTCTATGGCCATGACATCACGTATATCCTCCACAACGCAGATCAGTTCCGAGGAACGATTAGGGTTGGAGCAGATCTCACAAACTGGAGTGTCTGAGATATTATGACATTGCTCGCAAAAGATGATATGACTCCGCAAATTGGTCAGAGACTGGCTCAATTGCTCAGTTTGATGCTCTGGTTGTCGCAATAAATGTAAAACCAGACGAAGGGCGGTCCTTCGTCCTATTCCAGGAAGTTGGGACATTTGGTCCACTGCCTGCTCCAGTAGTTTAGAAGAGAATTCCATATTGGGGTCTGTTGGCAAGATAAAAAAAATGCTTCAGAAACCCTTTCGAATCCCTGAAGCATTCAGCGGTAAAACCAGCTTAATTATTTTACGATCAGCCGCTTGGTAACCGATCCTTTTGCCGTACTGACCCGCACAAAATATACACCAGCAGCCAGGCCGGATACATTGACCCGGTGAGGCCCGTTCACATCCACATCGGCCTGATAGATCAACTGCTGACCGGAGAGGTTGAAAACTCGTATATCCGTCTGGTCCGGCTCTGAGAGCACCAAGGTAAATTCATCCTGAGCAGGATTTGGGAAAAGGGCTACGGTGGCATCGTTAAGGAATTGCTCCGCTGCCAATTGAGAATCGTACTTCTCTGACGCCCATAGACCTCGCCCATACGAACCGGCATAAATCTTGCCATCAGCCTGGTTGATCTCTAATTCGGTAATGATGACGTTAGGCAGGTTATTATTAAATGGTTGCCACTCGCTAAAGGTATCGTCAATATAATAGATCCCGTAGTTCATTCCCACATACAGACCATCATCGCCATTGTCATCCCAAAGAACACACTGTGCACTGAAATTAGGTAAGTTCAGGCGCAGGTTCTCCCAGGTTTGTCCTCCGTCTTCGGTCACAAATACACGGGCAGTACTGGTTGTGGCCACCGCTACACGGTCAGGATCTGAAGGATGGACAGAAATAAAGTTGATCGTTCCGCCAGGTACGGTCAACTGCTCCCACTCTGTAGCTCCACCATCGGTTGTACGCCAGATTATGCCTCCCCTGGAGGCATAGATCACCTGGTTATTACTGGGGCTACTTTCATTTCGTCCAGATTCCCTCCGAAATTCTGAGAAATCGCGCTCCAGCTGCCACCAGCACCGTTGTTGGTAGATCGATAAACGATGTTATATCCTACATAAATGGTCCCGGCTACAGAAGGATCTTGTTCAAAAGGTGAAACCCAGTTTCCTTGACCCTGGCCAGGTTCGGGTAAGCCCGAGTATGAGTTTCCACCGTTGGTGGAGCGGTAAAGCTGACCAAATTGAGTTGTCCCAAACATCAGGTTATTGCTGCTTAGGGCGATAAAGCCTTCCATCCCGTCCGCACCGAGCCAGTCTCTCCATCCAACTGCCTCGGTATACCAGGTACTTCCATTGTCCTGTGAACCGGTAGTAATTTTTACATCAGCGGTCTGAGATACTCCTATTCTGTAGAGTTGGCGAATACCCAAACCAGCAGTCAGATCTTCATAATAGTTAGCATTCAGATTCTCCGTGTCTGTGGCTTTAAATATTCCTCCGTCAGAACCTACGTAAAGCGTAGAACCAACAAACTCCAGAATGTCCACATCGGCATGGTGATATCCTCTACCCGCACTGGCTGCTTGCCCAGGGATCCAATCTGAGGTACAGATAAAGTTTTCACCACCGTCCAAGGATCTCCAGGTAAGTACCCCTGCAATATGAACCTCGTCCACGTTATTCGGGTTTACGGCAATATCCATGTCCCTAGGTGCCTGTCCTCCACTTTCAAATCCGGCTGTATCGTAACCAAAGTAATTCCTGTTGGAGTGCCCCATGCTGATGTAAGACAGACCTGAGTCAGTCGACTTGTACAAGTCTCCAAAACCACCGTTATCCTCATCAACCACGTAAACTACCTCCGGATCATCTGGGGAAACTCCGATCATTTTGGCCTCTCCATTCCACGATCCAACTTGTGCAAAGCTAGCTCCTCCGTCAGTTGAGCGCCATACGGATTGGCTTCCCGCATACATCACGGAAAGATCACCAGGCTTGTATTCTACATCATAAGCATTCCCTGAGATCACCTGTGTCCAGTTCACTCCGCCGTCAGTAGTACGGTATAAGCCGGCATTCTCAGAACAGGCAAAGATGATATCAGAATTCGAAGGGTTGATCAGGATCTTGATCACACGAGAGTTGCTAAGATCAGCCAATTGAGTCCAAGTGGCACCTGCATCGGTCGATTTGTAGATCAATCCACTATTGGATCCGAAGAAATAGGTATCGGAATCGGCAGGGTCCACCGCAATGGAATAAACACTTAGGTTAGAAAAATAGTCAGATAATGGGGTCCAGTTCTCTCCTCCATCAAATGTGTTCCAAACACCACCGGTATTTGCTCCGACCACAATGCGATCTGTATTGTTGGGATCCACGTGGAATCCGGTGATACGTCCAACACCCGGGCTCCAGGCAGAGGTCGCATTCCAATCGTCTGGACCTAATTCGATCCAATTGTCTCCTATGGCACCACGGTTATTAGCCGTGTTGTTCAGGTAGGCCTCATATCGGGCCAGTTCTTCCATGTTCTCTGTCAAGGAGACCAGGTAACCCGCTTCATTCTGAAGCCGGTTGGCCATATACTCCCAACGTTTAAATTGTTTGTAGCCGCTTCCACGGCCCTTATCCCGATCGGCAAAATAAGCCTCGGCACTTTCAACAATTTCATCGACCCGATAGGATCCATCCTCGATCATTTCGAGGTACTCCTGAGCATAGGTCCCGGAAAGGGAAAGACTCAAGATTCCAAATAGTAATAGTTTAATTTTCATAGCTTTAATTATTAGCATAAGTGGTTAGAACATTTGGCGACGCTAAATTTACTAAAAAATGTAAGGTATTGGGAATCCAAACTTTGTATTTTTACCCAAATCCCTTCCATAAAGGCCTATGAAGCCACTCCACATTCTCCTGCTGATCGCTGCTTATTTCCTGGTTCTTTTGTTTATTTCTTATATCACCGGCCGGGACGACAGTAATGAGAACTTTTTTAAAGCGGGAAGACAGTCTCCCTGGTATGTGGTGGCCTTCGGTATGGTTGGCGCCTCCCTCTCTGGGGTGACATTTATCTCGGTTCCTGGGTGGATAGGCGACTCTCAGTTCAGTTACTTACAAGTGGTCTTAGGCTATTTGGTGGGATATTTTGTGGTAGCCCTGGTGTTAATGCCTATCTATTATCGGCTTAATGTAACCTCTATCTATCAGTATTTGGACCAACGTTTCGGTACAACCAGCTACAGGACCGGAGCCTTTTATTTCTTTATTTCCAGGATCCTGGGAGCCGCCTTCAGACTATATCTGGTGGCTATTGTACTGCAGCAATTTGTTTTTGACAGCTACGGTATACCTTTCGAAGTGACCGTGATATTGTCAATCCTGCTGATCTGGATCTACACGTTCAGAGGTGGTATCAAAACAATAGTCTGGACAGATACCTTACAAACCTTTTTTATGATCCTGGCGGTGATCATGGCCATTTACCTGATCACGGACAATCTGGACTGGAGTTTTGGGCAATTTCTGGCATCGGAGGAATTTGGGGAGTATAATAAAGTGTTTTTCACTGAAGACTTTCTTGCGCGAAATTATTTCCTGAAGTCCTTTATCGGGGGTATGTTCATTACCATCTGTATGACTGGATTGGACCAGGATATGATGCAAAAGAACCTGACTTGCCGCAATTTGAAGGATGCCCAAAAGAACATGATCAGTTTCAGTTTTGTCCTGGTTGGAGTCACTGTCCTTTTTATGATGTTGGGAGCCCTGCTTTACATCTTCGCGGCCAAGAATGGTATCGGTATTCCGTTGATGGATGGTAAACCCAAGACCGACCTACTCTTTCCTGAAATAGCTTTGAACAGTGGGCTGGGGCTCACTCTGGCTGTTAGTTTTATGCTTGGACTGATCGCTGCAGCTTACAGCAGTGCAGATAGCGCATTAACCTCTCTGACCACCTCTTTCTGTGTAGATTTTCTGCAGATCGACAAAAAGGATGAGATCAAACAGAAAAAGATCAGAAAGCGGGTTCACTTAGGTATGAGTGCACTCTTGGTGGTGGTTATAATCGTATTCAAATACGTACTAACCAGTAATGTGATAGACAGTCTACTGGTCATTGCTGGTTACACTTATGGCCCGCTGTTGGGTTTGTTCGCCTTTGGGATCTTCACCAAGTTCCAGGTCAGGGATAAATACGTATGGATAGTGACTGTGATCTCCGTGGTATTGATCGCACTTATTGCACAGATCCCGGCAGAAGCCTTGGGTGGGTACCAGGTGGGTTATGAACTATTACCCCTGAACGGCTTGATCACTTTCCTTGGTCTAATATTGCTCCGTACCAAGAAGAACTAAGGTACAGGCTACCTCCACATCAATATCGGCTTCCAACAACTTGGCATAGAGCGAAGGGTTCTCTGAGCCAGGATTAAAAATGACACGCCGTGGTTTTAAACTGAGTATATAATCCGCAAAAAGGTATTGGTTAGTGGGATTCACATAGATGGTCACCGTGTCAATCCCCGCAACGGGCTCTAAAGTGGAGCTAATATGAACTCCAAGGACTTCAGCCTCATCTCTCCCAACGCCCACTACCTGGTGGCCATGCTCAAGCAATCGTTTAATCGCTAAATAGGAATATCGGTTAGTATTGGTACTTGCTCCTAAGACGAGTGTCTTTGCAGCTTCGGAGATAGATCGGGATAGGTTCATCGTTGTTAAACTACGTTAAATTGACAAGGAGGTGTAACATCAGTTTCAACTTCTCGTCTATCAAATAGAAATGTTTCTAACTCTTTACTGTGAAATTTTTACGTTGATGGTTAGTGTTAATAATAGCAGTAAAGATAGGCCCGGGGTTCTAGACTCCGGGTCTTTTTTGTTAAGAAATGTTAAAAAGAACATTTTCTGTAACAGCATTTCTCCTGATTCGTCCTATTAACAAGTCCAATTTTGCGGAAAACTGCGTTTTGGATTTAGGTTATACAAAGTAATGAGTATAACCAACATCAATCAAAAAAAGAACAACCAATCAATCAGAAAATGAGACAGTTATCTATTCTCCTGTTCCTACTATTACCCTTATTTGCCTTTTCCACCACCGATCCGGACACCGATGTGCCTCGAAAGATCAGTGGTACTGTGATCGATCAGGCCCTCAACCAACCTTTACCTTATGTGACTGTTGCCATAAAAAATACTGCCGGTGAAATTTTGACCGGTGCAGTAACAGACGACGACGGAAATTTTGAAATTAAGGAGGTCCCGGACGGAACTTTTACCGTCAGTGTCCAATATATTGGATATAAGACCTACAACGCCGAAGTGGTCATTGAGCGAGGTAGCCGAAATATAAATTTGGGGCAAATCTTCCTGGAAGAAGATGTGGAAGCCCTGGACGAGGTTACGGTTACGGCAGAGAGAACGACAATCGAGCAAAAGTTAGACCGTAAAGTGATCAATGTCGGAAAAGACCTGACCACGGCAGGACCAACGGCCTCGGATATCATGAACAACCTGCCTTCCGTCTCCGTAGATCAGCAAACCGGAGTCCTTGCCCTGAGAGGAAATACCAACGTACGGGTAATGGTAGATGGTAAATTCACCAATGTTCCCGTAGCGCAGTTGCTCAAGCAGATACCATCGACAGCCATCAAACAGATCGAACTCATCACCAATCCTTCGGCTAAATACAATCCGGAAGGGATGAGCGGGATCGTCAATATCATCCTTCATAAGAATACACAAGTTGGCTTTAATGGAAGCACTAACGTAGCCCTAACCTATGACAAGCAGCCTAAGTTCAACGCCGGTGTGGATATGAACTACCGAAACGGAAAAGTGAACCTCTTCGGCAATTGGGCTCACAATACATCCAAAAACGAGAATTACGGAAATATCTTCCGACCAGACGAGAATTCAGAGCAGTTTTTTTTCTTCCTGGACGACAGTCAGTCTAACTTGTTTAAAGGAGGCCTGGACTTTTATCTGGATGATAAGAATACGATCTCTGTCTTTACCAACCAGAATATCTTTGACGGTGGAACGGACGGAACCACCGACATCGTGTTGTATAACGACCCATTTGCGGGTGAAGTACAACTATTCTCCAACTTCAGGGACAATATGTCCTCTCAATACAACTTTGATTACAAGCGCGATTTTGACAAGGACGGTCACAACATCGAGCTGGAAGCCGATTACAACATTTTTAATGGAGAAGAGGATGCGACCTTCCTTTTTAGAGGAAATATGCCTACCATTGAGGACTATGTGGATGCCATCGATACAGAAAGAGATCGTTTGACCATTAACCTGGATTATGTCAACCCACTTTCTGAGTCGACCAAATTGGAACTGGGAGCTGAAGCACGGCTGTTCAACTCTGATATTGGCCGAATGACCAATCAGCAGGTCATCAATCCATTTGATGTCAGCGGACCGCTGGTCAATGGACCGAGTACAGACTTCGATTACAGTCGGGACATCTATTCCCTCTATGCTACTTTCGGAAAGAACTGGGAGAAATGGAGTGTTCAGGCCGGGTTGCGTGCGGAATTTGTCGATGTGATTGCTAATACCATTGAGACCTATCAACCAGGTGTGGTCACCGACGACCTGACCAATGTTGATACCGATCCTGACGTCACCGTGACCAGAGATGGAGACAACATCCTGAAGAATTTCGTGAATGACTACTACCAGGTATATCCATCAGCCTTTGTGACCTACACGCCTTCAGAGAAGAACCAATTCCAGGTAAGTTATAGCCGCCGCGTAGACCGACCAGGTTTAGAACAGGTTAATCCTATCAGGGAGTGGGCAACTCCAAGGATCAGTTCTTTTGGAAAAACCAGCCTATTACCTCAGTTTACCAACTCCATGGAGATCAACTATACCCGCTCACTGGAAAAAGGAACCATTACCGCTGGAGTTTTCTACCGAATGATCGAGGACGAGATCAACAGGGCCTTGTTCGTAGACCGTACAGACCTCAACAAAGTGATCCTGACTTACGACAACTTTGAGAATACGAATGCCTACGGGCTTGAGATCTCTAGTAACTATCGTCCTACCAAATGGTGGAACTTCAACGCCAGTTTCGATATGTTCAGTCAAACCCAGAAAGGGGTGAGTGAAAGGCTGGCCGATGTGGAGAACCCAACCGAGGCAGATATTATACAGGAGTCTTTTGAGGTGGACAACACAGCCTGGAACCTGAGGATGATCAATAACTTCAAGGCCACCAAAGACCTGACCTTTACCGCCTTTGCCATGTACAGGGGAAGAGCGAGGACCTTGCAGTTCACCATAGACCCTATGTTCATGTTCAATGTGGGAGCCCGCTATTCCGTATTTGATGGCCAGGGAACCTTCAGCCTGAACTACAACGACATCTTTGACACCATGTACTTTGCTTTCGACGGAGAACTACCCTACAGACAAGTAGGAGCCTTCAATTGGGAAAGTCAAACCTGGAACGTAAGTTTCAACTACCGATTTGGTGGTGGGAAGTACCGGGCCAAGTCCAGAAAACGTCGTGACGATAACGAAAAATCCGGTAGCGGAGGAATTTTCTAGACCATTGACAATCACTCTGTTATATTTTAGTTAAATCGGTTAGGCTCATGCAACAAATGAGCAAAAACAGAGTCTATATAATAGTCTACCTAAAGTTTATAATTTATTTGAATTAGCCATTCCGGATAAATACAAAACCATTAGGTTCCATATACACCCCTCCCGGCCGGAGGGGTTTTTTTATACCCAGCGGATAATGGCGCTCCCCCAGGTAAAACCGCTTCCAAAAGCCGCAAGAACAACCAGATCTCCGGAATTGATCTTACCGGTCTCCCAAGCTTCCGTTAAAGCAATGGGAATGGAGGCTGCTGTAGTATTGCCGTACTTCTGAATATTGTTATAGACCCGATTGTCGTCGAGACCAAATTTTTTCTGAATGAATTGAGCAATTCTCAGATTAGCCTGATGAGGGATTAACATATTGATGTCGTCCACGCTGAGATCATTGGCCTGTAAGCCTTCTGCGATAACTTCTGAAAATCGTACCACAGCGTGTTTAAATACAAACTGTCCGTTCATATACGGGTAATAAGGAATATCATCCTGTGGATCATCTTGCATGATCTCCGGCACCCAATAACGTGTACTGGGTCCTTGTAGGGCTAGTTCATTCTTATGCTTTCCTTCGCTGTGCAAATGGGTTGAGAGAATACCTCCTTTGCCCGTCTCATTTCGACTTATGACAGCTGCGCCGGCACCATCGCCAAAGATAACGGACACACCCCTTCCGCGTGTGGTCATGTCCAATCCACCGCTGTGATTCTCGCTGCCGATTAGCAGCACATGTCTGTACATTCCGGTCTTCACAAACTGATCCGCCACCGATATTCCATAGACAAATCCACTGCATTGATTGCGAATATCAAGCGCCGGAATGGTCTTCATGTCCATCATCTCTTGTACTTCAACCCCTCCTCCTGGGAAATACATGTCGGGGCTCAAAGTGGCAAAGACTATGAGATCTATATCGTCCTTGGTGAGGCCAGCCCGCTCAATGGCGATCTTGGCGGCCTTCACACCCATTACCGAAGTGGAGTTCCCATCGCCCGGAAGAATATGCCGTCTTTCTTTGATCCCTGTCCGTTCGGTGATCCATTCGTCGTTGGTATCCATGACCTTGGAGAGGTCTTCGTTGGTCACCACATTTTCGGGCACATAATAACCCAAACCACTGATCTTGGAACTGTACATGTTGTTTCAATTTAATCGTGGGCAATATAGCCATAATATTAGGTACAGCCCCGTGCTCTGAGGCCTAGTTACTATGCATGCATAGCGGTTTTTGGTGAACTGAAATGCTGCGCCTATTTTAGTATCTTATTGCAAAAAATAAAACCATGCGACGCTACATCATTACGCTTTTCTTTATTGCCTGTTCCTCCCTGACTTTCGGACAGGAAAAGGTAACCTATCAACAACCTCCTCAGGAGATCATGGATCTGGTGAATGCACCCCTAGCTCCTGCCGTTCAAATGGACGACAAGGGTGAATATGTGGTGCTGATCTATCGCAACACATTTAAGACCATAGCCGAACTATCTGAAACGGAAATGAGGCTAGGTGGATTGCGGATCAATCCCCAGACCAATATTGGAAGCCGAACTACCTTTTACAACAACCTAAAGGTCAAATTGGCCACTGAGGAAGAGGCCAGGCAGGTCAAAGGTCTACCCAAGAATCCACGTTTATCCGGATTCGTCTGGTCCCCAGATCAAAAAAGGATTGCTTGTCTCAATACCACACGCGAAGGAGTTGAGGTCTGGGTATTGGAATTGGAGAACGCCAGGGTCAAACGATTGACCGGGGCTCAGGTAAATGCTAACCTGGGGGGAGCCATCAGTTGGTTCAAGGACAGTCAGTCCTTGTTGGTCAAAATGTTACCATACAGTCGCAAAGACCTCATCAATACAGCTCAGGCCATTCCAACCGGACCCACCATCTCTGTAAGTGATGGAGCAAAGGCCCAAAATAGGACATACCAGGATCTGCTAAAGAATCCGAACGACGAGTTCAACTTTGAGCAGTTGGCACATTCTGAGATCAAGCGGGTAGATCTTCAAGGACGAGGTACTAACTTTTTACCAACCGCCATGTACCGTGGGATGAGTTTCTCACCGGATGGGCGCTTTGTATTGGTCACCCGCATTAAGAAACCCTTCTCCTATATAGTCCCCTATTCTCGTTTCCCTTATGATCAGTCTGTCCATGATCTTTCTGGAAATCGCGTAAAAATGATGAACGACGTACCCTTAAACGAAGTACAACCCAAAGGTTTTATGGCGACTCGCGAAGGTAAACGGAACATGGCCTGGAGAAGTGATAGACCAGCCACCCTTTATTGGGTAGAAGCCCAGGATGGTGGAGATCCGGAGAACAAGGTTGCTCACAGGGATGCAGTTTATGAGGTTGGCGCCCCATTTGAAAAGGAACCGACCATGCTGATGCAGACCATTAATCGCTTCGCAGGAATAGACTGGGGAACAGACAATATGGCTGTGGCTTATGACTATTGGTGGAATGACCGAAATACCAAAACCTATGTCTTCGATCCGTCAGATAACACCAAAGAACCCGTTTTGATCACCGATAGGAACTACCAGGATCAATACAGTGATCCCGGAGATTTTGTGACTGAACGCAATGAATTTGGCCGATCGATCCTAGTTGTAGATGAGGGCAAACTCTATCGGATGGGAGCCGGATATACGGATAAAGGACAATTCCCTTTCGTAGATAGTTTTGATCCATCAGACAAATCTTCTGAACGAATCTATCAATCCACTTATACAGACAAATTGGAAAATTTGTATTCGGCCATTGACATTAGAAATGGAAAAATATTGGTGCGTATCGAATCCCAAAACGAGTATCCCAACTATTACTTCAGGAACATCAAGTCTGATGGGAATGACCTTAGCCCGGTGACCCAATTTGAGAACCCATTTAAGAGTTTACAAGATATTCACAAAGAGGTCATAACCTATAAGCGGGATGACGGCCTGGAACTGGAAGGTACGTTATATCTGCCTGCGGGATACGATATGGCCGCTAAGGAAAAAATGCCTATGATCTTGTGGGCCTATCCCCGGGAGTATAAGGACAAGAGCTCTGCCTCTCAAAGTACTACCAACCCCAACGAGTTCATTTATCCGTATTACGGTTCTCCCATTTATTGGGTGACTCGTGGTTATGTTGTACTGGACGATGCCGCTTTCCCTATAGTAGGAGAAGGCGATGAAGAACCCAATGATACATTCCGGTCGCAATTGGTTGCCAATGCAAAGGCCGCCATTGATGCAGTTGACGAATTGGGATATGTAGACACCAACCGTGTAGGTGTGGGTGGACACTCTTATGGCGCCTTTATGGTTGCCAACTTGTTGAGTCATTCAGATCTATTTGCGGCCGGGATAGCCAGGAGTGGGGCATACAACCGTACACTGACCCCTTTTGGTTTCCAAAGCGAACAGCGCTCGTATTGGGATTCTCCTGAGACCTATTACACCATGTCTCCCTTTATGCATGCCGATAAGATGAAAACACCCTTATTGCTGGTTCATGGTGAGGCGGATAATAATTCCGGGACTTACCCTCTTCAGAGCGAACGATATTTCAATGCACTAAAAGGGCTGGGTGCTACCGCAAGATTAGTAATGTTACCTAAAGAAAGCCATGGTTATCGCGCCAAAGAAAGTATCATGCATTTGCTTTGGGAACAGGACAACTGGCTGGAGACCTATGTGAAGAACAAACCCGCCAATATTCCTAAGGAAAAAGAGACCATTAAGAAATAGCATAAAAAAAGCTGAGGCGTGATAAACACGCCTCAGCTCAAACAACCTAACCAATAAAATAATAGATAAATTAGATTTTCATAGCAATCTCTATTATCCCACTTTGATAGAACAAATATACAACTTTGTTTAATATTTTTAAAAAAAGATTAAACATTTTAGTGTTAAACTTTTCTTAAGTCCACCTCATTGTGGATTAACACCTTGGCTTTCAGGTCGTGCAGTAAATTGTACAGACCGAAAAAAGTTCGGTTAATGTAAAGAAAGTGCTTCGAACCGCGGTTCCCGTTCATTTTTCGAAGCTGTGTATCCTTGGCATAGCGCTCACCTAGCTCGGCTATTCGACCGAAATAGTCATCGTCCGCAAAGTCAAATTCGTCACAATGGAATGGCTGAGTAAAAAGACTCAGTAGTTCGTGGAACATCTGGGCAAAGAATTCGATCTCTTTTGGACTGTCGTCTGCCCGTAAAATTTCCAGTTCCATCAGTTTTTGACGGAATACTTCTTGATTGTTAATATTTTCTGGCCTGGCCAATTCGAAATAGGGCTGATAGAATTCTGGCGGAACTACCTTAATACAACCAAAGTCGATGGCGATCAGTTCACCTTGGTCACTAATTAAGAAATTCCCTGGATGTGGGTCTGCATGAACACGTTTGAGTTCGTGCATTTGATACATGTAGAAATCCCATAGAGTTTGCCCTATCCTGTTGGCTAAATCCTGATCTGGATTACCGGCGCAAAACTCGGACAAATGTACCCCCTCCATCCAATCCATGGTGATGATACGTTCACTGGAAAGTTCCGGGTAATATTTCGGAAATCTCAAATTTTCAATGTGAGCGCATTGAGCTGTGATCTCCTGACTCTGACTTAATTCGAGCAAATAATCCGTTTCCTCGATCAGTTTACCCTCAATTTCCTTAAAGTATTTCTCCGAATCCTTGCCTTTGAGGTTGAACATCTTGACCGCAACAGGTTTCACTAATGCAAGATCGCTTTGAATACTGGCTGCGACACCGGGATATTGAATTTTTACAGCAAGCTGTTTGCCGTCTTTGGAAGCTCTGTGTACCTGCCCAATGCTGGCAGCCGCTACAGATTCCGGGTCAAAATCATCGAATAGCAAATCGGGATCTGTTCCTTGATATCGAATAAAGGTCTTTCTGACCAAAGGAGCCGACAAAGGTGGTACTTGGAATTGGGCCAGTGAGAATTTCTCGACATAGGCTTTGGGCATAACATTGCGCTCCATGCTCAACATTTGAGCCACTTTCAACGCAGACCCCTTCAGTTGCTTTAATCCGTCATAGATGTCCTCTGCGTTGTTCTCGTTGAGCTTTTCCCGAGCGTCCGGGTCATTAACCAATTTGTCACCGTAGTATTTCAGGTAATTTCCACCTACCTTGACACCTGTTGTGACTAATTTGGTGGCTCGTTCTAGTTTAGATGTTGGGATTCTATCAATTGTCTTCATGCATCAAGCCATTCTGTCCTTCCAAAGGAATTTACCCAGATCAAAAACACTTTCCAGCGGTGTCGTTTCAAAAAGATCGAACACAGCCCGTATCGATTTTTCGATGAATGCGTCTGTTTCTTCAAATTTCGGAGAGTCATCGCGCATCCAGAATTTCAAGATCATTATGGTCTCTGCCCATGCGCCTTCTGAAAAAAGCTCTACCGGATGCTTGAAAATACCAAGTGTTTTTCCATCATTAGCATCCTCTATAAGTTCCTTTGCAAAAGACTTAACTCCCTTTCTAAGTCCGCTGAGCTGTTTCATCCTGTCCGACCAGGCCTCTGACCGGTCTAGGGCAAATAGCACATAACTTCGGTTGGCTGTGAGCAACTCGAATAAGGTGAAATAGTAAGTCAGTAACTTTTCCTTAGCAGCCATCTTCCCATATCCCCTGGCCTTTTGAGTTAATCCCAGAGCCATGTGATGAAATTGTCCCCAAATAGCTTGTCTTAAGCTTTCCAGGGAACCAAAATGGTTGTAGAATTCCGCCTCATCGATTTTTTGCTCCTGGCAAAACTTGTAGACGTTAGTTGGAAATTCGCTCTGCTCCAGGACTGCATTCATGTATAGAGCCACAATGTCCTCCCGGCTTAGCTTCTTTGTTTTTGTTCTGGCAGTCTTTTGCTTTGTACTCATACCTGTGGGTTTGAAACAAAGATACATTTTGTTTAACTTTTATTTTATATCATTAAACAAAATAATTGTTAAAGTTTAAACTGACAGCTTGTCACAATCTTATTCTTGGTATTCAATTTGATTTGACTAAGACAAATAAAAAAATCACACAAATGAGTTCAGGAACCATAAATGTCTCTGTTGAGAACATCTTCCCACTGATCAAAAAATTCCTTTACAGCGACCATGAGATCTTCTTACGCGAGCTGATATCCAATGCCACGGACGCAACCCTAAAGTTGAAACACTTACACAGTATAGGTCAGGCCTCCGGGGAATATGGCGAACCACAGATCGAGGTAAGCATAGATAAAGAATCTAAAACACTGACTATCAGTGATCAAGGTATCGGAATGACGGCTGAAGAGGTTGAAAAATACATCAATCAAATTGCCTTTTCTGGTGCCGAGGAATTCATCGAGAAATACAAGGACCAACAAGGCGAGGAGGCCGGGATCATTGGTCATTTTGGCCTCGGATTCTATTCCGCTTTTATGGTGGCCGATCGGGTTGAGATCATCACTAAAAGTTATCAGGACGAGCCAGCTGCACACTGGAGCTGTGACGGATCTCCAAACTACACCTTGGAAGAAGCGGAGAGAACGGAAAGAGGGACGTCTATAATTTTACATATAGCTGAAGACTCTACGGAGTTCTTAGAGGAGAGCCGAATCAGTGAACTGCTGCGCAAGTACAACAAATTCATGCCGATACCGATCAAATTCGGTACCCGTACAGAAACACTTCCGAAGCCGGAAGATGCCAAGGAAGATGACCCTGCTCCTACCCAGGAGGTTGACAATATCATCAACAATCCCAACCCGGCTTGGACTCGCAAACCGTCAGACCTGGAAGAGGATGACTACAAACAATTCTACAGGGAACTGTACCCCATGCAATTTGAGGAGCCATTGTTCAATATTCACCTGAACGTTGACTACCCGTTTAACTTGACCGGTATTTTGTATTTCCCCAAGTTGTCGAACGACCTTAACATGCAAAAAGACAGGATTCAACTATATCAGAATCAAGTCTTTGTGACTGACAACGTAGAGGGGATCGTACCTGAATTCCTGACCATGTTACGCGGAGTCATCGACTCACCGGATATCCCCTTGAATGTTTCCAGGAGTTACCTGCAAGCGGACGGGGCGGTGAAGAAGATTTCAAGCTATATCACACGGAAAGTGGCCGATAAGCTTAAATCAATTTTCAATGACGATCGGGATGCTTTTCAACAGAAATGGGACGACATCAAGATCGTTGTCGAATACGGGATGTTGACCGAGGATAAATTCTTTGAAAAGGCCCAGAAATTTGCGCTTTACCCAACCGTCGATGGTGATTATTTTACCTTCGAGGAATTGACCGAAAAGATCAAGGAAAACCAGACTGATAAAGAGGACAAACTGGTTGTTCTTTACGCCTCAGATAAGGATCAACAGCACAGTTATATAGAAGCTGCGAAAGGCAAGGGTTACGAAGTGTTGCTACTTAATTCTCCAATTGTTTCTCACCTGATCCAGAAACTGGAATCGGAGCATGAGAATACCACTTTTACAAGAGTTGATTCAGATCACATCGATAAACTGATTCAAAAGGATGAAGAAATCGCTTCCGTTCTCAATGAGGAAGAAAAGGAGCGCCTTAACAGCCTGATGAGTGAAGTTATTCCAAGTGAAAAATTCACACTCCAGCTAGAGGCGATGGATCAGGAAGCCAGTCCTTTTACCATCACCGAGCCCGAATTTATGCGCCGAATGAAGGAAATGCAGAAATCAGGTGGTGGCGGTATGTTTGGGATGGGTAACATGCCCGATGTTTACAATGTGATAGTCAATACAAACCACGAGTTGATTGGTAAGATTTTAGCTACAAAAACTCGTAAAAAACAGGAAAGATTGATCAATCAATCCCTGGATTTAGCCAGATTGAGTAAAAATCTACTCCAGGGTGAGGAGCTAACTAGGTTTATCCAACGAAGTTACGACCTCATAAAATAATAATTATCAGTTACTTACATCCAGCCGGCGTTAACTTACTGTTACGCCGGTTTCTTTTTTAAAAAAACTTGTCCAAGTGGTCGATTTTACTGTATTTTTGATATCATTAAGATTCAATTAACTAAAATTTCGATTATGAGGAAAATTACTTCGACGTATTTTGGATTTTTCTTGTCTTTGTTTGCACTAGTTGGGGTGCACGCTCAGACGACCCTCCAAAATACAAATCAACCTGTAAGGAACATACGGGTGGACGCAAGTGCATTGAGCAATCTCGCGTCTGCCAACACGAGAATGCTATCATGTGATGCCATTCTGCCTACTTACAGTAACTTGACATTTGATGGAAGTGGGATAAGCTCCCAGGATTTCGATCCTGTAAATGACGCCTTGGATAACCAGGCTGCTGATGATTTTATCGTTCCTGGTTCGGACGATGCATACATCTGTGAAATGGATGTTTATGGTGTTTACGGTGGAGCCGGAGCAGCCGCTGATCCCAATGCCCGTTTCCGATTCCGCATCTGGACGGATAACGGAACTGGTGTTCCTGTAGCCGAAGTCTACACTGAGAATTTCTTAGCTTCTGACGTAGACCCTGATAATGATGGTAGTTTCACCTTGAGCCCCTCTGTAATTGTTCCCCTGACTGGAGGTACGAAGTATTGGGTCTCGGTTCGTTCGGTGATGGACTTAGCTTTGGGCGGACAATGGTTCTGGTCGACTACGTCCGATGGAAATGATGACGTTTACGCATGGAGAAACAACGGTGATGGTTTTGGAACTGGTTGTACAAACTGGACTCCACATACAAGTTGTGCGGGATTGGGCGCGACCAACGACTTAGGAATGGAATTCAGATTCAACCTGATCAATAACCCACCTGTTGCGGTTTGTCAGGACATCACAATTCAACTGGACGCGGCCGGAAATGCAACAATTGTGGCTGCTGACATCGATGGCGGATCTACTGACATTGAAGATGGTGTACCTGTAAGTCTAGTTGCTTCTCAGACAGCATTTACCTGTGCAGATGTCGGAGCAAACTCCGTGACGCTGACAGTAACGGATTCTGGCGGATTAACGGATATGTGTACTGCAACAGTAACCGTAGAAGACAATGTAGCGCCAGTGCTAAGTCCTGTGGCAGATGGTGCCTTCACCGTCATCCTGGATGGAAGTGGATCAGGAACAATTACCTATGCTGATGTAACCACGGCTGCTGCTACCGATGCTTGTGGTATTGCCAGTGAAGGTTTGGTTGGAGGAACACCAGATATCGCAGTTGATTGTTCTGACATTGGAACAGTGACTGTAACGATCGAAGCGACCGACGCCAATGGAAACCAAACTACTGCTGATATCGATGTAAATGTAGTGGACGACCTTCCACCTGCAATTGCGTGTCCAATGGATGTTACGGCATCTGTTGAAGCCGGAACTTGTGGAGCTACAGTAACTTTTGCTGATGCTGTTGCTATTGATGCCTGTGGATTGGCATCAGTTATTCAAACTGCTGGTCCCGCCAGTGGAACTGTGTTCCCTGTGGGTACAACATTTATCGAATTCACAGCTACGGATAACGGTGGAAACGTTTCTACCTGTAGCTTCAATATTACTGTAGTTGATGATGAAGACCCAGTTGCCGTATGCCAGGACATCACTGTCGAGCTTGATCCTGTGACCGGCATGGCCATGATCACACCAATGGATGTGGATGGTGGTTCTTCTGATAACTGTTCTATTGACACCATGACACTGGACATCGACACCTTCGATTGTTCTAACATTGGTGCTAACACGGTTACATTGACAGTTACTGACCCTTCAGGAAATTCTGCTCAGTGTACTGCGACAGTAACTATTGAAGACAATACTGCTCCGAACATTGTATGTATCGGACAGCCTGCAGCGGTCACCGATTTTGTTGATGCTAGTCCAGGCAGTACAATCGATGGGTCCGCCGATGTTGTTAGTGTGATTAATGTGTCTGACGATGAAACCATCACAGACATTAATGTTGTTCTTAACGTTACTCACACTTGGGTAGGTGACCTAGTCGTTACACTTGAATCACCGAGTGGAACTGTGGTGACCCTAACAAGCGAGCCTGGAAATCCAGATGCAGGTCCATTTGGATGTCCTGGAGACGATATAAATGCTACTTTCGACGATGATGCTGCCAACCCAGCTGACGATGAGTGTAATAATCTTCCTGCAATTGGTGGTTTAGTTTCTCCAACAGATATGCTATCTGCCTTTAATGGCGAAAGCACACTGGGAGATTGGACATTGACAATCACCGATGTCGAACCAGCATTTGATTCTGGTGTACTAGACAACTGGGGAATTGAGTATACGTATGACGTACCAGCCACTCCATTGGATGTTATTTTGGATGCCTCTGGTATGGCAACAATTGACGCCTCTGATCTTATCCTCGTTATAGACGACAACTGTGGTACTTCAGTCACTGTTGGTGGAGATGTGAATCCATGTGAGCAAAACAACCCAAGTAACGCCTTCGAAAATGGCGCCATCAAGGATCCAGCTTCTGGATTCCGTGCAGCTAACGACCTGGTAGTTTCTATGGGAAGTGATTTCGAACTAACTGGTATCACAGCCAACTTGTTCCACGAAGTAGGAGCGACTATGGCCTCTGTTGACTTCTTCTTCTACGAAGATGCAAGCGGAGTACCTGGTGCTCAGATCGGAAGTCAATTGGGTGTTGTGCCTACTGCTCAGGCTGTCGTTGGAAGCAACTTCGGATTTGATGTTAGTGAAGTGAGCTTCGATTTGGCCCCATTCACATTTGTCAGTGATCCTGGTTCCGATACGACTTATTGGATCGCTATGATCTGTTCTTCTTCTACCGCAGGACTGACTGCTTGGGAGATGACTTCAGCTTCTATTCAGGGTAATGAGACCCTTAGCTCTTCTGATGGAGTTAACTGGACAGCTGTTGGAGGTGGTGGATTTGACGGAGTATATACCTTCTCTGGTAACTGCATCACTCCAGTTGAGTCAACCATCAGCTTTGACTGTTCACAACTGGGTCAGAACCAAGTGAACGTAACAGTTACTGATGCTGCCGGAAACGAAGCTACTTGTACAGCTACCGTTAACGTCATTGACGAAACTGCTCCGATTATCACTTGTGGACCTCAGGATCAAGAACTTATCGGCAATGGAAGTTTCGAAACTGGAGACTTCTCTGGTTGGACGGTAATAGAATTAACCAGTCCATTTGTCCCATGGGGCGTATTCACTTCCTTTACACCTGGATTTGGAATACCGGAAGCATTCCCTACTGATGGTGGATTCCTTGCCGGTAATGGATTTGACGGCGTAGGTCCGGATGAGACCGTTCTTTACCAAGATGTAAGTATTCCATCTGGTGTAGGTGCGGTTACCCTGAGCTGGGATGAGGATATCGATTACGTATTCTTCTGCGGAAGCTGTGCCGACAGAATATACGAGGTTCAGGTGCGCGATATGGACGACAACGTATTGGAGGTACTCCACCAAGTTGTAGCCATTGGAGGTGATGTGAACGACGATGGGTTGTGGAGCAGTCTTTCGGCAGACTTGAGTGCTTACGCTGGTCAGGACATTAGAATCGCGTTCTGGCAAAATATCCCAGAAGCCTTTACAGGTCCCGCCAAATTTGCGCTTGATAATGTCTCACTGATTGCATCTCCAACTAGTACTGAAGTGATCATCGAACTCGATGAGAACGGAGAAGCTGAGATCGATGCATTTGATATCATCTCTTCTGTAGATGAGGCTTGTGGTATCTCTACCTCGGCTGTAGACATTGACGAGTTCACTTGTGCCGATATCGGTACGCCTATCGTCGTGACTGCTTTCGTTAGCGATGCCAGTGGTAATATCGCAGCTTGTTCAGCTACTGTATTGGTAGTGGACAACCTGGCGCCAGTACTGACCTGTCCGGAAGACCAAACTGTCGATCCAGGTACAGACTCGCTGTTCTACACGGTGCCAGATTACTTCGGTAATGGTGAGGCTACAGTTTCTGATAACTGTACAGATCCGATCACGATCACAACGCAAGATCCAGCTCCAGGTACTGAACTGCCTGATGGTGTCTACACTGTGACCCTGACCGCTGAAGATGAAAACGGTAACGTAGCTACCTGTTCCTTCGAACTGACTGTTGAAAGTATCCTAGGTACCAACAACAACCCATTCGATGTAGGTATTAGCGTTTATCCTAACCCTGCCGTGAATAACATCACCATCGATAACAGAACAGGTGTCAACCTGGAATCTGTAATGATCTTCGATATGAACGGAAGGGCCGTGATCAACCAATCACTGAATAATATGGCCCAAGGACAACGAACAATCGATGTCTCTGCTCTGGCCTCCGGTGTATACATGGTTCAGATCCAAGGAAACGACCAAACAGCTGTCAAGAGACTGATCAAGCAATAAGCAAACATCAGATCCTTATAAACCAAAACCCCCTCCGTTTGGAGGGGTTTTTTTATTGGCAGATTCTTGAGTAATTTTCCAATCTAAAATTGACTCCATGCTTCCTATCGATCAATACATGTTGGGGATTGTAATGATTGTGGCCGGAATTACCCACTTTAAAAAAACGGGTATCTATCTTAAGGTCATGCCCAACTATCTGCCTGCCCACCAAAGTCTGGTTCTACTGAGCGGAATCATAGAGATGATACTAGGCTTAATGCTGCTCAATCCAGAAACACAATCCGCAGCAGCTTGGGGCATCATTGTAATATTGATCTTATTTCTTAGCGTTCATATCCACATGATACTGCATAAGGAGGCTTCATTGAACCTACCCCAATGGTTCCTATGGCTCCGCTTGCTCCTTCAATTTGGACTCATCTATTGGACGCTTCAATACACCTAAAGTCAGGATGAAGTTGATCGACCCGCATAACCCGCCTGCTCTACCTGATCTGGAAATATACTATGAACCTGAGTTCATACACCCAAATCGGAGCGAGCAACTATACAATTATTTATTAAAGGAAGTTCGGTGGCAACACGACAAGATCCGGGTATTTGGAAAAGAATACGATCAACCGCGCCTAACTGCATTATACGCTAAGAAAGGACTCTCTTACGGTTACTCAGGAATTCGGATGGCAAGTCATGAAATGCTTCCGGAAATGAGGTTGATCAATCGGCGGCTTCAGAAAGAACACCAGCAGACTTACAATGCCATATTGCTGAATCTTTATCGGACAGGAGCAGACAGCAATGGTTGGCATAGCGATGACGAACCCGAACTAGGTAAAAATCCGAGCATAGCTTCCATCAGCCTGGGAGAGAGGCGCATATTTCAGATGCGCCACAAACAGCATAAGGAGATGCGATTTAAATTTTGGCTGGAGACAGGAAGCCTGCTGATCATGAGCGGAAGCACACAACATCACTGGCAGCATCAACTACCAAAAACGAGCAAAGCGATCGGGCAACGCATCAATCTTACCTTTCGATACCTTATCGACCAATCCACAAAGGGATAGATAAGGTCATAGGGCCCGGAAACTAACTATTTTATAGGTAATCCATGTCTGGAAATTCCAGATTTGAATAACCCTAAGCGCTTCCCTACTCCGGCCTAAGTTTACTCTTATCAGCAAATTACCCTAAGAACAGTTTGGAATTTTCGAAAAAAATACCTTATATTTGTTTAATATCATTTTAATATCAATATAAACCTTATACCCATGTCAAACGAAAGAAACAACGATGCCTCTAATGGCTACCTGATGTTATTCCTGTTTCTCATACTCTTCTTCGGAAGTATAGCTGGCTTGGTCGCTGTTCGGATGCCTTTATTCGTTCTTGGCCTAATCGTGGCTATGTTCATGCTACCCGGATTTGTACTGGTCAATCCAAATGGGTCCAGAGTATTGCTTTTATTCGGAAAATATATGGGGACTATAAAAAAGAATGGGCTGTTCTGGGTAAATCCACTTTACGTCAAAAAGAAAATCTCCCTGCGGGCGCGCAACTTCGACAGTGAGCGGCTAAAGGTGAACGACAAACTAGGGAATCCCATCAACATTTCCACCATACTGGTTTGGCGAGTAAGGGATACCTTCAAAGCTGCTTTTGATGTGGACGATTACGAAAACTTTGTTCGGGTACAGACCGATGCAGCTGTACGGGAATTGGCCAGCAAGTATCCATACGACAATTTTGCTGATGAAGGTATGGACGAAGAGATCACTTTGCGTTCTAGTATGAAGGAGGTAAATGAAGCCCTGGAAGCCGAATTGGAAGACCGATTGGCTATAGCGGGCATAGAGGTTTTGGAATCCCGAATTGGATATCTCGCCTATGCCAATGAAATAGCCAGTGCCATGCTAAAACGACAACAAGCCACTGCGATCGTTGCTGCTCGTCACAAAATAGTTGAAGGGGCAGTCAGTATGGTGGAAATGGCTTTAGAAGAACTGAGTAAAAAGCAAGTCGTCGACCTCGATGAGGAGCGCAAAGCGGCCATGGTCAGCAACCTGATGGTTATCCTTTGTGGCGACAAAGACGCCGCACCTGTTGTCAATACCGGAACCCTGAACACCTAATATGAGGGTACTTACGGAGACACAACGTTTTGATCAATGGTGGTTTCGGCTGCTTATGGCCATTGTGATCGGGATAACAATCATGCCCGTCGCATTGAGCTATGACGAGCTCAAGGACGACTCAACCGCCTTGCTCATAGTTAGTCTGGCCTGTGGTATCAGCTTATTATTGGTGGTTTTGCTTCTATTCTACTTTAAATTGGAAACCAGGATAGACGAAGCAGGCATTCATTATTCCTTCTGGCCTTTTCATCTAACCATGCGCAATGTACATTGGCACGAAATGACGGCTTGCTATGTGCGCAAGTACAACCCAATCGCAGAATACGGAGGTTGGGGATATCGCATCCGATTGGGTAAAGGAGGTCGTGCGCTTAATGTAAAAGGTAACATCGGGATTCAATTGGAGTTGACCAATGGCAAAAAGATTATGATTGGAACACAAAAAGAAGCAGAAGTACGTTCTGTTCTAAGACAGTACGAACAAAAATTAGCTAAACCATGATTGCAAGAATCTTCATCTATCTCCTGATCAGTGTTTGTATTTGGAGCGCCCAGGCCCAGGAAGTGACATTCACCCAAACTGAAATGTCCATCAACCCCTTGATAAAGGGCAGTTTAATGATGCCCTCTGATAATGGTGCTTCTCCCCTGGTCATTCTAATAGCCGGATCCGGACCAACCGACCGTAACGGCAATCAGAATATGATGAAGAACAATTCCCTGCGTTTTTTGGCAGAGGGACTCTATCAAAATGGCATATCCACCTTTAGATATGACAAGAGAATTGTATTGCAACTTCAAAACCGCACCCTCAATGAAGAACAGATTCGATTTGACGATTTCATAGAGGATGCTATTGCCGTGGTAGACCACTTCAAAGATGATGAGCGGTTCTCTGCCATATATGTTGCAGGCCACAGCCAAGGTTCACTGGTGGGCATGGTTGCTGCTCAAAATCGGGCCAATGGGTTTATTTCGATTGCAGGAGCAGGCCAGGAGATCGATGATGTGATCGTTGATCAATTGCAGAAACAAGCTCCGGGACTTGTAGACAATGCCCGACAGTCTTTCGACGATCTTCGGGTAAATGGAGTTGCCCAAAACTACAGTCCGGGACTGGCCTCAATTTTCAGACCAGCCATACAACCTTTTATTCTCACCTGGATGCAATACGATCCTAAAGCCGAGATCACGAAGCTGGATATACCGGTTCTCATCATTAATGGCGGTAAGGACCTTCAAGTACAGGAATCGGAAGCCCAGGCCTTGCATGAGGCCAAACCGGATGCCCAGCTGGTCATCATTCCCAAGATGAATCACATATTCAAGAAAATAGAAGGTGATGACCTGGAAAACTCCAAGTCCTATAATGAGTATAATCGACCAGTAATCCCTGAACTGATCGAAACTGTTGCTGCCTTTGTAAACAAATAATAATGGCGAAAAAGAAAGCATTCGCACTTCGGGTTAACGAAGACATGATGAAAGCCATCGAAAAATGGGCGGCGGATGAATTCCGCTCTACCAATGGCCAGATCGAATGGATGCTTCACGATGCCTTAAAAAGAGCTAAAAGACTCCCCAAGAACAGGAATTGATTAATAGTTGTATTTTGCGTCAAATCACGAATTAAATGACCGAATCAACCCCCTTTTTCACCCAAGATACCATCGTATTTGGGGTGCTAATGCTCTGTCTGGGTGTTATCTTTTTTACCTCATCCCGAAAATCCGGCTTCTGGCATAGATTCTATAAGATTGTTCCCGCCTTATTTATGGCCTATTTTGTACCGGCCATTTTAACCACAACCGGTTTGATCGCTCCGGAATGGACCACTACTAACGAAGCAGGAGAGACAGTTAAAGAGAGTACGAATCTCTATTATATGGCCAGTAGGTATCTATTGCCAGCCGCCTTGGTCCTGATGACTCTGAGCATAGATCTTAAAGGGGTATTCAATCTTGGGCCCAAGGCCCTGATCATGTTCTTTGCAGGGACAGTCGGGATCATACTGGGTGGTCCGATAGCGGTCGTTATAGTCGGTACCATTTCACCGGAAACTGTTGGAGGCGAAGGAGCCGACGCTGTATGGAGAGGCCTTTCCACTTTGGCTGGAAGCTGGATCGGTGGAGGCGCCAACCAAACTGCCATGTTAGAGATCTACGGATTTAACCAGAAACTGTTTGGGCAATTCGTCTTTGTCGACATAGTAGTAGCTAATATTTGGATGGCCTTGATACTGATCGGGATCGGAAGAGCCACTAAGTTTGATAGCTGGCTTAAGGCAGATACCACAGCCATTGAAAGCCTAAAGAATAAAATGTCATCCTACACTAAAAAGGTCAGCAGGATTCCGGACCTCAAGGATCTGATGATCCTAGGAGGTATTGCCTTCGGCTCGGTTGGACTGGCGCATTGGGGCGCCGGTTATCTGAGTTCCCTCTTTGCTGATTTTGTCAATAATCTGTCCGCTGGGATTACGAGGAACATGTTTACCTTCCTCAGTTCCAGTTTCTTTTGGATGATCTCTATAGCTACTTTGATCGGAATAGTTCTGTCCTACACTAAGCTCAGAGCTTTTGAAGGCGCAGGGGCAAGTAAGATAGGAAGTGTATTTATTTACATCTTGGTCGCCACCATCGGCATGAAGATCGATATCATGGATATTTTTAATAACAAAGGGTTGATCGCGGTCGGACTGATCTGGATGGCTATACACGCTGGAATCCTCATCCTGGTAGCCAAACTGGCAAGAGCACCTTATTTCTTCCTGGCTGTGGGAAGTCAGGCCAATGTGGGAGGAGCAGCATCTGCTCCGGTTGTCGCCTCAGCTTTTCACCCGTCTTTAGCAACCGTAGGTGTACTGTTGGCCGTATTTGGATATGCCATAGGGACTATAGGAGCTATACTTTGTACGGTCCTAATGCAATTGGCTGCGACCGCTTGACCTTAAGCCGATTTTTCGCATATTTGCGCGATCAATACAGTTAGCATGAAGAAGTACTTTTGGATATTGTTGATAGGGCTCACGTGGTATGGTTGTACAGAAACCGCTTCGGAGGGTGAAATGGACCTCACCGGTGAGATCAGTGAATTGAAGAAAGGAGTTCTCTTATTGCAAAGAGTAAATGACACCCTTTTAGAAACCATTGATTCTGTAGAGATTTCCGGCGATCCTACTTTCCAGTTCATTACTCCGGTAGAAAGTCCTGAGGTATTTTATTTGTATTTAAAGAAGGATGGCTCCATATGGGAGGACCGCATAGCCTTCTTCGCAGAACCAAAACCTATTCAGATTCGTTCTTCCTTAAAGAATTTTGGCCTGGATGTAAGCATTACAGGATCAGTCAATCAGGAAAAGATGGACGAGTATGCTTTACTTATCAAACGATATACGGACAGGAACCTGGATCTGATCGAGTCCATTTTCAAAGCACAGACTTCGGGTCAGAGCGAAGCTATGGACTCGCTGCAACAGCAACAAAACAGGCTACTGGCGGGTAAATATTTGGCCACTGTCAATTTTGCCTTGAACCAGAAAGACCTGGAGGTGGCTCCTTACTTAATGTTAACCGAAGCCTACGACATCAATCCGAAATACATGGACACAGTCTACCAGGCTTTGACCCCAAGGGTGAAAGAATCTTATTACGGTAAAAAACTAGAGGCCTTTATCCAGGGCCGAACGGAGGATTAAAGGGCGTTGATCTTATCGATCAGGGCACGACCCCTGGTCTCAAGCTCGGCATTAATGGCCTTGAAGTGGGCCTTTTTATTCTCTACATCCCGCTGATTAACCTTAGCGATCAGATCGTCGAAGGTTGCGATTGCCTCGTCGATGATCTTCTCGGAATCCTTGGTTCCTTTATCCGGATTAGTGGCTTCCCAGATATATACAGCCTCGATGATATCCCCAAGTATGTAATTGATATCCTGTTTGAGATGTTTTATGCTCGCCATGGTAATTCAGTTATAATTTGAGTTGTAATGTACAATATTTAGGGGACATGAATTTCCAATATCCGTCCTCCATCACTTTTTAAAACCAGCTGATTAATGGAAGCAGGTATGAGTATTGTTTCTCCCATATTCAGCCTAAACTTCTGCCCCTCGCAATCAATTTCTATTTGTCCCTCAGAACACATATAGACCACAAAAGAATCAACATTGGTCAGATCTCTGTGCTGATCATTTTCAAGTTCCATTAAGCGTACGTCAAAGTATTTAGTGCGCTTTAAATTGTGCCAGCAGTCTTTTTCTTTACCAAATTCCAGAGCCTTCGCACCAGACTTGAACTGGATCACATCTAAGGCTTCTTCGGTATGCAACTCCCGCATCTTACCATCGGTTCCGGGGCGGTCCCAATCATATAACCTATAGGTAATATCAGATGATTGCTGAATCTCTGCTAACAGGATACCACCGCCAATGGCATGTACGGTTCCTGGCGATATAAAGTAAGAATCTCCTGCTCTTACCGTGACCTCTCCCATGACCTCAGATAAGGTACCTAACTCAAGATGTTGCAGATAATCTTTCTTGCTGATCGGTTTATCGAAATCTATGATCAGTCTGGACCCTTCATCCGCCTGCATGATATACCACATCTCAGTCTTCCCCAGGCTTCCATGACGACTGCGCGCTATTTCATCGTTGGGATGCAGCTGGATAGACAGATCTTGTTTGGCATCGATGAATTTAAACAACAATGGAAACTCTTCGCCATAGGTTTTCCAAACGGAATGTCCCAGTAGTTCTGGACCATACTTTTTGATCAATTCATTTAGATCACTGCCCGATAGAGGACCATCACTTACAACAGATACATGACCTGGAACACCGGATAACTCCCAGCTTTCACCGGCATTCTCCGTGGCAGGCTTCCCTAATATTTCATGAAGTTTATTTCCACCCCATACCTTGGACTGAACGATAGGATGAAATTTAAGCGGATAGAGTTTAGACCCGGGCATGTGATTTGATCAATTTGACCGCCTTTCTGATGTGTGGGTCCGCGGCCATGGACCTGAGACGGAAGATTAACTTCCCATCCGGGTCAAAAATAAAGGTTTCCCGCCCGGGAAGTAGGCCCATCATGGTATTTTTTACACCAAATTTCTTGGCGATCTTGCCTTTGGCATCAGATAATAGAATGAACGGTAAGTGGTAACGTTTGGCAAACCGCCCATGAGAACTAACAGAATCCTTACTAACTCCAACCACCCTGGCACCAGCTTCGGCCAGATCGTCAAACTGGTCCCGAAAGCCACAGGCCTCACGAGTACATCCTGGAGTAAAGTTCTTTGGATAAAAATAGATCACCAAGAAGTTTCCGTCTAAAAGGTCTTCTGACCTTAGCAGTTGATCATGTTGATCCTGGGCTTCAAATCGAGGCAGTAAATCTCCAACCTTCATCTTGTGCTAGTTACCCGTGTAAATGACATAATTACGGTCAGTCTCATAGAGTTTCACCGTGATCTTATACTTAGGATCCAGTCGATTTCTCAAGCGGTTATAAATAACGATCGCAATATTCTCGACAGTTGGATTCAAGTTGGCAAAATCGTCCACTTCTAAACTCAGATTTTTGTGGTCGAAACGCTCTTCGACTTCTTCTTTTATATAATCCTTTAATATCTTCAGGTCGATCAGGTAACCAGTTTCAGGGTCCACCTCTCCAGTCAATCCAACCTCGAGATTATAATTATGACCGTGAAAGTTAGGATTACTGCATTTTCCAAATACTTCGTAATTCTTCTCGTCCGACCAATCTGGTCGGTACAAGCGATGAGCTGCATTGAAATGCGCTTTTCTATAGACAGTTAGGCTCATTGTTCCAGGAATTGTGCGTATTTGTCAAAAATGATCTTGAACCAGGCCGTATATTGATCTGGGTGGCGATCCATATCCTTGCGGATCTCGCTCATCGCCATCCATTTCCAGGACTCCACTTCCTCCGGATTGATCTCCGGCTCACCTTCATACTGTCCAATAACCACATGGTCAAATTCGTGCTCGGTCAATCCATTATCAAATGGTGCCTTATAAATAAAGGAGGTAGCCTCCTTGAGTGGGGTAGAAAATCCCATCTCTTCCTGTAGCCTTCTTTTACCAGCTTCCAGGGTTGTCTCCCCATCCCGTTGATGACTGCAGCAGGTATTGGTCCACAATAAAGGGGAATGGTATTTATGGGCAGCGCGTTGCTGGAGCATCAATTCGCCCGCCTCATTAAAGATAAAGACAGAAAATGCCCGGTGAAGCACCCCTTTGATATGGGCTTCCTGTTTAGGCATCAAACCAATGGCTTCGTCTTTTTCGTTGACCAGGATGACCTGTTCTTCTTTCATTCAATTGCAATTTTGATCAAAATTACAAAATGAGATGTTAAGAAAAATACAAGTCCAAGATGCGATTTAGAAGAATCTTGGCGATAGTACCCGTTCTGATTTGTTTAGGATGTCAAATCTGAGGAAGACCTCATAGGATCCATCACTGTAGTCCTCCAACTCTTGAGTGGTGTAATCATACCCCACTCCAAGGAAAAAGCCATCACTCACCTGGAAGCCAACCATCGCACTGACCGCTGCACTCCAGCGATAGGACGCACCCAAGGTCAACTTGTCGTACAACAGGAAGTTGGCAGACAGGTCCCACTGCAAGGGTGAACCACTGACCATCTTGACCAGGGTAGCCGGCTTGAACAGTACATTCTCACTCAGATCGAACACATAACCCATGATCAGAAAATAGTGCAAACGCTCCGCTGCTATCGACTCCGAACTACTACCAGCACTCAAACTACTCTCATCAAAGTGCTTGGTGGTTAGAAAGTTCGGTACCGAAAGCCCCGCATAGAAGCGCTCGGTGTTGTAGTAGATCCCTGCTCCTACCTGAGGCTGAACCTTGTTGTCGATATTGTTCTGAAACCTCGGGTCGGAGATATCGAAGATGTTCAACTTGGTAAAGTCTACATCCAATACGTCGATACCGGCCTTCAGTCCAAAGGACAGCTTACTGGCGTTGGCCAAAAACAACGAATAGGAATAATCCACATTGATGTTGGACTCCACTGCAGGTCCCAACTCGTCATGAACAATCGACAACCCAAGACCCATGTTGTCCAAGGCCCCTATCGGACCATTGACCGTAAAGGTCCCTGTCTTTGGTGCCCCATCGATATTGACCCACTGGGTACGGCCCAGTAAACCAAAACTCAATACCTCCCGATTGCCCGCATAGGCCGGGTTGACCACCTGAGTGTTGTACATGTATTGGGTATACTGTGGGTCCTGCTGGCTAAAACCATCGAACTGAACCAGTATCACCAAAATCACAAAGGCAATAAAACTATTTCTCATCGTGCGATATTTTTAATTCCCGGCCAGGGGAAAAACCCCTGACCAGAGAAATCCTTTATCTATTAGTTTCTATTGATATATAAGTATCCTTGGTAGGCTGACTGTCCTGGGTTATCGCCCGGGAAGGTCAACACATAATAGTACGTACCACTTGGCAAGCGCTTGCCTTGCTGTATCGTCGTACGACCCTCAGATATACCTTCAAAACGTCGGCTGTTGTTGTCGTATCCATCCACCTCGAAGACCTGAACACCCCAGCGGTTGAACACCTTGAAATTGTTCTGTGGATAATCCTCGATTCCCTGGATCACCATGAAGTCATTCAATCCGTCTCCGTCTGGTGATATGGCATTGAAGATCTCGAAGGTTGGCTGAGAACTGTTATCATTTAGGACCCGCGGTAAGATCACCACGGTAGGGTCGTCCGGATTGCCATCTCCGTCCAAATCTCTATTGGTTGGGTCGTTAGGGTCATCCGAAAGTACCCGAATCTCATTTCCGTATTCGTCTGTGGCGATCACCTCGATCTGGGCTTCAACCATTAAGGCCTCGAGATCAGATTCCGTGATCAGATAGGTGATCACAAAAGTATCCTCATCTACCGTCCCAGGTGGAAGTTCTTCGATAGGACCACCGCTATAGGATAAGCCAGGGCCTCGGAACCCTAACTGAATATCGAACAAACTTGAATCCCCGGTGTTACTGACCGTTACTTGAAAACGGACTTCCTCATCCACCTCACTGTTTCCATTGTTGTTATTGTCCATCCAGCGTCCCTCCATCTCAACTTCGAAAGAGGCGGTCTTATCCTCCTCTTCTTCTTGCTCTTCCTCTTGCTCATCCTCTTGCTCGTCCTCCGCACAGAAACCTTCGAAAACGGTAGGATCGTCCTGGGCAAAATCGTCATCATCCGAAAAATCCAAGATCATATTTCCCGAAATATCAACCGCAGTTACTTCTGCCTGGTTAATAACAAGACCCGCAGCCATATCTTCCGCTGTAATGACATAATCGGCCGTAAAATTGCTGCTATTCTCTTCACCGACCAGCAGACTTATTGCTTCTCCATTTACTGCAGCCAGAGGATCATTAATAGATACTTCGAACAGGGTGACATTTCCGGTATTGGCCAGCCGGAAATTGTACTGCAAGGTCTCACCCGGATCGGCGCATCCATTCTCGTTAAGATCCAACAGACTTACGGTTTTGATCAGCGCAATAGATGGGTCTTGGCAGAGATCGGTCACTGTGACCTCGTCGGTATCCACGGTGGACCCGGAGATATCACCGACCACGGTCTGATCCGGCGCCGTGGCTGTTACAGTAGCCTGATTGGTCACTGTTCCAACTTCGATATCATCTTGAGTTATCGTATAGGTGGCTGTGTATATCCAGGTTTCATCGATATTCAACAATCCGTCACTATCGGTATCTCCACTATCCGGTCCGGCCAGTTCTCCACCCAAGAGTGGGTCATTGACCACCACATTACTCATTGACTGATTTCCGGTGTTGCTCAGCTGAAGGGAAAACGCAATGGGCTCGCCAACTTGACTACAAGCTTCCGTTTGGTTGTATTCTGACGTCATGACCAACACAACGGCAGCTTGTTGGCAGATGTCCGTTATGGTAGGATCGTCTGTTTGCAGGGAGGTTCCCGACTCATCGTTAACCTCTGTAAAATTTGGAGTTTTTGCGATGACTGAAGCCTGGTTGACTACAGCTCCATAATCGATGTCTTCCTGGCTGAGGGAGTATCTTGCTTCATAGGTCCATTGTTCGTCTACATTCAGTTGACCATCCTGATTCACATCACCGGATATAGGACCTGAAATTTCACCTCCCAACATAGGATCTGATAGCGCAACCTCACTCAATGTTACCTGTCCGGTATTAACTACAGTAAATTCATACCCTATTTTTTGGCCAGGTAAAGGACAGGGAGCACTTTGGTCCAAGAGATCCTTTTTAACCAAGGCGATCTCGCCGGTAGAACACAACATGGACTGAACCGTATTGCTCACGGATTCTAATCGTCCTTGAGCACTTGTTCCCGAAGAGAAAGCTGTATTTTCTGCATATCCGCGATCTAAATCCTCCTGACTCAGTACGTAAGAACCTCTAAAATACCATCGCTCTCCTGGATTCAGTATACCGGGATCGGACTCATCTCCAGCAAAAGGAAGAGCCGAAAGTTCAGGAATCAATGGATCCATTAAGTCGATGTCAAAAATGGGAAGATCACCAGTATTGGTTAAACTGAATTCGTAATCGATTTGATCTCCAGCTACCAGATCGAAACACGAAGTGGGCTGATCTACCGTACATTTCTCTAGACGCATTTCTGCCCGATTGCAAAGAGCAACTATCTCCTGGTCCGAAGAGTTTAGATCAAATATCTCCTCTGTACCCACAAAATGGGCCTCAACCAAGGCTTGATTTATAACCTCTCCAGCGGTCACATCCTCGGCCTGAACCAAGTAAGCGGCTTCGAACACCCAGGTCTCGTCCGGGTCCAATCGTTCATCAGAGTTCGTATCGCCGGATAAAGGGCCTTCCAACGGCTGATCTGCAGCTATCAGAAAATCGGTCAGGCGAACCTGATCCAGGGGAACGTTTCCGATATTCTGCAGATTGAACCGATAGTTTATCATTTGTCCGGCCTGAATGGCATTACAGTTATCCGGATCTACATCAAGGGCTTGTTTATCCAATGAAATTCCACAAGAATAGATGGTGAGGTTAATAGCTGTTCGCTCATCACTCACACATCCGCTAACAGGATCATAGGTTTCAGCATAGAAGGTTGTCATTCCCGGATCAGACCAAGAAGGGTCGGTAATGTTCTCTCCTCCAACGGCCTGTAAATACCACCTTAATGACATACCGTCCGCCACTTCTGCAGACGGATAAAGTGTGATTTCTGCCTGACCTGTATCACAGGCAACCTGGTCGCCCATGCTCAAAGGCATTTCAGGAGATTCCTTGAGGATGATCGTCACTTCCTCACTGCCACCTGCAACAAAACAATCGTCGTAAGTACCTTCGTAGATCAGTACGACCTTAAATTGACCCGAGAATGCCAGGTCACCTGGATAGGAATAACTACCCGATAGTTGATCGATCTCCTGTCCTGGTATCGTTTCAATCAGGTCTTCGTTCAGGTAGAATTGCCACTGATAGTCCAACAGGAAAGGTTCGCAACCACTCATGTCCAGATCGGCTGAATAATTTATGGTGGAACTGCAATCCGGCTGGGTGATACTGAGGTCACTCATGTTCAAACAAGGAATACAGATATCGTTATTCGGAAATTGCAGTTCCGTCTCCTGACAAAAGACATCCGTGAATTCGACCTTACCCTGCTCAAAGGCTTGAGAACCACAAAGGTCAGTCGAAGCTAGCGTGAGATTATAAGAAAGCTGAAAGTTTTGAGATCCAATATCCCCAATATTCCAGCTGATTTCGCGGAGCTGTTCATCATAGTTTATTTCTTCGGAACCAAAATCCGTGTCCACCAGTTCGAAGCCCGCGGGTATCGTTTCTATTAATGTCGCATCGTATGCAGCAATTGGAAGTTGCCCTAATATATCGTCATAGATTTCCATGAGTTCGGCGGCACTTTCAGTAAGATATAACCCTTTGTTCTGAATCTGATCCAGGGTAAAAATGGCCGCCTCCTCTGCATTTCCAGACAAAGCACCTAACAAGCCAACAGAATAAATGGACTGTTCAAACTCACCATCTGCGGTCTCAATGACCAAAGCTTCCTGACCCTTCTCGATAGCATCCGTCATGCAGTCCGTAGAGTTCTGAGGAAAAGGCGGAGTAGGATTGCTGGTACATGGAACGTTGTTTAAAAATCGTCGATTGGTGACCCCATCTGACAGCAAAACAAAGCTCCTGGATGTTATACAGTCCAGGCTGGCTCCATCGAGATCTCCTGGCACCTCTGAGATATCATTGTATATATCCCCATCATCCA
Organism: Aureitalea marina; assembly: GCF_002943755.1. Classification (NCBI taxonomy): domain Bacteria; kingdom Pseudomonadati; phylum Bacteroidota; class Flavobacteriia; order Flavobacteriales; family Flavobacteriaceae; genus Aureitalea; species Aureitalea marina. The sequence continues at coordinate 1,690,776 of NZ_MQUB01000001.1, forward strand.
AAGTACCTTTCATTAGTTCGCTACCTGCATTCAAAGCCATAGAAATATTGGTACCCCCGCTTGCAAAGAGCGAATTGACTGCCTCAATTAGCTCCTCCTTCTCATCGGAGCCTGCAAATCCATAATTGGCCCAAGCGTAGATAGAATAGGAGATCACAGCTACCCGGTTCATCCCCGTAGGGTTATTCTCCTCGGAAAAAAGATTTTCGATGAAGTAGATGGCGGCATCTTTCGCATAATCCATAGGTTCCAAGTCATCACCGGGAATGTCCAATGCCATACTACCGGATCGATCGATAAGCAGGACTACTTCCTGCGGAATATCATCAGGTACTCCGGTAACTTGAAGATCCACCACATATTCATTACATCCCTCCACGCTGTTCATGTTGCGTTCCAGCAGCAGGTTCTGACTATTGCTATCAACTGTAGACAGGCAGAGAACCAGTCCCACAAACATGGACCTAAACAAACTTTGATATGTAGTCGGATTGGAGATCACTGTGTATGCTTAATTGTCAGATTGATCCGGTTCCATCCAAAGACGGAGATTAATGTGGCTATTGGATGAGCACTGTTTGCTTTGAGCCTTTACAGTAATACACTGCCAGGAAGCACGACTCAAAGTCTGTCTGAGACTCACTAACATGGATATAGATTCCGATTGTCCTGGTTGAACCAAGACTCGGTTAGCTGAATTCTGAGAAGTCTTCCATGTAGTAGTAAACAGATCAGGATCTGTTCTGCGCTCGGATTCCAGATCTCCGAGGGAACATGAATCAGGACCGACATCAACAGATAACAGATACTCCTGAACCTGGTCTGAATGATTGGTCAACTGTAAATAAAAGCGGGTGGGATCCTCCGATGTAACGGTGCGCGTATGCCTGTTCTTAACCACAGTCAAAGTGCTCTCGCAGCTCTGACCCCAACTTAACTGGCTAAAAACAAGACACAATAGTGCCCATAGCATTGAGCGTTCCCCAACTGATCTCAAATGCATTTCTTCGCAATTTATGCGAGTAGAATACCCAACTGTAATTTCAACTCTAGTCGAAAGGTAAGTAGGAAATTTCTTTCGTCATAAAAACCCTGTGTATATTAGGCAAAGACCGTATATTCTCGACGAACAACCCTTTTTTGGTTAAAAAATTCGCTTGTGGAAGGTAAATCTTACATTTAATTTCATAAAAAAGGGTGCTCAAATTGATGAGCACCCTTTGTTAAAGGCGGGAAACGATCCGGATTAATTCTGGATGATAAACATGGAACGCCGGTTGAGTTGGTGTTCCTCCTCCGTACAATCCGAACCGTTACCGCACCGATTAGTTAGCTGATATTCACCATATCCCTTAGCGCTTAATCGACCTGGGTCGACACCCTGGTCAATAAGCCACTTCATAGTCGATTGAGCTCTACGCTCGGACAAGTCCTCATTGTAGAGATCGTCTCCTCGGGAATCAGTGTGAGATTCAATATGAATGATCAGTTGGGGGTACTCATTCAACGCAGATAGAATCTTTGCTAACTCTATTTCCGCATCTGGGCGGATATAATCTTTATCAAAATCAAAATAAATGGGTTGTAAACTTAGGCGACATCCAAGATCATCGGCAGGACATGGATCACATGGCAATAGTACAGGCACTTCCATAATCTGGCTCTCTTTCGGAGTTTGGACCAATCTTTCCTGAGGATCACAACCCTCAAAATTGGCACGTACCAAATATGTTTCGTCACATCCCAATATATCACCAAAAGTGTATCGGCCACTTATATCAGTAACTGTGGTAGCAATTACCTGGTTATTGGCATCGAGCAGAGTTACTGTGGCTCCCTCAATATACGCTCCAGTTTCCTGGTTTGCGACGGAACCGGCAATGGTGACTTCACAGAACTTCAGGAAATAAATATCATCGGACAAACTCCCGGCACTCCCCGATCGGTTAGAGGAGACATAGGCCATCCGTTTCTCCGGATCAATGATAAAACCAAAGTCGTCCAAACCAGAATTTACTGGCTCTCCCATATTCTCTATACTAGTTGGCATGCCACCGGCATCGAGTTCGGTAAAGAAAACATCCATTCCACCAAGACCTGGGTGACCATCGCCTGAGAAATAAAGTATGTTCTCGTTGGAAATGAAGGGGAAGGATTCACGGGCTCCAGTATTGATCTTAGGTCCCAAATTGACTGGCGAACCAAAACTACCATCATCATTGATGGAGACATACCAGATGTCCGAAGCTCCATAGGTTCCTTCTCGGTCGGAGGCAAAGTACAGACGTTTACCATCCAGACTTAGTGTTGGATGAGCAAAAGAAACTGATTTTTCGTCCCCTTCCAGTTCCAGGCGTTCTACCTCACCCCAACTGCCACTTTCTTGCATCCGTGCGCGAAAAAGTTTCAATGTAAGCGTCTTATCACTTCCGTATTTCTTTTTCCCTTCCACCACATTGTTTCTGGTAAAGTACAGCGTCTTTCCATCGGCAGAAAGAGCGGTTGAAGACTCGTGATAAGGACTGTTGACCTCACCAGGTAAGGCCCGTGCATTGGAAAGCTCCCCATTTTCATCAATGTCGGCTATATAAAGATCGAGGAAACCATCGTTGGTCCACTCGTACACCTTAGCACCGGTACCATTGGATGTTGAGGCGAAAAGGAGTTGGTCTCCATAGAAACTAGATACAAAGTCCGAACCGTCCGTATTGATCCCAACCGCGTTAACATTAAAATCCTTGGCATTGGCCCTTATGTCCTCCAGATAATTCTTACTGTCCATATAATTCTTTACGATCAGGCTATCCCCACCATTTTCTGAATAGAGCATCATGAGTTCGTCTGCCCTTTCGAAATCTCCCATACTTTTGGCAGATTGGGCAGCTCGGAAATAGTAATCGGCAGCTAGTGGATCCGGATAATCTTCATTGGGGAAGATCTCCAATAATTGATCATAATATTTAGCCGCATCCTCATACTGCCCATTGAAGTAATAGGTATCTGCGAGGTTTTGGTATAATTGAGGAGAACTGTATCCTTTCTCGATCACCTGCATATAGATCTCTCGGGCGTCGATAAAAGAAAAACGATCGTAGATCTTATCGGCCTTCTTGATCTTAGGTCTTGTCTGACCAATAGAAACAGTGGTCATCAACCCCACTATGGCAACAAGGAAAAGACGTGTAATGCTAACGGATGTCTTCATAATCATGCTTATTTTAGGAAGGCCTGGACCAATTTAGGGTCCCCTCCCATTGCCGAGTATTGACCGATCAATTCTACGGCGAGTTCTTTATTTGATATAGCCTTGGCCGATCTAGCGGCACGTAAATAATAGTCTTCAGATAAGGTCTCTGGATAAGCCTCATTCGGATAACTGCTGAACAATTCCTGATACCAACGCAATGCTTCCGCATACTCAGATTTAAAATAATAGGAATCTGCCAGTTTCTGCAGGACTTGCGGAGAACGATATCCTCTTTCCACCACGTCCAGATAAACCTTACTTGAATCGATATAGGCATAAGGGTCTTTGGAAGCTTTTTCTTCTGATACTTCCTCCTGGGCCTGAAGATTTCCTAAACTGACCAGGAAGATCATCAGACCGAGAATCATAATATGATTGTTGTTAAAGCTCAAACTAGTCGTGTTTTAGAAGAATCTTGGCGATAGTACCCGTTCTGATTTGTTTAGGATGTCAAATCTGAGGAAGACCTCATAGGATCCATCACTGTAGTCCTCCAACTCTTGAGTGGTGTAATCATACCCCACTCCAAGGAAAAAGCCATCACTCACCTGGAAGCCAACCATCGCACTGACCGCTGCACTCCAGCGATAGGACGCACCCAAGGTCAACTTGTCGTACAACAGGAAGTTGGCAGACAGGTCCCACTGCAAGGGTGAACCACTGACCATCTTGACCAGGGTAGCCGGCTTGAACAGTACATTCTCACTCAGATCGAACACATAACCCATGATCAGAAAATAGTGCAAACGCTCCGCTGCTATCGACTCCGAACTACTACCAGCACTCAAACTACTCTCATCAAAGTGCTTGGTGGTTAGAAAGTTCGGTACCGAAAGCCCCGCATAGAAGCGCTCGGTGTTGTAGTAGATCCCTGCTCCTACCTGAGGCTGAACCTTGTTGTCGATATTGTTCTGAAACCTCGGGTCGGAGATATCGAAGATGTTCAACTTGGTAAAGTCTACATCCAATACGTCGATACCGGCCTTCAGTCCAAAGGACAGCTTACTGGCGTTGGCCAAAAACAACGAATAGGAATAATCCACATTGATGTTGGACTCCACTGCAGGTCCCAACTCGTCATGAACAATCGACAACCCAAGACCCATGTTGTCCAAGGCCCCTATCGGACCATTGACCGTAAAGGTCCCTGTCTTTGGTGCCCCATCGATATTGACCCACTGGGTACGGCCCAGTAAACCAAAACTCAATACCTCCCGATTGCCCGCATAGGCCGGGTTGACCACCTGAGTGTTGTACATGTATTGGGTATACTGTGGGTCCTGCTGGCTAAAACCATCGAACTGAACCAGTATCACCAAAATCACAAAGGCAATAAAACTATTTCTCATCGTGCGATATTTTTAATTCCCGGCCAGGGGAAAAACCCCTGACCAGAGAAATCCTTTATCTATTAGTTTCTATTGATATATAAGTATCCTTGGTAGGCTGACTGTCCTGGGTTATCGCCCGGGAAGGTCAACACATAATAGTACGTACCACTTGGCAAGCGCTTGCCTTGCTGTATCGTCGTACGACCCTCAGATATACCTTCAAAACGTCGGCTGTTGTTGTCGTATCCATCCACCTCGAAGACCTGAACACCCCAGCGGTTGAACACCTTGAAATTGTTCTGTGGATAATCCTCGATTCCCTGGATCACCATGAAGTCATTCAATCCGTCTCCGTCTGGTGATATGGCATTGAAGATCTCGAAGTTATTACTCAGAACGATTGGCAGTACAGTCACCGTTGGATCATCTGGATCACCATCGCCCTCCTCGTCAATGTCGGTAGAGTCGTTAGGATCATCTGAAAGATCAGTTATCTGCTGTCCAAGAATATTCTCGGCAGTGGCTGTCGCCTGGTTGACAACTTCACCATTGATGATATCTTCTTGTGTGATCACATAAGACCCTTCAAAGGTATCATCGTCGGTTTCACCCGGAAGTAACTCTTCAATTGGACCTCCAGTAATGACAACACCTGGAAGTGGGTCATCCAGCTGGATGTTGTACAACGGAAGTGAACCAGTGTTGGTCACCGCAAAGTTGAACGTAATGGTCTCTCCAACCTGCGTATTTCCGTCACCGTTCTCGTCATTGAAAGTTCCCGTCTTCTCAACCTCCAGAGTTCCTACAGATAGTGTAATCACACAACCTGTGCTGAAAATGGTCGGATCGTCTTCCAGGAAGCTGTCGTTATCCGACAGATCACTAACATCTTGGCCGTCAGTAGTTGTTCCTGTAGCCGTTGCCTGGTTCACAACTTCTCCATCGATAAGGTCCTGCAGCGTGATCTCGTACTCGGCCGTAAAGGTCATCGTATCGATCTCACCTATATCCAGGTCGATCGGTCCGCCCACCACATCCACAAGTGGATCGGTAATGGTAACGTTTGTAAGCGCCTGATTACCTGTATTGGCAACTTGGAAGCTGTACAATAGCAGATCTCCTGGAGTAGGACAATCATTATCATCCAGATCGATAAAGTCGAATTCTTTGATCAAGGCTATACCTGGATTCTGACACAGTTCGGTCTCAGTTGGATCGTCGTTATCCACGGCAGATCCGGACAGATCACTAACCTCAGTCTGATCAGGTGCGATAGCCGTTGCAGTAGCCTGGTTGGTCACTGTTCCAACTTCGATATCATCCTGGGTAATGGTGTAGGTTGCTGAATAGATCCAGATCTCATCCAGATCCAACAGTCCGTCGCCATCTGTGTCTCCACTATCTGGTCCGGCAAGTTCACCACCCAATAATGGATCGTTCACCACCACATTACTCAAGGTAACATTGCCTTCATTACTCACAGCAAAGGTGTAGATGATCGGCTTACCTGCTTCACTACAGTCACCACCATCGTCATAACTAGCTGTCTTCACAATTGCAATAGCAGGTTCCTGACATAGATCGGTCTCAGTGGCATCATCCGTGTCTACTGTTGTACCGGACTGATCGCTGACCTCTGTCTGATCTTGAGTCAGACCAGTAACAGTTGCTTGGTTCACTACCTCTCCGGCGTCTATATCATCCTGGGTAATGGTGTAACTAGCTTCGTAAATCCACTGCTCCGTTACATCCAATTGCCCATCATTATCGGTGTCACCAGATATAGGTCCTGCGACCACACCTCCAAGGAGGTCGTCGATCAATTCAATATCGCTCAAGGATACATTACCCTTGTTGGACACCAGGAATTGATAGTTGATCGTATCGCCTATAGACGAACATTCATCCGGGTTCTCCAATTCACCGATCTTGACTACGGCAATATCAGCTTGTTGACATAGTTCGGTTTCTGTTACATCGTCCGTATCGATAGCCGATCCAGACAGATCACTAACCGGTGACTGATCTGGTGCAATCGCACTGGCAGTAGCCTGGTTCAGAACAACTCCGGCATCTATGTCCGCTTGAGTGATTAGGTATGATCCGGTATAGATCCATTCCTCGTTCACATCCAGTAGTCCGTCATTATCATTGTCACCACTGTCCGGTCCGGCAAGAATTCCGCCTAATAGAAGATCTTCTACCTCCACATTTGAAAGACTCACATTTCCGGTATTGTATACCGTAAAGGTGTAGGTGATCTCGTCTCCTACAGAGCTACAATCTCCTCCGATATCATAATCAGCCTCTTTCACTATGGCTAGATCTGCGATTTGACATAGATCCGTAATGGTAGTCTCATCGTCATCGACAGTTGCTCCGGAAAGATCACTGACCTCAGACTGATCAGGGCTGTTCCTGTAGCAGTTGCTTGGTTGGAAACAGATCCTGTGTCTATATCATCCAGACTAATTCCATAGCTTGCCGTATAGGTCCATACTTCGTCTATATCCAGAAGTCCGTCATTATTGGTATCACCACTATTTGGGCCGGAGATTACTCCACCCACCAGCGGATCTTCCACTACAATATTGGACAAGGTTACGTTTCCAGTATTATATACCTGGAAAGTATAGTCAATTATATCACCTATAGCACTACACTCGCCATTAGGCTCGTAACTGGCTGTCTTTACAATTGCGATAACAGGAATCTGACAGATCGGTGTGATCGTCTCTTCGTCATCAGATATCGTAGCACCAGAGGTGTCACTTACTTCGTTGTCTTGTGGATCATCGGCAGTTACCGTGGCCGTGTTGGTCACAGAACCAGCGTCGATGTCAGCCTGCGTAACCGCATAGCTACCCTCGTAGATCCATACCTCGCCTACACCAAGGATATCATCATCTCCAGCATCGCCACTTACATAAGCAGCATCGGCTACCAGTGGGTCATCCAGTACAACATTATCCAGCGATACATTACCCTGGTTGCTCACCTCGAAGCGATACGTGATCAGTCCGCCAACAGTTACATCGTAACAGTTGTCTGTCGGATCCAGATCCACAGTAGCTGTCTTCACCAAGGCAATGGCAGCATCCTGACAGATCGGAGTCACCGTCTCTTCGTCATCAGATATCGTAGCACCAGAGGTGTCACTTACTTCGTTGTCTTGTGGATCATCGGCAGTTACCGTGGCCGTGTTGGTCACAGAACCAGCGTCGATGTCAGCCTGCGTAACCGCATAGCTACCCTCGTAGATCCATACCTCGCCTACACCAAGGATATCATCATCTCCAGCATCGCCACTTACATAAGCCGCATTGGCTACCAGTGGGTCATCCAGTACAACATTATCCAGCGATACATTACCCTGGTTGCTCACCTCGAAGCGATACGTGATCAGTCCGCCAACAGTTACATCGTAACAGTTGTCTGTCGGATCCAGATCCACAGTAGCTGTCTTCACCAAGGCAATGGCAGCATCCTGACAGATCGGAGTCACCGTCTCTTCGTCATCAGATATCGTAGCACCAGAGGTGTCACTTACTTCGTTGTCTTGTGGATCATCGGCAGTTACCGTGGCCGTGTTGGTCACAGAACCAGCGTCGATGTCAGCCTGCGTAACCGCATAGCTACCCTCGTAGATCCATACCTCGCCTACACCAAGGATATCATCATCTCCAGCATCGCCACTTACATAAGCAGCATCGGCTACCAGTGGGTCATCCAGTACAACATTATCCAGCGATACATTACCCTGGTTGCTCACCTCGAAGCGATACGTGATCAGTCCGCCAACAGTTACATCGTAACAGTTGTCTGTCGGATCCAGATCCACAGTAGCTGTCTTCACCAAGGCAATGGCAGCATCCTGACAGATCGGAGTCACCGTCTCTTCGTCATCAGATATCGTAGCACCAGAGGTGTCACTTACTTCGTTGTCTTGTGGATCATCGGCAGTTACCGTGGCCGTGTTGGTCACAGAACCAGCGTCGATGTCAGCCTGCGTAACCGCATAGCTACCCTCGTAGATCCATACCTCGCCTACGCCAAGGATATCATCATCTCCAGCATCGCCACTTACATAAGCAGCATTGGCTACCAGTGGGTCATCCAGCACAACATTATCCAGTGATACATTACCCTGGTTGCTCACCTCGAAGCGATACGTGATCAGTCCGCCAACAGTTACATCGTAACAGTTGTCTGTCGGATCCAGATCCACAGTAGCTGTCTTCACCAAGGCAATGGCAGCATCCTGACAGATCGGAGTCACCGTCTCTTCGTCATCAGATATCGTAGCACCAGAGGTGTCACTTACTTCGTTGTCTTGTGGATCATCGGCAGTTACCGTGGCCGTGTTGGTCACAGAACCAGCGTCGATGTCAGCCTGCGTAACCGCATAGCTACCCTCGTAGATCCATACCTCGCCTACACCAAGGATATCATCATCTCCAGCATCGCCACTTACATAAGCCGCATTGGCTACCAGTGGGTCATCCAGTACAACATTATCCAGCGATACATTACCCTGGTTGCTCACCTCGAAGCGATACGTGATCAGTCCGCCAACAGTTACATCGTAACAGTTGTCTGTCGGATCCAGATCCACAGTAGCTGTCTTCACCAAGGCAATGGCAGCATCCTGACAGATCGGAGTCACCGTCTCTTCGTCATCAGATATCGTAGCACCAGAGGTGTCACTTACTTCGTTGTCTTGTGGATCATCGGCAGTTACCGTGGCCGTGTTGGTCACAGAACCAGCGTCGATGTCAGCCTGCGTAACCGCATAGCTACCCTCGTAGATCCATACCTCGCCTACACCAAGGATATCATCATCTCCAGCATCGCCACTTACATAAGCAGCATCGGCTACCAGTGGGTCATCCAGCACAACATTATCCAGTGATACATTACCCTGGTTGCTCACCTCGAAGCGATACGTGATCAGTCCGCCAACCGTTACATCGTAACAGTTGTCTGTCGGATCCAGATCCACAGTAGCTGTCTTCACCAAGGCAATGGCAGCATCCTGACAGATCGGAGTCACCGTCTCTTCGTCATCAGAGATCGTGGCACCAGAGGTGTCATCTACTTCGTTATCCTGTGGATCGTCAGCTGTTACCGTGGCCGTGTTGGTCACAGATCCAGCGTCGATGTCAGCCTGCGTAACCGCATAGCTACCCTCGTAGATCCATACCTCGCCTACACCAAGGATATCATCATCTCCAGCATCGCCACTTACATAAGCAGCATCGGCTACCAGTGGGTCATCCAGCACAACATTATCCAGTGATACATTACCCTGGTTGCTCACCTCGAAGCGATACGTGATCAGTCCGCCAACCGTTACATCGTAACAGTTGTCTGTCGGATCCAGATCCACAGTAGCTGTCTTCACCAAGGCAATGGCAGCATCCTGACAGATCGGAGTCACCGTCTCTTCGTCATCAGATATCGTAGCACCAGAGGTGTCACTTACTTCGTTGTCTTGTGGATCATCGGCAGTTACCGTGGCCGTGTTGGTCACAGATCCAGCGTCGATGTCAGCCTGCGTAACCGCATAGCTACCCTCGTAGATCCATACCTCGCCTACACCAAGGATATCATCATCTCCAGCATCGCCACTTACATAAGCCGCATCGGCTACCAGTGGGTCATCCAGCACAACATTATCCAGTGATACATTACCCTGGTTGCTCACCTCGAAGCGATACGTGATCAGTCCGCCAACAGTTACATCGTAACAGTTGTCTGTCGGATCCAGATCCACAGTAGCTGTCTTCACCAAGGCAATGGCAGCATCCTGACAGATCGGAGTCACCGTCTCTTCGTCATCAGAGATCGTGGCACCAGAGGTGTCATCTACTTCGTTATCCTGTGGATCGTCAGCTGTTACCGTGGCCGTGTTGGTCACAGATCCAGCGTCGATGTCAGCCTGCGTAACCGCATAGCTACCCTCGTAGATCCATACCTCGCCTACACCAAGGATATCATCATCTCCAGCATCGCCACTTACATAAGCAGCATCGGCTACCAGTGGGTCATCCAGCACAACATTATCCAGTGATACATTACCCTGGTTGCTCACCTCGAAGCGATACGTGATCAGTCCGCCAACCGTTACATCGTAACAGTTGTCTGTCGGATCCAGATCCACAGTAGCTGTCTTCACCAAGGCAATGGCAGCATCCTGACAGATCGGAGTCACCGTCTCTTCGTCATCAGAGATCGTGGCACCAGAGGTGTCATCTACTTCGTTATCCTGTGGATCGTCAGCTGTTACCGTGGCCGTGTTGGTCACAGATCCAGCGTCGATGTCAGCCTGCGTAACCGCATAGCTACCCTCGTAGATCCATACCTCGCCTACACCAAGGATATCATCATCTCCAGCATCGCCACTTACATAAGCAGCATTGGCTACCAGTGGGTCATCCAGCACAACATTATCCAGTGATACATTACCCTGGTTGCTCACCTCGAAGCGATACGTGATCAGTCCGCCAACAGTTACATCGTAACAGTTGTCTGTCGGATCCAGATCCACAGTAGCTGTCTTCACCAAGGCAATGGCAGCATCCTGACAGATCGGTGTAACTGTCGGATCATTCTCCAAGTTGGAGTCATCATCCGAGTCATCCGTTACATTCGGGCCACTCGGTGGTGTTCCCGTAACCATCGCCTGGTTAGAGAAAGTACCCGCATCGATATCAGCTTGGGTTACCTCATAGGTAGCCGTATAAGTCGTATTGTCTACAGCGTTAGGTGCCAGAGAAGCAATTGGGCCTCCGCTCAGCACAACACCAGTGGCATTGTCACTGACCACTACATTGGTCAAGGTCACATTACCCGTGTTGGTGACCGTAAAGCTGTAATTGATGATACTACCTACAGATAGATCAACACATCCCGTAGTCGGATCAGCCTGTACATCGGCCGTCTTGATCAGTGCAATACTAGCGCTGGTACAGATCGGTGTAACTGTCAGATCGTCTTCCAGATTCGAGTTATCATCAGAGTCATCCGTTACATTAGGGCCACTCGGTGGTGTTCCCGTAACCATCGCCTGGTTAGAGAAAGTACCCGCATCGATATCAGCCTGGGTTACCTCGTAGGTAGCCGTATAAGTCGTATTGTCTACAGCGTTAGGTGCCAGAGAAGCAATCGGACCACCAACAAGTACTACACCAGCAGCATTGTCACTGACCACTACATTGGTCAAGGTCACATTACCCGTGTTGGTTACCGTAAAGCTATAGTTGATCACACTACCTACAGATAGATCAACACATCCCGTAGTCGGATCAGCCTGGACATCAGCCGTCTTGATCAGTGCAATACTTGCACTGGTACAGATCGGTGTAACTGTCGGATCATCCTCCAGATTCGAGTTATCATCAGAGTCATCCGTTACATTAGGGCCACTCGGTGGTGTTCCCGTAACCATCGCCTGGTTAGAGAAAGTACCCGCATCGATATCAGCCTGGGTTACCTCGTAGGTAGCCGTATAAGTCGTATTGTCTACAGCGTTAGGTGCCAGAGAAGCAATTGGGCCTCCGCTCAGCACAACACCAGTGGCATTGTCACTGACCACTACATTGGTCAAGGTCACATTACCCGTGTTGGTTACCGTAAAGCTATAGTTGATCACACTACCTACAGATAGATCAACACATCCCGTAGTCGGATCAGCCTGTACATCGGCCGTCTTGATCAGAGCTATACTGGCAGAAGTACAGATCGGTGTAACCGTAGGATCATCCTCCAGATTACTGTCATCATCAGAGTCATCCGTTACATTCGGGCCACTCGGTGGTGTTCCCGTAACCATCGCCTGGTTAGAGAAAGTTCCCGCATCGATATCAGCTTGGGTTACCTCATAGGTAGCCGTATAAGTCGTATTGTCTACAGCGTTAGGTGCCAGAGAAGCAATTGGGCCTCCGCTCAGCACAACACCAGTGGCATTGTCACTGACCACTACATTGGTCAAGGTCACATTACCCGTGTTGGTTACAGTAAAACTATAATTGATGATACTACCTACCGATAGATCAACACATCCCGTAGTCGGATCAGCCTGTACATCGGCCGTCTTGATCAAGGCAATACTGGCACTGGTACAGATCGGTGTAACCGTAGGATCATCCTCCAGATTACTGTCATCATCAGAGTCATCCGTTACATTCGGGCCACTCGGTGGTGTTCCCGTAACCATCGCCTGGTTAGAGAAAGTTCCCGCATCGATATCAGCTTGGGTTACCTCATAGGTAGCCGTATAAGTCGTATTGTCTACAGCGTTAGGTGCCAGAGAAGCAATTGGGCCTCCGCTCAGCACAACACCAGTGGCATTGTCACTGACCACTACATTGGTCAAGGTCACATTACCCGTGTTGGTTACAGTAAAACTATAATTGATGATACTACCTACCGATAGATCAACACATCCCGTAGTCGGATCAGCCTGTACATCGGCCGTCTTGATCAAGGCAATACTGGCACTCTGGCAAAGGGGTGTAACCGTCGGATCATTCTCAATAACAGAATTGTCATCTGAAAAATCATTAGTCAGGCCTCCAGGTCCAGCCCCTGTTGTTGATGCAACAACTTCTGCTTGATTCGATACTTCTCCAGCATCAATATCGGCCTGAGTAATGGTATAATCTGCTGTATAGATCCACTCCTCGTCAACTTGAAGGAATCCATCATTATTATCGTCTCCGCTGTCCGGTCCAGTAATAATACCACCCAGCATCTGATCGGTCAACTCAACATTGGTCAAAGTAACAGTACCCTCATTAGATACCGTAAAAGTATAGGTAATGGTCTCCTGCGGATCACTACACTGATCTCCATTCTCATCATTGAGTACTCCGGTCTTGATCACGGCTATACTGGCCAGGTTACAAATTGGTGTAACCGTGGGCTCATTCTCAGTATAGCTATCATCATCCGATTGATCAGTCACATCCTGTCCACTAGGTGGAGTACCCGAGACCGATGCCTGGTTGGTAAACTGTCCGGCATCCAGATCATCCTGGGTGATTACATAGGTAGCTGTATAAGTCGTCGTGTCTTCTTCCCCTGGATCAAGAGAAGCTATTGGACTTCCAACCAATACTACACCCGGGGTATTATCAACCACAGTTACATTGGTCAAAGTCGTATTTCCGGTATTCCTAATACTAAATGTATAGTTGATCACATCGCCAACTGAGGCAATACAATTTCCGTTATTGTCAAAGTTGGTAAAATCAGAAGTCTTGATCAGAGCTATACTGGCAGAAGTACAGATCGGTGTAACTGTCGGATCATTCTCTAAGTTGGAGTCATCATCCGAGTCATCCGTTACATTCGGGCCACTCGGTGGAGTACCGGTAACCATCGCCTGGTTGGAGAAAGTACCAGCATCAATGTCTGCCTGGGTAACCGTATAACTAGCCGTATAGGTCGTATTGTCAACCTCGCCCGGATCGAGTGAAGCAATCGGACCACCAACAAGTACTACACCAGCAGCATTGTCACTGACCACTACATTGGTCAAGGTCACATTACCCGTGTTGGTTACCGTAAAGCTGTAGTTGATGATACTACCCACGACCAGATCAACACATCCAGTCTGTGGATCAGCCTGGACATCAGCCGTCTTGATCAAGGCAATACTGGCACTCTGGCAAAGGGGTGTAACCGTCGGATCATTCTCAATAACAGAATTGTCATCTGAAAAATCATTAGTCAGGCCTCCAGGTCCAGCCCCTGTTGTTGATGCAACAACTTCTGCTTGATTCGATACTTCTCCAGCATCAATATCGGCCTGAGTAATGGTATAATCTGCTGTATAGATCCACTCCTCGTCAACTTGAAGGAATCCATCATTATTATCGTCTCCGCTGTCCGGTCCAGTAATAATACCACCCAGCATCTGATCGGTCAACTCAACATTGGTCAAAGTAACAGTACCCTCATTAGATACCGTAAAAGTATAGGTAATGGTCTCCTGCGGATCACTACACTGATCTCCATTCTCATCATTGAGTACTCCGGTCTTGATCACGGCTATACTGGCCAGGTTACAAATTGGTGTAACCGTGGGCTCATTCTCAGTATAGCTATCATCATCCGATTGATCAGTCACATCCTGTCCACTAGGTGGAGTACCCGAGACCGATGCCTGGTTGGTAAACTGTCCGGCATCCAGATCATCCTGGGTGATTACATAGGTAGCTGTATAAGTCGTCGTGTCTTCTTCCCCTGGATCAAGAGAAGCAATTGGACTTCCAACCAATACTACACCCGGGGTATTATCAACCACAGTTACATTGGTCAAAGTCGTATTTCCGGTATTCCTAATACTAAATGTATAGTTGATCACATCGCCAACTGAGGCAATACAATTTCCGTTATTGTCAAAGTTGGTAAAATCAGAAGTCTTGATCAGAGCTATACTGGCAGAAGTACAGATCGGTGTAACCGTAGGATCATCCTCCAGATTACTGTCATCATCAGAGTCATCCGTTACATTCGGGCCACTCGGTGGTGTTCCCGTAACCATCGCCTGGTTCGAGAAGGTTCCAGCATCAATATCAGCCTGAGTTACCTCGTAGGTAGCACTATATGTCGTATTGTCTACCGCTCCAGGGGCCAGGGAAGCAATTGGGCCTCCGCTTAGCACAACACCAGCAGCATTGTCACTGACCACTACATTGGTCAAGGTCACATTACCCGTGTTGGTTACCGTAAAGCTGTAGTTGATGATACTACCCACGACCAGATCAACACATCCAGTCTGTGGATCAGCCTGTACATCAGCCGTCTTGATCAAGGCAATACTGGCACTCTGGCAAAGGGGTGTAACCGTCGGATCATTCTCAATAACAGAATTGTCATCTGAAAAATCATTAGTCAGGCCTCCAGGTCCAGCCCCTGTTGTTGATGCAACAACTTCTGCTTGATTCGATACTTCTCCAGCATCAATATCGGCCTGAGTAATGGTATAATCTGCTGTATAGATCCACTCCTCGTCAACTTGAAGGAATCCATCATTATTATCGTCTCCGCTGTCCGGTCCAGTAATAATACCACCCAGCATCTGATCGGTCAACTCAACATTGGTCAAAGTAACAGTACCCTCATTAGATACCGTAAAAGTATAGGTAATGGTCTCCTGCGGATCACTACACTGATCTCCATTCTCATCATTGAGTACTCCGGTCTTGATCACGGCTATACTGGCCAGGTTACAAATTGGTGTAACCGTGGGCTCATTCTCAGTATAGCTATCATCATCCGATTGATCAGTCACATCCTGTCCACTAGGTGGAGTACCCGAGACCGATGCCTGGTTGGTAAACTGTCCGGCATCCAGATCATCCTGGGTGATTACATAGGTAGCTGTATAAGTCGTCGTGTCTTCTTCCCCTGGATCAAGAGAAGCTATTGGACTTCCAACCAATACTACACCCGGGGTATTATCAACCACAGTTACATTGGTCAAAGTCGTATTTCCGGTATTCCTAATACTAAATGTATAGTTGATCACATCGCCAACTGAGGCAATACAATTTCCGTTATTGTCAAAGTTGGTAAAATCAGAAGTCTTGATCAGAGCTATACTGGCAGAAGTACAGATCGGTGTAACTGTCGGATCATTCTCTAAGTTGGAGTCATCATCCGAGTCATCCGTTACATTCGGGCCACTCGGTGGAGTACCGGTAACCATCGCCTGGTTGGAGAAAGTACCAGCATCAATGTCTGCCTGGGTAACCGTATAACTAGCCGTATAGGTCGTATTGTCAACCTCGCCCGGATCGAGTGAAGCAATCGGACCACCAACAAGTACTACACCAGCAGCATTGTCACTGACCACTACATTGGTCAAGGTCACATTACCCGTGTTGGTTACCGTAAAGCTGTAGTTGATGATACTACCCACGACCAGATCAACACATCCAGTCTGTGGATCAGCCTGGACATCAGCCGTCTTGATCAAGGCAATACTGGCACTCTGGCAAAGGGGTGTAACCGTCGGATCATTCTCAATAACAGAATTGTCATCTGAAAAATCATTAGTCAGGCCTCCAGGTCCAGCCCCTGTTGTTGATGCAACAACTTCTGCTTGATTCGATACTTCTCCAGCATCAATATCGGCCTGAGTAATGGTATAATCTGCTGTATAGATCCACTCCTCGTCAACTTGAAGGAATCCATCATTATTATCGTCTCCGCTGTCCGGTCCAGTAATAATACCACCCAGCATCTGATCGGTCAACTCAACATTGGTCAAAGTAACAGTACCCTCATTAGATACCGTAAAAGTATAGGTAATGGTCTCCTGCGGATCACTACACTGATCTCCATTCTCATCATTGAGTACTCCGGTCTTGATCACGGCTATACTGGCCAGGTTACAAATTGGTGTAACCGTGGGCTCATTCTCAGTATAGCTATCATCATCCGATTGATCAGTCACATCCTGTCCACTAGGTGGAGTACCCGAGACCGATGCCTGGTTGGTAAACTGTCCGGCATCCAGATCATCCTGGGTGATTACATAGGTAGCTGTATAAGTCGTCGTGTCTTCTTCCCCTGGATCAAGAGAAGCAATTGGACTTCCAACCAATACTACACCCGGGGTATTATCAACCACAGTTACATTGGTCAAAGTCGTATTTCCGGTATTCCTAATACTAAATGTATAGTTGATCACATCGCCAACTGAGGCAATACAATTTCCGTTATTGTCAAAGTTGGTAAAATCAGAAGTCTTGATCAGAGCTATACTGGCAGAAGTACAGATCGGTGTAACCGTAGGATCATCCTCCAGATTACTGTCATCATCAGAGTCATCCGTTACATTCGGGCCACTCGGTGGTGTTCCCGTAACCATCGCCTGGTTCGAGAAGGTTCCAGCATCAATATCAGCCTGAGTTACCTCGTAGGTAGCACTATATGTCGTATTGTCTACCGCTCCAGGGGCCAGGGAAGCAATTGGGCCTCCGCTTAGCACAACACCAGCAGCATTGTCACTGACCACTACATTGGTCAAGGTCACATTACCCGTGTTGGTTACCGTAAAGCTGTAGTTGATGATACTACCCACGACCAGATCAACACATCCAGTCTGTGGATCAGCCTGTACATCGGCCGTCTTGATCAAAGCAATACTGGCAGAAGTACAGATCGGTGTAACTGTCTCTGTATCGTTACTGGCATCAGTACCAGAAGTATCATCCACCTGCTGGTTCAGATCGTCAATAGCCGTAACTTCGGCTTGATTGACAACCTCCCCGACGTCAATATCATCTTGATCTACTGTGTAGGAACCTCCATAGGTCCAAGTCTCGTTGGTATCGAGGAAACCGTCGTTATTAGTGTCACCAGAAACAAAGTTGATCGGCGAAACTTTAGGGTCGGTCACTTGTACGCTGGACAATGGTACGTTACCGGTATTGGTAACCGTAAAGATGTAATCGATGCTTCCGTTCACTGTAATATCCACACAGTTTCCATTCGGGTTCAAGGTCACGTCGGCAACCTTAACCAAGGCAATTCCTGGTTGGTTACAGCTAATTGTAATAGTATCCGTGAACTCACAACCGTTCTCGTCGGTCACAGTCACACTGTGACTACCTGTCGGCAGATCTGTGGCCGTGGCCGTAGTTTGACTTCCGGCACTGGCACTCCACTGATAGGTATAATCTCCTGTTCCGCCTGATGGATTTACAGTAGCAGATCCATCTGAACAATTATTTGCAGCAGTTGCATTAACGGTGGTAATGGTAGCCGTAACTGCCTCTGCAGGTTCAGTGATCGTTATATTTAATTCCTTGGTCAGTCCAATGAAATCTGTAATCAATACAGTATAGGTTCCGGCGGTCAGTCCGGTCTGGTCTTCTTGTCCGTCTACAATTCCTGAACCATCGTTGGTTGACCAAGCAAAGGTAAATGGTGCAACACCACCGCTAACGGTCACATCTATCTGACCAGTCGCATCATCCGTACAAAGTACATCGACCTGAGTGAAATCGGCGTCTAATCTAGGTCCGGTCACACAGAACGGTGATGACGGTGGATAAGAAACCTGTATGGTCTGAGTTGGGTTAATACTGAATCGAACTGTTGCTGTTGGACGGAAATCGAGGAATCCATCATCTGTCTCTATCCATACTCCACCTACAAATTCCCATCCTGGCCAGTCTGTTGGATTTCCTTGTCCATCAACTTCAGCTCCAGGCCAAAGAATCCGATCACTGATAATTGTATTTCCATTTGTCGGGAAGATATCGGTCTGAACCACCTGATTATTAGAATCCAGCCACTCAACTACCAGATCTTCGTTAGAGGTAAAATTATCCAAGGTGACCGTGAAATCCAGATACGGGGTATCATTATCACAGACTTCTTGTGCGTTAATAATGATCACAGGCGCAACAACAGTCACAGTCACCACAGCGGTATCACAAACGTCCGGATAATCAACACTACAGATCTGATAGGTCAGTTGATATTGACCAGGAGGTGTATTTGCTGCAACATCGACACTACCATCTGAATTTAGTTCCAGATAACCATTTGGCTCTGCAACAGTTTCCGTCAAGGTTACGTCCTGTGGATCCACCGGTGATCCGTTAAAGGTATCATTGTCAAAGACATTTAAAACATCTTCGATCTCCACGTTCACACCGGCCAATGGTCCAGCAGAATCATCCACTGCGTCAATAATTGGACAAGTATCAAATGAAGTAGTTGTTTCTCCATCCAATGTGATGTCCGTGGGGTGTGAATCGTCAGATACCGGAGCATTACCTGGACCCATTCCGCTTGCCGTGGCCGTATTCAATACCTGCCCGGCATCCAGATCAGTCTGGGTGAGGTTATAATTTGCTGTGAAGATCCAGGTTTCTCCGACATCAAGAATATCATTATCGTTATCGTCTCCACTGTTCGGAACAGTGAGTAATGCATTGAGTAGTGGATCACTGATTCCTACTGAGGAAACAGTAACATTTCCTTCATTAGATAAAGTAAAGGTATAGGTGATCGATTCTCCAGGTTCGAGACATCCATTTTGGTTGTCATCGTTCAATTCTCCAGTTTTCAGCAGGGCAATAACCGCTTCTTGACAAACAGGAGTAATGGTCTCATCGTCATCCGATATGGTCGCACCCGAAGTATCCTCTACTGTCTCTCCAATCGATTCTCCACTAACAGTAGCGGTATTGGTAACGCTACCTGTTTGTAAATCCGATTGGGTTACCTGATAACTACCTAAATAAATCCAGGTCTCATCCAGCTGTAAGATCCCATCGCCATCATCACCGGAATCATAAGCAGCATTGGCTACGAGTGGATCGTCGAGAACGATATTGGAGAGCTCTACATCACCCTGATTAGTGACAGTAAAGATGTAATTGATGGTTCCGTCTACGGGAACAGCAACGCAGCCATTAACTGGGTCTAGAACCACATCGGCTTCTTTCACCAAAGCGATGGCCGGGTCCTGACAAATTGGAGTAATGGTTGGATCATCATCGCTCACGGTTGCTCCGGAAACATCTCCAACGGCATCGCCATTAGGAGCTTCCCCAGTTGCAGTGGCGGTATTTTCAATCTCTCCGGCTTCTATGTCATCTTGAGTAACGGTATGACTAGCCGTGTAGATCCATGTTTCGGTTACGTCTAGCTTGTTATCATTATCAGCATCACCACTCGCGGGTCCTGTAATGACACCACCTAAGAAAGTGTCTTCCAAGACAACCGCAGAGATACTGACGTTCCCTTGGTTGGTCAATGTGAATTTATAATTGATTGTACCATCAACAGCTATGTCCACACATCCATCGTCCGGATCTAAGGTCACCTCCGCCTCTTTAACCAAGGCGATCTCAGGCCGCTGACACAACTGAATGATGGTCGGATCATCTTCGGGTACCAATAATGTGAGGTAGAACCCTTCATCATTACAATCCTGAGGATTGATCAATCCACAGTTTTCTGGTATGGGTAGATTGACCCCATTTCCGTTAGCGGTACACCAATTTATAGTATTGCTAAAAAAGCCACTATTCGCATTGACATTCTCGATATTTCCGTTGCGGGCATAGATGTAACCGGTTCCGAAAGTACCGACACTATTGTCAGTGGTTTCGTCCTTATAATTATTATCACAGATCTGGACTGCACCATCTATAAAGTTGATGGTACCGGCTTTGTTCGTTACATTTCCGTTTGGCAACCGAAGTAATGCCGTAGTTATGTTGACGACGTTACCAGAACTTTCGATGGTAAGATCTCCATTTGAAATAACCAATATCTCATTGATATTCAAGATTGCATTACCATTCATCAGTACCCCCCGGAGGTCAATTCTACCCGGGTATTGATATTAACTACATCCGTATTGTTCAGATTGATCGGAGGAACATTACCGCCAGACCATGTATTAGGATTGGTCCAGGAACCAGGATTGATACTTGTATAAATTGGAGTCCGAGTAGTTCCGTACATGTTTTTAGGTCGTAGCGGATTAGGTGCGTTGACGCTAATATCATCAGAAAGGTCAGAGGTAATCTGTCCATTCCCTACTCCCGTAACAGTTGCCTGATTCTCTACCTGACCTAGATCGATATCATCTTGAGTGATAATGTAATTTGCGGAATAGGACCACATTTCATTAATGTCCAATTTACCGTCGTTATCAGTGTCACCTGATATTGGGCCAGGAATGTCCCCACCGAGAAGTGGATCATTAACGACAATATTTTCGATCTCCACTGAGCTCAGGTTTCGAACTACGAAATCATAGGTTATGGTTTCACCGGCATCAGAACAATTGTCCTGATTCTCGTCATTCAGGGTTCCTGCCTTCGTAATTTCTATACGAGGAGCCGGAGGCTGAATACAAACAGGATAAGTATTGAACGATCGTCTTCCACATTCGTCAGTGATCTCTACTTGGATAACACAGCATTCAACATCCGATACTATACCGGGATTGAATATGGGCATAGAACTCGTGGGGTTGTCGAAAGTCCCGAAGGAACAAGAAGTGGTCCATTCGAAACTAAGGGTTCCGCTTCCTGTAGAACCAGACAGATCGAACTGAATAGGTTCTCCGCTTGAAATCGTTGATGGAACAGTTCCCGTATCATCAACGATGGTTGGAACCTTGGAATTAGGTGCTAAAAGAGAGAAGTTCAGGAATGCCCTGATTGCAGCAACCTGTCCGTTTTCTCCACCGTTATCATCTGGATCATCGTTCTTATCCTTGAATTCGTGACCGGCTTCGTACATGACCATACCTCGGTCGTCATCACCAAACGCCCGACCATACGCTAAGAGCGCGGCAGGACCGTCAATATCCAAACCTCCGATACCATTAATTACATCGGGCTGGTTTGGATCATATATCGCGACTGTTGTTGAACTTCTCCAACTACCGGTTGGAAATAGGACATAAACGCGTTCTGCTCCCTCGTCAAATATCTTTCCAGGTTTACCCAAAAATTGCATAAAAGGATCCGCGGGGAATCCCTGCACATAATTGTCAAAATCGTTGGATGCATCCTCATGGGCTCCGTCGTAGATCAGGGAGTATCCAAAGTCCTCTTGAGCTTGAGTGGGAGGCACTGTAGGGTCATTAGCCAGAAAATTTGCTCGGACACTGGAGTCGTTTGGATCCACTAAGTTCTCCAAACCTGATACAGCCTTACATCCGGTCCATATCCAACCTGCACTACCACCATCGGCGATGGGGGAGTTCCAATTGATCAGATTACCGTGCTTGTCCCATGTGACATCCGCGTGAGGTAATAAATAAACGTCATCACAAGAAGTTAGATCGTCCGCTTCGGCCTCTCTGAAGTCCGTGTTTGGAATACCTGCTGCATCTAGGTACTTCTTGGTGATCTTTACCCCGTTCTGAGGGTCTAAGACCCAGTTTCCGTAATAATTGATCTCCTGGTAAACCGGAATGATCTTATCGGTCAGTGTTGTATAGGTAACTACACCCTCATCCTCCCAGTCGCTGATCTCATCCAGTACGGCTTGGGTAAGTGAGCCTTGCTCGATAATGAATGGACCACCTCTGAATGTTTTCCCGTCTACCGTAAAGTCAGTGCCACCACTTATCTTGGTCGGTTCTATAGACCAGATCACAGTTACATTGTAATTCTTGATCAAGGAATAAACCAACCCGTAAGGTTTGACTCCATTGTCTATGGTCTGAGGGGATATACCCATGTCGATGATCACCGATCCTGAAGGTATCTCCTTGGTTTGACCAAAGGCAAAAAACGAAAATAATAATGCAACCGTGACTGAGTAAAGCGCTCGCTTGATCTCAACAATCGTAAACTTTTGCATGTCCATATATTTTAGTTAATCCAGAGGGGGTTAAACCCCACGTCATATCAATTTCAATATTGACCGTGAAGCGCCTGTTTTGGCGACTTAACGGTAAATCGAATGAAATCCTACAAGTTGAGGATCAACTAATTTTCGGAACAGGCAATAGAAATCCTAGCCGTGGTCTGCGAACCACAACCCGCACGATAACTTAAAACCTTGTGGTCAAAATTGAAGTGCAGCGTTTGTCCTGCAGTGAAAGATGTACTGCTGTCAAAGCGAATTTCATGATTGGTTGTTCAAATAAGAGAAGAATGCCCCAACTGCAATTTTCTCGATTCTTATCTCAAATATAAGTAGGAAAATGCGTTCAAATAAAAAGTTAAACAAACTATTAGTTGAACTGATGAATTTTCTCGATGAACTACTCAATTAAAAACAAAAATGACTGAATTTTTGTAGGAATTAGTTATACGTATTTATACTTACATGCCTATTTTACAAGGGTTAAATGAACATCTCCTTGTAGGTAATCCTGTTCCGCAAACCTCTATTGCATCCACTGGTATGTGCGTCAAAACTACCGTATATTTGCGCCGAAAAACCAGACATTCCATGTCCTTATTGACAGAAATTGACAGACGAAAGACCTTCGGGATCATCTCTCACCCGGATGCGGGAAAGACTACATTAACAGAAAAGCTTCTGTTGTTTGGTGGTGCCATCCAGGAAGCTGGAGCTGTTAAAAGCAACAAGATTAAAAAAGGTGCTACGAGCGATTTCATGGAGATAGAGCGACAAAGAGGAATCTCTGTAGCCACATCTGTTCTAGCCTTTGAATATCAAGGAATTAAGATCAATATCTTAGATACTCCTGGTCACAAGGATTTTGCCGAAGATACCTTCCGAACATTAACTGCAGTAGACAGCGTAATTGTGGTTATAGATGTGGCTAAGGGTGTGGAGGAGCAGACCGAAAAATTGGTAGAGGTCTGTAGAATGCGAAACATCCCCATCATTGTATTTGTAAATAAACTGGACCGGGAAGGAAAGGATGCCTTCGATCTTTTAGACGAGATCGAGCAGAAATTACATCTTAGAGTTACGCCTTTGAGCTTTCCGATTGGAATGGGATATGATTTTAAGGGGATCTATAACATCTGGGAGAAGAATGTCAATCTTTTTGAGGGCAGTAAACGGCAGGAGATCGAGGATTCAATTCACATAGAGAATTTAGAATCCGAGGAATTGGATCAATTGGTAGGTTCTGATGCTGCCGATCAACTCCGTGAAGAGCTAGAATTGGTATACGAGGTTTACCCTAATTTTGACCGGGAAGCTTATTTAGAGGGGGCACTACAGCCTGTTTTCTTTGGCTCTGCCCTGAATAATTTTGGGGTTCGCGAATTGCTGGATTGTTTTGTAGAGATCGCTCCAAAGCCGCGTCCGAAGGAAAGTAGTACCCGTCTGGTCAAACCAGAAGAAGAGGACTTCAGTGGATTTGTCTTTAAGATCCACGCCAATATGGACCCCAAACACAGGGATAGATTGGCTTTTGTCAAGATCGTTTCGGGCACTTTCGAAAGGAATACGCCTTATCTTCATGTGCGCAATCAGAAAAAACTCAAATTTTCCAGCCCGAATGCCTTCTTTGCCGAAAAGAAACAGATCGTGGACGTTTCATACCCTGGTGACATAGTCGGCCTTCACGATACCGGTAACTTCAAGATCGGTGACACCCTCACAGAAGGGGAACAAATGGAATTCAAAGGCATTCCCAGCTTTTCTCCTGAGCATTTTAAATACATCAATAATGCCGATCCGATGAAAAGCAAACAACTGGAAAAAGGGATCGACCAATTGATGGATGAAGGTGTAGCTCAGTTGTTCCGATTGGAATTGAACGGAAGAAAGGTGATCGGTACCGTGGGCGCGTTGCAGTTTGAAGTGATTCAGTATCGTCTGGAACATGAATATGGCGCAAAATGTAGTTACGAACAGCTCAATGTACACAAAGCGTGTTGGGTAGACCCAGAAGATGCAAACAGTGAGGAATTCAAGGAATTCAAACGGGTGAAGTCTAAATTCTTAGCCAAGGATAAACAGGGACAACTGGTCTACCTCGCAGATTCTGCCTTTACACTCCAAATGACTCAACAGAAATACCCTTCGGTGAAATTGCATTTTGTAAGTGAGTTTGATTCGGTGGAGAACGGTTAGTCGTTAGTCAAAGATTCAATTTTTCCAATCACTCTTAACGATTCACGATTAACCAATTTTACACTGGGGGCCCCATGACCCGTCCGGGAACAATCTACCCCCATTTTTCCTCAATCCAAAAGGAAATTCCACATGATCCTTCCATTTCTTGAATGCTATATCGTTGATTCAAGAATATCTTCTCATCAAGTCAGTAGATTTTTGACCGCAGTACAATTTGTTAAATTGACTCATGATCAACCACAAAAAAAACCGGCATCTGCCGGTTTATGTTATGCTTCACCAGTAGGCCCGAAATTGATCGGGATAGGTGGTTGCTGATAATCCTTAATCTCACCGTGCGTCTGTTCAAAACGACCTACATTGTCATGCAACGCCTTTAAAAATCGCTTGGCGTGCTGAGGCGTCAAAATTATACGGGACTTCACCTTACTTTTGGGAACTCCCGGCATAATGGCAACAAAATCAACCACAAACTCAGATTGCGAATGATTGATAATAGCCAGGTTACTGTAAGTTCCCTGAGCCATGGATTCGTCCAATTCGATATTGATCTGGGCTTGCTTCTTGTTGTTCTCTTCTGCCATATTCGATCAGCTTATAAAGAACTTGCGCCCCCGATGGGAGCGCAAGTTTATGATTAATTAAAGTTTACTTCTTGCTTCTCCATGGTGAGTTCTTCCAACTCTTCTTTGGAGCCTACAATGATGGTATCGTAACTACGCATACCTGTTCCGGCTGGGATTCGGTGACCTACGATCACGTTCTCCTTCAGACCTTCCAAGGTATCTACTTTACCGCTAACAGCAGCCTCGTTCAGTACCTTCGTGGTTTCCTGGAAGGAAGCCGCAGAGATAAAGGACTTAGTCTGAAGCGAAGCACGTGTGATACCCTGAAGTATTGGCGTAGCCGTAGCAGGTACCGCATCACGAGCTTCCACCAGAGCCTTGTCTTCTCGACGCATGATAGAATTCTCATCTCTCAAATCACGAGGAGATACGATCTGACCTTCTTTCAGATTCTCGCTATCACCAGCATTCTCTACTACTTTCATACCGAAGATCTTATCGTTCTCCTCCATGAAGTCGTATTTGTGAACTAACTGATTCTCCAGGAAGACCGTGTCTCCCGGATCAACGATCTGCACCTTGCGCATCATCTGACGAACAACTACTTCAAAGTGTTTGTCATTGATCTTCACCCCTTGCAGTCGGTAAACCTCCTGCACCTCGTTCACCAAGTATTGCTGAACGGCAGATGGACCTTCAATTCGAAGGATGTCGACTGGAGTGATTGCTCCATCCGACAGTGGCATTCCGGCCCGTACGTAGTCATTTTCCTGAACAACGATCTGGTTGGACAGTTTGACCAGGTACTTTTTGATCTCACCGATCTTAGACTCGACGATGATCTCACGGTTACCACGCTTGATCTTACCAAATGACACTACACCGTCAATTTCTGATACAACCGCAGGGTTAGATGGGTTACGAGCCTCGAATAGCTCGGTCACTCGTGGAAGACCACCAGTAATATCACCAGCCTTGGCGGATTTACGTGGAATCTTAACCAGGATCTTACCTACCTTGATCTTCTCATTGTCATCCACCATTAGGTGGGCTCCAACGGGCAAGTTATATGAACGGATTACCTCTCCTTTAGTTCCAAGGATCTGCAGGGTAGGAATCTTCTTTTTATCACGTGATTCGGAAATAACTTTTTCCTGGAATCCGGTCTGTTCGTCTATCTCTACTTGGTATGTTATACCTTGTTCGATATTTTCATATTGGATCTTACCGGCAAACTCGGAGATAATAACACCATTATAAGGATCCCATTGACAAACTACATCCCCAGTCTTCAGCTTCTGACCATCTTTCACAAAAATGGTAGAACCATAAGGAATATTGTTTGTGCTCAGGGTAATACCAGTCTTCTCATCGACCAACTTGATCTCAGAAGTTCGGGAGATTACGATATCTACCTTCTTACCTTCTGCATCTTCTCCCTTAACTGTTTTCAGATCCTCGATCTCTGCTTTACCATCAAATTTGACAACAAGCTTGTTCTCTTCAGAGATGTTACCCGCAATACCACCCACGTGGAAGGTACGCAGAGTTAGCTGTGTTCCGGGCTCACCAATGGACTGGGCAGCAACAACGCCAACAGCTTCTCCTCTTTGAACCATCTTGTTAGTAGCCAGGTTACGTCCGTAACACTGGGCACAGATTCCTTTCCTGGCCTCACAGGTCAGGGCAGAACGCACTTCGATAGATTCTACTGGAGAGGCGTCGATGATCTCGGCTATCTCGTCTGTGATCTGCTGACCAGCAGAAACCAATAGTTCCTCGGTCAACGGATCGTATACATCGTGCAGAGAAGTACGGCCCTTGATTCGCTCGGCCATACGTTCAACGACTTCGTCATTTTTCTTCAATGCAGAAACCTCAATACCTCTTAACGTGCCACAGTCCTCCTCATTGATGATCACATCTTGTGAAACATCTACCAGACGACGGGTCAGGTAACCTGCATCAGCCGTTTTAAGGGCGGTATCGGCAAGTCCTTTACGAGCACCGTGAGTAGAGATAAAGTATTCCAGAATCGAAAGTCCTTCTTTAAAGTTAGACAGAATCGGGTTCTCAATGATCTCCCCACCTCCGGCACTGGATTTCTTAGGCTTGGCCATCAGTCCACGCATACCGGTCAACTGACGAATTTGCTCCTTGGATCCCCTTGCACCGGAATCCAGCATCATATATACGGAGTTAAACCCTTGTTGATCTTCCCGGATACGCTTCATGGAAAGCTCCGTGAGCTCAGCATTAGTAGCGGTCCAGATATCGATCACCTGGTTGTAACGCTCGTTATTGGTAATCAGACCCATGTTGTAATTCCCGATGATCCCGTCAACCTGTTGGTTGGCGTCATCGATCATGGTCTGTTTCTCGGCCGGGATAATGATATCACCCAAGCTAAAGGATAGTCCTCCTTCAAAGGCGAATTTGTACCCCAGGTCCTTGATCTCATCCAGGAACTCGGCGGTCTCCGGTACAGAAGTAACCTTCAGGATGTTACCGATAATATCACGAAGTGACTTCTTAGTCAGTACTTCATTGATGTAACCGGCCGCCTCAGGCACCTTGTCATTAAAGATCACACGACCAACAGTTGTTTCGATCAATTGGTTGACCAACTCGCCTTCTTCATTGAAGTCCATGGTGCGAACACGGATATTGGCATTCAGATCTACCTTTCTCTCGTTGTAGGCAATAAATACCTCTTCGGGAGAATAGAAGGTCAAGCCTTCACCTTGAACTACGTGATTCTTAGTCGACTTACGAGACTTGGTCATATAGTACAGACCTAGTACCATATCCTGAGATGGAACCGCTACCGGAGATCCGTTAGCAGGGTTCAGGATATTGTGAGAAGCCAGCATCAACAATTGTGCTTCTAAGATCGCTTCTGGTCCAAGCGGAAGGTGTACTGCCATCTGGTCACCATCGAAGTCGGCGTTAAAAGCCGTACAAACCAATGGGTGAAGCTGGATGGCCTTACCTTCGATCAGTTTAGGTTGGAAAGCCTGAATCCCTAATCTGTGCAGGGTTGGGGCCCGGTTCAATAATACCGGATGTCCTTTCAGGACATTCTCCAGGATATCCCAAACTACAGGTTCCTTCTTGTCGATGATCTTCTTGGCAGACTTAACTGTCTTAACAATACCACGCTCGATCAGTTTTCTGATCACAAATGGCTTGTAAAGCTCAGCCGCCATATCTTTTGGAATACCGCATTCATACAGCTTCAGCTCTGGACCTACAACGATCACAGAACGCGCTGAATAATCTACACGCTTACCGAGTAGGTTCTGACGGAAACGTCCTTGCTTACCTTTCAATGAATCGGAAAGGGATTTCAACGGACGGTTGCTGTCGGTCTTCACGGCAGAAGACTTACGGGTATTATCGAACAGGGAGTCTACGGACTCCTGCAGCATACGTTTTTCGTTTCTCAAGATCACTTCCGGAGCCTTGATCTCCATCAATCGCTTCAGACGATTGTTACGGATGATCACTCGACGATACAAGTCGTTAAGGTCGGAAGTAGCGAATCGACCACCATCCAGTGGTACCAATGGACGCAATTCTGGTGGAATAACCGGCACCACTTTCATGATCATCCATTCTGGGTTGTTCTCTCGGTTGTGCTGAGCATCTCGGAAAGCCTCTACCACTTGCAGACGCTTCAGGGCCTCAGTCTTCCTTTGTTTGGAAGTTTCGTTATTGGCCTTGTGGCGCAACTCGTAGGACAACTCATCCAGGTTGATACGTTGCAACAGATCGATCAAACAATCGGCACCCATCTTGGCGATGAATTTGTTTGGATCGCTGTCTTCCAGGTACTGATTCTCTGCCGGAAGGGCATCGATGATATTCAAGTACTCTTCCTCAGTCAGGAAGTCCATCTTCTGAACAGGCTCTCCTTCCTCGTTAGTAGCGATACCCGGCTGAATGACCACATAACGTTCGTAATAAATGATCATATCCAGTTTCTTGGATGGCAATCCAAGCAGGTAACCGATCTTATTTGGTAAAGAACGGAAGTACCAGATATGCGCTACAGGGACAACCAGGTTGATGTGGCCTACGCGATCGCGACGTACCTTCTTCTCGGTAACCTCGACACCACAACGGTCACAGACGATTCCTTTATATCGGATTCGCTTATATTTTCCACAGGCACATTCATAATCTTTCACGGGACCAAAGATCCGCTCACAGAACAAACCATCTCGTTCTGGCTTGTGAGTACGGTAGTTAATGGTCTCCGGCTTAAGCACTTCCCCTTGTGACTCGGCCAGGATGGACTCCGGAGAGGCCAACCCGATTGAGATCTTGTTGAACTTAACTGCTGTGTTTTCCTTATTTCTAGCCATAATAATATAAACTATCTTGTTAACTATTTGAGGCATTCCCTCGCTGCCTCAGGCGAAAACAAACTGTGAAACAGTCGCTACTCTTCGAAGCGAACATCAAGACCAAGGCCTTTCAGTTCGTGCATCAATACATTGAAAGATTCTGGCAATCCAGGTTCTGGCATTGGCTCACCTTTTACGATAGACTCGTAAGTTTTAGCTCGTCCAACAACATCATCTGATTTTACCGTCAGGATCTCACGTAGTGTGCTGGATGCACCATAGGCCTCGAGAGCCCAAACCTCCATCTCACCAAATCGCTGACCACCAAATTGTGCCTTACCTCCTAGAGGTTGCTGAGTGATCAGGGAGTATGGTCCGATAGAACGTGCGTGCATCTTATCGTCTACCATGTGACCCAGTTTCAACATATAGATAACTCCTACGGTAGCCGGTTGATCAAATCGATCTCCCGTTCCACCATCATATAGATAGGTATGTCCGAATTGAGGAATACCGGCTTCTTCTGTCAGCTCGTTGATCTGATCCAGAGAAGCTCCATCAAAAATTGGAGTGGCAAACTTGCGACCCAGTTTTTGACCTGCCCATCCAAGTACGGTCTCATAGATCTGACCGATATTCATACGCGATGGTACCCCTAGTGGGTTCAACACGATATCGACAGGAGTTCCGTCTTCCAGGAATGGCATATCCTCTTCCCGAACGATACGGGCAACAATACCCTTGTTACCGTGACGTCCGGCCATTTTATCTCCAACCTTCAGTTTTCGTTTCTTGGCGATATACACCTTGGCCAACTTCAGGATACCAGCAGGAAGCTCATCTCCAACAGAGATGGTGAACTTCTCACGTCTGAGGTTACCCTGCAGATCATTCTCCTTGATCTTATAGTTGTGCATCAGGTCTGCAACCAAGGCATTGGTCGCTTTATCTGTTGTCCAGGTTCCTCCGGTCAGGTGGGTGTAATCATCCACCGCGTTAAGCATCTTCAGGGTGTATTTCTTTCCTTTCGGGAAGACAACTTCACCTAGATCATTGCTTACTCCCTGAGCAGTCTTACCACCAACGATACTGAACAATTTCTCGACCAAAACATCCTTCAATTCCTGGAACTTGGTCTCGTATTTCAGTTCCAGTTCGGCGATATCCTCTTTATCCTTGGCTCGTTTGCGCTTGTCCTTGATAGCACGGGCAAACAGCTTCTTATCGATCACCACACCATTCAAAGATGGAGAGGCTTTCAAAGATGCATCCTTTACATCACCAGCCTTATCACCAAAGATGGCACGAAGAAGTTTCTCTTCCGGCGTTGGGTCGCTTTCTCCTTTTGGAGTAATCTTCCCGATCAGGATATCTCCAGGCTTGACCTCTGCACCAATACGGATCATACCGTGCTCGTCCAGATCCTTGGTCGCTTCTTCAGAAACGTTAGGGATGTCGTTGGTCAATTCTTCATTACCCAATTTAGTGTCTCGCACTTCGAGTGCGTACTCGTCAATGTGGATGGAGGTAAAGATATCCTCACGAACCACTTTTTCAGAGATCACGATAGCATCCTCGAAGTTATACCCCTTCCAAGGCATAAAGGCTACCTTCATGTTTCTACCCAGAGCCAGCTCACCACTTTCGGTAGCATAACCCTGACAAAGCACCTGACCCCTGTTCACTCGGTCACCCTTGCGGACGATCGGTTTTAGGTTGATAGAGGTACTCTGATTGGTCTTGCGGAATTTGATCAGATCATAAGTCTTGGAATCTCCATCAAAGCTCACCATACGCTCCTGGTCTGAACGATCGTAGCGAATGATGATCTTATTAGCATCCACATACTCAACTTCCCCATTTCCTTCTGCGTTGATCAGTACTCGGGAATCCGAGGCGACCTGACGCTCCAATCCGGTTCCAACGATAGGCGAATCGGCGATCAACAGTGGTACCGCCTGACGCATCATGTTGGATCCCATCAGGGCCCGGTTCGCATCATCGTGCTCCAGGAATGGGATCAAGGATGCAGAGATGGACGAGATCTGGTTGGGAGCAACGTCTGTATAGTGAACTTCTTTTGGATCGACCACAGGGAAGTCACCTTCCATACGGGCAATTACCCGGTCAGAATCGATGGTTCCATCTTTCTTTAACGGGATGTTCGCCTGGGCGATCAGTTTTTCTTCTTCTTCCTCTGCAGACAGATAGATCGGCTCATTCTTCAGATCGATCTTACCTTCCTCCACCTTGCGGTAAGGCGTCTCGATGAATCCGAGGTTATTCACCTTGGCGTATACAGATAATGAAGAGATCAGTCCAATGTTCGGCCCTTCAGGGGTCTCAATTGGACAAAGTCTTCCGTAGTGAGTATAGTGAACATCACGTACCTCGAAACCGGCACGCTCACGGGACAGACCTCCAGGTCCAAGGGCAGAAAGACGACGCTTGTGCGTGATCTCGGCCAAGGGGTTGGTCTGATCCATGAATTGAGACAACTGGTTGGTACCGAAGAAGGAGTTGATCACCGAAGACAATGTCTTGGCGTTGATCAGATCGATCGGGGTAAATACCTCGTTGTCACGAACGTTCATACGCTCACGAATGGTTCGGGCCATACGGGCCAAACCAACACCGAACTGAGAACTTAACTGCTCACCAACGGTACGAACACGTCGGTTGGAGAGGTGATCGATATCATCGATCTCTGCCTTGGAGTTGATCAGCTCGATCAAGTATTTAATGATGGTAATGATATCTTCTTTGGTCAGGATCTGCTTGTCCATTTCGATATCAAGACCTAATTTTTTGTTCATTCGGTATCGTCCTACCTCACCCAGATTGTATCGCTGGTCTGAGAAGAACAGTTTGTTGATGATACCACGAGCAGTCTCTTCATCGGGCGGCTCGGCATTACGCAACTGACGGTAGATATGCTCAACCGCTTCTTTTTCCGAGTTGGTTGGATCCTTCTGCAGGGTGTTGTGAATAATGGCATAGTCAGCCTGCAGGTTATCCTCCTTGTGAAGCAGGATGGTGGCCGAACCAGAATCGAGAATCTCCTCGATGTGCTCTTTTTCCAGAACAGTATCCCGATCCAGAACTATCTCGTTCCGTTCGATGGATACAACTTCTCCCGTATCCTCATCTACGAAGTCCTCATGCCAGGTCTTCAAGACACGTGCAGCAAGCTTGCGTCCCATGAACTTCTTCAGTCCGGTCTTAGTGGCTTTCACCTCCTCTGCCAGGTCGAAGATCTCCAGGATATCCTTATCCCGCTCAAATCCGATAGCACGGAAGAGTGTGGTAACAGGTAATTTCTTCTTACGATCGATATAGGCGTACATTACGCTGTTGATATCGGTCGCAAATTCTATCCAGGATCCTTTGAATGGAATTACCCTGGCTGAATAAAGCTTGGTTCCGTTGGCGTGGAATGACTGGCCAAAGAAAACCCCCGGTGAACGGTGTAACTGGGAAACAACTACACGCTCTGCTCCATTGATACAAAATGTACCACTTGGAGTCATGTAAGGGATGGTTCCCAGGTAAACGTCCTGCACGATGGTTTCGAAGTCTTCATGCTCCTCATCGGTACAGTAAAGTTTTAATCTTGCCTTAAGCGGCACGCTATAGGTTAACCCTCGTTCTATACATTCCTGGATGGAATATCTTGGCGGATCTACAAAGTAGTCCAGAAATTCAAGTACGAACTGATTGCGGGTGTCTGTGATTGGGAAGTTTTCCATGAAGGTCTTGTAAAGCCCTTCATTGCCTCTCTCCTCTGATTTGGTCTCCAGTTGAAAAAAATCCTGGAAGGATTTGATCTGGATGTCTAAAAAGTCGGGGTAATCCGGCCTGTTTTGTACTGAGGAAAAATTCAGTCTTTCTGTTTGCGTTGCGGACATCGATGGACGGAAATTTAATTTATTACTCGGTGAGTGCGTATACTCGAAAAAATAGAAACCTTTATATACGCAAAATGGTTTAGGTCTTTTCCCGCTTGGGAGAAAGACCTAAACCTTAAGGTTTGGTAGCCAGGAGCTTATTTAAGCTCAACCTCGGCTCCAGCTTCTTCCAGCTGAGCTTTCAGTGCCTCAGCCTCGTCTTTGGCAACACCTTCCTTGATTGGAGATGGAGCGTTGTCAACAAGGGCTTTAGCATCTTTCAGACCTTGACCAGTAAGTTCTTTAACCAGCTTTACAACAGCCAGTTTAGAGGCACCAGCGGCCTTCAGGATTACGTCGAACTCAGTTTGCTCCTCAGCAGCGTCACCACCACCAGCAGCACCACCACCAGCAGCTACAGCAACTGCAGCAGCAGCAGGCTCGATACCGTACTCCTCTTTCAGGATATCAGCTAGTTCGTTAACCTCCTTTACGGTCAGGTTAACCAATTGTTCTGCGAAATCTTTTAAATCTGCCATTTTCTATCGTTTTAATAAAATTTTTATCTCTTGTTAATTAGTGCTTAATGCTATCCTTCCTTTTCGGAAAGTGTCTTTAGAATACCAGACAGTGTTCCTCCTCCTGATTTCAGGGCAGAGATAACATTCTTGGCCGGAGACTGTAGCAATCCGATGATCTCACCGATCAGCTCTTCACGCGACTTGATCTCAACCAGGGTCTCTAGTTGATCATCACCAATGAAGATGGCTTCTTCGATAAAAGCACCTTTCAATAGGGGCTTTTCGGATTTTTTACGGAACTCCTTGATTACTTTGGCTGGTGCATTACCAGCCTCTGCGATCATCAGGGAGGTGTTTCCTTTAAGTACGGTGCTCAAGTCACCAAAGTCCTTATCGGAACTCTCCATGGCCTTGGCCAATAGGGTATTCTTTACTACGCTTAGACTTACACCGGCTTTAAAACAAGCACGACGCAAGTTGGAAGTTGTACCTGCATCCAAACCTGAAATGTCCGCCAGATAGATGTTCTGGTTATCGGCCAGGGTTGCAGTCAACTGCTCAATTACTTTTGATTTTTCTTCTCTAGTCATAATCGGTCAATGTTACTGCTTAGTTATTCAGGTCTTTAGCATCGATTTGAATCCCTGGGCTCATAGTGCTTGACATGAAAATACTCTTGATGTAAACACCTTTTGCAGCCTGAGGCTTCATCTTTACCAATGTAGATAACAACTCTTTCGCATTTCCGGCGATCTTCTCAGCATCGAATGATGCTTTTCCGATAGCGGCGTGAACGATACCGGTCTTGTCAACCTTGAAATCGATCTTACCTGCTTTTACGTCAGAAACAGCCTTAGCGACGTCCATGGTCACCGTACCGGTCTTTGGGTTTGGCATCAAGCCACGAGGTCCCAGGATACGTCCCAGGGGTCCTAGTTTACCCATTACACTCGGCATGGTCACGATCACGTCGACATCGGTCCATCCTCCTTTGATCTTATTGAGGTATTCGTCTAGTCCAACATAATCTGCACCTGCAGCCTGAGCTTCGGCCTCCTTATCTGGAGTTACCAGAGCCAAAACCTTTACGTCTTTACCAGTTCCGTGAGGAAGGGTCACAACTCCACGTACCATTTGATTGGCTTTACGTGGGTCAACGTTAAGACGTACGGCCAGGTCAACAGAGGCATCGAAATTTACGTTGGTAATTTCCTTGACTAAAGCAGAAGCCTCAGAAACGGAATAAGCCTTACCAGCCTCAACCTTTCCTTTGGTCTCCTTTTGCTTTTTAGTTAATCTTGCCATTTTAATAGTTACTTTTCTCGATTAAAAAGGTGCACTACCTTTTACTTTAACTCCCATAGAACGCGCCGTACCTGCAACCATTTTCATGGCAGACTCTACAGTAAAGGCATTCAGGTCAGGCATCTTGTCCTCAGCAATCGCTTTTACTTGATCCCAGGTAATTGTTCCTACCTTTCTCGCATGAGGCTCACCAGAACCTTTTTTGAGTTTGGCAGCTTCAAGGATCTGCACTGCAGCTGGAGGGGTCTTAATGACGAAGTCGAAAGACTTGTCCTTATAGACCGTGATCGCAACTGGAAGCACTTTACCTTGCTTATCCTGAGTTCGAGCATTGAACTGCTTACAGAACTCCATGATGTTAACACCGGCAGCACCTAAAGCGGGTCCAACTGGAGGAGAGGGGTTAGCCGCACCACCTCGGACCTGTAACTTCACGACTTTGTCTACTTCTTTTGCCATTGTTTAATAATTAACATTCGGTCGATTCTATTTTGGAAGCTTAGAACTAACCTATTATATAGCGTAACAACTAAATTTTTTCTACCTGCATATAGCTGAGCTCCAATGGAGTCTTCCTACCGAAGATCTTCACCATCACTTCCAGCTTACGCTTCTCCTCGTTGATCTTCTCTACCGTTCCGTTAAAGCCATTAAATGGCCCATCGATAACTTTGACGGTCTCGCCGATCACATAAGGGATATTAATATTATCGTCCTGAACAGCCAATTCGTCAACCTTACCTAACATACGGTTCACTTCTGATTGTCTCAGCGGCACCGGATCACCTCCCTTGGTTTCTCCCAGGAATCCGATCACTCCGTTGATGGACTTGATGATATGAGGGATCTCACCAGCCAAACTGGCCTGGATCATGATATATCCAGGAAAGTAGACACGCTCTTTGTTGATCTTCTTTCCGTTACGGATCTGTATCACTTTCTCTGTAGGAACCAGCACCTGCTCGATGTAATCTTCCAGGTTCAGACGCTTGACCTCATTCTCGATGTAGGACTTGATCTTGTTCTCCTGGCCGCTTACCGAGCGAACCACATACCACTTTTTTGTACTCTTTGTTTCGGTCATCTTGGTGTTTACTTAGGATTTGATCCAATCAAAGTAAAGACTGATCACTCGACTGAAAACGGTATCAACTCCCCATACAGCCAAAGCCAAAATAACGGAAAAGGCCGCAACAACTACGGTCAGTTTCTGAGCTTCTGCCCAACTTGGCCAGCTTACGTGATTTCTCAGTTCGTTGTATGATTCCTTGATATATTCTACCATCTTCTTAATTTTTATTCGGGAGTCATTCCGGTATCTCTCCCGGCCGATCTCCTTTGCACGGGTTGAGAGACTCGAACTCCCGACACCTGGTTTTGGAGACCAGTGCTCTACCAACTGAGCTAAACCCGTAAACAAAAGTCAAGGCGCCTTGCTTTGGCAAGGCACCTTTGGACTGTTATATATAAACTGTTATTAGTCTAAAATTTCAGTTACCTGACCAGCTCCTACAGTACGTCCACCTTCACGGATAGCGAAGCGAAGACCTACGTTCATAGCGATAGGTTGGATCAGGTCAACAGTAATGGTCAGGTTGTCACCAGGCATTACCATCTCAACTCCGTCAGGCAGGTTGATGTTTCCTGTTACGTCAGTTGTACGTACGTAGAACTGAGGACGATAGTTGTTGTGGAAAGGAGTGTGACGACCACCTTCTTCTTTCTTCAGGATATACACCTCAGCTTTGAACTTGGCGTGAGGAGTAACAGAACCTTGCTTACAGATAACCATTCCACGACGGATATCAGTCTTCTCAATACCACGCAGTAGGATACCTACGTTATCTCCAGCTTCACCACGGTCTAGGATCTTACGGAACATCTCAACTCCAGTAATAGTAGAAGTCAGTTTCTCAGCTCCCATTCCGATGATGTCTACAGGATCTCCGGTGTTAGCAACTCCAGTCTCGATACGACCAGTAGCAACTGTACCACGTCCAGTAATAGAGAATACATCTTCGATTGGCATCAAGAAGTCTTTGTCAACTTCACGAAGAGGCTCTTCGATCCAAGTGTCAACAGCTTCCATCAACTCAAGTACGGTATCAACCCACTTCTGCTCCCCATTCAGGGCACCAAGTGCAGATCCAGCGATAACAGGACCGTTATCTCCGTCGTACTCGTAGAAGTTCAATAGATCACGAACTTCCATCTCTACCAGCTCGATCAATTCTTCGTCATCAACCATATCCACTTTGTTCATGAATACAACGATACGAGGAATACCAACCTGACGTCCAAGAAGGATGTGCTCGCGAGTTTGTGGCATTGGTCCATCTGTAGCAGCAACAACCAGGATTGCACCGTCCATCTGAGCAGCACCAGTTACCATGTTCTTTACATAGTCGGCGTGACCTGGACAGTCAACGTGAGCATAGTGACGATTTTGAGTCTGATACTCAACGTGTGAAGAGTTGATAGTGATACCACGCTCTTTCTCTTCTGGCGCGTTGTCGA
The DNA here is from genome assembly GCF_002943755.1 of Aureitalea marina. Lineage (NCBI taxonomy): Bacteria > Pseudomonadati > Bacteroidota > Flavobacteriia > Flavobacteriales > Flavobacteriaceae > Aureitalea > Aureitalea marina. The sequence goes on from NZ_MQUB01000001.1 coordinate 1,729,070, forward strand.
TCTGGTCGAACGAACGGGCTTCAGAGTAACCTGCATCTGCCAAAACTTTTGTGATAGCAGCGGTCAAAGTAGTTTTACCGTGATCTACGTGTCCGATAGTACCCACGTTTAAGTGAGGCTTCGACCGATCGAATGTTTCTTTTGCCATTTTAGTATTAATTTAATCTTAGTTATATATCAGTGTTTAATCGATTGAGCCAATGACGGGATTTGAACCCGTGACCTCTTCCTTACCAAGGAAACGCTCTACCCCTGAGCTACACCGGCTTTCAGGTCGCAATTGCGGGCCAAACGATTCGTTTAGCACCAAAAACTCCAAGGCTGCAACCGGAACAATCCTTGAAGTTTTTTAGAGCGGGAGACCGGGTTCGAACCGGCGACATTCAGCTTGGAAGGCTGACGCTCTACCAACTGAGCTACTCCCGCTTATGCTGTTCCTGAACTTGTCAGAAATACCTTCAATATTTCAAATAATTTTCACGCCAATGCCTGAAAAATGCGTGCAAAGATAATGAATAATAATGACGTCTCAAAATTAGACAGGGGTTTTGCACGAGGTGATTTCTCACCCTGTTCACTGTAAAGTGAACAGCGTTCAAGCACTCTCAGGATTACCTCGCTAGCGCTCGGTGATCCGTTCGGGTGCCCCGAACGCAAAATCAAAATCGTTTCCTTACATGAGCGAGCTCCTGACAGAAACTACTTTTGATTTTGTGTGGGGAGAGCAGGATTCGAACCTGCGAAGGTAAAAACCAACAGATTTACAGTCTGTCCTCGTTGGCCGCTTGAGTATCTCCCCAAATATGTTAAAGAACTTTATAATTCTGAGCCGATGGAGGGACTCGAACCCACGACCTGCTGATTACAAATCAGCTGCTCTAGCCAGCTGAGCTACATCGGCATTTTTATGACTTTTCAGACATAAAAAAGTCCGCTTTTTCAAACGGACTGCAAATGTATATAAATTATCATTCGAAAAAAACTTTTTTCGAAAAATTTGCCCTTCAGAATCCTAGGAGTATGTGCGTTGCTTTTGCTTGCGTTTCTTAAGTTGGCGCTCCAGTGAACTGGCTGCAAGATCCGTTCCTTCCTCGAAGGTCCTGGCTTCTTTTTTAATCATGATATCTTCTCCCGGCATACTGAGTAGTATCTCGACCGATTTATTTTCCTTTTCCCTAGGTTTAATCACTTTGAGATAAACCCTGGCGGAGATTATACGATCGTAAAAAAGTTCGAGTTTGGATAAGCGCTTTTCAACAAACTCAATCAACTTGGCATCGGCGACAAAATTCGGTGTTTGAACATTTACTCTCATAGATCGTGGATTTTGGGTTAATGAAAGGGGGAGGTGCAGTTGGTGGCCAACATGGGCCTCATGTAAGATTATCTCATAGTCAAATATTTTAGTCTTCAGAGTTCCTTGGATGAGCCTTCTTATGAATGGACTTAAGCTGGGCTATACTGTTGTGGGTATAAACCTGGGTAGAAGCTAGGCTGGCGTGCCCTAAAAGTTCCTTCACCGCATTGAGATCAGCTCCTTCGTTCAGCAGGTGAGTTGCAAATGTATGCCTGAGAATATGTGGGCTGCGCTTCACCTTTTCCGAAGTCGTACTAAAATAAGAATTTATGACCCGGTAAACAAGTGATTCATAAATTTTTCGCCCTTTTTCAGACAGAAATAAATAACTCTCATCCTGTATACTCTCAAGCCCACTTCTCTCTTTCAAATACTGATTCAAGGAATCAAAGACTGCGGGTAATAAGGGAATGATTCGCTCCTTGCTGCGTTTTCCAAGGACCTTTATGCTTTTAGTGTCCCTGGAGATATCTCTCAACTGTAGATTGACCAGCTCTGCTCTCCTCATACCGGTAGCATAGAACAACTCTACCATCAATCTGTTCCTAGTTCCCTTGAATCCCGCTTCGGCATTTAACAACCCCATGACCTCCTGCATTTCTTCTTTGGAAAAAGGCACCTGCAACTTCACTGCCGTTTTCAATGCTTTATGCCTGGCCAGTGGATTCTGATCTATGCTTCCCGTTTTAAGTAAAAAACGATAGTAGGCTTTCAGTGAAGATATCTTCCGATTGATACTGCGGTTACTAATGCCGGAATCTACCAGGTGGACGATCCAATTTCTAATGAGGGAGTAATTGACTTTCTCCAGCCCTAAGGTCGGGTCAGTATCTTGGATGAAATCTGAAAAAAGCTCAAGGTCACGGCGGTATGCCAGCACCGTATGGGGTGAATAATTCTTCTCCAGATCGAGGAATTCGATAAAGGCCTTTTGGGACATAAAAAAAACCGTTGTCGGATTAAAGATAACCCAAACAACGGATTTATTATTGTATTGACGGGGGCCAGCCCCTATTTATTACAGATTTTCCGCGTCGCGTAGAGATTGGATGTACTGCGCTTTCTGGACTTCTGCACGTCTTTTGACAGACGGCTTTGTGTATTGCTTACGAGCACGTAACTGACGCATTGTTCCCGTACGGTCAAACTTACGCTTGAAACGTTTTAGAGCTCTCTCGATATTTTCTCCGTCTTTAACTGGTATGATTAACGTAGTCTATACACCTCCTCTCTTTTGGGACGGCAAATTTACGGACAAAAATTAGAAATATTGAACAGTTCTTTAAAAAATAAAGTAATTCCAAAAAGATCACTGCTTAAAAAGCGTAGCACGTCGGGTCAGATCTTCGATCAACTTCTCCTCTTCCTCGCTTTCTAAAAGCAAGTTATAGCTCTTCCAAAAAGCCTCATTGTAGGGACGGTTCTGGAAGATATCGTCGGACCATTGCTGTGCTCTTGCCTGCTGAACGAGTAAAGAATCTTGCACCACTTCTGTAAATAGGATCTCCTGGACAGTATAGTAGAATTGCTCTTCTTTACTTTCCTTGGTCTCTTCCTCTTTGTTTCTATCCGAAGACCGATTCCCAATATTGACCAATTTGGGCGTTTCATAATAGATGTAGTTGGGATACATCTTACCTTCAAACTCCCTGTAGGTCATTAGTAATTTGTGATTGACCAGGGTGTCGAAGAGGCTTCTACTGCGCCGGATCTGTATCTCTGAGGCAGCGACCAATTCGTACTCTATCTTCTTGATGGCATAATTATCCCAATTGATATACAACCAGCCATTTGCCTCGAAACCTTCGTTATAGGCATTTCGAGTGTCCAGCCCGACATACTCTGTACTCTTATCGATCCGGATCTTATACACTTTTTGCCCATCATCAACCAACACGGTATCCAAAGTAAACTGATGGTTCTCTAAAACGTCCGGGCCGAATAACGCATTCTTGGTATTGGCATTGCGAACAAGATTAAGCTGACCCTGGAACAACTTATCTAGTCCATTAATACGCTTGTCATTCCAACGAATGGCATTGATCAGGGATTGGGTCTCTATGGTGTCCCGGTTCAATTTCTGATAGCGTCGGTCTATCTCATATCCCTTGCTTTTTAGATAGGAGGTGTAGGCGAACAAGCTATCAACTTCTCTCAGATCATAACTTTTCCGGATCTCATCTATATTGACCATCAGATTATCCGCTGCACCAGAAGCAAAACTGGAATCATACACGGTCAAAGCGCTTTCAATCAACCATTTGTACTGCCTTTTGTTTCGTTCTTTATGCCTCAGAAAGCCCTTTTGAAGATAAGGTCCTTCTGGCAGATTATCCTCTAATTCTTCAATAGCTCGTAAAACGATATCATTCCCCGTCTTTGGCCTGGTCTCTGCGATCAGCAAGACCTCATCCAATGAAGCAATGTCCTCTTCTAAGAATACATCCTCGCTGCCATCAAATTCACTGACCTTAAACTTCATGCTTTTATACCCGATGGAGGAAATCACTAAGGTATCATTAGCCCACTTACCAGGGACCACCAAAGAGAACTTCCCATCGGAATTACTAATGGTTCCAATGGTTGAATTCTTTACGTAGACGCTGGCACTCTCCAGAGCCTCAAAAGTGGCAAAGTCAACGACTTTACCTTCCATTACATACTCGGATTGACTAAAGCTTACAGCCGATAATCCAAGTAAAAAAAGAAAGACAAAACTGGATTTTAGGTTGTTCATCATTTGGGAACTATTGTTAGTGACCGTTAGCCGTTAGCCGTTAGCCGTTAGCCGTTAGCCGTTAGCCGTTAGCCGTTAGCCGTTAGCCGTTAGCCGTTAGCCGTTAGCACAATTTAAAACTTTTCAAGTCAACCATAAGCTACACTGCCTCTGGTTGATCCAACTCGCTTAACGCTTAACTCTTAACGCATAACTATACTCTTTGGGGTATTAATCCCCACCCGAGACAATTTACATAGTCTACTAATCAGTCACAAATCTTTCGATTCACGATGCATACGATTCATAAATCACAGTATCGGGATTCATGAATTAAGAGAGGTTAAAGGCAATGTCCTCTCTTCAGACCGCCCGATAGCTATCGGGTCTCTTCACTCTTCACTTTCAAGTTGCCGGCTTATACTCCTTGCCATCGATCACCATCTTTGCGATGATCTCCCTGAGGATCTCAGATGTACCCCCACCAATTGGTCCCAACCTGCTATCCCTCAAGTTTCGAGCCAAAGGGTATTCTTCCATATAACCATAACCACCCAGCATCTGCAGGCAGTCATAAGCTACCTGGTCTGATACCCTGGTAGAAACCAATTTGGCCATACTGGCCTCCTTTACTACATATTCCTTCTTGCCCAATTTCCGGGCTGTTTCGTAATTAAAGGTCTTGCACATTTCGACTTCTGCCGCCAGATCTGCGATCTTGTGCCGTAATGCCTGGAATTTATCGATGGTCGTACCAAAAGCCTGCCGATCTTTCATATACTGAATGGTGTACTCCAATGCCCATTCACTGCGGGCGTGGGCATTTACAGCCATGATCAGTCGCTCCAGAGCTAAGTGTTGCATCAAATATCCAAACCCTTGCCCTTTTTCACCCAATAATTGATCCTTGTGAATGCGAACATTGTCGAAGGCGATCTCTCCGGTGTCACTGGCACGCCATCCAAGTTTATCCAATTTGGTAGCCGATATACCCGGGGTATCTCTGTCCATAATGAACATACTTATCCCTTTACTTCTGGCAGCTGGATCCGTTTTAGCCGCGACCACCAAATAATCACTGTAGACTCCATTGGTGATAAAGGTTTTGGATCCATTAATGATATAATGGTCTCCCTCTAAAACCGCCGTCGTACGCATACCAGAGACATCACTTCCCCCAAAAGGTTCGCTTATACACAGACAACCCATCAATTCACCTGAAATACTTGCGGGCAGGTAGCGTTCCTTAATGGCATCGCTTCCCTCCGCCAAGACATGCGTCATTGCCAAATAGGGATGAACCCACATGGCCGCAGCAAACCCTCCGCTATTGACCCGTTGCAGTTCTTCCAAGTAAATAACCAAATAGAAGATATCCAGGTCCAATCCTCCATACTTCTCGGGATAAGAGATTCCAAAATAACCCATCTCCCCCATCTTTTTCCAGATTTCCTTGTCGATGGTCCCGCTTTCTTCCCACTTTTCTATGTGAGGAACGGCTTCTTTCTGAAGGAAGTCCCTAAAACTCTGTCTGAAAAAATCGTGTTCTTCTGTAAAATGCATTGAATATTGAATTAAGACTAACGGGAAAAGATCGAAAATGCGTCCGAAAATCGTTTCAATTGGTTGGTTATTCCAAGCTCAAATATACTTCAATTAATGCGAATTCTCTTAGGCCGATTTCAGGAATTGAACGAAGTTCAGACCAGTTTTTAAAACCCCCGATCTTCCTCCGTTCCAACCAGATCGATCGAGCTACTTCATATCCAATTCCGGGTATTGTTGCCAAATCTGAGGCAGATGCTTGGTTCACGCGGATCAAATCCACAGATCGTGGCTGATCGAGTGTAAACCGGGATTTGATCCGCTTGATCAATTCCGCATCAAGACCGTAAATGGCATATAACTCATGCATATGTGCGAACCCACCGATTCGCTCCCTGAAGGTCTTGATCTGTTTGCTTTTAACTGATCCTATGCCACGTATTTGTATAAAGTCTTCTTGAGTAGCCGTGTTAAGATCTCCAATGAGGGATGTTTCCTTAACCACTTGTCGGGGTTTACCGGAGTTTTGAAGAAACTCGGGAAGTTCAAGATATGGTGCAATACGTTCCATAACTGAATCGGACAATTGTGTAACCATCTGAAACTGTTCCAGGGAATTGATCCAGTTCCCGCTTTCACGAAAAGCTGATATACGATCTACGGCAACAGGTGGAAGGCCCAGAATATACCCCCGATAATCATTTAGGAAAGTGGGATTGAAGGGGTAGATTACTACCCTACTCTTCATCTGACGTTCTCGCCTGAGATTATCCAGCAACTCGATCTGACAGCGCATCTCATCATCCAACACAGGAGCATTCAGTTCTACCTCCTTCTTCGGGAAATTCCGATAGAACAAGACAACGAGAATGAGGGCCATTAAAAAAAGAATCCCGTCGCGCTGACCGGCAGTCAACTTACGACGGGATGAATATCGTTCCATATGTTCATGACATATGGGGAGTTTTACCTCCTATAAAGATAAGCATATTATTTGCCTTTTATACCCTTTATCGCATCCAGATACTTGGCCATTTCTTCTCGCACCTTCGGGAACAGGAAGAAGAGTCCAATCATGTTGGGGAATACTAAGGCAAGGATCATAGCATCCGAGAACTTGATCACGGCATCCAGGGTAGCAGCAGCTCCAATGACAACAAAGACTAGGAAGAGACATTTGTAGATCAAATCAGCACGCTTTCCTTTTCCGAATAAATATTTCCAGGACTGCAGGCCATAATACGACCAAGAGATCATGGTCGAGAAGGCGAACAACACGATCGCGATGGTCAATACGTAGGAGAATCCAGGGATGACCGAATCAAAAGCGCGGGAGGTCAAATCCACTCCACCTAATGCCTCTCCAGATCCATTCAGGATCACACTACTTCCATCTACAGACCCATAAGTAAACACACTTTGCAGATTGTCGGCATCGATATTGAAGAAGATGATCACAAGTGCAGTCATGGTACAGATCACGACGGTGTCGATAAACGGTTCCAATAACGCAACCACACCTTCGGATGCTGGATACTTCGTCTTTACAGCCGAGTGGGCGATTGCAGCAGAACCTGCACCCGCCTCGTTGGAGAATGCCGCCCGTTGAAAACCGACGATCAGTACTCCGACCAATCCTCCAAGACCGGCCATTGGCGTAAAGGCCCCATTGAAGATCAATCCAAAGGCATCATCCACATAACTGAAGTTCGCAAAGATGATCACCAACGCAGCTAAAACATAAATACCGGCCATAAACGGCACGATCTTTTCCGTTATACTGGCGATCCGCTTGATACCACCGATGATCACAATTCCGACCAGGACAGCCAGGATAATACCAATAATTACTCCGGTAGCTCCTCCTTCGAGTCCCATTAAGGAAGACAACTGAACGGTAGCTTGGTTGGATTGGAACGCATTACCTCCACCAAAGGAGGCACCCACGCAAAGAATAGCGAATAAAGCTCCTAAAATTTTACCCAAACCGGAGAAACCTCTTTCTTTAAGTCCTTTTGACAAATAATACATTGGACCTCCATATACCGTTCCATCTGCACCAACATCCCGGTATTTTACACCAAGCGTACACTCTACAAACTTGGTCGCCATACCGATCAATCCACAAACGATCATCCAAAAGGTTGCTCCGGGCCCTCCCAGAGCGATGGCGACGGCTACCCCTGCGATGTTTCCTAGTCCAACTGTACCGGAAACAGCTGTTGCCAGTGCTTGAAAGTGAGAAACCTCACCTTCCTGACTCTCATCCCTAATGGTACCTATTACATCGCCATCCACGGTCAGACCTGTAGTGTCTGCCGAAGAGGTAACGGCTTCATGATGGTCAATTTCGTCGTATTTCCCACGCACTGTATTGATAGCCAAAGGAAACTTCAAGATGCTTGGGAACTTAAAATATATGGTAAAGAACGTGGCTCCAGTTACTAACAAGATTACCACAAAAGGCACATCATATTCACCTAATGGAACTGTCGTCAGGACGAATCCTTCCCACCAGGTGGCGATGGGCATGAACCAATCGTTGATCCGCTCGTCCAGCCCTTTTTCGGCTGCTTCCTGCGCGATGGTCAAAAATGGAAGAAATAAAGTTAACAGGGATAGGAAAGCTTTCCTCATAATGGAGTTATTGGTTCGAACTTTTGATTTTGAGCTCAGCAAGATGCTAAAAAAAAAAGCGAATTCAAATTTTCTCCCCGAATTAATGGTGCAGTCTAAACCTCGTATTGCTGCTTCAGGCTTTCGATCTGATTGGGGCGTCCGATCACGATCAGTTTTGATCCCTGCTCCAGTTTTAAAGATGGGTCCGGATTGACGATATACTCCCCTCCAGGAGTTTTGTAACCAATGATGGAGCAACCCGTTTTCCGTCGAAGATCCAAATCCCGAATGGTCAATTCCTCTCCAGAGGGGCAAACCTTCTCAAAGGGTATCTGCTCTACATTTATGCTATCGTCTTCACCCGAAACAGAAAGGTTATCCAGGAATTCAACCAGATCTGGAACCACCACTAATGAGGCCATGTGATCTCCCCCGATCTTATCCGGTAAAATGACATTATCGGCTCCTGCCAGCTTCAACTTTTGATAGCTGGTCTCTTCAGTTGCACGGCTGATGATCTTCAAATGAGGATTCAATTGGCGCGCGGACAGTACAATGAATAAATTATCCGCATCACTGGGCAATGCACTGATCAGGGTAGAAGCCCGTTCTATTCCGGCCAGATTCAGCACCTCATCCTGGGTTGCATCTCCATCTAGAAACAGAATTCCATCCCCCCTGTGATCGTCGATCACTTCTTCGTTGGACTCGATGACTACAAAATCCTTGTTGTAGTTCTTTAGCTTTAGAACGGCCTGTCTTCCATTTCGGCCAAAGCCGCAAACAATGATATGGTCCTTTAGGAGTTGGATCTTGGACTGCACGCGTTTTCTTCTAAGGTTAACAATATTGTTTCTGCTGATGATATTCTCTGTGATCACCTTGATCGCATAACCCACAATAAAGATACTGGAAAGGATGAGTATGGAGGTGAAAATTTTCTCATTCTGACCCAAGGGTTCTACTTCCTTAAAGCCAACGGTGGAAACCGTAATAATAGTCATGTAAATCGAATCTACTAGACTAAAACCAAACATCCAATAGCCTACAGAACCAATGACTAGTACTGAAAGTACCAGTAAAAGGGCCATGGTTATACGTGAAAATGGTAGACGGATCATAGATCGAAGACGGAAGTTCGTTTGGTGTAGACCAGGTCCTTTAGTCGAAGCCAGAACGCCAGGGTCAGGTAGATGGCGAAGCCCACTCCGAGTGTTGCAAAGGAGACATAGATAAAAAAGAGACGCACACTTTTAGCGCGCATCCCTAGTCGATCTGCTAGACGGGAACAAACATAGAACCCGCGCTTCTCAAAATAATGACGTATGGAATAGACCAGCTGAATCACCCCTGAAAATTAGCATAAATTACGCAAACAGTGACTGAGATCGATCAGTTAGAGATAACCTTTTTCACGCATCCAGTCATCGTTGTACATCTTGCCAACGTATCGACTTCCATGATCGTGGAATAGAACAACAACGACATCATCCGGGCCAAAGTGTTCTTGCAGTTGTAATACCCCTTTGATGGCTGCACCTGCAGAATTTCCACAGAACATGCCTTCCTTTTTGGCCAATAACTGGGTGTAAACAGCTGCATCCTTATCTGTAACCTTCGTAAAGCCATCGATAATGTCAAAATTGACATTGGCCGGCAGAATGTCCTCACCTATGCCTTCAGTGACATAGGGATAGATCTCTTTTTCGTCAAAGATGCCCGTTTCGTGGTATTTTTTGAAGACGCTGCCATAGGTGTCCACTCCCCAAACTTTGACATTTGGGTTTTGCTCTTTCAGGTATTTCCCGACACCAGAAATAGTTCCTCCGGTGCCGACCCCAACCACAAAATGAGTTACTTTCCCATCCGTCTGTTGCCAGATCTCCGGACCCGTGCTTTCATAGTGAGCCTGGGCATTGCTGGGATTATCATATTGGTTGACATACCAACTATTTGGTGTTTCTTCCGCCATTCGCTTGGCAGTGGAATAATACGACCGGGGATCTTCTGGCGCAACCTCAGTTGGACAAACTACGACTTCACTTCCAACGGCTTTAAGAATATCTACCTTTTCCTTACTCTGTTTATCTGTGGTGACACAGATCATGCGATATCCTTTGACAATTGCCGCCAGTGCCAAACCCATACCGGTATTCCCACTGGTCCCTTCCACTATGGTCCCTCCAGGTTTCAGCCGGCCATCAGCCTCGGCATCTTCTACCATCTTCAGGGCCATTCTGTCCTTCACCGAGTTACCCGGATTAAAGGTCTCGTATTTCGCCAAGACCAGACAAGGCAGATCTGCCGTTAAGGTGTTGAGCTTGATAAGGGGAGTGTTCCCTATAGTTTCCAGAATGTTCTTCGCGTATTCCATCTATTCGATTTGGCGATGCAAAATTACAAAACCCCTTTTGCATTTTACCCTACCACTATCTAATAAATATGCTATTCGAAACGGATCGCCTTGATGGGTCGAATTCGGGCCACCAGGTAGGACGGGATAAGCAGCATGACCAAACAGAGTAGAAAGGTCCCTGCATTCAGGGCCAGAATATAACCCAGGTCCAGGTAAACCGGTGCTTCTGTAACATAATAAGTATCTGGATCTAAGGGGAAAACCTTGAAATATTTCTGCACCAACAGCAGTCCGATGCCTAGTATATTCCCCCAAAGCAGCCCTTTCCCGATCAGGTACATCGAATTATATAGAAAGATCTTGCGGATGGACCAATCTGAGCTACCCAAGGCCTTTAGTATACCGATCATTTGAGTTCGTTCTAAAATCAGGACCAATAAAGCAGTTATCATGTTGATCCCGGCAACGAGGATCATGATACCGATCATCAGGGCGATGTTGAAATCGATGAGATCCAGCCACTCGAATAAGGCGTAATATTTTTCGCGTATGGTCTGTGAGTCCAGCTCACTGCCGATATCCTCATAAACAGCATTTCCCACTTCCTGGATCTGATCGAAGTCTTCCACAAACAGCTCGAAGGACCCGATCTGATCCTCTTCCCATCTGTTCAAACGCTGAATGTGACGAATATCCACCAACAAATACTGCTGATCAAATTCCATAAAACCACTCCGGAACAATCCAACCACCTCAAAACCACGACTCCTGGCCCGGTTGGTATTCTTAGAATCAAAGAAGTAGGTATTCACCTTATCACCCACCGAGAGCCCAAGACGATTGGCTAGAAATGATGATAACAGAATTTCCGTGTTCAGATTTCCACTGTAGTCAGGAAGCCGGCCGGCTATGAGAAAATCTTCAAAGGCATCCCACCGATAGTCCGAACCAACACCTTTGACCACTACCCCTTCAAATTCTGTTTCCGTTAGTATAACTCCTCCCTTCAAAGCAGATATCTGAATGTGTTCTACACCTGAAAGGGATGTAGGATTCGGATAAAACTCCTGCCCCATACGAATTGGGATCTGGGAATCGTTAGAGAAGTTAGTGTCGAAATTGGAAATGATGATGTCCCCGTTAAAAGCGGACACCTTCTCCCGTATCTTTTGCTGCAGGCCGATCCCAGTCGCAATGGAGATCATCATCATGACCATACCGATGACGATGGCCGTGATGGCAATTTTAATTATTGGGGCCGAAATGCTACTTTTATATTCTTTGTTGGTAGCGATTCGTCGCGCCATGAAAAACTCAAAATTGACCCGTTCCAAATGCGATTGATTCTGCTCAAAAATACGTTTTTATTCCTTGTCCTTGGGCTGATAGGCTGTATGGATCAGCAGGCACAGAACACCTATTCAGATTCTGTCTCAGATAAGGGTTCTAAACTCTATTTAGGGGCCGAAAGAATGAATGAATATCTACCTCTCTTAAACGGAAAAAAAATTGGTGTGGTGGCCAACCAGACCACAGTACTCTACCGGAATAACGGAAGCAATATTCACCTGGTGGATAGTTTGTTGAGCAGAGGGATTCAACTGCAGAAGGTCTTCGCCCCGGAGCATGGTTTCAGAGGAGAGGCAGATGCAGGAGAGCTAGTCAAAGATGGTGTTGACACTCAGACTGGATTACCCATTGTCTCCCTATATGGAAAGAATAAAAAACCAAGTGCGGAACAGCTGCAAGGACTGGACTGGGTGATCTTTGATATTCAGGATGTAGGAGCTCGGTTCTACACCTATATCTCCACCCTGCATTATGTCATGGAAGCCTGTGCCGAACAAGGCATTGCCGTAATGGTGCTAGACCGTCCGAATCCCAATGGTCATTATGTTGATGGGCCGGTTTTGGAAGTCGCAAATCAGAGCTTCGTCGGTATGCACCCGGTGCCCGTAGTACACGGCATGACCGTAGGAGAATATGCCCAGATGATCAATGGTCAGAAATGGCTGAAAAATGAGGTCCAACCAGAGCTGAAAGTGATCCAAATGCAAGGATATAGCAAAGGCATGTTGTACTCACTACCCATCCGTCCCTCACCCAACCTACCGAATGATCAAAGCATCAATCTTTATCCCAGTCTTTGTTTCTTTGAAGGTACGCCAGTGAGCGCAGGTCGGGGAACCGAGACCCAATTCCAGGTCTTTGGTGCTCCATTTCTTCCTGAAGACCGATACAGCTATGGTTTTACTCCGGTTGCAAATACAGGTGCAAAATATCCTAAGTTCAAAAATGAAGCTTGTAGTGGCATTGACCTGCGGGACTATCCAAAATTGGATCAGCTAAACCTCAAGTGGTTGATCCAGGCCTACCAGGACAGTCCTGACAAGGACAAATTCTTCAATAATTTCTTTGTCAAACTGGCTGGAACGGATCAATTGCAGCAACAGATAAAGGATGGTTGGAGCCAGGAGCAAATCCGCGAAAGTTGGCAAGCGGGCCTTAGCGCTTATCGTGAGATGAGTTCGGCCTATCGGTTGTATCCGGACTGATCAGTAATTAGGTAATCGCCTTTTCATCTCCTCAACGATATTAAAAGCTGCCGGGCAGATAGCAACATTCTTTATGGTCAGATTGCTGATCTGGTGGAATTTTTTCCTATCGGTGTGTGGGTATTCCCTACAGGCCTTTGGCCGTACATCGTAAACAGAACAATAATTATCAGTTCCTAGGAAGGGACAGGGTACCGATTGTAATACATAATCCTGGTCCTCATCCAGGCGCAGGTACTGATCGATGAACTTCCCGGGCTTCATGCGGAAATGACTGGCCAGTCGCTCTATATCGCGATCTGTGAATAAAGGCCCGGTGGTCTTGCAACAATTGGCGCACTCCAGGCAATCCGTCCTGGAAAATTCATTCTCATGCAACTCCTGCATAAGCTGATCCAGCTTGGCCGGTGGTTTCTTGCGCAGTTTAGCAAAGAAGCGCTTGTTCTGCTTCTGTGTATCTTTGGCCAGGTCTGGAAGTTGTTTCAGAAAGTCGTCCATCCCTCAAAATTAACTAAATGCAAGACATCTTTGGCCAGGCATTATTGGATTACCAATTAGGAGATCATCATGCCGAGATCCTGACCGAAACCAATATAAGCGAAGAGGAAGCCGTGCCGGTTCAGTATTTCTTTCGCATGTATGACGATATGCCCCCGTTGGAACAAATTGCTCTCCAGCGAAGCGATGGGAAGGTTCTGGACGTAGGATGCGGTGCCGGAAGCCATAGTTTGTGGCTGCAACAGCAAGGATTGGATGTACATGCGATCGATATATCACCTGGTGCGGTCCAAGCAGCCCGGCTGAGAGGAGTAAAAGATGTGGAGCACAGAAACCTTTTGGATGTTACGGGAACAACCTATGATACCATCCTTATGCTGATGAACGGCAGCGGAATTATGGAGAAGCTGGACAAGGTTCCATTCTACTTGGACCAATTAAAGAAGTTAATTACACCAACAGGTCAGGTGCTCTTGGACAGCAGCGATTTGCAATACCTGTATCCAGAAGGAGATGATGGCGCAATCTGGATCCCGGCTGGACGTTATTATGGAGAGGTCGATTATTGGGTAAGCTATAAGAATGAAAAGAGCCATCCCTTCCCTATGCTCTACCTGGATTCCGCAACGCTGAGCGAGTTAGCTCGTGCCGCCGGTTGGCAGATGGAGATCGTCCAGGAAGGAGAACATTTTGATTATCTGGCAAGGTTGACCCTATTGTAACGACCTAATCAATATTCCACGTCTCGGATGTACATTAAAAAAGTATGGAATCCGGAACAGGTAGGATTTTAAACAGTATGTTTGTTATACTATAAAGTGAGCTATGAAGTCAATGTATTTGAAAGTATTGAGTTTGTTATTCTTGGTTGTTCTTGCAGCCTGTAAGAGTGACGATGGAGGAGACAGTAGCCCTGAAGAGGATTCAAACGCCGGAAATAATCTTGCTCTGGGTGTCTCTGCTGGTGATCTGCTTACCGGGGGCAACTTCCAAAGAATGGTGATCGAATTCGTCTATTCCGAAGGGTTTCGGCCGCGCCAGGAAACCATCGATGCATTCAGGACCTTCCTAAACGCACGTGTCAATAAACCAGGAGGAATTGTATTTGTGGAAACTGTGATCGATCCTCCGGCCGGAGCACCATTCAATGCTACGGAGATCAGGGAGATAGAGGCCAATAACAGAACTCAGTTCAATACAGATGATACCATAGCCGTCTATGTCTTCTTTAGCAACGGCAGTGCTTTCGGTGACACCCAGACTGGATTTACCTTAGGTACGGCCTATCGCAACACTTCTATGGTTGTCTACGAAAAGACCTTGCGGGATGTTTCCCTGGACAATCCTGATTTTGATCTGGGAAGACTGGAGATCACAACGCTGAACCACGAGTTCGGACACATACTTGGACTGACCAATATCCTGGGAGATGACATTCATGAAGACCACGAGGATGGCATCAACAGAAAACACTGCATTATCAATGACTGTCTGATGTATTTTGAGGCTCAGCGGAGCTCGCGTGAGATGCTCAGACAAGTATTCCGCAATGATGAGGTACCCCAGTTAGATGAGCTGTGTATAGCAGATCTTCAGGCCAAGGGCGGAAAGTAATTCGTCCTTAAAGGCCTTTATAAACGGCCTCTCCTCCGATAAATGTTGCTAGCACTTTGGTATTAGGTATCTGATCCTCTGCCATCTGCATAAGATCACCGTCAAGGACCACAAAGTCTGCCATTTTACCAACTTCGATGCTTCCTTTTTCGGTTTCCTCAAAATTGGAATAAGCCGCCCATATGGTCATGCCTTTAATCGTTTCTTCTCGGCTCAATGCCTCCTCCATACGGAATCCGCCCTCAGGATATTGTTGAAGGTCCTTCCTGGCTACTGCAGCATAGAATGTATGCATGGGATTGACACGCTCTACGGGGAAATCAGTTCCAAGAGCGACTATACCTGCCTTATTCAATAAGGTTTTAAAAGCATAGGCTCCTTTGATCCTTTCGGAACCAACCCTGTCCTCGGCCCAGTACATATCGCTAGTGGCGTGAGTAGGTTGCACGGAAGGGATAATGTTTAAAGAGAAGTAATCAAAATCCGCAGGGGTAACAATCTGGGCGTGTTCGATCTTCCAACGAGCGTCTTCCTTCCCTTTGAGCGCTTCTGTATAGGCCCGCATCACGGCAATATTAGCTGAATCCCCAATGGCATGGGTATTCATTTGGTAACCTGCATAGGCTATCCTTTTCGCAAGGGCGGTCAGCGTTTCCTGATCTGTGATCATAGCACCGTAATGACCATCTTGGTCAGAGTATGGGGAGCGCATGGCAGCTCCTCTTGACCCTAAAGCTCCATCTCCGTAGACTTTGACCGAGCGAACATTGAGCCTAGGTGTTTTGATCTTGCCTTTACTCAGAAAGTGATCCAGGTTGTCCGGGTAATTACTGACCATGGCGTATACTCTTAACTTCAATAAGTTCGACTGCTGTAGGCTATCGATCAATTCTATCACCTCCCGGCTCAAACCGGCATCATTGACGGTGGTCAGCCCTAGTTCCATGCATCGGTCTGCTGCTTCCAATAAAGCTTCTGTCTGTAGTTCCCTGGATAATGGCGGAATAATAGCCCCTACCAAAGACATGGGTGCATCCACTAATATACCGCTAGGCTCTCCGTCCTTTAGAACGACCTCTCCGCCCGGCATTTTGGTATCCGCCGTTATCCCGGACATTTCCAAGGCCTTGGAATTCACCCAGAGTGCATGGCCATCAATTCTGCGAAGGGCAACCGGTGTATCAGGGAAAACTGCGTCCAGCATTTCCTTGGTTGGAAATTCCTTTACATCCCAATCGTTCTGATCCCATCCCCTTCCCTGGATAAAACTCATCTGCTTCTCGGCCTGGAAAGAAGAGACCTTCTGGATCACATCCTCGGCGCCTGTTGTGCCTACCAAGTCAACTTGTTGCATCCCCACACCCAGGTTGTACAAGTGCGCATGCGCATCAATCAGTCCAGGAAAGATACTCTTACCACCAGCATCGTAAATTTGAGCAAAATCATAGGTTGCTTCTAACGACTCTTCACTGTCAATAGCGACGATAAGTCCATCTTTGACCGCAAAGGATTCTGCAGTGTCAAAATTGTCGTTAACGGTATAAATGTTGGCGTTGGTGACTAAAAGATCGGCAGTCTCTTTGTGTTGCTGGCAGGCCACTAGGCTCAAAGCAGCGACCAGAAGGATGGTATTTCTCATGGCGTGTTTCATTTCCTCAAATTTACGGAAACAGAGCCTAGTATTAAACGCCTCTAGTTATCAGGCTTTTACCAATCGAACTTATAGGTAGCCCCAAGCAATGCTTGAATTCTCTGAACCGGAAAATTCATCCATTTTTGATAATTCTGTCCCGTGAGGTTACTCCCGTTCAAAAAGATATTGAAGCGATCATTTACCCGATATCCGACATGAGCATTCAGATCAAAATAACTATCCAGGCTCATCAAAGTTGGTGGCAACAAAGGTGTGGTTTCATTCATAAAAAGGTCCTTTCTCTCCCCTACGAAGAAGAACGACACTCCCCCATAGATCTGTTCTGTGATATTGAAATTGGAATAGAGGCTGGCCTCAAAGTCCGGCAGGTTCCAAGGTTCCGCCTGATTGGTCAGATCGTACTGATAGAAAGACCCATTCAGACCAAGTGAGAAATTGTCCGATATCTCCACTTTTAATTCTCCGAACACAGACAGTGTCCTTATATCGTCATATACGATGCCAAATGAATTTCCGTTCTCATACCCCTCAAAATTGACGGACATCCCCTTATACGGATTGGCTTGGAACAAAGCCCTGTTCTCCTGACTTCCATAACTCACACGCAAGTTATATCCCACTGTATTAGAGGCCTTTCCTTTCAACCCCAGGAAGGCGTCGTATTGCTCATTGGTCGGAGCGATCCACAGCGTTGGAGACACAAAAGGATTCTCTTGCCGGAACTGGTCATAGCTATTTTGGCGCAGTCCACCATCGGCACCACCATAGGCAATCAGCACCTCATCTACCAATCTGTAGGATGCATTGATCCTTGGATAGACATAGAAGTCCGTACTGCTATTTTTCAGATCGAAACCAAAAACCACAGCTGCCCCAAGTGAGACTGTAAAATCGTCTTCGGTATAATTGAAGGCCGGAGTTATACCTGTTATTAGATAGCTGTAATCCAGCTTCATTAGATTGGCATAATCCCGATCGAACCCACCGCTCAGAAAATCCAGATCTCCCTGCAGGTTGATGGAGAAATCGTCCACCGGAAAATCGAATCCAACTCCTAACTCTCCCCTAAACTCGGAAGAGGAGAAAGCATCGGTCAAGATAGAGAGCTTTCCCCTAGCCTCCTGGAATGTAGATTCATCCATCTGAACCTCTCCCCCAGCATAAGCACTGAAATAGGTCTGTTGAGGATCGATGGCATCTACAACCCCCATTTCGGCCTCGTTAAAAAGCGGATTAAGCCCATACCAATTGAACAACTGATGTTGAACCCCTGCATTGACCTCATAGGCCAGGTCGCGTTGACGGCTGATATAATTTCCATCCAATTTGGTATCGTAGAATTTGTTCTCCAACAACACATCGTCTATGTCTCCCTGAGAGGAATTGTGCCTGAAGAAA
The DNA here is from genome assembly GCF_002943755.1 of Aureitalea marina. NCBI lineage: Bacteria > Pseudomonadati > Bacteroidota > Flavobacteriia > Flavobacteriales > Flavobacteriaceae > Aureitalea > Aureitalea marina. Next base: position 1,747,382 of record NZ_MQUB01000001.1, read on the forward strand.
ATGCCTGCATTATCGGTTCTGGAAATTTGGAAATTGCTAAAGAGTTCTGCCAGAACAGAAGTGTAATTCCCAAAGCCCAGTGAGGCATAACTATCGTATAACTTCATGGGTTCTGACTTTTCCACCGTAGCTGCCTGGCCCTTGGCGGGCGTGAAAGTTGATGCAACTGGAACAGAAAAGATCTCGTAACGCACATCCTTTTTCCGGGTCGTTACGGAATCGTCCAGAAGCGGAGTCTCTCTAACCTTAAAGGCGTCCGAAACACTTGGTGTATAAGGTTTCACCACATTCACCACTTCAGTACCCAAATCTTGCTCCTCCTGGGCCAGCAAAGAACTTCCGATAAATAACGGAAGCACCAGTAGTAAGTTGATTACAAATTTTGACAAGCTAATTTGATCTAAAACTTTTACCATCTTCAAAACAATCTGGGGATTAATCGTTACCATCCGTTTCTACAGACGAATTGGTTTTAGACTGGGCGGCCTTGATAACGGCCAACTCGGATCGAGCCTCTGAGACCACTTCTGGGAATTCGGCAAAATTTTCGATCACGCTTTCCAGGATGTAAGTTGCCTGGTAGGCATCTTCCAAGCCATAGAAGTTCCGAGCCATTAAGACCAGGCCTTTCGCTCCATATAGCTTATAACCTGAATAATCACGGGCCAGTTGTTGCACCGAAGCATTGGAAGCTTCAAAATCTCCATCCTGGTTTTTAAAGTAAGCGTCGTAGTACAGAGCCTCGGCCGCTAACTGCCCTGTGGCTATCTTCAACACCTCCGTGTAGGCCGCACGTGCCTTATCTTCTTCTGCCGTCTCCATGGCCGAACGGGCAATGATCACTTGGGCATCACTCTTTATGGCGTTGTCTATCTTAGAATTGGCCAGGACCTTTTCAGCATACTGAACGGCTTCGGAATAATTTCTGAGCTCGTAATGCGATTTCATGCTGTTGGTCTGGGCGAAGATCACATTCTGAGGGAAATTGGCAACAGTTTCCAAGCGGGATAGATAGGCCACGGCCTCCCCATAATCATTCTCGGAAAGCAAGATTTCAGAAAGTCTGGCCAAGGCCTGCTCGGTAAACTCGTTTCGTTCCCGGTCTGCGACGGCTTTGTAATGAGGCTTGGCTTCGGTTTTCTCATTGTCACCAAACTGCAATTGGGCCAAGTAGAAATGTGCCTTCAGGGAATGCTTGCCATTGGGGAACTGCTCCAAATAATCTGCGAATCGACCCTTGGCCTGCCCAGGTTTGTTTTCCAGATAAGGTCTTTCGGCTGCCTGATAAGCCGCATCGTCCAATTCTGCGTCGGCTACTTCCACAAAATCCAGGGTTTTTACCCAGCGGGCGTATTCGTCCACCTCGCCCAGGTCTATATAGATGATCTTTGCAGAACTAACCGCTTGCAATGCTTCGGGGGTGGACGGGAATTCACCGGCAACCTGTTTGAACAATCGCAAGGCCTCCCGGCTATCACCTCCGTTATCATAGATCAGCGCTTTCTTTAATAAGGTCCTGGCCACAAAACCACTTTCCGGTAACTGTCTTAGCAACTGATCGTAGGCCTCGATGGCGTCTTGGGTTCTGTCCTGTGCAACCAGGGTATTGCCCAATTCGTACAAGGCATCGTCCCTATAGATGGAATTTGGATAACGATCTCCGAACTGGGACAAAGCGACTAATTTTTCCTCTATCTTCCCGATGAAACCGTAGCTGATGGCCCGTTGGAAGGCCGCGTAATGCTGGTCTGGTGTTCCCTGGGTAATGGCCTGGCTATAATTGTCTATGGCCGCCTGGTAATCGCTGGTCACAAAATAACTATCCGCGATCCGGACCAGGGCATCTCTTTTCCGACTGGCTTCCGCACTGGTCTTGGAAACATATTGTTTAAAGCTACTTATCGCTGCGGGATAGTCGTTCAGTTTGAATTGATTATACCCAATGGCATAGGCACTGTTCTCGAATTCTGGAGTATCCGATGCTCTCGGGAGCTGCATGAACTGCCGATATCCGATCAGGGACTCGTCGAAATTTGACTGCAAGTAATCGCACTCCGCTATCCAATAGGTCGCCCTGGCAGTATACATGGCATCCCTGGGTTCGCTCAGACTCTTTTGAAAGAGCTCCCTGGCCTGCTGGAACCGGTTCTCGTTAAAAAGTTCCACCCCGCGGAAGAAAGCGACCTTTTGATAGGCCAACTTATTCTCAAATTTCTTGTTGTTCTCCAGCAGATCGAGAGCAGCGCCATAGTTCCTGGAACTGATGTAAGAGTCGATCAGCAATTCTTGCAATTCATCGTTGTTCGCGTTATCCGGGTACTGATCGATAAAGGACAACAGTACCTCCGGTACTGGCCGGTAACTATTCCCGATCTCATAACTAAGTTTGGCATAATTGAGCCATGCATCTTGTTGGATCTCGGCCGAGAAATTCATCTCCGAAGCATTTTTAAAAGCATTGAGTGCCTGCTGTTTCTGATCCAGTTTCAAATAACTCTCGGCTAGGTGGTAGTAAGCGTTTTGTGCGACCTCATCCCGACCGCCTACGATCTTGTTGAATTCTCCTATGGCGTTCTGATAATCTCCCTGTTTGTAGTAGGTATATCCCAATTGGTAATAGTCCGTATTGGACCAGCGACCATCCTTACCCCTATATCCTTGCAGATATGGCAAGGCCTCATCGTATTGCTCCAGATTGAAATAACTCTCGCCTATGATCTTGGATAATTCGCTTTTCTCCCGGGCATTGGACTGGTCAAATTGCTCCAGGCCAACCTCGATCGCCTTCTCAAAATTTCCCAGCTTGAAGTTCATATCCGCCTCGTAGTAGGACAGGCCATGCGCATAGCGATCTATTCCCTTTATCTCCTCAAAATATTCAGTAGCGCTTTGGTAGTCTTCTTCTTCATATGCGATATAACCCAAATAATACTTGGACTGCGCACCGTACTTTTCCGAATTGCTCACACGGTTCAGGTATTTTTGGGCCTCTTCATAACGCTTGCTACTGAAGTAGGCATAGCCATTATTGAAGTAGAATTGTTCTTTTTGTGCAGCGTTCAAGGCATTTTCGTCCACCTTGTCAAACCACTTCCTGGCGTAGGCGTACTTTCCATTCTCAAAATAATAATTGGCCACATTGATATAGGCCTCGTTGCGCTTGATGCTTGTTGGATAATCTGCCACAAAAGCTTCCATCAGACCGTCGGCATTTTGTTGGTTCAAGCGGACCGCACAACTGGCGATATAGTAAGCACAGTCGCCTTGTATCGTCTGATCACTGGACTTCTGCTTGACTCGTGTAAATAAGGTTTGGGCGGCTAAAAATTGACTGTTCGAAAACAATTCGACCGCTTTGTTATAATCTGAAAGTGGATCGGTAAAAACCGCTGTCTGCTGACCAAATACGGGAAAAATGGTCAAGCCAACCAGCAGTAGTAGCAGGAATTGACGGAGCATGCGATTTGGATTAATTGATTTGATTGATGACGTATTGACATAATAACGGCTCATTTTCCCGTTAATTATGTAAACGGCCAAACGACCCGTTCAGCTAGCGAAAATTACTGTATTTTTAACCTTCACCTTCGGATCAAATTATTTTCTTATGAAGAATGCATTGTTAATAGTGACAGCCCTTCTTTTGAGCGGTCAAATTGTTCATGCCCAAAAAACCAAGGTCCTTGTCGAACGGAATGGAAAAGTGGGAATAGGCACCAATCAACCCGATGAATTACTGACCGTTAAGGGAGTTATTCACACGCGGGAGGTGAAGGTCGATATGAAAGGTGCACTGGCTCCGGATTATGTATTTGAGTCCTACTTTGATGGCGAATCGGAACTCAATCCAAATTATCAATTGATGGAATTGTCCGAATTGAGAACTTATTTGGAGGAGAAAAAGCACCTACCGGGTCTTCCATCCGCTGCTAATATGCAGCAAGAAGGAATAATGCTAAGAGCGATGAATTTGAAATTACTCGAAAAGATAGAGGAATTGACGATCTACACCTTGCAGCAACAAGAAACGATCGATCAATTGAACCTTCGTCTGAAAAAGGTCGAAAACAATCAATAATAAAAGCCCCAAAAATGAGCGAAATCGTCCTCAGTCTTAAAAATGCATCTATTTTCCAACGGGAGAACCTGATCCTTTCCGATGTAACGGTCAAGATAAAAAAGGGAGATTTTGTCTACCTCATCGGGAAGACCGGAAGTGGTAAAAGTAGTTTCATGAAGACCCTTTACGGGGATATCCCACTTCAAAAAGGGCAGGGCACCATCGTTGGATTTGATCTGTCTACCCTGGCGGAACGGGAAATACCTTTTCTAAGACGCAAACTGGGCGTTGTATTCCAGGATTTCCAGTTATTGAACGACAGGACGGTCAAAGATAATCTGGCTTTCGTACTAACGGCAACAGGCTGGAAGGATAAGGCCAAGCAAGATCAGCGCATCAACGAGGTGCTTGAGAAGGTAGGAATGAAGACCAAGGATTTCAAATATCCCTATCAATTGTCTGGAGGAGAGCAACAGCGAGTAGCCATAGCCCGGGCTTTATTGAACGATCCGGAACTGATCCTGGCCGATGAGCCAACAGGTAACTTAGATCCTCAAACCAGCGTAGAGGTCATGGAAGTACTAAAAGAGATCAACCAGAACGGGAATACCATCTTAATGGCCACCCACGACTATGCCCTGATCCTGAAATACCCGTATAAAACCCTTAAATGCGACGATCACCAGATCTTCGAGGTGGTTCAGAAAACCGTTTGATCTAGTCTGATCGCTTATTCAGTTTACAGTTTTGCTCCATATCGGAGTCTATCTTCAAATGAACTGATCCATCGGGTCCGGGTTTGAAGTGAGTCCCCTCTTCCAAAATTACAGCTGTTGATGCGGTAAGTTCCAATTGAGCAGATTCCAGAATCTCCAGGTCACTAAAGCACACTTCTTTAGAAAAGGATCTAACCGGGAAATTCCAGCGATCAAATCGTTGATTGCTTATTCTTGCTGTAGCTTCCGGGTTAAATAGATCGTGAACCAGTTTAACCGCACGGCCACTGTGTAACATGCCCGCTCCATAGTTACCTCGGAAAGGCTCATTCACAGCGATTTTGTCCAGCCTGGTCGCAGTTAGTTTCAAAATAGGTTCTATCTCCTTGGCTGAAAGGCAAGGATAGAGAGACAACATCAATCCGATAGTACCGGTCACAAATGGCGCAGATACAGAGGTGGCTGCCGTTTCAATATATTGGACTTTATCCTCCAAAATCAGTGCTGAACCTTGCAGGACACCGACGGCCGGCGCAACCAGGTCTACCTCCGAATTTAAAGTGGCTGTCGCTACCGGATAAATTCGCATAGGATTGCCTATTCGACCATCTTTATAGCCAGCTGTCCGACCAACAAAGCCAAAGATGTTTTCAACATAGGGTTTCCCCGATTTTTGGTATTTCAAATTGTCCTCAGGTCTCTCGTACTTCCACATCACAGATGAAACTGAGATCACCTTATCGTAAGATGCAGGATACATATAGTCCTGTCCTTTGTTTTCCGACCAAGGCTTGTTTCCAGCTCCAGCGACCAATACGGTTCCTTGGGCAAACATTTCATCCACCGCGGCCTGACCGGTATCATAAAATCGGGAGCTAACCCAACTACAATTGATCACCCTAACGCCATCGTCCGAAAGCTCTCTGAGTTGTTTAAAGTCTCGGAATCCTCCATAACGGGTAGCGGCTAGGTTACAATCGTAGCAAATGCCCGGGATACCTACCCCATTATCACCTCTCGCTCCAAGTACAGCAGCAACTCCAGAACCATGACCATTGGATTGAGTAGAAAGTTGATAGACCTTTACCTTTCCTGCAAATTCCGGATGCAGTGTATCAATTATTCCATCGGCTACACCTAAGACGGTTTGGGGAGTTCCGGTAGAATAGTACCAGGCCTGTGGCAACCCCAACACATCCAAATAATCCAGCATGGCCTCCGCTCCCTGATTGCTTCCAATGGTACTGGTCGATCCGTAATCATTGGGCTCATAGATCTTCATTTCATCCTCCGACCATCGTTTACCCTTACTGAAAAGAGATGAGGAATTCTTTTTCAAGTCTTCTATTAGCCCCTTCCCACTAGTTCGAACAAAGAACTTTCGGATTCCCTCTCTTCCGGCTGTACCAGCCTTGGTCTCCGTAAACTGATAAATATCGTATTTGGACAATACAGCCTTTAGCTTTTGATCACGACCGGTGTAGCCCATTTTCCCATTGGTCATTGCGAACTCCGGCTGCCAATTGGCATCCTCGGTCTCCAAGGTATACCAAGCTTCCTGCTGAGCTTGAACAGTCCAAGTCGAATTCAAAAGAAGACCTATCAGGAGAAAAAATGAAAGCCGAAGAGTGTATCCTTGATGTTGTTGTGTTTTCACTATGAAAAGATACTGATTCTGCGGAAATCTAATGGATTAACCTCGCTTTTTAAAAAATGGTAATTTAGCTTCTGTCTATGCTATCGGTCCTCATACCCACTCACAATGATGATGTCCAGCCACTTTTGATGGAATTGGATCAGCAGCGATCCGAGTTGGACACTGCTGTAGAGATCATTGTTTGGGATGATGCCTCAGATCAGCTCACCAGTGAATCACTGCAAATCTTAACATCTCCAGGTTTTAAACAGTTTAGAAGTGAAAAGAACCAGGGACGATCTACCACGAGAAATCTGCTGACCGGCAAAGCTAAGTACGATTGGCTACTCTTCCTGGATGCCGATACCTTACCGGTTAATCCAGATTTTCTGCAGCAGTATGTAAAAAGTATCCAGACCGAACCCCGTTTAGTTCATGGGGGCATCAGCTATTCGGAGCAGGTTCCGGATAAGGAATACCGCTTAAGATGGGCCTACGGCCGCCGCAGGGAAATGCAAACTCTGGAGCGAAGAAATGTCAATCCTCATTTGGTCATGACAGGAAATTTGATGATCCAAAAGCAGTTGTTCCTTGATCTGAACAAAGACATTGGCAATTTTTATGGGGACGACCTGCTGATCTCGGATCGTATCCGAAAAAAAGGTATCGAAGTTTTGCATATCGAAAATCCGGTCTGGCACCTGGGTCTGGAGCCTTCCGATCTCTACCTGAGCAAACTGCTGGAATCCGACCGCGTACGTTACGCACTGGAATCCGACGGAACACTCTCTCCAGACCTGACACGGATCCAACAGTTCCATCATCGGTACAAATGGTTGATGCCATTCTACAGAGTCTGCTACGCTCCATGGAAAGAAGGAGCTAGAAGGAATTTAATCGGAGAAAATCCCTCCATACGAACGCTGGATCTTTATCGTTTGTATCACTACGGAAAGAATATCTAACATGGAATCAGGGATTTCCGTTATCATAACCGTTTACAACAAGGCAGAATACCTGACCGATACCATAAGGTCAGTGCTGAATCAGTCCTTTACTGATTTTGAGCTCATCCTCTGGAACGATGGCTCGACTGACAATAGCCAAAAGGTGATAGATACATTTCGGGATGTGAGGATTAAAAAATTCGAGGACAAGAACAGGGGTGTTAGTGAGGCAAGAAATCGAGCAGTAAAACAAGCCGCTCATCACTTCCTGGCATTTTTAGATGCTGATGATCAGTGGCTTCCAGATCATTTAGAAGAATTGAACCGAATGCGATCCACCTATGACAACGCCTCATTTTTTGCTACAAATTCTAAGTTGATCATCGGAGATAAGACCTTAGAGAGAAATTATAGCTTACACGCAGTCAACACAATCCAGGAAGTCGATTTTTTTGAAGCCAGTATGCGCGATTCGATCGTGAATAGCTCGACAATTGGTGTTTACAGAGAAGCATTTGACGCAGTCGGTGGTTTTGATCCCAGTCTAAAGAGTGGTGAGGATACCGATCTTTTTATCAGACTCGGCTTCAATTATTCCGTAGTTTTTAGTCCGAGAGTTACCAGCCGGATATATAGAACACCCGACAGTCTGTCCCAAACAGCGACAGATCTAGCCAAAAAGCCGGATTTCAGTGCGTACGCAGAAGAAGAAAAGCAACGGCCGGCTGTTAAGGCTTATCTTGACCTCAACCGATATGCGCTTTGTCTGCAAGCCAGACTAAACCAGGACGAGGTTCAATTTGATCGTTTCTATCAGCAGTTAGACGTTCAAAATCTCAACAAAAAACAACGTTTTCTGCTGGGCCAGAGTAAAGATGCCCTGATCAAATTGAAGAAACTACAGGATTTTGGCCGCCGATTAGGGTTTAGATGGGGCGCCTTTTGAGCGCAGGAACTCATTGTAGGAACGTAGATAATCCCCCTCGTCAAATTCGCCTGAAGAAAGAACCAGGCACACCGCACCAGAAGAGAAATTCTCCAGTTCTCTCCATGTCCCGGTAGGGATCAGCAGACCCCTGTCAGGTTTATTCAAGCTAATTACTTCCCTGTGATGACCATCGTCCAGAATTACATCGAAACTACCGCTAACAGCGATCAGGAACTCCATTTGCTCTTTATGAGCATGCCCACCTCGACGGGAGTCAGAGGGAACATCGAAGAGATAATAAACTCGTTTTGTAGCAAAAGGCAAGACATCCTTCTCAATAACCGCCAGATTACCCCTGGGGTCTGTGATCTTCGGTATGCTAATAATCTGGTAATCTGACATCTTATCTAATTTCCTGTCCCCCTCTGAGAAGAGATCGATATTTGGCTATCCCTCTAAAGCCTGTTCTCACTTTATGCGAGATCTCGGAACTCTTAATATACCCATGAGTTTTGAGAAAGCGCACGTATTTCAGCACCCAAAGATAGGACCAAAATCCATTATACTTGAATTGCAAGGCCGCCCTGGCGAAGACCACCCTATCACTTCCTTCGTCCTTGCCCGAACTAAACTCCGGATGAGACAAGATAGCTTGCGGGTAGAAATAGGTGGGCAAGCCCGCCTCCAGGCAGTTCCGCATAAAAACATATTCGTTGGCCGTCCCAAAAGTGGTTCCAAGTCCAAAATGAATGTTATATCCCACCTTATGGTCCAACAAGGACTTCCGCCTAAAACTGATCACCACTCCGTTTACCGTATCTGCTGAGGCCACATTATGAGCAGTAACATCCGGATAACTCCTATAGGGTGTCCCGTCAGAATTATTCATTTTAAACGTGATCACAGCTGCATCCGAATAGTGTTCAAAGGCCTGATGAATAATTGCATCCAATTCGGGTTCATAGACAACATCATCGTCCGCCACCAGACAAATATCGCTCTGTGCATGGGCTATAGCCATGTTCCGGCTTTGCGGCAAGCCTCGATCCGAAGTATTGATCACCCGGACGTTTTCCCGATCTGACTCTAACTGCTTATCCTCGTCGGTCTGATTGACGATCAGCACCCTGAAATCGGACAATTGATTGTGCTCAAACATGGCTTCCAGAAAGGAAAGATCTGTTTTGAACATGGTCGAGATAAGGATTTCTATAGGCACTGTAAAGTTGGGCTTTTGTATCTTTGATTACTACTTAAACGTAATTCGTGGGTACTTGCAAATTTAATTTTTTAGGCGAAAGCTCGAAGTTTGATCGGCCCGGAAAATTATCCTCCAGATGAACATACTGCTTGTCGGCGAATACAGCCGGTTGCATAACTCCCTAAAAGAAGGCTTACAGAAATTGGGTCATCGAGTGGTCTTATTGAGCACTGGTGATGGCTTTAAGGACTATCCTGCAGATATCAAGCTAGACCGTAAATACACCCGTGGCCTTGCGAGAAAATGGCGAATACTCTTGGTCCGACTCTTCAACTACGACCCTGCTGCAGCCGATCTCAAAAAGCAGTTCTTCCGGCATTATGAATCATTAAAAGGCTTCGACTATGTACAACTAATCAACGAAAGCCCCCTGGAAGTGACTCCTGGAATCGAACAGCAAGCCATAGATTGGCTCTATCAGAATAATGGTCCAATGTACCTGCTTTGTTGCGGTACAGATTATCTCAGTGTTCAGCACATATACAACCAGAGGCAACGCTATTCAATACTTACCTCCTACTTTGACGGGAAGAGCAGTGCCCAGGACCATGACGGGGCACTAAAATACCTGCGTCAGGACTTTAAAGAGCTGCACGAATTTGTATTTAAGCGCATCCATGGGGTGATCGCATCCAGTATCGACTATGATATGCCCATGTCCGGACATCCACAGTACCTGGGGATGATCCCCAATCCGATCAATGTAGACCTCCTACCCTTTCAACCTCCCAGGGCAGAGAATCCAATCGTCATTTTACACGGTATCAACAGAAGCAGTTATTACAAAAAGGGCAACGATTACTTCGAGGCAGCATTGGAGCAAGTAAAAGCCTCCTATGGGGACCGGATAATGATCGACACCGTAGAGGACCTGCCTTATCAGGAATACATTGAACATGTGGCAAAGGCCGATATTGTTTTGGACCAGGTATACGCCTTCGACCAGGGGTACAATGCCTTGGAGGCCATGGCCAGGGGAAAGGTCGTCTTGACCGGCGCTGAAAGGGAGTTCATGGAACACTATCAGCTCAAAGAGCAGGTTGCTGTTAACGTCCTTCCGGATTCGGAACAAATTGCAAGAGTGATGTCCGAACTGATCGAGGCGCCGGAAAAGCTCACTCAAATCGGCCGCAATGCCAGGGATTTCATAGCAGAGTATCACGATTATGTTCAGGTTGCCAAACAATACCTGGACAATTGGAAAGCAGCTGCAACTACTAGAGAATGAATATGTACTTTTGCATTTGACCAGTTAAAAAGCAGATGAATAACAGTATAATTTCGGATAAGGCCACCATTGGTAAGAATGTGAGTATCGGCCATTTTTGTATCATCGAGGATGATGTGGTAATCGGTGATAATACAGTCCTTCGAAATTATGTGGAACTCCGAAGAGGAACAGTCATTGGCGAGCACTGCTATATCGATTCCAGGGTATCTTCTTCCGGGAACTGTCAAATAGGTGATCATGTGATCGTACGCTATGACAGCATTATTGCACGAGGAGTTCGGATAGACGACCACGCTTACATCTGCCCCAAGTTGATGACCAACAACTTAAATACCGAAAAGGACTCTATTGGGGGAGCCTATATTGGTAAGCACGCCTTCATTGGGACGAGCTGTGTGCTGCAACACGGAATTAGTATTGGGAATCACGCTGTTATCGGCGCCTTGTCCTTTGTGAATAAGGATGTCCCTACATCTGAGGTTTGGTACGGTAACCCAGCCACTTTCCGAAAGAAAAAAGGGAATTAAAAACGGACGATCTTATTCCGTTTCAAGATCTCTCGCTCCTGATCCCAATCCCTTGAATAGTTCTCTTTGATCAATTTGGCGGGAACACCGCCGATCAGGATCTTTTCTCCCAGTTGAGTATAGTCTTTATTACATAGCGAATTAGAGGCGATGACACAATAGTCGGGTGTCTTGCAATTGGGCATAAAGGATACCCTGTTGGAGACGGCGTTGTGACTGCCCAGTTGGATGGGTCCCTTCATAGGATAGCGCTCTCCGGTTTCGGTATTGATCATGGGATGTGCATTGGTATCGATAAGTTGGGACTCAAAACCGATCCCTGTCCAATCTCCCAATACGATGCGCTCAGTACAAATCAACTTCACATTACTGCCCAAGGCCGACATATCCCCCATCTCACAATAGGCACCAGGAGACACACTGAATTGGCAGTCCTTTCCCATATGACAGTAGCCCTTAAATACCAGGGTCCCGCTTATTGAGAATTCTGCTATACCTCGAGATCCGGAGAACTTCTCGAACTGCTGACCAAAACCAACTTTTCCCATAATTGGAGCACCTTGCAGTACCACCTCTCCACTCAGATCTCCAAATTTGACCCGACCGTAGAATACCACGGGCAACTTACGGGCTACTTTGGCCGGAAACATCTTATAGTTAAATCGGAGGGTCTGAATCCAGTTGACCTTCCGATAGAGCCTTAATCGCTGCCTGAGTGATGGCTTTTGCTGTTTAGTCATCTCCTTTTTTTCTGCCCTTAAAAATATGCAATAGAAACTGACCGAGGTCTAGACGCTTGTTTAGCTGTTTCCAGGAGAACCAACTAGCCACTAAAAAGATCATGATCAAACCACCGTACTTGAGATACAAATTGGAAGTCAAGGTGGTTGCAAATCCCAGACCACTGAGCAGCAAACAACCAAAGAAGACAGGGTAAAACTCCCCCTCTAGTTTAAAGTTGTAGCGCCAACGGGTGATCCAGGTGACTCCCAGGAAATGGATGATGTAATAGATCAAAAAGCTAATCCCCAATCCTTCCAGGCCTCCATAGCGATATCCCAGAATATTCAAGGTCAGCATCAAACTATTGAAGAAGATACTGGTACGGATAAACAAGCGGGAATCGCCCTTGGCCAGGATAATATATCCCACGGACCAGGAACTCGCTTTGAAAACCATCCCCAGTATACCCCAAACTAAGAGAGGAACGACCGGCAAAAATTCTGCGGTGTATAAAATTCGAACCATCCACGGAGCAACCCCAATAAAGAGAACAACAATGGGGGTAATCAAAAGATTGGCAACGACGGCCTGTTGCAAGACCGAACTACTCACTTTAGCCGGATCCTCTGCTACCCCGGACAAACGGGGGAAATAATCGGTGGCCATGGCACTAAATATCAAACCGACATAGGTGTTCAGTATCACAAAGCCCGCATTATAAAGTCCCACTTCGTCCAAGCCCCCAGTCCCACTGATATAGATCTGTATCAGGTATCCCACCACCAGGGTGATCATAGAACTTAAAGACATCATTACCCCTAGGTTGACCATGGATTTTCCCTCTGTGATCAGATCCTTACGACCAATTTTGTCCTTGGAGCGCGAGATTCCCTGACTGTAGATCATTACGACAATCAAGCTGATCAAGGCCGTGAGAATGATGGCAGGTACTATCCCAACTATTCCGTAATAGTAGTATAAGGGTAAGGTGAGCACCAGTGCAACACCGTTACCGATCAAATTGGCCTTGGCCAGGTTTCCTAGCTTTCGGAGGCCTTGAAGCACTGCCAGACGGCTCGCGGTCAGCTGCTTAAAGATCAACGCCAATGATAACCACATAAAGGCCCAATCGTAGGAAGTATCCCCGAAGGCCCATTGACTAAGTGGCCCTGAAAAAACGGTCATCAACAGAGCACCAACCAAAGAAGTGATCCAAACCAAACGGTTTAAAATGGCGATCAAGCGCTCACTTTTCTGCTCATTATCAGAGTTCTCGGCAAAGGCGATCTCTTTTACGGCAGATCGGTCCAAGCCCAGGTTTGTGGCCCCGTTAACCAGGTTCAGTGTAGAGTTGAGCAGGCTGGCAATACCCATTCCGGCAGGACCAATTAGCCAGGCAATTACCTTGGAACGGACAATGGCGATCAGGATATTGAACACCTGTACTCCTCCGAAGAGGGAGGTCGCCTTTAAGATCTGACGATATTCCTTTTGACTATCACTCATTACTTTCTTCCAATCCCGGATTCTTTCTGAAATACCGCTGGATCAGGACAAATACGAAGATCAGGTAGAAGACATAGCGGATCATGTGAGCAAGTACAACTCCCTCCAAACCATAATCTGTAGTGAGGTATCGCGCTAAGATATAGAACATAGCCAGCGAGAAGATCTCAGAGGCTATGTAATTTCTAACCAGTTTCTTGGCCAGGAATTGATACATCAGGACTAATCCGGCCAGCCGGATAAAGTCCCCGATCAGTTGCCATTTAAACAGGGAAGCCAGACCTTCAAAATCCGGATAGATCAACAGCACCACATAATCCCGGAAAATATAGACCAGTATCATCCCCAACCCAAAAATGGGCAGTAAGGTCTTGTATATGTTTCGCAATTCGGCATAGAAGCCGGATCGGCTGTTAATGGCCGAGAATTTAGGCAAGACATATAAAGAGAAGATAGCTGTGGAAAAGACCATATAGTTCTTGGAAATATTGGTCATAGCCGTCCATATCCCGGCGTCAGATTCGGTGATCCTGCGAGTGATCATGGCCCGTACATCGATCTCCACATAATTGGTCAGCACTGTAGACGCAAAGGACATCAGGCTAAATGCCAATAAGGACTTCGCCATTGGTGTTGTAAAGCTCAACTTGCTGAATTGGACATACTCCCTGAGCACTTTCCCGAAGATCAAGATGATCACCAGGATCTGAACCAGAGGCGCAATGGCAATGGCGACCAATACCCCATCGATATTGTCCCGATATAGTAGCCAGACTAGCAAAGCCGCATTGAGTAAGTAGGCAAAGAGATCGATCTTGGCAAATTTCTTGTAAGCTGATAGGCCGTTGACCACTCCGTAGAATATGCGTTGAATGGCAATGGAAGGAACGATCAGAGCAACCAATTTGATCAGGTAGACGAAATCTGAGGTCGCAAAAAGATAATTACTTACCTCCTTGGCAAAAACCAAGAGTAGTATCCCACTGACCACACTTCCCAAGAGGGTAAAGACCATGGTAGTCGAGAAGAGCTTCTGCAACTGAGGTTTGTCCGATTTATACTCTGCCAGATATTTTACAACTCCGTTAAAGACCCCTAAGGAGGTGATGGAGGTCAACATCTGTATCAGGTTGCGAAGGGATCCTACTTTGGCCACCCCCGCTTCGCCCACCATTTGGGCCAGGAGTCGCTGAATAAAGAGAGAAATTACGAGGCGAACCGCAATGACCCCGGCATTGAGGCCGGTCATTTTCAGAAGTAGGTTCTCACGAATGAATCGAGGTATCTTCAAGGAGTGTAGGCATTAAGGATTTGTATGACCAATTGAACTTGATCTTGCTGCATTACAGGAGAAATTGGAATGCTGACCACTTCATTATGAATTTGTTCAGAGACCGGGAAACTCAACTTATGAAATTCGGGCAAGGCCGCTTGACGATGTGGTGGAACCGGATAATGAATAAGTGATCCCAATTCTTGTTCTGTTAGGTAGTGAATAAATTTTTCACGATCAGCAACTCGTACGACGAACAGATGAAAAACGTGATCCATGCCACCATCGTACCAGGGAAGCCTTATGCAAGGGTTATTAATCCCACTAAAATAAGCCTGAGCAACAGCTCTTCTTTGGGCATTATCATCGTCCAAAACAGGTAATTTACACCGAAGAAAGGCGGCCTGAAGTTCGTCCAGCCTGGAATTCATGCCCGGATGATCATTGATATAGCGTTTGGCCGATCCGTAATTCCGCAATTTTCTGATCAGATCAGCCAGTTGCCCATCGTTGGTCGTTACTGCGCCGCCATCTCCAAGAGCCCCCAGGTTCTTGGTTGGATAAAAGCTAAAGCCTGCAGCATCTGCAAGGGCTCCGGCCTTCTGGCCTTCGTTATTCATGGCACCATGCCCTTGAGCCGCATCTTCCACCACTATCAAGTCGTGCTTACGGGCCAGTTCATTGATCTTTTCCATAGGAGCCAATTGGCCGTATAAATGGACGGGCATGATCACCCGACTCTTGTTCGTGATGGCGGCTTGTAAGGCCTCGAGGTCAAAACTATATCTACTGGTTTCGCACTCTACCAAAACGGGGACCATACCAGCCTGCTTTACAGCCAAAACCGTAGCGATATAGGAATTCGCAGCAAGCAATACCTCATCGCCTCTCTTCGCCTTTCCTAATTGAATATAGGCTTCGAGAATCAATTGAAGTGCCTCCAGTCCATTGGCTACACCTACACAAAACTCAGTACCACAATACTGCGCATATTCCTGCTCGAAGGCGTCAACTTCATCTCCGAGTATATAATAGCCCGTATCCAGCATTTGATCCAGTTTGGTCCTGAATTCCTGCTCGAAACGGCGATTATTTTCTTTAAGATCTAAAAATGGGATCAAACCAATTGTTCGCTTAAGCGTTTATAAGATGCAGTTTCCACCAAATAGTTGTCCATGGCATATGCACGGGCTCCACAGGTTTCCTTCCAAAAGATCAATCCGGGATTCAAATGACCTGAATCCGGATCGACCGAGGTATTAAAATCAAAATATCTGCGCCCTTCGGAAAATTCCCGCATCAAAAAGTCGTATAACATATCGAGACTGCCCAATTGATTCTTGTCCTCATTGGCCGATACATATTGCGGATGGATGGTGGTTCTGGTCAAAAAGACCGTGGTGCCGGCCACTATCTTATCCTCATGATAGATATTCACCTG
Organism: Aureitalea marina; assembly: GCF_002943755.1. Lineage (NCBI taxonomy): Bacteria > Pseudomonadati > Bacteroidota > Flavobacteriia > Flavobacteriales > Flavobacteriaceae > Aureitalea > Aureitalea marina. Next base: position 1,763,631 of record NZ_MQUB01000001.1, read on the forward strand.
CTTGATCTGCTGCGGGAATCGGTGATGCAATAATTTGATCTCCTCCAGTGAATGAACAGGTTCCGCCCCGTGCTTCCGGCTTAGGTTGGGCCGCAAAATTTGGGTCCAAAATGCTTCAAAATCGTTGTCTATTTTCACTTCCAGGCCTTTTCGCATGGCCTTGTTTATCCCTTCCCTTCTGTTCTTTTGGAAGCCCAAGGCCTGGTCCTGATCGATCAGCATGATCAAATCCCTTTCCAAGAGTTTGGCCTGGCAGAGAAACAAGAAATATGCCAACTCATCTGATGGCAAAATGGTATAGAAGCCGGGAATATTTTTGATCTTTAAAGATTCAATTCCTTTATCGTGCAGAAACTCCAGCAACAAAGCCCAGGCTTTTAAGCTATCGCTAAGTTTAGCTCCTGTCCCTAGGACAAAACCACCGTAGGTCAATCCCTGATGAGAAATTAGCTGATCTCCCTGTTTATTGGCCGGTAAGACAGCAAAGACCTGTTCATCCCTATAGACCATGATGGAATGATCCCGAAAACGGTCCCGGTGGTAGTCCATAAAGTCACGCTCAAATAAGAATGTGGCATTCTTGGCCTGCCGGATAAACCGGTCCCAATCTTCTTTCCGATCTGACTGATACATGAAAACCCGAAAATTTCCACGATTTCTATTGCTCTTTTGGTTCAAATAACCCGAATTAGGTGTCGCTCTGTAAATCTAAAATTATTTTTACTTTTATCGGAATTATGCCCGATTTTACAAGATAAATGATCACATCCAGACAGGCTAAATATCTTGTATGGGGGCTCTTCCTCTTCACTACCCTCGTTGTACTATACCGTGAATTGGTCTATTTCCCGGATTCTGAAGGCTATCTGAAAAGCTACCTTATCCGAACAGCCGGATACCCCTTGTTCCTAAGGGCAGTAACGGCGATTTCAGGTGAATATTTTGAATGGATTCTAAAAGGACTGCAAGCGGTTATTGGCTGTTGGGGTATTGGTTATTTCCTTCGCAAGCTAAAAAGACTTAAAATTTTACAGCCTTTGTCAGTTGTTGTGCTTTGTGTAGTGTTGCTCGCACCCTATGTCTTTGATATTCGTATCGGTAATAAAGTGCTGAGCGAAGCCTTGGCCTATCCGCTCTTCCTGGTAGTAATCGCCCAACTGTTCGGAGCTTTGATTCGTAGAAGCAATAGGTCCCTGTTATTGGCTATTCCTTGGTTATTGCTGCTGTTAAGTGTACGGAATCAATTTATTTTCCTGGTACCCATCGGCATCGCTTTGGCTTATTTGATCTACAGGGACAAGGGTCAATTACGGCCATTCTTGATGGTTATGATCCTCTGGTTGGCTATACCCCTTGTAGGCAACCTCACAGATAGGTCCTATCATTACTTGCAGCACGGACATTTTGTAAGGACGCCCTGGCAGGGTATCCACTTCATGGCGCCCGCTATGTTCGTGGCCGAGCTCGAGGATGTCGATCTCTTTGACGAAGAGGTCAAACGCAACTATTTTTCACAAATGCACGCCTCCCTGGCAGCCAAGAAACTACATATAGACCATCCCAACGACTTCTACTGGGATCCGGTAGTGATCTATGTCTATCAGTTCACCGAAATTGCGAATTCCACCCTTTTTATGGAAGGTCGCGAGATCATTGCACCCGGTAAGGATAGATATGAAACCTTTATCGAAGTGGATCGCGTAACGGGACAAATGGCCCCGGTCCTGATCAAAAACAACTTTAGGAGATGGTTCCGAATCTATCGTGGGAATTTTGTTCATGGTATAGGAAGTACAGCTTTGGCCGTCGTTCTGTTATTCCTGCTGCTCTATGGGATATATAGCCTGTCAAAACGCAACGCTAGCCGCAATATGGAGTGTATGACCCTGGCCTTGTTGCTCTTATATGGCAATATGGCACTGGTATCCTTAGGCATGTATACCGTGAATCGATTCACTTTCTACAACCACTGGGCTATATTCTTCCTATTGATACTTTGGATTCAGGCCGGGCAAGCTAGCCTAAAGGCCAAGAAGTAAAGCTGATATCCTTACGCCTTGTTTCTTTTACGATCTACCTCTTTAAGCAGGATCTTTCTCAAACGAAGATGATTGGGTGTGGCTTCCACATATTCATCCTTTTGAATGTATTCCAAAGCCTCTTCCAATGAGAACTTGATCGCAGGTACAATACGCGTCTTATCATCCGCCCCGGCAGAGCGTACATTGGTGAGTTTCTTGGTCTTGGTCACATTGACCACCATGTCGTCACTTCGAGAATTCTCACCGATGACCTGACCTTCGTAAATCTCTTCTCCAGGATCAACAAAGAAACGACCTCTCTCTTGCAGCTTATCGATAGAATAAGGGATAGCGGTCCCCTTTTCCATAGAGACCAAACTACCATTCTGTCGTTCCGGTATACCACCCTTTAACGGTTGATATTCCAGGAATCTATGTGTCATTATGGCTTCACCAGCAGTTGCCGTAAGCAATTGGTTTCTCAGACCAATAATACCTCGAGATGGGATGACGAACTTACAGATCATCCGCTCTCCCTTGGCTTCCATACTGACCATCTCTCCCTTTCGGATGGTGACCATATCGATAGCCTTCCCGCTGACGTGCTCCGGCAGATCGATGTTCAATTCTTCTACTGGCTCGCATCGCTGCCCATCGATCTCCTTCTCGATCACCTGGGGTTGACCGATCTGTAACTCATACCCCTCACGGCGCATAGTTTCTATCAGGACGGACAAATGGAGAACTCCTCGTCCAAATACCATGAACTTATCCGCGCTATCAGTTGCTTGAACCCGGAGGGCCAGGTTCTTTTCAAGCTCCCGCTCCAGTCTCTCCTTGATGTGACGAGAGGTAACGAATTTACCATCCTTACCAAAGAATGGGGAATCGTTAATGGTAAATAGCATACTCATGGTAGGCTCATCGATGGCGATGGTGGCCAGTCCTTCTGGTTCCTGGGCATCGGCAACAGTATCGCCGATCTCAAATCCTTCCAGACCAACAAGGGCACAGATATCCCCGGCCTCAACCTGCTGTACTTTCTTACGGCCCAAACCTTCGAAAGTGTGCAATTCCTTAATGCGTGACTTCAATTGACTACCGTCCCGTTTGATCAGGGTAACCTGATCATTTTCATTAAGCTGACCACGTTGCAGTCTCCCTATGGCAATTCGGCCCGTAAAGGAAGAGTAATCCAGGGAGGTGATCAACATCTGAGTAGTTCCCTGTTCTACTTTAGGTTCTGGTATATGCTCCAGGACCATATCCAATAGCGGCTCAATATTATCGGTTGGCTGCTGCCAATCCTCACTCATCCAATTCTGTTTGGCCGATCCGTAAACCGTCGGAAAATCCAACTGCCACTCTTCGGCGCCCAATTCGAACATCAGATCAAAGACAGCCTCATGTACCTCATCCGGTGTACAGTTCTCCTTGTCTACTTTATTCACCACAACACAAGGTTTCTTACCCAGATCTAATGCTTTCTGCAGAACAAACCGGGTCTGAGGCATTGGACCTTCAAACGCATCTACGAGCAGCAAGACTCCATCGGCCATATTCAATACGCGCTCTACCTCACCGCCAAAATCGGCGTGACCAGGAGTATCGATGATGTTGATCTTGGTCCCTTTGTAATTCACAGAAACGTTTTTGGAGGTAATGGTGATTCCTCTTTCCCGTTCCAGGTCGTTATTGTCCAGGATCAACTCACCGGTCTGCTGATTCTCTCTAAAGAGACTGCAATGGTGCATGATCTTGTCTACCAAAGTGGTCTTTCCGTGGTCTACGTGGGCAATAATGGCAATATTCCTAATGTTCATGATGTGCTCCTTTTGGCGGCGCAAAAGTACTGGTAAATAATGGATTTTCTGGTATCTTTGTCACTCAAAATCAATCCCATGGATTTATCCAAGATCCCCCATCTCTCACATACCAATTCCAACAATTTTTTCCTGCTGGCGGGACCTTGTGCGATTGAAGGAGAGGAAATGGCTCTGCGCATCGCAGAGCAAGTACTGAATATCACAGATAAACTGAGTATTCCATTCGTCTTTAAAGGAAGTTTCAAAAAGGCCAATCGGAGCCGTATTGATAGTTTTACTGGTATTGGGGATGAAAATGCCCTGGAGATATTGGCCAAGATCTCTCAAAAATTTGAGGTACCAACCGTTACGGACATTCATGAAGTCTCTGATGCAGCCAAAGCAGCTCAATACGTCGATGTATTGCAGATTCCTGCCTTTTTGGTCAGACAGACGGACCTGGTTGTAGCGGCGGCTAATACGGGTAAAGTGGTCAACTTGAAAAAAGGACAATTCATGAGCCCGGAGAGTATGCAGCACGCCGTTCGAAAGGTTACTGATTCTGGTAATGAGCAGGTCATGGTCACCGATAGAGGTACCATGTTTGGATACCAGGATATGATCGTGGATTTCCGCGGAATTCCAACTATGAAACAGTTCGCGCCAACCGTTTTGGATGTGACACACAGCCTGCAACAACCTAATCAGACATCTGGTGTTACTGGTGGAAGACCAGATATGATAGCGACCATATCACGTGCAGGAATTGCGGCCGGTGCCGACGGGATCTTCCTGGAAACTCACTTCGACCCGGCCAATGCCAAAAGCGACGGAGCAAACATGTTAGATATTCGTCACTTGGAAAAGTTATTGACCGATCTGGTAGCCATTCGCCAAACCGTCAACGGGCTTTAAACGGAACGTTCCTAAATTCATAGGCATCCACTAACAAATCGGACAAAATATGGGTTACGATGTCCTCTACTTGATAATATCTAAGTGACTTGACGTACTTCCGGTTTTCGGAATTGAGATGCTCCAAATGCCGGTGGAAATGCTCTCCCGCCCAGAAACCAACATCCACACAACCCTTGCTGACGTTCAAATAACAGATCGGCTTATTGTCAGAATAGTAAAAGGGTACCTTCCATTTGTAAAGTAGCTGCGCCTCTGGAAGATGCTGTTCGATGATCATCTGCAATTGAAGCAAGATAGACCTAAATGGTTCTTCTTGCCTTAAAATATAGTCCTCTGCAGGTCGCACACTTCAAATTTAGGACAAAAAAAGCCGCTGTCTGTTAAGGCGATAGCGGCTTTCTGATCAGTTAGTTGTTCTTATTCGTATTGATCGAGTAAGAAGTTAATTACATCAGTGGTGGTAATGATACCGACCAATTGATCATCTTCCACAACCGGTAAAGCGTGGAATTCCTTTTCTGCAAAAATCCTGGCCACACTGCGAACCGTCATGTTCGGGGTCACGCTAGTCACATTCCTAACCATGACCTGATCTATGGAGAACATATCATAAACCGAATCTGAGGTAAAATCGTCGGCCACACTATAAGAATCTGCAAAACTGATCCTCAACAGATCATTATAGCTAAGCATACCTGTAATCAGTCCCTTCTCGATGACCGGTATGTGCCGTATGTGTTTCTTTTTAAAGTACTGCTCTGCCCTTTCTAGGGGATCGGTTACTTGTACCGTAACCACGTTTCGGGTCATTATTGCTGATATGCGAGTTCCTTCTTTCATGACGAACATTTTATACATTAAATGTCCGATTCCTAAGCCGAAAAAAGTATGACAAAAGTCAGCTTGACTGTGGGGACCGCTAGTTACTCCTTTCCGTCCACGAAATCTTGGAGATAGGAGAAACGAGGCGTGAGTTTGCCTTCCTCGTTAGTGATACGCGCCCTATGGAGGATTCCTCGACTATCTCCGTCAAAGAAAGCTGGAATTACTTCCTTCAAGAACATTGCTCCAAAACCATCGCTGGCATCCTTGGGTAACTCGCACGGCAGGTTATCTACAGCCATAACCGCAATCGAACCCTTCTTCTCATAATCTGTCTCGCTTTCAGATTGAGGGTTGTATCCGTAAAATGGCTCTGCAATGGTAGACGGTCTGATGGTAGAGGCTACAGGTCCGTCAATATCGCAGGAAATATCGGCGATATAACGAATAGCAAAATCCGCCTGGCGCGCATCTTCCCTTGTAAAAAGAAATGGTGCACCATCTCCATAGAAGTGACCGGCGATAAAAACATCACTTCTTCTGGCCAATGGCATGAAATTAGGTCTGTATCCAGTTGGGTCGCCGTAAAATGCACTGCGGTCAAAGTTTTGACCTTCAGGTGGCAGGTTGTAATCATCAACGTCCGCAACTGTATAAACAGCTTCGGAGAAATTCTCCTTCAGATAATCAGCGACACCAACCTCTTTGAGTTTAATATGGTCCAATATTTCCTTTGCCCCTCGCATCACCTTTCCACTCCCGGTCAGCACTATTCTAATGGCTGGTAATTGGATATGGTCCAGCTCTTCCTTCATGGCGGACAGATCCGGCAGATCCTCGGCCTTTGGCAGAACGAAAAGCCCTTCTTTCAGACCATACATACGCAAACCGTTGTAAGCCCCAACCAGACCGGCATAGTACCCAAAACCGATCAAACGGCCTCCTCTTTCATTTTCTATGGTCTCGTGGTCGTAGAGTTCGATCTTCTTATCCAGAATTGCGCGCAGCAAGTCCCGGTTATAAGGCTGCTTCTTAATGGTATGGCTGAAAAAGAAATACTTTTTACCAGGAACCAAGGACTCTACAGGAACCTCTTTTACCCCCAACATCACATCGGCAGAGGATACATCATCAGAAACGGTTAGCTCCCGTTGTTCATAGACCTCATCGTGATAGACTCTGATATCTGAGGATTCCACCAGGATGCGGGAATCAGGATATTGTTCTATGACAGACTGGCAGGCTTCAGGCGAAAATACCACCCGGCGATCCGGCGGTGTCTTTCTTTCCTTGATAAGGGCAAAGGTTATGGACATTTGGAATACTTTTTGAAGTATAAAAACGAGCGCTAAGATAAGCCAAAAAGACTATCTTTACGCCCATTTTCAGCTCTTTGAAAAACCATGGGGCCGACTGGTTTTGACAGCGGGACTTATGGTACAGTAAGCATGTCGAGCGCTGGAATACAGCTCGTAAATCTCATATTTCATCTTTTTTAAACGGCGAGAATAACTACGCCCTAGCTGCATAATCTGAATTATAGTAGGATATGCCTCGGCCCACAAGGTGGGCAAGCAGGAAGTCACTCAGCGACCTTGGTTTGCGGTAACTGATATAGTGGCTTCGTAAAAGTAAACCTAGCCCGTGCAGGGCTTTGATGCACAGGCGAAAACAAATTGAAGCTAAGCTGCAACTTGGTTGTCCACTACCGGGGCGCGGTCCAAAATCCTAAAGCGGACTAAACATGTAGAAAGCCGTGCTGTAGCGCGTTTGGACGAGGGTTCGAATCCCTCCGGCTCCACGATCAAATAAAAATCTGTTGAAAACACGGATTGAAATAGAAAAAGTCCACAAGCTTGCTTGATGGACTTTTTTTGTTGAAATACGTAGTTCGCTTTGCGAACACAGATTTTTATTTGCAGGACTGGAAATAGTAGGGATCACCGAGCGCTGCGAGGTACTCTCTCCCGTTGAGTGAAGAGTGAGCAGTGAAGTGAAAAAAGGATGCGCTAGCATCTGGGGTTTGTATTTGCAGGATGGGATCAATTGGAGATCACCGAGTGCAGCGTGGTAATCTCTCCTGTTGAGTGAAGCGTGAGGGGTAAAGAGTGAAGATTGAGGCACAGTGATTTCTGTGATTCCCCTAAATATGAAAGATCATTAAAAGCCACCGCACCAGCTCGCTCCTCACTACCAAAGGTCCACCGGACCGTTGGCGACCGTTCGGCCGTCCCCGGCTCCACGATCAAATAAAAATCTGTTGAAAACACGGATTGAAAATAGAAAAAGATATTCTTCCAGCTTGCCAGCCATGGCTAACGGCTAACCAAAACGAAAAATGATTTCTACCTAGGGGCATTAATCCCCACCCGACACAATCTAGTCTTTAATGCCCTATCATCCAAGTCCCAATCAAGTTGATTTAGGGGCTTCATGAATGCAGATATCCCGATTCAAGAATAACAGGCCCTTGTCTAGTCAGTAATTTTAAAGTAATTTTCCAGAACACTGACCAAGTTTGGACCCTATCCACTCCATAACCAACCCAATTTATGTACTGATGATGCTCTGCCTGATGGTGGTGCTGTCCTATTTTGCGGCTAAGACCAAAATCGGAAAGAAATTTGGAATTGCCCTACTTGCCATTGTGTTTACGGCTGTGATAGCGAATCTGGGATTGATTCCATCCGCATCTAACTCCATTCCGCTATACGATGGTATTTTCACTTACCTGGCTCCTATTTCGATTTTCTATTTGTTACTCGGTGTAAATCTGAGATCAATAAAAAAAGCGGGAGGCCCTATGATCGCGTTATTCCTTATTGGATCACTGGCAACCGTGATGGGTATACTGTTTTCCTGGTGGATCATCGATCCCGCCTCAACATTGGGAGAAGATGCTGGCATACTTGCCGGTATGCTTACGGGAACCTATACAGGAGGAAGCATCAACTTTAATGCGATTGCACTGCAATATGGATTCCAGGAGAAAGGGGCCCTCTATGCGGGAACAATTGCCGTAGACAATGTGGTCACTACTCTTTGGATCATCGTGACCCTGGCCATTCCTGCCATTATGAGACCTTATTGGAAAGATAGGCGTATAGAAATCGAACAGTCTAAAGACGAAAAGGTTTCCGAGATGCCGATAGGTTATAAATCCCTGGCCTTGCTCGTCCTGTTGGGGCTAGTAGCTTTCTGGATCACCCAATTGGTCAAGGAATGGGTACCACAGATCCCTTCGATTATTACCATCACCACACTGGGTATTCTCCTGGCACAAAATAAATCTGTGGCCAGGCTTAAAGGTAGTCAGCCGTTAGGGCTATACCTTGTCTATATCTTCCTTGCTGTTATTGGAGCCTATTGCGAGATCGCCTCGGTGATTGAACTAAAACAGATCGGTCTTACCTTATTGTTGTTCACCGGGTTGGGAGTGATTATACACGGTGTCTTGACCATTTTATTAGGGGGACTATTTCTGCGAGACTGGGATATGGTGGCCATTAGCAGTCAGGCCAACATTGGCGGTGGTACAACCGCCATTGCCCTGGCCGAAACATTCGGGAGAAAAGAGTTGGTACTTCCTGCCATACTTGTAGGGACTCTTGGAAATGCGCTGGGAACCTATCTCGGATTTATGGTCATTTATTTATTGTGATGAAATAGATCTATCGGTAAACCACTGATGCCCGCGTACCATTCATCTTTGTATCTTAAAGAATTAAATTCGACGAAATGAAAGAGCTTAGAAAAGAAGACATCAGCCAAGAAGTTTTCGACCTCTATGATGATTATGCCCATAATCGGATCAATCGGCGGGTGTTCATTGAAAAATTATCCCTTTATGCTGTGGGTGGTTTGACCGTAGGGGCCTTGCTCAGTTTTATTTCTCCTGATTACATCAACAGTGTTCTGGTTTCACAGGATGATCCGCGGCTCGATTCTAAGATGATTAATTATCCTTCTCCGAAAGGTGGCGGGACTATTAGCGGATTACTTTCCAAACCCAAGGAGGCAAAGACCAAACTTCCCGGGGTGGTCGTGGTGCATGAAAACAGGGGACTAAACCCGTATATAGCCGACGTAGGTAGACGAACTGCGGTGGAAGGCTTTATCAGTCTTGCGCCCGACGCACTGAGCCCACTGGGTGGATATCCTGGCAACGACGATGAAGGCAGGACCATGCAGCGTCAGCGAGACCGTAATGAAATGTTAGAGGATTTCATTGCTGCCTATGAATTTTTAAGATCACACCCCGATTGTACAGGCGAGGTTGGAGTGGTTGGCTTCTGTTTCGGTGGATGGATCTCCAATATGATGGCTGTAAAGCTAACGGATCTGGGAGCAGCAGTTCCCTTTTATGGCCGTCAGCCTTCCGCAGAGGACACGACCAAAATTAAAGCTCCATTGCTGATCCATTACGGAGAATTGGACAGTCGCGTTAACGAAGGTTGGCCCACTTATGAAACCGCTTTAAAGAAGAACTCCGTAGACTACACCATGCATATGTATCCGAATGCCAATCACGGGTTTCACAACAATACAACCCCGAGATTTGATGAAAAAGCCGCTACGCTGGCTTGGGAAAGAACAATTGCATTCTTCCGTAAGAACCTCAGTTAAAACTTTGATATTCAATCCGGCCTTATTAATTTTGACTTAAAATTGAGTGTATGAAGCCGAAAGTGACCACCGATTTTCAGGAAGGAAATGCCCAGATCTTCAAGAATCCTGTCCTGGAGAGCCTTACGAAAACCAATCCGATTCAAAACATTATCGTCTATGGGTTGACCATTGCGGCCTTGATCTATGTTGCTGTTGACTGGATCGGACTTAGTCCTTTGATGGTGCTTGGCTTATTTGTGAGCGGGATCTTTGTCTGGACCTTTGCAGAATATATGCTTCACCGTTTCCTGTTTCATTGGGTGACTGAGGCCAAATGGTCTCAACGCTTCCATTTCATCATGCACGGATCACATCACCAACACCCAAAAGATGAGGAGAGATTGTTAATGCCTCCGGTACCGGGCCTCATTATGGCCAGTGTGTTGTTTGGGATTTTCTTTTTGATCTTCTGGATCGCAGGATACTCTGATCTGACCTTCGGATTTTTTCCAGGATTCTTTAGCGGTTACTTGATGTACTCATTTGTACACCGGGCTACCCATACCATGAAACCACCCAAGCGATTCCGTCATCTATGGCACCATCACAGTCTTCACCACTACCGCTTTCCAGACAAAGCTTTTGGTGTTTCCAATACATTTTGGGATCGTGTCTTTGGGACCATGCCTCCAGCCTCAGCCCGACTGAAGCGATAGCCTATCTTATCGGTTTCATCCGCTCAAACGGAGTTTCCCGATCAAAATAATACCTGTAGGTAGAGTGCACCTTGCAGATCTCTCCCCCCACCTGCTTGACTACGATGATCATCTTACGATTAAAGTCTCCTATTCCATTGATCTCCAGGTTATCATATAGACCGGGCATGGTTTTCATTGCATTGTAACAGGTCATAGCAAGGGAGCCGTCCACACCTTTTCCCTGATGTTCAGGGACAATACCGAAAACTATCCCCAACATCTTGGTATTCTTCATGGTCAATTTATACCATAAGAACTTCAGAGTGCCTATCAGGCTCATTTTACCGTTGAGGTGCTTAAAGATCTGATTCACTTCAGGTATATTCAGATAAAAGGCAATAGGCTGGTCTTTGTAATAAATCAGCCACATGATCCTCGGATCAATGATGGGTTTCATCCTCTTAAACATCTTGATGGCCTGTTCGTAACTCAACCCTGAAACACCCTCGTGTTTGACCCAGGCCTTGTTGTAGATATCAACAATATCTGCTACCTGTTTCTTGAAATTCTTCATATCAAATGACCGAACATCATAGTCGGGATTTTCGGCCACCATACTAGCCTTCCGCTGAAGCTTCTGATCGACCATCACACGGGTATCCTTCCTAAATGTATAATGCTCATAATAGACCTGAAATCCGTAATTCTCGAACAGTTCCTTGTAATAGGGTAAATGATAATTACAGTTATAATTGGGTTCCAAATCATAACCTATGGTCAGTAACCCCCACCATTTATCTCGGCGTCCAAAGTTGATCGGACCATCCATGTAGGAGGCACCGCGTTCGATCAACCATTTCTTAGCTGTATCAAAAAGTAAATTGGCTGCTTCCTGACTTGGCGAACATTCAAAAAAACCAATTCCACCTGTAGATTCTAGTTCGGAGTCCACCGCCTTACGATCGACCACGAAGGCCGCAATTCTTCCGATGGTACCTTCAGCGTCTGTCAATAACCATCGAATACAATCTCCACGATGAAATGTAGGGTTGTTTTCACGATCAAAGACCTGATTGATATCCTGATTAAGTGGTCTTATATACGCCTGATCACCTGCATAAAGGGAATGGGCAAAGTCGATAAATTCTTGCTGATGCTCAGCAGTCTTAACCTCGATTAGATGCATCCGGAATGGGACAATACGTTGAAACAATAAACTTAGAAAAAAAAGCTAAACTGACCTCAACAAAAAAAAGCCCGATCTAGAAAGATCGGGCTCACAGTTGGTTGGTATTTAATTATTGGTGGGCTTCCTTGATATAACCCCAGCCCTCCGCTTGTTTTTGAATGATCTCCAGTATGCCATCCGGCACGACGTCTACACCTTTGATCAATTGGTCTTCACTTACCTTATAGCGGTTCATAGTTCCCTGACAGATTTTAAACGAAACATTACCTTCGGCGGCCAAGGTCTCAATATCCTTAGCCACAGAAGATTTGTCTGCTAAGACCATGTTCATGGCCTTGGAATACATAACCACTTCAAATTCCGACTCCGGGTAAGCCTCGGACATAAATTTGACATGGCGAATAGTAGATTGATGTGTTCCTTCGTCGGCACTGGTCACGTCAAAGACGATCTTGACCGGCTTTTCCTGGGCCATCACCAGCCCTCCGATCAACAGCATTAAAACACTGACAAACTTTCTCATGACAATCGCATTAATTACCGGCAAATATGTAACCACATCCGTGTTCTTGTGCTCTACCCAAGGCCCAGACCCCAGAAGGTACAACTTGAATGCCTGGATGCACACCGGCTTTCCATTCCTCGTAAACGGCATCAGAATCTAGTCCCATACCAGCAGCTGCCACACCACTGTATACCCGCAGTGCCAGATCGCAAACACAGAACATGGCCTTACGCTCTTGCATCTTTTTGATTCCATCGATCCCGGGTAGTGGGAAGTCACCATCTTGAGGCTCGTAATACGGGTTTCGCAATGAAGGTGCCTGTGTTTTGTTGTCTTTGACATCGAACATTTCCCCAAACTTATACTTCTCCCAAAGTTCTGATTTCATGGCAAATGGTATGGCCGAATGACGCAAGACACAAACCGCCGTCATATCTCCATCTGGAGTACCGGTCTGATTGTTGGTGAGGTAGAATGCCCATGTCCAAATAACTGGAAATCCGTCGTGAGGTGTAGATCCATCGTAAGCAATGCGATGACTTCCCTTAACGTTGTCCTTAAACCACTTGTCCGCATCATTGGGCGATAGCGGTGGATGAGTTGGTAGAGTTGGTAGAGCAGCCTGTATCGGGTTGGTCAAAACGGATAGGCTACTAGCGGCTGCTCCAAGCGCCACGGCGCTCAAGAATTGCCTGCGCGAATTTAAATCTGCAGATTTCATAAAAAGTGTTTATTGGTTAGATGAATACCGGGTAGGAAGCGGAGGTAGAAGGAAGCGGTTATAATTTACGAAAATTCAACGGCATGGTCTAGGCAAGGCGCATGCGAATTTCCCTACTTATTTGCTCTTTTCTATTTGATGCTCACGTTTATAAAAGGCCATGATCTCCAAAAACGGGCCGAGTTGATGCTGTTCGATACTAAATGGATCCGCAAATGGCGGATAAGGTGTAGACACAGGTTTTTTCACCAGATCAGGGAAATCTTTCTCCAGATTAGCCTTGACAGGACGGTTTCTTTGGTTGATGTATCCGGCAACATCATAGGCCTCTTCGTCAGATAATTTAGGGTCGAGATAGGTCACACCAAATGGCATGTTCGCCTTGATGAACTGGGCCGCGGTGATTACCCGATTCATACCCGCTCCGTTGTTGAAGGAATCTGGCCCCCATAAGGGTGGATATAGATAAACCTGGGAATTGGGTTTGAGTCGTCCTTGTCCATTGGCACCATGACATTCAGAGCATACCCGATGAAATATAGCCGCGCCTTGTTCCAGGTCCACAGCGCGATCCGGCAATTGGATACTTACAAAACCCTGCCCTTCTATCTTGCCGTCGTCAGGTGCAAATCGGCTCAACCAGTTGAGATAGGCAATATAAGCCTTCATCTCCCGGCTATCCTCTGGCATCATCCGACCGTTCATACTCCGCTCTAAACATCCGTTTATCCGCTCTTCGATGCTCCCGATCTTATCCTCGCGTCCCCGGTATTGCGGAAACCGTTGGATTATCCCGATCAAGGGAGCCGCGTAAGGTTTGGTCCCTCCCATCAAGTGGCAGTTGTTACAGGATAGATTGTTTCCGCTGTATATTTTTAGTGAATCACCATTACCCGGACCGATATACTGCGGAGTCTTGGTGAATAGTTCGTACCCCCACTTGATCTCCAGGTTCTCCGGAGAATGATCTAAGGTCGATACCGCGTATTCCAGATCGTAAATACTCTGAGCTGAGTATGCGTTCGTATCTGCCTGCTGGAGCTGATTATCCGGCTGAAAGGTCCCTATATAGATAAGGACAACACATCCCACGGATACAATCATAAAAAGTGCGATGAGCTGACGCATCAGCCGTTTGACCGGGTCCATATGTGGTAAAGGGTCACTCATAAATAATCTACAATCAGCGGAGTAGGCAAGGTGGGAGGCGGGATATGACGACTAAAGATAAAATAACCGGGACATTGCCCGGTTTAAATTTATTCGGAAAACTGTTTAATTCACAGTTTCTAATTCGTTGTCTTGCCATTCCTGTATACCTCCTTGTAGGTCGTAAACTTTAGTAAACCCCATCTCCTTGAGGATCTTGGCCGCTCGGGCAGATCGCTTTCCGGATCGGCAATAGACATATACGGGTTTGGACTTATCTAATACGCCTACCTGATCCTGAAAATCGTCATCGGTAACACAAATGTTTTGGGCATTCTTCAAATGGGACACGGAGTACTCTTCCGGTGTCCGAACATCTACCAATTGCAGAGAATCTGAACCATAAACGGCCTCATAGACCTGCAGCGGTGGGATCACCTCGATCTCACCCGTGGTCACTTCCTGCTTACAACTCCCTAAGGCTAGTAGAAGGAATAATATCAAAATATTCAGGCCTTTCCTCATAATAGTGATCAATTAGGTACCGTCTCTCCCGACCATTCCATAATACCCCCTAAGAGGTTATAAGTGGATTCGATACCAATAGAATTGAGTACCGCACAAGCCTGGGCACTTCTACCACCTGACCGGCAATAGACGTAATAATTCTTACTGGCGTCCAATTGCTGAACAGCCTCCATAAAGGAAGGTGGATCATAGATGTCAATTTGTTTAGCCCCTGGAATGGAGACTTCATCGAATTCCTCTTTGGTGCGGACATCCAGGATAACGGCCTCGTTATCGGCTGCCAATTGGCTTTTCCACTGGTCCTGCGTTAGATCTGGCATAGTGTTAAATAAATCTTAAAAATAAGAAATGTTTCCTCAATAGACGCAAAAAAACCCGAAACGTTACATTCTCGTTTCGGGTAAATGTTAAACAAAAACCGGAATCAGGCCTTGACCTTAACGGAACAGCCAATCGCTCTAGTTTCTTTTACGGTAACTTCTTTTCCCTTAATTAGTTGGTTTACAGCATTAGCTAAAAAGCGATCTTTAACACCCGAGGCATTACGGACATTATCGTCTATTGCGCCAATGTACTTCACAATATTCTTTCCGTTCTCTTTATTCAGTAAGTAAACATGTGGGGTTTTCTTGGCACCGTACTGGGCATAGACCGTTTTGGACTCGTCATAGAGATAAGGAAATGTAAATCCTTTATCCTTGGCCTTCTTCTGCATTAGTTGGAATGTATCATCCGGTTGAACGTCCGGATCATTCGGGTTGATCGCGATAACCGGGTAGCCCTCGCTCTTAAATTCCTTATCCAGGGCAATGATCCTGTCTTCTGAAGCAACTGCATACGGACAGGTGTTACAGGTAAAGATCACGATAAAACCTTTGGCATCCGGATAATCACCATAGGAGACCATCTTGCCGTCTACATTCTTCAGGTTGATGTCTGCCGCCTCATCTCCAATGGTGTAACCTCCATCCAGGTATGTAAAACTAGACAGACCAACGATGGCCGCCGTGGCCCAAATAAAAAGTACGAGTGATTGTTTTAGTTTCATGATTATTCGAGTATGGTTTTCAATTCAGTTTCTATCTCCTCATAGGTAAAGGAACGCTCGTAGAATTTCTCTTCCTCTCCCTTGATCAACAAGGTGGCCGGGATGGCACCGCTCCATTCTTCTGCTACCTTGGGTATCCAAGTATTAGCATCAGAATCGTCCAGCATCACTACCTCCGCTTGCAAACCTTTCTGCTTTACAAAAGGTACGACCTGGGTCTCCAACAGATCTGGAAGGTCAAGACTGACCAGGACCACTTTTACATTTTGATCTTTGAATTTTTTGTTCAGCTCTTCAAAGGCAGGTAATTCCTTGATACAAGGTTTGCACCAGGTGGCCCAGAAATTGATCACGTAAGTAGTCTCTTCGGATTGCCCGCGGTATAACTCTTCGAAGCGATCAAAATCAAAACTTGCAATAGTAGATCCAACTTCGTCGATAGTAATATCACTTACCGCGCTTGTTTGCTCCAATTCCGCCTGTGCCGTTTTGGACTCTTCTTGCCCTTTACAAGATACCAGGAGGATTATAAAAGATACAAGTAGCAGAAATGCTTTCATGCACTAAATGTAGCGAATGACCGCCGGAGTCCGAAGTCATTTAACAAATCGTTAATCCCGGCTTTCTCCATTTTAAAACCGACAATGATAAAATTGTGTTAAAGAGAATGAATTCCATAAAATCTGCATATATTTGTATCTACAAATGTTGTATTAACAATTATGTCGATAGAAAGAAGTATAAAATCAACCAAGCCCATGGCTATTGATACCAAAACGGTTATCAATATCATGTATACCAGTCGGCACATTGAAAAGACAATCGATCAGTTCAGACAGCACGATCTGACCATGCAGCAGTATAACGTCTTACGAATTTTAAGAGGTCAAAAAGGTCAGCCCGCTAACCTGTCTACCATTCAAGAAAGGATGATCGATAAGAACAGTAACACCACTCGCCTGGTGGACAAGCTGATCGAAAAAGGCCTGACCCGGCGTCAGCAATGTGAAGCCAACCGCAGAAAGGTTGAGATATTCATTACCGACAAAGGCATGGATCTGCTTAGCACATTGGATCCACTGACAGAAAAGATCAATCGGGAAATTGTGAGTAACCTGAGTCATACAGAAAAAGAAAAATTAAATCAACTCCTAGATAAACTACGAAACGATGAGTAACTACCTCGACAGTCTGAATTGGCGATATGCCACCAAGAAATTTGACCCCTCCAAGTCCTTATCTGACGAAGACCTGGATTATATCAAAGAAGCCATGCGGCTCTCTGCCTCTTCCTACGGTCTACAACCTTATGAAGTACTGATCATTCAAGACCCGGAGATCCGGGCCAAACTGAAACCAGCTTCCTGGAACCAGACCCAGATCACCGATGCCGCCTACGTGGTCGTCATTGCCAACCAATCCACCTTTGGTGACGAATTGGTTGATGATTATATCGATAACCTGGTCGAGACAAGAGGTGTAAGCAAAGAAGATGTTCAGGGCTACGCAGATTTTATGAAGAACACCCTGGGCGGATTTCCAGAAGAGATCAAAGCTCAATGGACAGCTAAACAGTCTTATATCGTCCTGGCCAATCTACTTTCAGCGGCCGCTGAGCGCAGAGTAGATGCCTGTCCGATGGAAGGTTTCGATCCGGCCCAATACAACGAGATACTAGGCCTAGGTGAAAGAAACCTAAACGCCGCCGTGGTGGCCACCATAGGCTATCGCAGCGACGAAGACGCCACACAACATTATCCAAAGGTTCGAAAATCAAACGACATTCTATTTAAAACCATTTAACACGTAAATACTAAAAACGATGAAAAAGACAGCTAAAACGTTAAGCCTTTTATTTGTTGCCCTGGCAGCATTTGCCTTTGCACCAAGCACTATCAAGAAGATCGATGTAAAAGAAAGCTCAATTGCCTGGGTAGGTAAAAAAGTGACCGGACAACATACCGGAACCATCAATCTGAAGGAAGGTTACCTGGAAATGGATGGAGACGCAGTAAAAAGTGGAAAGTTCGTTGTAGACATGACTTCCCTGACCGTAACTGACCTGGAAGCGGGGAAAGGAAAGGAAAAATTGGAAGGCCACCTGAATTCCGACGATTTCTTCGGTGTTGCCAATCATCCAACAGCTACCCTAAATATCAAAAAAGGAAAGGTAAGCGGCAATACACATACCCTGATGGGAGATATCACCATCAAAGGAGAGACTCAACCCCTGACATTCGACCTCGTTATGAACGGAAACACTGGTACTGCCAAGGTAGTTATCGATAGAACCAAATTTGGAATCCGTTACGGATCTGGCAGCTTTTTCGACAATCTTGGAGACAAAGCGATCTACGATGATTTCGAACTGGATATCACCTTGAAATTTTAACGAGTATAAGGTTTGCAGGATTGTATTTGATTGCTATATTTGAACTTCAAATGAAAAATCAAAAACAATATAACTGGTGGTGGACCACTTTACGAATAGAGTCGTGAGTGCACGCTGGTTATGCAAATTAAATACCAAGGCTTGTCTTCACGACAAGCCTTTTTTAGTTTTATGAAGTACCCATTAAAAACGGCATACAGGCAATTACTGGCGGATACCTTAACCCCGGTTTCCATCTACCTGCGGATGAGGGATCGCTTTCCGGGCAGCTTGCTGCTTGAAAGTAGTGATTACCACGCCAACGACAATAGCTTCAGTTATATCTGTTGCAATCCCATTGCGCGATTCGTTCTGACCAATGACCAACTCTACCGGCAGTACCCTGATGGCAAAGAAGACCGGCATACATTGACCACAACCGATTCTGTAGTCGATCTATTGAGTGAGTTTTCCACTCAGTTTGAAGCAGATGCGGGCCCCTTCAAATTCATCCATAACGGTCTGTTTGGATACATGAATTACGACGCGGTGCGCCACTTCGAGAATATCGAGATCTCCCAAAAAGAAGGAGCTCTGGGAATTCCAGATATCTGTTATGCGGTCTATCAGAATGTGATCGCGATCAATCACTTCAACAATGAGGCCTACATCTTCGCCCATACTTACAATCAGGATGAGAACCTGGACGAGATTGAACAATACCTCCGGTCCAGGAACTACAGTGCCTACCCATTTGCGAGATGTGGAGAACCAACCTCCAATCTTGACGATACCGGTTTTAAAGAGTTGGTAGTCAAATGCAAACAGCATTGCGCACGGGGAGATGTGTTCCAGATCGTTCCCAGCAAGCGGTTCAGCCAAGAGTTTACCGGAGATGAGTTCAATGTCTACAGGGCCCTGCGAAGTATTAACCCCTCACCTTACCTCTTCTACTTTGACTATGGAAACTTCCGGATATTTGGAAGTTCTCCAGAAGCTCAGTTAGTGGTCAATGAAGGAATCGCGGAGATTCATCCCATTGCCGGAACTTTTAAAAGAACTGGCCGCGATCAGGAAGATGCAGAACTGGCCCGTCAATTGGCGGAGGATCCCAAAGAGAACAGCGAGCATGTAATGCTGGTCGACCTGGCCAGGAATGACCTCAGTAGAAATGGAAGTGAGGTACAAGTAGATCGCTACAAGGAGATCCAGTATTTCTCACATGTGATCCACCTGGTGAGTAAAGTAACTGCCCGCAAAGATCCCAAAATCCAAACGGTGCAACTGGTAGCGGATACCTTCCCCGCCGGAACTCTTAGTGGTGCCCCTAAGCATCGGGCCATGCAACTATTGGAATCCTACGAGAATATCAACCGGGAATTCTATGGAGGAGCCATCGGCTTTATGGACTTTGAGGGAAATTTCAATCACGCCATCATTATCCGATCCTTCCTGAGTAAAGATCATTCCTTACACTATCAAGCCGGAGCGGGTATTGTCAGCGATAGTGACGAAGGAAAAGAACTACAAGAAGTGTACAATAAATTAGGCGCACTGAACAAGGCTCTGGCCTTGGCCGAAAATATGACCTCATGAGAATATTGGTAATCGATAATTACGACAGTTTTGTTTACAACC
Source organism: Aureitalea marina (assembly GCF_002943755.1). Lineage (NCBI taxonomy): Bacteria > Pseudomonadati > Bacteroidota > Flavobacteriia > Flavobacteriales > Flavobacteriaceae > Aureitalea > Aureitalea marina. The sequence continues at coordinate 1,783,652 of NZ_MQUB01000001.1, forward strand.
TGGTTCACTACCTGGAAGAATTGAACGTAGAAGTTGTGATCAGACGTAACGATGAAGTCCAGCTGGACGAAGTTGTTCAATTTGACAAGATACTGCTCTCCCCCGGCCCTGGAATTCCGGACGAATCTGGAATGCTGAAAAAAGTGATAGAACATTATGCCAGAAAGAAACCGATGTTAGGAGTCTGCCTGGGGCATCAGGCCATAGGCGAAGTCTTTGGGGGTGAGTTGGAAAACCTTGACACGGTGTTCCACGGAGTGGCAACCTTGGTCACTCCCACTGTCTCTGACGAACCTCTTTTTACTGGCCTGGAGGCCCAATTTGAAGTGGGCCGCTATCACTCCTGGGTAGTACGACCGGAAAACCTGCCGGATGAATTAGAGATTACAGCCCTGGACGGCAACGGACAGATCATGGCCATGAGACACAGGACCTTACCCTTGACGGGTGTTCAATTTCATCCGGAAAGCGTACTGACGCCGGATGGTAAAAAGATGATCGAAAACTGGGTAAAGAGCTGAAATTAGGATGAAAGATATTTTAAACAGACTGATCAACCATCAGCAACTGGATAAAGAAGAGGCCAGGGCTGTATTGCTGGCTATTTCCAAGGGTGACTATAACCCCAGTCAAATCGCGGCTTTCCTAACTGTGTTTATGATGCGGAGCATTGGAATACAAGAATTGGAAGGATTCCGCGACGCCTTGCTAGAATTGTGTATTCCACTAGAACTGGAAGGCAGAAAGACCATCGATCTTTGCGGCACAGGTGGAGACGGAAAGAATACCTTCAATATCTCTACACTTTCCTCTTTTGTAACCGCAGGTGCTGGTGTACTGGTAACCAAACACGGTAACTATGGTGTATCGTCGGTCAGTGGAAGTAGCAATGTGTTGGAAGCCTTGGGAGTCAAATTCAGTAATGAGCGAGACTACTTATTGAATTCTTTAGACCAGGCGGGTATCTGTATACTTCATGCTCCATTGTTTCATCCTGCTATGAAACAGGTCGCCCCGATAAGAAGAGCGTTGGGAGTCAAGACCTTTTTCAATATGCTTGGGCCTATGGTCAACCCTGCCTTTCCGGTAAATCAGTTGGTAGGTGTATTCAATTTAGAGCTTGCTCGTTTATACGGTTACCTCTATCAAAAAGGAGATAAGAATTACGCTGTATTGCACGCCATGGATGGCTATGACGAGATCTCCCTGACCGGAGCAGTCAAAGTAATTGCAAGGGAGCAGGAGCGGGTTTTGAGCCCTGAAGATCTCGGATTTGCATCAATCAGTCAGGAGGAGATCTATGGTGGAGAAACCGTAGAGGAAGCAGCCAAGATCTTTCAGGACATATTGAATAATTCCGGTACCGATGCCCAGAACAATGTGGTTTGTGCCAATGCGGGAACTGCGATTTCTGTAGCCCAAGGTTGTAGTTTGGAAGACGGAATAGCTATGGCGAAAGAATCCCTGCAAAGTGGTGCAGCACTCCGATCATTGAGAACCCTGCAAGAAATTAGTGCCTGATGAATATTCTGGATCGAATAGTAGCCTATAAAAAGCTGGAGGTAGAAGCTCACAAAGCGGCAATTCCCTTGGAAGTATTGCAAAGATTTGAGTATTACAACAGAACAGTGCAGTCCATGTCCGAGGCACTGAGCAATTCCGAATCGGGCATCATTGCAGAACACAAAAGAAGATCTCCCAGCAAGTCAGTGATCAATGAGAAGAGCGACCTGCCTGATGTGATACAAGGATATCAGCAGGCGGGCATATCAGCCATTTCAGTTTTGACAGACACACGTTTTTTTGGAGGATCTATCACCGATCTGCTTTTAGCTAGATCGTACAGTCAAATTCCGCTCTTGCGAAAGGAGTTCATGATCGATCCCTACCAGGTTCATGAGGCCAAGGCCCATGGTGCCGACGCCATCTTGCTGATTGCGGCCATATTGGACAAGCAGGAGGTAATCGAGCTTTCTGACCTGGCCAGCTCGCTGGGGTTGGAGGTTTTACTGGAGGTTCATAACCAGCAAGAATTGATAGGGCAGGACTTTAGTCATGTTCAAATGGTGGGGGTGAATAATAGAGACCTGAAAACATTTCAGGTAAACCTGGATAACAGCAGAAACCTTTCTGCACTTATCCCCGATGATGTGGTCAAAATATCCGAAAGTGGGCTTTCCCAACCGGAGTCCATTGGCGATCTACGCGGGTATGGCTACAAAGGCTTCCTGATGGGAGAATCCTTTATGAAACAGGCAGATCCCGGGCTTGCAGCGGCAGAATTTATCAAAGAATTGGGATGAAGTTGCGATTAAAAATATGCGGGGTAAAGGAACAAGCTGAGGAGCTGGCTGGTTTAGGGCCGGATTATCTGGGTTTCATCTTTTATGATCAAAGTCCCCGATACTTTAAATCTGAGATCCCTAATACCACAAAAGAAGTTCGTCGAGTGGGTGTCTTTGTGAACGAAACTCCAGAGACAGTTTTGAAAATACAAAAGAAACACCAGCTGGATATCCTGCAATTACATGGAGACGAATCCCCTGAAGTTTGCGAATTACTTGGCAGGGAGGCAGAAATTTGGAAAGTCTTTGGGCTGAACCAAGAATTTGATTTTAGCCAATTGACTCCTTACCTGCCAGTAGTCGATATGTTCCTATTCGATACCAAGTCCAAGGCAAGAGGAGGAACAGGTAAAACCTTCGATTGGTCAGTTCTAAAAGGCTATGATCATCCCAAACCTTTCATGCTTAGTGGTGGTATAGGCCCAGAACACGTACAAGAAATAAACCATATGGAGAGCGAATTCCCCATGCTGTATGGAATTGACATCAACAGCCGGTTCGAGTCAGAACCCGGGCTAAAAGATATTGAACGAATAAAACGATTTAAAGATGAGCTATCACGCTAACGCACGAGGTTACTACGGTCGCTTCGGAGGTGCTTACATTCCCGAAATGCTCTATCCCAATGTAGAGGAATTGAGGCAAAACTACTTGCAGATCATGCAAGAAGAGAGCTTCCAAAAGGAGTTCAATGATCTGCTTTCCGATTATGTTGGGCGGCCCACACCGCTTTATTTTGCGGAGCGGTTCTCCAAGCAGTACAATACTAAGATATACCTGAAACGGGAAGACCTGTGCCATACCGGTGCCCATAAAGTGAATAATACCATTGGTCAGATCCTCATGGCTAAAAAACTGGGGAAAAATCGGATCATAGCTGAAACAGGAGCTGGTCAGCATGGCGTTGCCACGGCCACAGTATGTGCCTTGATGGGAATTGAATGTGTGGTCTATATGGGTGCTGTAGATATAGAGCGACAGGCGCCCAATGTGGCCAGGATGAAGATGCTCGGAGCCAAGGTTGTTCCCGCCATGAGCGGCAGTAAAACCTTAAAGGATGCCACCAACGAAGCCATTCGGGATTGGATCAACAATCCAACGGATACTCACTATATCATCGGTAGCGTGGTGGGACCACATCCCTACCCGGATATGGTGGCACGATTCCAGTCTGTGATCAGTAAGGAAGTAGAAATTCAACTGCAGGAGAAAGAAGGCCGTGACCATCCGGACTATGTAGTAGCCTGTGTAGGTGGGGGCAGTAATGCCGCCGGTATCTACTATCAATACCTGGATCGGCCTGAGGTTGGGATCATAGCTGTTGAAGCAGCCGGAAAAGGTGTGAAAAGTGGGCACAGTGCTGCCACCTCTGCCCTGGGCAGGGAAGGAATCATCCACGGCAGCAAGACCCTACTGATGCAAACTGATGACGGTCAGATCACTGAGCCCTACTCCATATCGGCCGGTTTGGACTATCCTGGAGTGGGTCCTATGCATGCCCATTTGTTCGATTCCGGAAGGGGTGAATTTATCTCCATCACGGACCGGCAGGCTATGCAGGCTGGTTTGATGCTGAGTCAATTGGAAGGTATTATTCCGGCCATTGAGACCAGCCACGCCCTGGCCATATTCGAAGACCGAAAATTTAAACCTGATGACGTTATCGTCATCAACCTCAGCGGTCGCGGAGACAAGGATCTGAATACCTATATCGATTACTTCAAATTATGAGCGAACGCATTAAAAAGACCTTCGAGTCTGGAAAAAAGCTATTGTCCATTTACTTCACGGCGGGTTATCCGGAATTGAACGATACCCGCAGGGTCATCCGGGAACTGGAGGACAGCGGAGCAGATATGATCGAGATCGGTTTACCTTTCAGTGACCCCCTGGCAGACGGACCAACCATACAGGAAAGTTCTACCCAGTCTCTTCAAGGTGGGATGCACACCGAATTATTGTTCCAGCAGTTGGAGGGAATTCGAGAGGAGGTCGAAATACCCTTACTCATAATGGGTTATTTTAACCCTGTACTGCAATATGGCGTGGAAGACTTTTGCAGGCGGTGTCAGGAATTGGGAATAGATGGACTCATTTTACCCGACCTACCTTTGGCAGAATATCAACTGCATTACGAAGAACTCTTTAAGAAATACGGGCTGACCAATGTGTTCCTTATCACTCCTCAAACATCCGAAGAACGCATACGGCAGATCGATGAGGCCAGCGATGGTTTTATTTATATGGTCAGTAGTGCCAGCACGACCGGGGTGCAGCAAGGATTTGGTGAAGGAAAGCAAGCCTATTTTGACCGAATTGCCTCCATGAAACTCCGGAATCCAACCATAGTAGGTTTTGGTATCGGCGATTCCGATTCTTTTCGGCAGGCAACACGACAAGCCAATGGCGCCATCATAGGAAGTGCCTTTATTCGAATGCTCACCGCAGACGGGATTCCAGGTATCAAAAATTTCATAAAAGGCATAATAGACAATTGATTATCAAACTTTTATCTTTTTCCTATCTTTAATCCAATCATCAAATTAGACAATTATCATGGGAAAAGGAGATATGAAGACCCGCAAGGGAAAGATAAGCCGGGGTACTTATGGAAAACTGCGTCCGCGTAAGCCTGATCAACTGAAAATTGAAAAACCTGCAGCCAAAAAGAAAAAGTCTGCCACCAAAAAGAAATAAGCCAGTATATACCCTTCTAACCGGAAGGGTATTTTTTTAGAATTATTGCGTCCGTTCTTTAATTTTCTCAATTGATATCTTAAATTGTGGCAACACAAGAAGCGCATTATTTATGAGCAGATATATTTTAGGATTGATGATGTTGTCAGGTTTACTGGCATGTAGTGATTCCAGTGACCAAAAGAGCTCAGAACAGCCATTTACAGACAACTCCACTACCCTTTTTTCTAAAGTGGAACCCTCGGATTCCGGGATCAATTTTACCAATGTCATCAAGCAGACCGTAGATTTTAACTTCATGAACTATATGTATGTCTATACCGGAGCAGGTGTAGCTGTTGGTGATGTGGACAAAGATGGTCTTGATGATATTTATTTTGTGTCCAATTTAGGCCCCAATCGTCTTTACAAGAACAAGGGAGATCTGCAATTTGAAGACATTACGAACCAAGCAAGGGTTCAGGATTTTAGTGGTTTTTCTACTGGGGTGACCATGCTGGATGTGAATCAGGACGGCTGGCTGGATATTTACGTTAGCAAGGCTGGTTCTTTGAAGGATAATGATGGCAGGCGTAATTTACTTTTTGTCAATCAGCAGGATGGCACCTTTAGTGAGGAAGCAGCCAGGTGGGGAATTGATGACCCCGGTTACACTACTCAGGCATATCCCATTGACTACGACCGGGACGGAGACCTGGATCTGTATATTCTGAACCACCGCTACGATTTCCAAAATAATGGCACCATTTCAGGTGAAATTCAAAGTAAGATAGAGGAGTTGACCAGCGATCATCTGTACAGAAATGACGGCGACCGTTTTACCAAGGTTACCGCGGAGGCTGGTTTGTACAATAAGGCATGGGGGCTGAGTGCCGTGGTATCGGATTTCAACGATGATGGCTGGGACGACATCTACCTGGCCAACGATTTCCTGGAACCAGATGCCATGATGATCAATCAAGGAGATGGAACATTTAAGAACGAGATCCTGACGCGGATCAATCATATTTCGACCAATAGTATGGGTTCGGATTATGCCGATCTGAACAACGACCTCTATCCGGATCTGATGACGGTAGATATGGTCTCTGAGAATTATGCGCGCAGTAAAGAAAATATGGCGTCAATGAGCACGTCCAACTTCGAGAATATGGTCAAAATAGGTTATCACCATGCCTACATGGCCAATATGCTGCACTACAATTATGGGAACGGAAAATTCCAGGAAACCGGACAAATGAGTGGAGTTACTAAAAGTGACTGGAGTTGGGCCCCACTTCTGGCGGACTTCGACAATGACGGATATAAGGATATCTTCATTACCAATGGTGTAGACCGAGACTACACCAACCAGGATGTCCGGAAACAATTATATGGAATCATGGAACGAGGAGAGTCCATGCAGTTGGACGACCTGCTCAACATGATCCCAACAGAAGAGCTCAATAATTACATCTACAAGAACAAAGGAGATCTTTCCTTCGAGAAAACCATAGTAGACTGGGGGATGGAAGACCCTGGCTATTCCAACGGGGCCGCTTATGCCGATTTTGACAACGATGGTGACCTCGACCTGGTGACCAATAACCTGTATGAACCTGCAGGAGTTTATGAGAATCATGCCAACAAGCATTATTTACAGGTGGCCTTAAGCGGGAGTTCTTCTAATCCTTTGGCCATAGGAAGTAAGGTGCGTATCACCTTGGCGGATGGCAGTCAACAATACCAGGAACTTTACCTGACCCGAGGATTTGAATCGTCGGTATCCCCTGCCCTTCATTTTGGGTTGGGCGATGCCTCGGAGATCAGCGAAGTTTTGGTGATTTGGCCAGATGGTAAAAGTACATCCGTCACCAATACTATTGCAGACCAGAGAATGGAGATCGATTATAGCCAGGCCACCAATTCGGGCGTATCGCTCAGAACCGTTCCCAGCAAAAAGAATACCCTCAATGCTGAGGAACTAGGTCTGGACTATGTGCAAAATGAAAATGACTTCAACGATTATGCCCTGCAATTACTGATCCCACAAAAACAGTCTACCAAAGGCAGCGGTCTTGCCAAGGCCGATGTGAATGGAGATGGCCTGACAGATGTTTTTGTCGGAAATGCCCTTGGAGCGAGTGCAGCTCTTTATATTCAAAAGGAAGACGGAAAATTTCGGGCTACAAACAAAAGCTTATGGTCCAGGGAGTCTGTTTATGAAGATAGCAGGGCTCACTTTTTCGATGCTGATGGAGATGGCGATCAGGACCTCTATGTGGCCAGCACCGGATACGAATTGGCAATCGATGACCCGTTGTTGCAAGACAGGCTTTACCTAAATGACGGTGAGGGGAATTTCAGCAAACAATCCAATGCCTTACCTGCTATGCTAACGGCGACCAAGGCCATTGCATCCGCCGACTACGACGGGGACGGGGACCTGGATCTGTTCGTTGGAGGAAACGTGATCCCCGGCCAGTATCCACTGCCACCGCGTTCTTATCTGTTACAAAATGACAACGGAAAATTTACCGATGTTACCTCCACAAACCAGGCACTAGAAGCCATAGGAATGACATCCGAAGCCATTTTTACAGATTACGACGGAGATAGTGACACAGATCTGCTGGTAGTTGGAGAATGGATGCAACCGACCTTTTATGAGAACATCAATGGCTCCTTCGACCTGGCCGCTAACATTAGTGGCTTGGAAGATACCGGGGGCTGGTGGTTCTCTGTAATTTCAGAAGACTTTGATGGTGATGGTGATGCCGATTATGTGATCGGAAATGTGGGTAAGAACAATAAGTTCCAACCCAAAAATGATAAACCGATCTATATCTATTCCAAGGATTTTGACGACAATGGCAGTTACGACGTGGCCCTGAGTAAGATCAACGATGGTCGTTTGGTACCTGTGAGGGGTAAGGAATGTAGTAGTGAACAGAATCCATTTTTATTGGACAAGATCAAAACCTATAAGGAATTTGCCAGCCTGGAGATGAAAGATATTTACGGAGAGGACAAACTTAAGGATGCCTACCGATTGCAGGCCAACACCTTTGAGACCCTTTATTTAGAAAACCAGGGTGAGGGTCAATTTAAGATCCATCATTTACCGGTGCAGGTTCAGGTTGGACCAACCCTATCCATGGTCAGTGGCGATTACAACAATGACGGTCATCTCGATATTTTAGGTGTTGGAGCAATATATGACGCCGAAGTAGAAACTATTCGATATGATAGCAACTACGGCTACGTGCTGCTGGGCGATGGTTCAGGAGGATTTACTTACAGCAAGTCCCACGATCCGTTTATCGATTCTGATGCCAAGGAAGTCATACAGTTGGAGTTAGCCGGAAGACCACACTTTATGGTACTTAGCAACAAAGCTCCGTTAGAAGTGTTCTCGTTAGAGCCTTGATTAGAAGTGGTTGCTGTATTGCAGCACCCGAAAATCGATGGTGTTAAAGGCCGGATCCTTCGCCTTTAGTTCTTTATACTGAACCAGGCTCCCTACGGCCCGATTGGCTGATCCGGAAGGCGCAATAAGAGAAACTGTTTTAATCAATTTTCCCGATTGTGGATGAACGAAGCTGTGTATCCTCGGCACCTCGGAGTTTTCTACCTTGAGCTTTAGATCATATTGCTTGAGTAATCTTCGGAAAAAATATTCTGGTCCATTTTTACTGTTACCTCCGGTGAATAATAAGGTGTTTACACTGGGATGGACATTCAGAATGGCGATCAGATCCCTCAATTGAACCGACTGCATACCCAGATCTGTGGCGTCTATTTTCTCGCGTAAAGCTTCTTGCACTATATCACAGATACCGATCTTCCTTTGGACAAGGAAGTCCTTTCTTTGATCGATAGCTTGTTGGGTGGTCTCAAAGTTCAGTCCCAGATCAAAGATCCGATCCAGAATAGGCCATAGTTGCCCATCCCTACTTCCGTAACAAAAATTGACGTCGCCAGGTTTGAGTTCACCATTAGTGAAACGTGGTGGAGGAAGTGTTCCGACGATCAGCTTGGCAGATCCTTTCGGGATGAAAGGATCATAAGGATGTCGGTGGACGAACATTAGCGAGTAAAGACCAGCTCGGTATCTGTGGACAAAGACTCGGCATAGCCATAGCCGTCAAGGTTAAAGCTTTTGATATCGTCTAGAGTTTCGGCTTTCGACTGAATCAGGTAACGCGCCATTAGTCCACGGGCAAATTTGGCAAATGTCATAATTACCTTGTATTCGTCCCCCCGCAACTCTTTAAAATGACAGGTGATCACCTGACCTTTTAAGGACTTGAGGTCTAATGCTTTGCTGTATTCATTACTGGCCACATTGACCACGATCTCGTCTTCCCTTAATTCCCCGTTCAAGGCTTTGGTCAATTTAGGCTTCCAGAATTCATAAAGATTCTTCTTCACTCCTACCTTGATCTTGGTTCCCATTTCCAACCGATATGGCATGATGCGATCCATGGGCTTGAGCATACCGTATAGACCGGACAATATCCGAAGGGAATCCTGGGCATAGTTCAGTTCACTATCAGTAAATGTATGACTGTCCATACCTCTGTAGGCTTCTCCATTGAATGCATAAATCGCTTGACGCGACACATTTTCTTCAAATGGAAAGCTCCAGGCCTGATTTCGTTCAAAGTTCAAATCGGCCAAATTGGGCGAAATATTCATCAATTTGCCTAAACTTCTGGCTGATTTCTTTTTCAGCAGTTTATTTAACCGTATGGATTGATCGGAAAAATCAACCTCGGAAGAACGATCCGTAGGCAGCTCAGAGTCGAAATCCATTGACTTGGCGGGAGACAATAGTATTTTCATGAAATCTTTTTCTCAAAATTAAGGATTATCAAACAGCTGGAGTCAAAATGAAATTGGATATCACAATGGAACAATGGGGTAAATTGATACCAATAATTCCCGAACTCTAAAAAGTTAAACAAAATGGAGTAGGAATATCCAGTCTCTAGTTGTTATATGAACAGAAACAAGGCAAAACATCTGATTGATAACCTGATTGAACCAAGAAAATATATGTTGATTATGAAAAGAATTTATCGCTTCGCATTGTTAAGTATCCTCGCTCTGGGATCAGTCTTTTATTCATGTGAGACTACCGAGCTGGAGTTGTTGGACAACCCCAATGCCCTGTCTGATGATCAGGCAGATCCAAACTTGTTGCTGAATTCTATTCAGCGTGCCTATGTCACTAGCTTAGGTACATTGAACGATCGTAGTTCTGAGTTAGCTCGGATCGACTATGTAGGTGGACGTGATTATTTCGCCATGTACAACTCTTCTGCCCTGGACGGAACCTGGAACCGGTTCTACTCAGGTATGAGTGCTGACATCAATGTGATCGCAGCTCTTAACGAAGGAGAGGATCAGGACCTGCGTTTCCATCTTGGAGTTTCCAAGACCCTGCAGGCTCACCACCTGATGTTGCTGGTAGACTTCCTGGGAGATATCCCATGGTCTGAGGCACTGAACCCACTTGAGTTCCCGAACCCAAGTGTAGATGATGATGCGTCTGTTTACGCTGTAGCTCTGGCTTTGCTGTTCGAGGCTGATTCTTACTTCGCTGATTTCGGATCTGATGCTCCTGACTCTGTGATCGACTTCTTCTACGATGGAGATAACAACAAGTGGAGAAGACTGGTTCAGACTCTGAAAATGCGTCATGCACTTACTACAGGAGACTTCAGCCGCTTTACCGGTCTGGTCTCTGAAGGTGGATTCATCAATAACTCTGCTGACGACTTCCAGTTCAACTACGGTACTCAGCTGTTGAACCCGAATACACGTCACCCAGATTATAACGCTGATTACACCACTTCTGGTGCCAACATCTATCAGTCTAACTGGCTGATGGAAACCATGCAAGGTGCAGATAAAACGGACGGTAGCGATGACGATCCACGGATGCGTTACTACTATTTCCGTCAGGCTGACTGTACTCCAGGTGCCTCTTGTGACCCTGATGGTGACGGACAGTTCCTGTCTTGTTCCCTGGAAACTCCTCCTCCTCACTATATCGCTGGTGGCGTAAGCTACTGTTGGTTAGAGGATGGATACTGGGGTCGTGACCACGGTGATGACGACGGTACTCCTCCGGATAACTTCCTGAGAACTGCCGTAGGTGTATATCCTGCTGCCGGATTGTTTGACGATGATCGTTTCGCCGGTCTGAATCAAGACGTAGGTGGTGTCGGAGAAGGTATCGAGCCAATCATCCTGGCTTCTTACGTAGACTTCTGGAGAGCTGAAGTAGCTCTTTCTGCCGGTAACGTTGGTGGTGCTCGCGACTTTGTAGACGCAGGTATGAACAAGTCCATGGACAAGGTTACCTCTTTTGGTGCCCTGGATGGATCTCGTGATACCTCATTTGAGCCTTCTCAAGGTGACATCAATGACTACATTGACAGCATCACGTCTCAGATTACTAATACCTCAGACGATAGCTGGAACGTACTAGCAGAGCAGTACTTCATCACCATGTACGGCGGTGGTAGTGATGCCTATAACTTCTACAGAAGAACTGGTTATCCAACAACGGTTAAGCCTAACTTAGAGCCTAACCCAGGTGTGTTCCCAAGAACATTCCTTTACCCTTCTGTTGAAGTAGTTGCTAACCCGAATATTACTCAGCGTCAGGACAACGCTACTCAAGTCTTCTGGGATACAAAACCAGCAGGACCTGCGTTCCCGCCGGCGAATTAATTATAGATTCATTTGAAAAGTCAACCATCGACCGGAGAACCGGTCGATGGTTTTTTTATTCCTTCTGGTGTTTGGCGTAATGTCTCCACTTTTCCAGACAGGATTCGAAGTCTTCAGGGAGATCAGCCTCGAAAGAAAGAAACTCACCGGTCATTGGATGGTCAAAACCAAGTGTTTTGGCATGTAGTGCTTGCCTGGACAGCACCTTAAAACAATTCTCAACAAACTGCTTATACTTACTAAAGCTGGTCCCCTTCAGGATCTTATCTCCACCATAGCGTTCGTCATTGAAGAGCGTATGACCAATGTGTTTCATATGTACCCGGATCTGATGGGTCCTGCCTGTCTCCAGTTTACAGGACACTAAGGTGACATAACCTAGTCGCTCGATCACTTTGTAATGGGTCACTGCGGGCTTACCTCTTTCCTCTTCTTCTCCTTCGAAGACCGTATTCTGTAAACGATTCTTGGGATGACGGCCAATATTTCCACTGATGGTCCCTTCATCTTCCTCCACATTACCCCAGACCAGGGCCAGGTATTCTCGCTTGGTCGTCTTTTCGAAGAATTGCCTGGACAGTTCTGACATGGCCAGGTCCGTCTTGGCCACAACCAATAGGCCACTGGTATCCTTATCTATCCTATGGACCAGACCCGGGCGATCATTACTGTTCTGTGGCAGGTTTTCGAAATGATAGGCAAGGGCATTGATCAGGGTGCCGCTGTAGTTTCCATGCCCTGGATGGACCACCATACCAGCGGGTTTATTGACAACCACTACCTGGTCGTCCTCGTGAACGATCTCTATTGGAATGTTCTCCGGTACAAGCAGAAACTCGTAAGGCGGATGCTCAAAAAGTACGGTGACAACATCTGCCGGCTTGACCTTGTAATTGGATTTTACAGATGAACCGTTGACGTGGATATTACCAGCTTTTGCCGCATTCTGAATACGGTTACGGGTGGCTTTCTCGATCTTGTTCATCAAGTATTTATCCACTCGCAGCGGTTGCTGACCTTGATCTGCGGTAAAGCGATAATGCTCGTATAGATCGTCGCTATCCCGTTGTTCCCAGTCGGGATTGTTCTCAGGGGCGCTCATTCTGGGGAGTTTCTTCTGATCCTTCCTCTTCATCGTCCTCGATCTCTTTCTTTTTTAGACGGTTTAAAGAACCGTCTCCAACCACCAGGTCGATCACACTGGTCTTGCGCAATTCTGAACCGGGTTGCAAGGATTTCCCTTCATAGAGCATATCTAAAACTTGGTCACTGATGTCTGGTTTCTCGATCACTTCCCCGATCTGAAAACCAGCCGCCAGAAGTGTTGGAGCTGCTTGTCTCAAGGTCTTTTGCACTACATCGGGAACTTCGATCATCGGGTAACCAGAGCGATTAAGTGAAATGTAGATCTTACGATCCTCCTTTACAAAGGTCCCGGCATTAGGGATCTGCTCTATCACAGTCTTGTATTCAAAGTCCGGGTTGTAGTTTGTAGAGTCCATGATCTCATACCTCAATTCTGCTTCGTCCAAGGTCTCCTCTACCTGTTCCACCGTCATATGTGCCAGATCGGGTACTTCTATTTGCTGTCCGTGATTGGTACTCATCCGGAGCCACCACATAAAAAGGGTAACCAAAACTAAAGTGACTAAACCAGCCAAGACTAGCTGCTTGAGAAAGGTTCGACTGAAGATAAAGCGAAGAAAAGACATTGTTAGTGGACTTGGGCGCAAAAATAGGAAACCTATTGCTTATGGTACTTTGATTTTTCGATCAACTTGGGGTGGACAGGCACGCTATACCTAAAACCATACCAAATTGCAGGTAAGATAACGGATTTAAACTATGTTTATTTTGACCATCCATAGGGCCTCCGAAGAGGTACCCCTCATTTTGAAAACCAATTAAGCTGAAATCAGATTTGATCACATGGCAAAATCATCATGCTGCTTCCTAGCCTTTTTGTTCCGGCTGGATCGATAGTTTCTACTGCCCTTGGTCCAGTAGCTAACCGCAGACATCGCGATGCCCAGGACAACGATCATTATGACGATCTCGTAGAATTCTATAGGAAGGTTCATAGCCTTAAAATACGAAAAATCCTTAAGTTCGTTTAACCGGTTCGGATTCGGACCATATTAAACAACTGCGATATTTTAACTTAAATGAACTTCATTCATAAATTTCGGAAGTTAGTCAGCCTCGTGAAACAAAGAGCCGCCCTGCCCTCAATTTTGTTTTCAATACTACTTTTTACCTCATGCGAATCAAACAAAACACACAACTTATCCCTACTCGACCATCAGACCCCAGATAATACTCCACTGATCTTTGCCGAGGGAATTATTTCTACAGATGATTTTGAATTCACCATTACTTTCACACCAGAGATGGATGAATTGTATTTTACCCGTCGCAAACCCGACGAAGACAATGCGGTCTACGGTATTAAACTTGAAAATAATGTGTGGTCAGAACCGGAAATAGCGTTTTTTACATCCAACGAGGGCTGGGACTTTGAGCCGCATATCAGTCCAAATGGCGACCGCCTATATTTTGGCAGTGTCCGTCCGCTTAACGACACAGCATCATCTGCAGGATTGCATCAATGGTACAGTAAACGAACAGCCAGCGGATGGGACGATCCAAGACCCTTGGAAAAACCCTTCATTGACAGGCGCATCACCATGTACCTGACCTCTGCAGAAAACGGTAACCTTTATTTTACCACGGGCGAAGAGGGAGTAAAACCAGAAGATTGGGACATTCACACTGCTAACAACATCAATGGTGAATACTCCGAGGTGATCCGTATGGGCCCGGAAATCAATTTTGATGGTAAGTATATTGCCCACTCCTACATCGCTCCAGATGAAAGTTATATGATATACGATGGAGAAAGTGATTCCGGTTATGGCGACTGTGACCTCTATATCAGTTTCAACCGAGACGGTCAATGGAGCGAAGCTATTAATCTTGGACCCGAGATAAATACAGACCAATGCGAGATGTGTGCCAGTGTTAGCCCGGATGGAAGATATTTATTCTTTCACCGCGGAAGCACCGACGAAAATGACAAGGACACCGGGAACATCTACTGGGTCGATCTGGGCCGTGTTTTGGAGAATATCGAATAGTCATCGAAAGACTAGGGTTCCATCCCGTATTCGACAATAACTGCTGGTATCTTAAGTTTAATTATAACTTTGCGATAACATCCTAAATTGGTCCAGATGAACAAACCAAAAGTAGCCGTCGCCATGGGCGGATATTCCAGTGAAAAGGACATCTCCTTGCAAAGTGGCAAGGTTGTTTCAGAGAATCTGGACTCGGATCAATTTGATGTTTATTGTGTGGAGATCATTCAGGAAGGCTGGTTTCACATAGGTCCTAACAATGAACGTTATCCAATCGACAAGGGAAACTTTGGATTTGATACTCCAAATGGCCCAGTAATTCCAGATGTTGTATTCAATACCATTCACGGCACTCCAGGTGAAGATGGCCTGTTGGCCTCCTATTGGGAATTGATCGGGATTCCCCAAACAAGCGCACCATTTTATCAAGCGGCCCTGAGTTTTAATAAGCGGGACACCCTGGCGGTTTTAAAGCAGTTTGGAATCAATACGGCCCGTTCTGTATTGTTAAACCAAGGTGATGAAATTGATACGTCGAAAATAATAGACCAGGTTGGCCTACCTTGTTTTGTAAAACCAAACCGCAGCGGATCCAGCTTCGGGATCAGTAAAGCAAACAGCCATGAGGATCTGCTGCCGGCCATTGAAAAAGCTTTTACCGAAGACGATGAAATCATCATTGAAACAGCCCTTGTAGGCACCGAAGTTTCAGTGGGCGTTTATGCTCAAGGTGGTAAGCCTGTGGCTTTGCCCGTTACCGAGATCGTGAGTGAAAATGACTTCTTTGATTACGAAGCCAAATACCTGGGCAAATCGGATGAGATCACCCCTGCCAGGATCAGTGATGAAGAAACTTTAATGGTACAGGAGGAAGCCAAAAAGATTTATCGACTACTGAATATGAAAGGGATCAGCCGCTCAGAATTCATTATTCAGCAAGGTATTCCATACTTTCTGGAGATCAATACCACTCCTGGACTCTCGTCAGAAAGCATAGTTCCGAAGCAGGTTAGGACAGCCGGGCAACACTAGGTCAATTCTTTGGTCAATTGGTGATGGAAGCATTACACCAAAAAGACTAACTTTAAACCATGAGACGAGCCGTATTTCCGGGATCTTTTGACCCAATTACCCTGGGACACATCGATATTATTGACCGAGCCATGCCTCTGTTCGATGAGATCATCGTTGCCATTGGGGTCAACGCCGAGAAAAAGACCATGTGGAGCCTGGAAGATCGGCTGCAATTTATCCAGGAGGCCCTAGGAAAATACGATAAGGTCCGTATCATGACCTACGATGGATTGACTGCTCAGTTTTGCAAGGAACAGGAGGCCGGATATATTCTTCGGGGTCTAAGGAATGCCTTAGACTTTTCCTATGAACGATCCATTGCCCAAACCAATGCCCGGATTGCGGGGGTGGAGAGCATTTTCATCATCAGCTCTCCCGGGACATCGCATATTTCATCGACCATAGTAAGGGATATAGCCAGGCACGGTGGAGATTACAGCGAGTTAGTTCCTTTTAAGGTAAGTCCATAAAAAAACTCCCCGGTCACCGACCAGGGAGCTTTCAATAAATTTATTGACCTCTTTACTTACAGAGAAGCAACGTGCTTAGCCAATTTAGACTTCAGGTTAGCAGCCTTGTTATCGTGGATAATGTTGCGCTTGGCTAACTTATCCAACATAGCTACTACTTCAGGAAACAATTTCTCAGCCTCCTTCTTATCGGTCATCTCTCTTAGCTTCTTCATCGCGTTACGCGTTGTTTTATGTTGATACCGATTACGAAGACGTTTGGTCTCGTTGCTTCTAATTCTTTTTAAAGCTGACTTGTGATTCGCCATACTACTAATTTTTTGTAGCCCATAGGAGAATCGAACTCCTGTTTCAAGGATGAAAACCTTGCGTCCTAACCACTAGACGAATGGGCCATTGTGTCAAATTGCGGATGCAAAAATACAACTATTTTTCAATGCTACAAGGCTTACCAACTTTTTTTGGTAAATTTTAGTAAGCCTTTGCAAACAGGACTTTCCGAGCGGATGGCCTCCCAGTAACCATACAGTTTCCAGGGGATGTATCGCCCTCCATTGGAATACATCGAATAGTGGCCTTGGTCTCATTCTTGACCTGCTCTTCCGTTTCGGCTGTTCCATCCCAATGTGCCAGGATAAAACCACCTTTTTTCTCCAGAACTTCCTTGAACTCATCATAGGTCTCTACCTCTGTGGTCAATTCGGTCCTGGCATCAACCGCCTTTTGATACAGGTTGGTTTGTATCTCCTCCATCAGACCACTAATGTGATCTGCGCTATCGGTTACCTGAACGATCTCCTTGCTCAGGGTATCGCGTCTGGCGATTTCCACTGTTCCGTTCTCAACATCCTTTGGGCCAATAGCGATGCGAACCGGTACACCCTTAAGTTCGTATTCGTTAAACTTCCAACCCGGTTTGTGGGTATCTCGCTTATCGAACTTAACCCGAAGTCCTTTGGCTCGGAGTTCTGATTGGATCTTATTAGCCACCTCAGATACAGCATCAAACTGTTCATCGTTTCTGTAGATCGGTACGATCACCACCTGATCGGGAGCCAGGTTTGGCGGCAGGACCAACCCATTATCGTCACTGTGGGTCATGATCAGGGCACCCATCAACCTTGTAGATACCCCCCAGGACGTAGCCCAGACATGATCCAGTTTACCATCCCGATCGGCAAATTTCACATCGAATGCCTTGGCGAAATTCTGCCCCAGGAAGTGAGAGGTTCCCGCCTGCAGTGCCTTACCGTCTTGCATCAAAGCTTCTATACAATAGGTCTCCAACGCCCCTGCAAAACGTTCGCTTTCGGTTTTCAATCCTTTGATCACCGGCACAGCCATGAAGTTTTCAACAAAGTCCGCGTAGACATTGATCATCTGTTCGGCCTCGGCTATGGCCTCCGCTTCCGTAGCATGCGCGGTATGTCCTTCCTGCCAAAGAAACTCGGCCGTTCTAAGGAACAAACGTGTTCTCATTTCCCAGCGCACTACATTGGCCCATTGGTTGACCAGGATAGGCAGGTCTCGGTAACTCTGGATCCATTTGCGGTAGGTATCCCAGATAATGGTCTCGGAAGTAGGACGAACGATCAATTCTTCCTCCAGCCGTGCATCCGGATCCACCACAATACCTCCCCCATCTTCATCGTTCTTTAAACGGTAGTGAGTAACCACCGCACACTCCTTGGCAAAGCCATCCACGTGGCTGGCCTCTTTGGAAAAATAAGACTTGGGAATAAAGAGCGGGAAATAGGCATTTTGGTGACCGGTTTCCTTGAACATGCGGTCCAGTTCGGCCTGCATGCGCTCCCAGATGGCAAAACCGTAGGGTTTGATGACCATACAGCCTCGGACACCCGAGTTTTCGGCCAGATCGGCCTGGATAACCAATTCGTTATACCATTTGGAATAATCTGTCGCTCTGGAGGTTAAATTCTTAGCCATGTTTATAAGTTTGGCACAGATATTGAGACTATCTGAGTAGCTGTCAACATTCGGCAAAACTAACTATTTTTACATTGTCCAACAATTAAATCGCATGGTTATGAAAACCTTCTACTCGACCCTAAAAACGCGAGCCTTTTTTACCCTAGGATTGCTTGGACTACTGGTATTTACTTCCTGTGGTTCTTCATACTATGGTGCTGAGGCTGCAGGCGATGGCATTTATGCCAATACCACTTCGGATAACAATACCGAAGTCGCCGAAACCCAAACGGACAAATCCAATTATTACAAGCAATATTTCCAGTCCAAGGATAAGGCCTATGAGGAAATTCCGGAGGAAGATGCGGTCTTTACGGATATTGAGGCCTATCACACCAAGGAAAGCCTGGACGAAGAGGGAAATATCGTCATAGAAGAGCAATACTACGATGAGGGATATGGTGCCTGGGGCACTAATTCCAGCAGCGTCTCTGTAAATTATTACGGGGGTGTTGGTTTTGGCGTTGGCGTCGGTTTCGGCTGGGGCTGGGGCTGGGGTGGCTGGTACAATCCCTGGTATAACCCCTGGTGGGGCTGGGGCTGGGGCTACGGCGGCTGGTACAACCCCTGGTGGGGATATGGATGTTATTACCCTACTCCTTACTACGGCCATGGATATTACAATAACTACGCCTATAATCGCGGTAGACGAAACTCCAATTACTACGCATCTCGTTCGACCAGTAGAGGAAGAAGTAATGTTGCGGCCGCAAGGAACTCGTATTCCAGAGCCGAGCTGGATCGCCGGATCAATCGGAACAATCAGTCTCGTATAAACAACGGAAACCGCAGTCGATACAGCAGACCGAATAGCTCGGCAAATAGAAGTCGTCCGAGTTCGAACAGGTCCAGACCGGCTTATAATCGGCCAAATAACGGCAGGCCATCCTACAGCAGGCCAAGTAATTCCAGGCCAAGTTATTCCCGTCCTTCTGGTGGCCGGCCCAGTTCCGGAATGAGAAGTGGCGGAGGAATGCGAAGCGGCGGAGGAATGAGAGGCGGCGGCGGTGGTCGTCGTGGTGGAGGCCGAGGATAAATCACTTACAACCAGACTCAATCAAACTATCAATATGAAAAGAACCACTTTCTTACTCATAGCGGGAATGGTATGTGCCACTGTGAATGCACAAACCATTACCGACGGGCTACGATACGGAATAGACAACACCCTAGGAAATGCACGATTCAACGCCATGAGCGGTGCTTTTGGAGCCCTCGGAGGAGAGATCTCGTCCATCGCTCTAAACCCGGCCGGTAGCGCAGTATTCCTGGGAAATAACGGGACATTCTCGACCACCATTGACGATTTCAACAATAAATCTACTTACTTCGGGACGTTTACTGAAAGTGGTGAGACCGATTTCAACGTTGCCTCGGCAGGGATGGTTTTTGTCTTCCCCAATTACGATATGGACTCGGCATTCAAAAAATTCTCCCTGGGGTTGAATTTTAACCAGACACAGAATTTTGACAATGACCTGTTCTTTCGTGGGAACGGGAATACTTCGGTTGCGCAATTCTTTTTACAACAGGCACAGGGAGTTCCGCTAAACCTGCTGCAAACCCAAGAGAATGAATCCATTTCCGACCTCTACGCCTTCCTTGGGCGCAATGAAGGTGTGGCGGCACAGAACGCCTTCCTAGGTTACCAGGGATTCATTATAGACCCTGTAGAAGAGAACCCAAACAATAGTGCTTATGTTTCCAATGTAGCAGGCAATAGCTTTAACCAGGAATACTACCAGTACACCCGGGGATATATGGGAAAATACACCCTCAACTTCGGTAGTCAGATAGGTGAACGCTTCTTTTTGGGGGTAAACCTGAATACACACAGCATTCTTTATGATGAGTCCAACTTCCTAAGGGAGCGCAACTCCAATCAGGGAAGTTCAGTTAGCCAGATCGGTTTTGAGAATCTTTTGAGGGTCAGAGGAACAGGTTTTTCCATGCAGTTTGGCGGTATTGCCAAGGTGACCGAAGCTTTCAGAATAGGTTTGACCTACGACACACCAACCTGGCACGACATTAACGAAGAGACCACGCAATACCTGGAAACACGGAGAATGGAAGGCGGGAATACACTGACCACAATAGTAGATCCGCGAGTTATCAATGTTTTTGGAACTTACAATCTGAATACCCCGGGAAGGTGGGCAGCCAGCATGGCCTATGTCTTTGGCCAGGATGGGCTGATCAGTGTCGATTATTCCTATAGAGACTTTTCAAACATCAAATTCAAACCCACCAGCGACCCATATTTTGCAGCACTCAATGCAGATATCAACAGAAGATTACAAGGCGTTTCGACCATCCGAATCGGTGGAGAGTACCGGATCAGTCAGTTTAGCCTCAGGGGTGGATATCGTTATGAGGGAAGCCCATATAAGGACAAGACCACTCTTGGTGACCTGAACGGATTCTCAGCGGGTATCGGCTATAATTTTGGCTTCTTTTCTTTCGACTTCTCATATGCCCATGCCAAGCAGGAGCGAAATCAACAATTATATACCATCGGTCTGACGGATAGTGCCCGTATTGAGACGGTTACAAATAACTACATCTTTACTCTGGCAACTAGTCTGTAGAGGCGTTAATTCTATGATAAAAGGTAGTCTAGACCCTCAGGCCTTAACTACCTTTGTTACATTGTATCAAGGCATTGTTTTATTAGAACAACGCTAATAACTATCTTTGCACTTGGTGAATTGCTAACACCCATTACTATGAATTTAGAAAAACAATTGCAGGAAATAGAAGCCATGGGCGATGATCACGTCAGTTCATCGGCAGACACACCCCTTAGAGCGGATGCGTTTGACCTAAGTGATATTGAAAAGGTCGCCCTCATCAAAAAGGATGTCGAACGTATTTTACATACCTTGGGGATGGACCTTACAGACGACAGTCTGAGAGGAACTCCCCATCGGGTTGCAAAAATGTTCGTGCAAGAAATATTCAGTGGACTCCACCCGGATAACAAGCCCAATGCTGCCACATTTGAGAACAAATACAAGTACGGAGAGATGCTGGTCGAGAAGAACATCACCCTCTACTCTACTTGTGAACACCATTTACTACCTATTGTCGGTAAGGCTCACATCGCCTATATCTCCAGTGGCTCAGTTATCGGATTATCCAAAATGAATCGGATTGTGGATTACTATGCCAAACGGCCTCAAGTTCAAGAACGATTGACGATGCAAATTGTACAGGAACTTCAACAAGCTTTGGGGACAGAAGATGTGGCTTGCGTGATCGACGCTAAACACCTCTGTGTAAATTCACGGGGAATACGCGATATCGACAGCAGTACAGTAACGTCAGAATTTGGAGGTGTCTTTAAAAACACTGATGTAAAAAGAGAATTTCTGGACTATATCAAACTGGAAACTGAATACTAAGGCACTTCTAGCCTCACAACCTGACCAATCACCCACAAGAGTTCCATGAAATTATTCGAAACTCAGGATCTTTCCATTTATAACTCCTTATCCAAAAACAAGGAGAAATTTATTCCAATACACGAAGGCGCCGTTGGTATGTATGTTTGCGGACCAACCGTCTACAGCAACGTGCATTTGGGGAATTGCCGAACTTTCCTATCGTTTGATCTGGTTTTCAGGTATTTGCAACACCTGGGCTTTAAGGTGAGATACGTGCGGAACATAACCGATGCAGGTCACTTGGAGAATGATGGTGAAAGCGGTGATGATCCTATCTTAAAGAAGGCCCGCATAGAACAGTTGGAACCCATGGAGGTTGTCCAGAAATATTCGGTCGATTTCCATGAGGTCATGGCACTCTTCAATGCGAAGGCACCCAGTATAGAACCCACCGCAACCGGGCACATCATAGAACAGATTCAGATCATTGAACAGATCATTGAAGCAGGATATGCCTACGAAACTAATGGTTCGGTCTATTTCGATGTACAACGCTTTAACGAAGATCATCAATACGGAAAGCTGAGTGGGCGTCAGTTGGAAGACATGATTGCCAATACCAGAGAGTTGGCGGCCCAGAGTGATAAGAAAAACCCCCAGGATTTTGCCTTGTGGAAGAAGGCAGAACCTCAGCACATCATGAGATGGCCGTCGCCATGGAGCGATGGATTTCCTGGCTGGCATTTAGAATGTACAGCCATGAGCACGAAATACCTGGGAAATAATTTTGACATTCACGGAGGTGGAATGGATCTGAAATTCCCTCACCACGAATGTGAGATCGCCCAGGCAGAAGCTTGTAATGGAGAGTCTCCGGTTAATGTATGGATGCACGCCAATATGCTTACCCTCAATGGTAAGAAAATGGCCAAGTCTACCGGAAACAATATACTTCCCAGAGAATTGTTTACCGGAGAGAACCAACATTTGAGCAAGGCCTTCTCTCCGACGGTGGCCAAGTTCTTTATGTACCAGGCCCACTATCGCAGTATTCTGGATTTCTCCAACGATGCCTTGCTGGCCTCGGAAAAAGGCTTCAACAGGCTCATGGATTCCAACAGGGCGCTATCAGAATTGAATACCTCGGATCAGAGTTCCTTGGATATATCCGCTTGGCGCCAGTCTTGTTACGATGCGATGAATGACGACTTCAACAGTCCCATCCTAATCGCTCAATTGTTTGAAGGAGCCCGTATGGTCAATTCTTTGAAAGAGGGAAGTGAGACCATTACCAAGGAGGACCTCGGCTTACTGTCCAAAACCTTCCACGACTTCCTGTTTGATGTACTAGGAATGGTCGATGTTTCTGCGGACAACAGCGGAAGTGGAGACAAACTGGCCGGAACCATCGAGCTACTGATCCAATTGCGCAATGAGGCCCGGGCTAACAAAGACTTTGCTACCTCCGACGCAATCCGGGACCAACTGCTAGAGATGGGAATTCAACTTAAGGACGGCAAAGAGGGCACTACCTACTCGCTGAACTAGATTAGCCAAGGTGTCCTTACAGGGTGAATAAATGGCTCACATATCCACTGGTATTGTTGATCAGGTTGTATCAGACCCTGATCTCTCCCTTGTTTCCATCTACCTGTCGCTATCAGCCTACCTGTTCCCATTACACAATAGAGGCGCTTCAGAAGCATGGATTGTTCAAAGGGTCCTGGTTGGCCGCAAAACGAATTGGGAGTTGTCATCCTTGGGGAGGTTCAGGCTACGATCCTGTTCCGGATAAAGACCCTCAATCTAACGATTGATCCTGTTTGAATCCCAAAAAGTATCATAAACACGCGACCCATTCCCACTCGCTTTTCTATCTTTAGCCGTCTAAACACTCTCCATATATGATGAACCACTTTCTTTCCATGCGATGGGATCCTTCCGAAGGTCTTGACCTGGGATTTTTCGAGATCAAGTATTACAGCCTGATGTATGTGATCGCATTCATTTGCGGGTGGTACATCATGAAGAAGATATTCACCAAGGAGAGAGAATCCCTGGATAAGCTGGATTCTCTTTTCATTTATATGGTGCTTTCCATCCTGGTCGGAGCTCGTTTGGGGCATGTTATCTTTTATCAACCGGAACTATTCGTGGAGGACCCTATCTCTGTATTTCTCCCTATCCGGACAGTACCGGAATTTGAGTATACTGGATTCAGGGGATTGGCTAGCCATGGTGCGGCTATAGGAGTTATCATCGCCATGTATCTATACAGTAAAAAGGTGGTGAAAAAGCCTGTTCTCTGGATGCTGGATCGCATCGTGATCCCTATAGCCCTTGGAGCAATATTTGTTCGTTTTGGGAATTTTATCAATTCGGAGATCATTGGGAAGGCAACGGGAACAGATTTTGGTGTGATCTTCGTCCAATTGGGAGAGGATTTCCCCCGTCATCCTGCTCAGCTCTATGAAATGACGGGATATCTCTTTGTATTCATACTGTTGTGGCAGCTGTATTTTAAAAAGGAAAAAGGTCAATACCTGGGATACACCTTCGGACTATTCCTAACCCTGCTTTGGCTAGTGCGTTTTTTGGTGGAATTCGTCAAAGAAGCTCAAGTAGACGACCGGGCAGATTGGCTGCTGAACACGGGACAGTTATTAAGCATCCCATTCATCGTATTGGGTATTTATTTTATGGTGAGGTCCAAAAATCACCCCTATCAAAAAGCATAATTCAATTCCATGAAGAAATACTGGATTCTTGCTGCATCCATAAGCATTATGGGTTCATTTCAAGCATGTAAGGACAATTCTAACAAGCAAAACCTCACACAGGAGGTCTTCTTTACCAAAGAAGGAGAACTCTCTCTGATACGTGCTGCAAACGATTCTGTTGTAGTAAAACTGGATATCGAGATCGCAGATAATGATTACGAGACCCAAACCGGGCTGATGTATAGGAAATCTATGCAGGATAACCGAGGAATGCTATTTATCTTCCCTAATGAACAAGTCCGGGCCTTCTACATGAAGAATACTGAATTTGCCCTGGACATCATCTTCCTGGATACCGAGCAGAAGATCGTCAGTATTCAGCAGAACGCTAAACCACTTGACCCCACATCCTTGCCTTCTGATGGCCCCGCCAAGTACGTATTGGAGGTCAATGCCGGCCTGATCGAGCAATGGGGTATAGGTCCTGGAGACCGGATGGAATTTCAAAAGAACTAATAAAAAAAACCGCTTCTTATCGAAGCGGTTTTTTTAATGTTTATCGAATGGATTAAGCGGCCTTGTCGCTTTCTTCCTCTTCTTTCTTATCACTTAAATCGATTCCTCGTTTCTTCACGGTATCGAAGAATACTGGAGTTGCAATGAATACAGACGAATAGGTTCCTACCAATACCCCGACGATCAATGCGAAGATCAATCCTCGGATAGACTCAGCCCCCAGCAGGAAGATCGTCAACAGTACGATCAAGGTGGTCATGGAAGTATTCAAGGTACGGCTCAAGGTACTGTTCAGGGCCGAGTTGATAATACGGTTCATCTTCCAACTACCGTGCTCGTTAAAGAATTCACGGATACGGTCAAATACAACCACCGTATCGTTCAGGGAGTAACCGATCACCGTCAGGATGGCTGCGATGAAGGATTGGTCGATCTCCATATTGAACGGCATGATCTTATAGGTCAGGGAGAAGATCCCTAACACGATCAATACATCGTGGAATACAGCGGCAACTGCACCCAAACTAAACTGCCAGCGACGGAATCGCAGCAGGATATAAAGGAAGACAACCACCAGGGATCCAAGGACCGCCCAGAAAGAGGCTTTCTTTATATCGTCGGCAATAGTCGGACTCACCTTGTAGTACTCCATACGTCCGGCAATCTTATTCTCATCGTCTACCTGGAACTCGGTAAAGGTCATTCCTTCCGGAAGGTTTGGCTTCAAACCTTCGTATAGCATCTGCTCGATCTCCGTATCCACCTCAGAAGCAGTTTCATCAACCCTGTACTTGGTAGTTATCTTCAGCTGGTTGTTGGCACCATAGGTCTTAGCCTCGGCACTTCCGAATACGGCTACCAGATCATTTTGGATCTGTGTGGAGTTTACGTCCTTATCAAATCGAACCGTGTAGCTTCGTCCTCCAACAAAGTCGATACCTTGGTTCAGGCCATTGGTGAAAAGAGAACCTAAACTGATGGCCAATAGTACACCGGAAACAACATAGGCAACCTTTCTTTTCTTCAGGAAGTCGATGCTCATGTTCTTGAACCAGTTCTTAGTCATCGGAGTAGAACATGGAAGTGGCTTCCCATTGCGGGTATAACTATCAATGAATAATCTGGTTATGAAGATGGCGGTGAACAGGGAGGTACCAATACCAATTAATAAGGTAGTGGCAAAACCTTTGATCGGTCCGGTTCCGAAGACTAACAAGATCAAACCAGTTAGTGCTGTCGTGATGTTGGCATCCAGGATGGAAGACAGTGCGTTGTTGAAACCGTCCTTGATCGCATCTTTCTGTGCCTTTCCTTTGGCGAGTTCTTCTCGAATCCGCTCAAAGATCAGTACGTTCGCATCCACAGAAATACCAATGGTCAATACGATACCTGCAATACCAGGCAGGGTCAATACCGCGCCCAATCCTGCTAGGATACCAAAAATGAAAACGATGTTCACAACCAAGGCGACATCGGCAAAGGCTCCAGCTTTACCGTAATAAAATATCATCCAGATCAATACAAGGGCAAGGGCAATGATAAAGGACATGATACCGCTATCTATGGCTTCCTGACCAAGTGTTGCACCTACAACCTCCGCCTCGATAATGTCAGCAGATGCTGGCAATTTACCCGCGCGGAGTACGTTGGCTAAATCCTGACCTTCTGTAATGGTGAACTCTCCGGTTATCTGACTTCTTCCTCCGGAGATCGGACCGGAAGTAACTCCAGGTGCAGAGTAGACGATATCGTCCAGTACGATCGCAATCTGCGTCTGATTGGTGTAGGCATATCCAGTCATCTCTTCCCAGATCTTCGCACCACGACCGTTCATTTGCATATCTACAGCAACATTACCCAATTGATCGTAAGTCTGCTGGGCGTCGGTTACAACACCTCCACTGAGGGGCGGCTCGTCTTCCCGATTACTCTTAATGGCATAAAGACCAGTAATTTCTTCTTCAAGCTGATCGTTGTATTGTGGAATCTCCCACAAGAATTTGGCAAAACGCGCATCACCTGTAAGTAAAGCTCGGACCTGCGGCATTCTCAAATAGCTGTTGATCACTGCCGTATCGCGTAGAGAGAAACGGGCAATTACAGGAGATCCCTGTACTCCCGGAAATACGATTCGACCAATGATCGGATTGGCCTCGGCAGGATCTTCATCCTCAGAACCAACTTCTTCACCTCCTAACAGATCGTCAATGTCTGCAGACGTGCTATCGGTACTGGTAGAATCAGCCTCTTGCTCTGACTGAGGAGCCAACAAACTCTTCACTGTGGCATCGGCCTGGAAAATGAAATTCTGGAATTCCTCAGCCTTGTACACTTCCCAGAATTCCAATTGAGCTGTACTCTGAAGAAGTTTCTTCACACGCTCGACGTCCTTGGCCCCTGGAAGTTCGACCAGGATACGGGCAGAATTCCCTAATCGTTGGATGTTAGGTTGAGTCACACCGAATTTATCGATACGCTTGCGCAGTACTTCGAAAGCAGAGGTGATGGACTCGTCGATCTTTCTGGAGATCACACTCTTCACCTGCTCGTTGCTCATAGAAGCATCAATATCGTCTTCCAGATTCTTGTTGAAGAAGATATCCGGAGAAGCTAATTTGTTTTCTCCTGGGATGGCCTCAAAGGCTTGGTAGAAGGACTCCAGGTAAGTATCCTGGCTATTCTTTTGTAATTCGACCGCATTGGTCAAGGCCTGGTTAAATGCCGGGTCTTTGGAGTTGTTGGCCAGCCCGCGAAGGATATCCTGTACGGAAACCTGAAGGATCACATTGATCCCTCCCTTTAGGTCAAGCCCTTTGTTTAACTCTTTATCCTTGGCCGTTTTATAGTCGATACCCAAAAACTGAGACTGGGTAGAGACGGAATCCAGGTATTGAATCTCGGCAGCACTGCGTTCGGCTGGCTGATCCGCTCCGAATTTAGCGCTGGCATAGGCCTTGGCGTTATCTTCCACGCGATTTGCTATGAAGGTGAAGGAGAGTTGATAAAGACTTACCAGTCCAAACAACACGGCAAATACGGTGATTAGTCCTCTATTCTGCATGCTTCGATTTTTTGAACATTTTTTGAAACGTGCAAATATAGTCGTTCAAATAGGAAATGCCAATTATTTCGGATCTAAATACGGCACAAAAAAAGGCCACCACCGGTAGCCTTTTTTTAATTCTATATGCTTAATAACTAGACGTCTAGAAGTCCATTTACCGCAGAAACACCGGCTGCACTGGACTGCAGATGATCCTTTTCCTTCTGATCCAGTTCGATCTCTACGATAGACTCGATTCCGTTTCTCCCGAGAATAACCGGTACCCCAAGGCAGATATCGTTCAAGCCGTATTCCCCTTCCAACAAGGCAGAACAAGGGAACATCTTGTGTTGATCACAGGCGATAGCTTGAACCAAAGCGGATACGGCAGCTCCGGGTGCATACCAGGCAGATGTACCTAAAAGTTTCGTCAGAGTAGCACCTCCAACTTTGGTATCTTCCAATACCTGCTGCAGTCGGTCTGCATCGATGAATTCAGAGACAGGAACGCTGTTTCTGGTGGCCAATCTGGTCAATGGCACCATTCCGGTGTCACTGTGACCACCAATAACCATTCCGTCAACATCGCTAATTGGTGCACCTAGTGCTTCTGCCAGTCGATACTTAAAGCGTGCGCTGTCCAGGGCACCGCCCATACCGATGATTCTGTGCTTAGGCAGATCGATGGATTTGTGCGCCAGATAGGTCATGGTGTCCATAGGGTTACTGACCACGATCAGGATAGTGTCTGGAGAGTGTTGAACCAAGCTACTGGCAACTGTCTTAACAATCCCGGCGTTGATTCCGATAAGCTCTTCCCGGGTCATTCCAGGTTTCCTCGGAATACCCGAGGTTATCACACAAATATCACTTCCTGCTGTCTTGGAGTAATCATTGGTCGTACCGGTAATTTTGGTATCGAATCCGTTCAATGAAGCGGTTTGCATCAGGTCCATGGCCTTTCCTTCGGCATAGCCTTCTTTGATATCGAGCAGGACTACCTCACTGGCAAAATCCTTGATGGCGATGTATTCTGCACAACTGGCTCCGACTGCTCCGGCACCGACTATGGTTACTTTCATAATTCTTAAGGGTTTATCAGGTTTATGATTATCTCGAAATTGTGCGGCAAAATTACGAAATCAATTGCTGAAAAGTCTTGTGAGGACTTTCTTTTTTAACTGATTTCCGTCAGGTTTAGGTCAAAAAAAAACACCCCATACGGGGTGCCTTTGTTATGTTTAACATCAATTAGGCATCGATATTGGCGTAGACCGCATTTCGCTCGATAAAATCACGTCGCGGTGGCACCTCATCTCCCATCAGCATGGAAAAGATCCGATCTGCTTCCGTGCCGTTCTCGATGGTCACTTGACGCAGCGTTCTGAATTCCGGATTCATGGTGGTGTCCCAAAGTTGCTCGGCATTCATTTCACCCAGACCCTTATAACGCTGAATGTTAGCTCCACCTCCAAAGGACTCATTGATCTCGTCCCGTTCCGCATCGTTCCATGCGTAGGCCTTCTTTGCTCCTTTCTTCACCAAATAAAGCGGTGGAGTGGCAATATATACGTGTCCGGCTTCTATCAGTGATTTCATGTACCGGAAAAAGAAGGTCAGGATCAGGGTTGCAATGTGAGACCCATCTACATCCGCATCACACATGATGACGATCTTGTGATAACGCAATTTCTCCAGGTTTAGCGCCTTGCTGTCCTCTTCTGTACCGATGGTTACTCCTAAGGCAGTAAATATGTTCCGGATCTCTTCATTCTCGAAGACCTTGTGCTGCATGGCCTTTTCTACATTGAGAATCTTTCCTCTCAATGGCAAAATGGCCTGAAAGTTTCGGTCCCGACCTTGTTTGGCCGTACCTCCCGCCGAGTCTCCCTCTACCAGGAATACTTCGCACTTTTCCGGATCCTGCTCTGAACAATCCGAGAGTTTACCAGGTAGTCCTCCCCCGCTCATGACGGTCTTCCGTTGAACCATTTCACGAGCTTTGCGGGCGGCATGTCTGGCTTGCGCCGCCAGGATCACCTTTTGAACGATGGTCTTGGCATCATTGGGATGCTCCTCCAGGTAATCTTCCAGCATTTGGGAAACAGCCTGGCTAACCGCAGAAGTCACTTCACGGTTACCTAATTTGGTTTTAGTCTGCCCTTCAAATTGGGGTTCCGCAACCTTAACCGAAACAATGGCGGTCAATCCTTCGCGAAAATCGTCTCCGGAGATTTCAAATTTCAACTTGTCCAACATACCCGATGCATCCGCATATTTTTTTAAGGTAGTGGTCAAGCCTCTTCTGAATCCAGATAAATGCGTTCCCCCTTCGTGGGTGTTGATGTTGTTTACATAGGAATGCAGGTTCTCGTTAAAGGAGGTGTTGTAGATCATGGCCACTTCTACAGGTGTACCATTCTTCTCACCTTCCATGGAGATCACATCAGCGATCAACGGCTCTCTGTTTCCGTCCAGGAACCGGATAAATTCCTTCAGTCCCTCTTCGCTGTAGAAGGTTTCGGCAACGAACTCACCTTCTTCGTCCTTAAAACGCTTGTCTGTGAGGTTTATGGTGATGCCCTTGTTCAGGTATGCCAGCTCTCTCAAGCGGCTGGCCAAGGTGTCATAATTATATTCCCTCGTGATTTTAAAGATCTCCGGATCTGGCCTAAATGTGACAATAGTACCTCTCTCATCGGTTGTCCCTATGGATTTGACCGGATAAAGGGTCTTCCCTCTTTCGTATTCCTGTTCCCAGATCTTTCCGTCCCGGTGAACCGTGGCGGTAAGATGCTCGGACAGGGCATTCACACAACTGACCCCAACCCCGTGCAGACCACCGGATACCTTGTAGGAATCTTTGTCAAACTTACCTCCGGCTCCGATCTTGGTCATAACGACCTCCAGTGCGGAAACTCCTTCTTTTTTATGGATGTCGACTGGGATACCCCGGCCATTGTCTTTTACAGTAATTCCGTTGTCCTCATTGATCCATACATCGATGGTATCACAGTGACCCGCAAGGGCCTCATCAATGGAGTTGTCCACCACCTCGTATACCAGGTGATGCAACCCACGGACACCGACATCGCCAATATACATGGACGGACGCATACGTACGTGCTCCATCCCCTCCAGGGCCTGGATATTATCGGCGCCATAATTGGCATTTTTTTGCTCTTCGCTCATCAACTAAAAAGTCTGGTTTAAACCTAAATTTCAAATTCTTACAAAGATAACGAAATACCCAATGAAATCAGTACTTTTCAGCGTTTTTATACTCGGAGTTATTAACAAAAAATTGTGAAGAAATGACCCTCTTTTCCAGCAATTTATATCGATTTGTTTCTGCTCTCGTAAGCCTACTTATTTTGGAACGACCAACTCGCTGTAATTAATGGGGATTTTTGCAAAATTTTAAGGTTCCCTTCAGTCTTAAAAATTAAATTTGAATCATAAACTAAACATCATGAAAATCAAAACTACAATGACCATTCTGGTCCTGGCTTTATTGGCAGTTGCAACACCACTGTCTGCACAGGATTTTAGTAACATGGACGCCAGTCCTATGGATGCCGCCAGCTTCCCTAGCAGCTACCGCGTAAGTGACAAACTGATCAAGATCGTATACAGCCGTCCACAACTGAAAGGACGTGACCTTGCTAGCCTGGCACCTGCCGGAAAGGTATGGCGAACCGGAGCGAACGAAGCAGCAGAGCTTACCCTTTACGTGGATATGAAGGTTGGTGGAAAAACCGTTAAGGCCGGAACTTATTCTTTCTTTACTATTCCCGGTGAAAAAGAGTGGACTGCCATCATCAGCAAGGACGTTAACGTTTGGGGAGCCTATTCCTATAACGAAGCCAATGATGTAGCTCGCGTCAGTGTTCCTGTTTCGACAGGTGATTCACTGGAAGCTTTCAGCATCGCCTTCACAGAATCGGATAACGGAGTAGATATGAACTTGGGATGGGGAACTGTCCGAGTAAAGGTCCCTTTCACGAAATAAGACCTTCTCTTTTGAAATTACCTTAAGCCGTGAACCCGCATTGGTTCACGGTTTTTTTATGGGATATTGAGGTATTTGTGAGTTTGAAGGGAAACGATCCACTTAGGATTGGCCATGGCGTAGTCTACGATCATTGGCATAACCTTTTCTCGTTTGCTCCATTCCGGTTGCAAGAACAACTTGCAGGAAGGCCCGACCCGTTCGGCCTGCTCCTCCGCGAATCGAAGGTCATCACGATTGTAAATAATAACCTTTAGCTCGTCAGCCTCTATGTAAACCTGCTCCAGTGGCAGTTTGTTCTTTTTTGGCGAGAGGCAGATCCAATCCCAGTTACCGGTCAAGGTGTAAGCACCTGAGGTCTCTATATGAACCTGCATACCCTTTTCTTTGAACGCGGCCGTCAAGGGACCCATGTCCCACATCAGTGGTTCTCCACCTGTAACCACAACCGTATTGGAATAGTGAGCGGCATCTTCGGCAATTTGATCAATGGCCGTGGGTGGATGTAGTTTTGCATTCCAGCTCTCCTTGACATCACACCAATGACAACCCACGTCACAACCTCCTATGCGGACAAAATAGGCCGCCCGTCCTTTGTGATATCCCTCCCCTTGTATGGTGTAGAAAGCCTCCATAAGGGGGAGCATCATTCCTTTACTGACCAGATTGGAAACGGCTTTATCCATGAGCGCAAAGGTAAGGCTAATCTGGGTTTTCCAGGACCTTATTCGGACTTAACCGCGACCACTTCGATCTCGACCAAGGCGCCCGCCGCAAGTCCTTTTGCTGCAAAGGTGGTTCGGGCCGGTTTCTGAGGCAAATATTCCCGGTAGACTTGATTAAATGCCGCAAAATCTGACATATCATCAAGTACCACCATTGCCTTGATCACATCGGACATCTTCAGTTCGTGCTGGTCAAGCACAGCCTTTATATTCTCCAGGGTCTGACGGGTCTGTTCTTGGATCCCACCTTCTACCAACTTCCTAACGCTATGATCCATCCCGATTTGACCGGAGAGAAAATAGAACTGACCCACTTGCACCACATCACTGAAGGGAGTGTCACTTTTCAGCGGTTCGTGGGAAGCATGAAAGACAGGGGCCACACTTTTGTGCTCCCGTTTGCGTTTTCGTTTGTGCTCACCATTCTGGTCGGTTGTACCGTGATCAATCTCGGTGTGATGTTCTTTGGAGGAATCATGATCGGCACATGCCAGAAAAATAACTGCTAGCATCGAAACCATTAGAAATCTTAATCTCATAATGAAAGGTATTGGTATTTAAAATTAGGAATATTTCTATAGCAGCAGGACAATTCCTATTTTTAACCCAAACAACGGACCATGGCCAATCGCGAGGAATTCTTTGATCACATCTCCCAAGGATACACCACTAAGGGCGAGGCCATTACATTGGGCGCAGCCATGTTAGACGGCGAGGCAGTTACTAATGCCTTGGTCAAGGTTCCACTTAAAACCTTGAATAGGCACGGACTTATTGCCGGTGCCACCGGAACAGGTAAAACAAAAACGTTGCAGGTCCTGGCAGAAAATCTATCGGACAACGGAATTCCCGTTCTCTTGATGGACATGAAGGGAGACCTCAGCGGAATTGCAAAAGCGAGCCCAGGACATCCGAAAATTGACGAAAGACACCAGGCTATCGGAATCCCCTTTACTCCCCAGGAGTTTCCTGTGGAGATTTTAAGTCTCTCGGAACAGGACGGAGTGAGATTGCGGGCGACAGTGAGTGAGTTTGGACCTGTCTTGATCTCCCGTATTCTTGATGTTTCAGAAACTCAGGCGGGGATCATCTCCATATTGTTCAAATATTGCGACGATAATCAATTTCCATTGCTCGATCTGAAAGACTTTAAAAAGGTCCTTCAATACGCAACTGGTGAAGGCAAGAAAGAACTTCAAGCTGAATACGGCAGAATATCGCCTGCTTCTACTGGGGCCATTCTCAGGAAGATCGTTGAACTGGAGCAGCAGGGAGCCGACCTCTTCTTTGGTGAAAAGTCTTTCGACACAGATGACCTTCTCCGGGTAGACGACAACGGACGAGGATATATCAACATCGTGCGGCTAACCGATATACAGGACAGACCTAAACTCTTCTCCACATTTATGCTTTGTTTGCTGGCCGAGATCTACTCCAGTTTCCCAGAGCAGGGAGATTCCGGAAGACCGGAACTGGTGATCTTTATAGACGAAGCCCACCTGATCTTCAAGGAAGCCAGTGATGCCCTACTGGATCAGATCGAATCCATCGTCAAGTTGATTCGATCCAAAGGAGTGGGACTCTATTTTGTGACCCAGAACCCAACAGACGTACCGGAAGAAGTATTGAGTCAGCTGGGGTTGAAGATTCAGCATGCGCTGCGCGCATTTACGGCCAAGGACCGTAAGGCCATCAAGTTGACCGCGGAAAACTATCCCATATCGGATTATTATGAAACGGACCAGGTTCTCACCTCACTTGGAATCGGTGAAGCCCTGGTTAGTGCCCTGAACGAAAAGGGAATCCCAACACCATTGGCGGCGACTCTTCTGCGAGCACCTATGAGCAGGATGGATGTACTGGAGCCCAAAGAACTGCAGGATCTGATCCGATCATCCCAGCTCATCCGGGATTACAACGAAGAGATCGATAGAGAAAGTGCTTACGAATTACTGAACGAAAAAATAGCCCGGGCCAACGAAGAAGAGGCTCGTGAAAAAGCAAGACAGGAACGCGAAGCAGCATCTACTTCTGGTAGGAAGAGATCTTCTTCCTCCAGACGATCTTCACGAAGAAGCCCCCTGGAGAAGGTGCTGACCTCGCCTACAGTAATACGTTCCGTGCTCGGTATACTCAATAAAATGATCAAATAAACCTTATATCAAACCATGAAGAAAACATCCCTTTTACCCCTACTCGGACTGATTGCCATCCTCTTTTATCAATGCGGCCCTGATACCGATCCATTTCTGATTTCAGATGGCGCTATTGGACCGCTTACCAAGGACCTGATGATCCGCCAGGTAGATTCAGTTTTCGAAGGAGACTCTTTGGTGCTATCTGCTCCTTTAGGTAATACGCTAGGCACCCAAGGTGAGGTAGAGATCTACGAAAAAGGAGGAATCAAACTCTTATTGGTTTCGCCTGAAGATCCCAACGATCCATACTCCATGATCTCTTATGTCCAGGTATTCGACCCTCGCTATAGAACCGAAAAAGGACTTACCATCAGCAGTACTTTCAAGGACATCAAGGACAACTACGAGATCAAGAGTATCGAAAATGCCATCAACTCGGTAGTGATCTTCTTACAGGATAGCGACGTCTATCTGACCATAGATAAACAGGAACTACCAGAGGATATCAGGTACAATTACACTGCGAGGATAGAAGCCACCCAGATTCCGGACGACGCCACCTTCAAATACTTTATGATCGGCTGGGACCACAGCGCCGAATGATTTGACAGAATCTGTTAATAATGAATTAAATAGCCTCCTCTGCGGGAGGCTTTTTTGTACTTTCAAATCAAACAACCCACCATGAAATACAATACGATACGAGGACTCTCGCAGATCTTCATTCTGCTGATTGGTCTAAATCTTTCAGCACAATCCGAATACAACTACGAGCCCAATGCCGATTACCCTTTTGGTCGTCCAAACCCTGAAGCACCGCAGGAGATCAAAGATTGGCAAACACTCATTGGCACTTGTGAATGCTCTTCTGTGGCCAGGAATCCAGATCAATCCTGGGCAGAACCAGTTCAGATGGAATGGACCTTCAAGTATATCATGAACGGCTGGGGTTTACAGGATGAGACTCTCAAAGCCGATGGCGGCCATTCTGGTAGTATCCGGCAGTTCATAGCCGATAGCAGCAAATGGTATGTGCACTATTATTCCAACAAAGGCACCACTACCGTCCTCCCAGCCTGGGAAGGCGGAAAGCGCGGAGACAGCATCGTGCTTTATCGACCTCAGACAGCACCCAATGGCATGGAAGGATTTTATCGGATCACGTTTAGCGACATGAGCGAAGAGGGGTTCAATTGGCTGGGGGAATGGGTGGATCCTTCTGAAAAGATTCGTTTCCCGACCTGGAAGATCAATTGCAGAAGAAAGCTGACGAGCAAATGAAATACTTGGTCGAATTGACTGGAATATCTTAGCTTTATGCTATGCTGACCAGCCAAAAGAAGTCCGAATACCGCTCCGAGCTATTCGCGCATTTAGACGGGATCGTTGTTGCTCCCGTAGCCTACGCTTTACATGAGCGAAAGGTCTTTGATACTCTTATCCAAGAGCAGGAAATTGTTCTAAGCGATCTGACCCGATCGTTCGGATGCAATGAGGGATACCTCAATGTAGGGCTGCGTATGATGGCCTCTCAGGGTTGGCTGGATTATCACCTGGACAACGAGCAGAATATCGTTAGGTTGC
The DNA here is from genome assembly GCF_002943755.1 of Aureitalea marina. Classification (NCBI taxonomy): domain Bacteria; kingdom Pseudomonadati; phylum Bacteroidota; class Flavobacteriia; order Flavobacteriales; family Flavobacteriaceae; genus Aureitalea; species Aureitalea marina. Next base: position 1,820,214 of record NZ_MQUB01000001.1, read on the forward strand.
GGAAAAATGATAGGAGTTCACTGGCGTTTGAGTTTATGGGTCGCTATAAGGAGGTGGTGGATTTCATGAAGAATTCCGAGGCCTTTCACCCCCGTCATGTAGAGCGGGAACAATACAGCGAACTAAATCGCATCTTCCAGAAATACATAGATGGTCATTACGATGCCGTTTCCAAAGACAGCAATCGGATCGAAATCGAAGAGCAGATCAAAAAACACATAGAAGGGGTTTTGATCGGTCCAATCACCGTTTTACTGGGGATGGAAGGTATGTTTCACAAATACTTCATGGAGGCCTCCTTCCGGGCAGACGAATTTCACGAAGACCCCATCAGCTTCTCTAAGATCTTAGATTTCCTGACTTTTTTAGGTTGGTTTGAGAAACGCAATGAACATTACCGATTTACTGACAAGGGGCTCTTCTTTGCGAGAAGATCGTCTGCTTACGGAGTCACAGTCTCCTACATCCCTACATTCCGTCGCGTGGATGAGTTGATCTTTGGCAACGCCAATATTTTCAAGCGATCCATCCCAGGCAGCCCCGAAATACACGTGGATAGAGAGATGAATGTATGGGGCAGCGGAGGAGCTCACTCGGCTTACTTCAAAAAACTGGATGAAGTGGTCATGGCCTTGTTCAATAAGCCTATCCATGAACAACCCAAGGGAATACTGGACATGGGATGTGGGAATGGAGCCTTCCTCATCCACCTCTTTGAGGTCATCGAACAACGGACGCTAAGAGGTCAGATGCTAGAAGAACATCCACTTTTCCTGGTCGGTGTAGATTACAACCGGGCTGCTTTGAAGGTAACCAGGGCCAATCTGGTTAAGGCCGACATCTGGGCCAAGGTGATCTGGGGAGACATTGCAGATCCTGCCCAGTTGGAAAGTGACATCCAGGCCAGTTACGACATTGATCTAAGCGACCTGCTCAACGTAAGGACATTTCTGGATCACAACAGACCCTGGAGTGATCCCAAGGCCAAAAGAGTTGAAAAAAGCACCTCAACCGGAGCTTTTGCTTATGCCGGTGAACGATTGTCCAACGCAGATGTGGAACAAAATCTCAAAGAACATTTCCAGAACTGGGTGCCATATATTGGGAAATTTGGTCTTTTGATGATCGAACTGCACACGATTCCATCCGAGATTACCGCGGCAAATCTGGGAAAAACGGCTGCTACGGCCTATGATGCTACCCATGGATTCAGTGACCAATACATTCTGGAGTTGGATGTCTTTAACCGCATCATCGCGGAACTTGGTTTAAAAGCCCATCCAAATTACTTTTCAAAATATCCGAATAACGAATTAGCAACAGTGAGTATTAATTACTTAACCCTAGAGAACTGACCATGCAACCTATCTCACCCTTTCATTTGGCCATACCAGTAGACGATATACCCACTAACCGATCCTTTTATCGAGAGGTAATTGGTTGTGAGGAAGGTCGCAGTAGTGATCACTGGGTCGATTTCAACTTTTTTGGTCATCAATTGGTCATTCACTACAAAGACCCGGAACCAGGGGCCGAATTACATACCAACCCGGTAGACGGAAAAGCCGTCCCTGTCCCTCACTTCGGTGTGGTCCTTAGCATGGAACAATTTGAGGCTTTGAGTAACCGATTGAAAGAGCAAGAGATCGAATTCATCATAGAACCCTACATCCGTTTTCAGGGTGAGGTTGGCGAACAGGCAACCATGTTCTTTTCTGATCCTGCCGGAAATGCCTTGGAGTTCAAAGCTTTCAAGAATATCGATCAGTTATTCGCCAAATAGACTTCTTTCCCTTAATTCTTGAAATGGTTAAATTTATGATCTGATGAATCGACCAAATCAAATTCCTGTTGGGATCATTCAACAGCTGTTAGTCCTTTTGCTTATTGCCATTTTTGGCGGCTTGATATTCTGGGAGTTGTTACCCTATCTTTCCGGAGTTCTGGGAGCGATCACCTTGTATGTTCTCATGCGAGGGCCAATGGTACGGTTAGTTAAGCGAGGTTGGGGAAGAAATTTTACGGCCACCATATTATGTATTCTTTCATTCTTTGTAATCCTATTACCACTTTCCGGAGTCTTTGCCATGCTTGGCAGTAAGGTGGCTAAAGCTGTACAGAATTCGGAACGGGTTATCAGTATTTTCCAAAAGAACTTAAACGAGGTCGAGACCTATTTGGGTATTCCTTTGGGGTCTGATCTGGATATTGGTGCTATTACCAGTTGGTTGACCTCTAATTTGCAGAGTGTTGCTGGGGGAACCTTCAATGCCATTCTTGCCGTTGGTTTGATGTATTTCATATTGTTCTACCTGCTTACGGAACGAGCCTTCAGAAGATCACCCATTTTCAGCAGCCTGCCGTTCAGCAAGGAAAATATGGAATTGATCAGTGAGGAAATTCAAGCCATGGTAAAATCCAATGCCATCGGCATACCGTTAGTGGCTATTATTCAAGGGATCTTTGCTTTGATTGGATTCCTGATCTTTGGTACAGACGAGCCGTTTTTCTGGGCGGTCATTGTGACAATAGGATCCACCATTCCTTATGTGGGTACGGCAATTGGCATAGTACCCGTGTTTATCATTTCGTTATCTGCTGGGGATAATTTCGCGGCTTGGGGCGTACTGATCTACGGTATAGTCGTGGTTGGTACTTCAGATAATCTGGTCCGTTTGTACCTACTGAAGAAATTGGATGATGTCCATCCGCTGATCACCCTGGTCGGGATCGTAGTCGGTGTACCTTTGTTTGGATTTATCGGGCTAATCTTCGGTCCCCTGATGATCAGTCTTTTCCTGCTGCTGCTTAAGATCTATCACAAGGAGTATGGCCAGAATGAACCGATTAAAGAGGAAGTGAAAGTTTCTGAGATCCAGGATGCGTCGGAGGATTTGACCGATCCCTCAGATTAGGATCGTCGCTTCCTGGCCAATAAGGTATTGCTGAGCAACATGGCGATGGTCATGGGACCTACACCGCCAGGTACCGGTGTGATAAAGGAGGCTTTCTCTTTGACGGCATCATAATCTACATCACCTTTCAATACGTAGCCACGGGTAGCTTCTTCATCCACAACACGGGTAATACCCACATCGATTATCACGGCACCATCTTTAATCATACTCGCCTTCAGGAATTCCGGAACTCCCAAAGCGGTCACGATTATGTCTGCAGAACGGGTGAATTCTTCCAGGTTCTGTGTCCGGCTATGGGTAAGGGTAACGGTCGCATTACCGGGATTTCCCTTCTTGCTCAAAAGTATGCTCATGGGCCGGCCCACAATATTACTTCGTCCGATAACCACAACGTGTTTACCCTGTGTATCCACTTTATATCGCTTCAGCATTTCCATGATACCTGCCGGTGTTGCAGGCACAAAGGTCTCCATCTCCAGAGACATCTTCCCAAAGTTGGTCGGATGAAAACCATCCACATCCTTATCCGGATCAACAGCCATTAACACCTTTTGAGCATCAATTTGTTTTGGCAAAGGCAACTGAACAATGTAACCATCAATGTCGTCGTTGGCATTGAGTTCGCGAACTTGTTTCAGCAATTCTTCTTCGGTAGTGGTCTCTGGCAGATGAATGAGGGTCGATTCGAACCCAATGCGCTCACAAGCGCGCACCTTACTTCCTACATAGGTTAAACTGGCTCCATCATTACCAACCAGAACGGCCGCTAAATGTGGGACCTTTTCGCCCCTATCCTTCATTCCCGAGACCACTTCGGTGATCTCGTTCTTGATATCGTTGCTCAGTTTTTTTCCATCCAGTATTACCATAGGTGCAATTTGGGTTTGATTATCGCATTTTGTTCATCATCTGCATCATCTTGCGGCCGCCGCCTCCCTGCATCATCTTCATCATCTTGGCCATTTGATCAAATTGTTTCAACAATTGATTGACCTGCTGAACCGATGTTCCACTTCCCTTGGCAATACGCTTCTTTCGGCTCCCATTGATCAGGGTTGGACTGGTCCTTTCTTCCGGGGTCATGGAGTGAATAATGGCTTCAACATGCTTAAAAGCATCGTCGTCTATATCCACATCTTTCATGGCTTTACCCGCTCCGGGAATCATCCCGATCAGGTCCTTCATGTTCCCCATTTTCTTGACCTGTTGGATCTGCTTCAGGAAATCGTCAAATCCAAATTGGTTCTTGGCGATCTTCTTCTGCAGCTTACGGGCCTCTTCCTCATCAAACTGTTCCTGGGCACGTTCTACTAAGGAAACAACATCTCCCATCCCCAGGATACGATCGGCCATCCTTTCAGGATAGAAGACATCGATAGCATCCATTTTTTCACCTGTACCGATGAATTTAATGGGTTTGTTAACCACACTCTTGATCGAAATGGCGGCACCACCACGGGTATCACCGTCAAGTTTGGTAAGAATTACACCATCGAAATTGAGGCGATCGTTAAATGCCTTTGCTGTATTGACCGCATCCTGACCCGTCATGGAATCGACTACGAATAAGGTCTCCTGTGGCTGAATGGCAGAGTGGATGTTAGCGATCTCCGTCATCATTTCTTCATCCACAGCCAAACGTCCGGCAGTATCCACGATGACCACATTGTGACCGTTTTGCTTAGCATGGGCAATGGCATTGGTGGCAATTACAACCGGATCCATATTACCCTCTTCGCTGTAAACTTCTACCCCGATCTGTTCTCCAACCACATGCAACTGATTAATGGCGGCAGGACGATAGACATCACAAGCAACTAATAGCGGCTTTTTGGATTTCTTGGATTTCAGATAGTTGGCCAGTTTACCCGAAAAGGTGGTCTTACCACTACCCTGCAGACCCGACATCAGTATCACTGAAGGGCTAGCACTCAGATTTATTCCTGCTGCATCTCCTCCCATCAACTCGGTCAGCTCGTCCTTGACGATCTTGACCATCAATTGACTCGGTTTCAGGGAAGTCAGTACGTTTTGTCCCAGTGCCTTTTCCTTCACCCGATTGGTGAAATCCTTGGCTATTTTAAAGTTGACATCAGCATCTAGCAATGCCCGTCTAACCTCTTTCAAGGTTTCGGCTACATTGACCTCGGTAATGCTTCCGTGACCTTTTAAAACATGTAAGGCCTTATCTAACTTATCACTTAAATTATCGAACATCTGCTATCAGCATTTTTGCGAAAGGCAAAGATACAAATTAAGCCGCTGCCGACTTCGGAGGAATACGAAATTTTGTCGTATATTTAAGTGCCTGACAAACCGACACTTACCCGCTTTTATTTCCTAATTCTACCAATCCAATTCCCGGACTACTTAGTTTGTGGTTGATTGCTCCATTTTCGGACTTCTGCACCGAGTGATCGACTATTAACCAATACTCTCATATAATGAAAACAACCATTAAAAAATCCATGCAATGGGTCCTATGCCTGTTATGTATCAACCTGGGGCTGGCCCAAGGAGACTATCAAGCGTTTTGGGTACACGAGGACCATGTAAAACCTGCAATGCTTCAAGAATATGAACAGGTATCCAAGGAGTTTGTCGAAGCCTGCAAGAAGAACAATATTTCAGACCTTTCTTTCATCACCATGGCCACCGACGATTTTCGCTATGCCTATATCGGAGGTATTGAGAACATGGCGGCACTAGACAAGAATAGTTTTGCCGAAATGCAGGAAAAGATGGGGATGGAAGCTTTTGGTTCCATGATGAGTCGAATGGATAAGTGCTATACCGATCATATCGATTATGTATTGAACCTGGATCCGGAATTGAGCTATATGCCGGGCGGAATGACTCAAATGCCAGAAGGTATGAACTACAGGAGCAATACGCTTTATTATGTTTCCCCGGAGAATTACAGCAAGGCAAACGATGTCGCCAAGCGCTTTAAAGCACTTTTCGCTAAGAATAATTCCAAGATGCATTATAAAGTCTACCGCAGTGGATTTGGGGCACCGGCAACTTTCTTCCTGGTGGCCATAGCTGCGCAGAGTCCGGCTCATTTTGAAACCATGAATGCAGAAAACATGCAACTACTGGGGGAAGAAGGCGCCGCCCTAAATGCCGAATTAATGACCATCATTTCAGATATGGAGCCCATGCGCGGGTACATGAGACCTGACCTGTCTTACGCTCCCGCAAATAACTAACTAACCCTTATTAACCAACTATGAGAAAATTGATCATTTTAGGACTGGTCCTTGTTGGGGCCATCTCTTGTAAAGAAGCTGAAATTCGATATACCCAAGACTCACCAGAGATAAACGAGGTGAAAGGCCTGGTGGCCGATTATGTTGCGGGTAACTGGGACACCTTCCAGGCTCGGTACTCCGATACGGCCAAACTATATCACAACACCTGGGACGAACCTATCAGTCCGGGACAACGGCTGGGTGACACCCAGGCTTTGTTGAGCAATTTCAATGACTACAGTTTTGTCGAAGACCGTTCTGAATACGAAATGGTGATAACTGATAAAGGTGAAACTTGGGTCAATTTCTGGGGAGTCTGGAAAGGAACTATGATCGCAAACGCCAAAGAGATCATTATTCCGGTTCATATCACCGCTCGTTTTGTGGATGGTAAGATCGTCAGTGAATACGGTTATTGGGACAATTCACAGATGATGATGGCTATGCAGGAACTCGCTCAGCAAGCACAGTCTGAACCGGAGGAGCCTGAATAATCAATGATCGAATTCCTATAAAAGCGGAACCGCTCCCTGGGCACCTGGGAGCGGTTCTCATTCATAATAAAACTAACCAATCAAATTATGAATTTTGCTTACAGCGGAGGAAGGATCACTCGGTTGATCACGTGCACAACTCCGTTAGCTGCTTGAACGTTTGTCACTACGATATTGATCACACGTCCGTTTGGATCAGTGATAGTAGCTGCAGCTGCATTGATGGTGATATTTCCTCCCAGGGTACCTACATCTCCACTAGACAAGTCCTCCTCACGTACATTGGCTCCACCAATGACGTGGTAGTTGAGTGTCGCGGTCAGCGTGGCAGTATCCAGGTCACCTAGACCACCTAGTCCTAGCTCGGCCAACAGATCGCCAAAGGCATCGTTGGTTGGGGCAAATACAGTAAAGGGTGCAGGCTCTGTTCCGTTTGGCGTACTCAGTATCCCAGCAAAATCAGGTTGATCTTCTCTCGTCAGCGCAGCAACAAGGGTCTCAAAAGTTGGATCCGCAGTGGCGAATGTAACTACCGTTGGAAGACCGATAACAGCATCGACAACGTGTACTACTCCGTTGGCCGCAGTTTGGTCCGCAGCTGCAACAGAAGAAACTCCATTGATGCGAACACCATCTGCAGTACTGATATACATGCTCAGGTTATCTTCTCCTCCGAATGTAGCCAAGCTGCTCACATAGCCAGTAGAAAGATCAGTTGAAAGAGCTGTTCCGGTAAGAACATGGTTCAGAAGTACTTGCGTCAATACATCGACTGGAACATCGTCCAAGCTATCTAATCCTAGGCTGTCCAAAAAGGCCAGGAAAGCAGTATTGGTCGGAGCGAAAACAGTGAATTCTGCATTTCGGTCATTTAGCGTATCAACCAAACCGGCACGTCCCAGGGCATCAACCAAAATCGAAAGGTCTGCGTTCATCATGGCCAAGCCAGCAATTGTTGGGTTCACAACATCGATCGCCTCTTGTGGCAAGATCACTTTATCTATTGCGTGAACAATACCATTTGAAGACTGAACGTCAGTTGCAATGATGTTAGCTTTAATTCCAGTAGCATCAATGATACCAGGACCTCCATCCAATGTGATCAGGATGTCTTCTCCTTGGAAAGTAGTTACCTCTGCCCCTTCAGACAGGTCTCCTGCGCGGACATTGGAAGCGGCAATTACGTGATAATTTAAGACCGTTTGCAATAGGTCTACTGGGATCTGGTCCAGGGAATCCAGGCCAAGAGCTTCTAGCAAACCAGCAAAAGCATCGTTTGTTGGGGCAAATACAGTAAAGGGAGAGCCTTCAGTTCCCGATAACAGAGCAACATAGTCTACACCGTTCGTAGAACCAGCGACTAAGGCTTCAACTAAAACAGAAAAATCTGGATTTGCAGTAGCCTGAGTAACAACTGTAGGTATACCGATAACGGCATCCACCTGGTGGATTACACCATTACTTGCCTCTACATCAGCATTGGCGACTACGACAGAAGATACTCCGTTAACTCGTATGCCAGAGCTTAGGTCGACAAACAGGCTTAGGTTAAATCCAGTATCTCCGAATGAGGCTAGGGAGTTCAAATATCCAGTTGTAAGGTCTGTAGAAAATGCAGAGCCGTTCACTACGTGGTTAAGTAATGTCTCTGTCAAAACATCAACTGGCACTTCCTCCAGACTTGGGAAACCATTATCATTCAAGAATTGTTCGAAGGCTGCGTTGGTTGGCGCAAATAAAGTTCGCTCCTCTACCCCATCCAGTGCCCCTGTCAGCCCAGCTCTATTCAGTGCCGCGACCAATGAGGTGTAGTCGGAATTACTTTGTAAAATGTTCGTGATTGTGAAATCAGAGGAATCCGGATTGGTCGGATTGTTATCATCGTCATTGCTACATGCTACAACGGTGATCGCTAAAAAGGCAACAAATGCCCATTTAAATAGTTTTTTCATAATGCATTTTTTTAGCTTGATTAACTGCTTATGAAACAAACAAAGGGCATTTTTTACTACCCGAAATCCCCCAGTTTAATAATACTTTAACTTTTTGTTCAATCTTTATATAAAAAGATTAAACACTGTAAAAGCCTATAAATAGGGGTCTAGCGTAGTTTTTTGCCAAATTTTAGTTACAGAGGTCGATGGCATCCAGAATCACTTGTTCTAGAGCGGCGTCATCTTCTATGAGTTGAGTAGTACCTGTTTCCCAGATTACTTCCATGGGATAATTCATATTGACAAGTATGTTGGTAGGAAAGTCGTCAAGCCATTGGAAGGTCTGCTTGTCATGGTCTAATGAAACAGTTTCAAAACTACCCTGGGTGGCATCGTAAATGGCCAGGCGAATTGGATAGACCAAGTCGATGCAAGTCACTCGCTGATCGTAAAGAATACCCGCCTCACATTTGGTGATCTCAGTTAGGAATTCTTCGTGAACCTCTATGGTCGTAGACTCATAGTTCGCATAAGTGATCTCAATGGGATAGACAGGAACCAGTTCGTCGTTGGAATTAAAGGGTACAAGATCGGCAACCGAATTGATCTGATACGGCTCTCCGCTGTACATTACGGTATAAGGGAAGTTAACACTGAAACAACTGGAACGATCTACCACATCGTCGAAGGTCCCGTCGTGAGAGGTCACATTTTGAAGTAGGGATCTAAGCTGCAAGGCCAACCCTTCTTCATTGTTTTGATCTTGTTCATCTATAACTGTAAATTCCTCCTGTTGACAGGCAAACAAGGCACACACTATCATCAATCCCAGAACTCTCTTCATGGCGGTGATTTTTCTGTAATATAACAATTTAGGACATAGAATTCCTACCGTGAATTTCTTTCTATCTTTAGCCACTGGCAAAATGCTATGGAAAAAAAGTTGTTTGAAAATGTATGTCAGGAACAGATCTACAGTCAATTGTATCAACGACTTGCAAAAGATCTGCACGACTTCATTTATTTTAAATACGGCAACCAGGTCAATCCCGAGGACAAGGTTCATGAAGCCTTCATGAAGCTATGGCAGAACTGTGACAGTGTACCTCCGGAAAAGGCCAAGTCCTATTTGTTTACCGTAGCCAATAACCTGGTGCTAAACGAACTCAAACACAATAAGGTGGTCTACAAGTTCAAGCAAATCCCCAAACGCAGCGAAACCAACAAAACCCCTCATACTGAACTGGTGGAGGAAGAATATTTAGAACGATTCCAAGAGGCACTGAACAAGCTTCCCGAAGGACAAAGAATAGCATTTTTGTTGAACCGTGTCGAAGGCAAAAAACATCAGGAAATAGCGGACATGCTGGACATATCTCGGAAAGCGGTCGAAAAGCGCATCTATACAGCCTTAGACAAAATATTGAAGGAATTGGGAGAAATTCTGGAATAATGGTAGGAAAAAACGTCCCTCGGTTGTTCTATACTTGAAATTAGGTATGAAAAAGAAAGATTTAATTTCCAAATGGTTAGACCATGAGCTAACCGCTGACGAGCTCAAGGCGTTTGAAGCATCAAACGCCTTTGGTTCGTTGTCAAGGATAGATCAGGCTGCTGAATTAGTTCAGAAACCTGAACTGGATGTGGCGCTTTCTTACCAAAAGCTTAAAGCAAAGCGGGATCAGGTCCGTGAGAAAAGTCTCTGGAACTGGCGTCGTGCTGTTGTTAGCGTTGCTGCAGTTGCAGTGATTGCCCTTGGGCTTTTTTGGGTTGTATCCAATAACTCCGGAATGGTCCAGGTGATGACGGCCATGGGAGAAAAAACGGAACTTACTCTGCCAGATAGTTCTGAAGTCGTCTTAAATGCGGGATCTTCTCTGGAGTACGACCAAAACTGGGATGATGTTAGAGCTGTTCGTTTGAATGGGGAAGCCTTGTTCGAGGTCGAGGAAGGAAAAACCTTTACTGTAGAGACTTCAGTTGGAACGATCCAAGTCTTGGGAACTCGATTCAATGTAAAGAACCGCGATAATTGGTTTGAGGTCACTTGCTTTGACGGTTTAGTGGAAGTGAAGTTTGGAGCTTCCAATTATAAGCTGTCTGCCGGCAATTCCTTCAGACTGGTCAACGGGCAGCCGCATTGGGAAGAGACCTCAATGACGAATCCGGCCTGGGTTGCCAACAAATCGATCTTCAAGAGTGTACCGCTGTCTAGTGTCTTAAGCGAATTAGAGCGGCAATATGCCATTGAGATAGAGGCTACTGAAATCGATAAAAGTGTTATTTTTACGGGAAGTTTCACCCACGAGGATCTCGAAACAGCCCTTAGAGCCATAAGCATTCCGTTATCCCTGACCTTTGAGGTAAAAGAGAATTCCGTGACCTTAAAATAGATTGACGTGCCGTCACTGAAAAGGCATTTCATTATTCTCTTTTTCTGCATCTCCTCACTCAACCTGTTACAGGCGCAAAGCGAAAACCGGGAGGTACCCCTTACTCAATTCTTTCAGTCTTTAGAACAGCTTTTTGGTTGTAACTTTTCCTATCAGGACAGTGACCTGACCCATCACTATGTGCTACCGGAACAACGCAATAACCTCAATGAGTATCTGGATTTACTGTCCGAACTCACCCTATTCGACTATACATTGCTGCCGGATCTAACAGTTGCCGTAGCAACTAAACCTGATCTAACCTCCTACTGTGGGGTACTGATCGGGCGGGAGTCCGAACAGGTGGTAACCGGAGCTACCGTAAGAACGGCCTATCAAATTATGACGGTGCCGGAAAGTGGCATGTTCCGTGGCCTTGTAGCCAAGCCCAGTGAAGAGATATCGATTACCATGTCAGGCTACAACCCCATCCTCATTACTGCTGGCAACTTGGATGAAGCGGCATGCCCCAGATTGGTGATGACTCCACTACCCCAAGCCCTGGAAGAAGTTTATCTGCTAAACTTCCTGGCCAAGGGGATAGAGAAACGCCTGGATGGTTCACTGTTAATCAATTATGACGATTTCGACATTTTACCCGGGCTGATCGAACCCGATGTCCTGCAAACCATACAAGCCTTACCTGGGATACAATCCGTAAATGAGCGGGTTTCCGATATCAATATCCGTGGTGGCACCAACGACCAGAACCTCATCCTTTTGGACGGAGTTAAAATGTATCAAAGCGGACACTTCTTCGGATTGATCTCTGCGTTCAACCCCTTTCTGACCACCGAGGTCTCGGTTATCAAGAACGGCTCCCCGTCCCGTTTCGGTGATGGAGTTTCGGGTATCATTTCGATGCGCGGAGAGGAGGAGATCAACAAAGAATTCAGGGCAGGAGCAGGAACAAATCTAATCAGTGCTGATGCCTGGGTAGACGTACCACTTGGAGAAAAGGCTTCCTTGCAGGTTTCAGGAAGAACATCCATCAATGGCCTGGTGGAGACTCCTACTTTCAACGCCTATTTTGACCGGGTATTCCAAAATACCGAAGTGATATCAGAAAGTGATAGCGAGTCCGTTTCGGATGACGCCTTCAACTTTTTTGATACCTATCTCAGACTGTTGTATCAACCAACAGAAAAAGACTATATCAGGGCCAACTTCTTGGTCCTGGGTAACGACTTGACCTTCCTGGAAAATGCCAACGTGGATGGTATGTTGGAATCCAGGGGAAGTAACCTGGACCAGAACAACCTGTCCGGAGGATTCTTCTATCGACGAGACTGGAGCCCGGACTTTCGGACCATTTTTCAATGGTATGGCAGTAATTACGATCTGGAAGCTCGCAACGTAGACGTGATCAACAATCAGGAGCTAGTGCAGCAGAACCAAGTTGAAGAAACTGGGTTTAGAGTGCGTGGTATCTACGATTTAACGGCAAGATTTGCACTAGAGTTGGGTTATCAATTCAACGAAACGGGTATCACCAATTTCGAACGGATCAACAATCCCGACTTCGAAAGGACCGATAAACAAGTGATCCGAACCAATAGTCTGTTCGCGGATGCTACCTATGTGACCAATGACAATAAGACCGTATTATCTGGCGGAATCCGGTTCAATCATATTGGAAAATTTGATGAGATCAAGGTCGAACCACGTCTGAGGATCAATCATCGTTTTAGTGACCGGTTGAGCTTGGAACTTCTTTCCGAGATCAAGAGCCAGACTACTTCCCAAATCATCGATTTCCAATCGGACTTCTTGGGTGTGGAGAACCGAAGATGGGTATTGTCTTCTCCAGATGTTTTGCCCATTATCATGGGACGGCAAATTTCCCTGGACCTCATCTATGTGAATCAGGGCTGGCAGTTAAGCGTAGAGCCCTATTTAAAGGAGATCGATGGAATTTCGGCTCAAAGCCAAGGTTTTCAAAATCAATTTCAAAACGTCAGAACAACAGGAAGATATACGGTAAAAGGTGTAGATCTCCTGATCGATAAACGCTTCCAGAAGATCAATACCTGGTTGGGATATTCCTTTGCGGATAATAGCTATCGGTTTCCGGAATTAAACCCAAGTGAATTTCACAACAACCTGGATGTTACCCACACACTCAGTTATGGTATCAATTACAGCTGGAAGGATTTTAAATTAGCCGCTGGCCTGAACTGGCACAGTGGAAAGCCCACTACCAGACCCGTTCCCGGTGAAGAGATAATCGACGGACAGATCAACTTTCAACCTCCTAACAGCGACAATATCGACGATTATTTCAGGGTAGATCTCTCCGGCACCTATCGGTTTATGATCGGATCAAAGATCAAGGCTTTTGCCGGACTCTCAGTCTGGAATCTTTTCGATAATGAGAATGTGGTCAACAACTTTTACAGGATCAATTCTGCAGGAGAAATAGAGGAGGTAAATGAGCTCTCATTGAGCTTTACCCCTAACGCCAGTTTTCGGATCGAATTCTAAGTGAAATAGCTATCTTTAATCCACGTCAATCAATATCCTAATCGTAAATCAATTCTGGAAATGAAACAACTAATTACGGTCATGATCATGGCCCTGTTCACTGTGGCCGGTTGGACGCAAACCGATATGGAATTAGCTCAATCTACCGTCACTCAAGACAAGATAAAGGGGCATATCTACTTTCTAGCCGATGATCTGCTGGAAGGTAGGGAAACCGGAACCCAGGGAAATAAAATAGCAGCCGCTTATTTGGCGAATACCCTAAGAAGTTATGGGGTTAAACCCAATCCCGAATCTGGAAATTTCTACCAGGAAGTCATACTGCAAAAGACAACTCCCCATACGCGAATTGAGCTCAAACTGGGTGGTAAAGCTGTCAAGAACACAGTCGTCCTGGCCGGCAACAAGATCAACTACACTGGAGGGGCGGTCTTTGTAGGTCATGGATTGGAAGATGATTACAAAGGCAAGAATGTCAAGGGTAAGATTGTTTTCATGCGGGCCGGAGGCCCAGATGGTGGCACAGCTCAACAAGCCTTCAGACTAAGAAAGCAAAAGGAGGCGCTTGCCAAGGAGAAGGGAGCTATTTCCATGATCGAATTCTTACAAGCCGAAGAAAATATGTGGGGCTATATCGAACACAACTTCAATACGGATCGGCTGGGAATGAAGGACCCGGAGAAGATCAAGAAAGAACAGACCGTAAAAGGTGAGATGAATTTTACCTATCTCTGGATAAAGGATGAGTTTGGTCAGCTGGCTGTAAACATGGAAAAGAATCCGGAGCAGCCTGTTCAGCTCTTGGTTTCCGGAAGCCAAAAGATTCCTGTGAAAACTCAAAACGTGATCGGCTGGGTAGAGGGCACTGATCCCGAATTAAAAAATGAGTTCATTATCTATTCGGCTCACTACGACCACGTGGGGATTGGAACCCCGGACGAAACAGGAGACGCTATCTACAACGGTGCCAGGGACAATGCCGTAGGTACAACTACTGTATTGAGCATGGCGGAAAACCTGGCAAAACACCCAACAAAGCGGTCTGCTTTGTTCATTCTCTTTACTGGGGAAGAAAAAGGGCTATTGGGAAGTAAGTACTATGTGGAGAACCCAGTGCTACCACTCAATCAGATGGTCTACTGCTTCAACTCTGACAATGGTGGATACAATGATACATCTCTGGCCACCATCATCGGATTACCCCGCACTACTGCAGAGCAGAATATCAAAGATGCTGTTTCTGCCTTTGGCCTGACCGCCATTGACGATCCTGCTGCCGAGCAAGGGCTGTTTGACAGAAGTGATAATGTGAATTTTGCCGCTGTCGGCATCCCGGCACCTACCTTTTCCTTAGGCTTCCGTTCCTTTGATGGTGAAGTAACCAAATACTATCACCAACCCGGAGACCATGCGGATTCCATGGATTATGACTACCTGGAGAAATTCTTCAAGTCCTATGTATTAGCCGGAAGAATGATCGCCAATGACCCACAGACCCCATTCTGGACTGCAGGAGATAAATATGAAGAGGCCGGTAAGGAACTTTATCAGGTAAGCGGAGTTAAGAATTAGATGGTTTCCACATAAATAGAAAGACCCGCCTGGCACAGGGCGGGTCTTTTATTTCGGGGGCAATAATTGCCCAAACTTACTGAATTTTAATCACATACGCTCCGGAACCGATATCCCAAGCAGGTCAAATCCAAGCCGGATAACCTCTCCAGTTGCTTCTGATAGTTGAACACGGAATTGGATCTTCTCCGGGCTTTCTGCACCAAAGATGGGAACATTCTGGAAAAAGGAGTTGTAAAATTTCACCAGATCGTAGGTATAATTGGCAATAAGCGCAGGACTATAAGCGTCTGCAGCGGCTTGAAGTACTTCAGGAAATAACATCAGCTGCTTCAGTACATCTTTCTCACGGTCTTCGAGATCCACATCTACGCGACCCGAACCAATTGATTCGTCTTCATTGGCTTTACGCAAAATGGACTGTATCCGTGCATAGGTATACTGAATGAAAGGGCCTGTATTGCCTTGGAAATCGACGCTCTCCTCTGGGTTGAACAGTATTCTTTTCTTCGGGTCGACCTTGAGAATATAGTACTTCAAAGCTCCCAGCCCAATGATGTGGTAGAGCTGTTGCTTCTCCTCTTCAGAATAACCTTCTAACTTCCCGAGCTCAGAAGAAATGTCTCCGGCGGTTTGATCCATTTGTGCCATCAGATCGTCGGCGTCCACTACCGTTCCTTCCCGGCTCTTCATCTTTCCGGAAGGCAGATCGACCATGCCGTAGCTCAGATGATATAAATTCTCCGCCCAGGTATAACCCAATTTTTTCAGTATCAGGAATAATACCTTGAAGTGGTAATCCTGTTCATTTCCTACTGTGTAGATCATCCCGGTGATATCCGGGTTATCCTTCACCCGTTGGATCGCTGTACCGATGTCTTGGGTCATATAGACCGCCGTACCGTCACTGCGCAGCACCAGCTTCTCGTCCAGTCCATCTTCGGTCAGATCACACCAAACTGAACCGTCTTCTTTTTTAAAGAAAACTCCTTTGGCCAGGCCTTCCTCTATATTGTCCTTACCTAGCAAGTAGGTATTGCTTTCGTAGTAATAACTGTCGAATGAAACTCCCAGGTTTTGATAGGTTTGCTCGAAGCCCTCGTACACCCAGCCGTTCATGGTCTTCCAAAGCTGGACCACTTCGGGCTCTCCTGCTTCCCATTGCCTGAGCATCTGCTGGGCCTCCAAGAGTGATGGTGCCTGAGCCTTGGCCTCTTCTTCTGTCTTCCCTTCATTCATTAATTGGGAAACCTCAGCTTTGTAATCTTTATCGAACTGCACGTAGAAATCCCCTACCAATTTATCGCCTTTTACTCCGGCACTTTCTGGAGTTATTCCGTTGCCATGGCGTTTCCAGGCTAACATGCTCTTACAGATGTGGATCCCTCTGTCGTTGATGATCTGGGTCTTGTACACCTTTCTTCCGGCTGCTGCCAGGATTCGAGAGACGGAATCCCCCAACAGTATGTTCCTGATATGCCCCAGGTGGAGTGGCTTATTGGTATTAGGAGAAGAGAACTCCACCATAACGGTTTGATCCGTGATATTATCAAGCCCATAGCGCGAATAATCAGGAGTCCGGTAGAACTGCTCTAACATATAGGAATCGCTCAATACGATGTTCAAAAATCCTTTGACCACATTGAAGCCTACCACTTCCGTCAAGTTCTTTTCCAGGAACTCACCTATGGTCTGTCCAATTACAGCCGGATTTCCCTTAATAGATCTGAGCATAGGAAAAACAACCACGGTGATATCTCCTTCAAACTCCTTGCGAGTGGCCTGGAATTCGACCGAAGGAAGTTCTACCTGATAGCTTTCCAGTATGGCGCGCTTAACATTTTCGGAGATCAGTTCTTGAAGCAATGTATTTTGATTTATGGATTTTGAACAAAATTCGCCTTAAAAATCCGTTGATATTCTAGGCCGCAAAGATAGTTTTTTTATGCATGGATTGTGGGTTATCTTTGTGTTGATGCTGTTTAACGTATCCTATAATAACCCTGCTGTTCGAAAGCAAATAGATTCGGAGATCGGAAAGCCTTATACCCTGGCGGAGCGGCTCCGGCTAAAGGGAATAGGTTCTCCTCGATTGGTCATTTCTGAAGCCAGTATTCAGATCCACAATCTCCTCATTCTGGACAACAACCGGAATTATGCGAATATCGAGTTAAGACCTGGAGGAATCCTTGTAGGTTTTCGTTCACTTTTGGAATCCTATGCCCTGGTCATTCCCTTTCACAAATTGACAGTATACAAGACCGATGCGAATGTTTACACCATTCATCGCGACAATTATTTTGTGCGTATTGAATTGCGGAATCGCGATAAGTCCATACATAGATTCATGCAGAAACTGACCCAACTTAAAACTGAGGCCATGGGGGATAGAATTGAGGACTTATGATCAACTTTTTAAATACTCAGTTTTAGTAGACCATCCTATGCGCGTTCTTCGATATTTATTGGCCCTGGGTGGAGTTGGATTGATTGTTCTTGCCATATCGAATTGGATAAGGCCTTTTGACCAATTTGAAGGGCAATCCCTGCCAATGGCAGGTCTTGGAGTTCTGTTGATCTTAGGTGTACAACTCAGCCAAAAAAGGCGAAGATAGCGCTCATGATGTGGCTTTGTGACGAGCATTGATTATCTTTAGTCAAAGCTGTGAAAATGAAGATATTATTGACCGGCGCCAATGGTTATATTGGCATGCGCTTGCTACCCTTGCTCCTCAGAGCTGGTCATGAAGTAGTATGTGCCGTAAGAAATCGGGATAGACTATCGATTACAGAGGATATCAGAAGGCAGGTCCAAATTGTTGAGATCGATTTTCTAAAGGATGTTGTTCCCGATCTCTTGCCAAAGGATATCGACATCGCTTTTTACCTGATCCATTCGATGACTTCCTCTACAGATTTTACGGACAAGGAAGAACGATCGGCAAATGTTTTCAACGAATACCTTGCAGAAACCAACTGCCGGCAGGTAATTTACTTGGGCGGTATCGCCAATGAAGAAAATCTTTCACCTCACTTATGGTCCAGGCGCAATGTGGAGGAGACTTTGGGGTCCGGAGAGGCTGCACTAACCGTCCTGAGGGCAGCGATCATAGTGGGCTCGGGCAGTGCCTCCTTTGAGATCATTCGTGACCTTTGTGAAAAACTACCGATAATGATTACCCCCAAGTGGGTCAAAACGCGTTGTCAACCTATTGCCATTCGCAATGTAATGCAATACCTGATTGGGGTCATAGACCGAAAGGATTGTTTCAATCAAACTTTTGACATTGGTGGCCCCGACATTCTCAGCTATCGCTCAATGATGCAAGAGTATGCCCGTTTCAGAAAGTTGAGATTATTTATCATTGACGTCCCTTTCTTATCACCTAAATTGTCTTCTTACTGGTTGTATTTTGTGACTTCCACCTCCTATAAGTTAGCGCTGAACCTAGTAGACAGCATGCGGGTCGAGGTTATAACTAAAGACACCCGCCTGCAGGATATGCTTGACATAGAGCCTATCTCCTATCGCGATGCCCTGGAAATGGCCTTTAAACGTATCCGGCAAAATCAGGTGGTTTCCAGTTGGAAGGACTCCATGGTCAGTGGGATCATGGACCAGGAGGTCAGGGACTATATCAAGGTGCCGGAATACGGCTGCCTCAAAGACAAACAACAGATTATTCTAGAAGATACTGAAGTAACGCTCGATAAGATCTGGGCCATCGGCGGAAAGAACGGCTGGTATTATGCCAATTGGCTATGGAGAATAAGAGGAACACTGGACAAAGTGGTAGGTGGTGTAGGACTCAGGCGTGGCCGAACTCATCCCGATAAGATCTATGAAGGTGATGCCTTGGATTTCTGGAGAGTAATTCTTGCCGATCGCGACAAACGCAGATTACTGCTTCTGGCAGAAATGAAAGTTCCAGGAGAAGCTTGGTTAGAGTTTGAGATCGATGACCAAAATATCCTTCATCAAACTGCTACTTTTCGACCCAAAGGCTTGTGGGGTCGATTGTATTGGTATGCCATGCTGCCCTTCCACTATTTTATTTTTGATGGGATGATCAGGAAATTAGCCGATAGTCGGTAGTCGGTAGTCGGTAGTCGGTAGTCGGTAGTCGGTAGTCGGTAGTCGAACCAAAAGAATTCCTGCTCACTGCTTGCTAAGTAAATCGATTCACGATTCACGATTCACGATTCACGATTTCTACCTTGGGGCCCCTAAACCCCTCACGGGAACAAAGTATTGATTTCATCAATAGACTCCTAATCCTTTTCGGTAGTCTAAAGCTTATTCATGAAAGGTCCTATCGGAATTCAAGTAACCCGATCGCTCAAGGGCACGAGTCAGTAGTCAGTAGTCAGTAGTCAGTAGTCAGTAGTCAGTAGTCAGTAGTCAGTAGTCAAAATATCCTATTTGTCTACGCCTCATTCTTCAATCTTCACGCTTCGGCAAAAACACTTCCGCCATCATACACCTGGCACTACCACCTCCGCAGGTTTCTATGATGGTCAGATCACTGCTGATGATCCCACCAAATTTACGTAATGTATCGATCTGTTCTTGATCCAGGCTATCATAGGCAGCCTGGCTCATAACGGTATATTTCTGATCGGCCCTTGAACCTGAAGCATATTACCCGCAAAATGATTCATTTGTTCCTCGCTAATATCAATAATGATCTTACCGTCCTCTTTCAGAGAATTGGTCACCGCTTTCCTCTCGGATTTATCGTCTATGGCAGACAGACAGATCACACAGAATTCTTCCCCAAGGCACATCATCACATTGGTGTGATATATGGGTAATCGTTGGCCGTCGACGGACTGATTCGCCGTAAAAATGACTGGGGTAAATTCAAAATCTTCGCAGAATTCAATCACCAATTCTTCATCTGCTCTGGCCGAAAGCGCACAATAAGCCTTCCTATTGACACGATCTAATAGTAAGCTGCCAGTACCCTCCAGAAATAGTCCTTCATCTTCAGCGGAGGAGTAATCCACAACCTGTTGGATGAGCATTCCTTCTTCTTCAACTTTTACAAGAACCTCTTCCCTGCGTTCACGTCTTCTATTCTCTGCAAACATGGGATAAAGGGCAACGGTGCCGTTGTCGTGAAAACTGATCCAGTTATTGGGAAATACGGAGTCTGGAGTGTCCAATTTCGCTTCATCGTCTACAACGATCACTTTAACACCCGCATCCCTTAGTTTTTTGACAAAGGAATCGAATTCTTGACGTGCCCGATCATTGAGTCGTTCTGGATCTATGGCCGTTTGCTGTTGGAAGAAATTATTGACCGCAGTTAGCTCGTTTGTGCGAAAACTAGCTGGTCGGATCATCATTAAGGTATCGGTAATCTGTCTCATTTATCGCTTGGTCATGGGTAAGCAAAAATAGCGTAATTTAAAATCCGATTAGACCGAAAAGACAATTATCCAATGACAGAAAAGGAAAAAATGTTAGCTGGGGAGATGTATGATCCACTCGATCCGCAATTAGCTGAAGAACGGTACCAAGCCCGATTACTTTTTCAGGAATTTAATAAGATTGACGAAAACAATAAAACCAAGCGCAACGAAGTCTTAGGAAAATTAATTCCGCATACTGGATCCGATCTATGGGTAGAACCTCCGTTCTATTGTGATTACGGCAGCAACATAATCATGGGAAATCAAGTGTTCATGAATTTCAACTGTTGTATACTGGATGTCATGCAAGTGAAAATGGGCGATAGAGTAATGCTGGGTCCTCAGGTTCAGATATATACTGCTACCCATCCACTAAAGGCCAAAGCGAGGAGTTCGGGAAGGGAGTTTGCCAAGCCCATCACTATAGGTAACGATGTCTGGATAGGCGGTAATGCCACCATTTGTCCGGGTGTGAATATAGGTAATGGTGTCGTGATAGGAGCCGGTTCTGTTGTTACAAAAAATATACCGGACAACTGCTTCGCAGCTGGCAATCCCGCTAGGGTAATACGAGAAATTGAGAACGATTAGATCAGTTGGCTTCCCGAATCAGTGGCATGGTGCTGCATCGCAGTAGCCCTCCCTGTTTTGCGATCTCATTGTAATTCACTTCTTCTACGGTAAACCCATGAGATCTTAACCAGTCATTTAGACGGGTAAAATTGCGTTCGGAGATCACCACATCAGGTGATATGGAAAACACATTGCTGAACATAGCCGCCATCTCTTCCTTGGTGATGTGAAAACAGTTCTTCTCACCAAAATGGTCTATAAGCCACTGATACTCTTCTTCCTCAAGGAAGGCATCTCTGTGAATAATTGCCTTACCTCTTCCCAAGGGTTGAAAACAACAATCCAGGTGAAGAGCTGAGTTCAATGGATCCGTATTCGACTTTTTGAGATTGAACGAAACCACTTTTCTCTCAGGAAATAACTCCTGCAGGGCCTCAACCGCTGCCATATTGGTCCTGGCAGTAATGTAATCAGGATAGTCGTCTCCACGATATGTTCCCACGAGAAGGTAATCCCCCCATGGCATCACATCACCGCCTTCCACATGACATTCGTCCGGAAGAATGATCCGTTTGGACTTGTCCACCGTTATCCAAACGTATTCGGTGGCTTCCACCTCTCGCTTACGATCGGGCAGAATATTGGCAATAATGATCTTATCATCAATGACAAAGGAGATATCCCTGGCAAATATCTGGTTATAATCTTCCAATACTTCAGGTCGATAAACCTGCACCCCATAGCGCTTCAAGACATCAGCTACCTCCTCCATCTGGGAGACCATGTCGGCTTCTTCGGGATAGGTTCCGGCAAGTATGTGTTGTAGGGATTTAGGATCGTAAGCATCCTCTGGTTGTGGTATGGGACCATTGCTTGTGGCTATCCCAAGGACAACCGCTTTAAGCGGGGAAATTTCGTCCGTAATATGTAACTCCATAGAATAAAAAAGCACCTCCGGAAAAGAGATGCAATATGTGTGATGGCTTAACGGTATTCGATATCCTTAAATGGGCGATGAGTTTCTCCGATATAGATCTGTCTTGGTCGCCCGATGGGCTCCTTCCGAAGTCTCATTTCGCGCCATTGAGCGATCCAGCCAGGCAAACGGCCAAGGGCAAACATGGCAGTAAACATTTCCACTGGGATTCCCAATGATCTGTAAATGATACCCGAATAGAAATCTACGTTAGGGTAAAGTTTGCGATCTACGAAGTACTGATCTTCCAGGGCCTCTTTTTCCAGACCTTTGGCAATGTCCAATACCGGATCATCCACTCCCAGGTCGTTCAATACCTCATCGGCGGCCTTTTTAATAATTCGTGCCCGAGGATCAAAATTCTTATAAACGCGGTGACCAAAGCCCATTAGTCTGAACGGATCACTTTTATCTTTGGCCTTCGCCATATACTTCTTGGTATCTCCACCATCTTCCTTTATTCCTTCGAGCATTTCGATCACGGCCTGATTGGCACCTCCGTGAAGCGGACCCCACAGTGCACTAATTCCAGCCGAGATAGATGCAAACAGCCCGGCGTGCGAAGATCCGACTATCCTAACCGTGGAGGTAGAACAGTTTTGCTCGTGATCGGCGTGCAGAATAAGCAACTTATCCATGGCCTCAGTAATCACCGGATTAGAAACATACTCCCCGCTCGGACTTTTGAACATCATCTTCAGGAAGTTCTCTACATAACCAAGTGAGTCGTCACCGTACTCCAAAGGCAGTCCGGCTCGCTTTCTGTGCGCCCAGGCCGTGAGCACAGGAAACTTACCTAGTATGCGCACTATGGCATTGTACATCTCCTCCTCGCTATCAACATTGACAGAAGATGGGTTAAAGGCTATAAGTGCTGATGTTAGTGAGGACAGCACACCCATGGGATGAGCAGACTTCGGAAATCCATCTACGATCTTCTTGACATCCTCATCAACATGAGAGTTCTTTTTGATATCAGCATGGAATTTCTCCAGCTGATCCGTATTGGGCAACTCTCCAAAGATCAACAAATAAGCTACTTCCAAGAAGTCGGCCTTTTCTGCCAACTCCTCGATAGAATACCCCCTGTAACGCAAGATCCCTTCTTCTCCATTGAGAAAGGTAATTGCACTTTCACAGGAGCCGGTGTTCTTATAGCCCGGATCAATGGTTGTAACACCTTTGGTAACACCTCGCAAGGTTTTAATGTCGATAGCTACTTCATTTTCAGTACCTACGACCAAAGGCAATTCATACTGATTTCCATTTATTTCCAGTTTGGCTGTGTTACTCATTGAAATGATGATTTTAGGGGGGTGATTTTCGAATTGCTAAATTACGAATTATTGCCCTATTTTTTTAACATTTCCGCAAACGAAGTGGGTTAAAAAAACCTTAATTCAGGGTATAAAAAAACCCCGCCTTAGCGGGGTTGATAATTTGTTCGATATACCTAGACTTTAAAAGCACTTCTTCCTGGATAATAGGCGATCTCATCCAATTGCTCCTCGATCCGGATCAGTTGATTGTATTTGGCCATCCTATCGCTTCTTGAGGCAGATCCGGTTTTGATCTGACCCGTGTTCAGCGCAACGGCCAGATCGGCGATGGTATTGTCTTCGGTTTCTCCACTACGGTGAGACATCACACAAGTATAACCCGCATTATGCGCCATATTCACCGCTGCAATAGTCTCTGTAAGGGTTCCGATCTGGTTCACCTTAATCAAAATAGAATTGGCAATGCCCTGCTCTATTCCTCTTCCCAATCGCTCTACATTGGTCACAAACAGATCATCACCCACCAGTTGAACCTTGTCTCCCACCAGGTCGGTCAAATGTTTCCAACCTTCCCAGTCGTTCTCGTCCATTCCATCTTCTATGGATATGATTGGATATTTTCCTGCCAATTCAGCCAAATATTCGGCTTGTTGACGGGAGTCGCGCTTCTCTCCTTTGTCACCCTCAAAAATGGTGTAATCATACACTCCATCCTTGTAGAACTCTGCCGAAGCACAATCCAAGGCAATCATAACCTGCTCACCGAGCTTATATCCAGCTTTCTCAGTAGCGAGAGCGATGGTTTCCAGGGCGTCTTCTGTCCCACCCAGGGTTGGTGCAAATCCTCCTTCGTCTCCTACGGCAGTGCTCAGACCCCGGTCGTGTAATACTTTTTTGAGATTGTGGAAGATCTCACTTCCCATCTTCAGAGCTTCAGTAAAGCTTTCGGCATTGACCGGCATGACCATGAACTCCTGGAAGGCGATCGGTGCATCACTGTGAGAACCACCATTAATAATGTTCATCATAGGAACAGGCAAGGTCTTGGCGCTAACTCCTCCTACATATCTGTAAAGAGGCATGGCCAGTTCGTTAGCAGCCGCCTTGGCTGCTGCCAAAGAGACTCCGAGGATCGCATTGGCACCCAAACTGGACTTATTAGGTGTTCCATCTAATTCGAGCATGATCTTATCGATCATTTCCTGGTCAAACACAGAGATCCCAAGTAAGGTTCCGGCTATCTTACCGTTTACATTTTCCACGGCCGTTAGCACTCCTTTACCCATATAATCGCTTCCTCCATCTCTAAGCTCCACGGCTTCGTGTTCTCCGGTAGAAGCACCTGAAGGTACAGCTGCGCGACCCAGGATTCCATTCTCGGTGATCACGTCTACTTCCACTGTTGGATTTCCTCTGGAGTCGAAGATCTGACGGGCTACAATGTCGATGATAATGCTCATAGTAATGGTGTTTTTTTGTAGGGTTGAAGATACAAAAAAGGGCCCCATTTCTGGGGCCATTTCTATCTAGTGAATTAGAAAATACGCTTATTTAACACTATAACGATTTCGCCTTCTAGCTACTTAGGCGCCAACTAGGCTGTGACTTTTCACATTGGTTAGGAACTCGTCAAACAGGTAGCGTGCGTCGTGGGGTCCGGGACTGGCTTCAGGGTGATACTGAACCGAAAACACAGGCTTACCGGCGATCCGAATTCCGGCTACGGTATGATCGTTCAAATGAACGTGAGTGATACTAACCTGCTCATGAGCTTCGGTCTCCTCCCGATTTATAGCGAATCCATGATTTTGAGAGGTGATCTCTCCCTTACCTGTTTCCAGGTTCTTCACCGGGTGGTTGATCCCTCGGTGTCCGTGGTGCATCTTATAGGTCGAAATTCCCATTGCCTGCGCCAATACCTGATGGCCTAAACAGATTCCGAATGCCGGTTTGCCGGAATCGATAACCTTTTTGGCCGTTTCGATGGACTGGGTAAGCGGTTCCGGGTCTCCAGGTCCGTTGGAAAAGAAGTATCCATCTGGCTGGAAATCCGACATCTGCTCAAAGCTCGCATCATATGGAAAAACTTTGATGTAACAGTCTCTGGAGGCCAGGTTTCGCAGAATGTTCTTTTTGATCCCAATGTCCAGGGCAGATATCTTATATGTTGCATTCTCGTCACCAAAGAAATAAGGCTCTTTGGTAGAGACTTTAGATGCCAACTCCAAGCCCTTCATATCAGGAACTTCGGCTAGTTCTTTTTTCAACTGGTCAACTTCATCCACCCGAGTAGAAATAACTGCATTCATTGCACCATTGTCCCGAATATAGCTGACCAATGCTCGTGTGTCCACATCGCTGATGGCTAGTAATTTGTTCTTATCCAGGAATCCCTCCAGGGAATCATCGGCCAGTGGTCTGGACTGGTGATAGCTGAAGTTGCGACAGATCAATCCTGCGATCTTAACGCCATTGGACTCGTTCTCCTCTTCGAAGGTCCCATAGTTCCCAATGTGCGCGTTGGTAGTCACCATGAGTTGACCGTAGTAGGAAGGATCAGTAAAGATCTCCTGATAACCGGTCATTCCGGTGTTGAAACAAACTTCTCCGAAAGCAGTGCCTTCCTTTCCGCCTACTGCTTTACCGTGAAAAATGGTCCCGTCCGCTAATAAGATCAGGGCTGGTTTTCTGGTTTGATATTTCATAGCTAAAAGAATTTTTCAAAGATACGACCTTACGGTCTTTATGTTAATATCCTAAACAAAACTTATGCACAAAAAAAGGAGTGAAAATCACTCCTTTATTCTGTTCCGAGAACGGCATCCAACATTCGTTTGACATCCAGTTCTCTTTTAAATGACAAATCGTATTTATCAACAAATTCCATCAGTTGACCCTCCTTATCGCCTACCAAGGTGACCACATCCTTCTTCCGCATTCTAAATACCTTGAAGGAGTTCTTCTTTCTGAGATAATAGGTCGACTGTTGCTCGTACTTACTCGGCCTGTTGACCATGGGGTTATCAGATCCCTCTGTAAAAGTCAAATAATGATATTTGAGCAAGGAAAAATCGGAATTCTCATAGATCACTTCAAAATAGGTAGAGCCGCGCTCTACGGGGAAGTAATATTCTTTGAATTCCCTTCCGTTAATATAAGCCCGCTCCAGGCTCTTATTATCGAATGTAAAAATGGTGTCCTCACTGACCTTAGACTCAAAGACCTTACGATACAGATTAAAGTTGATGTTTCGAATTAAAAATCGGGTGCTTTCTCCGGTGGTTACCTCTAACACACCTGTGTTGGTCCAGGATTCGAACAAATGGACAGAACCAGAAATGTTTCTGGCCGGACTGATCACCATAGAGGTACCTCCCAAGTTCTGACCTCCGGCTCCTATCGCTGATAAGTTCTGAATCACAATGGCATTATTGGCATCGATAGGGTTATCGTCCTGAGCCAAGCCCATAGACAGGCTTAATAACAAACCGACCAATAATGTTATTTTCCTCTTCATAAGCTTTCCCCGCATCTGATACTCGCTCCACATAAGCGATAATATACTAATTATTCATAAGGTTGGTCAACATCCTTCTGACATCATCCTCCTTTTTGAAAGAAAGATCATTGGTCTTGGCATATTCCTCCAACTCCCCTGATTCCTCTCTGGCAAGAGCCAGGATGGCCTTCTTTTTAAATTTAAAATCCTTGATGGAATTTCCATCCTTCACGTAATAGAATTCCTTTTTGGTGATCTTGGTACGAGACCTGTTGACCATAGGATTTGGATTGGCTTCCACTACATGGATGCTATATCCTTTGAGTAGTGAAAAATCAGGCCCTTCAAAGATCACCTCATATACTTCATTCCCTCTTTTGGATGGATTGTAGATACTTTTAAACGGCTTATCGTTTATCACTAACCGATCGTAGGTGCTGATATCAAAGATCACTACAGAGTCCTGCGAGATCTTGGACATAAAATTACCGGAGCGAACATTGTAATTCATATTCGTAAAGATGTACCGCTTATCATCTACTTCGATAACACCTCTATTTTCCCATTGATCGAACAGATAGACAGAACCTTCGGCATCTGCCCGAGAAAGGATGATATCGTCAAAATCGGTTAAACTGGCCCATCCCCTGATCTTCTGAACGTCGATATTGGTGATCAGGGATTCCGGATTTCTCAAACCATCGGCATCATCAAAGGCAGGAATACCGCCTAGGTTACCTGCAGATGGGTTGACATCCTGAAGTTGACCGAAAGATTGAATGGTGACTAATAAACCTAAAGAAAATGCAATGAGCTTCATAATATGATTGTTTTAAATTGATGAACAATTCCACACAAAATGAAGCTCACTGTAATACATCTACTACTGGTGCTGTACGTAGTTGAGTATCATTTTGAGGTCCTCTTCGTTTCCGAAGGACTTATCGTATTTCTTGGCATATTCTTTAGCGATCTCGCCTTTTACGGGACCCAATGCCTTTACGATATTACTTTTATTGAATTTGAACTCCCGAATGGACTCTTCGGTATCCATATAGTATTCGTGACGCTGAATTATCTTATCCCTTGTTCGAGCCAACATAGGATTCGGGCTGGCTTCCAGGATGTCGATGGAATATCCTTTCAGGATAGTAAAATCGTCTCCTTGATAAATTACTTCGAATACACGCTGGCGCTTTAACGGTTCGTAGTAGTAGCTTTTAAAGGTCTTACCTCCAACCTGAATTTTCTCGATGCTGGCAAAGTTGTAAGAAGAGATAGAGTCTCCCTTCTTTCTTTCGAACATCGAGCGCTGAATATTAAAATTAATATTCTCCGAATTGAAAACACCGCCATCATTCTTGGCGTAGATGCGCGCGGCATTGTCCCATCCGTCAAACAGGTATACTGATCCCTCGCGATCAAATTTCGGATTATAGAAGGAAAATCCTCCTGTTAGGGTCGATCCTGTACCTTGAGTACTGGTCGCTAGACGCTGCATACGGAAAGTATCTCCGGTTTGGTTCGCATCAACATTGGCATTTTGAGCAACAGTAAGTCCGGTAATTAATAATAGTCCGGCAATTAATGATTTCATAGAATTTTGTTTTCGGTTCAAATAAAAATACTAAGGGTAAAAAAAGGGTAAGACTCTGTCGAATCTTACCCTTTACGTTTTGTTTTAAGATCTAACGTCCAATCTTATTCTTCCTCTTTAACCGCAGTAGCTACAGGGGCTGCCGCAACAGCAGCACCACTCTTACCACCTCTTCGGCTTCTTCGGGTCGATTTCTTCTTAGCTGGTTTTCCAGCATTGTAAAGCTCGTTATAATCTACCAATTCGATCATGGCCATTTCGGCATTATCTCCAAGACGATTACCCAACTTGATAATGCGGGTATATCCTCCTGGACGATCTCCTACCTTGACAGCAACGTCGCGGAACAGTTCCGTAACAGCATCCTTTTGGCGCAGACGGCTGTAAACAACTCGACGGTTGTGAGTAGTGTCCTCTTTGGACTTGGTCACCAACGGCTCAACGAACTGTTTCAGCGCCTTGGCCTTAGCCAGGGTCGTATTGATTCTTTTGTGTTCTATCAGGGAGCAAGCCATATTGGCCAACATCGATTTACGATGCGCGGTTTTTCTCCCCAGGTGATTAAATTTCTTTCCGTGTCTCATTTTCTTATACTTTCAGGTAGTTCATCCACATCGGAAAACAACCTAATCTTTATCCAATTTATACTTAGACAGGTCCATCCCGAAGCTCAGCCCTTTTACATTGACCAGCTCTTCCAGCTCGGTCAATGACTTCTTACCAAAGTTTCTGAACTTCATCAGATCGTTCTTGTTGTAAGAAACCAGGTCTCCCAGGGTATCTACTTCGGCCGCTTTCAGACAGTTAAGCGCTCGAACGGACAGATCCAGATCGATCAATTTGGTCTTCAGCAACTGTCGCATGTGCAAGGACTCCTCATCGTAGGTCTCTGTCTGAGCAATCTCATCAGATTCCAGGGTAATGCGCTCGTCACTGAACAGCATAAAGTGATGAATAAGGGTCTTAGCACCTTCTGTCAGGGCTTTCTTAGGATGAATAGAACCATCGGTGATGATCTCAAAAACCAACTTTTCATAATCGGTCTTCTGCTCCACACGATAGTTCTCGATGCTGTACTTCACATTCTTGATCGGAGTGTAGATCGAATCCGTGAAGATGGTACCAAGAGGTGCGTTGGCTTTCTTGTTCTCCTCTGCGGGAACATATCCACGTCCTCTTTCGATAGTGATCTCCATATTCAGATTCACCTTAGAATCCATATTACAGATTACCAGTTCCGGGTTCAATACCTGGAATCCAGAAATGTACTTTTGGAAATCTCCGGCGGTCAATTGATCAGCTCCAGAAACAGAGATGGTCACGGTCTCGTTGTCGATCTCGTCGATCTGACGCTTGAACCGAACCTGCTTCAGGTTAAGAACGATCTCAGTCACATCTTCCACCACACCAGCGATCGTTGAAAACTCATGGTCGACTCCTTCGATACGAACCGAAGTGATCGCAAATCCCTCTAAAGAGGAAAGTAAAACACGTCTTAATGCGTTACCTATGGTCAGACCGTAACCAGGTTCCAAGGGACGAAACTCGAATTTCCCCTCGAAATCGGTCGAGCTGATCATGATAACTTTATCAGGCTTTTGAAAACTAAATACTGCCATAGTGTGACTCCTGTGTGTTAAGATTACTTAGAATATAATTCGACGATGTACTGCTCGTTGATGTTCTCCGGGATCTGCAGACGCTGAGGAACAGAAACGAAAGTTCCTTGTTTGTTCTCAGGATTCCAGCTGATCCACTCGTAAACATGACTGGCGTTGGCCAGTGAATTCTCGATCACTTCCATAGACTTGGACTTCTCTCGAACTCCAACTACATCTCCAGCTTTCAGCTGATAGGATGGAATGTTCACTTTGTTGCCATTCACCGTAATGTGACGGTGAGAAACCAACTGACGTGCAGCACTTCGTGACGGCGCGATCCCCATGCGGTAAACTACGTTATCCAGACGGGACTCACACAATTGAAGCAAAACCTCACCTGTAATTCCAGGAGCGGCAGTTGCCTTTTTAAATAGGTTACGGAATTGACGCTCCAGGATACCATAGGTATACTTGGCTTTTTGCTTTTCAGCCAATTGGATAGCGTATTCTGATTTCTTCCCTCGACGACGGTTATTCCCGTGCTGTCCAGGAGGGTAATTTCTCTTTTCGAAGGACTTATCGTCTCCGAAAATCGCTTCGCCAAACTTACGGGCGATCTTAGTTTTTGGACCAGTATATCTTGCCATTTACTTTGAATTTGAAGGGTAGTGCCTGATTAAGGTCATCCTCTGGCACCGCTCTCCCTTCGGTTTATACTTAATTGATTATACTCTTCTTCGTTTCGGAGGACGACATCCGTTGTGCGGCATTGGAGTTACGTCAATGATCTCGGTTACCTCTATTCCATTGTTGTGAATGGTTCTGATAGCCGATTCCCGTCCATTACCTGGACCTTTAACGTATGCCTTTACCTTGCGCAGACCTGCTGCCTGGGCCACACCAAGAGCATCCTCAGCTGCTAATTGAGCAGCATAAGGTGTGTTCTTCTTGGATCCGCGGAATCCCATTTTACCGGCAGAAGACCATGAGATCACGTCTCCGTTCTTATTGGTAAAAGAAATGATGATGTTATTGAAAGAGGCTGTAATGTGAGCTTCACCTACAGACTCCACCTGCACCTTTCTTTTCTTCGTAGTTTTTGAGCTAGACTTTGCCATATCTCTAGGTATTATTTAGTTGCTTTCTTCTTGTTAGCAACTGTTTTACGTTTTCCTTTACGTGTACGAGAGTTGTTCTTGGTTCTCTGTCCTCGTAGTGGTAATCCCACACGGTGACGAATTCCTCGGTAACACCCGATGTCCATCAAACGCTTGATGTTCAACTGGACCTCACTACGTAATTCACCTTCGATCTTGAAGGACCCTACAGCCTCACGAATTTTCCCGATCTCCTCATCGTTCCATTCGCTGACCTTTTTGTCCTCGCTAACTCCGGCTTTGTCTAACACCTGCTGGGCACGGCTTTTACCGACCCCGAAGATGTAAGTTAACGCGATTACACCCCTTTTGTGATTCGGGATATCTACACCTGCGATTCTTGCCATAACTTATCCTTGTCTTTGTTTGAACCTTGGGTTCTTTTTGTTAATTACATACAAGCGACCTTTTCTGCGTACGATCTTGCAGTCGGCGCTACGTTTCTTAATGGAAGCTCTTACTTTCATTGTTCCTTTTGTTTGATCGCGGATCGTGCCGCTTAGTATCTATATGTTATTCGAGCCTTAGTCAGATCGTAAGGACTCATTTCCAATTTTACCTTGTCTCCAGGTAATAGCTTGATATAGTGCATTCGCATCTTTCCGGAGATATGTGCGGTCACCACGTGACCATTCTCCAACTCTACTCGGAACATCGCATTGGACAGGGCCTCTACGATGGATCCATCTTGTTCGATTGCGGGTTGCTTTGCCATAATTAAGCTACTGCCTTTCGGTTTTTACCTGACTTCATCAGACCGTCATAGTGACGATTCAACAAGTAGGCGTTGATTTGTTGCATAGTATCGATGGCCACACCCACCATGATCAACAGGGAAGTACCTCCGTAGAACAGGGCCCAACCTTGCTGCATACCGATCAACTTAACGACGAAGGCCGGGAATACGGCGATCAGCGCCAGGAAGATCGATCCTGGTAGTGTGATCTGTGACATGACCCGATCCAGGAACTCTGCTGTATCGGTTCCGGGTTTGATGCCTGGTATAAATCCTCCACTGCGTTTCAGGTCGTCGGCCATTTTGTTGGTCGGAACCGTGATCGCGGTGTAGAAATATGTAAATATCAGGATCAGTACTGCGAATACGATATTGTACCACAGCCCGAAAATGTCACTGAAATTAGCTTGTACCGATTGCGCCCAGCTACTGTCAGACAGACTCGCTACGGCAGATGGAACGAACATGATCGCCTGGGCGAAGATGATCGGCATAACCCCAGAAGCATTTAGCTTGAGTGGGATGAACTGACGAGCACCAAAGATGTTCTTTTCATATCCACCACTTGCAGTTCGCCTGGCATATTGCACGGGGATCTTCCTCACCGCCATCACCAACATGATAGAGGCAAGTATGATCACAAACCAGATCACCAATTCGATCAGGATCATGATCAATCCACCGTTAGATTGCAGTACTCGGGAAGCAAATTCCTGAGCGAAGGACTGAGGCAAGGTAGCGATGATCCCCACCATAATAAGGATGGAGATACCATTCCCGATTCCTTTGTCAGTAATCTTCTCACCCAACCACATCGCGAAGATACAGCCGGTTACAAGGATGATCACAGACGAAATGTAGAACATCGGGGTCTGTCCCAGGATGAAAGCTTCAGTTGGGACACCCAAGGCTGGTAATCCAGCCAGGTAACTCGGTGCCTGAACCAAACAGATACCGATGGTCAACCATCTGGTGATCTGATTGATCTTCTTCCTTCCGCTCTCTCCTTCTTTCTGCAATTTCTGCAGGTATGGTACGGCGATCTGCATCAGCTGTACAACGATCGATGCCGAGATGTAAGGCATAATACCCAAGGCAAAGACCGATGCGTTTGCAAATGCACCACCGGTAAAAGCATTCAATAATCCACCAATCCCTCCGGCATCGAACTTACCGGCAAATTCAGCCAGTTTAGAAGCATCAATCCCAGGCAGGACCACCTGCGCACCGAAACGATAAACCAAGAGAAGACCCAAGGTTACCATGATACGGTTTCTCAGCTCTTCGATCTTGTATACGTTCTTGATAGTTTCTATAAACTTCATGCGCGCGCTATTAAATAGTTACTACTTCCCCACCAGCAGCTTCGATAGCTTTTTGGGCTGAGGCAGTAAATTTATGTGCGGTTACTTTCAATTTGGCAGAAAGTTCTCCACGCCCTAGTATCTTAACCAGGTCGTTCTTTCCAGCCAATCTAAGCTCAATCATAGTATTCAGGTCAACTGAATCCTTGATCTTCTTGTCATCGACCAATTTCTGTAGGGTATCCAGGTTTACTCCCTGGTATTCTTTTCGGTTAATGTTCTTGAAACCGAATTTAGGCACACGACGTTGCAATGGCATTTGACCACCTTCGAATCCTAACTTCTTAGAATAACCCGAACGTGACTTAGCACCTTTGTGACCTCGGGTAGCCGTACCGCCTTTACCGGACCCCTGTCCGCGACCGACGCGCTTTCCTTTGTTCTTAACCGATCCCTCGGCTGGTTTTAAGTTACTTAGATCCATTGCTCTATCTTAATTGGTCTCTACAGAAACCAGGTGATTTACTTTTTTGATCATACCGAGAATGTTTGGCGTATCCTCGTGCTCGACGGTCTGGCCGATCTTACGAAGACCAAGAGCCTCAAGCGTTCTCTTTTGGTTTTGCGGGCGATTGATCGCGCTGCGTACCTTGGTTACTTTAATTTTTGCCATCTTCTTCAGTATTTTATCCTTTGTACAATTTCTCCAGGGAGATTCCACGCTGCTTGGCCACCATTTCGGCAGAACGCAATTGCAACAAGGCATCGAAAGTTGCCTTTACTACATTGTGTGGGTTGGACGACCCTTGAGACTTAGATAATACATCGTGAACTCCTACTGCTTCCAGTACCGCACGTACAGCACCTCCGGCAATAACCCCCGTACCGGGAGCAGCTGGAAGTAATGTTACGCGGGCTCCACCGTACTTACCTTTTTGCTCGTGTGGCAAAGTGGCTTTGTTCAATGGGATACGCACCAGGTTCTTCTTGGCATCTTCGATGGCCTTGGCAATGGCACTGGCAACATCTTTCGACTTCCCTAGTCCTTGTCCAACAACACCGTTTTCGTCACCAACAACAACAATAGCAGAAAATCCGAAGGCACGACCCCCTTTGGTCACCTTGGTAACCCGTTGTACACCAACCAGGCGATCCTTTAATTCCAGACCTCCGGGTTTGACTGTTTCTACGTTTTTATAATCCTGATACATACTTACTAGAATTTAAGTCCGCCTTCACGCGCACCTTCTGCTAATGATTTTACTCTTCCGTGATACAGATAACCTCCACGGTCAAATGCAACACTGTCTACACCGGCTTTGATCGCCTTTTCAGCAATGGACTTACCAACCAATTTGGCCGCTTCAGTCTTATTTACTTTAGACGCGTCGATGTCCTTATCTCTCGAAGAAGCAGCGGTAATGGTCACACCACGTACGTCGTCGATCAGTTGCGCATAGATTTCCTTGTTCGATCGGAACACAGCCAAACGAGGACGTTCGGCAGAACCGGCAACGGTTTTACGGATCCGGTAGTGGATGCGCTGTCTTCTCTGTTCTTTAGATAATGCCATAACTTACTGACTTAAGCAGTTTTACCTGCTTTTCTTCTAATTTGTTCTCCTACAAACTTGATTCCTTTTCCTTTGTAAGGCTCTGGCTTACGGAAGCTACGGATCTTGGCAGCAACTTGACCTACCAATTGCTTGTCGTGAGAAGTTAGTTTAACAATAGGGTTTTTACCTTTTTCACTGACGGTCTCTACTTTCACCTCTGGGGCGATATCCAACACAATGTTGTGAGAGAAACCGACGGCCAGATCCAATTTCTGTCCTTGGTTAGAGGCACGATAACCTACCCCAACCAATTCCAGTTCCTTGGTCCAACCTTTGGACACACCTTCGATCATGTTGCTGATCAATGCACGGTACAATCCGTGCTTGGCGCGGTGGTCCTTGGCATCAGAAGGACGCTCAACGATTACGTTGCCTTCCTCTACTTTTACGCTAACCGCATCAAACTGCTGCGTTAACTCGCCTTGCTTTCCTTTTACGGTGATCACGTTGTCGTTGATCTCAACAGTAACCCCCTCTGGAATCGCTACTGGGCTTTTACCTATTCTGGACATTGCTCGTCTTAATTATATTAGTAAACGTAACACAATACTTCTCCACCAACCTTTTGAGCTGTGGCCTGCTTACCGGTCATTACACCGGCCGAAGTGGACACGATGGCAATTCCCAGTCCGTTCAGGACACGAGGCATCTCGTTGGAGGCAGAGTATTTACGTAAACCAGGTTTACTTACTCTTTGAATTCTACGAATAACCGGTTCTTTGGTCATTCGGTCGTACTTCAATGCGATTTTGATAGTCCCTTGAGGTCCATCTTCATCATTGAATTTATAACTCAGGACATACCCTTGATCAAATAGGATCTTGGTAATCTCCTTTTTCAGGTTTGAGGCAGGGATCTCCACTACACGGTGTCCCGCCTGTGCTGCATTTCGGATTCTGGTTAGAAAATCTGCAATTGGATCAGTAGTCATCTTCTCTTCTCTTTAATTTATTACCAGCTTGCCTTTCTAACTCCAGGAATTAAGCCTTGGTTGGCCATCTCGCGGAAGGTAACTCGGGAAATTCCGAATTGACGCATATACCCCTTTGGACGTCCTGTCAGCTTACATCTGTTGTGCATACGCACAGGAGATGCATTCTTAGGAAGTTTTTGCAGGGCTTCATAATCGCCGGCCTCTTTTAGTGCCTTACGCTTTTCAGCGTATTTGGCGACCATTTTTGCGCGCTTTACCTCGCGGGCTTTCATTGATTCTTTAGCCATCTTAATTCTTTTTAAAAGGTAATCCTAGTTCTGTTAACAATGATTTCGCCTCCTTGTCCGTGTTGGCTGTGGTGACGAAAGTGATATTCATTCCTTCGATCTTCTTGATCTTGTCAATGTTGATCTCTGGGAAAATGATCTGCTCGGTCACTCCCAATGAGTAGTTTCCACGTCCGTCAAAACCAGTGGCCTTGATCCCGTTGAAATCACGTACTCGAGGTAGTGCGATGGTGATCAATCGATCCAGGAATTCATACATGCGTTCTCCGCGCAGGGTAACTTTAGCTCCGATAGGCATTCCCTTACGTAGCTTAAAGTTGGCGACATCCTTGGTAGAAACCGTTGGAATGGCTTTTTGCCCGGTGATGTTGGTCAATTCCTCAACAGAATAATCGATCAGTTTCTTATCAGCGACAGCGTTACCAACTCCACGTGATACGATGATACGCTCCAATTTAGGAACCTGCATCACGTTGTTGTAGCCGTACTCGTCGGTCAGGGCGTTGATTACCCTATCCTTGTATTCGTCCTTAAGTCTTGGTGTATATCCCATAACTACAATACTTGATTCGATTTCTTAGCAAATCGTACTTTCTTCTCTCCTTCCATGCGGTAACCCACACGGGTAGCCTCACCGGATTGAGGATCTTTCAAAGCCAGATTCGAAACGTGAATCGGAGCTTCTTTTTCGCTGATCCCTCCCTGAGGATTGGCTGCACTTGGCTTCTGGTGTTTCTTCACCAGGTTGACACCCTCTACGATGGCTTTGTTCTCCTCGCGGAAAACACGCATCACACGACCTTCGGAACCTTTGTGGTCTCCTGCAGTCACGATAACGGTATCGCCAGATTTGATTTTAAGCTTTGCCATTTTAATTATCAATTAAAGCACCTCGGGCGCCAGTGAAACAATCTTCATGAATTGCTTGTCTCGCAATTCGCGGGCAACCGGTCCGAAAACACGGGTTCCTCGCATCTCACCCTGAGGGTTCAACAGTACACAGGCGTTGTCGTCAAAGCGGATATAAGATCCGTCAGGTCGACGTACTTCCTTCACCGTGCGAACAACAACGGCGGTAGAAACAGTACCTTTCTTAACTGTCCCGTTTGGTGTGGCTTCTTTCACGGTAACAACAATTTTGTCTCCGATTGAAGCATAGCGTTTTTTAGTTCCTCCCAACACACGGATGGTCAATACTTCCTTGGCCCCGGTGTTGTCTGCTACTCTCAGTCTAGATTCCTGCTGTACCATGATTACTTAGCTCTTTCTATGATTTCTACTAATCTCCAACACTTGGTCTTACTCATAGGTCGTGTTTCCATGATCTTTACAGTATCCCCTTCGTTGCAGTCGTTCTTTTCGTCGTGCGCTACGTATTTCTTCGTTTTCAAAACGAACTTACCGTACATCGGGTGCTTTACTTTC
Organism: Aureitalea marina; assembly: GCF_002943755.1. Lineage (NCBI taxonomy): Bacteria > Pseudomonadati > Bacteroidota > Flavobacteriia > Flavobacteriales > Flavobacteriaceae > Aureitalea > Aureitalea marina. Next base: position 1,857,704 of record NZ_MQUB01000001.1, read on the forward strand.
TTCACCTCGCTAACAACGATAGATTTCTCCATCTTGTTGCTGGTTACCACCCCGATACGCTCTTTTCTTAGATTTCTTTTTTCCATCTTTCGGCTACGTACAATTATTGCACTTCTCTTTTAGTTAGTTCGGTCGCAATTCTCGCCATGGCTCTGCGTTGAGCCCGCAGCTGAATTGGATTCTCCAATGGAGAAATGGCGTGCGCTATCTTCAGGTCGGTATACGACTTATTCAATTCGTTCAAACGCTCCTGCAGATCTGCAGTAGTCGCTTCTTTTATTTCGGATTGTTTCATCATCTTATCCTTTGAAAATTAAGCTTGATAATCGTTTGAAACGATGAATTTGGTCTTTACCGGAAGTTTCTGGGCCGCCAGTCGAAGGGCCTCTTTGGCTACATCTTGTGGCACTCCAGAAATCTCAAACAATACCCGACCAGGCTTTACAACAGCTGCCCAGTATTCTACGGCACCTTTACCTTTACCCATACGTACTTCCAATGGTTTCTTGGTGATGGGTTTGTCCGGGAAGATCATGATCCACAGGGATCCTTCTCTTTTCATATATCGGGTAGCTGCAATACGAGCAGCCTCGATCTGACGTGAAGTCAGAAAGTTCGAGTCTAATGACTTGATACCAAAGGTTCCGTAGGCCAGTTGGTTACCGCGACCGGCATTACCTTTCATTCGGCCTTTTTGCTGCTTTCGGAACTTCGTTCTTTTTGGTTGTAACATCTTCTGTTTACTTTAAAAGATTACTTTCTGTTACGACGTGGGCCTTTACCAGCACCGCGACCACCAGAAGTTCGTTTTCCACCTTTTTTATTAGCCAGACCTACCAAAGGAGAAAGCTCACGCTTACCGTAAACCTCACCTTTCATGATCCACACTTTTACACCCAGGCGACCATAGGTCGTGTGAGCTTCTACCAAAGCGTAGTCGATGTCCGCCCGGAAAGTAGACAATGGAATTCGTCCATCTTTATAGGCTTCGGTCCGTGCCATTTCAGCACCATTCAAACGTCCGGAGATCTGAATTTTGATTCCTTCAGCGTTCATACGCATTGCAGCCGCGATAGCCATCTTAATCGCACGACGATACGAGATTCGATTCTCGATCTGACGGGCGATGCTGGCAGCTACCAGGTGCGCATCAAGCTCAGGGCGCTTGATCTCATGGATGTTGATCTGTACTTCCTTCCCGGTGATCTTCTTCAGCTCTTCTTTCAGCTTGTCTACCTCCTGTCCGGCTTTCCCGATAATGATACCTGGACGCGCAGTGGTGATAGTAACGGTTACAAGCTTAAGCGTACGCTCAATGATCACACGAGACACACTAGCTTTACTCAGACGAGCGTGAATGTACTTTCGGACTTTATCGTCCTCGGCCAGTTTATCACCGTAGTCGTTGCCTCCGTACCAGTTGGATTCCCATCCTCTGATGATCCCAAGGCGATTTCCTATTGGATTTGTCTTCTGTCCCATTTACAATCTAGCTTTGTGTGTTATCGTTAGCTCCAAGAACCAAGGTTACATGGTTGGAACGTTTTCTAATTCTGTGTGCCCGTCCCTGAGGTGCTGTCTGAAGTCTCTTCAGCATAGTTCCACCGTCTACGCGGATCTCTTTTACAAAAAGATCAGCATCTTCGATCGAAGCATCCTCATTCTTGGCTTGCCAGTTGGCGATCGCTGAAAGCAACAACTTCTCCAAACGGATAGAAGCTTCTTTGTTGCTGAATCGCAAAATATTCAAGGCCTTGTCTACCTTCTCACCACGTACCAGATCCGCAACCAGGCGCATCTTTCTTGGAGAGGTAGGGCAATTGTTCAATTTGGCCATGTACTGTGTCTTCTTGGCCTCCTTGATCTGTTCTGCTCTTTCTCGTTTACGAACTCCCATGGCTTACTTTTTACCTTTGTTTTTAGCACCTGCGTGACCACGGAATGATCGTGTAGGTGAGAATTCTCCCAGTTTGTGACCTACCATGTTCTCGGTAACGTATACCGGTACGAACTGGCGACCGTTGTGCACGGCTATGGTCTGCCCGACAAAATCAGGAGTGATCATAGAAGCACGCGACCAGGTCTTGATCACACTCTTCTTGTTCGAGTCCACATTGGCCTGGACTTTCTTCTCCAGCTTATAGTGAACGTATGGTCCTTTTTTTAATGATCTTGCCATTGCTTATTTCTTTCTTCGTTCTATAATGTACTTGTTACTCGCTTTTGTCTTGGAACGAGTTCGGTAACCTTTAGCAGGCACACCGTTTCTCGATCTTGGATGACCTCCGGAAGCACGTCCTTCACCACCACCCATTGGGTGATCGACAGGGTTCATTACAACCGGACGAGTACGTGGACGACGACCCAGCCAACGAGAACGACCAGCCTTACCGCTAACAAGCAATTGGTGGTCACTGTTGGATACAGCTCCGATAGAAGCCATACAGGTGGTTAGGATCAAACGTGTCTCACCGGAAGGTAACTTCACGGTGGCGTATTTTCCATCACGGGCCATCAATTGGGCAAACGCACCAGCACTTCGAGCCATGACAGCTCCCTGTCCTGGTCGAAGTTCTATACAAGAAATGATAGTACCCAATGGGATGTTGGCCAGTGGCATGGCGTTCCCGATCTCTGGAGCTACTTTCTCCCCGGAAACGATGTTCTGACCTACCTGTAGTCCATTTTGAGCGATGATGTATCGCTTATCTCCATCCTGGTAGTTGACCAAAGCAATAAACGCGCTTCGGTTTGGATCGTATTCGATTGTTGCGACGGTAGCAGGGATTCCATGCTTATCGCGCTTGAAGTCGATAATTCTGTATCGACGCTTATGACCACCACCTTTGTAGCGCATGGTCATTCTTCCTTGACTGTTCCTTCCCCCTGAACGTTTTTTCGGAGCGAGCAAGCTCTTCTCCGGCTTATCAGTTGTGATGGTGTCAAATCCATTTACAACTCTAAAACGCTGTCCTGGGGTGATCGGCTTTAATTTTCTTACTGACATTTGTCTTCTCTTTTAGGCTGTTAACAGCTTAAAGGTTACTGTAAAAATCAATTGTATCACCTTCCGCCACCTGTACAATAGCTTTTTTGTAAGCTGCTGTTTTACCAGTTTGAATCCCGGTTCGGGTGTACCGAACACGACGATCTGGGCGGACATTCATTGTGCGAACTGCAGTAACAGAAACTCCATAAGCCTCTTCTACGGCTTTCTTGATTTCTATCTTATTCGCCTTCGGGTTGACCACAAAGCCGTACTTGTTATTCAGCTCGGCATCGCTGGTGGCCTTCTCGGTAATAATAGGTTTAATTAAGATATTCATCTCGTCTCTATTTACTTAAGTTTGCTTCAATTCCTTCCAAAGAACCTTCGAACAACACTAGGCTGTTCGCGTTCATAATTTTGTAAGTGCTTAATTCTGAGTTCATTACAACTTCAGCACCTTTCAAATTACGCGACGACAAATATACGTTATTATTTGCGTCACCCAACACGAACAGAGACTTTTTGTTCTCCAGCCCCAGGGATTTCAATACAGAATTGAACTCGGCGGTTTTTGGAGCTTCCATTTGGAAGTCCTCTAACACGATGATTGCCTTATCGTTAGCCTTTTGACTGAGGGCCGAACGACGAGCCAAACGCTTCAGGTTCTTGTTCAGCTTGAAACCGTAATTTCTCGGGCGTGGTCCAAATACACGACCACCTCCTTTGAAGATAGGCGACTTAATACTACCCGCACGAGCTGTACCGGTACCTTTCTGACGCTTGATCTTACGAGTGGATCCTACGATCTCTCCTCTTTCCTTGGCCTTGTGAGTCCCTTGACGTTGATTGGCCAGGTACTGCTTTACATCCAGGTAAACTGCATGATCGTTAGGCTCGATCCCGTATACCGCTTTAGAAAGCTCTGCTTTCCTTCCGGTATCTTTTCCGTTTTTATCTAAAACCGCTACCTTCATTATTTCTCGATCGTTACATAGGCGTTCTTGTGACCGGGAACAGCCCTTTCACAACAAGCAGGTTCTTCTCAGGAACCACTTTTAGTACGCGCAAGTTTTGAACTTTCACTTTTTCATTCCCCATTTGACCAGCCATGCGCATCCCCTTGAATACTCGAGCTGGATACGATGCGGCTCCAATGGAACCAGGTGCTCTCAATCGGTTGTGCTGACCGTGAGTCGCCTGACCCACACCGGCAAAACCGTGACGCTTAACTACCCCTTGGAATCCTTTCCCTTTGCTTGTTCCTGAAACATCCACGAACTCGCCTTCTTCAAAGTGCTCCACAGTGATAGTATCACCTAGTTTATACTCCTCTTCAAATCCTTGGAATTCAACAACACGGCGTTTAGCAGTTGTTCCAGCCTTCTTGGCGTGGCCCTCATCCGCTTTATTTGCCTTCTTTTTGTCATCGAAACCAAGCTGAAGAGCTTCATACCCGTCAACCTCTTTGGTTCTGACTTGGGTAACGACACAGGGGCCTGCTTCGATAACGGTACACGGAATGTTCTTTCCGTTCTCGTCAAAGATGCTGGTCATCCCTATCTTTCTTCCAATTAACCCAGACATAGTTATTATTTAATTAATAGTTATTGTTCTTATTCTTACCGGAGAGCTTCTCAAAAAAACAGGGTCAAAATAACTTCAACCCTGAAAATTATTTTGCTCCGTTTTTCCTTCGCTCGCAGCTCCGGACATGTCACCACCGGCTTTTCCAGTGGCAGTATACTTATACCTTGATCTCTACTTCAACACCAGATGGCAGCTCCAATTTCATCAGAGCGTCAATGGTCTTGGAAGAAGAAGAGTAGATATCCAACAAGCGCTTATACGAGCTCAATTGGAATTGCTCACGACTCTTCTTGTTCACGTGTGGCGAACGCAACACGGTAAAGATCTTCTTGTGAGTTGGTAACGGGATCGGCCCGGTTACAACTGCACCTGTACTCTTTACAGTCTTCACGATTTTCTCGGCAGACTTGTCTACCAGGTTGTGATCGTACGACTTAAGCTTTATTCTGATTTTTTGACTCATTCCTTAACAAATTACACGTTAGCAGTTCCTCGGGCAGCAGCTACTACCTCTTCCGAGATATTCGATGGAGTCTCAGCGTAGTGCGAGAATTCCATGGTAGAAGTAGCTCGTCCAGATGAAAGGGTACGCAGGGTAGTCACATATCCGAACATTTCGGATAGTGGCACCAATGCTTTTACCACTTTGGAACCAGCACGATCACTCATATCATTTACCTGTCCACGTCGACGGTTCAGGTCACCTACAATATCACCCATGCTCTCTTCTGGAGTAATTACCTCCAGTTTCATGATGGGCTCCATGATAACGGCACCTGCAGCCTTGGCGGCAGCTTTAAATCCTAATTTTGCAGCAAGCTCAAAAGACAACTGATCAGAATCCACAGGGTGGAAAGATCCATCCTTGAGGGTAACCTTCATGCTATCTACTTCGAAACCAGCCAATGGGCCATTCTTCATGGCGGCACTGAATCCTTTCTCAACAGACGGGATGAATTCCTTAGGAATGTTACCTCCTTTGATCTCGTTCACAAACTCTAGACCAACTTTACCTTCGTCAGCAGGTCCTAGTGTAAACACGATATCGGCAAACTTACCACGACCACCCGTTTGCTTTTTGTACACCTCGCGGTGATCTGCAGTGCGGGTAATGGCTTCTTTGTACTCCACCTGAGGCTGTCCTTGGTTAACTTCAACCTTGAACTCACGCTTCAGACGATCAACGATGATATCCAGGTGCAGCTCTCCCATACCAGAGATAACTGTTTGTCCGGATGCTTCGTCAGTACGAACCTGGAAGGTTGGATCCTCTTCGGCCAATTTGGCCAGGGCCATTCCAAGCTTGTCAACATCTGCTTTTGTTTTTGGTTCTACGGCAATACCGATCACAGGATCAGGGAAGTCCATAGATTCCAGGATGATCGGAGACTTCTCTGCTGAGAGGGTGTCCCCGGTCTTGATATCCTTAAATCCAACCGCTGCTCCAATATCTCCTGCCTCGATAAAGTCGATGGCATTCTGCTTGTTGGAGTGCATTTGATAGATTCTAGAGATACGTTCTTTCTTACCAGAACGGTTGTTCAATACATAAGATCCGGCATCAAGACGTCCTGAATAAGCACGGAAGAAAGCCAAACGACCAACAAACGGGTCAGTGGCGATCTTAAAGGCCAGTGCAGAGAAAGGCTCTTTGGTGTCCGGCTTACGGGCGATCTCGTCTCCGGTATCAGGATCGGTACCTACGATAGCGTCCTTATCTACAGGAGAAGGCAGGTAACGACATACGGCATCCAGTAGGAACTGAACCCCTTTGTTCTTAAACGCAGAACCACAGATCATTGGGATGATGGACATGTCCATCACAGCAGCACGAAGAGCAGCGTGCACCTCGTCCTCAGTGATGGAGTTCTCATCTTCCATGAATTTCTCCAGTAGGTTCTCGTCATATGCAGCAACCTCCTCGATCAGCTTCTCGCGGTACTCGGCAGCTTCTGCTTTCAACTCTTCAGGAATCTCTACTACATCGAAAGTAGATCCCATGGTCTCGTCATGCCAGATGATGGCACGGTTTTTAACCAGGTCAATGATCCCTTTGAAATCCATTTCCTCACCGATCGGCAATACGATAGGCACGGCATTGGACCCCAACATATCTTTAACTTGCTGAGCAACAGCCAGGAAGTTAGACCCCTGACGGTCCATTTTGTTTACAAATCCGATACGTGGCACTTTGTAGTTGTCCGCCAATCGCCAGTTAGTTTCTGACTGAGGCTCAACTCCGTCCACCGCACTGAACAAGAAAACCAATCCGTCCAAAACACGAAGTGATCGGTTAACCTCCACAGTAAAGTCTACGTGACCAGGAGTATCGATAATATTGAAGTGGTAACCTTTAGCATCTGCTGTTGGCTGACCATTTTCCGTTGGGAAATTCCAGGTACAGGTAGTAGCCGCAGAAGTAATGGTAATACCACGCTCCTGTTCTTGCTCCATCCAGTCCATAGTAGCCGCTCCATCGTGTACTTCCCCGATCTTGTGGCTTACCCCAGTATAATAAAGGACACGCTCTGTTGTCGTTGTCTTACCGGCATCAATGTGCGCGGCAATTCCAATGTTTCTGGTATATTTTAAATCTCTTTGCGCCATGGTTGATTAGAATCTGAAATGTGAGAATGCTTTGTTGGCCTCGGCCATCTTGTGAGTATCCACTCGTTTCTTCACTGCAGCTCCTTCTTCCTTGGCAGCAGCAAGAATCTCTGCAGCTAGTTTTTGAGCCATGGACTTTTCATTACGCTTGCGCGAGTAACTGATCAACCATTTCATAGCAGTAGAGATCTTGCGATCAGGGCGGATCTGCATTGGGATTTGGAAGGTTGCCCCTCCAACTCGACGGCTTCGTACCTCTACGTGAGGCATTACATTGGAAAGTGCATCTTTCCAAAGTTCCAGAGCCGACTTTTCTTCATCTTGTTTCTTCTCCTCTACGATATCCATAGCATCGTAGAATATTTTGAAGGCCACAGATTTCTTTCCGTCCCACATCAGGTTGTTCACAAAACGTGTAACCAGCTGATCGTTAAACCGTGGGTCCGGTAAAAGCGGCCGTTTTTTTGCTTGTCTTTTTCTCATCTTAACTTACTTTGACTGAATTACTTTTTAGGACGTTTTGCACCATACTTGGAACGTCTTTGCAGACGACCCTCAACACCAGCGGTATCCAATGCACCGCGTACGATGTGGTATCTTACTCCTGGCAAGTCTTTCACTCGTCCACCTCTAACCAATACTATCGAGTGCTCTTGAAGATTGTGTCCTTCGCCTCCGATGTATGCGTTCACTTCCTTCCCGTTGGTTAACCTTACACGAGCCACTTTACGCATGGCCGAGTTTGGTTTCTTAGGAGTAGTGGTATATACACGCGTACAAACACCGCGACGTTGCGGGCACGAATCCAAAGCAGCCGATTTACTCTTCTTGGTTATTTTGGCTCTTCCTTTTCGTACTAATTGTGAAATAGTTGGCATATAAAATACTCGTTATACTTAATTTATAAATACAATTTCCCCTATAAAAGGGCGTGCAAAGGTAGAAATTAAATTGGAGAAATCAAACGGTCTAATTTCCAAATCAGTGAATCACAAGAGAATTTTATGACTTGATATGAAAAACGACCAACTAACGTTAGATTTACAGCGCCAATTCTGAGGATTTGAAGAGAACTATCAGGTCACTTTTGTACCTTAATATATATATACTTGCAATTAGTTGGGTGAATGCACAACAGATCTCCTTGCAAATTGACACGGACTCTCCCCTGGACCCAGTGGTTAAAGAACGGCTTGTCCTTCCTACTAGACTAAGCGACCTCTCTGAGCTGACCACATTTTCAGACAGCCTGCAAAACCTACTGAGCAAGCAGGGGTATATAGACATCTCCAGGCCAACTAATATTAAGGTAAACGATTCTACCTATTCCATCAGTTTCCAACTAGGAGATCGTTACGCCCTTATCCGCATAGACTATGATCCCGAGAACTGGAACAGAAAAGACCTGGCCAGGTTGATCCCAAAAGTAGAGGATGATAATTTTATCCTGGCCGTGGAACAGTTGGAGCCCACCCTGCAGGCATTGACTGGAATCCAATCGGCTAAGGGGGATCCATTCGCCAAGGTCCAGTTGAGGAATATACGCAAGACCGAAGACAATTCTCTTCGAGCTTCCCTCTCCCTGGAATCCACCCAAGGCAGAACGATCGACTCGCTGGTGATAAGAGGCTACGAAAAATTTCCCCCGTCCTTTGTTCGATACTACGCCGGTATAAGAATTGGCGATGTCTTTGATCAAGCCCGGTTACTGGAACAGGCAAACAATATCAACAGCCTGGGCTTTGCCAGAAGTAGCAGATCGCCGGAGGTATTCTTTGAACCGGACCAAACCACGGTCTACCTCTATCTGGAAAAACGCAACAACAATCTCTTTGATGGCATCCTAGGTTTCAATACCAACGAAGACGACGGTAATCTCGAATTTAACGGTTACCTCAATTTAGAGTTGAACAACAACCTCAATTACGGTGAGCAACTTTCAATCAACTACAAGGCGGACGGCAGGGAGCAACAAAACTTCCGGGTGGCTTTGGCCATGCCCTATCTACTACGCTCTCCATTGGGAGTGGAACTCGAACTCAAAATCTTCAAACGGGATTCTACTTTTTCTACCACGGATCAACAGGCACGACTAACCTACCAATTCGATCCCAAACTGATCGGCTCCGTGGGATACAAGGGATACAACTCCAGCAATCTTAGACAGGATGAATCCTTGGTTCAGGATGTAGCAGACTATGACGCTGCCTTCTTCACAGCCGGTATTCGTTACATAGATAACCAGGACAACATCTTATTTCCAATTAAAACATTGGCCACTATAGATTCCGAATGGGGAAAACGGGAAACAGACACCTTGAATGACGACCAGTATAAGATAGCGATCTACGCCCATCATATCTTCAACCTCAATTTGCGGAATTCCATTTACCTCAGAAATGAAACCCGCTACATACAAAGCGAGGACTACCTAATCAATGAACTGTATCGCTTTGGCGGGATCAACAGCATACGTGGATTCAATGAGAACTCCATCGATGCACAATTCTACTCTGTCTTAAACACGGAATATCGTTACCAATTCAATTCCGGTCTATACGCCCATAGCATTATCGATTTGGGATATTTTGAGAACAGTCCGCTTAACTTGAAGGAAAAGTTATACAGCTTCGGATTGGGAATTGGATTTTCTACTCAAGCAGGAGTGTTCAAATTGAACATTGCAAACGGAAATTCGGAGTCCCAAAACTTCAAATTTTCGAACACAAAAATTCACTTAAGCCTGTCTTCCAGATTCTAGCTGAGCCTAACAATAGCTTAACGTTTTGGTAAAAAAAAACCAAATTTTAAGTTTAAAAAGTTGTGTATTTAACTTTTTATTGTGATTTTTGGCAATGGCTAATTCAAATAATTTATAAAAATGAGAACAAAGTTTAGTGGAATTTTAACGCTATTATTGGCGTTTGTCGTGCAACTGACGTTCGCACAAGAAAAAACTATCTCCGGTACGGTGACTGATAATTCAGGCCTGCCCCTTCCCGGAGTTAACATTATCGTAAAAGGCACGAGTAATGGAACACAATCTGACTTTGATGGAAATTACTCCATCCAGGCCAGTGTGGGACAGTCGCTTGTATTTTCTTACGTTGGCTTCACTACCGTGGAGCAGGCTGTAACTGCCGCAGCCAGCAACATTAGCATCCAAATGCAAGAGGATGCTGCCGAGCTGGATGAGGTAGTTGTAACTGCACAGGGTATTAAGAAAGAGGCTAAGGCCCTTGGTTATGCGGTAAGCACCGTAGAAGCCGAGGACATCGAGCAAAGAACAGAGGGAGATGTTGCCCGGGTACTTTCGGGTAAAGCTTCAGGGGTACAGATCACTTCACAGGGTGGTACGTCAGGTTCTGCTACCAATGTAGTTATTCGTGGTTATAGCTCCATTACCGGTAGTAACCAGGCGTTATTCATTGTGGATGGTGTTCCATTCTCCAGTGATACTAACGCACAAGGTAACTTCCTTGATGGAAACGTGGGGTCTTCCCGTTTCCTGGATCTTGATCCAAACAACATTGAAAGTGTTAACGTATTGAAAGGTCTGGCTGCTGCTACACTTTATGGTACTGCCGGACGTAACGGGGTAATCGTTATCACCACCAAGTCTGGTGGTGGAGGAGCAACTGCCTCAGTGAAGAAGACCGAAATTACAGTTAGCCAATCATTCTTCTTCAACGAGATCGCATCTCTTCCTGATTATCAGGATGACTACGGTAACGGTTTCGACCAGTCTTTCGGATGGTTCTTCTCTAACTGGGGTCCAAACTTCTCTCCTAACGGAGTGGACGGATACCTTAATGACCCAGCCGGACTGATTGATGGGAATGGAACTTTGGCTCACCCATATGATACTTCGGCCTTCCTGAACAACTTCAACGGTGGTAACAACGAATTGAAGAACAAATACTCCGGAGCACGTTATCCTTACCAACCATACAACAGTGTTGAGAACTTCTTCAGGACTGGTGCGGTTAGCAACACTTCTATCAACATCCGAGGTAACTCAGAAGATGGTAAAGTGGCCTTTAACGTGAACTACGGTCACCTGGACGAAGAAGGATTTACTCCAGGTAACGGAATTCGACGTAACACATTGGCTGTTGGTGGACGTGCACAACTGTCCAACAAATTTACAGCTCAGGCTACTTTGAATTTCTCTCGTAACGATGTTAAGTCTCCTCCAGTAGCGGCCTCTCGAGGTAACGGTACACTTGGTTTCTCAACATTTGCGAACGTATTCTTTACTCCTCGTTCTGTTGACCTGATGGGTCTTGAGTTCGAAATTCCAGAAAACGGTGGTTCCATCTATTACCGAAACGGTAACGACATCATCAACCCTCGTTGGTCAGTTAAGAATGCTGGAAGCCGTCAGTTGACAAACCGTGTATTCGGTACTGCTCAGCTACAATATGATATCACTGATAACCTGAACGTTCTTTACCGTGCTGGTATCGACTTCTACAACGAGCGTAACACGCAGTATGTAAACAAGAACGGGGTTAACTTCAACCAAGCGATCAACGGACAGTATATCACTTATGATAACAATGTAAGGATCTGGGATCACTACCTATCTGTAGGAGGTGACTACGACCTGACAAGCGATTTCGGTCTTTCTTTCACAGCTGGTGCTACTAGCCGTTCGAGAGAGTTCGATCAGCAAGGGGTTCAGTCTGACGGACAGATTGTATTTGGCGTATTACGTCACTTCAACTTCTTGACTCAGCAACCAATCCAATTCACTACTTACCGTAACATTATCGGGGTATTTGGTGAAGCTTTGATCGACTTTAGAGATTACGCTTTCTTGACACTGTCTGGACGTAATGACTGGGTTTCTAACCTACCAACTGAGAACAACAGTAAGTTCTATCCAAGTATCTCTGGATCGTTCATTCCAACTCAGGCTTTCCCATCCATCCGATCTAACGGGTTCAACTACCTGAAGATTCGTGCCGGTTTAGGACAGTCTGCTAACTTCCCAACTGGATTCCCAGTTGTAAACACTGTTGCTCAGAACACTAACGTAAATGGTGGTGCCATCGGAGGTGTAACTACTAACGCAGTTTCAAACTTCCAGGCTAACCCTGATCTGAAGCCAGAACTTATTTCCGAGTTCGAAGTTGGTTTCGATACTCGAGTATGGGATAACAGAATTACACTGAACTTCTCTTACTTCGATCGTCAGACCAAGGACTTGATCGTTAACAAGCCGCTTTCTCCATCAACCGGATTTACCAATACTCAAGACAATATTGGTAAAGTAGAAGGTGACGGATTCGAAGCTGACTTGAGCGTCGATTTCTTTAGAGCAGAGAACGAAGGAGACTTCGCGTGGAACTCTCGAGTGAACTTCACTAAGAGTGAGCAGATCGTAACTGAGCAAGATGAGGATCAAATCTTATTTGCCGGATCTACTGCCTCTTTCCTAGGTGCGAATGCCGCAATCGAAGGAGAGCAATTAGGGGTTATCGTTGGAGACCGCGTACTACGCGACGAAAACGGAAACTTCGTGGTAAATAGTGCCGGTAACTATGTTACTGAATCTCAGGTTACTTTGGACGATGGTCGTCAGATCACTCCAATCATCGGTAATCCGAACCCTGATTACGTGATGAACTTCATCAACTCGTTCTCTTACAAGAACTTCAATCTGAACTTCCAGGTCAGCCACACTTCTGGTGGTGACATCGCCAGTTCAACGATTGCTGTACTTCTTGGACGTGGTTTGATCGAAGAGACTGCCGATCGTAAGAACACATTCATTCTTCCTGGTGTACGTCAGGACAATGGACAGCCTAACGATATTCAGATCAACAACTCTCAGTACTACTTCTCTAACGTTCTGTTTGGACCAAAAGAGCTGCAAGTATATGATGGTTCTGTGATCCGCCTGCAAGAGATCTCTCTTGGATACACTGTACCTAAACGTTATCTGGACAAGACTCCATTTGGATCAGTATCTATTACTGCTAGTGGATTCAACCTGTGGTACGATGCTTACAACACACCTGATGGTGCTAACTTCGATCCTAACGTAGCTGGTGTAGGTATTGGTAATGGTAGAGGATTCGACTACATCAACGGACCTAGTTCCAGAAGATGGGGTATGAGCATCAAGGCGTCGTTCTAATTACAAACAAAAATTCTTATGAAAACTATATATAAATTTTTAGTTCTGGCATTGATCTCGAGCGGTGCGGTCTTTTATTCATGTGAGACTACCGAGCTGGAGTTGTTGGACAACCCCAATGCCCTGTCTGATGATCAGGCAGATCCAAACTTGTTGCTGAATTCTATTCAGCGTGCCTATGTCACTAGCTTAGGTACATTGAACGATCGTAGTTCTGAGTTAGCTCGGATCGACTATGTAGGTGGACGTGATTATTTCGCCATGTACAACTCTTCTGCCCTGGACGGAACCTGGAACCGGTTCTACTCAGGTATGAGTGCTGACATCAATGTGATCGCAGCTCTTAACGAAGGAGAGGATCAGGACCTGCGTTTCCATCTTGGAGTTTCCAAGACCCTGCAGGCTCACCATCTGATGTTGCTTGTAGACTTCCTGGGAGATATCCCATGGTCTGAGGCACTGAACCCACTTGAGTTCCCGAACCCAAGTGTAGATGATGATGCGTCTGTTTACGCTGTAGCTCTGGCTTTGCTGTTCGAGGCTGATTCTTACTTCGCTGATTTCGGATCTGATGCTCCTGACTCTGTGATCGACTTCTTCTACGATGGAGATAACAACAAGTGGAGAAGACTGGTTCAGACTCTGAAAATGCGTCATGCACTTACTACAGGAGACTTCAGCCGCTTTACCGGTCTGGTCTCTGAAGGTGGATTCATCAATAACTCTGCTGACGACTTCCAGTTCAACTACGGTACTCAGCTGTTGAACCCGAATACACGTCACCCAGATTATAACGCTGATTACACCACTTCTGGTGCCAACATCTATCAGTCTAACTGGCTGATGGAAACCATGCAAGGTGCAGATAAAACGGACGGTAGCGATGACGATCCACGGATGCGTTACTACTATTTCCGTCAGGCTGACTGTACTCCAGGTGCCTCTTGTGACCCTGATGGTGACGGACAGTTCCTGTCTTGTTCCCTGGAAACTCCTCCTCCTCACTATATCGCTGGTGGCGTAAGCTACTGTTGGTTAGAGGATGGATACTGGGGTCGTGACCACGGTGATGACGACGGTACTCCTCCGGATAACTTCCTGAGAACTGCCGTAGGTGTATATCCTGCTGCCGGATTGTTTGACGATGATCGTTTCGCCGGTCTGAATCAAGACGTAGGTGGTGTCGGAGAAGGTATCGAGCCAATCATCCTGGCTTCTTACGTAGACTTCTGGAGAGCTGAAGTAGCTCTTTCTGCCGGTAACGTTGGTGGTGCTCGCGACTTTGTAGACGCAGGTATGAACAAGTCCATGGACAAGGTTACCTCTTTTGGTGCCCTGGATGGATCTCGTGATACCTCATTTGAGCCTTCTCAAGGTGACATCAATGACTACATTGACAGCATAACGTCTCAGATTACTAATACCTCAGACGATAGCTGGAACGTACTAGCAGAGCAGTACTTCATCACCATGTACGGTGGTGGTAGTGATGCCTATAACTTCTACAGAAGAACTGGTTATCCAACAACGGTTAAGCCGAACTTAGAGCCTAACCCGGGTGTGTTCCCAAGAACATTCCTTTACCCTTCTGTTGAAGTAGTTGCTAACCCGAATATTACTCAGCGTCAGGACAACGCTACTCAAGTCTTCTGGGACACAAAACCAGCAGGACCTGCGTTCCCGCCAGCTAACTAAAAAAAATAATATGAAAACGAGATATAAAGTTTTTGGTCTGATTGCGGCAGCCTTGTTTGCCACATCCTGTACCGAAGAAGATAACACAATCGACCAAGTGTTTGATGGAGTAAGCAGCGGTGCCGTACTTCGCGGTATCCAAACCATCTCCAACGAATTGCCGATCGGTAATGACGATGCTTCCTTCTCTATCGAACTGGAATACCAGGACAATCAAGATGGAGCCCTGTTGGAAAGCATGGACATTTACATCAAGTACGCTGACAACTCTCCAGATGAAGGAGATTCCGGCGGAACTCAGGAAGAGAAATTCTATGGTAACGTTGCTGCTGGTCAGTTTACCGAAGGACCTTTTGGACTCCCTCGATTTACCCTGACTATCACAGCTGCCGATTTCCTGGCAACTACAGGACTTACTTCTGAGCAGATCTTTGGTGGGGATACCTTCACCACTCGTCTGGAAGTATTCCTGACCGACGGTCGTCGTTTCTCTGTAGATAACGCTGGTGGTATTATTACCGGTGGATTCTTTAACTCTCCTTTCCAGTACACTACTCCAGTAGTATGTCCAGTATTGGCCGAGGAATTTGTTGGAGACTACACAGTGGTGAACAACAGTGCCGGTGTACTTGGATTCAATGTATTCGAAGAAGGAGGAACAGTAACTCTGGTATTGGGTGAGACTTCTGTAGAACGTCAATTCGACTTCATCTTCTTGCCAGATGCAGGAGTTGGACAACCCGCAGACACCTTCATATTGAACTTCGTTTGTAATGCTACTGTAGTGCCAGCTGGTCAATCGACCAACCTGACTTGCGGAACCGGTCTGACCATCGGACCAGCCCCAAGTGGAGACCAAGGTAGTTATACAACAGGTGATGACTCTGTATTCTCTATCATCTTTACCGACAACACTCAAAGTGATTGTGGGGAAGGACCAAAAGATGTTACAGCAACTTTCACTAAGCAATAATAATCTTGCACAGATTAAGAAAGCCGTCCTTCGGGACGGCTTTTTTATTTTGTAGTTTTGCCCCAATCATCAATTATGCGCTTGAAGAACTTACTCTTTATTTTAATTTCTAGTTTACTTATCGCGTGCGGACAAGAACACAAAAATGAGATCAGTGCACAACAGATCATCGAACGTTCCATCGAATCGTATGGGGGTGAAGCATTTTTTAACTCTGTTGTATCGTTTGAAGTAGATGATCTCAAATACAATTTGATCAGAAAGGATCACATTACCGATTTCACTGTAAGCCGACTTAAGGACTCCATGGATTTGGTAGGAAGGTATCAGAACGGGCTTTTGGAATATTATGTTGATGGCGAGCTGCAGGAATTAGGCACCTACAATCTTAGAATATTGAGGGGAAAATTAGACGGATTCACCTATATGAATTCAATTCCTCACATTTTGATTCAAAATGCTATCACACTAACAAGGATGGCAGATGTGACAATCAGGAACAAACCTCAACTGGTTGTAGAGGCCAAATGGTTGAAAATCGAGGATCAGGATCAGGATATCCTTTATCTCTACCTCGACCCAGAGACCTATAGGATCAACTATACCGCAGAGCAACTTGAAGTTACCGGAGGTTATCCCCAATTTAAACGATATTTCAACTTTCAGGAAGTCAACGGACTGCTATTCGCTGATTACTATTCCTTTGCCAGAAAGGACAGTGTTGAACTGGATAAGATGTACCAACGATTTGAGCTGGCGGATCTCCGAGAACTGGACCAGATCAACCTAAAAGACATAGAAGTGATCTATCCCTAAGCCTATGAAAAGAGAATTCACTGTTTTTGGAATATACCCGGTAATAGAGGCAATCAAGTCCGGTAAGTCCTTGGACAAGCTGTATGTGATCAAGGACAGTCAAAACCCGAAGATCGATCAGATACTGCAGTTGGTCCAGGAAAGTGATACTACCGTAGTGGAAGTTCCAGTGGAAAAATTGGACAGATTAACTCGCTCCAATCACCAAGGTGTGGTAGCGACCCTCTCTCCTATTTCTTTTATCTCCCTGGACGACCTGGTAGAAAACAGCTTGGAAAAACCCACTCCGGGGCTGATCCTGGTGTTGGATCAAATAACGGATGTTAGAAATTTTGGTGCGATTATCAGAACAGCTGAATCTACTGGGGTGGACGGGATCATCATCCAAAAGAAAAGTGGTGCTCCGGTAAGTGGGGACACCGTTAAAACCTCTGCAGGAGCAGTTTTCAACGTCCCTATCTGCAAGGTAGACCACATCAAAGACGCCATCTACTACTTACAAGGATCTGGGTTTACAACCCTTGCTGCAACGGAAAAAGCGCAGCAAGATATCTACACAGAAGACCTTAGCGGGTCCGTGGCCTTGATCATGGGTTCTGAGGGCAGAGGTATTGCCCCTTCTGTTCTGAAGATAGTAGATACGCAAGTAAAACTACCGATGCTGGGCAAGATCAATTCCTTAAATGTATCCGTTGCCTGTGGAGTGTGTTTGTACGAGATCGTACGCCAAAGACTATAGATCGTCCTTTCGGGAGCGAAAGCGATAAATGATCTTAATCGGTTCTTCCTCTGCTTGCTCTTCTTTTGGTAAATCTCCAATAAAATTACCATCATCGTCAAATTGCTGCATGAATTCGTCATCATCAGGATTGTAATTAGGCGATTCCCACGCATATCGAGCCACAGGAGGCTTCTTTGGTCGCAATAGCAATGCGAGTACCAAACCAACAGCAAAACCCGAAATATGGCCTTCCCAGGAGATCTTAGGATCTATAGGAAAGAGATACCAGATAAAACCGCCATAGAGAAACACTACGATCAGGGCAATAGCCATGAGCCTGTAGTGCCTGGAAAATGCTCCCTTGAAGAATAGAAATGAAGTGAGCATATACACTACCCCACTAGCGCCTATGTGCATGGCAGGGCGCCCGATAAGCCAAGTCATCAATCCTGTTAATAGCACGCCCAAAATTACAACCCGCCAACGAATAGACCGGTAGAAATAGAACAAGCCCATGCTCAACACCAATAGGGGTACTGAATTATTAAACAGGTGTTCCAAGCCACTGTGTATAAATGGACCTGTTAAGATACCGATCAGACCTTCAGCGTGCAGCGGATAGATCCCGTAACGGTTAAAATTGACACCAAACCGAACCTCTACCCAGAAAACCAACCACAGGGAGAGCACGAATAAGAGAGGATATACCAATACATCCAGGCTAAAGACAAGTTTCACAGTCTTGGTCATAACTCAAACCTCTCAAAAATTACTCCCTTTTACAAATTTGTGCAGATTTGTCAGTTGATGAATAACCGAAATCGTACTTTTAGTCACCTATGAGTGCACCACTGGCAGAACGGATGAGACCTACCTCCCTGGCCGATTATATCAGCCAGAGACATCTGGTTGGACCTGAGGGCTCGCTCAAGGCACAACTTCAAAGTGGCATGATCTCATCCATGATCTTTTGGGGACCTCCCGGTACGGGAAAGACCACCCTTGCCCAGATCGTTGCTAATGAATCCGGCAGACCATTCTACACCCTAAGTGCAATAGACAGCGGTGTTGCTGCTGTTAGGGAAGTTATTGCAAAGGCAAGGAAAAGCAACGACCTCTTTACCGCTAAGAATCCCATCCTCTTCATTGATGAGATCCATCGCTTCAGTAAATCGCAACAGGATTCCCTGCTAGGAGCGGTTGAAAAAGGTTGGATCACCCTGATAGGAGCAACAACAGAGAACCCAAGTTTCGAAGTAATCCCTGCCCTGCTGTCACGTTGCCAAGTTTATGTTTTGAACCCATTTGGGAAGGAGGACCTCGAGGTATTGCTAAAAAGGGCACTGGAGGAGGACGATCAACTCAGAGCTAAAAAAGTGACCCTTAAGGAGACCGAGGCCCTGATCCGTCTTTCAGGAGGTGATGGCAGGAAACTACTCAATATGCTAGAACTGATTGTCCTGTCAGAGCCAGGCGAGCAAGTGGAGATCACAGACCAAATGGTATTGCAAAAGGTTCAGCAGAACACGGTGCTATACGATAAGACGGGAGAACAGCATTATGATATCATATCGGCCTTTATTAAATCGATCAGGGGAAGTGACCCTCATGCAGCTGTCTATTGGTTGGCTCGGATGGTAGAAGGCGGGGAAGATGTCAAATTCATCGCCCGACGATTGGTCATTTTGGCCTCTGAGGATATCGGTCTGGCCAACCCAACTGCACTGGTGATGGCTAACAACACCTTCCAGGCTGTAAACCTAATCGGTTATCCGGAAGCCCGGATAATACTCAGCCAATGCACCATCTACCTGGCAACTTCTCCTAAGAGCAATTCTGCCTATGCCGCAATTAAGAAAGCCCAGCAGTTGGTCAAACAGACCGGGGATCTATCGGTGCCTTTATCTATTCGGAACGCACCTACTAAATTGATGAAGGAGTTGGGTTATGGTCAAGACTACGCTTATGCCCACGATTATGAAGGTAATTTTACACCTCATGAATTTCTGCCAGAAGAGATTTCAGGTACCTCTCTCTACGCTCCAGGAAATAATAAAAGAGAACTTAGTCTGCAGACCTATTTAAAGGGCTTGTGGCGAGATAAATACGATCAGGGAAGTTGACGTAGTTGGAGAGATCCGTTGTTGGTTCCTGCAATTAAAAGTTGTAGCTCAGGAATAAATTCCAGGGACTTTACATTTCCATCCAAATACAGACCAGCATCCTCCCATTTCATAGATCGATATCCGGTTTCTCCTCCAAGTAGAACTAAGCCTAAACCCATGTCCATTCTAGGGGTTTCTACTTCAGTATTAAAGATGTTGCCTGCTAATACAATATCCTGGTATCCGTCTTTATTTATATCAGTAGAGATTGAAGCAAATACAGGGAACAATTGGGCCTCTGGGGGAAGTTCCCGTATTTCGAAACCACTTCCGGTATTGATCAAAACAACAGACTTAAGGGTGTTCATCTCTGCTTGGTATGCAGAGTTCAATTCCTCTCCATAAATATCCTGCAGCGAGGCATTAGCAAATTCGTTATAGGTTGAGAACTTCTCTGTAATAAAAGGCATCTGCTGGGAAGAACACTCTCGCCCTCTGACCGGCACATCCTTGCCGTTGTATTTCTTGCTCAATACCAGGTCGAAAGTACCGTTTCCGTCAAAATCATTGCCATATACCCGGAAAGGCTTGTCTGCCGAGGCTTTGAACTTGATATTGGAACCCATATTACCGAGAACATAGTCTGGAAGGCCATCATTATTCACATCAGTCTCACCCACGTGAAACCACCATCCCAACTTATCCGCCAAATCGTATTGAGCAGCGATATTCTCAAAAACTCCTCCTTGATTCTTAAAGAATCCTACACCACCCCATTCTGCTACTGCCATGAAGTCCATTTGACCATCCTGATCAAAATCTGTAGCAATGGTTTTGTTTACAATTCCGAAGGTGGAGAATTCTGGAGCCATCTCGGCCGTCGCCAAACTAAACTGGCCAGCATCATTTCTAAGGATAAATGAGGTGGCCGCCATGGGATACTGACCGGGAGTGATCCTATTACCGACAACAAGGTCCTTATCGCCGTCGCCATCCATATCGAAAGCAGTGACTGTTTTACCACTTTCTGCAAGTCCGGCAGGCAACAAAGATACAGCTGCCTTTGTGAGCCCTCCAGACCCATCATTGATATACAACCGGTCTTTGTAAAGCGGATCCGATGCAGGAAACTCATTTCCACCACTTACAACGTAAAGATCCATATCAGAATCACCATCGGCATCAAACCAGACAGCTTCCATGTCCTCATGACCGGAATCCTCTTGAAGCACGGTACTCCTCAGCTTTCTGAAACCGGAATCACTTTGTACAAAAACAGCACCAGCTTGTCCTGTTGCCCCTCCGATCCAGAGATCTTCTTTCCCATCCCCATTGATGTCCGCCTTGGCCATGTAGGGTCCAAAAGTAGATTGCTTGTACGGAAGTAAGATCTCGTCTACAAAATCGTCAAAATCATTCTCCAGGTGATCAAAGGACATACCTCTGACGGCAACTTGTTTGAAGGCCGTATTTGATCCTGAATTTATGTTGCTATCCGCGAATGCCTCCTCTTCCTTGAAGGTCAATGAAGAATTCACATCTACAGCATAGCGTTCCTCCATCTTTCCATTGGGCCAGGTTACCCGCACCGTATCCACTACTTGTACATCGCCTAATCCAAAATGGGCGTCAGGAGTTGTAGCAGATAAATAACCTTTAACCCGCTTGGTCTCTATTAGCTGTGTTCTCCCGTCGTAGAACAGTTCGACACGCGCAAAAGGTTCAGAAGTCTTACCCTTGGTGACCACCTTTAAATAGTTTCCAACTTCTCTGTCTACAGATAGATTCTGATAGATAAAGGCCGGTTCGTCAATATTGTTGATCACCAGATCAAGGTCACCGTCATTGTCCAAATCGGCATAAGAAGCCCCATTAGAGAAAGACGGTTCTAAGAACCCCCATTTAGCGGTCTTATTCTTGAATTCCAGACCCTCGGTATTCTGATAAAGGATATTGGATAGTTTTTCGCTGGGAAGCGCATCGTACAAGCGCTGCTTGACCTCGACCGGCACATTTCCCTGATAGGCTTGCTTGGCCTGGGTCACCATGATCCTGGAATCATTATCCAGTGCATAACGGCGGTAACCATTGGTCACATAGATATCCTTTAGGCCATCCAGATCAAAATCTGTCATTAAACCTGCCCAACTCCAATCTGTCTTGGCGACTTTCGCATGTTGCGCAATATTGACAAACTGGTCATTCCCTACATTGAGCTGCAGCGAGTTGAACATATACTGATATGGCATCTCAAATCGGTCCACCAACAAGGAAAATCGCTTGGTGTCCATTGAGGCCATTAATGTCTTGGATCGAACGTGATCACTGGATGCCATATCCAGCACATAAATATCCTGGTTCCCATCATTATTGATGTCGGCCATATCGACACCCATTCCAAAAAAGGTGATCTGTCTGATGTGATCCTTAATGCGATTAGCGAATGTTCCTTTCCCTTGATTAATAAAAAGAGCATCGGGCACATAGTAGTCGTTGGCCACGTAAACATCGATCCAACCATCTTGGTTGACATCGCCCGCCGTTACACCGAGTCCAAAGGACGGGGTAAGCATCCCTGCCTCCTTTGTTATACGGG
Source organism: Aureitalea marina (assembly GCF_002943755.1). Lineage (NCBI taxonomy): Bacteria > Pseudomonadati > Bacteroidota > Flavobacteriia > Flavobacteriales > Flavobacteriaceae > Aureitalea > Aureitalea marina. The sequence goes on from NZ_MQUB01000001.1 coordinate 1,879,941, forward strand.
TGAAGCTGTTACCGTCGTTGCGGTACATCTGTACGGAACTTTTCTCCAGATCTGCAGGCCTAACTTCCATCTGATTAAAGAATCTCAATGGATCCAGGCCATAAAACTCATTTTCGTTGGAAACGAAGCAATCCAGATCCCCATCTTTGTCCATATCAAAGAATACAGATTGGGTACTGATGCCTTGATCGTTCAGTCCGTACTGCTCTGCGCTCTCCGTAAAGGTCAGATCTCCATTATTGATGTATAACAAATTGGACCGATCATAATCGCGTTTTGGCCCCCTTGAGAAACATAAACATCCATCCAGCCGTCGGCATTGATGTCTACAAAGGTCACTCCATTGGACCAAACTTTATTCTCATTGATACCGGCTTGGTCTGATATGTCCTCAAACTGGAAGTCTCCTTTGTTCAGGTAGAGCTTATTGGGTACTTGATTTCCGGCAAAAAATAGATCCGGAAGCCCATCGTTATTGATGTCTTCTATACCTACGCCGGCTCCATTATAGAAATAATCAAAATCGAAGAGATTCTCAATGGTACTAACATCTTCCTGCAGGCTGTTGGCGAACAGAACACCAGACTGGGATGCAGGTACTTTTCTGAACAGGCCCTGGTGATCGTCCTTGGCAATCCCTGTATCGGTAGGTTTAGGGGACTCCGATTCATTTTCTTCCTTACAACTGATCAGTAAAGTAGAAAGAAGAAGAAATAATAGGGTGTAGTAAAGAGGGTGTTTAGAATAATATTTATTCATCTTTTACAAATTTCATCACCATAAGGTCAGATTGACCTTCCACTTGCCGTTCGATCTCAAAACCGTTCTTGGTCTTTCTGGCAATTCCACTAAAACCATTTGTATTAACTAGATAGGTGTTTTTTTGGGAGGTTGGAACCATGGTTCCGATCTTTTCTCCTGCCCTTCTGATCTCAAATTGATCTCCACGGGCGATCAACTGAAAATCCTGATAACTGTAGGTCTCCTGGTCCGACATGACCACCTCTTTCGCAGAAACCTCTTCTGCAGCCGCATTGGCTGCTTCTTCTGTTGCTACAACAGCAGCTGTTGTCTTACGGCTTCTTTCTGTTCCTTCTGACGGAGTAGCTGCCTCCGCGGCTGCCAGAGCGGTCAATTCGAAGCTTTCCAAGGCTCTTCGCATGGATTCCTGGTAGGCCACCTTGTACTCCTTCTCTTTGCTCTTGCCTTCTTTGGTAGAATAGACTGTGAAGCCATTACAGTCCTTTAGATGGACCGTAGTCTTGGTGTACGGAAAGCCGGTTTTAGATTCGGCCTCTAACCAAAGAACATCACATCGTTTCAGATCTTCCGGCAATTCCTCTTGAAACACTGCTTCATAGCCGTAATTTCTTAATTCGTAACGAGTTAAGGTATTTAACCTGTGTGTATCCTTCCCTTTTAAAAAGGTGTACTGATAGGGTACTACAATATAAGTGTAGTCGCCAATTTTTCGTTGTGCAAAGCTGTCTGTTACTAAAGAAAAAAGGAAAAAAAGTGCGATAAGCGTTCTTATCATTGCTGGTCTAATTTTAGGTTGAGTCCCAGTTGTAAAGATACACTTTTTGCCTTAGCGATATTGCCGTAACGCAGCATATTGTCGGCCATGACGTAAAAATTGAACCGACCGAAAAGAGCTGAAACCCCCAGCCCCAAATTATCATAAGAATAAGAGTCTATTGTGTATGTCAATTTCGCCGAAAGGAATTCCCACATCCGGCGGTAGTAATAAACAGTAGCTGCTCCTTGGAATCTATTTGGTCTCTTTATCGTGAACAATTGCAAGCCAACTTCCTGTTTCCATTTAGTACCGGCATCCATGTTACGACAATCGCATTCCTGCCCACTGGCCAAACGTCCAAAACCATAGCTTACGGCAGCATTCACTTTTAACGGTCTCCAAACCGTGTAAGCACTGCTGACTGTATCTATGGGTATTGCAGCCTCCAATTCGTCTTCCAGGTCATCCCAGTAAGGTGGTGCGGGCTCACCTTCTGATAAAGGAGGAAAGAGTAATTCTATGCCGTCCAGTGTATAACTGCCTCTGGCCTCGTAGGATTCATTATTTCTGCTGTAAACAATGGCCCCAATATCGAGTAAACTGGCACTAGCCGTTACCTGGTCGTTAATATTGTAGGAAGCCCCTAGATCCAATCCCAGACCAAGGTTACCACTAAAAATGGCCCGCCCAATGATCTTAGAAGCACCTCCTTCATCCAGATCCATGACCCCAGAAGTATTTACCGTGACCTCAGCATTTTCTATGGTATGTTCATAAATGTTTTCAGAATCCCCTGATGCTACTCGAGTAGTAAATGTCCCCCGATTCCCAGTACTTTTTATGTTTAGAATTCCCGAATACAGCTTAACCCTTGCACCCAATGTCCATTTCTTACTGACCCTTTTGTTGATTCCAAAGTGGTAAACATTGACCAGATCGGCCACAGCACTTACCTCTTCGAGATCAAATGGATAGTCCAGGTAGTTTTGATTGCCTTCCCAAGCCAGTATGGCCAGATCTCTAGGAAAATAGGCAATGAAATCAAGTTCTTGATAGATCCCGGCACTGAAATACATTTCCTTCCGATTCCTCCAACCAAAAGAGATAATCTCCAATTGCTGGGTGGCTGTAAAGAAATCATTTTCCGACAGCTCGAATATCTTTTGCCCGATCCGCTGATTGATATCTCCACCATCATTCCGAAAAATGTCGTAAACCGTTACCCCAGACGAACCTCCATTGATGTGAAACTGAGAAAATAAAGGAATTCCAAAATGTCGCTCTAGGTTGGTTTCTTCCCCGGGATTGACCAGCAAGGACTGTGGGATCTCACTGAATCCGTAAAGCAATTGCTTATTCTGAGCGGAGGCCCAATTGATCAACAGTGCCACAAGAAGGACGGTTAAAATACGCATATGATTATTCCCTCTCCTTGATCTCAAAAAAATAGGTGGTCTTGGATTGCAAGTTCAGATTACCTTCCAACCCGGGATCAGCCGACGCGATCTCAGTCTCGACCACCAACCGATTGGCCATGGTCAGATTCATAATTTGATCTCCTTCTACAACCTCGAATATCTCCGTTAGCACAGGGGCAGACACACTGCCATTGATCACTTGTGCCGGAATGGTATAAACCGTATCATTTTGCTGGGAGATGAATCTAAAATCAACCTGGAAAGTTCGGTCTATGGAATTGGTAAACCGGAAAAGAAAATCTACACGCTGCAGGCTCTCCTGTGTTCCGGAATCGTCCAGAAAACGGATCTCGGTAGTATCCCGAACGATCTGATTGATCTGCCCGGTTTCCTGATCGAAGAAGCGATCGAATTGCAGATCGAAAAAGATGAGGTTCAATTCCACCACCGGTCGCAAGGCTACCTCATTAGCCTGATCAAAATCGACATCCTTCGCACAAGATCCAAGCAGCATCAGTCCGAAACAGACTAAGAAAGAAGGAAATAGGTTTGTTCTCATCTGGGGGGTTGTTATTTAAAACAACGTCTTGTGAGCCCTAAATATTATAAGAAAGCGTCCAGTTCCCATAACTGGTCTACACAGGTATAGTTGATGGGAATATTCTCCTTGTGATAGTTGATGAAAATTGTCTGCATACCAACCTCTTCTGCCCCTAGGATATCGGCTTCGAAGGTATCACCTATCATCAAAGATTCTTCCGGCAAGGCACCTGCCTTCTCCATGGCCAACCGAAAAATATAAGGATGTGGTTTTTTCACCCTGGCCTCTTCGGAAGTAGTTACTGTACTAAACAGGTGGGCAATCCCACTGTTGGCTAGTTTTTGGTGCTGAACCTGGTGAAAGCCATTCGTAATGATGTGCAATTTGTAAATATCCGCCAGGCGCTCCAGCAATTGTTCCGCCCCTTCGAATAAATGGTTGTCACCGGGTAATTCCTGGATATAGGACTCTGCCAAAAGATCGATGGTCGTGATATCGAAGTGCATCCCCAATGCCCCAAAAGCATCTTGAAATCGACCTCTTCTGAGCTCTTGTTTAGAAATTCGCTCCTCTCTGAACAATTTCCAATAATTGAAATTAATGGGTTCATAGATCTTGACAAACCGAGCGACTTCCAGCTGGATCCTATGTGTAGAAAATACCCGTCCAAATGCCAAGGCCGAGTTTCGGTCGAAATCCCAAATGGTATGGTCCAGGTCAAAAAAAATATGTGCTACCGCTTGTTTATTCATCCCGCTTGCGAATTTGATCGTAAAGTCCATGCCAGGTCCTGTTTTGAAAGGTCTTGGCGAAGTCCTCATTCCGAAGAATCACAGAAAACTCCCCATTAAGTCTTCTCACTTCTTCCATTAATTTCAATAGTTTGTCGTGCACCTGCTGTCTTTTTTGTCCTTGCAATCCGCTTATGGCCGCAGCAACGGGTTGGATCAATAGCGGTGTCTTTATTTCGTAATCCAGATCGTAAAAAAGAAATGGCGTACAGGTGCCGGCACGGAAACCGATCTGATCTTCATACACCATGGAGAAATCACGGGGAATTTCAACTTCGACCAGGAGTCTGTAAATATCTGGAAGGCTGATCAGATAATTGGTATTCATTGAAGCAGTGACCTCACGATGGGTCAATTCTTCCAAGGCCTTTTTTTCCTGCTGCAATTCATTCAGATCGGACAAGGCATTCTGTGAGATCACCAGTCCAACTGTTGTATAGTCGGCCACATATTTGACAAGCGATTGAAATTTCTTTCGGCGGCTGTTAATATTGCGAGAGAATTGACTGGCCTCGCCTAAAAGAAAGAACAAGGTTTGTGGATAAGATTCCTTGCCTGAATTGTTCATTAAGAACTCAAAGGTGTCATAAGGATCTTTCTTCCACCCCATCACAACCTGTAATACCTGGAAGAACGAAACAAACCGCAAGCGAATCAAATTGCCCAGCAGATTCATGCTGGTGGCTATAGCTCCCCGCTGTAAATATCGGTACGGCAATTCAGCATTAATGATGGTGTGAGTCTTGAAGCCTTCGTTTCTTAATGTTATTGCCGGGAATTGTTGCTTCAACGCTTGTCCAAAATATTGTGCCCATATATCGACCACCGGCTGCATGAGAAAACCCTCCTTAAAACCTAAGGAGGCTTCGGCAGGAAAACGCCCTCTTGTATCCTTAACATGAGGCAGATACTCCTCGTAGCGCGACATGAGGTAAAAGGCTGCGGAAAATATATCAAAGGCTAAATGGCTGTTGCCATCCACTGCAAAGAAGCAGACCGTTTCCTTAAAGGGTCTTACCTGTATGGGTTGATCCTCAAAGCCTTGCTCAAATAAAAGACCTTGACTTTTAATAAAGAATTCGTTTCCCAAGGCTTGTTTGCCATAAGACATTTTTGGCCCCTGGTGAGAGACAAATTGCTCTACCGCAGAAGTGAAACTGATCTCCAGCCCTAGGATGCGCGTACAAATGTGCTTGAAGATATAATCAACTCGGGAGGTCGTTTGCCGGGTGTAGATCAGGAGCATGAATGGATCAAAGGAGTTGTTCGTCAGCAAAGCTAAAATACGCTTTTTCAGTGATTATTAGATGGTCCAAAACCTGTACATCCAGATGTTTGCCGGCCTCTACCAGTTTCCGGGTAAGTCGAATATCAGACTCACTTGGCTTCAGGGTACCGGAAGGGTGATTATGGGCCAGAATGATGGCTACAGCACTGATCCGAATGGCTTGGCGATAGACCAATCTGATATCGACCATGGTTCCGGTGATCCCACCCTTGCTCAATTGATCATAGCACATCACCCGATTGGCATTGTTCAGGTAAATGCACCAAAATTCTTCATGTGGCAGATCACCAAGAACGGCATGCAGAAGCTCGAAGACATGTTTGCTGGATTGAATACTTGTTCGTTGTCTGGCCGGTTCCTGCTGCCTTCTTCTGCCTAACTCCAAGGCCGCGGCTATCTTTACTGCTTTCACCTGTCCGATGCCTTTAAAATTGCAGAGATCTTCCAGGCTGAAGCGTGCCAATGAATTCAATTGATTCTCCGCCTTGTTTAATAATTGGCGTCCAATGGTCACCGCAGATCGATCCCTGGTCCCGGACCCGATCAACACCGCCAACAACTCCGCATCGCTCAATGCTGCTGCACCTTTAAGCAGAAACTTCTCCCTGGGCCGGTCTTCGTCCTTCCATCCTCTTAGGGGTATACTAAATCGATACATCTTTTTTTCCGAAACTAGCATGAAAAATTAGTACCACTATCATCCCGAACAGCAGTTTTCAGCGTATTCAAGAATTAAGAGTCGGCTATCATTAATTCGTATCTTTAATTTCCAAAATAATCACGCTATGGAGTCTTTATTCGAGCAGCAAGGATACCAAATTATCCAGGACCGATTGGACAAATTGAGTCCGGACCAGCCCGCCAAATGGGGAAAGATGGACGTCGCCCAAATGCTACATCATTGTCAGAAAGCTTTCGAAATACCGCTCGGAATATCCACCATCAAACCGCCGGGGGGCTTGATGAAATTGGCTTTTAAAGTATTCAAAAAGACCTTGTACAATGACAAGCCCTGGGGTAAAGGGATGAGAACTGCTCCGGAGTTCCTGGTAAAGGATGCCAAAGTCTATGAAACGGAAAAATCCAGGTTGCTGGAACTAGCGGCTCAGTTCCACGAAAAAGGCAAAGATCATAATTGGCCCATACACCCAGCGTTCGGAAAATTGACCTCGGAACAATGGGGTAAAATGCAATATAAACACCTGGACCATCACCTGAGACAATTTGGAGTTTAACTCGAGCCTATTCCATGGAACAGCACCCAAAATATCCACCTCCACATCATCAGATTCAAGACCGGGAGAAAATGATCGACCTTATCCGAAATTATCCCCTGGCGGAGTTGGTGACGGCAGACGGGGATGAAGCTTTTGTTACCCATATTCCCATTATATACAATGAAGCTTTAGGTCAGTTGGTAGCGCATATAGATAAGTACAACCCGCAGGTCAGGACACTGCAGGATGGAAAACAAGCTACAGTGGTCTTTAAAGGGCCGGATACCTACATTTCACCGGGCGTTTATAGAAGCGACCAGTTACCCACCTGGAATTACCTCATCGTTCATATCAAAGGGAGAATCACCCTGATCAATGAGCCCGAGCGAGCTAAACAGACCATGATAGACATGACCGCATTCCTGGAAGGAAGTAAACCACGATTTGTACTGGAAATGGACAATCCAAGAATGGCCAGGGCCGTCAACTATATCCAGGCCTTTACCATAGACATGGAGCATTGGGATGGTAAATTCAAATTATCCCAAGACAAACATCCCGCAGATGGACGTGCCGCCAAACAAGAGATGATGGACAATAGTCGGGCGTCCGAGGAGGAATTCATCGAACGAATGTACAAGTAATCACTGAAGCCGTTGCTTCAATTCTTCAAGATCTAAACCACCATAATTACCGGAACTCATCAATAAAACAGCTTTGGGCTGATCCAGTTGGCTGTAGAGGTGTTCTTTAAATTTTTCAGGTTGTGTAAAAACGACCAGATCCTCTCGTTGAAAAGCCTCTCGGATCTGTTCTTCTGTCAGGGGTTGTAGTTTTTTGATAGCCACCGCATGAGGAGAATAAAACACAACGGCCTGATCTGCCACGTTCAGTGCACCGCGATACTCCTTCAAAAAAACAGGATTTAAACTACTGTAAGTATGCAGTTCCAAACAGGCCAATAGATCCCTGTCCTGATATTGTTCTTTCACGGCCTTGGTGGTCGCCTCTACCTTGGAGGGCGAATGTGCAAAGTCCTTGTAGACCACCACAGAAGGAGTTTCGACCAACTTTTCCAAACGCTTGCTGGCACCTTTGAAACTGGCTATGGCTTCATAGAAATCCTGCTGGTCTACCCCCATTAACTGGCAGATCCATCGGGCTCCTTCCAGATTATTCAGATTGTGCTTCCCAAACACCTCAATAGGCATAGGGCCTTCTGGTGTTTCCAACAAGGTCTGATCACCCACTACTCTATACTCCGGGGTTTTGTACGGGTATTTCTTTATCGTATGAGTCGTTTCCTCGACCAAAGTCTTAAGACGCTCGTCTTCCTCGTTGTAGATCAAGGCTCCCCCTGGGGTGATCTTCTCGATAAAGATTCGAAATTGATCCAGGTAATTCTCAAAGCTTGGGAATACATTGATATGATCCCAGGCAATTCCGCTAAGCAAGGCAATATTGGGTTGATACAGATGAAACTTCGGGCGTCTGTCCAATGGTGAAGAGAGATATTCATCGCCCTCCAGGACCATGAAATCATTTCCGTCTGTAAGCTGTACCATGGTCTCAAAGCCATCCAGCTGAGCACCCACCATATAATCCACTTCTTTCTCCCAATAATTAAGCACATGTAGTATCATGGAAGTGATGGTGGTCTTACCGTGAGATCCCCCAATGACGACCCTGGTCTTTTCCTTGGATTGTTGATAAAGAAACTCGGGATAAGAGAAAATCGGCAAGCCTAATTCCTGAGCACGTTTTAATTCTGGATTATCTGCTTTCGCATGCATACCAAGGATGACGGCATCTAGTTGAGCGTGAATGCGATCCGGGAACCATCCCATAGCCTCAGGAAGCAATCCGGATCGATCCAAACGTGACCGTGAAGGTTCGAAAATATCGTCATCGCTACCGCTTACCTGATATCCCTTCTGATGTAACGCCAGGGCCAGGTTGTGCATAGCACTTCCCCCAATAGCAATAAAATGAATTTGCATAGACTGATTAAAGCGCTAAGATAATGGCTTTTTCTTGCCGTGCTTCCTTAAAATCCGGTCGATCTTCCAGAGCCTTATCGATCCATTCTAGCGCCTGGTTCTTTTGACCTTTGTTCTTATGGATCTGTGCCAGACGAAAATAAGCCCAATCCTTCGGCACTCCATCCTTAGCCGAATGATTTTCTATATATGCGTGTAGACATTGAATTCCCAAATCACTCTTCAGGTTGTATTGAGCGGCGATCTTCCCGATCTGATAATTCAGCTGATTTCGCTGGTGTATCTCTAGTGATCTGGTAGCATTATTGATGGCCTCGTTGGGACGGTCATTGTTCTCGTAAAAACTAGTCAGTTTCTCATAGGTCAACATGGACCCACCAATATCGATGGCTTTCTTATAGTGATACTCCGCATCTTTTGGCCGATCACTATACTCGGCAATATAACCATGGGATAGGTGTCCGTCTACCGGAGAGATCTTCATCAGCTGGTCTGCGTAGGACTTGGACTTGCGCTCACTTCCCCCGATAATTCCAGGTAATTGCATGTAGAATTCGACCAAGGCCCATCTGACGTCAATATGAGAGCTATCCAGTTCTGCAGCCTTGCCAAAGTGATATTTGATATCCGAAATATATCCCAGGGCCTTGAATTTATTTACCTCCAGCGCCTTCATAGCTAAAGAACCACCGTATTTGTAATGGTAATTGGCGCTTTGATCATTTTCCTCCACCAGAGGACCATACCACTCCAAAGCTCCATCCCAATCCTTTTGGTAAGCGGCGATATCGCCAAGATATTCTCGGGTCTTTGCGTCCTTTGGGTAATTTTTCAAGTGGGATTGAAACAAGGATCCTGCCTCTTCATACTGCGCATCCTCAAAGAGGATCACAGCCCGATCAAAGGGGTTTTGGGCATGCAAAGCAGATGCCATGATCAACATAAAGCAGGTCAAATACCGCATTTGAGTCATACTAATGGGTCTAAAGATAGGGAATATGGCTTTTTCACTCGTTGAGTGCAGAACGTTCACTCAATTGCTTTAGTCTGATGTTGTCGGCTTTTATCATCAATTTAACACCCTCAGGCTTAATCTTCCTTTGGCGGAAAGTCAGCTAACAACTTGGTAATGGTCTCACGATAATAGACTTCCTTCTTCTCCGGAGAAGAATTCGTCTTGAGGTCTGCCGCGATAACCCCTTGCCAGATTAGGGCGTCCTTGCGCACATCGATAATATCCACTGTGAGTAACTGCCTGATTTGGTTTCCACCGACTGGAATGCCTCCGCTTACGCCGTATCCAACATTTCCGCTCCCTCCACCTATTCCAACACCTATGGTGGTATTGGATTCGGTCACATAATCCTCGGTGTAAAAATTGATCAGGAATTCCGGTCGGATGCTTTGGCTCATCCCCCTAGTCTCCAACACGCTGTCTATTGCACGGATCAGGCGACGGTTGTCAAATTCTGTCAGGCCACTGTCTATCTGTGGGTAATAATCATAGCTGTCCAGTTGGCCAAAATCGGCCGCCCTGTCGTAATCTACAACAGCGGCAGAGCCACAAGAGAGCAGGCAAAACGCCCAAAAGATCAGAGATAATAAACGCATAGCTTTTTAAATAAAGATACGAAATGAGGCTATGACCAAGGGAGTCTATTCTTCCCGGTTCAGTAAGACCCAGAGCGAATCTTTGAGTTCAGTCAAACCCTTTTGGGCTACAGACGAAATGAACAGGTAGGGAAGTCCACCGAATGCTCCTTTCAGTTCGGCATCCATTTCTGTTTTCAGTTCCTCATCCAGCATATCGCTCTTAGAAATGGCAATAAGCCGGTCTTTATCCAGCAATTCCGGGTTAAAACGTCGTAATTCGTCAAGCAGTATATCATACTGTTTTTCAATATCCGGAGCGTCCGCCGGAATTAAGAACAGTAATACCGAATTTCTCTCGATATGCCGCAAAAATCGATGTCCGATTCCCTTACCTTCTGCCGCACCTTCTATGATACCCGGTATATCCGCCATAACGAAGGTCTGATAGTCCCGGTGCTTCACTATCCCCAAGTTGGGTTTGAGAGTGGTGAACTCATAATCTGCGATCTTGGGTTTCGCAGCGGTGATCACGGATAGTAAAGTAGACTTTCCGGCATTGGGAAAGCCAACCAATCCGACATCGGCCAGTACTTTCAGCTCGATGGTCACATTGCGTTCCTCTCCGGGCAGGCCCGGTTGGGCATAGCGCGGTGTCTGACGGGTAGCCGATTTGAAATGGTCATTTCCTCGGCCTCCCTTGCCACCCTTCGCCACGATCACTTCCTGGCCATCTTCAGTGAGTTCGGCAATCTTTTCCTGGCTGTCGGAATCCTTAAGAAGGGTGCCAAGCGGTACCTCAATGATAATATCTTCTCCATTAGCACCTGTACTGGTTTGTTTACCGCCTGCACCGCCGTGCCCGGCCTTAAAGTGTCGCTTGAATTTCAAGTGATACAAGGTCCATAGATTCTTGTTGGCCCGAAGAATGATATGCCCTCCCCGGCCACCATCTCCTCCATCCGGCCCACCTTTGGCCACAAATTTCTCTCTACGGAGGTGTGCGCTACCCTGGCCTCCTTTTCCCGAGGTCACATGCACCTTGACATAATCCACAAAATTTCCCTCGGTCATGGGATCTGGTTTCTATTGAAGTGAATCGATCACCCCACTTAGGCGATCTGTAATTTCGGCTATACTACCTACACCGTCTACACCGAAGTACTTGTCCTGTGCCAGGTAGAAGTTCTTTAAAATGGCGGTCTCGTCGTAATAGACCTTGATCCGGTTTCGGATCACAGCCTCATCGGCATCATCTGCTCGGCCAGAGGTCTTTCCTCGCTCTAAGAGTCTTTCAACCAAGACCTGGTCCTCTACCTCTAAAGCGATCATTGCCGTAATCTCGCTCTTCTTGGAGTTCATAAGGTTATCCAAGGATTGTGCCTGGGCCTCGGTACGAGGGAAACCGTCGAAAATAAAACCATTGGCATCCGGGTTCTTGTCTACCTCGGCATTGAGCATGTCTATGGTCACTTGATCGGGTACTAACTGACCCTTTTCTATATACTTCTTGGCCAATCTTCCCAGCTCAGTATTGTTTTTCATGTTAAAACGGAATACTTCCCCAGTGGAGATATGAACCAATTGATACTTTTCTTTTATGACATCTGCCTGAGTACCTTTTCCAGCACCCGGAGGCCCAAATAAAACGAGATTGATCATGAACTTGTTTAAAGATTATCGCCTTTATGCAGGCGGTTATTTCACGCGGTTGCAAAGATAAGAATTGCCCAGAAGATTGTACCTTTGCTACATGGCAAATTATTTTTCTTCCTCCTTCACATTAGGAATACTGGGAGGCGGACAATTGGGAAAAATGCTCCTCTACGAAACCCGGAAATACGACATTGCCACCCGGGTTCTGGATCCAAGTGATCAGGCTCCATGCCGCATTGCGTGTAATGACTTTCAACAAGGTGATCTGATGGATTACCAAACTGTCCTCGATTTCGGTCGAAAGGTGGACTTGTTGACCTTCGAGATCGAGGGTGTCAATGTAGATGCATTGGAGACCTTAGAGCGCGAAGGCAAAAAAGTCTATCCCTCGTCCCATACTTTACGACATATACAGAATAAAGGCATCCAAAAGGAGTTCTACAGGGATAACCATATCCCTACTGCATCTTTCCATCGTTTTGAATCCCTTCAAGCTTTGCGAACGGCCATTAAAGAGGACCGGGTAAGATTACCCTTTGTTTGGAAAAGCTGCGTTGGTGGATACGATGGTATGGGTGTCAGCATAGTGAAGGACCTGTCCAGGCTAGATCAATTGGCGGATGTGCCATGTATTGCAGAGGATCTGATCCCATTTAAGAATGAATTGGCCGTTATTGTGGCCCGTTCTCCTCAAGGGGAATTGACTACCTATCCGGTGGTGGAAATGGAATTTCATCCAGAGGCCAACCAGGTGGAGTACGTCCTGTGTCCGGCTCGCATTGACGATGAGGTTGCCGAAAAGGCCAGGAATGTAGCCAAACAAGTCTCGCAGGCATTAAGTCATGTTGGGTTATTGGCGGTCGAGCTGTTCCAAACCGAGGATGACCAAATTTTGGTTAACGAGGTAGCTCCTCGTCCCCATAACAGCGGCCACTATAGCATTGAGGCCAGTTACACCAATCAATTTGAACAACATCTCAGGGCCATTCTGGACCTTCCCTTGGGCAAGACAGATAGTAAAGTTGGGGTGTTATGGTCAACTTGGTGGGAGCCGAAGGTCATACCGGCCCGGTGGTCTACGAAAATATTGAGAAGATCATGGCCATGGAAGGGGTTACTCCGCATATCTACGGTAAAAGTGAAACCCGACCTTTTCGAAAAATGGGACACGTGACCATAGTGGATAAGGAATTGAATAATGCTCGGCAACTGGCCGAGTCCGTCAAAAATAGTATTCGTGTAATCAGTAATAGCAGCAATCATGAGTAAAGTGGGTATAATTATGGGTAGCACCAGCGACATGCCGGTTATGAAAGATGCAGTCGAGATCCTCAAAGGATTTGACATTGAGGTAGAAGTAGACATTGTATCGGCACATCGTACCCCGGATAAATTGTTTGATTATGGTAAAAATGCACATGAAAGAGGTATTTCAGTGATAATTGCCGGAGCTGGAGGTGCGGCTCACCTACCTGGGATGATTGCTTCATTGTCGCCGCTGCCAGTGATCGGTGTCCCTGTCAAGTCCAGCAATTCCATAGATGGTTGGGACTCCGTACTTTCTATCCTACAAATGCCGGGCGGAGTGCCCGTAGCCACAGTTGCTCTTAACGGTGCCAAGAATGCAGGTATACTTGCTGCTCAGATCATCGGAAGTGCAGATAAATGTGTTCTGGACAAAGTCCTTGTCTACAAAGAAGGACTGAAGAAGAAAGTGGAAGAAGGCGCCAAGGATATCAAAACCCAGCACTAGATCATGACCAACACCAATCCCCTGCTGCAGGATTTCGACACCCTGCCATTTGACCGTATAAAAAATGAACATTTCCTGCCAGCGATCAAAACCCTGATCAAGGAGACCAACAAGGAAATTGATCGGATTACGGACAATCCCGAAACACCGGATTTTTCGAACACCATAGAAGCCCTGGAACGCACCGGCGAAAAACTGAATATCGTATCCGGTACCTTCTTCAACTTGAACAGTGCTGAGACCAACGAAGAGCTACAGGCCCTGGCACAGGAGATATCTCCAATATTAACGGAATTTCGGAATGATTTCATGCTCAATCAACCCCTCTTCCAAAGGGTTAAGAATGTCTATCAGAAACGTGAGGAACTAGACTTGAACCCGGAAGAGCAAATGTTGTTGGATACCCAATACCAGGCATTTGCCCGCAATGGTGCAAATCTTCAGGATGAGAAGAAGACACGTCTACGGGAGATCGATACACGGCTAGCCAAACTTTCCCTGAGCTTTGGGGAAAATGTATTAGCGGAGACCAACAAGTACGAGTTGCATTTAACCGACGAAAAACAGCTGGAAGGATTGCCGGAAAGCGCGCGTGAAGCTGCAGCGTTGACCGCTACCGAGAAAGAAAAAGATGGCTGGATCTTTACCTTGGATTACCCCAGTTACCTGCCGTTTATGACCTATGCGGATTCTCGGGAACTCAGACAAGAACTGGCCATAGCAAACGCTACTAAAGGGTGCCATGGTGACGAATTGGACAATCAGGAGATCGTTAAGGAGATTGCTGGTTTGCGGCTAGAGCGAGCTCAACTTTTAGGATTCCAGACCCATGCTGATTATGTCTTGGAGCGTCGAATGGCTAAATCGGCAGATACGGTGAACTCCTTCCTGGATGAGTTATGCCAGAAAGCCCGGCCTGCAGCAGAAAAAGAATTTGCCCAATTGGGCCAATTTTCCAGAGAATTGAATGGTCCTGAACAACTGGAGATCTGGGACGGTGCCTATTACTCCGAAAAGCTGAAACAGAAGTTATTCGACCTGGACGACGAAATGCTGAAACCCTACTTCCCTTTGGAGCAAGTTATAAACGGGGTATTCGAGATCGCAGGAAGACTATACGATCTCAGCTTTGAAGAAGTTGATGACATTGCTGTTTATCATCCCGACGTAAAGACCTACCGGGTATCGACCTCCGATGGGAGATTGAATTCCATCTTTTATGCAGATTTCTTCCCAAGAGCCGGGAAGCGCGGTGGTGCTTGGATGACCAGCTACAGCCCTCAACAGATAGTGAATGGGATCAACAGCAGGCCTCATATATCCATCGTCTGTAACTTCACCAAACCTACCCCAGACAAACCGTCATTATTGACCTTTAACGAGGTCACTACACTTTTCCATGAATTTGGTCATGCCCTCCACGGTATGCTGGCCAATACTAAATATTCAGGACTGAGCGGCACCAATGTATATTGGGACTTTGTAGAATTACCCAGCCAGATCCTGGAAAACTGGTGTTACGAAAAAGAAGCATTACTGCTGTTCGGGCGCCACTACCAGACCGGAGAACCTATCCCCATGGAATATATTGAGAAGATCAAGGCGTCCGCTAACTTTATGGAAGGGATGCAGACCTTAAGACAGTTGAGCTTTGGGATGTTGGACATGGCCTGGCACCATGCCTTTGCCGGTGAGATCGATTCTGTTAAGGCGTTTGAATCTGAAGCCATGAACAGCACCAGATTGTATCCGGATGTGGCAGAAAGTTGTCGGAGCACGGCCTTCTCACATATTTTCCAGGGAGGCTATTCTGCCGGTTACTACAGCTACAAATGGGCAGAAGTCCTGGATGCAGATGCTTTCGAGTATTTTAAGGAAGAAGGTATCTTCAATAAGAAAGTTGCGCAACGTTTTAACGACCATATCCTTTCAAAGGGAGGTACAGAGGACCCAATGGAACTCTATATTCGTTTTAGAGGTCACAAACCGGATCCGGAAGCCTTGTTACGAAGAGCAGGCTTGATAGCAGCTTCCTGAGCTTTGTCAAAATGATTATTTTTGAAGGGTAACTCCAGTAAATGTCAGCTAATCAACCTGAGCCACAACATTGGGTAGACCGCTACTCAGACTACCTTTACAATTACACCATTGTAAGGGTAAACGATCATGTTGTAGCCCAGGATCTCATTTCTGAGACTTTCCTGGCAGGGCTTAAATCCATGGCCAACTACAAGGGTGACGCCTCGGAAAGAACTTGGCTCATATCCATACTCAAGCGAAAGATAATCGATCATTATCGTAAGAGCAATTCCAAAAAAGGGAAGGCTGAGGTCCGTATGTCTTACAGGCAAGACGAAGATGAGGGCGATTGGCTATCCGAACGGGTAAGTGACCCTTACGATAAGAATGCTGAAGACCTGATGCAGAACGAAGAACTGGGTACCGCCATTTTTGGTTGTCTGGACCAATTGAGCGATAAACAAGCAACCATATTCAGAATGAAAACCATAGATGGAATTGACACTGAGACCATCTGTAATGAATTTGACATCACTGCGTCTAACCTATGGGTGATTATACACCGGGCACGTAAGGCTATGGCCGACTGTCTGGAAAAAAACTGGTTCTAAACCGATGAAAGTAAAAGTAACATGCCAGGAGGCCAATCACATTTGTGATAAGAATCAATACCGGGAAGCATCTTTCTGGGAGAAGGTTCGTCTGAACATACACCTGATCTATTGCCGGGCTTGTCGGAAATACACGGCCCGAAATATGAAATTAACCAAGGCCATGAAGAATCCAGAGGTCAAGACTATGGAGGACGGAGCCAAACAAGATCTCAAGGCCAGGCTGGAAAAGGAAATGCTCAACCACTAAGGGATAAGGCCAGCAAATAACCGGCAATCGGAATCCCTTCTACCCAAAACGAAGCAAAAAAAGGTCGTTGTTCGCTTCGTGACAATAGCAAACTCAAGTAGGAAATCACCACCAGGTAAATCAGAACAACCATATGCACATGGATCTGTGTTGATTTGGCAAATTCCATCCCAACGATGATCAGAGCCAGGATGAACCCAAACTTCTTGGTTCCCTCAATTCCTAGTATCTGGGGCAAAGTACCCAGGCTAGAATCATCTTCCTTCAGATCCCTGATCTCAAAAGGCAGGGTCAGGAGCACGATAAAAAGAAATCGCTGGGTAATACTGAACAATAGGTCGCCCTTTAACTCCAACCCAGCCGAATAGATCGCGGGACATATGGTAACCCCGGTCCAAACCAAGGCTACTAACAAAATTTTTAATCCGGAACGGTTTCTGAGATTTCGGCTCTTGTTTAAAGGAAAATCGTAAAATAGAGTGACCAACCCCATTGCGCCCATTACCAATAGCAACTCAGTATCGAGGGAGATGGACGAATAGACTATACCGATACCCGCCAGCATATTTACAAACCAGAATAACCAAACCGGGATTGGAAGCTCCGAATGGCCCTCCTTGATGCTTCGATAATACTTAATGAAATTATAGCCGATCAACGTCCCACAAAAAATGAGCAGGTAGACTCGAAAATCCAGAGAAGTGTTGAATTCCAAGGCAGAGATGCCCAATAGAGAAATAACCGCTAAGCCCACGTGCATACTGCTTTCCACATAAAATGACAACCAGGGCCGTAATCGCATCATTGAACAAAATTAGCCAAATGTTAGCAAGTGCCCTTTTTAGTTAAAAAAAACAGTGTTAGGGGCTCGTTAAAACAACCTTTTTTAGCTGTTTTCGTCGTAATTTTGCGAAAATTCCGAAACTGAAGAATATATGAATTTCGACTCTTTCGCTTTAAGACATATTGGACCTCGCCGCAGTGACCTGCAATCCATGTTGGAAACCATCGGGGCTGAGAGTATGGAACAGTTGATTTATGAGACCATCCCTCCAGACATTCGTTTAAAGGAGGATATCCAACTGGATCCGGCTATGACGGAACAAGAATTCCTGGAACACGTGAATCACTTGGCGGAGAAGAACAAATTGTTCAAAACCTATATAGGTCTGGGATATCACCAAACCCACACTCCTCCGGTTATTCAGCGTAACGTATTGGAAAACCCGGGTTGGTATACAGCCTACACACCATACCAGGCAGAGATCGCCCAGGGTAGATTGGAAGCATTGCTCAACTACCAGACCATGATCACAGACCTGACCGGTATGGAGTTAGCTAACGCTTCTCTCCTGGATGAAGCAACAGCCGCTGCAGAAGCGATGTCGCTGTTGTTCTCGGTCAGGGAACGCCACCAGAAAAAAGAGAACATCTGTAAGTTCTTTGTTTCTGAAGAGGTACTTCCTCAGACCAAATCGGTTCTTCAGACTAGAGCCATTCCAATTGGAGTGGAGCTGGTTTTCGGTAATCACGAAGAGTTTGATTTTTCAACCGAATATTTCGGCGCCCTTTTACAATACCCGGGCACGAGTGGAAGGATTTACGACTATGGTCAGTTTATAAGCCAATGTAGAGAATCGGGAATCAAAGTAGCTGTTGCTGC
The DNA here is from genome assembly GCF_002943755.1 of Aureitalea marina. Classification (NCBI taxonomy): domain Bacteria; kingdom Pseudomonadati; phylum Bacteroidota; class Flavobacteriia; order Flavobacteriales; family Flavobacteriaceae; genus Aureitalea; species Aureitalea marina. The sequence goes on from NZ_MQUB01000001.1 coordinate 1,898,257, forward strand.
GGACCTTCTCAGCCTGGTCCTGCTTGAATCTCCCGGACAAATGGGAGCTGATGTAGTTGTAGGTACCAGTCAACGATTTGGTATTCCACTTGGATACGGAGGGCCACATGCTGCCTACTTCGCAACGAAAGAGGCCTACAAGCGAAACATACCTGGTCGAATCATCGGGGTAACACGGGATGTGGATGGAGGCCGCGCTTTGCGCATGGCCCTGCAAACCCGTGAACAACACATTAAACGTGACAAGGCCACCTCGAACATCTGTACAGCACAAGTTTTACTGGCAGTTATGGCTGGTTTTTACGGAGTCTATCACGGAAGTGAAGGGCTGAAGTTCGTAGCCCGGAAGGTTCACAATTCTGCCGCTACCCTTGCAGATGCCTTGGAACGACTTGGTCTTTATCAGATCAATGAGCATTATTTTGACACAATTGCGGTAAAAGCCGATGCCGAAAAGACCAGATTGATCGCCGAAGCTCATGAGATCAATTTCTACTACCCTGATTCGGATACTGTCTCCATCGCCGTAAATGAGACCACTACCATCAAAGACATCAATGCCATCATTGAGGTGTTTGCTTTGGTATTGGGCAAGGAGATTAGCAGCGTCGAAGATCGCCTGGAGGGAACAGCTATTCCGGAGTCTGTTCAAAGAAATACAGATTTTATGACCAATGAGGTCTTTAATCGGTACCATAGCGAAACGGAACTGATGCGTTACATAAAGAAGCTTGAACGAAAGGATCTTGCTCTAAACCATTCTATGATCTCCCTGGGGTCTTGCACCATGAAGCTGAATGCCGCAGCCGAGATGTTGCCACTCAGTGATGCGAGATGGGGAAGTATTCATCCCTTCGTACCGGTAAAACAAGCCAAAGGTTACCAGCAAATGCTTCAAAAGCTTACAGATCAACTTACCGAGATCACAGGCTTTGCCGGTACTTCTCTTCAGCCCAATTCCGGGGCTCAGGGAGAATATGCTGGCTTAATGGTGATCCGTGCTTACCACGAATCCAGGGGTGATAGCCACAGGAACATTTGCTTGATTCCATCTTCTGCACACGGAACCAACCCTGCCAGTGCGGTTATGGCCGGAATGAAGGTGGTAGTTACCAAAGCAACTGAAGAAGGAAACATTGATGTGGACGACCTTCGGGCCAAAGCCATAGAACACAAGGATAACCTGGCGGCCTTGATGGTCACCTATCCATCTACCCATGGGGTATACGAATCTGCTATTCGTGAGATCACAGGTATTATTCATCAATACGGTGGTCAGGTCTACATGGATGGAGCCAATATGAATGCTCAGGTCGCTTTGACCCACCCTGGAGCTATCGGTGCCGATGTATGTCACCTTAACTTGCACAAGACATTTGCCATTCCGCATGGCGGTGGAGGACCAGGAGTTGGGCCTATCTGTGTAGCAGAGCAATTAGTTCCCTTCCTCCCGAGTAATCCGTTGATAGAAACAGGAGGAGATCAAGCTATAACAGCTATTTCTGCAGCTCCTTTTGGAAGCTCCCTGGTCTGTATGATCTCTTATGGTTATATCTCTATGCTTGGAGTTAGCGGGCTTAAGCGATCTACAGAATATGCCATCTTGAATGCGAATTACATCAAGGAGCGTCTGAAGGATCAGTTCCCGGTCCTCTATACGGGGGAGAGAGGCAGAGCTGCTCACGAGATGATCATTGACTGTCGTCCCTTTAAGGAAAAAGGCATCGAAGTAACAGATATCGCCAAGCGATTGATGGACTATGGTTTCCATGCACCTACTGTATCCTTTCCTGTGGCCGGTACTATGATGATAGAACCGACCGAAAGTGAAAGCAAGGAAGAGTTAGATCGATTCTGCGAAGCTATGATCGCGATACGCGAAGAGATCGATGCAGTTGATGCTGGGGATACAAACAATGTTCTGAAAAACGCACCACATACCCAGGCCATGGTAACAGCTGACGTTTGGGAACTACCTTACAACAGACAGAAAGCAGCCTTCCCACTGGATTATGTTGCCGACAATAAGTTCTGGCCAAGTGTTAGACGTGTGGATGATGCCTATGGGGACAGAAACCTGATTTGCAGCTGCGAACCTATAGAAGCTTATATGGAAGCCTAAATTAGGCCTAAACATAACAGGGTAGTGCTGGAATTTGGGTATTTTTACGAAAATTGCTAGCTCATGGGTATTATCATTTCAGGTACCGGTTCCTACCTTCCTCAGAAGGTTACTACTAACGAAGGCTTCGAAGATCATAACTTCTATCAGCAGGATGGATCTCCATTTGGATCGGAGAACACCAGAATCATTGAAAAGTTTGAAGCAATAACGGGTATCTCGGAACGGAGATATCTGGCCGATAATATGGTCACATCCGAGATCGCCTACAGGGCAGCTGATAGGGCTATTGCAGACGCAGAAATCGATGCGGAAACCCTGGACTACATCATCGTTGCCCACAACTACGGAGATGTCAAACACGGCACCCAGCAAAGTGATACGGTTCCCAGCCTAGGTTCGCGGGTAAAGCATTTGCTACGGATCAAGAATCCGAGCTGTGTGGCCTATGATATTCTCTTTGGGTGCCCGGGCTGGGTTGAGGGTATTATACAGGCACAAGCATTTATTCGATCAGGTATGGCGAAACGCTGTCTGGTCATCGGGGCCGAATCCCTTTCCCGGGTGATCGACAAGCACGACAGAGATTCTATGATCTACAGTGATGGTGCCGGAGCTTGTATTGTTGAAGAATCCACAAGCGGAGATAATGGAATCCTCAGTTTTGAAAGTGCCACCTTTACATATGATGAGGCTCATTTCATATACTTTGGTGAATCCAATAACCAAGATGTCAGTGACGCACGACGCTACATTAAGATGTACGGCAGAAGGATCTATGAATTTGCCATTACTCATGTTCCGACCGCAATGAAGAGCTGCCTGGATAAAAGTGGATTACCAATTGACCAATTGCACAAGGTATTTATACACCAGGCTAACGAGAAAATGGACGAAGCCATCATTAAACGCTTTTATCAACTCTACGGCAAGGACACACCTACTGATGTCATGCCCATGACCATCGAAAAATTGGGCAATTCCAGTGTAGCCACTGTACCCACGCTTTATGACATGGTGCGCAGAGGTGAATTGGAGGGACATTCCGTGAAGCCAGGCGATGTCATACTGTTTGCCAGTGTGGGAGCCGGAATGAACATCAATGCCATAGTCTACCGCGTCTGATATGTACGACAGCACCTACCCGAAAAAGAGATATCAGCATACCCTTAAGTTTCTCAAAGAACATATCAATAAGGAGGAACGCATACTCGATCTGGGGGTGAGTAATCCATTTTCGGAAATTCTGAGAGAGAAAGGTTATCAGATCACCAACACCAATGGTGAAGATCTCGACCTGGATTTCAGCGCTGTACAAAAGAACCAGTATGAGGCCATTACGGCGCTGGAGATCTTTGAACATCTTGTTTCCCCATTCAATGTGCTATCCCGGATAGAAAAAGGTAAGTTAATCGCCTCTGTACCTCTAAAACTTTGGTTTGCCTCCGCCTATCGATCAAAAACAGACGCACGGGATCGCCATTATCACGAATTTGAAGATTGGCAGTTTGACTGGCTCTTGGAAAAGGCGGGATGGCGTATTAAAAAGCGTGAAAAGTTCACCAATCCGGTCAGGAAGATCGGTATTCGGCCAATCCTTCGCCGCTTTACTCCACGATATTACCTGGTCTATGCGGAAAAAGGGTTATGAGGTTTGCCATAATCATCCCGGCGTATAACGAAGAGTCTAATCTTCCCAAGACCTTACAATCGTTGGTTGAGCAAAGTCTGTTGCCTACCCAACTCATTGTCGTTAACGATAACTCTACAGACGATACCTTTAAGATCGCCTCTGACTTTTCCCAAACCCATCACTTTATCAAGGTTATAGACCGAATGTCCGAAGCCGTTAGCCTTCCCGGGGCCAAGGTTATTGAGACTTTTTATGCAGGACTTGAGCACATAGACCATGAGTTCGATGTAATCTGCAAGTTTGATGCAGATTTAAGCTTTCCCTCTAATTACCTGGAATCCTTGGCCAATGAGTTTAAAACTGAACCAAGTTTAGGTATGGTCGGAGGGTTTTGTGAGGTAGAAAAAGACGGCAAATGGGTCTTGGAAGACCTGACAGGAAAGGATCATATTCGAGGTGCATTAAAAGCCTATCGCAAAGCCTGTTTCGACGATATAGGCGGCTTGAAGAAGGCCATGGGATGGGACACCATAGATGAGCAGTTGGCCCGATACTATGGCTGGAAGGTAAAAACCCTGGATCATTTAAGAGTGAAACACTGGAAGCCTACTGGCTCCACTTACAAATCTAAAAATGGTCGTTTGCAAGGAGAGGCTTTTAAACGCATGCGGTTCGGATTTACCCTCAGTTTGATCGGTCTTACCAAACTGGCACTGAAGAAAAAGAGTCTAAAATATTGGTTTGAAGGTCTTAGCGGCTATTTAAACTGCAAAGAAGAAGCATTGGTGACCCCAGATCAAGGAACTTTCATTCGTAAATGGAGGTGGCAGAAGATTAAGAAAAAGTTATTCTGAATTCCTAAAAAGAGAGACTTAAATTAGTCCTACTTTTACATTAAAATAGACCTGATCATGAAGAAATTTCTGCTCGTTTTATTCGGGATCACCCTGATTGGATGTCAGGAGCAGTCCCAGGATACCATAGATGAGACCTCCGGGACAAATACGGATGTGAACAAGGAAAGACCAAAGAATATCATTCTATTGATAGGCGATGGTATGGGCTTAAGCCAGGTGAGCGCTGCCCAATTCTATAAGGAAGGAACTCCGTCCTTTGAACGATTCCCGGTAGTTGGCCTGAGCAAGACCTCATCCTCTGACCAGCTGATCACGGACTCTGCCGCCGGAGCCACTGCCTTCGCGTCGGGAGTTAAGACCTATAACGGTGCTGTCGGAATGAATAGAGACTCCATCTCCGTTCCTACCATATTGGAGCAAATGTCAGAACAGGGATATCATTCTGGTGTGATCGCTACTTCTTCCATCACGCATGCCACACCTGCTGCATTCTACGCCCATGTGAAAAGAAGAGGGCAAGCAGAGGACATAGCCTCACAAATGCCGGCCTCCGGTGTAGACTTTTTTGCGGGAGGAGGATTACAATATTTCAACCACCGCAGTGACGGTGCAGACCTGATACAGGAGTTGGTCGATAGTGGCTTTGCCGTGGACACGACCAGCATAGAGACACAGCTTACAGCGGAAAAGCAAGCTTATCTTTTAGCGGCCGATGGCATGCCACGAATGTTGGACGGAAGGGGAGATTTCCTTCCCAAGGCAACGGCCAAAGCAATTGAGCAATTGAATTCTGGAGACAAAGGATTCTTCTTAATGGTAGAGGGATCCCAGATCGATTGGGGTGGTCATGCCAATGAGACGGATTATCTGGTGTCTGAGCTATTGGATTTTGACCAGGTTATCGACCAGGTGCTGGATTTTGCAGAAAAGGACGGACAGACCCTGGTCATTGTAACTGCCGATCACGAGACGGGTGGATTCACCTTATCAGACCTGGATGGAGATTACAACCAAGTAAACGGAACCTACAGTACCGGGGGGCACTCTGCGACCATGGTTCCTGTTTTCGCATATGGACCGGGCAGCGAGTCGTTTGGAGGAACTTATCCTAACAATGAAATCTATTTTAAAATGGTCCGCGCAATAGGTTTGGTTGTAGACTAAAGGGTAGAATTCTCCAGCTTTAATTCCGTATTTTAGCACTTTTCCAATATGAAGTACCTGGCGGATATAGGTTCGTATTTTATGATGTGGAGGGCCATCTTCAACCGCCCGACCAAGCGTTCCGTTATGCGGGAACTGATCTTTAAGGAGATCGACGAACTGATCATTAATTCCCTGGGTATAGTAGCTTTTATTTCTTTCTTTGTTGGCGGTGTTGTGGCTATACAAACAGCGCTGAACATCGATAACCCGCTTATTCCTGTTTACCTCATCGGGTTCGCAACAAGACAGTCCATCATCCTGGAATTTGCCCCCACCTTTATCTCGATCATCATGGCCGGAAAGATGGGTTCTTTCATCACCTCCAGCATTGGCTCCATGCGGGTGACCGAGCAGATCGATGCCTTAGAAGTGATGGGGATCAATTCATTGAATTACCTGGTCTTTCCAAAGATAGTCGCCTTATTATTCTATCCTTTTGTAATTGCGATCGCTATGTTCTTAGGGATTCTTGGCGGATGGGTCGCAGGTGTATACGGAGATTTTTCGTCCTCGGAGGCATTCATCCAGGGATTACAGGAAGACTTTAAGCCATTTCATATTTTTTATGCCTTTGTGAAAACCCTGGTTTTCGCCATGATTTTGGCCACCGTCCCCAGTTGGCAAGGTTATTTCATGAAAGGAGGAGCTTTGGAGGTCGGCAAGGCCAGTACAAACTCCTTTGTTTGGACCAGTGTATTGATCATTCTGGCTAATTATATCATTACATCTTTATTGCTGAGCTGATGATACGGGTAGAGAGTCTATACAAAAGTTTTGGCGAGGAGCCCGTGCTTAAGGGGATCACAACCACCTTCGAGCAAGGTAAGACCAATCTGATAATCGGGCAAAGCGGGAGTGGTAAAACCGTTTTCTTAAAATGCTTATTAGGTCTTTTTACCCCAGAGGAAGGCAGGATCTTCTTTAAGGAACAGGCCATAGACGAGATGAATATCGATCAGCAGCGCAAGTTGCGTGAAGATATGGGAATGGTCTTCCAAGGAAGTGCCTTGTTCGATTCCATGAATATCGAGGAAAATGTGATGTTCCCCCTACGCATGTTTAGTGAAAAACCACGTGAGGAAATGCTGGAACGGGTAAATGAGGTTTTGGCCCGGGTCAACCTGGAAGGGGTAAACAGCAAATATCCTTCTGAGATATCTGGTGGGATGCAGAAACGGGTAGCTATTGCCAGAGCAATTGTTAACAATCCGAGCTTTTTATTCTGTGATGAACCCAATTCGGGTCTCGATCCACGGACAGCCATCTTGATAGACAATCTGATACAGGAGATCACTAAGGAATACAATATAACTACTGTTATCAACACCCACGATATGAACTCGGTAATGGAGATAGGAGAAAATATCGTCTTCCTGGAAAAAGGAGTATTAGCCTGGCAAGGTAACAACCGGGAGATCTTCATGACGGACAACAAGAATGTGACCAATTTTGTGTACTCCTCGGACCTTTTCAAGAAGATTAGGGAGATTCAGATCAAGGAAAAGTAAATTTAACGCAGGACCAGGGTATCGATCTTCAGCCTGGCTTTTAAGAACTCGTACAACCTGGCTTTGTCACTCTCCACATCTCGCCTGCGCGCATTGTCCTTCCAATAGGTATTGAAATAATTGACAGTATCCACCTTCCCCCCTCGTTCTACCAGGGTAACCGAATAGGAGAACTCCTCGAGGTTGGGATAATTGATCTTCACCTCTTTATTGATCTCTTCGAATGGGATCAGGTCATCCTCAATTTTACTCAAAGCATTCACCTTTCTTTGCAGTGAGTCGATCAGGGAATTCTTATCACTGATTACCAATGAGTCTCGTGATCGAATGGCCTCCAGGTACTTGACTTCATTGTCTCTATCGTCAAAACGACCGGACTGATTGATAACCAATTCACAGTCACGCAAAGCACTATAGGTCTGCATCCTGTTTTCAAGCACTAAAACCGTGGATTCAGGAATTTGCTCTACTCCAAAGGACATTAGCTCTATGGTCGATACATCATCATATCGATACTGAAACGTGGCGTACTTCTTCATATATGAAGAGTTGGGAAGTGCGTCCAGCTCGGTTTCGATAAATCGTTTGGCGGCTGTCTCGAAGCTACTTTCTTTCAATACCCGATAAAAGGTCACGCCAGCAGGAACCATGACCAGCACGGCAAAGAATGACGCTATCCTAGAGGTATTTCTCCGTTTGCGTGAATTAGCATATTTGATCAATGGGAAACGCAGGATTCGAAGGATCAACCAGGTTGCCAGTGCTATGAAAATACTGTTGATCAGGAATAGATACATGGCACCGGCGGCATACCTCCAACCATCAGGATTACCCAATATTCCTTCTGCGAGGCCATAACCAACCGTACAAAGTGGTGGCATCAGGGCTGTGGCAATTGCCACTCCGAAGATCACCGAGGCGATGGTCCCTTTCTTGGTCCTTGCAATGATCAGGGCCGCACCACCAAAAAATGCGATCAATACATCACGTATGTCCGGTCGTGTACGGGCTAATAATTCCGAGGACTCTTCCCTCAGTGGGAACAACCAAAAGAACAACAAGGCTGTGATCACACTAAGCGCAACCATTACCCCGAAATTCTTAAGGGCCTTACGCAGGGTGTCAATATCGTTTGTGGCCACTGAAAGTCCTAAGCCCAAAATCGGACCCATCAGTGGAGAAATAAGCATGGCCCCTATAACTACTGCCGTAGAGTTGGCATTCAATCCTATGGAGGCGATGAAGATAGAACAAACAAGGATCCAGGCGGTGGCACCTCGGTAAGGAATATCGGCCTTTATGGCCTCGATAGTTGCAGGACGATCTACTTCCTGACGTATATCGAGCAACTTGGACAAAAAGCCAGAGATGCTCCTATACAAGCCCTTGGCATCTTGTTCTACTGCTTTACGCTGGTCCTCTATGTGCTTATTGACATCTTCGTTTTCCATACATCAGGTATACTGATCTCCAAAATTTGAATTGACTTTTTGGAGCAATTCCTTGATCTCTTGTTGCTTCTGTTTAGGAAAGATAAGTAAAACATCGTCCTTATCCACTATGATATAGTCATCCAGGCCATCTACCACAACCAATTTCTCTTTGGATGTGTAGATCATATTGGAGTTGGCATTGTCCAAAAGTGGTTTAGCCCGAACTACTGCATTCTCGGATGGATCATCAACCATTTTCTCAAAGAGCGCACCCCATGTTCCCAGATCATTCCAATCAAAGCTGGCATTTTTGACCCGCACATTGGCGGCTTTCTCCATGATTCCGTAGTCTATTGAGATGTTCTCCGCCTTTGGATAAGTGGAATTGATGAACTCCATTTCACCATCCGTGTGATATGAATCATCTCCCTCCGAAAATAATGCGTACATCTTCGGGAGAAACTCCTTAAAAGCTTTCAGTATGCTCCGGGCACTCCAGATGAAGATACCTGCATTCCACAAGAAATTTCCTGATTCCAAAAACTGTTTGGCGGTGTCGTAGTCAGGTTTTTCACAAAACCGCAAGACGGAAGGAATATCCTTTGTGTCAGTTTTGTCTTTTTCAATATATCCATAACCCGTGTTGGGGAAGTCAGGAACAATTCCCAAGGTAACCAACACATCTTCTTGGGCACAAAGATCAAAGCAGGCCAAAACATCATCTTTAAAGGCCAACTCATCCTCTATCCAGTGATCGCTTGGGGCAACCAGCATCAAGGCATCCGGATTCTCCTTGTAAATACGCATAGCAGACCACAGTATACAGGGTGCTGTATTCCGCATAGCCGGTTCCGGAACCACCTGGTTCTTATCAATTTCAGGTAATTGCTCACAAACTAACTCTGTATAGCTAGCATTGGTCAGCACGTTGATCTGAGAGGCAGGAACAAATTGGTTTAGCCTACTAAAGGTTTTTTGCAGCAGGGATTGCCCCGTTCCCAGCATGTCGTGGAACTGCTTAGGAAATGAAGAAGTGCTGACCGGCCAAAAACGCGAGCCAATACCTCCCGCCATGATGACGGCATAATAATTATTGTTCATGAAACTATTGGATTAAATTGACTTCGGCCATGGGATTGAACAGGTAAAGCCTTCCCGTTTTCACTTCAACGCATTCGAAGCGCTTAACCCGTTTTGCTCCCCGTCGAAATACCCGTCCGTTGTACAACTTGAAGTAACCACCCATGGGCACCTCAAAGATATAGTATTTGTCGTTGGGCGGATCGTACTGTTTAAGTGATAAGGCGAGTGCAGGATCAGAATCGCTGCTGGCCCGGGGATTCTTAAAATGTCGAGCTAATTGTGGCAATACTTCAGAAGGAAAAACTTGTGGCCTGATAAAAGGCAGCATCATTTGCTGAAAGGTATGCTTCCATTCCCTGCCGTGTGGTTTAATTTGCCGCCCGTATTTCTTGTACGCCACTAAATGCGCCAATTCGTGGATCAAGGTCATCAAAAAACGATAGGGATTCAGGTTAGCATTGACCGTTATCTGGTGAGTTCCGTCTGGTCGCAGTCGATAATCCCCATGACGCGTTACCCGCTCATTGACGATCTTTAAATGCACCTCATGAATTTTGATCAGTTCCAGGCAGGCCGAAACCGATTCAGAGGGCAGGTATTTTTCCAGAGTGTTGTCCATCCTTAGGGTGTGGTACTGGATACCGGTAATATCTTCCCATTGTAGTATCGATTGCCATTGAGGGCAAAATCCAGAACAAAGCTCGCCATTTCCTTAGCCGAGATTGGTGCTTTGTAACCTGGAAAGGCCTCTTCCAACATTTCGGTCTGTACAGCACCTAAAGCTAGGCCATTGAATGAAGGGCCGGAATCTTTGTATTCCTCTGCAAGTACCTCGATCAATGTATTAAGAGCTCCCTTACTGCTGGAATAAGCTGTAAGACCCGGGAACTTGGCACTTCCCTGAACTCCTCCCATACTACTGATCCCAACTACGTGCCCTTTCTTACCCATAAAAGGAAGGAGTTGTTGAGTAAGATGCATCACGCCGAAAACATTGACCTGATAACACTGCAGAATCTCTTCTGCCTTTAGTTGAGAGAATGGTTTGTTTACCAGATTTCCTGAATTATGGATCAGTATATCTACCCTACCCCAATGTTCACCTATATAGTCCGCAACTTTGATAAGGTCGCCTTTTTGAGTGATATCGCAAGGTAGACAGTGACAGTTGGTAAGCCCCAATCCTGAAACCGGAACGGCATCCCTGGACAGCGCAATTACCTGGTGTTCCGTATCGGCTAACAGACCGACCATCTGGTAGCCAATACCCCTGCTGGTCCCTGTGATTATAATATTCTTTCCCATAATCTAAAGATAAAGAAAACCCGTTATCGACTTCTGGGATAACGGGCTTCTATTATTTTGCACATTGTGTCAGATCAGGCGAACATAGTCACCGGATTCTCCACATAATTTCTCAATGTCTGAAGGAAGGCAGCACCCGTCGCGCCATCAACCGTTCGGTGATCACAGGCCAAAGTAACTGTCATGGTGTTTCCAACGGCGATCTGACCATTCTTAACCACCGGTTTTTGAACGATGGCACCTACCGACAGTATTGCCGAATTCGGTTGATTGATGATGGAGGTAAACTCCCTGATCCCAAACATGCCCAGATTGGACACCGTAAAGGTGCTTCCCTGCATTTCGTCCGGGGTCAATTTCTTGTTCCTCGCTTTACCCGCCATTTCCTTGACCTGGGCACCAATTTGAGAGAAGGTCATTTGATCTGCAAATTTCAATACAGGAACTAATAAACCATCTTCGACCGCAACTGCCACTCCGATATGGATGTGTTTGGCAATACGGGTTACTCCATCTGCCCAGCTAGAATTGACCTGAGGATGTTTTCTCAGTGCCATGGCACAGGCCTTTACCACCATATCATTAAACGAGATCTTGACATCAGGATCCGAATTAATGGCCGTTCTTGAGGCTATGGCGTGATCCATATCAAACTCCACGGTCAGATAATAGTGTGGTGCCGTGAATTTGGACTCTCCAAGACGACGCGCTATGGTCTTTCTCATCTGAGAATTGGTAACCTCCTCAAACTGCTCTTCGCCTACAGGCATGTAAGCAGCAGGACCAGCAGCAGCTGGTTGGTAATTTTCAATATCCCGCTTGATGATCCTTCCATTCTCTCCAGATCCCTGGACTCGGCTTAGATCTATTCCTTTCTCGGCTGCCAGTTTCCGGGCTAGTGGCGAAACAAATAGTCTACCGCTTGTGGCTGCAACTGGAACTGCTGCAGGTGGTGCTGGCGTTGGTTTAGGTGCCGGAGCTGGAGCCGATGGTGCCGGAGCTGGAGCAGCAGCTTTTTCAACTACAGGTGCAGTCTCTTTCTTCGCTGCAACCGGAGCCGCACTAATTCCGGAAACATCTGTTCCGGCAGGTCCAACGATGGCAAGCAGCGCATCTACTTTGGCCGTTTGGCCCTCAGGAATCCCAATTTTCAAAAGGGTCCCGGAATAAAATGATTCAAACTCCATGGTGGCCTTGTCGGTCTCGATCTCGGCCAGGATATCTCCTTCCTCAATGGAATCTCCTTCTTTTTTTAACCAGCTGGCTACCGTGCCCTCTTCCATAGTGTCACTAAGTCTGGGCATAGTGATGATCTCTACTCCTTCAGGTAATTCAGTAGTAGTTGTTGCCTCCTCTGCAACCGGAGCCACTTTTTCCTCAGTCTCTTCCTCAGCAGCAGCAACTGGTGCATCTCCACTTAACAAGGCACTGATATCTTCTCCTTCCTCACCAATAATGGCCAGTAAGGCATCTACGTTGGCGGTTTCTCCCTCGGCTATACCGATATGCAGGAGAGTGCCTTCGTAAAAGGACTCAAACTCCATGGTGGCTTTGTCGGTCTCGATCTCGGCCAGGATATCCCCTTCAGCTACCTGATCTCCGACCTTTTTCAGCCAGGAGGCTACAGTTCCTTCTTCCATGGTGTCGCTTAAGCGCGGCATGGTGATAATTTCCGCCATAGCTATAGTTTATGTGGTAAGAATGGATAGTCTTCTTGTTCGTAGACAGCTTCGTACATGACGTTGAGTTCCGGGTATGGAGAATCTTCCGCAAACTGCTCGCACTCTTTAACCAACTCCTTTACCCGATCGTTGATCGCCCCGATCTCGTCCTCGGTGGCGTATTTCTTTTTGTAGATGATATCCAATACGTAATCGATGGGGTCTTCATCCTTCATTCTCTCAACCTCTTCCTTTGTTCGGTAATGCTGGGCATCACTCATGGAGTGACCCCTATACCTGTAGGTTCTGATCTCCAGGAAGGTTGGACCACCGCCTTTACGGGCGCGGCTGATCGCCTCGTCCAATTCCTTGGCAACTACTTCCGGTTTCATTCCGTCTACCGGACGACAAGGCATATCGTAACCCAATCCAAGTTTCCAGATCTCACTATGGTTGGCTGTTCGCTCTACAGATGTCCCCATGGCATATCCGTTGTTCTCTACACAGAATACTACCGGAAGATTCCAAAGCATCGCCAAGTTAAAGGTCTCATGCAATGATCCTTGCCTGGTCGCCCCATCCCCCATAAAGGTCAAGGTCACCGCATCCCTGCCGAAGTACTTATCGGCGAATGCCAAACCAGCACCCAAAGGAATTTGTCCTCCAACTATACCGTGACCACCATAAAATCCGTGTTCCTTGGAGAAGATGTGCATAGAGCCTCCAAGTCCCTGAGATGTTCCTGTTCCCTTTCCGTACAGTTCCGCCATCACTTTTCTTGGGTCAACCCCCATTCCGATTGGTTGAGGGTGATTTCGGTAGGCAGTGATCATCTTGTCCTTGGAAAGATCCATGGCGTGCAAGGCTCCCGCCAAAACAGCTTCTTGTCCGTTATAGAGGTGCAGAAATCCCCGTACTTTTTGCTTGATATAAACCTGGGCCAGCTTGTCCTCAAACTTCCTCCAGAACAACATATCCTCGTACCACTTGAGATAGGTCTGCTTGGTTATTTTCTTCATCTAGTTGACTATATCCCCGTTGGGGTTTTTCAGAAAAACAAAAATACTATTTTCTCACCTTCTAAAAAACCACTCAAATTAAAATGTGCGAAAACGTTAGAGGTAAGAATCATCGAAGGTAAATGGCAAGAGATCAGCGACTGAGGAGGCCTTGTAGATCGGCCCCTCCCCTCCCTTAAAGTAGATGGGTATTGCGCAATTCTGTCTCAGTTCATACTGAGCGATTGCCTGCCTGCAAACACCGCAGGGTGCTACTGGTTCCGGATTGTCCTTGGACCTGGCTCCACCCACTACCACCAGCGTCTTTATGAGTGGATCGGAATAACGGGAAGCGGCTTGATGAATAGTGGTTCTCTCTGCGCACAATCCCACTGGAAAGGAAGCATTCTCCTGATTGTTCCCACTCACGATCTGTCCATCACCCAACAAGACAGCGGCACCGACCGTAAAGTCCGAAAATGGGGCATAAGCCCTGTCCCGGGCTTCTCTAGCATGAGTGTATAATTCCTGAATGTCGACCGGCAGATCATCCAGCCTCTCATAGATCTCGAATTCTGCTCTGAAAACGAGCTTCTCCAAAGCGCCTAGTATTCGCTATACTCTTCCCCAAAGGAGAAGGTCAGACCAAATCGTAGTGTTCCCTCCAACGGGCTCCTGACCGCCGAAGTCGAAAATAGATAAGAGATATCGAAGTTGATTGTGGTATACCTGAACCCAGCTCCCAGAGATAGAAACTGACGGGAACCCTTATTGGGATTCTCGTAGAAGTAACCTGTCCTGAAGGCAAAGACATTCTGATACCAGTACTCCGCGCCAAAGGCCCAGGTCATTTCCTGAAATTCTTCTGAGAAGCCATCTGGGGCATCACCCCAAGAGGAGAAAAGTGCCGAGAACCAGCTTTCATTATACCAGTCGTCTTCTCGATTGATCACGCCGTCCCCATTGGAGTCACTAGGAGTAGGCACTAAAAGCTTGTTCATTTCTAGGTTAAGACCAATCGTGTTATAACCGTCCAGGATGAAGTCAAATCCACCGCCAATGGCAAAGTTGGTCGGCAGGAAATTCTCCTGCCCCAGATCATCATATTTCAATTTCGGTCCAATATTCGAAATGTTGAATCCGGCTCTCCAACGACCGTTAAAATCACTGTATGCGATCTCCTCACTTTGATAATATCCTGCAATATCAACCGCAAATGAGTTAGCCGCCGAGGCATCTTCTATGGCCGCCTGGATCTTAAGATCAGATCGCAGGTATCGACCCGCTACCGCAAGAGAGAACTGATCACTTAATCTTAAGGAATAACTGACGTCAAAAGTTAGTTCATTAGGGCTTTGCAATAAAGGTTCCTGGTCGATGGTCTCACGAAGTTCGATCTCACCCAAACTGAAATACCTGAAACTGAGTGCAAAGGCACTTCGTTCGTTGATTCGATTGTAATAGACCAGGTTACCCAGGAAAATATCGTTAACCAACTGACTTAAATAAGGTGTATATGTTATCCCTATCCCCTGCTGATCCAAAGCGAAGGCATACTTTGCTGGATTCCACTGTTGTGAGAAGGCATCTGCAGAACTCGTTACACCGATATCAGCAATCCCGGCCGAACGTGCATCTGCTGCGATCAATACAAAGGGGACACCTGTGGTGATGACCCGATTATCCACAGATGTACCGTTGTCTTGAGCAACGGCTTGAAAGGCCATAATCAGGGTTAGAATCGGAATAAAAATCTTCTTCATGAGGTCAAATTTGAGCAAATATAAATGTATTTTCTAAAGGATTACGAGTTTTTCAAATTTTTCAACTCGCTGGTTAGTTAACGTAGATTTAACAGTAATCTTGTACACATAAGTACCTTTTCCTATCCGGTCTCCGAAATCGTCCCGACCATCCCAGATAATATCCCTGGAAAGGAATCCTTCTGTGTTGATCACCTGATTCTTGGTCCAGACCACCTTCCCGGAAATAGTGAAGACCTGTACCTGCACCTCCAGGGGCTCGAATGGACGGTTGTGATTGAACCAAAACTCGGTGTAATTCACAAAGGGATTTGGATAGTTCAGTACCCGTGTTATCTCTAACTGATCGTCACCAGCCACCACAAATTGTATCTCTGCTGTACTGGAATTGTTGTACACATCCCAGGCCTTAAAGGTCAGGGTGTGCAATCCCTCTTCCAGGTCTCTCAAATTATAGGTAGCCTTTCCACGTGTAAAGTCGTCAACCTCTGCCAGATAATACTCATTGAGCACAAATGGATTGGATTCGTCCCCATCCAGGATGGCGATCATATCGTGTCCAATACCTGAAGCAGTATTGATACCGTTTTCGTCCATCAATCTGGCGATCAGTATAGGAGAATCGTTGGTGATCCCACCATTGACGAAGGTCTCGTCGTTCATGAACAATTCTATGGTTGGACCGGTGTTGTCCTCCGGGGCTGTCTCGTCCAGTCCACCGACGATCAGATCCAGGTTGAATCCATTCCTGTCCTCCAGAACATTGTCCTTCTTGCTGTACAAACTAACCCGGCCATTGCCATAGGGAATCTGAATGTCCCTGGGAACAACAAACTCGAACTCGAACTGACCGTCGCTCACCGTTGCCTGCCCGTTAAAAAGACCTTCCCCAAGGGTAATGAAATCCATGATCAGCAGGAATCCATCAGATCCCCTGACCCCATCGTTTCCAAGAGTTTGTCTATCTACATTCTTATCGAACACCTTTGCCTCCAAAATACCGTTGTAGTCTGTAAGCACATTCCCGGAGGCATCCGTGACTTCTCCTCCCAGGCGTACTCTACTTAGCGCCTTTAAGGTGTCATTGGCCTGCCCGATTGGTACTCCGTTCAAGGTTGTCAGCCGAATATTGGGTTCGGGGAAGGCCAAACGCATAGCGGGATCTCCTAGATAAAATATCACTCTTCGGTTAGAACTGGACTCACCAACCTTTGACAGCCTCAGGGCCTCTGCGGGTGGGACCGGTACTATACGGTCAAAACCAAAAAGCTCTTCCGCCAGATCCTGATTGAACCTCACCCCTAAACTAACACCAATAGATCGGGTTGTGGTGATCATGGATACTGCTCCCCCAGTGGGATTCCAGTAAGTGATCTCTCCCGCCGTAATTCGTTGAGGTCATCAAATTTGGTAAACTCACAGGTCACCGTTACAAAACAAGGAAAGCGATAATCATTGGTCAGGTCGTCAGCCTCCAGTTTCATGAAGATGGCTTCACTGGCCAGTCCGTCTTCCCCGCCATGACCAAAATAATTGATAACCAGTGCACCAACCTCCAGGGCATTGACAATGGCATCATTGACATCGGGATATCGATCTCCTCCCGCAGAGGTTTGTTGCTGATACGAATCGCTATGGATCTTCTTTACATTGATAAAGGGTTTTTCCTGTGAGATCTCGTCCCCCAGTGCATCCAGATTGCCTTGCAGATCTTCAAATTCAAATTCCTCGTCCACATCATCCGAAACCAACACAAAATTGTTTCTCCAGTTACCATAGGATCGTTCCAGTGCATATCGTTCGATCTTAGTTACCATTTCATTGGCCAGATTGACATCATCCGCCAGGATTCGGCCAACCGCGATGTCCAGTTTATCGGAGCCATTGTTATACAGAAACCGTCCTTCTTCGGGATCCATCGCGCCGTAAAAGTCATCGGTCATATAGGAACGGAAGGTACTATTGCTAAATACCGTATGAAAAACAGGGACTACATTATTATTTCCAGGTATTCTGTTCTTGTAATCGAAGGAAGCCTCTCCAAAAAGGCAGAGGTATTTTATTCGCTTATCGGGTGAAGAGGCATTCTCATAAATATAACGAACAAAGTTTCGGATAGCCCCAACATCTTGTTTGCCTGAACTGAACTCTTCATAGATCTTATCCGTAGTCACCACCTTGACATTGAGACCATCAGCCTGGCTTCGGATATTCGCCAACCGTAAGGCAGGTTGCAAAAGAAAAGGGGCCGTGACGATCAGATAATCAACATCCTGAAAACCACCCGACCCGCTGAAGATAGTACCCTTGAGGTCCTGGTTAGCAACCCTGGGGTTACTGATCTGTTCCGGGGCAAAATAATCGTCTGCACCATGAGCGATGTACTCCCTGATCTGACCCAGATTTGCCTTGAAACTTAGGCTAGCAGAACCATCATGTACCTTAAAACCGATATTCGCAGGATCCGTCACATCCCAAAGCTGAGAAAAACTACCAGCCGAAGAAATGATATACTGTCCGACGCCGCTTGAAGAGGCGGCTTCATTCTTTCTAAAGATCAATTGTCCTTGGGCCCCGGTAAGCTGCCGGTCGGCCCGGATACGTATGTAATCCAGATAGGCTATGCTGGTAGGATTTCCTCCGTTGCTGTAGGTGAGATCTACTGTAACCGTTTCCGGTCCCGCATTCACAGCGCCTGTAAAATTACGGGTAGATAATAAGGTCGGATCGTTGATGGGTGGGAATTGAAGTGGATTGACAGAAGTTCCGTTTATGGAGATTGCCATGGAAGTTGATTGCTCTGAAGCTGCTCCGGCCTTGATCGTAATATCCATGCTGCTCCCACCTACAATATTTGGAAAACTGAGTTCGAACTGTTGCTCTGGCTCTACATCGAATCGATTTCCAAACCACCTTCTTCCTACTTTGGCCGGACTGATCTCGTCCTGCTCAAAGAACTGATAATCGTCGAAGGTAGTGAAGCTCAGTTGGGGCGCCCCACCTGGTTCGGCTAGAGGTTGGACCCGGCGTCCAGGGCCTCCATCGGCGGTGATATAATAGAAAGACTCATCGCTGTAGGGATTGAGGTTACTATCATTCTGATCCTGATAGCCTCGCGTACTCTCACCGTAGAATAGGATATAGTCATCGGCATTGAATCTTCCATCCTCCTCGCCCACTATTTGTATGGCGTTTTCCCGGAGGTCAAAATACTGGTTGTCCTGATTGACTAGCGGTAAGGTCTTACCGCCGTTGCCGTAAATTTTGAGATTACGAGGATCTACTTCGTTCATGTTCAACCCCAGATCCCTTAAGAAGTCCCGATCAATGATATGGATGCCATTGTTGGAGACTTTGAACTTGTACCAATTCCCAGAAGCCAGGACCGAACTGCCCAGTGGAATCCGATTGCGTTGAGGTGCCCGAGTATAGGTATATTCCAATCCAAATGAAACAACTTTAACTACTTGTCCGTTCTGTCTCAACACCGGAGTTAGCTGTAAGGTAGCCACCTGTTGGTCCCTGGCACGGGTACTTAAAAAGTCAAAGCTCAATTGGGATGGGATGTCGATCTGAGGCAGTCTGGCCACCTCATTCTGACTTAGGGGCTCATATTGAACATTGACCAGCTGCACGGCAGAAGGATCAACATATCCCTGCTCCAGCCAGGTCACCGAATAGGTAAGTTGTTCGTTATCCCATTGCAAATTTCCCGAGTCCAGTAAATTGGGATCGGGGACCACGTTTACACTTCTTTCTTGAGTAGCAGAAGTAATCGCAGACGTTTCCCAGGAAATCTGAACACGTTTGGTTTGGGCAAAAAGTCCTGAACACAGGGAGAATACGCCCAGGAACAGTAGAATTTTTCTCATCATTAGCACTAACGATTCAAATATACGCTTAGTATGGCGGACAATTAACTTTTTTCTAAGAAAACTAGGCCCTGGCATAATAAAACCAGAATTGAGCCGTTTTGTAGGGGTGATAAGGGTTCCCGCGATTTTGGAACCCACTAAAAACCAAAAATTTATTGCATTTTTGAGGTTAATTACTATATTGCAATCCCAATTTTGCTGAACCTAAAATCATGAACTTAAACAAATTCTTCGTACTACGGCTATGTATTGCCCTCGTCACAGCCGGCGTTTTAGTCGGATGTAACAAGTCAAGAGATTACAAGAACAGCTCCCGAGCCACTGGATGGAAGGTGAATGCCAAAGAAGGCGGTCTGCAGTATAACGCGAAAGCGAAAGAGCAGGAAACCGGTCCTGGATTGGTGTTTATCGAAGGTGGTACCTTTACTATGGGAAAAGTTCAAGACGATCCAATGCACGATTGGAACAATTCCCCCAATCAGCAGCACGTCCAATCTTTTTATATGGACGAGACCGAGGTGACCAACCTCATGTATCTGGAATATCTGGACTGGCTTAAGCGAGTCTTCCCTCCAGATGACCCTAATTTCAGAAAGATTTATGAAGGTGCATTACCTGATACCCTTGTTTGGAGAAACCGCCTGGGTTACAACGAGGTAATGACCAACAACTATTTGCGCCACCCTGCCTATGCAGATTACCCTGTTGTGGGTGTTAGCTGGGTACAGGCTGTCGAATTCAGTAACTGGCGTACAGACCGTGTAAATGAATTGATCCTGGAAGAGGAAGGATTCGTTACACGCAATGCGCGCTACGAAGTAGGCTCAGGGTCTACCTTTAATACGCAGACCTATTTGAATGCACCTACCATGACCTACGGTGGGAATGACTCCTTAACTCGAGGTGGTAAGCGTTCTCAAAGTGTTGCCAAGCGAAGCCAGGATAGTACCAATCTTTACGTGCAACGCAAGGACGGTTTGTTATTGCCTTCTTACAGGCTACCTACTGAAGCCGAGTGGGAATACGCCGCTCTGGGATTGGTAGGACTGAGAAACTACAACGTATACCGAGGTAGAAAGAAATATCCGTGGGATGGGCAGTATACCCGCTCTGGAAACAGACGTTCTCGTGGAGATCAACTGGCCAACTTCAAGCAAGGAGATGGTGACTACGGTGGAATTGCCGGATGGAGCGACGATGGTGCCGATATCACGGCAGAAGTTAAGTCCTATGAAGCCAACGATTATGGTCTGTACGACATGGCCGGAAATGTGGCCGAGTGGGTAGCCGATGTTTACCGTCCTATAGTTGATGACGAATTTAACGACTTCAACTACTATCGTGGAAACGTATATACTAAAAATGCCATTGGATCTGATGGTAAGGTGAAAATAGTCAATGCAGACTCTATTGTATACGACACCCTGAGCAATGGTAAGGTCGTTGCCCGTAACCTGCCAGGTGAGATCCTTCAGGTTCCTGTAGACGAGAACGAAACCTATTTGAGAACAAACTTCTCCGATAGTGATAACCGTGACTACCGGGACGGAGATAAGCGATCTACTCGTTATTACCAATCCTTTGGTGATGATGATGAAGATGGTGTGAACAAGAGAAAAATGTATAATTCTCCCGAGCATCAAGTTGGATCTGCCGACGACGGAAGCATGAACTTGCAGTACGATAAATCCACCAAGCGAACTTCACTGATCAGTAATGAGGTCAGGGTGTATAAAGGAGGTTCTTGGAGAGATCGTGATTACTGGCTGGATCCAGCGCAGAGAAGATTCTTCCCTCAGGATATGGCCACGGACTACATCGGTTTCAGATGTGCCATGTCTCGAGTAGGATCTAAAGCAAAAGACAAGAAGAAACCTCGTCATTAAGGCGAATCTACCCCATAAACCAACCCTCCAGTACTTCGTGCCGGAGGGTTTTTTGTTTTGTAAATTTGAAAAAAACTTAGCTTGAGGATCGAACAACTTTACGAGGTGTACCGGCAGAGTTCAGGTATCTGTACAGATACCCGGAAGATCCAGCCTAACTGTCTCTTCGTAGCTCTAAGGGGGCCAAATTTCAACGGGAATGAATACGCCCAGGAGGCACTTGATAAAGGAGCCTACAAGGTAATCTTAGACGACCTGCGTTTCCACAAGAACACCGGTGAGACCATTTGCCATGGTGATTCTTTAAAGTTACTTCAGAAACTAGCCACCTATCACCGAGGGCAACTGGGAATTCCAATTATCTCTCTTACGGGGAGTAATGGTAAGACGACAACCAAGGAACTCATTCATCTGGTGCTGGCTAAGAAATTCAATACCCAAGCGACTCAGGGTAATTTGAACAATCATATCGGCGTTCCGCTTACATTGCTCGCGATGAACGAGAAAACTGAACTGGGTGTGGTCGAAATGGGGGCTAATCACCAGGGGGAAATCGCGGCCTTATCAGAGATCGCCCTACCCGATTTTGGATATATCACCAATTTCGGCAAAGCTCACCTGGAAGGCTTTGGAGGCGAAGAAGGCGTTATCAAGGGAAAGTCTGAACTCTACAGACACTTGGCGGCGCGCAACAAAAAGGTCTTTGTAAATGGGAATGATCCCAAACAATTAGAATTGACGGAAGGCATGGATCGGTTCGTTTTCGGTCCAGATGACTCAGACTGTCCCATTCAATTGTTAGAGCACCAGCATGGATTGAAGATCAAATACCGCCAACTATTGATCCAACCTCATCTGACGGGGGTATACAATTTTCACAATATCGCCGCGGCTATCGCCATGGGTCATATACTTGGTATTGAACCCGAAGCGATTAAAGAGGCTATTGAGACCTATATGCCGGATAACAACAGATCTCAATTAACCGAGATCAAGGGACGCAAGGTATTTAAGGATGCATACAACGCTAACCCAAGTAGCATGGTGGTTGCAATAGACAACTTCGTTCAGATGACCTCCACACCAAGGATCTTGATACTTGGAGATATGTTCGAGTTAGGTGAGGATGCTGCGAAAGAACACCAAGAGATCGCCAATAAGGCCGGCAGTTTGAGAGACACTACGGTATTCCTTGTTGGAGAACACTTTGATCGAGTAAAGGCTGAAGAACATATGCATCAATTTTCCACCTACTCCGACTTGGAAGAGTATTTACAGAATAATGAGCTAGCCCCAGGCCCATTAATGATAAAGGGATCCCGCGGTATGGCCCTGGAACGAGTGTTGGAGCTGCTCTAGGGAGTCAATCTTACAATTTAAATTCAACTTAACATCTTTTTGTTTAACGTTATTGTATTTTTGTTAAACAATTTAGATGAAACGTCCATTAGCTGAAAAGATTTGCCCGGTTTGCAATCGCCCATTCTCCTGGAGAAAGAAATGGGAAAAGAATTGGGATATGGTAAAATACTGCAGCCAGCGTTGTCGTCGAAATAAGAGTTAAGATGAAAACAGCCATCTATTGGTTCAGGAATGACCTGAGAGTAGTTGACAACCACCTCCTGAAGCAGGCAACCGAAGAGAACGATCAAATTATTGGCGTTTACATACTGGAGGATCGCCTTCTGAGCTTAGATCGTTATGGTTTTGCTAAAACTGGGCCATTTAGACTTCAATTTCTCCTGCAGAGCTTACAAGAGCTTAAATCTGCCTTACTGGATCTCAATATCCCTTTGATTGTACTGAGAGGGAGCGGGGTATCAGAAATGAAATCGCTCATATCTAACAACGAGGTCACAAGTATTTACAACCAACTGGAATGGACTTCTGAAGAGGTTGACACGGAAACCAAACTGAGAAATTCAATTAGCGCCTCTGTTCGATGGATCCAATCATACGATCAATTCTTGCTCCATCCCTCGGATCTACCCTTTTCACCAGACCGTACTCCGAGGGGATTCACTTCCTTCCGAAAAAAGATCGAGAACCGGGTAGATGTTCGTCCCGTGGAAGTTCCGAGCCCCATGAAATCGACACCAGAGATTGAGGCCGATGGGATACCCGTGTTGGAGGAATTAATTCAGGACAAAATCACGACGGACGATCGATCTGCTTTCCCATTCAGAGGAGGCCAGACTCAAGCGCTTGATAGATTGAGATCCTATATCTGGGAAACTAAAAAAGTTCGGTATTACAAAAAGACCAGAAATGGGCTAGTGGGAACAGATTACAGCAGCAAGTTCTCTCCCTGGTTGGCAAATGGAAGTCTATCTGCAAGATCGATCTACTGGGAGGTCAGGAAATTTGAAAAAATTCACGGATCTAACGAATCCACCTATTGGCTAATCTTTGAATTGATCTGGAGAGATTTTTTCAAATATGTCTCCCTAAAACATCAAAATAAGATCTTCAAGACTGGAGGTATACTCGAGAGGGAGTACTCCTGGTCGCGTGACAGAGACAAAATCGAACAGTGGATCAAGGGAGAGACCCCAGAGCCATTTGTCAATGCCAATATGATCGAATTGGCACGAACCGGATGGATGAGTAATCGGGGCAGGCAGAATGTAGCCTCCTATTTTAGCAAGGACATGGGCTTAGACTGGCGTATAGGAGCAGCCTATTTTGAATCCATGCTGATCGATTATGACGTGCACAGCAACTATGGGAACTGGATGTATGTTGCTGGGGTGGGTAATGATCCTCGGGATCGAAAATTCAATGTGGCATCTCAGGCAGAACGCTACGACCCGAACGGTCGTTTTCAGCGAATCTGGCTCCAAACCACCTTGTTTTGACAAAAACGCTTAGACTCATACTGGGAGATCAACTAAATAGTTGTCACAGTTGGTTCCAACAAGTGAACCCTGATGTGACGTATGTTATGATCGAATCCCACCAAGAGCAAGAATACGTCACTCACCATATCCAAAAAATAGTTGGCTTTGTCCTGGCCATGCGGTCGTTCGGACAAACGCTTACTAATAGAGGACACCAGTTGATCTACATGAGGCTAGACGACCCTCAGAATCGCTCGAGCTTAACAGATACGATTAACAGTTTAATCGAGGCGGGTGGATTTGAACGTTTTGAGTACTTACTGCCAGACGAATATCGACTGGACCTCCAACTAATAAATTTTTGCCAGTCCTTGAAGATAGCAACAGGGTTTCGGGACACGGAACACTTCTACACCCAGAGGGACGAAATGGCCCTGTTTTTTGAAGGCAAAAGTCAATACCTGATGGAGAGCTTTTACCGATACATGCGGAAAAAGCACGGGGTACTGATGCTTAACGATACCAAACCCATTGCAGGACAATGGAATTTTGACAAGGACAACAGAAACAAGTGGAAAGGCCAGCCAGCCATACCAGAGTTACCTGATCTGAGGAAACCCGTCGCCCAGCTGATCACTATGATCAATGAACAGGGAATTAAGACCATTGGTGCCATAGACCCGGAAGATTTCAATTGGCCTACTAACCGAGCTGAAGGACTAGAACTCTTAGAGTATTTCTGCAACTACCTCCTCCCCCATTTTGGCACCTACCAAGATGCTATGCACACTGACCAACCTTTTCTTTTTCACAGCCGGCTATCCTTTGCTTTAAACCTAAAGATCCTCAGCCCCAAGGAGGTTGTAGACAGGGTGATCGACCATTGGGCCGATAGGAAAGAAGATATCGATCTGGCCCAAGTGGAAGGTTTTGTCCGACAAATCATTGGCTGGCGCGAATACATTCGCGGAATGTATTGGCTACAAATGCCGGACTATGAACGCAAAAACTTCTTTAAGAACGATAATCCCTTGCCCCAGTTCTATTGGAGCGGAGAGACCAAGATGAATTGCATGAAACATGCCATTTCCCAGAGTCTGGACTTGGGCTACGCACACCACATTCAACGTCTGATGGTCACAGGAAACTTTGCCTTGCTAAGCGGAGTTAGTCCAGAAAAGATCGACGCCTGGTATTTAGGTATTTATACAGACGCTATCCAGTGGGTGCAATTACCTAATACAAGAGGGATGAGTCAATTTGCTGATGGAGGTTTACTGGCGACCAAACCCTATGTAAGCAGCGGGAGCTATATCAATAAAATGAGTAACTATTGCCAAGGTTGTGCGTATAACGTAAAGACCAAGGTAGAAAAGGATTCCTGCCCATTTAACTCTATGTATTGGAATTTCCTCTATCAACACAGAGACAAATTGGCCAATAACCGCAGAATGTCCATGATGTACAGACAGCTGGACAAAATGGATGGACAAGTTTTAACTCAAATGGTCCTAAGAGCACAAGACATAATTGAAAATCCGGATGCTTACTGAAAAAAGCGACATAAGCATCATGTGGTTCAAGCGCGATCTGCGATTGGAGGATAATCCAGCTTTGGATCAGGCGTTGAAATCAACTAATCCGGTCTTGCTCTTATACTGCTATGAGCCAAGTTTGATGGAAGACGCTCACTACTCTGACCGTCACTGGAACTTCATTAGACAATCCCTGGAAGAATTACAGGAAGACTTGCAAGGAGTAAATAGCCAAGTGCTAGTTGTGCGTTCTGAACTAATCCCATTACTGTCCAAGCTACAGCAATTCTGGAACATCAAAGTCCTGTATTCCCACCAGGAGACCGGATTAAAAGTAACTTACGAGCGAGACAAACAAGTTGCCCGTTTTTGCAAGAACAACCTGATAAAGTGGACCGAAGTGGTCAATAATGGTGTCTTCAGAGGAAGAAAAGACCGGTCCAACTGGAAGAATGACTGGTTGGCCTTTATGAAATCTCCGGTTTTGAGATTTAATGCTAGTTCAGAGCAATTTATTCCAACCGTAGATATACAAGAAGCAAGTACATTCTTTGATAGTTTTAGTCCTAAACCAGCAATAGGTAAGTTCCAGCCCGGTGGAAGAAGCAAAGGTCTAATCTACCTGCAGACTTTTTTACAGTCGAGGTATCCTGACTACAATAAGAACATTTCTAGTCCGGCTTTGGCTCGCATCAGTTGCAGCCGGCTTTCTCCCTACCTGGCTTGGGGCAACTTATCCGTGCGGGAGGTATGGCAAGCTGCAAAAGCGCATCGAAAACAGGCACCCGCTAAAAGGGCTTTGGACGCATTCACCAGCAGATTGAGATGGCAGGCACACTTTATTCAGAAGTTCGAAATGGAGGATACCATGGAATTTGCCAGCGTAAACAAGGGCTACAGAAAACTCAAAAAAAGTATTGCCCAGGATTATCAAAAAGCCTGGAGAACTGGAATGACTGGTTTTCCATTGATCGATGCCTGCATGCGCTGCCTTCAATCTACCGGTTATCTGAATTTTAGAATGCGAGCCTTGGTGGTCTCCTTTTTCACCCATACACTGTGGCAGCCCTGGCAGGACGCAACGACTCACTTGAGTCAAGTATTCCTGGATTTTGAACCGGGAATCCATTTCCCGCAATTGCAAATGCAGGCCGGGGAAACTGGAATCAACACCATCAGGATCTACAACCCGGTCAAAAACAGCAAGGACCACGACCCAAAGGGAGATTTTATCTGCAAATGGGTACCCGAATTGAGAAACGTCCCGGACGAATTTATCCACGAACCATGGACCATGACTCCCATGGAAGAGCAGTTCAACAATTTTACACTTGGGATCGACTATCCCAAACCCATCGTTGATCTGCCTGCCAGGCGTAAAATAGCCTCTCAAGAACTATGGCGGATGAAAAAGGACCCGGAGGTCCGGGCCGAAAGTAAACGAATCCTGCGTCGACACACCTTGCAGGACAGAAATCCATTTGATTGATGAAAGCTCAAAGATTGGACGACCAACAGATTGATCGAGTGATAGAAATGGCATGGGAGGACCGTACTCCTTTTGACGCCATAAAGGCTCAGTTCGGCCTGGACGAAAAAGGGGTAATCACGCTGATGCGACGCGAAATGAAGCCCAGCAGTTTCCGACTATGGCGGGCGCGGGTCCAGGGTCGTTCTACCAAGCACCTTAAAAAACGTAACTTTGATCAGGACGATGCGCGATTTAAATGCACGCGCCAACGACAGATTAGTAATAATAAAGTTTCAAAACGACGATGAAGGAGAAAAAGCCAGATCAGGTAGTCTATAACGAGGAGTCTGGTCGTTATGAAGCCAGCTTAAAGCCATATAGCACCAATGTAGGAGCGCCGGCTATTACCACCCCAGACACCACAGCCTGGAAACTGAGAAACATTGACCAGGTGAACAAGCAGGTGGGAGCGCGCTACGCAGAATTGAAGCTGCAATACGATGCCTTGATGGAGCAGTTCCAGTACAATCAGTTAGTTTACGATGCTCAATTCAATTTTGAACCCTTGGTGGGTCATACTTATCACCTGTACAAAAAGACGGACCAACAACCCTTTCTTTCTATCATATCGCCCCAGGAATGTAATTTCGAGCACTTAGGATCCTTTCGGCTAAATGCCGATAAGATGTGGGAGCAGGTTGAGGAGCGTCGTAAGGAAGAATGAGCCGATAGTCGGTAGTCGGTAGTCGGTAGTCGGTAGTCGGTAGTCGGTAGTCGGTAGTCGGTAGTCGGTAGTCGGTAGTCGGTAGTCGAAGTTAAAGTCGATTCACGAATAACCATTAACGAATCACGATTTCTACCTTGGGGGCCCCTAAACCCCGTCCGGGGGTAAATTAGATCAATCCAGATAAAGCTCCTAATTATTGCTTCGGCAGTTTACTGAATTCTTGAATGGGGATACTGGATTACTCACTACGTTCGTGATCCAGACTAAACCCTCTTCTGAAATTACAAACCCGATCCACTTTGCGGATCACTGGTTATTTTTTAAAGTCACCACACAAGCGAATTGAAGTTTATAGGATTATTCCCGCAGGTCATGATCCAGATCAAACCCGCTCCTGCAAATACCAAAACCCCAATCCGTTTTACGGATTGAGGCTTTTCTTTTTGGAAAAACATCAACATGCGAGCATGAGCAAAGAAGATTATTCCCTTCGCTCATGATCCAGACTAAACCCTCTTCTGAAAATACAAACCCGATCCACTTTGCGGATCACTGGTTATTTTTTAAAGTCACCACTCAAGCGAATTGAAGTTTATAGGATTATTCCCGCAGGTCATGATCCAGATCAAACCCGCTCCTGCAAATACCAAAACCCCAATCCGTAAAACGGATTGGGGCTTTTCTTTTTGGAAAAACATCAACATGCGAGCATGAGTGTTTTCCCAAAAAGAAAACCCGCAACTTTCGTTGCGGGTTTTGTGTTTGATGTGGGTCATACTGGATTCGAACCAGTGACTTCTACCCTGTCAAGGTAACACTCTGAACCAACTGAGTTAATGACCCGAGGGACGGCAAATATAGTCAATATAGACTTAATTGAACCGAGGTATTTTTGCTTTTTACGTTATTTCAAAGCTCTAAACGGGAGAGTATTTCAAGGAAAGAATAATCCGAAAAGATCAGGGATTACTCCCTCCGGTCGTGATCCCGGACCGAGCGTCTTCGCAGAAGAATCAATGTCCGGTGGACATTGGTTAGCGAGGGGCCAGCGTTGAGGGGCGGGCAGAGAAAGCCGATTGCGGTTGGTCAGGGATTACTCCCTCCGGTCGTGATCCCGAAGCGACCACTACTGCAAATGAAAAAACCGATCTGCTTCGCAGATCATGGTTGTTTTTATCAGAAAAACACCAACATGCGAGCATGAGTGTTTTTCTAATAAAAAAACCACATCGTTTCCGATGTGGTTTTTTCGTTTGATGTGGGCGCGAAGGGATTCGAACCCCTGACCCCTTGGGTGTAAACCAAGTGCTCTGAACCAACTGAGCTACGCGCCCTCACTTGAGCGGGGCAAATATAAGGCAGTTTTTATTCATCGCAAATTATTCGAACAAAAAAATCACAGGACTTCCGCCACAACAAAGGTGCTTCCACCAACAAAGATGATATCCTCAGGTTTGGCCCTTTGTTTGGCGCTATTCAAGGCTTGATTCACTTCTTCTACCACCTCGCCTGTGAGACCAAATTTATAGGCGGCTTCTTTCAGTTCATCTGCCGACAAAGCTCTCGGTATATCAGGAGAAGTGAAATAGTAATAAGCATCCTTGGGAAACAGTGGCAAAAGAGTTTGGAGATTCTTATCTGCTAATGTCCCCAGAACTATATGAAGTTGTTCGTAGTCCTCCTTAAGTAATTGCTGAATGACTAGCTCTAATCCCTCTTTGTTATGGGCGGTGTCACAAATGATCTTTGGCGCGGTTCCAAGTATCTGCCAGCGCCCCATTAACCCCGTATTAGTTACGACATTCAGTAGACCTTGCTCAATTTGATTTTGTTCAATATTCCATTTCCTGTTTTGAAGAATTTCTAAAATGGCTATTGCTGTACGCAGGTTAAATTGCTGGTACGCTCCTTTGAGGTCAGTTTCATAAGTGGTCCTAGTTAGTTCATCCGCTCGATAGATAGGAGCATCCAATTGATGGGCTATCTTTTGGAATACCGGCCAGGTTTCCGGTTGATATTGCCCAATGACTACTGGCACTCCGGCTTTGATTATACCCCCTTTTCTACTGCAATTTCGGGGAGAGTGTTGCCTAAAAACCGCATATGATCAAACCCAATATTGGTAATGGCGCAGACTTCAGGATTGACCACATTGGTACTGTCCAACCGGCCACCCATTCCAACTTCGACCACCGCAATATCTACCTTGTGTTTTTTAAAATGATCAAAGGCCATACCTACGGTCATCTCGAAAAAAGAAAATTGTCCTTCTAGCAAGAACTCTTTGTTCGTTTGTATAAATTCGACCACATCGCTTTCCGCGATCATCTCACCGTTGATCCGTATGCGCTCTCGGAAATCGGACAAATGAGGAGAAGTATATAATCCGACCTTATAACCAGCCGTCTGCAGGACAGAGGCAACCATATGGCTAACCGATCCTTTCCCATTGGTCCCTGCAATATGAACTGCGGGAAAGTCATTTTGCGGGTAATTGAGTTGGCTCATCAGGGCCCAGGTATTGGACAGGTCTGCCTTATATGCCGCCCCGCCTAATCGCTGGTACATCGGCAATTGCGAAAACAACCAATCCAGGGTTTCCTGATAGGTATTCATGGCCTACTTAAGAATAAGCTTAGAGCTCCAGTTGGGTAGGTTAGTCAATTTTAGAAAATAGACGCCGGATGACAAATCGCTAAGATTAATGCGGCTATTGGTACCCTCCAGAGAGATGCTCTTTAATAGTCTTCCTAGCTGATCGTATACTTGCAACTGACGGCCATCTAAACCTTCCGGTAGCTGAATATTGACCATTCCATCTGTTGGATTCGGAAATACTTGAATGCCATTCACTTGTAAGTCCGGAAGTTCGAGGATATTCGTGCTTATGTCTAGACGATAACTGGAACGCCCATAAGTACCCACATAAAGGAGGTCGTTGGCCTGATCCAGGTGCATATCCGTAATCACTACCGATGGAAGGTTAGTTCCCACAGGTGCCCAACTATTCCCTT
Organism: Aureitalea marina; assembly: GCF_002943755.1. Classification (NCBI taxonomy): domain Bacteria; kingdom Pseudomonadati; phylum Bacteroidota; class Flavobacteriia; order Flavobacteriales; family Flavobacteriaceae; genus Aureitalea; species Aureitalea marina. The sequence continues at coordinate 1,929,174 of NZ_MQUB01000001.1, forward strand.
CATCATCAGATCCAATTACCCCGATATCGGTCCCCAGGAATAAATTGCCAAAATCATCTTTCACTATATCGTTAACCGGTACATCGGGTAGGCTGGTACCAATATTCGTCCAATTGGCCCCGAGGTTGGTACTCCGATAAACATGACCGTTGTCCTCACCAAATCGGTATCCAGAAAAGGTCACATAGATGGTGTTACTGTCTTCGGTATCGGTCAACACTTTGGTCACCCATCGATCCGGCAAACCCGTTGAAACCGCATTCCAATTTTCTCCTCCATCCTCGGTAACCCAAACCTTTCCGTCATCCGTTCCAACCAGGATCAGGTCACTGTCTAAAACAGATACATCGATACTTGTGATTGTTCCAAAGGCCAAATTCCCTTCATAGGGTCCATCTGTCAAATCTTCACTGATCGCTGTCCAGTTGCCGGCAGCATTGGTTGTTCGATAGAGGCGTTGTGTACCGTAATAAAGTGTTTGAGAGTTAGCTGGATCAAAGGCGATGGGTGTATCCCAATTATTCCGATCTGAAGGATTGACCCCGTTAAGCGCACCATTAAAGGTGGAGCCATTATTCGTGGATTTTCCCAAATTACCCCTCTGAGATAGCGCATAAATGACATTGGTATTGTCAGGATCCACAAGGGGTTGAAATCCATCTCCTCCAAAAATGATCTCCCAATCGTCCAGCCCTCCTGTTTGGGTTCGCATGGTGCTGTTGTCTTGAGTACCTCCATATATTTTATTCCCGTTGGAAGCATCCACATGAAAACGATAGAATTGGGTGATAGGCAGGGTCTCATCTTTAGTCCAGCTACTGCCATCGTTGCCACTCTTGTAAAAGCCCCCATCATTACCTAACAATACCTCTCCAGCAATATTTTCGTTAAAGGCAAGCGCATGCTGATCCACATGGACATTGGGAAAGGCGTCGAACCAATTGTTACCACCGTCCGTAGATTTCTGAACGTCAAAATCCACATTATAAATGATATCCTCGTCAGAGGGATCGACGAATATACCGCGGAACCACCAGTGAAAACCAACATTGTTTAACTGACTGGAGTTCACCTCGACCCAGGTATCGCCTCCATCGGATGTACGATAAACCCCCTGAATTGAACCCCCTGCTGTAGCGTATCTGGCATAGAGTACATTCGGATTTGAGCGGGATATGTCTATACTAATACGGCCCTTATCATTTGGTGCCGTTGGTAGACCGTTGGTCATTTCCTGCCAGGTATCACCCCCGTCCAATGATCGGAACAGACCAGATGTCTCTCCACCGTATTGTCGACGGTTTGGTCTACGGATTCGTTCCCAAGCGGCCGCATACACAATTTCTCCATTACTGGGATGAATGGCCATATCAATGATTCCGGTAGAATCAGAAAGGAATAAGCGTTGCTCCCAATTTTGCCCCCCATCGGTACTGCGATAAACTCCTCTGTTGTTGTCATTTCGAAAAAGAGGGCCCATGGCGGCCACGAAAATGGTATTGTCATCGTTCGGATCGATCAGGATCTTACCAATGCTTCCGGTGTCCGGAAGCCCTTGAGGGGTCCAACTTAATCCCCCATCGGTACTTTTATAGACACCATCTCCATCGTAAGCTAAGGATCCTCCTCCTGCGTTCACCTCGCCGGTGCCTACCCAGATCAAATTGTTGTTGTTTCTCGAGATCTCAATATCACCAATGGATAACATCTCCTGATCGTCAAAAATGGGTTGCCAGGCGCTACCTGCATTGGTAGTTTTAAAGATCCCACCAGAGGCGGCACCCACATAATAGGTTTGGGCGTCATTGCTGGGGATCTCTATATCAGTAATCCGGCCACCTATGTTGACAGGCCCGCTAAATTCCCACAGCACATCAGTGCCTCTTGTATTTCCTAAAGTACGTTTCCACTGAATAGCTTTAGAGTAAGCCTTGGTATCAATCTGACCAGAGGGGTATGCTCTTTGCGCAAAGAGAAAGTCGGCCGGTAGCTGATCCGGCTCTTCACTTTTGGGTTGATTTAGTGAGTTCTGGCAAGCAAGCAAACACAGTACTGCCAGAGCGAAGAGAAGTCGTTTTTTCATGGCTGATTTTTATCTGATAAAGATAGGGAATCAGCCTCTGAATTTAATCGGACAGACTGAACTTGTAGATGATCTTTCCGATCTGTTTGGCCGGTGCTTTCTCGTCCGGATTGAATTTGGTCGCCAGGGCTGCTCGTTTGGCTGGCTCAAGCAGACATTTGGAATTGTTGGTCGTTCCTCGAACCCCTGGTGTAGCACTTATTACTCGGCCACTTCTGTCTACTTCAATACTGACCACAACCGTTCCCGCCTCGTTACATTCCTGAACGTATTTTTCCTTGTTCAGCGCCTTACGTCCACCCAATAGATAATTACCATCGCCATCAAGGCCTTTTCCGGTTCCGTAATAGCTGGATGCGTTAGGATCACCATCCGGAGAACCTTTATCACCTGCCTGGTTGTCGTTGCCTTCATTTCCATCTGCCGTCCCTTCATTTTTAGGTCCGTTTATCAGACTGGATAAGGCATCAGTCGTTGCCTTATCGGGTTTCGGGTCCGGCTTTTTGGGGGTTCTTTTTCTTCGGGCTTCTCCTCAGGGACCTCTTTTTGTTCCTCTTTCTTTTCCTCTTTCTTGATTACCGGGGCCTCTTCCGAATCCTGGGTAACCACTTCCTCTTTAACTTCGGTCTCTTCCTGAGGTGTTGGAGGAGGTGTGGTCTGTTTGGGAGCAGTCTTTACGGGTTCTGTTGGCTGATTGTTGTCACTGCCAAAATCCGTGGTGCCAAAATTAACGGCTATCCCACTTTCCAGCGGCGGATCAAGGTACTTTAGGCCAACCCAGAACAATAGAATCAGGATGATCACGTGGATGACCACCGTAATTCTCATGCTCTTTCGCTTGTGTTCCGTATCCAACCAACTACTCATAGCTCAATTAATTTGGGCGTACGGCTAGAACTACCTTAAAATTATTCTTGTTGGCGATGTCCATTACAAAGACTGCATCCTCAATGGGTACACCTTCTTCTGCTCTTAATATGATGGTTGGTTTGTCCTGTCCAGCCAGGACCTTCTGAAGTTCTTTCTCTACCCCGTATTCACTGACCCGCTCTTTATTGACATAATATGCACCATTCTTGGTAATACTGACCGAGGCTTTCTGCTGATTGGTCGATTTACCCTTGGCCTTGGGCAATATAAGATCTAGCGCATCTGGGGTGATCGCGGGAGATGTTAGCAAGAAAAAGACCAATAACAGAAATACGATATCCGTCATCGAACTCATGCTGAATTCGGCCTTCACCTTATTTCTTCCCCTTAGATTCATTCTGCAGGTTCATTTAACAGGTCTAGGAAATCCACAGCCGTGGCTTCCATTTGGTGAACCACTTTATCCGTTTTCACCACCAGGTAGTTGTATCCGATGTAGGCAACGATACCCACGATCAAACCAGCAACGGTTGTGGTCATGGCCGTATATATACCTTCAGCCAGGCTTCCCATTTCTGCTTGTCCACTACTGGTGGCCAATTGGTGAAAAGCCAAAACCATCCCGATCACCGTCCCCAGGAAACCGATCATAGGAGCAGCACCAGCAATGGTTGCCAACACACTGACATTCTTTTCCAATTTGTAGACCTCCAGCTTACCGGCATTCTCAATGGCCGTGTTGATATCTTCAAGTGGACTTCCGATCCTGGAGATTCCTTTCTCCGTCAGCCGTGAAACCGGAGTGTTTTGTTGGGCACACAGCACTTTGGCTGCCTGGATGTTTCCACTGGCCACATGATCGCGGATCTGATTCATGAAGTTCCTGTCTACCTTAGACGAAGCTTTTATCGCAAATAGACGTTCGAAATAAATATAGACCGCAACAAAAAGAAGGACGAACAGAACGGCAATAATGATTTGACCTCCCAGACCACCATTCATGAGCAATTCCATGATGGAAAGTGTCTTTTCGGTCGATTCGGCCTCCAGGCCCTCGACTACCTCCTGCTGACCTTCCTGAAGGAATAGGTTAAGCATACAGAAATTTATTTAAACAAATAACGGGATACAACTGGATAAATTGTGACTCCCTAGAAAAACATACTCTTGAACGCCAGGAATACCGCGGCTCCTGCCAGGAATCCGATCAGTGCCAACCAGGCTACCTTTCTAAGGTACCAGATGAAATCGATCTTCTCCATTCCCATAGCGGCAACACCGGCTGCCGATCCAATAATCAGCATACTACCCCGGTTCCAGCCGAGTAGGCAATAAAGTGCCACAGGGCAGAATCAGTTGGTGCATCGTACATTCCCATTGAAGCTGCCACCAGCGGAACGTTGTCAATGATAGCAGACAATACCCCTAGTAACATAACTACAACATCCTGATTTGGGATGGCTCCCTGTAAAACTTCGGCCAGATACCTCAAGGTTCCTACTTCTTCACCGTTGATGGCTCCATAGACCAGGCTCTCTAGCCCGGCGACTGCAAGTAGTATCCCGAGGAAGAAAAGTATACTCGATATCTCGATACGGGAAAGGGCCTTGTGAGCAGAATACAAATGTCTTCTTTCTTTACTGAAGTCTTCTTCCGGGTGTATATATTCTGATACTAACCAGGTCACACCCAAGGCCAACATCATCCCCATATAGGGAGGTAAATGAGTCAAAGTCTTGAAAATGGGAACCGATACGATCATTCCTAGACCCAGGAATAACATGGTTCTGGAGCTCAACAACCGTTCCGCAGCTTCGTCCGCTGTAGTGTCTACATCGACATATCCCTTGAATGGCTTCATGTAAGAGGCCACCATAAATGGCAAAATAAAGCAGGCAATAGATGGAAGAACCACGTATTTGATCAAGCCAAGTGCGCTCACTTTATTGGCGATCCATAACATGGTTGTAGTTACATCTCCAATTGGAGACCAGGCTCCCCCGGCATTAGCTGCAATAACCACCATGGCGGCATACCACAAACGATCTCCCTTGTTGTGAATCAGCTTTCTAAGCAGTGTGACCAGTACAATTGTAGCTGTCAGATTATCGATGATAGCGGAGAGAATGAATGCGAGAATTCCAATGATCCATAAGAGGCGTCTTTTGGAGCGCGTTCGAACCGCGGATTTAAGTACCTCGAAACCACGGTGCAAGTCGATTATCTCTACGATGGTCATAGCCCCGATCAGGAACACCAGAATCTCGGCAGTCTTACCGAGATGGTGTAATAGGGTGTTCTCAAATCCGTGAAGGGCTTCATCACCTCCTGATGCGCTGAATACGTTCTCGTAGGTATCCACCACACTGAACCAACCACTTTGAAATCCGACTGCTAAAACGGCCCAGATGAGGGCTGCCATAATAAGTGCTGGAACAGTCTTATCTAATCGCAACGGGTGCTCGAGAGTAATGGAAAGGTACCCGATAACGAAAATCAGGATAATGATGGACTCCATAAAAAGTTGGATTTTAGTTCTGTCCTAAATTAACTGTTTCAACGCAATTTCAAAAGCTGTTTCACTAATATTCTTTACGCTAGGGTTTTGATCGAAAATTTGACGGATCGATCGTCTGATAGTCTGGGAAGTATCATTGAAAATAGCTTCGTCCGTCATCTCGACCTTACTCTCCATGAAATAAGCGAACACCCTGGCCATCCCACAATTACTTATGAAATCCGGGATCAAGCTAACCCGTTCGTCTGTAAACTCCATGATCGGCCCAAAAAAGATCTCTGGATCGGCAAAAGGCACATTGGCTCCACAACTGATCACTTCTAATCCATTGTCCATCAGGCTGGCGATCTGGTCCTTGGTGATCAACCTTGAGGCTGCACATGGGGCAAATATATCGGCCCGACAGTTCCAGATCTCTTGGTTGATCTGATCAAAACTCAGCATATTATCAGCCACCAAGGTATTTCCATTCTTATTCAGGAACAAGGATCTGATCTCTTCAAAGCTGAAGCCGTCATTGTTAATGATTCCGCCGTCCCGATCGATTATACCCACTATGCTGGCACCCATTTGTGCCAGGTAATAGGCAGCGGCCGATCCGACATTTCCGAATCCTTGTACAATAGCTCGCTTGCCCTTTACTTCACCTCCATAGATATCGTAATAGTGCTTCACCGCTTCGGCTACGCCAAAGCCGGTGATCATGTCCGCCACAGTATATCGTTTATACACATCGGGAGAGTATTCCGGAGAGTCGATTACCTTGATCACCCCGTGACGCAACTGCCCGATACGATTGATCTTATCTGCCTCACTAGGCACGAAATGACCGTTAAAAACTCCTTCCTGAGGATGCCAGACGCCACTTGCCTCTGTCATGGGTATGACCTCATGGATCTCGTCCACATTCAGGTCTCCCCCAGTGCCATAATACGCTTTGAGCAGAGGACTGACTGCCTTATACCAGCGCTCCAATACTCCTTTTTTCCTTGGATCATGCGGATCAAAATTGATCCCGGATTTGGCTCCACCGATGGGAGGTCCGGAAACGGTGAATTTCACCTCCATGGTCTTGGCCAAAGAAAGCACTTCGTTCATATCCAATCCCGGGCGCATCCGTGTTCCTCCTCCCGCAGCACCACCTCTAAGGGAATTGATGACAGTCCAGCCTTCGGCCTCGGTCAGGGGATCCTGCCAATGAAAAACAATTTCGGGAGCTTTGTTCTCGTAGGTTTTAAGCAGTTCTTTCATAGGTTGTCGTTAAGCGCCAAATATAAAAATTTGCCGGCGCTATTCTCCAAAATTTTCGGGGTTTTAGGGGTGAAATATCTTGCCTGAGCTATGATTTTTTTTTGCACCGGTAACCGATGCCAAACAGTTGACTTCATTGCGGAATCGCAATACTCCTAATAGTCCAAATATCAGGGCTTCTTTATGCTCTATTAGATTGGCCTGAGGTATCGTAATCTCTGCCTCGCATTCTTCCCGAATCCTACGGATCAGAAAATCGTTGTAAGCCCCACCCCCTGTGATCAGGACCTTACTCTTAACCGGAATGGAACCAGCAATCTGCTCGGCCATATGTTCCACCAGGGTCCTGAGCATATCGCAGTGCGGTAAATCCGTCTCCACTAGAATCGGATCTATTTGCTCACTAACCCATTCTACTCCTAAGGATTTAGGTGGTGACAATTGGTAATAGGCCAAGTTGTTCAAGCGGGTCAATAAGGATTCATTTACGTTCCCGGAAGCTGCAAGTCGCCCCTTGTCATCATAGGGATAACCTAACTTTTGAGCATAGCGGTTTAGCACAATATTCACAGGACAGATATCATAAGCCAAACGTTGCCCATCGTTCTCCATGGAACAATTGGCAAAACCACCCAGATTAAGACAGTATTCATAATCGTGAAACAAGAGTCGATCACCTATAGGAACCAAAGGCGCGCCTTGACCACCTAAGGCCACATCCTGAGTTCTAAAATCGCAAACTACGGGTAATTGTAAGGCTGTTGCCAAAACTTGCCCATCCCCAATTTGTCTGGTGTAACCCAGCTCCGGCCTGTGCCAGACTGTATGCCCATGACTACAGATAGCGTCTGGCCTACCATTCAATTGACCGATAAATTCTCGGAGGATATCTATCAAATGTTGGGTAAAATCATCTTCCAACTGTTTAACTTCTCCCACCTCCAGTAGACTGCAATCTCGAAGCCGATCCTGCCATTGATGATCGTATTCAAATGTGGTTGTCTTGAGGAAATTATAGTCCCAATTCCCATCAGGGCTCAAACTGAGTTGGATGTAGGCGCAATCTACTCCATCCAGAGAGGTGCCACTCATCACCCCAACCACCTTGTATACGTCTTTAAACATATGAGTAAAAGTATTGGGATTTATTGAAAAAATGGCAACTAAGAAGTATCTTTGCACCACTTTTCTTGAAAATAATTTAACGTATTGCCGCTATGGATTTTAATCTTTCAGAAGAACACCTCATGATTCGGGATGCAGCCCGTGATTTTGCTCGTACGGAATTGCTGCCCGGAGTGATAGAACGTGACACTCATCAACAATTTCCTGCAGAGCAGGTCAAGAAGATGGGTGAATTAGGATTCCTTGGAATGATGGTGGATCCAAAATATGGCGGTGGCGGAATGGACACATTGTCTTATGTGCTGGCCATGGAAGAGCTCAGCAAGGTTGATGCCTCCAGTTCGGTGATCGTTTCCGTGAACAACTCCCTGGTGTGTTGGGGTATCGAAACCTACGGGAGCGAAGAGCAGAAACAGAAATACTTGACCAAACTGGCCACTGGAGAATCTCTTGGAGCATTTTGTCTGAGTGAACCAGAAGCTGGAAGTGACGCAACATCACAACGCACTACAGCTATCGACATGGGTGATCATTACATCCTGAACGGAACCAAGAACTGGATCACCAACGGTGGAAGCGCAGATTATTACCTGGTCATCGCCCAAACGGATCGTGAAAAAGGACACCGAGGAATCAATGCCTTTATCGTGGAGAAAAGTTGGGAAGGATTTGAGGTTGGACCCAAGGAAGACAAACTAGGTATCCGGGGGAGTGATACCCACACCCTGAACTTCAATGATGTAAAAGTACCTAAGGAGAATAGGATAGGTGAAGATGGATTCGGTTTCAAATTTGCCATGAAGACCCTAAGCGGTGGTCGGATCGGAATTGCTGCCCAGGCTCTTGGAATCGCATCAGGCGCTTACGAACTGGCCAAAGAATACTCCAAGATCCGTAAAGCTTTTGGCACCGAGATTTGCAACCATCAGGCGATCGCCTTTAAGTTAGCCGACATGTATACCCAGATCACTGCTGCTCGACACTTGGTCATGCAAGCAGCCTGGGATAAGGACAATGGCAATAACTACGATCTAAGTGGAGCGGTGGCCAAACTTTACGCCTCACAAGTTGCCATGGAGACCACAGTCGAGGCAGTTCAAGTGCATGGAGGAAACGGATACGTAAAAGAATACCACGTAGAGCGATTGATGCGAGATGCGAAGATCACCCAGATCTACGAAGGGACCAGCGAGATCCAAAAGATCGTGATCTCTCGCAGCGTTCTTAAAGAGTAGTTCTCTGGTCTAAAGCAGGAAGTTCCAAACCAGACCAAACCGGATGACCGCGTCCCGGTAGGGATAGCCCGGTGCGGAGAAGTGCTTGTTGGTACTGCTGAAAAGCTGGTTGAAGTGCTCCCATTTAAAGAATATCCTGGTCTGTTTCACCTTGACATTAAAGAACAGGTCCACTAAGGGGAAGGCTCCTAGTTTTTCATCATTCTGAACGTAGAATTCGGCGATCACAGGATCGTAGGCATTCATGTTGTATTCGGTGAAGAATGTGAAGTTAAGGCCCGTTTGGACAAATAGCGCATTTTTAAACCACCTGTCCTCGTAATACAAGGAATTTCGTGTAACGAATTCCGGCACATTGAATACCTCTTCTCCGCTCAAGGCCTGTTGAAAGAGGATCGTATTCATTAGGGCAAACTTCCGCCAACGGAACTCCTTTTCAGCTTTTACCTTCACATAATCTACCCGCTCCCCAAACTGAGATGGGCTAGGTGTACTATCATTGGACCGTATCTGGTAGTAGGTATAGTCGTCGATACCGGTATAGGTCACTGTAAGATCCAACCATTTGCTGGAGGCCAGATCCAGCTCAAGCTCCTGGGTCTTGATGTTGTTCAGTTCATTTTGCCAGTTGTAATTGACATAATCACTTTGGTACAACAGAAAACCGAAATCCGGGGCCACGGAGTGAATCCTGGCCGTTGCAGTCACCTTGCTTTCTGGTTGTAGCTGATATCCTATCCCTGCCTCTAAGAAATTGCCGTCAAAATCTCCAGCCAGGTTGATCGCTCCCTTCCCAAAGACCTCAAATCGACGATACTGTTTTTGGTAGGTCGCACCCAGCTCTACCAGGTCTCCTTTCAGACGGTTAGTGATCCTTCCCTGATCCAGGATCAACACCGAATTGTACCCGTAATTATAATCCGTGTATTTCACATAACCGCCCAACTGTCCGATCACATCGTTTTCCCAGCGGACATAACCACTTCCTTGGAAATCCTCCAGTTTGGTCTTTTTACGCAGGTCAGTTGCCACATAGGCCGGTCCAAATCCATCATAAGCACTGTTTTGTCTGTACTCGTAGAACTTGTCTTCATACATCCCCCAGCCCCCTAAAGTCACAACATTTTGGGAGGTGCTGTCCACATCCTTGATCAGGTCGTACTCTAACTCACCGAAAAAACGCAGCCCTTCCAGTTTATTCTCGGCATTTTCAAAATTCACGTCCAACCGTCCCCTATCCTGGAATTCAGGGTCGTTCGCCTCAAATAGGGCAATTGAACTCGGGGTAAGCCCACCATTTTCCTGATTCAGTATATCCTGGGCAGCGATATGCCCCCTGAATCTGGTTCGTTTATTGGGTGCCACCCAGTTGGAAGTAAAACGAAAGTTCCCGGTGCTAGCCAGTGCATGTTGGTACTTCCCTAGGGATCGCAACCCTTTGTACGCCACCGAAAAGTTGAAATTCTTTTTGGTGTTAACCGTAAAAAATGCATCCAACTGCTGTCCTTGTTCAAAGGCTGTTTTAAAGTACAATTCCGTTAAAGGTGTCGGGACATTGAAGTAATTCATGTCTTCCATATCCCGATAATTAAAATGATGGGATTGGGCGACGAATCTCGGTTTCAGATGATTGGAGTCGAAGTTGTATGCCAGGGTATTGTAGGTCTGTCCGACATTGTTAAATGGCAGCAGCTCAAACCGATCTCGTCTCAGATAATTGAACTTGTATTCTTTCTGAATACTTTGTGTAGTATCCAGGAAAGTGGTATCCCGATCGTGGGAAATGATCTTATACAGGTCAATGGGTGCCCTTCTGATATTATTCTTATCCAGAAATCCTTGTTCCTCCTGGTCATTATCCTTGCCCTGACCGACGTTAGGAGGTGGCACATTCTGGTTAATTCTCAGTCCCTTATCTTGGGCCCAACAAACGGTCGAAAAGCCAATAAAAACAACAAGGACAAGCCTTTTAAACATACAGCTGCGGACTTATGCAGCAAAGGTATACTTTTGAATGGAATTCCTTAATTTTAATTATGCTGCAGTCCCGAATCCAGGAAGAGTTGATCGAGTGCGGAACGGACGAGGCCGGTAGAGGTTGCCTGGCCGGACCGGTTACGGCAGCGGCGGTCATCCTTCCTCCGGATTACGACCATCCCATCCTGAATGACTCTAAACAACTCAGCACCAAACAACGGAATGCCCTACGAATAGAGATCCAACGGGAAGCCATTTCCTATCAGGTGTGCCACATTCATCCCAAAGAGATCGATCAGATCAATATTTTAAAGGCCTCTATTCTGGCCATGCAACGGAGCATACTTCAATTGGATCCTCAGCCGGGTTTCATTGCGGTGGATGGCAACAAGTTTATCGAACTTCCAGGCAAGCAGCACCAATGTGTGATCAAAGGAGATTCACGTTACCTGCATATTGCAGCTGCCTCCGTATTGGCCAAGACCTATCGGGATGAGTATATGGCCAGGATCGCTTCAGAGTTTCCTCAATACGGCTGGGAGTCCAACAAGGGGTATCCGACAGCGTCCCATCGAGAAGCCATTTCAGAATTCGGCCCCACCCCTTATCACCGGATGAGCTTTAAACTTCTCCCAACTCAATTAAAACTGGAACTTTAGCGTTAGCTGTTAAAAAGTAGTCAATAACTGCTGCTTGTAACCGAACCAGCGTGCATGCATCCTTTTTATTTTTACATATGCGATTGACCTGGACCAGATTATTATTGGGGATTGGACTTGTTACGCTAATGGCCTGCAATAACAGAGCAGACCAAAATCGTGACCTGTTTACCTATGTCCCCGCGAACGCAGATTATGTCTGGAGATTTGACAACCTGGATGAGCTCCTGGCAGACCTGACCAACAATGATCTTATTGAGGCTGCGGATCAAGGGTCCATTTATAACAGCTTATTGGACTCCCGTGAATTACTCCAATTATTAAAGGTAGACTCCAGATCCTATCTGGCCATGACCAGATTGAACGATAGCCTGAGTCCTATGTTGATCATTACGGATCTCAGGGAAAATCCTGAACTTTTAAACTCTGTGGAGGGCTTGCAAGAAAAAGGAATTCCTGCAGAGCAATACATTAGTCAGTTGGTCTTGGGTCAAAACACTTATTACAAAAGCCTTCAGGATAGTATTTTAATCTTATCCGATTCCCAACTTTGGCTGAAGGAGGGATTGAACAGATCTATCGCTCAGGATTCTCTTCTTGAACGCATATTGCAGATTGATGCTGGAGGTGAAGTAGGTATGGCCAGAAGAGCAGATGGCCTCTTTAACAGAGATTCCACCCAGATGGATTTTGCTTCCTGGGTGGCTATGGAAACGCGATATCTTCCGGAGGGAATTGAGGCACATGGTGTTGTACTGGCACGTGATAGTACGGATCAATTTGTCAGACTATTCGACGGCTTAAATCCTCAACCAATTAACAGCTTGTACCGTATTCCCAGAGATGTCGAATCGGTCACAGGGTTTACGTATAGCGACGACGAACGGTTGTTTGAGAACCTGGCCAATTACCGATCAGAACGCTTTATCGCAGACAGCATACAAGCCGTCTTTGAGAGTATAAATGAGATTACGGTGATTGACCGAGGTGACCATCAGGCCGTCATCATGCACAGTCTGGATATTGACCAGTCCTGGCTGGAAATAGCATCTTTCATGACCCAAAACGAGACTTATCGTGAGATTGAACTCTATGATTTCTCCCAGGCCAATTGGCTATCTGATTTGCTCCAACCACTGGTTTCTGCCCGGTCGTTAAAACTGGCCTTTCAATTGAATGAACACCTGATCATTTGTTCAAACAGAGGATTGGCCGAGTCCATTATATCCTGTAGTCAGCAGAATAATTGCCTGGATAGCTCTTCGGATTTCCAGATCGCCGCAGACCGTATCAGTTCTTCGGCTTCTTATTATTTGGTGCAAACCGATGATCCCGGAAAAGCTCCCTTTGCCAATTGGTTTGGACTAGCTCCCACAAATCTTAAGACCTATCCCCTGAATATTATCCAGATGAGCTACGATAGGGACTTTGCCCATGTTAACCTGATCGGGCAACAAAGGCAGGCTGAGACCGTAAGTACAAGTGGTAGCGTCTCGGAGATCACACACATCAATTTGGATCAGGATATATTAGGTGATCCGGTTTTCTTTAGTAATCATCGTACCGGCGGAAAGGACATCGTCGTCCAGGATGTGACCAATACCCTACATCTGATATCCAGCGGCGGGAAGATACTTTGGAGCAAGGCTTTGAGCGAACCCATCCTTGGCAGGGTCAAGGAGGTCGACATCTTACGCAATGGAAAGAAACAGTTGGCTTTTACCACTACACGAGGGTTACACGTTCTGGATCGCAATGGAAATGCCGTTGCCCCTTTTCCTAAACAATTCAGGGATGAGATCACTCAACCCCTGGCCTTATTTGACTACGACCGCAATAGAAATTACCGTTTCGTGATCGTACAGGGAGAAGAGGTTCATATGTACGACCGTCAAGGTAAAACGGTCAAAGGTTTTGGATTTGACAGAGCATCCTCCCCCATTGCCTTACCCCCTGTACACATCAGGATGGACCAACGCGATTATCTGCTGTTCGCAGAAGATTCTGGCAAGCTCAATATTCTGAGTAGAAGAGGTAAAGAAAGGATCAAAGTAGAACAGAACTTCGAATTTGGAGAGAACCCGCTGGAACAAGAAGGCTCCACCTTTGTGGTTATTACCAAGGACAAGGTTAAGCACAGCATCACCCAAAGTGGAACAGTCCGTTCACAGCCATTGAACGTTTCCAATTCCTATTGGTTCAATATGGAAGCTAAAGTTAAGGCTACCATGGACGACAACCTGCTGCGGATCAACGGTCGCTTGGTCGAACTGCCTTACGGGATCTACACCTCACCGGGCATCTTCAGTCGAAACCGGAATTACTTTGTCACCGTAACAGAGACCCAAGACAACAAAGCCTACCTCATCGATCAGCAAGGAAGCGTCATCAATGGATTCCCGGTATTTGGACAGGGAGCGATAGACTTGGGAGATGCCAACAGGAATGGAAAGCTCAATGCCTTGGTGAAAGGAGGAGATCGAGAGATCATCCTATACCAGATCGATTAGGCTAGTACTATGACTGAGTTTCGAACAGTTGGTTAAAATGCTCAAGCAGTTTGCCTTTGACCTCTTCCATGGAGACTTTTTCCCTGCCTAACTCTACATTTAAAGAGGTAACGGCCTTGTCTTTGATACCACACGGGATCATATGATCGAAATACCCGAGGTCAGCATTGACGTTGAAGGCGAAACCGTGCATGGTCACCCAACGACTGGCACGCACACCCATGGCACAGATCTTTCGGGCAAATGGGGTTCCCACATCTAACCAAACACCCGTTTCTCCGGGCGAACGCTGTCCTTTGATCCCGTATTCGTCCAAGGTTAGGATGATCATCTCTTCCAAGGTTCGGAGATAGCGATGAATGTCGGTAAAGAAGTTCTCTAGATCCAGGATCGGATAACCGACTATCTGACCCGGACCGTGATAGGTGATGTCCCCTCCCCGATTGATCTTGTAGAAACTAGCCCCGATCTCTTGGAGTTTGGCCTCATCAACTAGAAGATTATCAAAATCCCCACTCTTACCCAATGTATAGACATGTGGATGTTCTACAAACAAGAAATGATTGGACGTCGGCAGTTCCTTTCCCTGCCTCCGGTTGGTGATCTTGGTATCCAGTATCTGTTTAAAGAGATCCTCCTGGTAGTCCCAGGTCTCTTTATAATCTCGGTATCCGAGATCCTCTACCTGAACCTGTTTATTCATGATCAGTCTTCTAGTTCGACCTCTAGATCAAGTATGTCGGGATCTTTAAAATAAGCCAAGAAAGAACGGTCAACCTCAATGGTCTTGCCATCCAGGCTCAATTTAGCATCCTTTGCAGAGGCATTCTTGATACGCTTTGGGAAGGTATATCTCAAGGTGTATCGCATGCCTTCCAAAAAGCTTTCGGCGGAGGCTACGCTGTCCATTTGTTGTTTGTGCTTTTGTGGATCACGAATAAATGCGTCTCGTTTAAAGACACCATTCTTCATACTGAACTTAACCCCGATCAGACCTTCGGAAGAATCTCCTGCAGATTGACTGTTTTCATCCTGAGAGAAACCACTCATAAAATCTCCACTTTTCTCAAAGGCAGCCATCAGATCCCCAATCTCATCGACACGGTCAAACTCCGTAAAGACTTCAATGTCCATCTTTCCACCATCTGGATCCATGTAGGTACGGAAGCTAAAGTCCTCCAATTCCTTTAGACGCTTTTGTTCCTCAGCAGGTAGCGTTGCGATGCTATCTTTCTTTTGTTCGAGGAAATCCCGCATTCGGATAATGGTATCTGTCTTGGTAAGGGTGCTGTCCTGTGCCAACTGGCTCAAGGTCATCATCTCGCTCATATCCATGGACACGGCAATTTTACCAGAGCCGTCTTCACGGACTTCCATGGTTTCTACAAACTGACAACTACTGGCAACTAAAACAAGGGCTAAAGCGAAAAAGAAACGGTAGATCAAAACTTATCGATTAGGGTTATTCAAAATAATTAGTGCTGCTATCACTCCGGGTATCCAACCACATAATGTTAGGATAAGTACGATCACTATAGAACCGCAACCCTTATCCAAAACCGACAGTGGGGGAAACAAAATGGCTAGCAAAACACGCCATATGCTCATAGACTACAAATTTACGATTAATATCCATGGTATCAGTACAGCTGATCGGGCTTTTGTTACATCGGGCAATTAGCTATATTCGGGTATGAAATTGCCCTTGCCCTATCTTCTCATATTGCTTCTTAGCCTTGGAAGCCAGCTAAGGGCGCAGCATGTTTTTTCTGGTCATGTGGACACCACAGGTCAGAGTGAAATATTTCTTTCGCTGATAGATGACTATCGGAAGATAAGCGGGGTATACCCGGAACAGATCATTGCCAGGGCCGTACCAGACTCCAGTGGTTTCTTTAGTTTTCAGGGTGACAATCTTCCTAAAGAAGACCGGATCTATCGGATCCATCTCTCGCTATGCCCTGAGGACGAAGACCAGGCTAGTCATTTCAACGGTCAATGTGTCAATAGCCGGGAGATTCTGTTTATAGCTAGTAGAAACGACACCCTATCCCTTCCACTTAATTCCGAAGACGAAATTTTCTGCAAGATCTCTTCCGGCCGCGACGAAAGTTCGATGCTTATGCGGGTTGATTCCCTCAAGAATGACATGCTTTTCGACTTTGGAAGTTATCGCAGTGCGACAAACCAGGAAATGAATACGGTGAATTGGTTTGATCGCTTCAGTGAATTTGGACAGCAACTGGGTCATCCACTGGCACAACTCTACATTTACAGCATAGTGAGCGACCGTCGCTCGCCCTTTTACCAGCATTACTTAGACCATTTGGATGATGCCGGATTTGACCAACTGGCAGACAGATTGGAGCTGCAACTACCGGGAAGTAACTATGGCAAACAACTAAGGTCAGAATTGAAAGCAGACCAAGTCACTACAGGTCTGAAGTGGAGTCTTGACAGCTGGATGCTTTGGTCGTTGATAGTAATTCTCCTTATATCACTGGGTGTCAATTTCTATCTGATCCGGCAAAAGAACATCACCCCTAAAGGAAAGAGTTTGGTACTTTCGAATCTCTCTCAGCAAGAACGAACCATTTTGCAGCTCATCGTTGACGACAAGACCAACAAAGAGATTGCCTCGGAATTACACATTAGTCTCAGTACCGTAAAGACGCATATCAACAATCTCTATCGCAAATTAGGAGTTGGTTCGCGAGCAGATGTAAAATCCCTCTGGGGATAAATCCACCGGGGGTCTAGTCCCGATTTCCATCCCCGTTTCCTTGCCCTCCCGGGGCATTTGATCCCATATTGCAGAAAAAAAAACATGAGATCAATACTCCTATTATCCCTGTTCCTAACCGGATCGGCCCTTGTAGCCCAAACAATCAATCAGCAAACAACAGACAGCAGAGATCGCGTCATACTTCTAGGTCCCATTGACCAACAAGGACTGTCCGAAGCTCCGTTTTCCAGCTGGTTCCTGGAACGTAAAAGCGATTATCAAGCCCAAGCAGAGACCCTCGAAAAACTCCACGGACAACTGGGAGAATACGATTTGACATTATTTATGGGAACCTGGTGCGGCGACAGTAAAAGAGAAGTGCCTCGCCTTTACAGTTTACTCGAAACTGCCGACTACCCCATGGAGAGAATGACTGCCATTGCGGTAAGTCCGGACTCCGAGACCTACAAACAAAGTCCGGGAGCAGAAGAGCGGGGACTAAACATTCATCGGGTACCTACCCTGATCCTTTCCAAAGATGGAAAGGAAGTAGGGCGAATAGTCGAGCATCCCCAACTTAGTCTGGAAGAAGATCTACTCGCGATCTTGGAAGGTAACTACCAATCCCATTATGCAGCAGTCGATCTTCTGGACGCATTGATCGACGATCTGGGGGTGCAAAAATTTAGGACGCAAATGGAAGACGTCGTCCCAGAATATAGGCAGACACTAGAGTCTGTATATGAGCTCACAACCTATTCCGCCGTTCTGGAAGCTGCCGGAATGCAGGAAAAGGCCTTGGCCGTGGCCCAATTCAATACCCTGATCTACCCTGAAGAAGCCTATGCCATGCTCAATTTGGGCAAAAGACAAAAACAGGCAGGTATGCTTGCAGAGGCAAGAAAGACCTTGGAAAATCTGCTCGTACAGCAACCAGAGAACAAACAAGCCAAGAAACTATTGGCCAGCCTGGGTGAAGAGCAGCGTTAGGTACCGGTTTTTAGTTTTCTTTTGTAAATATTCCTTGGAAATGGGCTAATTTTGCTGACTCAAAACAGCAACCCATGCAACTCACCGAACAGGAACGCGTAAGACGAGAGAAATTGGCCCAATTACGAGCCATGGGCATCGATCCGTATCCACCGGAATTGTATCCCGTGGATCAGATGACTTCCCAGGTCAAGTCCGACTTCCAGGAAGGGCTTCAAGTCAAAATGGCTGGGAGATTGATGTCCAGACGCATTCAGGGAAAAGCGAGTTTCGCCGAACTACAAGATAGTGAGGGCCGGATACAGGTTTATTTTAACCGGGATGAGATCTGTACTGGAGAGGACAAAACCCTGTACAACGATGTGTACAAGAAGTTGCTGGACATCGGTGATTTTATTGGGATAGAGGGTGAACTCTTTACCACTCAGGTAGGCGAACCTACTGTCATGGTGAAGAATTTTACCTTATTGGCGAAATCCCTACGGCCACTACCCTTACCTAAAACAGATAGTGAAGGAAATGTGCACGATGAATTCAACGATCCGGAACTGAGATACCGGCAGCGGTATGCTGATTTGGTGGTGAACCCACAAGTAAAGGACACCTTCATCAAAAGGACCAAACTGACCAACACCATCCGCAGGTTCTATAACGACATGGGCTTTTTGGAAGTGGAAACTCCCATACTACAGCCTATTCCGGGTGGGGCTGCGGCCAGGCCATTTGTGACTCATCACAACGCCTTGAACATACCTCTGTATTTGAGGATTGCTAACGAGCTTTATTTAAAGAGACTGATTGTAGGTGGTTTTGACGGGGTGTATGAGTTTGCCAAGGACTTCCGTAATGAAGGCATGGACCGGACCCACAATCCGGAATTCACCGTGATGGAGATGTATGCGGCCTACAAAGACTACAACTGGATGATGGATACGACAGAGCAATTACTGGAGACCATCGCCATGGAACTACACGGAACCACTGAAGTGACCTTTGACGGCAAGAAGATCGATTACAAAGCGCCTTATCAACGGGTCGGAATCCTGGATGCCATTAAGGAACATACCGGACACGATCTCTACCAGAAAAGCGAGGATGAGGTCCGTGAAGTTTGCGGAAAGCTGGGCATCGAGGTCGATGAGACCTTTGGAATCGGCAAGATGATCGATGAGATCTTTGGCGAAACCTGTGAGCATCTGTACGTTCAGCCCACCTTCATCATTGACTACCCGGTAGAGATGAGCCCGCTGACTAAAAAACATAGAACAAAGGAAGGCCTTACAGAACGTTTTGAACTAATCGTAAACGGAAAAGAACTGGCAAACGCCTATACCGAGCTTAACGATCCAATTGATCAGCGGGAGCGCTTTGAAGATCAACTCAAACTATCTGAAAAAGGTGACGACGAAGCCATGTTCATCGACCAGGATTTCCTTCGGGCACTGGAATACGGTATGCCTCCAACCTCGGGAATCGGGATTGGAATTGATCGGCTGACCATGTTCATGACAGATAACCAGTCTATACAGGAAGTTCTTTTCTTCCCGCAAATGAAACCGGAGGTAAAGCAAGTCGCACTGAGTGATGAGGCGAAGAATGTTCTAGAACTGCTCAAAAATGCCCAGCAGATGTCGCTAAACGACCTAAAGACCCAAGCCGGGCTCTCCAACAAAAAGTGGGATAAGGCCATCAAAGAACTAACCAAGAACAAGCTAGCGAAAGTCGAAAAGACCGATGAAGGTCTGTTTGTTGAGATGGTTTAATATCAAAATGTCTCCCTGAGAGCGGTCGAAAGATTTCTGATATAAGAAAAGGATTTACATACACGTAAATCCTTTTTTATTGCTTTATGGAGCAGACCGCAGCAAATAAACTAGTGTTGACAGTCACGGATTGGTCACCATAGAATACATAATGATCTCTTAAAGGATTATATCGTCCGGTTAATTTTAGTTAAGGTTGGTTAACAATCAGTTAAATTACCCGTAGTTCAGTAACAAATACCTTCCAATGAGAGTCTTCTAGTCAATCAATCAATTATGAATTTAAGACGTACAATCATGACAACCGTAAAACATTTCGTCCTCGCGATCACTTTACTTGCAGGAACAACTTTATCCGCGAACAACGATCCAGTTGTTAAAGACAAAACATCAACAAGCTGCGAGGAATTTAATAAGTGCCAGAAAAAAACAGATTGTCTGGTGGGTGCATTAGCGCAAACCGACACAACGCATGAGGAGATAGGAGATTTCGGATATGTTGATATTGAGGAAATGGAATTGCTGAATCAGGAAATGGAAGCGCTAGGGTTTGAAAAGGCAGGCTCAGACGATCAGGAGATAGGCGATTTCGGGTATGTCGATTTTGAGGAATCGGAATTGCTAAGAGAGGAAATGGTAGCTCTGGGATTTGAAAAGGAATACTCAGAAAACGAAGAGATCGGCGACTTCGGATATGTCGATTTTGAGGAATCGGTATTGCTAAGAGAGGAAATGGTAGCTCTAGGTTTCGAAGAGGTAGATTCAGAAAACGAAGAGATAGGCGATTTCGGGTATGTCGATTTTGAGGAATCGGAATTGCTAAGAGAGGAAATGGTAGCTCTGGGATTTGAAGAGGTAGATTCAGACAATGAGGAGATAGACGATTTCGGTTTTGTTGATTTTGAGGAAATGGAATTGTTGAGGGACGAAATGAAAGCTTTAGGGATTGAATTATAAAAAACTTCCGTTATACAGTATATGACCATCAAGGCATAGTTAAAATATTTTCTTTTTGAAACCGGGTTTATCCCGGTTTCTATTTTACATAACATTTTCCAGTTCATACACCTCTGAACTTGATCCCGGATTGGTCACTTATTTGTCAAGACGCTCTAAACTCACTTGAACGATCAGGTTGGATTATCCAACAAGAAGTGGAAGAAAGCCATTAAGGAGCTCAGAAAGAACAAGCTGGCTAAAGTCGAGAATACAGATGATGGTCTGATGGTGGAATAAACCGCCTTACCTGTATGATATAACTCATGGTTTCGGTAAATCCGATCGCTATCTTTGAGGAACTAAAATCCTGTCCATGACCGATATTCAGATCGCCCAGCAGATAACACCCAAGCACATACGAAAGATAGCCGAAGGGCTCGCAATACCAGAAGAAGATCTGGAGTATTACGGTCAGGACAAGGCCAAGCTTCCCCTGTCGCTCATCGACCAGGAAAAAGTGAATGCCAATAACCTCATCCTGGTAACCGCCATTTCTCCCACACCAGCCGGTGAAGGAAAGACCACCACGAGTATCGGACTGACTGACGCCCTTAACTTAAGGGGGAAACAATCCATGGTGGTGATTCGGGAACCTAGCTTAGGACCTGTATTTGGAATTAAAGGAGGAGCGGCTGGCGGAGGTTGGAGTCAGGTGATCCCAATGGAAGATATCAACCTCCATTTTACCGGAGACTTCAATGCCATTGAAAAGGCAAACAATTTGTTGGCTGCCTTAATTGACAATAATATCCAAAGCAAGACCCGTTCTCTGGGCATAGACCCCAGAACGGTCAGCTGGAAACGCTGTATCGACATGAACGACCGGGGGCTCCGAAATATCGTGGCAGCCTTAGGTGGAAAATCCGGTGGCATCCCACGGGAGACCGGGTTTGACATTACAGCTGCATCGGAGATCATGGCTATTCTGTGCCTGAGTAGAAATCTGGAAGACCTGACCCGTCGTTGCGGGGATATCTACATCGGTGACACCTGGGACGGAAAGGCGATTCATGCCAGGGATTTAAACGCCCAAGGAGCAATGGCCGTTCTTTTAAAGGATGCCATTAAGCCAAACCTGGTGCAAACCCTTGAAGGAAACCCAGCCATCATACACGGGGGCCTTTTGCCAATATCGCCCAGGGAACCAACTCTATTCTCGGAACCAAAATGGGATTGAGCCTAAGCGAATTCGTGATCACCGAAGCTGGTTTCGGTGCCGACCTGGGTGCTGAAAAATTCATGAACATCAAATGTCGGGCTGCGGGCTTATCGCCCAAGGCAGTCGTACTGGTAGCTACTATTAGGGCGCTCAAATATCACGGAGGAAAACCGCTAAGTGAACTGACCGATGAAGATGTGGATGCACTGCAACGGGGATTTGCCAATTTGGACCGACACATAACCAGCTTGAAGAGCTTTGGGATTCCTGTTGTGGTCTCTATCAATTCCTTTAGTTCGGACACCGAGGCCGAAAACCAGGCACTTTTGGATCACTGCAAATCACTTCATGTACCGGCTGCCCTTTCGGAGGGGTGGGCCAAAGGAGGACAGGGTTGCCTGGATCTGGCAGATCTGGTGGTTCAAGCGGCTGCAGAATGCCAAAGATCATTTACTCCGACTTACGCTTTGGACGATCCCATTCGACTGAAAATGGAAAAAGTTTGTCAGACCATTTATGGAGCTGAAAACGTGATTTTGACCAACAAGGCGAAACGGCAGTTGGCCCGTTTCGAAGCCAGGGGCTATGACCAATTGCCGATTTGTATGGCCAAGACGCAAAAAAGTCTCAGTGATGATGAAAAACAACTGGGACGACCAGAACACTTCGATATTCACATCAGGGAGTTCGAGATCGCGACCGGAGCAGGTTTTGTCATTCCCATTGCTGGAAACATCCTGCGCATGCCAGGTCTACCGGGAACCCCTGCCGCAGAGCGGATCGAGATCCTGGAAGACGGCCAGATCAGCGGCTTGTTTTAGGTTAAACTTTTGTGCCTTAGCACCTTTTTTTGAAGAATTTTCTTACCTTTTCCCGCATTTGTTTAAATAAAGACATGAGAAGTATACTATTTACCCTATGCCTGATCGCCCTATTGTCCGCCCCACTTTATGGTCAGGAAGAACAAAAATCATTCTACGATAATGGTGCCGTTAAGGAGGTATTGACCACCCAGGGCAACGAAAGTAAATTAGTGACCTATTATCCGGATGGTCAGGTCTATTCGGAACAACGCCTAAAGAACAATCAGCCCCACGGCAGGTTGACCAGATATTATCAGAACGGTAACAAGGAAAGTGAGATCGATTTTGTTAACGGTCGTCCCGAAGGGATGGTAGCCAACTATTATGAATCTGGAAACATTCGGGTGAGTCAACCCCATCTAAACGGTAACCCGCACGGAGAGTGTATCGAGTATTTTCCCGACGGACAAGTAGCCGTTAAAGGGAATTATAACGACGGACGGAAAATTGGTAAATGGGAATCGTTCTATCCCACCAATACATTGAAATCAATTCTGGAATTTAATGCTGATGGTGTTGCCACTAGTTCTGTTCTCTATTATGAGAACGGGCAAAAGTTAGAAGAAGGTGACCTTATGCTGGACAACCAGCATGGGGAGTGGAATTACTATTTTGACAATGGGCAAATGAGTGCCCAGATCATCTGGAACCAAGGTAAGATGGTGAAATCCGTTTCTGCCTTCGATGGTTCAGGAAATCCTATGGACCCAGGCACCCTGGACAAGGGCAATGGCACAGTTATCTTCTATGGCCCAGATGGAGAAGTCACACAGACCCTGGAAGTGATCCAAGGGATTGCACAATACGATAATTGATTGTGATTTAATGCAGGACCAAGGCGGCAGGCTCAATCGGTATGTCCGTGGTCTTGATCAGTTGTAGTCCGTAATCCAGATAAGCCACGGCCCACTGGGCTTCGGTGTTTCCGGCTTCTATGTAGGAATAAGCAAAGACGATCACCTCCTCTTCAGAGTTGATTTCAATTGGTCCTGGATTAAGCAGATTCTGCCCATTGGATTCCAAATAATCCACAAAGGTGAAGAGATCGAATATGGTGTTGGCCCCCTGGTCAAGGTCATAGTATGCCGGACCCTCGATCAGTAGATTGGGTTGCGCATACGCAAATCGATAATACAGTCTGTTGCCGACCAACTCGGTATCGAAGAAGCCTCCTCTGTTGATGTTCTCCAGTATTCCCTGCGGACTACCCAGTTTGCCGATATTGTAATCAAAAATACGGACCACCCCATTCCCGAATAAATAGATAAAGTCTCCAGAGAAGGTATACCCGATCAGGCTGGTGATATCCGTTTCCAGGACCTTGGTCCGAGAATTCAGGTCGAAGGCTTCCAGGATTAATCGCTGATCCTGGTCTACATAGGTCAGCATGAATTTGTTCCGGTCAATATGTACCGTAGAAAGTGCTTCTAGAGTCTCGTAAAGTGGCGCCTCTACTCCTTCGGCCATATTGTAGCTATCCATTCTGTAAATATCTTCATTGAATCGATCCCTATAGAATGTAACAATATGACTTGAGCTTGCCACAGTAGAGATACTTACCGGATCCACCTCCGGCTGAAAAAATTCGTTGAACGGGCTTGAATCACCTGTCCTTACATCCCGTACCCAAACTCGATTAAAGAAACTTGGGCGGTAAAAGATCAGGTTGGGAGGCTCTGAACGAAAAACTACACCAGTATCCATGTTCATGTCCTCATTCAAATTGAGTACAGGACCCTGTATTTCACCTTCGGTAAGAACAACACTGGAATAAACGGCATTAACTGGTCTGGACAGAACGGTCAGGTCAAAATTGACGGTTCGATCCGGGTTTTCTCCATTAGTATCTTCGGAATCCTGTTCGGTGTCTGTTGCGGTGGTCGCGTCATCATCGCCCACATCACAACCAACAAAGGCAATCAGGAAAGAGAGAATCAAAAATTTCTTCATCATAGCAGCAGTTAACAAAGTTAATTAAAAGCAAAACAATGAGCCAGTTGTAATCCAACAAGCGAATGTTCGACTACCTCTTCATCAAGACGCAATCGCAATGTCAAAAACCAAGACGATCATATTTGATGGAGAATGCTCCCTTTGCAATGGGATCATCGATTGGTTGTTCCAGCAGCTACCAAGGGATGAGTTTAATTATGTTGCTTTTCAATCGCCAGAGGGACAAGAGTTACTAAAACACTATGGTTTCAACCTCTATAGGCTGGACACTGTGATCTTGATCGATGATGAAGGCCTTCACCTCCACAGTACAGGTCTGCTAAGAGTACTGAGGCTCACCAACAGATGGCATGCCCTCTCATCCTTAGCTCTAAAGTTTCCACGTCCCCTTAGAGACGGAGTCTACAGGATCGCTGCTCGCAATCGAATGCGTTGGTTTGGCGCCTCTGGCCAATGCCATATTCAGCTACCTCTGGCTAATCATTAACTCGAGGTACACGAATCTGATTCCCTAGGAATAAAGCATTGAGGAACAACCGGTTGGTTCCAAACCAAGATCCACGGAAATTTGGATTGTCTGCGAAGAGGACCACCCTACCGGCCCCTACAGCACTTACCACTAAGGATGCAGAAGGTTTCAGATAGTTCTCGTACCGATTTTCCGAGATGTATCCGTCGATGTGTGGATCGGCCGTATACTTGGCCACAGTCGCATATGGATTCTGACTGGGTTGTATGAAGACTTCGTTGTTCTTGTAGACCGGCAGAGAACGATCCGTATAACCGAAAGCTAGTGGGTGGGTCAGATCCAGATCAACCTCGAAAATAGCACCACCAACTTCTTCTCTTCCGTTATTCTCCGGAGCATCGACATATGATAGCCTCTCTGAATTTTCGTTCTTAACACTATCCTTGGTTTTGACCGTCAGTTTCTCCTTGACCAATTTCTTATTTATAGCCCACTTAGAGGCTCCTGCTATGGTGATCAGCGTATTGCCTTTGCTAACCCAATCCTTGATCTTCTTCTGTTTGAGCGAGTCCAACTGTGAATAGCTTCCAGATACCATTACCAGGGTATTGTATTGGTCAAGTGGAGCAAAATTGAAGGTTCTCAGCTGTAATTTGGTCATGGGCATTTTTACACGAGTATCCAGCAGATGCCAGACTTCTCCGGCTTCGTAGGAATTGACCCCATCCCCTATTAACATCAAAACCTTAGGAGCTTCTACCTTTCTGAAATTACCGCTACCCAGATCGATTCCTTCCAAACTAAATCCGGTGGAAACCGCATAGATATTCACCTTCCATAATTGTTGAGCCTCCTGGATGAATTGATGCAATTGCTGCGGGGACATGTCCTGCTTGCTCACGGGTATCATGATGGTACCATAATTGAATTCCTTCTGTCCGGCATGCGTATTTGTGGTAAACGGTTTGAAGGCAGAAGCCGCTTGCACACCGTTCTTCTGTAAGTAGTTCAAGGCTGCCGGTCCGTAATAATCATCCCAATCCAGTAAATAGGCATAATTGGATTGTGGAGCCGTAGTGATCTGTACCAATTCCGAATTCCCGCTTACCTCCTTGCTGGTATCAACAGAACGTACAGGCTTGTACTTCATATTGTAGAAATTGGCAACACTCCAGGCCGAGGCATCGTAGAAAACGCTGTCACGGTATTTGTTGTAGGTCTCAAAGAATGACTGAACCATCCGTTGTTGAGGTTGACGAGTAGGCACTACAAATCGATCACCTTTTTGGTAAACCTTGATGCGATGCAGTAATAACTTATCGATAAAGGCAATGGTCCGATTGACATCCTTTGGATCTCCAAATTCGTAACCAGCCACATTGGATGGTTTATTGGCAGTAACTGCCGAGTTGAAGAATTTTTGCTGATACTCTCGCAGGGTAACTTTATTTTCTACTGCTGCTTTCACCGTTGCCATACTGGAGGTAAACTGATTGCGAATGGTAAATGCAAAAGATATCTCACCATAGTCGGTCTTTTGTAAATGCCCGCGGGAACTTGCTTGCTCAAACAACAGCGCCAAGGCGCCCTGCAGATCAGGGTAGGAGGATCCATAACCTGGGTAAGTACCATCAAAAGCTTCTTTAGTGAAGTAGAAGGAACCAATATTATCCAAGGCACTGGAATAGTATGGCGCGAACAGATTATTGAGATCTTCGTAATTCTCTTTAGGCATTATGGGGTCTTCAGATCCGATCGGTTTCATCGGCTCGAAGAAATAGTTGCTGTTGGTCCCCATTTCATGAAAATCGGTTACCACATTGGGATACCATTGATGATACCAGGCTAGTTTACCCCTGCTTTCCGGGTTGATCGCCAACAACCAGTCCCTGTTCAGATCAAACCAATAATGATTGGTCCTCCCTCTTGGCCAAGCCTCCCAGTGTTCTGCATCATAATTATCGCTGACTAAAGGGTCGGCACGAAATTGATTGGCCCATTGGGTATGACGGTCCCTGCCGTCGGGATTAATGGTGGGATCAATGAAAATGACCCCATCAGAACGATACTTAACAATATCAGGATGAGATGACGCCACCAGTGTGTAGGCTGTCAATAGAGCAGCTTCAGAACTGGATGGCTCGTTACCGTGTACGTTGTAACCGAGATTGATGAGGATAGGCAGAGCATCTGGACTACCCGGATCTTGGTCCGGGTTGGTAAACTTAAGATGTTCCAATCGGATCTGTTCCATGTTCTGAATGTGATCGGGATCCGAAATTGTGAGCATGACCAGTTTCCGGGCCTCATGGGTCTGTCCGTAATACGTTATGGCTGCCCTGTCCGATAGCCGCGCCAGTAGCTCCATATAACCAACGATCAGATCGTGGCGCGTATGCATAGCGCCCACCTGATACCCCAGATACTGTTCTGGGCTGGGAATTTCCGGATCGAATGGACCGTAATCCTGTAAATAGTAATCTTGGGCCTGTGTTGAGATTCCAGCCAAGGCGAGAAAGCAAAAGAGGAAAATGTTGGTGAATTTCATAGGATGGTAATTGATTGTTCTAAAATAAACCAATTAGCCCGGATTAACACAACTTTAGTAGCCGCTGGTTAAACCTCTTGTATTCGGTTTAGTCATAAGGACATAACCTTATAAAATTAATAACAATGAAGACACTAGTTTATTTAGCCCTGGCGTTGACTACCCTTATTGGTTGGTCCCAACCTGTAAGGGGTTCCCACGATAATCGTAACCCTATGAAGGAGAAACTGGCGGAATTGTCGCCAGAACAGTTAGCGGATCTCAAGACCAAGAAGATGACCTTACAGTTGGACCTGGATGAGAAACAACAACAGCAGATCCACAATTTTCACCTGAACCAGATACAAAACAGAAGGCAAGAAATAGAAAATGGCAAAAAACCAAAGGATATGACCGCCTATGAACTCTATGCCTTCAAATCCCAACAGTTGGACAGACAAATAGCCGCAAAAGATCAATTGAGGTCAATTTTGAGCGAAGAACAATTCGATAAACTGGAAAAGTCAGTTAAACGCGGGAAAGCCATGATGTTGAAGCGGGCCTCGAGAGATCACGGTCGACGCCCATAATGTTAATCTGGCCCGATTCTTGAACACATCTGGAGCAATTGACTACTTTAGTCACATACTTAATTGATAAATTATGAAAAGATCGATTTGGATTTTGAGTTTTGCCTTACTGCTGCTCGGAGGGATGAACACCTTGAGCGCCCAGGATTTAAAACGAAGTCAAGACAGGCCGGAAGTAGTTGCCAAGGCCAAGGTCAGTGAACTGAGTCAAACCCTGGATCTAACAGGAGATCAGCAAAGAACGATCTTCCGGGCCATGGTTAAATATGAAAAGGCCCGGTCCCAAGAAGAGAACTACGATCTGGAAGCAGTGATGAAAAAGACGCTAACGGCAGAACAGTTTGATCAATGGAAGAAAATGAAGGACAATTAATGTCCCTCAAGCATATTGAGCCCCGCCATGAAGCGGGGTTTTTTTATGACCAATTTTGAAGAATATCCTCGCAGGCGTGAATGGTCTTATCGATATCATCGTATGACAATGCATCATTCAGGAACCAACTCTCATAAGCCGATGGCGGCAAATAGATCTCACGTTCCAGCATCCCGTGGAAGAAACGGGAAAACGAATCACCTCGAGCCGCTAAAGCTGAAGATTCAAAATCGACGACCGGCTGATCACTGAAGTGAACCGAGATCATGGATCCCAATCTGTTAATCTGGTAGGGAATCTCGGGATGTGCTTTAAAACACGCTTCCAGTCCCTGATGCAAATAAGCTGTTTTCTCATCCAGGGATCGATATACTTCGGGATTATTGTCCAGCAAGTTCAACATGGTCAAACCGGCGGTCATGGCCAATGGATTACCACTTAAGGTTCCGGCCTGATACACCGGTCCAACGGGAGCAAGGAACTCCATAATTTCCTGCCTGGCTGCAAATGCCCCTACAGGAAGCCCACCTCCGATCACTTTACCGAAAGTTACTATATCCGCCTGAACACCAAGCCGCTCCTGGGCTCCACCCGCTGCCAGTCTGAAGCCTGTCATAACCTCATCAAATATGAGTAAGATGCCGTTCTGATCACAAATTTCACGAAGCCCCTCCAGGAATCCTGGCTGGGGCAAGATGCACCCCATATTTCCTGCCACCGGTTCGATAATCACAGCGGCGATCTCTCCTTGATTTTGTTCCACCAAATTGGCAACGGAAGCCAGATCGTTAAACCGGGCTAGTAAAGTATCCTTAGCGGTACCTTGAGTAACGCCCGGGCTGTTAGGTGTCCCAAAGGTAAGAGCACCACTTCCTGCCTGAATCAAAAAGGCATCACTGTGCCCGTGATAGCAACCCGAGAATTTGATCAGCTTCTCTCTTGCCGTATACCCTCGTGCCAGCCGAACTGCGCTCATGCAGGCCTCAGTACCGCTATTGACAAAACGGATCTGGTCAATATTGGGCACCATCTTGACGGCCAACTTGGCGATCTCGGTCTCCAGCTCTGTTGGAGCACCAAAAGAGGTCCCTTTTTGGGTTCGATCGATCAGTTTTTCGACAACTTCCTGATGAGCATGACCTAATATCATGGGACCCCAGGATGCAATATAATCGATGAGTTGACGACCATCTGCATCATAGAGATAGGCTCCTTTCGCCTTCTCAATGAATACGGGATCGCCTCCCACGGCCTGAAATGCCCTAACCGGCGAATTTACCCCTCCGGGAATGTACTTTTTTGCTTCCTGAAATAGTGCGCTGCTACGGGTGTAGTTCATGATGACCTAGCGATTTTCTGTAGGCTGCAAATATAGGGTTTGTCCTACTGAAATCAGGTTACCATTCAGCTTATTGTAAGCCTTTAACTTATCGACCGTCAAGTTGAATCGACGGGCGATACTGTATAAGGTATCACCAGAACTGACCACATAAACTTCTCCGGATGGCGTTGTGGTCACGATATCCTGGGCCGGAGGCTCCCAATTGCCTTTGAGGACCATCTTGTCGAAACGCTCCAGATCATAACGCTCTATGATCTTGATGAGTTTGGAAGGATATTTCGGATCCGTTGCATAGCCAGCCTTTTTCAAGCCTTTGGCCCATCCTTTGTAATCCGACTGCTTCAATTTGAATAAAGAAGCATAACGCGACCTCTTGGTCAGGAACAAGGAGTGATCCCTAAAGGAGTCATCGGGATCTTCATAACGGCGAAAGCATTCCCCTTTTTCGTCATCGTCGTGGTATACGCGGGCGCCGTTCCAGGTAGTATGACACTTGATTCCGAAGTGATTATTGGATTTACGGGATAGTTGGCCTCTACCGGCGCCACTTTCTAAAATCCCCTGTGCCAGGGTAATACTGGCGGGAATTCCATAGATCTCCATTTCTTCCATGGCAATCGCCTGGTAGTTTCTTATATAGATATCTACAACTTGGGTGTAAGTGGCATTGGCAGGGATGGGTTCTTTCTCCCGACTGGGTTCTACTCGGGTAGTCTCTGGTTTGGGCCTTTCCTTGCGCTCTTTTCGTTCTTTTCGGGTTTCGTTCTTGGAGACTGCCTCCTTTCCAGGTTTACAGCCCAGAACAAGACTCAACAATATGATCCCCAGCAGGTATGGTCTCATGCAACTTACCGAATTAAGGGTAGTTGTTTTTTGATAAGAATTTGGTTCATAGCAGGAATGCCTTGTAGCCCCCCTGTATGTACGGCTAAAATACGGCTATTTTTCGGAAAATGTCCATCGCGAATTCGTCCCATGAGTCCCATCATCATTTTTCCGGTATAGATTGGATCAAGACCAATATTGGTCTGTTCCTTAAGCTGGTTCATAAAAACAATGAGAGAACGATCCATCTTAGCGTATCCGCCTAAGCAAGCTTGGTCAGTAATCTCAAAATTAACCTTGTCCGTATACTTAACGATCTCCTCTGTCTGAAAAGTGCCTTTCAAAGCAGAAAATCCGATGACCTGCTGATCATTTGCTGAAGATTTGATCAAACCGGCCAGGGTTCCACCAGTGCCCGTTGCACAGCAGATGTGAGTAAACTCCCTTGTGTGAATTCCCAGAATCTCTTCGCATCCTTTAACCGCTAACTGGTTAGTACCACCCTCAGGGATCAAGAAATGCCCAGGATATTGTAGGAGTATTTTCCTGATCTCATCTGAGGCTTCCTTTTGCCGATAAGCGGTCCTGCTTACAAAGTAAAGTTTCATCCCGCTTTCCTTGGCTTTGGCCAGGGTCGGATTCAATGGCTTGGACGCCAATTCCTCTCCGCGGATTATTCCAACCGTAGGGATGTCTGTAATTTTTCCAAGACAAGCCAAGGAATCGATATGATTTGAGTGCGCTCCTCCAAAACTTACCATACTCCGAAAGCCCTCCGATCTGAAATGTTGATAATTGTATCTCAGCTTCCTGAATTTGTTCCCCGATACCGGTGAAGGGATCAAATCTTCTCGCAATAAGCTGAGCTCGACTTCTGATGGATTATGACCCAAAATACGGATCGGTTCTATTAGAACTGGGGGCAATTTAGCAGCATCAAATAAATTCATATAGCTAACTAACTAAATATGAGTCCATATTTAAATTATTGACAAAAATCTAGAGTTCTAAAGTGGTCAAATTAAGGTATTGTCAGTATTACGAACAATACGATGCAAATAAATTGGGACTTTTAGGCGTACACTTGAAGTTTATTCCTACAAAATGTTAAGTCAAAACCGGATAATTGTTAATCTTTAGTGTATTTCATCGATTAATATTGCATTTTATCGATTTATTGTGATATTATTGTTGTGTATTCAATAAGACCCCAAAAGCTTATGAAAAAATCATTACTTCTTAAGATTTATGTCCTTTTCGTGCTGGTCGTTCTGATCGCCGGAAAGGCGCTTTCACAAGTTGGGATCAATACAACCTCACCTCAGCCCGGATCTATACTTGATGTTGAGAGTGCAGATAAGGGAATGTTGATTCCCAGAGTAAACATCAATAACCTATCGACTATCGCCCCAATTACAGGTGGGGCCACCGAAAGTCTTTTGGTTTACAACACCAACAATACCACCGGTCGTGGTTTCCATTACTGGGACGGATCGGTGTGGGTACCCCTGATCAGCGACGATTGGCGGGAAGATGGTAACAACGGCACCAATATTGCCACAAATTTTGTGGGTACCACAGATAATGTAGGCCTGCGATTCAGAACGAACAACGTCAACCGATTCGAAATGACAACCGATGGACGGCTTTTGGGATTTAGTTCAGGGAATAGCGGTAACCCCATGCTCTCCTGGAGCGGCGATCAAAATACCGGAATCTTCCAGGCATCGGCAGATAATCTGGGTTTTAGTACCGGTGGGACGGAGCGATTCCGAGTACCTAATGTTAATCAGGTTCATGCCATGGCCCTGGGAACAAACGTTGCCCCATTCTACAGCTGGAATGCCGACACCGATACTGGACTGTGGAGTAGTCAAGCGGACCGAATGAACCTCAGCGCTGGTGGACTGGAATTCATCGAATTGAGAGAGAATGGAAATGACGAACTGATGATCAATGATTCCGGAGTTGATATGAATACCCGAATAGCAACCAATAATAATGCGAATACCTTCTTTGCCGATGGCGCCAACGACAATATCGGACTGGGAACCGGCACACCGGACACCAGTGCCCAACTTGACCTGGCGGATACGGACAGAGGAATACTGATCAATAGGGTTGCTCTGGGCGCCACCACAGCTGCAGCACCGGTAACAGCACCTGCAAGCGGACTCATGGTCTACAACACGGCCAGTTCTAATGTGGGAAATGCCAACGAGGTCACTCCCGGTTTCTACTACTGGAACGGATCTGGTTGGGTTCGTGTGGAGGGTTGGTCAACCACTGGAAATACGGGTACGAACTCCACCAACAATTTCCTCGGCACCACAGATTTCACGACCCTGGTCTTCCGGACCGATAATACAGAACGCATGTACATTGACCAGGCCGGCACAGTGGGTATAGGAAATACTCCTTTTCCCAATGTAGCGCTGCGTGTTAACAATGCTGCTCAACCCTATGGGGTCTTGGCCGAAACCAACAGTGCCGGTGGAGTAGCTGTTTATGGAGAGGACATCGGATCAGGAGGTTTGGGAATCTATGGAACCTCTGCCAATAATCACGGTATATTCGGTATCACCAGTTACACGGGTAGTGCCTTCCTTATTGGAGGTATGATCGGCTGGGGATCCGGTTTCGATGGAGCCAATGGTATGTTAGCAGTTGCGGACCAACAGGCCAGTTCCCGATCCAATATGGGAATCAGAGCCGTATCCGGTAGCACGACGTCCATCTCGTCCAACCAGATCCTTAACGTGGGGACCAATACCAACGCCACCGATCTTGCCCTTTACGCTTTATCCGAGGGACCTATCACAAGTCTGGGTGAATTGGAAGCAGCTCGCTTCCAAACCAATTATACCGGATCTGCCATCACTGCAGACTCCAGGGACCCGCGAGCACAATTGGCCGGGTACACCAACAACAGTCAGCAGGGAGGTGGAAATATGTACTACGGTGGTTACTTCTACAGTGGAGGATCCAATTCCAATTCTTCCTGGGCCTATGCAGGCGCTCGGTACAACAATACCAATTACAAGATTATTGGGAACGGAAACGTCTCTACCATAGTCGATGGAGCCACCCAGTCTTCCAATCAGAAGATCATGTTTGCTCCCGAGGCACCAGAGGTCCTTTTCGAAGACTACGGTACAGGACAACTGATCAGTGGAAGGGCTGATATTCAGATAGACCCAATACTCTCCAACAATATTCACGTCGATTCAGATCGCCCCCTGAAGGTCTTTATTCAATTAGAGGGTGATTGCAACGGTGTTTTCGTGACCAATAAAACTAAGGACGGTTTTACCGTAGTCGAATTAAATAAAGGGTCATCCAATGTCAATTTCTCTTGGCATATCGTTGCCAACAGAAAGGATGTAGAGGGTGCTAATGGTGAGGAGCGCGTGGTATACAGTAGTCTGCGTTTTCCGGATGCACCAACCAAGATCAAGTTGGACGAGCTGGCCGCAACAGAGGCAAAGCAATATGAAAAACCAAAATTTTCTCCAAAAGAACAATAATCCCCCGTTCTTATAGTTGATTAGTTAGTTGAGTGAGTAAGGTGATGTCCACAAGACGTCACCTTACTTGTTTTCTTCTTTTTTCACTAACTGACCCTTAATCTTGTTAAATACCAGGACTTGAAAATTTATTTGAATTTTTTGTAGTCTTTTTCGCTGTTTTGATGAAAAAAGAACATAATTTGTGCTTTTTATCGATTTTATTTGCTTTTTAACGACATACTATTTAAGCTTGTAATCCCCAAATTAACCTTAAGAAGTATGAAATCAACTTTTACTCGACCTACTTATGCCTGGTTATTCAGCATCTTTAGTTTGCTGATCGTCGGCCAGATGAATGCCCAGATCGCTCTGAGTACGCTAACCAACCCTTTGGTTAACAGCCCAGACACCGACCCCATAGAAAATACGATCATACAGATTGGAGGTGAAACTCAACTGATCGATGGCAAAGCTGTAATTCAGGTGGATCCTCAATGGGCTAAGACCTATTCTGAAGTAGATTACAATTACCAGATCATGATCATGCCAGATGGCGATTGCGAAGGAATCTATATTTCCAACAAGACCACAGACAGCTTTACGGTAAGGGAAATCGGTCTTGGAAAGAGTAATCTAAAGTTTTCGTGGAACCTGGTGGCCACACTGAAGCCTACGGAAGGAGGACCTACCATTACCAAACTAAGGGATGCCGGACCTCGAATTGACGGTTTCCTGCAAAACAGCTATCCCAGAGACCTGGATAAATCTATCCAGTAACGACATACCGGACCCTGATCCGAGATACTTAACTCACTCAACGCAGACACCCTGTTCCTCTAGGAGCAGGGTTTTTCTATCTAATTCCAACTGACTTAAAGAAATCTTTAGTGTTTTCGATCCGCCACTCTTAGCGGAATATCGGTACCTTTGTCCTATGTCTTTCTCTAGGAAAAAGATAGAGCTGGAAGAGGGGGATTACTACCTGACTCCAGAGGGGTACAAGTGCTTTACCGAGCAATACCATTTAAAGCGCGGATACTGCTGTGAAAGCGGTTGCCGTCATTGCCCATATGGTTTCGACCCCAAAACAAACAGTCAATCCCGCAACAAATGACATTTGCCCAGTCCATCCGAGCAGGAATACCCGATATCCTGCCCGCTGTTAAGGAATACGACCCTGCAGTGAATCACGCTCCTAAGCGCAAGGATATCTTGAATCCGAAGGAGAAGAAACTTGCCCTGCGTAACGCACTTCGATATTTTGATTCAAAATTACACAAGGAGCTGCTCCCTGAATTCGAGCAGGAATTAGCTACCTATGGCCGGATATATATGTACCGTTATCGGCCGGATTACGACATGTTTGCCAGGCCATTAGAGGAATATCCAGGAAATAGCCTTCAGGCCAGAGCCATTATGCTGATGATACAGAACAACCTGGATCCTCAGGTGGCTCAACATCCCCATGAGTTGATCACCTACGGAGGAAACGGAGGAGTATTCCAGAATTGGGCTCAGTATCTGTTGTGTATGCAATATCTCAGTCAAATGACAGACCAGCAAACCTTGGTTATGTACTCCGGGCATCCTTTAGGTTTGTTTCCCTCTCATCCTGAGGCACCCAGAGTCGTAGTGACCAATGGGATGATGATCCCCAATTACTCCCAACCCGACGATTGGGAAAAGTTCAATGCACTTGGCGTAACTCAATACGGACAAATGACCGCGGGAAGCTATATGTATATCGGGCCGCAAGGCATCGTTCATGGAACGACCATCACGGTATTGAATGGCTTTCGAAAAATTAAAAAACCAACTACCAGCGGACTATTCCTGACTTCTGGTCTTGGAGGAATGAGTGGAGCCCAACCAAAAGCAGGTAATATTGCCGGTTGCGTGACCGTTTGTGCGGAAGTCAATCCCAAGGCCACACGAACCAGGCACAAGCAGGGATGGGTAGACGAGGTCATCGAGGACCTGAACCAATTGACTAAGCGCGTCCGGGCTGCCTGTGAAGCGGGCGAGACTTTGTCCATAGCATACCAAGGCAATGTAGTGGATGTATGGGAACATTTTGACCGGGAGGGCATCCGTGTTGACCTGGGAAGTGATCAGACTTCCCTGCACAACCCTTGGGCTGGCGGATATTATCCCGTTGGTCTTAGTTATGAGGAGTCCAATCAACTGATGGCAGAAGACCCCGCCTCCTTCAAGCAACACGTGCAGGAGAGTTTAAGACGTCAAGCAGCGGCTATCAATAAGCATACGGCCAAGGGCACCTACTTCTTCGATTATGGGAACGCCTTTTTGCTGGAAGCCTCTCGGGCCGGAGCGGATATCATGAACGCAAATGACGATGGATTTCGTTATTCCAGTTATGTACAGGATATAATGGGGCCTATGTGTTTTGATTACGGATTTGGCCCGTTTCGATGGGTATGTACTTCTGGCAAAGAATCCGACCTGGACCGGACCGATGCGCTTGCCCTGGAAGTTCTGCAGCGATTGATGGAAGATTCTCCAGAAGAGATCCGCCAGCAGATGGCAGACAACATACAGTGGATCGAAGGTGCTAGGGAGAACAAGCTTGTTGTTGGTTCTCAGGCCAGGATACTTTACGCTGATGCACAAGGACGTATGGAAATTGCTACCGCTTTCAATAAAGCTATAGCGGAGGGTGAGATAGGGCCGGTAGTTTTAGGACGTGATCATCACGATGTATCGGGGACGGATTCACCCTACAGGGAAACTTCCAATATTTATGACGGTAGCAGCTTTACAGCTGATATGGCTATCCACAATGTGATAGGTGATAGTTTTAGAGGAGCCAGTTGGGTGAGCATTCACAATGGCGGTGGAGTAGGCTGGGGTGAGGTCATCAACGGTGGTTTCGGTATGGTTCTTGATGGTTCTAAACAAGCACAAAGACGTCTGGAGTCCATGCTACACTGGGATGTAAACAACGGCATCGCACGCAGGAGCTGGGCTCGAAACGAGGAAGCAATCTTTGCAATTAAACGGGCTATGGCTCAGGAGCCCTTGCTAAAGGTTACTCTTCCTAACTTAGTAGACGATAGTTTGATGGAATAGATAAAATTCTGGAATGCAAACCAAGTGACTATTCATTAAAAGATTGCCTCTATGAAAAAAGTACTTCTTCTACTCGCTGTGATCGCCTTGACGATGACCTCTTGTTCTTCCGTACGCGTAGTGACCGACTACGACAAAGAAGCTCCTTTTGGTCAATACCAAACCTATGCTTTTTACAAGCCGGGAATTGACCAGGCCAAGATCTCCGATCTGGACAAAAAGCGCATTCTCAGAAATATTGACGCCCAGTTGACTTCAAAGGGGATGATCAAATCAGAGAAAGCGGATCTGCTGGTCAGTATTTTTACTCAGGAAAGAGACCGGGTAGATGTTTACAACAATGCCGGCTGGGGCTGGGGATGGGGATATCCGTATGGCTGGGGCGGTTACTGGGGCGGCTATTGGGGCCCAACCGTTACCACCTCGACAGAAGGAACACTTTATATTGACCTGATCGACGCCAAGACCAATCAGTTGGTCTGGCAGGGAATAGGAACGGGCGACCTGGTTATGCGCAGCATGGAGAAAAGGGAGCAGCGTATCCAGGAAATGGTGACCAGGATCCTACAAGGATACCCTCCTGGAGCATCATCCAAATAAGCAAAATTTCATTTACTTTATTACTTAATTAAATCAATTGCCATGAAAAGAAACATGCTATTGCTACTGCTAACTGTAATTTGTGGTAGCCTTGTTCAGGCCCAGTCCTTTTATTCTGGGAGTTTAGAATTATCCAACGGCACTACAATGGAAGGGAGGCTTTACCTAGATCAGCAAAACGAAGCGGTCCGTTTCAAGGGTGGTGGAGACGAGGACTCCTTCGCCTTTAGTTCTGTTCGATCAGTTCAGATCAAAAAGAGAACCTATACTCCTCTCTCGGCAGGTAGTCAAACCTGGATGGCCGCTTCATTGGATGCCGGAAAAGCAACCTTATATCATTTAGGAGGAAGAAATTTTTTGGTCTCCAGTCCAAACGGCGCTCAAATGGTTGAGGCCGGAAATGCAGGACAAGGCGGTGGAAGTCAGAAGATACGAGGTGTCTTGTCCGTGATCTACCAGGATTGCAACAGCATCCGAGAGACCATTAATAACCTGATAGACTTCCGTGAGAGCAACCTTGTCAATTTGAACCAAGCATACAATAGCTGTGAATACGGAGACTATGCCCCCACAGACCGGGAAGTTCAGAAAGCGGAAAAGTTCAATACTGACATTTTCAGATTCTACCTGGGGGCAGGAATAGGTTTGAACAGCGTGAAGTTCTTTGATACAGGCAGTAGCGAGTCCCTGGTATCTCCGCGTTTAAACGCTGGGGTCACCGTTTCCCCTGCTTTCAACAACAATTTACGTGGAGCCTTGTTCTTTTATTTTAACGGAGCAGTCAATCTTCCTAGTGAGAACGACTTTGGTAACTCCCCTTCACCCACCACCATCAAGATAACCAGCTGGCAATTTGACCTC
Source organism: Aureitalea marina (assembly GCF_002943755.1). Lineage (NCBI taxonomy): Bacteria > Pseudomonadati > Bacteroidota > Flavobacteriia > Flavobacteriales > Flavobacteriaceae > Aureitalea > Aureitalea marina. Next base: position 1,968,040 of record NZ_MQUB01000001.1, read on the forward strand.
GGAACAGAGTATTTGTTCAATTCCAAAGGAAAAGTCAAGCCCTTGATCGGTATTGGAATAGGGTTTGCCGCAGATCGATTTAAAGGAAATGTAGCCGGAGAAGGCTTTAATATCGGTGGAGGAAATGTCTTCTTTACGCCAAGGGCAGGAGTCCAATTTGCCTTGAATAATGGGGGACATCTGGGATTGATCGCCAATTTCATCCCACGATACGACAACGACTTGACTTTCCCCAGAAATGGTCAGATCATTCCGCTTATCGTAAACAGCCAGTGGACCAACTTTACCTTGGTCTACTACTTCAAATAATTAATCAGTCCAATCAAAGTGGGCGCTTGTGGGTTCAATAATCCAGAAGCGCCTTTATTTTTTCCATGACCTTCTCTACGGAGGGGATCATGGTCTGTTCCAGGGTAGAATTAAGTGGGATAGCCGGCATATTCTCGCTTCCGATCAACATGACAGGGGCATCCAAAGATTGGAAACACTCCTCCTGTATACGACCTTGTAAAGCTCGTGAAAAGCTATTCTCCGAGGGTTCCTCGGTCACTACCAGGGCCTTGCCACATTTCCGGACACTGTCAAATATAGTCTTGTAATCAATTGGATGTAAGGTCCGTAGATCCACGATCTCTATTCGGTCTTGTAGACCCAGACGTTCTGCCGCATTAACAGCCCAATGGACACCCATGCCATATGTAATTATACTGAGGGTCTCCTGCTCTTCCTGTTTCCAGATCTCCTGCAATACCCAAGCTTTGCCAAAGGGTAACATGTAGTCTTCTGCAGGCTCCAGGGAAGTTGCCCCCTTGGTTCCCGGAACTTTACTCCAATAAAGTCCTTTATGTTCAAAAATGACCACCGGATTCGGGTCATAATATGCAGCCTTAAGCAAGCCCTTCAGATCCGCACCGTTGGATGGGTAGGCGATCTTGATCCCACGTATATTGGAAACCACACTTTCAACTGAAGAAGAGTGATAAGGTCCTCCACTTCCGTAGGCCCCAATGGGAACTCGTAAGATCATGGAGACCGGCCACTTTCCATTAGATAAATAACAGCTTCGGCTTACCTCGGTAAATAACTGATTGAGCCCCGGCCAGATGTAATCGGCAAATTGAACCTCAACAATAGGTTTGAGCCCAACGGCACTCATCCCGACGGTAGAGCCTACAATAAATGCTTCCTGTATGGGTGTATTGAACACTCGGTTGTCTCCAAATTTCTGGGCTAAGGTTGCCGCTTCTCTAAAGACACCTCCTAACCGGCCACCCACATCCTGCCCATACAGCAGGCACTCTTTGTGTTTGGCCATCAACTCTTCAATGGCAAAGAGGGCGCAATCCACCATAACGACCCTTTCTGCTCCTACTGGTTCGCGCTCACCTGACTCCTCGGTTATTGGAGTGGGTGCAAAATCGTGGGTGACCAGATCTTCAGGTTTAGGATCTTCAGCGGCAAGTGCCAGCTCATATTCCGCACGGACCTTCTCAATACATTCATCCTCTATGGCATGAATCTCATCAAAACTCAGACCGTATTCTTCCTCTAGCAATCGCTGGAATTTTGGGTATGGATCCCTTGTCCTGGCCTCTTCCAGGTCATCCCTATACCATTCCATTCGCACTCCACTTGTATGATGATTTAGCAACGGAACCCTGGCATGAACCAGGAAGGGTCGTCTTTCTTCCCGCATGGTCTTAAAGACCTGCTTAATGGTTCGATAGCTCTCCTGAAAATCGGTTCCATCTATGGATATTGCTTCCAGACCATTGAATCCTCTGGCATAATGAACTGCGTCCTGGGCTCTGGTCTCTTCCGCATTGGCAGAGATATCCCATCCGTTATCCTGTACCAGGTATAATATGGGTAGTTTCTTAAGTACAGCCATTTGCATGGCCTCGGCGATCTCCCCTTCGGTCATGGATGCATCTCCCAGAGAACAAACCACTATGGGCAAGTCTTCCTCTTGGGAAAGACCTTCGGCCTCCTTATACCAAAAACCCATAGCAACCCCGGTGGCTGGGATGGCCTGCATACCCGTTGCTGAGCTTTGGTGAGGAATCTTGGGTTTGTCATCATCTCTCAAACTGGGATGAGAATAATAGGTGCGGCCTCCGGAGAAAGGATCGTCTCGTTTAGCTAGAACTTGCAGCATTAACTGATAAGGCGTCATCCCTAATGCCAAGAGCATGGAATCGTCCCGGTAATAGGGAAAGACATAATCCTGAGGCAGGAGTTGCATGCCAACTGCCGTCTGAATAGCCTCATGACCTCTGGAGGTTGCATGTACATACTTGGAGACCACCTTGAAGTTCTCCTCGTACAAGAAGGCCATGGCCTTAGCGGTACACAAATTGGCGAATGCCGCTTTGACCAACTCTATATCTATGCGATTCTTTTCTGACACTTTACTCACCCAATACAATACTTTATTGACATTTGACCACCCAATTAAAACGATCGGGTAATTGTCCGTTCTTGATCTTGTTCAATTCCATGTTGACGCGCTCTCCCAGTGGGTGGGAGTCAGATACTGGAATGATCTCCTCTCCCCAGCCGATCTCCTTGATGTAAGCAATGCCAACAGCAGTACCTGTTCCAAAGGCTTCTTGCAGTGTACCATCTATTGCGGCCTGATGTACTTCCTCTATGGTAACAGCACGTTGTGCGACCTCGTATCCGAAATCTACCAGCAATTCGATTACTGACCTGCGTGTAACACCGTCCAAAATGGCTCCATCCAGGGCTGGGGTGACGATCTTCCCATCGATCATGAAAAAGATGTTCATAGTACCTACCTCCTGAATAAATCGATGCTCGTGGGCATCCAACCAAAGCACTTGGTCAAACCCTTTATCCTTTGCGATCTCCGTAGGGCGAATGGCGGCGGCATAATTTCCTGCTGCTTTAGCCTGACCTGTACCTCCTTCCGCTGCACGTATATACTTCTTTTCGGCCCAAAGACGAATGGGACGGCTAAAGAAAGGCCCTGAAGGGCTGGCAATGATTAGGAATTTATAGGAAGTTGCGGCGCGCATTCCAATAAAGGCTTCGTCTGCGTACATAAAAGGTCTCAGATAAAGTGCACTCCCTTCCTTCTTTGGTATCCAGTTCTGTTCCAGTTTGACCAAGGCCTTCAAACCCTCTACGAAGAGATCTTCAGGAAAATCCGGCATACCCAGTCGACGCGCACTAAAGTTCAAACGGGCCGCATTCATTTCCGGTCGAAATAAACGAGGGATACCATCAGCTCCAACCGTAGCTTTCATCCCTTCAAAGATGGCCTGACCATAGTGCAAGGCCATGGCAGCAGGATGCGTTGGAATGAGTCCCATGGGTTGAATTTGTGGATTCTGCCACTGACCGTCGGTATAGTCACAGACGAACATATGGTCCGTAAATGCTGTTCCCAACGGGATATTATCAAAATCCAATTGGTACACTCTGGATTGCTGAACCTGTTTGATGGAAATATTGGTATTGGTCTCTGTCATCTCCGTTAAAAAGTTTGGGAAGTATCATAGCCTTCCATTTCGTCTGCTATCCGTCTCAAGAAAGACCCCGCAAGGTATCCGTCCACGATCCGGTGATCGAAAGACAGGGATAGCATCATCATCTGTCTGATCTCAATGCTGTCTCCTTCTGGTCGTTCCATGACCTCGGCTCGTTTCTTGATGATACCCGTGGCCAGAATGGCCGCCTCAGGCTGGTTAATGATAGGGGTCCCCATCAGACTTCCAAAGGTCCCTACATTGCTAATGGTGAAAGTACTGCCGGAAGTATCATCTGCACTTAGCTTGCCATCCCTGGCCTTAGAGGCCAATTCGTTGGTTTTTGCGGCGAGCTGATCCAGGCTTAGTTCGTTTGCCTTTCTTACGACCGGTACGATCAGGTTACCGCTGGGCAAGGCAGTTGCCATACCTATGTTAATGTTCTCCTTCACAATGATCTTATCTCCGTCCAAAGAGGAATTGATCATTGGAAATGCCGCTATCGCCTTGCTGATGCACTGGATGAATAAGGGCGTAAAGGTCAGTTTTTGATCGTATTTCTTTTGGAATCCCTCTTTGTTGACGTTTCGCCAATTGACCATTTCGGTCAGGTCAGCTTCCACATAGGCTGTAACATGAGGCGAGGTATGCTTACTAAAGACCATATGGTCAGCGATCATCTGCCGCATCCGATCCATTTCTACTACTCTACCTGTCCCTTTGTCAAATTGAAGATCCGGCACCTGAAACCCGTTACTGGCTGCCGGTTGGGCAAATTGGAAAGGCCTACCATCATCCAGGTATTGCATCACATCACTCTTACGCAGTCTCCCGTCCTTTCCTGTCGCAGGGATGCGGGCCAATTCCTCGTAAGAAATATGATGAGTTCTGGCGATCTGATCTACCAGCGGACTAACAAATAAATTCTCGTTTACGGACACAGCCGAAGCCATCGCCCGTTTGGCCTGTTTTTTTTGAGGCCTGGATTCGGTTTTGGTCTCTTTTTTAGTTGGCTTAGATGCCGATTTCACCTCCAAAGGAACCTCACCATCGGTATCCAATCGCGCAATTACATCGCCTATACCCACTACCTCGTTGGGTTGGAATAAGATCTCGGTAATTGTACCACTTACCGTGGCCGGAACTTCAGAATCCACTTTGTCCGTGGCAACTTCCAATAAGATCTCATCTATTTCGATATAATCACCAACACTTTTGTGCCATTGTATGATGGCAGCTTCGGTTATGCTCTCGCCCAAACGGGGCATTTTAAATTCGTAATTAGCCATGATCTCGCTGATACGATTTCAGGGTTTGATAAAAATCTTTCTGTTCAGGCCTGTTCTCGGGCAGCTCGGTCAAGGGTTCTACCTCCTTCAGGCTTTGGTGGCAGTCCGCCGGAAGTTGCTGATACAATCGTGTTCCTGCCGTCTTCCAGGCGATCATCTCATCGGACACCTCCTTGATCTTCTTAGCGGGATTACCTACGATCAGGCTCCTGGCCTCAAAGCTGGATTCCGCCTTGACAAAACTCATAGCGCCTACTATGCATTCGTCCCCAATCTGGGCATCGTCCATGATGACCGAATTCATACCGATCAGGCAATTGGCTCCCAGGTTGGCTCCGTGAATCACGGCTCCATGACCCACATGAGCCCCGGATTTCAACCGGATGGATTTTCCCGGAAACATATGGACCGTACAATTCTCCTGCACATTGACTCCGTCTTCCAATACGATCTCTCCCCAATCTCCTCGGATCGCTGCACCGGGTCCGATATAGCAATCCTTACCAATGATCACGTTACCGGTAACCGCTGCCAGCGGATGAACAAAGCTGGAGGGGTGAACTACGGGTATATGTCCTTGGAAGGAGTAGATCATTTAAAGCGTTTTAAGGTTTCGCGGGTGAAGTCACTGAGCACCAACCGGCCACTGATGGTGGCTCGCTCGGCAAGTAACTCATCCCAATGCCCGGTTCCTTCCCAGAATATCTTTTTCATTTCCCTCATGGCCTCTGGATTGTATCCACACAGTTTGGTCGCCATTTCCTGAACGGCGGCATCCAGTTCTTCTGTGCTCTCGTAAACTTGGGCAAACAGCCCTTTTTGACGAGCCCACTCGGCCGGGTAAAAGAAATTGGCATCGATGGCGATCTGGGACATACCGGACAGACCTAATTTACGCTCAACGGCAGGTCCGACTACAAAGGGTCCTATCCCTACGTTGAGCTCACTTAGCTTGATAGCTGCGAATTTGGTGGCCATACAGAAGTCTGTTGCCGAAGCTAATCCTACACCTCCGCCCACGGTCTTCCCCTGGATTCGTCCAATGATGAACTTGGGGCATTTCCGCATGGCATTGATTACATTGGCAAAACCGCTAAAGAATATCTTTCCCTGGGCCTCGTCCTGGATGTTGACCAATTCCTTAAAGCTGGCGCCGGCACAAAAGGTACGGTCACCACCACTCTTTAAGATTACAACTTTTACCTCGGGATCATCTCCTGCCTCAGTAATGGCTTCGGCCAGTAAGGCGAGTATATCTCCCGGTAAGCTGTTATGTGCCGGGTGAAAGAATTCGATGGTTGCAATGCCATCAGTTTTATCCGTTTTGACGTAGGGTGCTGTCATAGGTTTAGATCAATCCAAATTGTTCAAAATGATGATTCAGGTGTTTGCGCTCCAGCAAATACCACTCAAAGCGATTCAGTTCACCAAAGACCACATTCTTTGTTCGGGCCTCGGGATTCTCTTTAAAATATTCCAGGTAGGCATCTCTTGCCTCAAACATCTTTACTTTGGCGGTATCCAGATCAGCATGCTTCACCTCTTTGATCTTAGATCGTGCTGCCAGGGGGAAATCGTATCCCTGAGGCATCTTCTCGTAATTATACAAGGTGGCGTGAACCTTTTCCAGGATCTTTTCCGGGGTAGCGATCTCGAAATCCTGGATCTCTCCCGCAGCTATTCGGTAGGTGTATTCTAAATGTTCCACCATCTCCTGGGCGGTCATATAACCCCAAGTAGCTTTGGTATCCTCTTTGAGGGTTGCTAAACACGCATTGATCTTTTCCTCTGTCATTTCCACCAAAGTAGTCTGCTTCTTTTGCACCAGGGTCAGAACGGTCACGATGGCGACCAGTTCGTCCTCGGCATCAAAGACCTCTCCATACCACTTTACGATCCCTGCAGGAAGCTCGGCCCCACGCTGATCCCGGTCGATCTTCTGCTTACATGTCAACCGTACATAGATGGTGTCGTTGTGGTACAAAGGCCTTAGAAAGCGGCAATCCTCTAATCCGTAGTTAGCCGCAACCGGCCCCTTATTAGGATGAACAAACAATCCGGCAGCCGCTCCCAGGATAAAATATCCATGAGCCGTTCTTTTTTCAAAGATGCTGCCATCCAAGGAAGTGATATCGGTATGAGCATAGAAATGATCCCAGGTCAGGTTGGCAAAGTTGATGATGTCACTGTCGGTTATCGTCCTTCGATGGGTCTCCATAGACATCCCTACCTCTACATCTTCCCAGTGGTATTTAAAAGGATGCTGTTCTGACTCTTTGTAAGCTCCTTTAGGTTGATAGATACCGGTAACTTCGGTTAGGGTGGTCGGCGTCCCTTGGACGGCGCAACGCTGCATATAGTGCTTGATGCCGCGCATTCCTCCCATTTCTTCTCCGCCTCCGGCTCTTCCTGGACCACCGTGAATCAGATTGGGCAGTGGAGAACCATGTCCAGTACTTTGTTGGGCATTTTCCCGATTCAGGACGAGAATGCGGCCATGATGAGAAGCGGCATTCACTACGTAGTCTCGGGCAATATTATCGTCAAATGTACAGATGGAAGATACCAGGGACCCTTTGCCCATCTGGGCCAGATGAACCGCCTCGTCCAGGTCCGAATATGGCATCAAGGTTGATACAGGCCCAAAGGCCTCCGTTATGTGAGCAGCTTGATTGTTCAGCGGATCGTCTTCCCGCATGAGTATTGGTTTCATAAATGCACCCTTGGAAGCATCGGCTCCTAGGGTATTCACTTCATCCAGGCTACCATAGACCATTTGGGCAGTCTCCCCTATTTTCTTGACTTGCTCCCTCACAGCGTCACGTTGGTCATTGCTTACTAAAGCTCCCATACGCACCTCTTTTAAGCGAGGATCACCGATGGTTACTTTGTCCAAGGCCTGGCCTAAAGCGATCTGTACGTCTTCCATACGATCCTCAGGCACGATGATGCGACGGATGGCCGTACATTTTTGCCCAGCCTTGACCGTCATCTCCTTACGCACCTCTTTAACAAAGAGGTCAAATTCAGGACTGCCGGGTTTAGCGTCAAGCCCAAGCACCGAAGCGTTCAGACTATCCGCCTCCATGGTAAAGGGAACTGACTCTTCTATCAAGCGCGGGTGATTTTTTAAAATTCTTCCTGTAGATGCCGAACCAGTGAAGGTAACCACATCCTGAGATTGAACCGTGTCCAGGATATCCCTGGCTGTACCGCTGATCAGCTGAATAGAGCCTTCCGGTAAGATCCCGGAAGCAACGATCTCTCTAACCACGGCCTCTGCCAGGTAGGCGGTTTGAGGAGCGGGCAATACCACTGCGGGCATCCCAGCCATCCAGTTGACGGCACATTTTTCCAGCATCCCCCAAACCGGGAAATTAAAGGCATTGATATGGACGGCAACACCTTCTCGAGGCACCATGATGTGGTGGGCCATAAAGCGACCTCCCCTGGAGAGGTCGATCGGATCTCCCTCTACATGATACCACTGGTTAGGGAATAATTTCCTCAGGCTGGCATTGGCAAAAAGATTGCCAAAACCTCCTTCTATATCGATCCAGGAATCCAACTTGGTAGCCCCCGTCCTGTAGCTGAGCTCGTAGAACTGCTCCTTTCGTTTATTGAGGTAAAGGGCCAGTTTCTTGATAGCATTGCCCCTTTCCTGGAAGGTCATTCTTCTTAAGGTTCGACCGTGCTCTCTTCCGTACTGCAGAATAGCCGGCACATCCAGGCCTTGGACGGTGACATTGGTGAAATGTTCTCCGGTTACCGAATCCAGGATAGGTGTTCCATCTCCGGAACCATCCAACCATTGTCCCTGAACGTAATGTTGTGTCTTACTCATGAGTCGATTATTTTCAGGCCATCACCCGGACTACCTGTCCGGTGATTTGACCATCTACACATTTTACATATCCATTGGCCACCTTTTCCATAGGTACGGGGTCGTGACCAGGGAAATAGGGCTTATATTTTTCAAAGGCATCCGCGACCAATCCGGCTGATACCGCATTGACCCGTATATCGGGCCTATCCAGAACTACGGCTCTCACAAAACTGTGAATTGCTCCATTGACCATGGCAGCTGAGGTGGTTAGCAGCACCGGGTCATCTGCAAGGATTCCCGTTGTCAGGGTGATGGAGCCACCGGGTTTCAAATACTCCTTTCCAATGCGAACCAAATTGACCTGTCCCATCATTTTGGAGCGTATCCCAATGTAATAATCTTCCTCGCTCAAATTGTCAAAGTGATCCCATTTGGCCTCGCCTGAGACATTGACCACGGCATCTACCTGGCCAGCCTCACGGAACATGGCTTCAATGGATTGGCTATCCGCTATATCCACACGAATATCCCCCGAATTCCTTCCGGCAACAATGACTTCATGGTCTTCCTTCAGCCTGGCTGTGACCACCTTACCGATGGTCCCTGCTCCTCCTATGACGATGACCTTTTTCACAGATGAGCGTTTTCTATGACCATGGCATAACCCTGCCCAACACCAATACACATGGTGACCAGGGCATATCGTTTGGCCGTTTGTTGTAATTCGCGGGCTGCGGATAGGGCTATCCTGGCTCCGGTCATCCCCAGTGGATGTCCGATGGCTATAGCCCCTCCATTTGGGTTGATTCTGGGGTCGTCATCGGCCAACCCCCAGGCACGGATACAGGCCAGGGATTGAGCAGCAAAAGCCTCGTTCAGCTCGATGATGTCCATATCCTCCATGGTCAGACCTGCTTTTTCCAAAGCTTTGTTGGAAGCCTCTACCGGACCTATCCCCATAATGCGAGGTTCTACACCCACCACTGCAGAACTTACTATTCTTGCTAAGGGGTTTAAATTGTATTTTTTAACGGCATCTTCAGAGGCGATCAGGTTGACTGCGGCGCCGTCGTTGAGACCAGAACTGTTCCCTGCAGTCACGCTCCCGTCCTTTCTAAAGGCCGACCTCAGTTTGGCCAGTACCTCAGGGGTACTACCGGGTTTGATAAATTCGTCTTCTTCGAAGATCAATGGATCTTGTTTTCGCCTTGGGATCTCCACGGCCACTATCTCCATTCCCAAACGTCCGTTTTGAGTTGCTGCAGCTGCCTTTTGCTGACTCTTGCTGGCAAAAGCATCCTGGTCCTCCCGGCTGATGTTGTATTTATCCACCAGGTTCTCGGCCGTATTACCCATGGCATCCGTACCATAGGCTGCCTCCATTTTTGGGTTTACAAAGCGCCAGCCAAAACTGGAATCATACATACGAGCGTCATTCCCAAAGGCCGATGAGGGCTTGGCTACTACGTAAGGTCCGCGGGTCATATGTTCTACCCCGCCGGCTATAAAAAGATTACCATCCCCGGCCTTGATGGCCCGGTTGGCATGTATCATGGCTGATAGCCCACTACTACACAAACGATTGACTGTCTCTCCGGGAACCGTCATGGGAAGACCGGCCAAAAGCAAGGCCATACGTGCTACATTGCGGTTATCTTCCCCAGCCTGATTGGCACAGCCTAGGATCACATCATCATAAGCCTCGGTGGGCACATTGGGATTGCGTTCTACCAATTCCTTAATGACCAGGGCAGCCAGGTCATCTGTTCTGACCGGACTTAATGTCCCTTTGTATTTCCCGATAGGCGTCCTGATCCCATCAACTATATAGGCTTCTTTCATATTATTCCCATTGTTTTTGCGTGCGATACACCACCCCTTTAAAAAGGGCAACGACCTCATCGCCTCTTCGGACCTCAACTATGTTGAATCCCAATTTATTCTTGGTTACGTCGATAATGGCCTCAGCAACCAAATAATCGCCCTGGTGTATGGCTTCGATATGATTGATGGAGGTCTCTATAGATACAGCATATCGTCCATGGGTGTTGCTGGCAAACCCAAAGGCGGTATCGGCCAGAGAATAGGATATCCCTCCATGTGCATATCCCATACTATTGAGCATCTCCTCCCTTACGGTCATTGCCAACCTACAATAGCCTGTTCTGACCTCCAGGATCTCTATCCCCATCCATTGACTAAAAGGGTCCAGGGACAACATTTTATGCGGTATGCGAGTTCCTTCTATCACAGATAAAATGTCTCTTGGTTCTTCTGCATGCGTCTCAGCAAGGGCGAGCAGCGGTAACGATCTTCATGATACTCGGCATATAAGTCATCCATGCGACTAACGCACCAGTCGATGGTCTTTTCGTCCGCCCAAGCCAATAGGCCCTTGGGATAGTTAACCCCGCAGGTCATAGCCAGATCGATGTCCGTTGCGGAAGCAATGTTCAGGTGAAGGGCATCGGCGGCTTCGTTGATCAACATCACCAGGATTCGATCAAAGATGCGGTGGGCCAGGGCTACGTCCTCTGCGATGACCTTTTCCGGAGCATCCTCTCCGTAATCGTAATATCCTTTCCCGCTTTTTCGTCCAAGGTAACCTGCCTCACTCAGTCTTTTCTGTGTAAAAGAAGGTTTGTACCGGGGATCGTAATAGAAGGATTTAAATACGGTCTCCGTTACTTTATAGTTGACATCATTACCGATAAAATCCATCAATTCGAATGGTCCCATCCTGAAACCACCAATGGACTTAACTGCCCAATCGATGGTCGCAAAATTCGCTATGCCCTCGTCATAGATCCTGAGCGCCTCTCCATAGAATGGCCTGGCCACCCGGTTGACGATAAAGCCAGGTGTATCTTTTGCAATGGCAACCACCTTGCCCCACTGTTTAATGGTCTCTTCTACTAGTTGCTGCGTCTTATTTGAGGTTTGCACGGCTGGAATGACCTCCACCAATTTCATCAAGGGTGCTGGATTAAAGAAATGGATACCTATGCAGCGTTTCGGGCGGTTGAGTGCCGCAGCAATTGACGCAATGGACAAAGATGATGTATTCGATGCCAGTATGGTCTTTTTTCCGACAATCGCTTCCAGCTCCCGGAATACACTTTGCTTGACTGACAGGTCTTCAACTATTGCCTCGATCACAAGATCAGAACCAGAGAGTGACACCATTTGGTCACTCATGGTGATTCGACTCCAAATCGCATCTCGCTCTTCACGTTGAATACGCCTTTTTGCCACCAGTCTGTCCAAAATATTTTGCAAGGATTGTTCTGCCCGGGTAAGAGCATCCTGATTCGTATCATATAATACGACCTGGTGTCCAGCAGTAGCCGCCACTTGGGCAATCCCGGCACCCATGGTACCAGAACCGATTATTCCCACTTTTTCGATCATCTTCCGGAAAAATTAGGTTTGCGTTTTTCAATGAAGGCGGCCACACCCTCACTGTAGTCTTCACTTTGGGCAGAGGCTATCTGTAATCGCGATTCTTCCTTCAATTGGGCACTTAGGTCATTGGTCAAACTCTGGTTGAGCAATTCTTTGGTATAGGCCAAGGCCTGGGTCGGCATCTGTGACAATTTCTGAGCCAATTGAAGGGCAGTTGCCTCAAATTCTTCGGCGGGAACTACTTTATAGATCATTCCAATTTGTTCTGCTTCCTGGGCAGAAACTTTATCTCCCAGCATCATCAGGGCCGAGGCCTTCTGCCAGCCGATCAATCTGGGTAAGAAAAAGGTCCCTCCACTATCGGGCACTAGTCCGATCTTGCTAAAAGCCTGGATAAAACTGGCGTGCTCTGAGGCGATCACCACATCGCAAGCCAATGCGATGTTGGCCCCGGCTCCTGCCGCAACACCATTGACGGCGGCAACTACTGGCTTGCTCAGACCCCGTATCTGGCGGACAATGGGATTGTAATGCTCTTCCAAGATCTTCTTGAATCCGGGATTGAGTTCTGGTGTGGTAACTTCTTTGAGGTCCTGACCCGCGCAAAATGCTTTTCCTCTTCCAGAGATCAGCACCCCCCGAATTTGGTCATCATCCTGGCATTGCTTGAGTTTATACTGCAGATCCAGCGCCATTTCCCGATTGAAGCTATTGAACACAGCCGGGCGGTTCAGCCAGATCTGGGCCAAATTACCGCTAACTGTCATTTCGATGGATGGGTTCATGGGGTTGATAGGTTATCTATTTTAAGCATTTGAAATAGTCGAAGGGTTCCTGACAGTCGTCGCATTGAAACAGTGCCTTACAGGCCGTCGAACCAAACTGGCTGATCATACGCGTACTTTTTGAGCCACAATTGGTACAGGGCACAATAGCAGCTTCTCCCAGCAGAGCAGCCTTATCTGCAGAGGCTTCCAATGGCGGGGCAATACCATAGGCCTCCATCTTTTGTTTCCCAGCTTCACTTAACCAATCCGTAGACCAAGCTGGTGATAACACCAACTTCACAACTGCCTTTAGCTGGTGTTTAGCCAGGGCGGCCTTTAGGTCGTCCGCGATAACGTCCATGGCCGGGCAACCCGAATAGGTGGGAGTGAGTTTGATATGAACCTCATCTCCCTCTTTTACAGCCTCTCGGATGACCCCTAGATCCAAAACCGTCAATACCGGTATCTCCGGATCGCTAACTTGCTCCAGAATAGGGATCAAATCCCTGTCTATTCGGGCCTGGGCTGTATTCATGACTACCAATTCATCTGCGGATAAGTGCGTTGCATATATTGCATATCGGTCAGGATATAACCCATATGCTCGGAATGAATACCCTGTTTACCACCAGATTTGAAATACAGTTCTTCCGGCATGTCCAAGGTAGCTTCTTCCAGGTGCTCTTGCACGATTTCCTGATACTGCTCGTACAACGATCCCAGATTTACACCCACTCCAGCCTCAAAGGCCTTGGTATCGGCTTCAGTCATCTCAAACAGCTCCCGAGTATAGGGTAGAAGGTCGTTCATGGCCTCCTGCATCTTGTGTTGACTCTCTTCGGTCCCATCTCCCAAACGCTTGAGCCAATCTCCGGAGAATCGCTGGTGATAACTCACCTCCTTAATTCCTTTTGCGGCAATGGCTCTCAAGGTCTCATCATTGCTCTTGACCAATTCCTTCAGCATGAGTAGGTGAAAGACGTCAAACAGGAACTGCCTTCCGATCACATAACCAAAATGGGTGTTGGGTTGCTCCACCAACAAGGCATTTAAATATTCGCGTTCCCTGCGAAGAAAGGCTACATCATCTTCCGACTTATTTTCACCGACAAGTTGAGCAGCGTACTGATAATAGGACCGCACCTGACCAAAAAGATCCAAGGCAATATTGGTTAGGGCAATGTCCGTCTCCAGATTGGGACCATGCCCGCAAAGCTCACCAAGGCGCTGCCCGAGGATCAACATATTGTCCGCGATCCCGATCACATAGGTGTATCGATCTTTATCTGTAAACTCCATGCTACATGTGTTTTACTTCGTCCGGAAGGTCGTAGAAGGTAGGATGTCTGTAAACCTTGTCCATTGCAGGCTCGAACAGCTCTCCGTTGTTCTCAGGGTTAGAGGCCGTGATGTGCTTGCTCTCCACTACCCAAATACTCACTCCTTCATTCCTGCGGGTGTAAACGTCCCGTGCATTCTCCAGTGCCATTTCAGCGTCGGCAGCACGAAGGCTTCCAAAGTGCCTGTGCTCCAATCCATTCTTGGATCGGACAAATACTTCCCATATGGGCCAATTGTTCTTCATCTGAATTCCGATTATCCGGCTTTCGCCATCGTTTTGTTCTTGTTCTTTTCGGCATGTGCCATGGCTGCATCACGAACCCAGGCACCACGTTCCCAGGCGCCAACACGGGCTTCCATGCGCTCCTTGTTGCACGGGCCGTGACCCTTGACTACTTGCCAGAATTCTTTCCAATCGATCTCGCCAAAATCGTAATGACCGGTCTCTGGGTTGAACTTCAGATCAGGATCGGGCACACTCAATCCAAGGATATCAGCCTGAGGAACGGTCTGGTCTATAAACTGCTGTCGCAATTCGTCGTTGGTCTTTCTTTTCAGTTTCCACTTCATGGATTGAGCCGTGTGGGTAGAGGCTTCGTCCCTTGGCCCAAACATCATCAGACTGGGCCACCACCACCGGTTCAGAGCATCTTGTGCCATAGCTTTCTGCTCCTCGGTTCCTCGGCTCAGTGTTAACATGATCTCGTATCCCTGACGTTGATGAAAACTTTCCTCCTTACAGATACGAACCATGGCCCGAGCATAAGGACCATAGGACGTATTACAGAGGGCAACCTGATTGATGATGGCTGCGCCGTCTACCAACCATCCAATAGCTCCGATATCGGCCCAGGTAATGGTAGGATAATTAAAGATGGAAGAGTATTTCGCCTTACCGCTGTGCAGTTGCTCATACATCTCCTCTCTTGTAATTCCAAGGGTCTCACAAGCTGAATACAAATACAGGCCGTGTCCGGCTTCGTCTTGTACCTTGGCCAGCAAAGCTGCCTTTCGCCTTAGGGAAGGCGCTCGGGTGATCCAGTTGCCTTCCGGTAACATGCCCACAATTTCAGAATGGGCGTGCTGGGATATTTGTCGGATATGGGTCTGTCGGTACTTCTCCGGCATCCAATCTTTGGGCTCTATTCTTTCGTCCCGCTCAATGCGAGCGTCAAAAATGGCCTCCAGGTTCTTTACTTCTCGTTCACTCATAGCTATTCGTTTTAAACGTCGAAATCGACCTTTACTTGATCACTCACAGGCACTGCCTGGCAGCTCAGTACAAAATTCTGATCCAGTTCGTCCTGCTCTAGTGCGTAATTTATTTTCATCTCGACCTCTCCACTGATCACCTTGCACTTGCAGGTGCTGCATACACCACCCTTACAAGCAAAGGGAAGGTCCGCACCCGCTCCTAGGGCAGCATCCAGGATATTGTCGTAGTCATCGGTCATGATATAGTGGAACTCCTTCCCGCCATCGACTATGGTCACATCCACGCCCTCCAAAGATCGGGCAGCGAGACGCTCTACTCTTGCCTTATCCTCGGCAGTCAGACCGCTGACAAATAATTCGTAATGTATCTTTTCCGGATCGAGGCCGGCTTGTTGCAATTGGTCCCTGATCAGGAAGATCATTTCCTCGGGGCCACAAAGAAAGACCTCGTCAACCGATTCCAAATCGGTAAGGCTACCGAAGATACGCCCAAGTTTCTCCGGGGTAAACCGTCCGTTGAACAGTTCGATATCGCGTCTTTCCTTGGTCAGGAAATAGAAGATCTCCAACCTTCCGAAGAATTTGTTCCTCAGCTGTTCGATCTCCTCTTTAAAGATAATCGATTTGGCTGTCCTGTTCAAGTAAAACAACTGGAATCTGGACTCGGGTTCCCGCTCCAAATGCGCTTTGATCATGGATAACACAGGGGTTATTCCACTACCTGCAACAAAGGCTACATAATGCTTGGAACCCTGACCCGTTTCGACCCCAAAATGTCCGGTTGGCGGCATAACCTCCAATATATCTCCGGTCCTCAGCTCTTCATTCACATAGGTCGAAAAAATCCCACCAGGGATCTGCTTGACAGCAACCTTCCACTGATCTTCCAGTGGACTGGAACAGAGGCTGTAGGATCGGCGAACATCCTCACCGTTAAGATCCTTACGCAAAGTCAGGTGTTGTCCCTGTCGGAAGCGAAAGATCTCCCGCAGTTCTGACGGCACATCGAAGGTGATCACCGTACAATCTGCAGTGGTCTTTACTGCATCGGCAACACGTAATTCATGAAAATCGGTCAAAACAGTTCAAATTTGACACAAAACTAACGTTTGTTAGTCTTACATCCAAGTTAAAATATGCTAAACTATCCCTTGTATCAGGACCGCAACCATATCCTTTTTCAGCACGTTAACGTCCAATTTACCTCGTTTCTGATACCACAAATAAAGGGTCCTCAGTGTAGACAGTATTGAAAAGAGAATAACCTCGGGGTGCAGATTTCGAATCTCTCCTTCTTGTATTCCTTTGTGAATGACCTGACGAAAATTCTCCTCATAGTCCTCTCGCATCCGGACAAATTCCACTCGGTCTTCTTCTCCCAAATGCATCCAATCATTGTTCAAGGCAGCAAGTGCTTCAGACCGACTTACGGTGATGTCAATATGCATCTCTATGACTGCCCGTATCTTTTCCAATGGAGTTTCCGACCGCTGTCTGATCTCCCGCATACCCTCGGTAAATTCCCGGGCAAGCTCCATGATGAGCAGCGCAAGAATTTCTTGTTTACTGTCGATGTGATTGTAGAGGCTGGCCGCCTTGATACCCATTACCTGGGCAATATCCCTGACCGAAACGGCGCTGTAACCTTTCTCCTTGAAGAGTTTGGAGGCCTCGACTACAATCTCCTCTTTTCGTGTTCCGGTTCTCATACCCCCGAAGATACGATTTTAGAACCTGAGCCACATATAATTTCGAGCCGGAATACCCCTAAAATCTGAGGTTTGTTCTTATTTTTGAGCTTCTTATGGAAAAGGGATACGAAAGCAACGAACTTATAGATCGGTTACCACCGCATCTGAAGCAATACATCAAGCCTCAGAATTACGATCACTATACACCTATCAACCAAGCGGTTTGGCGCTATGTGATGCGTAAGAATGTGGACTACCTAGGCAAGGTTGCTCACGAAAGTTATTTGGACGGTTTAAGACAGACAGGAATCTCTATAGAAGAGATCCCCTCTATGTATGGGATGAATCGTATCCTGAAGGAAATTGGTTGGGCTGCTGTAGCTGTTGATGGTTTTATCCCTCCCAATGCCTTTATGGAATTTCAGGCGTATAAGATACTGGTGATCGCCAGTGAGATCCGTCAACTGGAGAATATGGAGTACACTCCAGCTCCGGACATCATACACGAAGGAGCCGGACACGCGCCCATCATTGCCAGCCCGGACTATGCAGAATACCTGAGGCGTTTTGGAGAGATCGGTGCCAAGGCCATCCTATCCGCCCACGACCAGGACATGTACGAGGCTGTCAGGGAATTGTCCATACTTAAGGAAGCTGAGGGTATACCTCAGTCGGACATCGATGCAGCCGAAGAACGGGTCAACGCGCTACAAGCCAAAAAGGTGGAGCCGTCCGAAATGGCCCTGATCCGAAACCTGCACTGGTGGACCGTGGAATACGGTATGGTTGGTACCGTGGAAGACCCTAAGATCTACGGAGCCGGATTGCTATCCTCCATAGGGGAAAGCGAGTGGTGCATGAAAGCAGAAGTGGAGAAGATCCCTTATTCCATAGATGCGGCCTACCAGGATTTTGATATCACCAAACCTCAGCCGCAATTGTTCGTAACTCCGGATTTTGCCTATTTACAAGAGGTACTGGAGGAATTTGCCAATACCATGGCTGTGCGAAAAGGAGGATGGCGCGGTTTGAAAAAACTGATCGATTCCAAGCAGGTCGGAACCATAGAACTGAGTACCGGGCTGCAGATCACAGGTGTATTTACCCGGATGATACAGAACGAGGATAACGAGGTGGTCTTCTTCAAGACAGAAGGACCAACCGCCCTGGCTTATCGGGAAAAAGAAGTGATCGGTCATGGAATCAGCCGGCACGCGCATGGGTTTAGCTCTCCGCTGGGTAAACTTAAAAAGATCAACCTGGCCATCGAAAATATGGGGCCCCGGGACCTGCAGGCTTACAATTTTTATGATGGTAAGCCAATCTCCTTCGAGTTTGAAAGCGGTATCACCGTAGAGGGGCTTAACGTCACTGGGATGAGAAACCTTAGAGGAGAATTGATGCTGATCCAGTTTACAGACTGTACTGTTACTTACCAGGGCGAAGTATTGTTCAAACCGGAATGGGGGGAATTCGACATGGCGGTTGGAAAAGAGGTCGTATCGGCCTTTGCCGGGACGGCAGACTACCTTTCGTTTACCCAGATGACCCATAAACCAAGTGACACCCCGACCATTATGCCGGAAATGTCCCAAGCGGATAAGACTCTCAATGGACTTTATCAGGAGGTAAGAGATATCAGACAGTCCGGTACAAGTTCAAGCGACAGGATGTACGAGATTCTTATGCAACTGGAACAAGAGTTTCCAAGCGATTGGCTCTTGTCACTCGAAATTCATGAATGGGGAGTGGCTAATGATTCCAGATGGCGTGAGCAAAGTCAGAACCACCTCTTGGAGCTTCAGAAAACCCGCCCGGAAGTGGCGCATTTGATCCAAGGTGGTCTGGATCTTTTGTAGTTAAATGACATTGGATTAGTCTGTCACTTTCCGTATTAACTCTATTCCTTTTTCCAA
Organism: Aureitalea marina; assembly: GCF_002943755.1. Taxonomy (NCBI): domain Bacteria; kingdom Pseudomonadati; phylum Bacteroidota; class Flavobacteriia; order Flavobacteriales; family Flavobacteriaceae; genus Aureitalea; species Aureitalea marina. Next base: position 1,986,984 of record NZ_MQUB01000001.1, read on the forward strand.
AGTTTCATCTTTGTCCAAGGTGGACTGCTTAACATAGTGCTCTGGTACATATTCCTCACGCAGCGTTCCATTCACGTGATAGAGCTTTTCAAGGATGATCTTAAAGCGGAAATCCTGGTGTTTAAAGGTGAAATCAAAATCGGAACCAGCCAGTCGCTTCATTTCTGTACCCACAACAGGCGCCCGCTTCATGGCATCAAAGCCTACGGCCATACCTTCTCCCATACTGCCAGTCCATCGGCCAACCAAGACCACCACAGGTTTGGTGTACTGTTTCCCCCTGGGTCTAACCAGTTCGTACCAGCTGCGCACAATGGCAGGCTGATTGTCGTACATCTCAGTGTATTCATGCTTTTGATAAGGCAGCTCTCGGTCTATGAACCGACTCATGATTCCCTTGGCCACGTAAGTATTGCCGCCGGTATTGGTGTTTCTCAGATCTAGAATCAAGCCTTTTGTGTCCATAAGGCCGTCCAAAACCCGGTCAAATTCGGAGATCAATTGGTTATTTCCCAGGGAATTATTCAGACGGACAATGGCAATGCCGGCTTTTATCTCTGTAGTGACCAGACCACTGTCTTCCTTGAACCTCAGCGCATCCATGTCAAACTGGACCTGCCTTCCATCTTTCAGTTTCAAGCCCAGTACCCTTGGCTCACTGTACTTGCCCGCCACCACCTTGTTTGCGATCCACTTAAGTACCTCATCCGAATTCTTGTCATTGCAAAGTGATGGGAAGTCGTCTATCGTTTGATCAAAACTGACCCCATTGAAACTAGCTATCTCAGCTCCCAAAATATCTTGTTCCAGATTGGCAAGTTGGGTTTGCCATACATTCTTGATGATAGCCTTACCGTTTTTGAGTTCTATGAAGATGGGTGACCAGAGCCGGTAAGACTCCCTGAGATTGGTACTTAAGGAGATATGACTGTCGTAGAATTCGTTCAGCACATATTCGAAAAAGAGGATGACATCTGAACGGTTTTGTAGGGACGGAATCATCGCACTGTACTTCTCCCGAATGCAGTCCATGTCCACTTGCTTGTCGGCATAATAGACATAGCGGGTGCTATAGTAACCTAATAAGTCATTTAAATCTTCTTGGATTTGAGCCGGGTTCACTTGGTTTTGGGAAAATCCCAAGAAGCCGAATAAGGCTATCCCCAGATTGATGAATTGTCTTTTCATTTTTCGCTTCTTATCAGTCCAAATTCGTGAGTTCCGTGCATATTTTTCAAGGTTCCTATCATGGTATCGCGATTCTCAGAAAGCTTGTAGTCAATTACAATGGGATCTATCGTATCCCGCGGCTTACCCTCAGAATCCCAAAATATCTTTGGATAATCGACCATTATCTTCGAAGAAGTTGCTCCCCAATCAACTCTTCTAAAAGGGTCCTCTGTTATGACCAGGCTATCCGGATAAAACTGCCAGACGATCTGCTCATTCTCTGTTTCTACCCAACGCCCTAGGAGGTTTTCCTCTGCAGAGTTTAAGCCACAACCGATCAATATTATACTCATCATCAAACCGATAATACAAGACCGATTTATCGAGATTGGATCAACCATTTTCATCTGATTCTAGAATAAAACTACTTATCATGTTGGTTAAAATTGCTGGATCATTCTTCTCGATGGGGTGCTTATATCGGTCTAAAACTTTTAATTCTCCGTTTTTCAAAGTGGCTGCTGTATTCTCCGATTCTCCCAAGCTGACCATATTGTCTTCTGACCCTATCCCAATTAATACGGGCTGATCAATTTTTGATAAAGTCGATGGCGTCAATGGTGGATTCTCTCCGAGAGCCAGCATCATTTTTGCAGTCTTAGACAATACATCTTTCCAATTTGTTCCCTGGTGAACAGTGTCAAGATGAGCTGCAAAGTGGGGCACTTTTGCCTGGATCAGATCAGGGTCCAACATTTTCACTTCTTTGGCTGCGGTCTCGGGTCTCCAATCGAATTTGGTTCCATAGGTGACTATTCTTTTCACCCGATCGGGATCCTGTCTGGCAAGGTTTAGAGCCACATAGCCTCCCATGCTATATCCGAATATTGAGACACTACCTAAGTTGTGCTCATCCAGAAAGGACACTACATTTTCGGTAAAATGCTCCATGCGGAAATCACGATCAGAAGGCTTATCCCCATGACCTTCAAAATCCATTGAATGGACCTCGTAATGTGGATCAAGTTCTTTTTTAATTCCAGCCAATTGGGCTTTGCTTCCCAGGGCGCCGTGTAATAATAGTAAAGGCTGTAACTTCATTTATCAAAAGGCATTGATCACCGCTAATCCTTGGATTGATAATCCTGTGGAAACGCCTTAAGCACCTCTCTGGTCACATCCCATCGGTCAAATCCTTGTCTGCCGTAATCCAGACCTCTTCTAACAATGACCAGATCATGGGACGGCACCACGATCACATATTGCCCTCTGTTTCCCGCGGTCGAGTATGCGTCTTTGGGCACATCTGTCCGATCATCTGGAACTAACCACCATTGGCCACCGTAAAAATTGCCGCGTTCTACGGTGGAAGGCGCGGGGGTTCTAACAAAGTCTATCCACTCCTCGGAAATTAATCGCTCCCCATTCCAAATACCGTTTTGCTGGTAAAGCATGCCAAACCGGGCCAGGTCCCTGGCATTAGTATAGACCTGACTACTGAATATAAAATCCCCGAATCGGTCAGTACTGGGAAAGGTATTTCTCATCCCAATCTTATCAAACAGGGCTTTTCTTGGAAATTCTCTATAAGTCTGCTCATCGCCCAGTGCATTTTTCATGGCCAAGACCGCCAAGAGCGTATCGTAATTCTCATAATCCCAATAGGATCCTGGCGCCCTGATCAGCCCCCTATTTCTTGCCCCATTCACAGAACTTGCTCCTGCCCAATAGGAAAGTCCTGATCCCGTCGCATACTCCATCCTTCTATTATCTACCGTGTAAAGACCACTAGACATATTTAGAACATGCCTCAGGGTAATGGCCGATCGTGGATCATTTTCTGAGGTGTGTTCTTCAGGCAGCCATTCGATCCCCAATGGTTGGTCCAAACTCATTTTCCCCTGGTCCACCAACATACCGATCAAAGTAGTTGCAACACTCTTAGCCGTAGACCAGGTGCGTGTTTTGGTGTACATATCCACCCCTTCGGCATACTTTTCCAATATGATCTGCCCCTTGTGAACTACCAGCAAACTTAGGGTGACTTGTTCCTGAGAATCCCGCTGAAATGACCAATTGGAGGCCTCGACCAAGCGACCGGAATCTATGTAATCAGGCAGTGTCTGTTTCTTAACCAGATCGCCTTCAGGCCAGGCAATAGTAGTTGGATCTCCCGAAAGCGGAGGAAGACTTTGGACAGGAAGATCATCAATAACGTCAAAGGTTTGATCGGGTGCCAGGATGACGCATCCGATCCCTGTTCTGAAAGCGGCTCGCATGATAGGACCGTTCTCTTCAGAACCGATGGTGACCGTTTTTCTGTCCCAATCGATCTCATAATCTCCTCCAGTTGCAGTACCTACGGGCTCTTTCAAGTACTTGAGTTCCTGATCGTAGACTTGCTCCAGGGTTCGGTGGGAAGTAAACAGCCCGTTGCAGCAGAGCACCGCCTGAACACCGTGTTGGATCATTTTCCTGTTGGAACCGGCATAATCGTAGGATTCTGACTGTTGCGCGTAGGCAGCAGAGACCGCCAGTATCAATATGGTAATAAGTAGTGTATTTCTTCTCATTAATTACAGTATCATATGGAGCCTTAACATTTTACTATCAATCCGGCAGTAACATTATATGGATGTTAAGAACGGTTTGCTACAAGTCTTTATTCCTTTCCAGTATTTTGGCAAAGCGGTTGTTGATGATCTCGGACAAGTTCCAGTTGTACAGTTTTGGATCTGTGGTGCTGTAGAAAGCAACAATGACCGCATCGGTATCCTCTTCATAATTGGCGAAACTCTGGTATCCGGGCACCCAACCACCATGTTCAAATTCATAGATGGAGGCGTAGATCTCCTGTTCTCCCGGTTCGAATATTGAGCCGTCATTCAATGCTCTAAGGAAAGTGCCCACATCCTCTGCAGTGGCATGCATGCCGAAATCGTTGGTTTTCAGGTCGTCTGGATAACCCACATGATAACCGCTCATCACATCGTCAATATTGACCTCATTTAGGGAACTGTAGGTGTTGTTCAGGCTTAAGGGTGATAGGATCTCTTCCTGGATGAATTGAAAGTTACCGTAACCCAATTCGTCGTCCATGATCTTATTGATCAGCAAGTAGTTCGTATTGCAATACTCATAGTCTTCTCCTGGTTCAAAGTTGGCTGGTTTGTCCAGGATCAAGGCCAGACTCTCTTCGTAGGTCTCTGTTGGTGCCGCCCAGAAATTGGGAGTATCGGTGAAATTTGGGATGCCGCTTCGGTGTTGTATCATCATCCTTAGGGTGATCTTATCAGCGTTTTCAATTCGTCCTTCCAACTCAGGTAAATAGTCGGCTACCATTTTATCCAAAGATAGCCGCCCGTCACCGACCAGTTTAGTCACGGCCACAGCGTCAAACAGCTTACTGATACTGGCAATCTTAAAAAAGGAATCAGCCCTGGCCGGGATCTTCAATTCCCTGTCGTGCCAACCTGCAGCAGCATACTGAGTCGATTCGCCGGCTTGGTCTACATAGACGATCACTCCTTCGAACCCATGACCCACGGCTTCATCTGCTTGTTCCTGGACTGTGTCTGGTAAGGGAAGTATCCATGCCTTGACCAAGAGCCAGGGAACAAAGTAGAGGGAGATTGCGGTCCCCAGGAACAGGATGATCCTAATTATTGTTTTTGATTTCTTTTTCGGCATGAATGAGGCCTTTTTGTTATGCTAATTTAATTGTGGTTTGGACCTACCAAGTAATCCAAACTCCAAGCTACACATTTCTAACCAGATAGGTGCAAAGAAAAACCCCGGCCTTAACCGGGGTTTAGTTTCATTGATCATAAACTACGTTTTTCTGAGCTCTTCAAATAGGCCTCAAGGATCTCTTTCTTCCATTTTCCCAATCGATCCCAATACTTCTTGTTGGCTGGGTCTGGCTTCCTTTTTGTCCTTTGTTCCATAATCTATAACTCGTAGCGCGCCACAAACATGACGATACGCGGTAGCACAAAGAACTGGTTGGTGGTAAAGAATTGATCGTTGGTGGAGTCGTTATTCAGGAATTCCGTATCCAGGAGGTTGGTGGCCTGTACGGAGAACTCCCAGGGACTATCCCCTTTCTGGTAGTAGAGGGTGGCGTCCAGGAAGGAATAATCATTCTCTACCGTATTGTTGTCGTTGGTATAATCGTAGAAGTCCCACTGGGCACTCAGGGTGAAGTTCTTTAGGAAGTTCACATCCACATTGAAGAACGGCTGCTGGGTATAGAAGGTCTGGGTAAACCCACCATTGTCATACTGGTTGATATTCACCCGGTAACCCACCTCAAAATTGGGCCACTCCCTAAAGGAGGAACGCGCACTGAAGCGATAGTTCTGGCCAAAGTTATCCGAGCGTTGGATCCGTTGATTAACGATGTTATAGGATTCACTGAGTGACAGGTTTGCACTAAGGGAAAATCGCATCTTTTTGATCCGTTTACTGAAGTTTCCAAAGGCCGTAAAGGTCTCGTCCGGGAAGTTGGAACTAATGTTCTCCGGCCGCTGAACTTGGTTGATGGAAACGATCACCCCATTCTGCTTGACCCCTTCTATCCGCTTGGTATAATTAAGCGCCGCACTGATAGAGGTGTTGTTGAACAGGTTAAAGCTGAAGTAATTCAGTCTAAGCTCATGGGAGATGGAATTCTCCAGAAAGCGGTTCCCTCGGAAGAGACTGTTATAGTTATTGAACACATAGGCCTCTGCAAAGTTGTTTACGTCCGTATAACTGGCTACCATGGCATAGTTGAAGCGAATGTTCTCACTCTGCTTGATCTCGAATACCGTATTAAAATCGGGCAATAACCACCAATCGTTTTGGGAAGTATCAATTCCCAATTGGTCATTGGCCACATTATAGTTGTGTAGGGTCAGACCCGGGGTCACGATAAATTTCCCAGCCTTGAACTTATATCGGGCTCCCAGGAAGAGATCGGTAAAGCGGTAGCGCACATCATTGGCCAGGGGTTGAGTCTCCCCATCAATGGGGTCGGTCTCTTCCAGGTCCAGCCTGCCTCCATTGTCCAATAACTGGAAGATATTGGAGTCAAACTGCTGGTTGCTGTAGGTAACCCCACCGGTGAAGGTGAAGTTACTCAGGTTGTTCACCACATAGAACCAGTCCACCTTCGCATCGATCTTGTTGGTCTGGATGTTCTTTTGCTGGTTCACATCGAATCGATCTACCATCATATCCACCGGCAAGATCCCCGGGAAAGGCTGAAGGTCCGTCACCGCCTTATAGAAGGGGTTTTCGTCCTGGTACAGATGCTGTACCTGACCGGCAAATATGTTCTTCTCGTCCAGGGTGTAATAGGCGTTGATGTTCTGGTTCACTGAGAAGGGCTCGTTATCTTTTTCCTGTACAATGTCGTTGGTATTGTTTTCAAACTGGGACAAAGTGCTGTTGTCCTCGGTCTGGTTGGATCCCTTGATCAGGGCATCGTAGTCCAACTGGAAATCAGGTCCCGGCTTGTACACCGTACTCAGTTTTAGCATTCCTAACTGGTTGCGCTGATCTGTATTGCTTTCGGTGGCCTCTACTGTACCAGAGCTGATAAATTGCCGTAGGCTGTTGGTCACAAAATTGGTCTTGTTATCGGAAAGTATGGCAAAACCACTGGCATCCCAGGCATTGGAGACATTCCAGGAAAAGTTTCCGGCAATGAAATTAGACTCGATTGCATTGGCCCGGTTGTTCTGCTGCACCGCAAAGCCCAAATCACTCTGGCTGATGTTAAAGCGGGTCCCACCACCAGAATTGAAGTTTCTAAACCCTCCGGTAAAGTTGAAGTAATCCCGGAAAGTAAAGGGCACATCTCCGATATCGTTAAAATCGGTAATGATGTTGATGCTGTATTTGGGGCTATAGTAGAACAGTTTGGGTTTGACCAAATATCGGCCGTCAGAGTCGCTATCTACTCCGGCACCTGCAGTGACCTCCCCAAACCAGAAGTTCTTCTTCCCTTCCTTCAGTTTAATGTTGATCGCGATATTGTCCTGGTTGTTGGTGACCCCGCTCAGCTGGCTCACCTCGGAGTAGTTTCTCAGTACCTGAACTTTATCAACGGCATCCGATGGAATATTCTTGGTGGCCAGTTTGGAATCTCCATCAAAGAAATCCTTGCCTTCTACCATCACTTTAGATACCGTCTTCCCTTCTACCTCGATCTCTCCATCATCGTTCACTTCCACTCCCGGTAAATTCTGAAGTACATCCCCCAGTTTGCGCTCGTCTCCCCTGTTAAAGGAGTCTGCATTGTAAGTAATGGTGTCACCCTCTACGGTAACCGGCATCTCGTAAACGATCTCTACCGCATCCAGGGAAGAGGCCTGTGATTTTAGGGTGAAGTTTTTGGTGATGTTCTCTCCGTCAGCCGGAACAGTTACCTCTTCTTCCAGGGTCTCATAACCCAGGAAGCTGGCTTTGAGCACATAGGTATTCCCTTTACCCAGGTCGAGTTGATATTTCCCGTCAGAATTAGTGATCCCATAGGATTCAATATCGCCACTTTCTTTGACCGTAGCGATCACATTGGCCAACTCCAATGGAGCTCCAATGCTATCTGTGATTACCCCCTGCACCCGGATACTTTGAGCCGAAAGGGTCCCTGTAAGCAACAGTAGTGTTGCCCAAATAAAATTTTTCATGTGAATGATTGATGATTAGAATCAGCCTCCTCTGCGTCCACCTCCACGACGTCCGCCTCCGCGGCGCCAGTTCTCGCGCATTTCTTCCGTTTTCTCCTTGACGATCAGATTGTACTCCTCTCGGGAAACCTCATCACCTTTCTTGGGCGCTTCGATCTTCTCGGCCTCCTTGGGATTCATCACGATCTTGGAACAGAGGATTGTCGTCCGGTCTACGTTGAGTTCCAGGATCAAACCTGGCAAGCCTCCGTATTCTCCTGGTCCGGTTCCCACAGGGATCTGAGGGGTAAACCAGGCCGTTACAGCAACTTCCTTGGGCACTTCGATCTCGCTCATGGGATCATCCTCTGCCGAAGCCGTATCCGTGCTGTCCTTAGCCTCTTCCTTGTTCTCGTCATTGTTCCGGTTTCGCCTGCGGGCCATACTGAAGTCGTTGGGATCGACCTGCTTCATACCTATGGCTTTGATTGCCATATACTGACCGATCATCCGGGAATCCTTGGTGATCTCCCATTTCAGATTGGTAATGGTATCATTGATCAGGAACTGCTTGCCAAAGAACTCCCGTTCTTCCAGGATCTGGTTCTTGGAGATATCCTTGTACTGGGCTCCTGCTGAATAGCTATTCATCATCATCCCCCAGCCTCGACTCCCGCTACCGGCTTCTAATTTTTCCTCCTCCTTGTAGATGGACTGACTCTCGTTAAACGTTAAAATAAAGGTCTTTTCCAGAAAGCTTTTCATACGTTCGGCTATCTGCTTCTTCATGTCTTCACTCATACGTCCGTCACCCCAGCTGTCCATATCGACAGTGGTCTTAGACATATAAGTAGCCTGTCCGCTTATGCTTTGGGCAAGGCTGACAACTGAGCAAAGCAGTGCCAGCAGGAGGGTAGTTTTTTTCATGTTTGGTCCTTGTAACTGATGGTTGAACAAATTAACAAAATCGATATCAGTTAATTTGACAACATTTAGTTAAAAAGGTTTAACCCTCCATGCTCACAATTAGCCTCCTATTCGGATCTGGAATCCGCGTTGACCATTTCGTCTGCCGTCGGATTGATACTGCTCGTTCATTTCCTCCATCTTGGCATCCATGATCTCGCGGAATTCTTCCTGGGTTACAACTTTTCCGGTTTTCGGTTCAGTGAGGTCCACCCCATCCTTCGGGTTGAGCACCACTTTACTGCAGAGCATGGTGGTTGTACCGTCATTCACCTCCAAGATCAGTCCGGGCAAGCCGTGATAATCGTCCGGACCTAATTTGACCGGGATCTGAGGAGTGTACCAGGCGGTCACTGTAAAGGCCTCTTCAGTAACGGTCTCTTCACCTTCCTCGTCTTCATCTCCCGTAGAGAAACTGCGCACCTCCCGAGTATCCTCGTAGGTGGCTTTAAAACAGAGGTATTCACCAATGTTTTTGGTTTCTTTGGTCATCACCCATTGCTGTTCCTCCAATTCATCCTTGATCAGAAAGACCTTGCCAAAGATCTCGTTCTTGTAAGCCAATCTGTTCTCTTCCACATTGGAGTACCGGACGTTGTTGCTACCGGAACCAGCAATGACAATCTGCATACCGCCACTGGACATGGTGGATTTATCGTCCAGCTTTTGTACCCGCTTATAGACACCTTGATTCTTGTCAAATTCCAGGGTGTATTCCTGCTGGAATTGTTTTTTGAGCATGGCCTGGATCTGCTCCTGCATGGCATCGTTCATGGTGCTATCCAATTGCAATTCCATCTTTCGCTGTGTCTTATAGGTAGCGATACCCGTAAAATCCTGAGCGAGCATGACAGAAACCATCAGGCTGAAAAATAAAGTGATCGTTAATTGTGTTCTCATGATGTTCGTGTTTGATTGAATAATTACACCACAAAGATGAATTCTCTGAGGCACACTGTCTGTTAAGCTGTGTTAACGAGTGTTAACCGATGTGGTCGCACAACAGCTAAGTCTATACATTTGCTGTGAACTATCACGCAAATTAAGATGAAAAAATACATCCTCCTTGTCTTTTTAATGATCAGCCTGGTTTCTTATTCGCAAGAACAGCGAGCGGTCGATCAACGTCCTCAGATCGAGAAAGAAGACTCTAATGACTTTTACAACCAGGCCGAAATGACCAAGCTCGATCTGCTTCAGGCTTTGGAAATGGCCGGGATAGGCGCACACAAATTCAACATCGGGACCTTTGACAAGGAATACAAGTTGCAAATTTTTGCAGACGAATACATACAAGGTAAATTGATAAACACCGATACCCTGGTCGATTTTACTAATGACTATGGCTTCTGGATAGATGGAGAATACAATCAGGGGTTCATCGATCAGATCAAGATCTTTACCAAGACGGAAGAAAATAACAGTACATTGAATATCCGGACCTACGCCCTGGGAACCACCAAGGAAATTAATCTGGGTAAAACGGACCACAGACAGTTTTACAATTGGAGAGCTTATGAGGATACCCAGTGGAAACTAAACCAAAAAGTCCCGCTGCTGATCTTTGCCTCTTCCTGGCTGGACAAGCAGTACAATTTTCACCGCTTTTGCGGAGTGGTCAACCTGAAGGAAAACGACGAGGGAACCCAGGAACTTCTGGATTATTCGCCCAATTATGTGGTGATCAACTATAAAATTTCTGAAACCGAAAACCAAAAAACGCTTGAGTAAGATCCTGACATGAACAGTACCAAACAACAGTGGATCGTCTATTTTATCGCGGGAGTGATCGGGATCACCCTTTGCACTCAGATCTACTGGAATTATAAGAATTATCAAGAGGGTAAACGGCAGCTGATGAACGACGTCCAGACTAGCCTGGACAAGGCGGTGGATACCTACTACGTCGAGCTGGCCAAGGAGCGATCCCTAAATTGGAAGGGTGACAGTATAAAGATCCAGTCCTTGACCTTGGATTCCTTATTCGTGAATCGGGATAGTTTAGCGCTTGGCGGTAAGACCATCACACTAAAAGGTTATGATTCTGGCACCCGGAGTATCAAAGGGTATCAACAAGGTGAGTTGACCATGAAAGGGATTCAAACAGACTCCAGTCTTTCAACCTTCTTTCCCCTTGACGCTTCCAGTGTAGGATTGGAGCGCATTCATCTCAATACACTCATAGATAGCCTGGCGGATCCCATTGAGTCACTCTCCACACGTATCGTGGTTTCTTTTCGGGAAGACGAATTGTCCTTGAAGCAGGTAGACACACTATTTCAATCTGAACTGGACCGCAAGGAAATCGAGCTGCAATACGGTTTGAGAAATACCCAATTGTTGGGTGAACCGGACGAGATTAGGCCGGAGATCATCGAAATGGCTACGCTCACCACTACTACCAAATCTCCATACTTTGTCTATGGTAACACCCTGACTGCGCACTACAGCAATATCACACTGGCTGTGCTTAAAAAGAACATAGCCGGGATCTTGCTGTCCTTTCTTTTGATCGGGGGGTGATTGCTTCTCTACTTTACTTACTGGCGGTTATCCGCAGACAGAAAGCACTGGCCGAGATCAAGAATGACCTCATCTCCAACATCACCCACGAGTTCAAGACTCCCATCGCGACCATAGGTGTGGCCCTGGAAGCCATCGAATCATTTAGCGGGGAAGAGCAAAATCAGCGGACACATAAGTACGTGCAGATGAGTACCGAACAATTGGAGAGGCTTAACGGGATGGTAGAAAAGCTCCTGGATACGGCTTCCCTGGACCGGGGAGAGGTTATACTGAATACCGAACCAACCAACCTGGTTGCCATGCTGGACCGGCTCATTCATTCGGAAGCCATGGTCCAGTCTGGTAAGCAGTTGAACTTTGAGTCTGAAACCGAAGAGATCCTTTACCCGGTAGATCCATTTCACTTTGAGAACGCCATCAATAACATCCTGGATAATGCCGTAAAATATGGAGGCGATAAGATCGATCTGCATATAGGTCGGAATACAGAAGCTGTGGTCATTAGAATACAGGATTCCGGCAATGGCCTAAGCGGAGAGCATAGAAAGCGGATATTTGAGAAATTCTATCGCATCCCTGCCGGGAATACTCACGATGTAAAGGGCTACGGTATTGGTCTGTACTACTCACTGAGTATGATCGAAAAGCACGGTGGGCAGTTGCAGTTGATCTCGACAGAACCTACTACCTTTGAGATAAGACTACCGCATGAGTAATAACATCCACATCCTGTTGGCTGAAGACGAACCTGCCCTGGGCCAGATCGTCAAGGAAAGTCTAGAAACCCGGGATTTCCGGGTGACCCTCTGTCCCGATGGCGCCCTGGCCAAGGATGCCTACGAGCAAGAGTTGCCAGATATACTGGTACTGGATGTGATGATGCCAAAAAAGGACGGTTTTACCCTGGCCCGTGAGATACGACAACAGGATAGAGATACTCCCATCCTCTTTCTGACCGCCAAATCTCAAACAGCCGATGTGGTAGAGGGATTTACGCTAGGCGGCAACGATTACTTGAAGAAACCCTTCAGCATGGAGGAACTCATTGTGCGGGTAGAAAATTTGCTGGATCGCAAGAAAAGCGATGCCAAACTGGAGCAGATACAGATCGGGGGCTTTCGTTTCGACCTGAAGAAACAACTGTTGCAATACCAAGAGGAAGAAGCGGTTTCCCTCACCCACCGGGAAGCCCATTTACTGTTCCATTTGCAGAACAACCGAAACCAGGTACTAGACCGTTCCATGATCCTAAAAAAACTTTGGAACGACGATGACTTCTTCAGTGCTCGCAGTATGGATGTCTTTATCACCAAACTTCGAAAAAAACTGAAGAAGGATCCAGATCTGCAGATCGTCAATGTCCGGGGGTATGGATACAAACTGATCTGCTGAGACCAACCCCAGTTTTCGTATCTTTCTGACATGCGAATTGCCCTGCTGCTTAGTTTCTTATTTTTCACAACCCTTTCTGCACAACAGCTAAAATTAGAAGGTAGCGAAACCTTAAAGGCCGATCGATTCCTTGGCTATGACACCTACGGGAATTTATTCTATGAGTTGGAAAGTGTGATCCACAAGACCGGTCCCTTGGGAGAATTCGTCTTCCGGGATTACGGTTTGGGCCCCATACATTCGGTTGATATCATCAATCCTCTGAATGTTTTGGTCTTCTATCAGGACGCTAATACGGTAGTCTTTTTGGACAACCGTCTCAACGAGATCGAACGGATCAACCTGGGCACCCAGGCCCTGGCCATCAACGTAGATGCAGCCACCAATACGGGCAACAATCGTCTTTGGGTCTTTAATGTGGACACCCAGCAATTGGAAACCTATAATTATCGCAACCAAAGGCAGACCATAGTCTCTCAGCCTACAGCTGGTGAGGTGCTGGGCATGAGTTCAGATTTCAACTACTGCTACCTGCTGATGGAGGATGGATTGCACGCCTTTAATGTTTATGGGAGTGCCCTTTGGAGTATTCCTACCCAAGGCATGAATCAAGTAGTTCATCAGAAGAGAAATGTGATTCTTGCTTCGGAAGAACAGATCTATCTCTTAAATAGGGAACAGCCGGAATTGATCCAATTGGAAGTTCCCGAAATACGCTTAAAAGACTTGCAGCTAACACAGGAATTCCTGTATATTTATGACGGTGATACCATTTACCGATTTACACTGACCCAACCCAAGTAATTTAAATACATGCACGTCGCCGTCGCAGGAAACATTGGCTCCGGAAAAACCACGCTTACCCGTCTTTTGGCTAAGCATTATCGCTGGAAAGCACATTACGAAGATGTAGAGGACAATCCCTATCTGGACGATTTTTACAACCAGATGGAACGCTGGTCCTTCAACCTGCAGATCTATTTCCTGAATAGTCGCTTCCGGCAGATCGTGGATATCCGCAGAAGAGGGAAGAATGTGATACAGGATAGGACCATATACGAAGATGCCTACATCTTCGCTCCTAACCTACATGCCATGGGACTGATGACTAACCGGGATTTTGAGAATTACCGTTCACTGTTCGACCTGATGGAAAGCGTAACCGAAGGCCCGGACTTGTTGATCTACCTCAGAAGTTCCATTCCCAACCTGGTCAAACAGATACACGCCCGCGGCAGGGAATACGAGAATTCCATCAGCATAGACTACCTCAGCCGATTGAATGAGCGATACGAGGCCTGGGTCCACAATTACGACAAAGGCGGCCTCTTGGTCATCGATGTAGATGAACTCAATTTTGTAGATAGCCCGGAGGACCTGGGAGTGGTCATCAACAAGATAGACGCCCAACTGCACGGTCTTTTCCAGGACTAGCCCCCTTATACTTCAGACTTTTTAACTTTTTTTTTGAGCCTTGATTGGGCTAAACCCTTAGTTTTATAGGGTATCAACCCACCATAGAGCTATGAAAAAGATCTTTACACTATTGTTACTGGCGGCCGTGATCGGTTCCTGTTCCAGCGATGATGATGCCGCTCCCCCTGCAGAAAGGACCGGAGACCTGACTGGAAATTGGCAAGTGGCCAGTTACCTGATCAATGGAGATACCACCATAGAGGTATTTGACGAGGTGACGGTCCAGGAGTTCTCCGGCATCGGTGCCGATTTTAATAGTTATAACCTGATCTTCTCTGAGAGTCCAAATAATTACAATGCTTCCGGTACCTATATCTTCACCCTAACCACTACTCAGGATGGTGAGACATTTGTACAGGGGTCACAGGTAAACATCAGTCAGAACGGGACTTGGACCCGTAACAACAACCGGGTGACCATAGAGGAATCTACGGAGACCTATGATATTGTAATCAACCTATTGACGGATACCCGCTTGGAATTCACCCGTCAGATCTCCGAACAAACAGTGAATCCAAACAACAGCACTACCATTACAACTACCGCGGTAGAGGAGTTTATCTGCTTTAGGTTCAACTAAAAAAAAACACCCCAATTATGGGGTGTCTTTCTATGCTCTGGGAGAAAGAACTATTGCTGTTCTTCCTCTATGTCTTCTTCGATCTCTTCGATCACTTCGATCACATCCCCTTTTACACGAACATCAGCACCTCTAAAGGCTTCTACCTGGGCTTTCACATCTTCTGCGGTAGCTCCGGTAAAGGTTCTTGTCTCAGTGCTCTCTTCGCCATTCTCTGTAGTAGTCACAGTAACCACAGCGGTATGGGTACCATCATCTTCGACAGACATTTCAACTTGCACTTCTTTAGAGATGTCCTTCACAGCCTGCTTATCTGCTAGTACAGTTGTAGTCCCATCTTCAGAAACAAAGATCATTTGCTCTCCTTCTGCCAGGGCTGTTTCAGATCCGTGACCTCCTAATAGCGGAGCCATTACCAATCCTACCAGACAAGTCAGTTTGATCAGGATGTTCATGGAAGGTCCGGAAGTATCCTTAAATGGATCTCCAACAGTATCTCCGGTTACAGCCGCCTTGTGGGCATCACTTCCCTTATAGGTCATCTCACCATTGATCTCTACACCGGCTTCGAAAGATTTCTTAGCGTTGTCCCAGGCTCCTCCAGCATTGTTCTGGAAGATGGCCCACATCACACCGCTCACACAAACTCCTGCCATATAGCCTCCAAGAGGCTCGGCACCGAATGCCAATCCGATGATAATTGGGGTTATAATGGTGATCAGACCAGGAAGAAGCATTTCCTTCAGTGCAGCTCTGGTCGAGATATCCACACACTTGGCATACTCTGGAGTGGCCTTTCCTTCCATGATCCCGGGGATCTCACGGAACTGACGACGCACTTCCTGTACCATTTCCATGGCGGCCTTACCTACACTTTGCATGGCAAGAGCCGAGAAGATCACTGGGATCATTCCTCCTACGAACAAGGCAGCAAGAACATCCGCCTTAAAGATGTTGATCCCATCGATTCCCGTAAAGGTCACATAGGCAGCAAACAGGGCTAAGGCTGTTAGGGCAGCAGAGGCGATCGCGAATCCTTTACCAACAGCAGCAGTTGTATTTCCAACTGAATCCAGTATGTCAGTACGTTCACGTACGTGGTCTTCCAACTCGGACATTTCGGCAACACCACCGGCGTTATCCGCGATAGGTCCAAATGCGTCGATAGCCAACTGCATGGCCGTGGTGGCCATCATGGCAGAGGCAGCTAGTGCAACCCCGTAGAACCCGGCTAGTTCGTAAGAACCATAGATAGCAGCAGCGAAAAGCAGTACAGAGAAGAAGGTAGACTTCATCCCTACGGCCAGACCGGCAATGATGTTGGTAGCAGCTCCGGTCGAAGAATTCTTCACAATGTCCAGAACTGGCTTTTTACCTAAACTGGTATAGTGCGCCGTAACATAAGAGATAAGAGCTCCTACCGCCAAACCGATCATACACGCATAGAATACGTGACGAGAGGGTATGTCTTTCATACCTTCCCCAAAGAAGTTCATGGTCATGGTCTCCGGCAGCATATAGTCGATCAGGAACCAGCTTGCTACCAAGGTCAGAACGATGGCAGTCCAGTTACCCAGATCCAGTGCTTTTTGAACCTGAGGCTCTTTAGCCTCGTTGTTCTTGATCTTCACCAGGAAGGTCCCGATAATAGAGGCTAGTACACCAACCCCTGCGATTACCAGAGGAAGCAGAATTGGCCCCATATTGTTGAATGCATCAGTGTATGGCTCACTGGTAGACATATCACGGATCACATAGTTACCCAATACCATGGCTGCAAGAACAGTTGCCACATAAGAACCGAACAGGTCAGCCCCCATACCGGCAACATCTCCTACGTTGTCACCAACGTTGTCGGCAATGGTAGCTGGGTTACGCGGATCGTCCTCCGGAATTCCAGCCTCTACCTTACCAACAAGGTCAGCTCCTACATCGGCGGCCTTGGTGTAGATTCCACCTCCTACACGGGCAAAGAGTGCGATACTCTCAGCTCCCAATGAGAACCCGGCTAGGGCCTCCAGAACGATGGTCATATTTTTATAGAACCCTCCTTCATCGCCCAGGAACATCCCGGTAAACAACAGGAAGAACAGACTCAGACCCAGCACGGCCAACCCGGCTACACCCAGCCCCATTACAGTTCCTCCTCCGAAGGAAACTTTCAAGGCTTGTGGCAAACTGGTTTTGGCGGCTTCTGCAGTTCGGGCGTTGGCCTCAGTAGCGACACGCATCCCGATATTCCCTGCCAGGGCAGAGAAGATGGCTCCACAGAAGAAAGCCGGCACGATCAACCAACTGGTCGATTCTACCTGGGTAGATACAATGTATAGTAAGACCGCAGCAATCACAGCGAAGATCAGCAGCAATCGGTACTCGGCACTAAGAAATGCCAAGGCCCCTTCCTTGATACTCTTGGAAATAGATTGCATCTTTTCGCTACCAGCAGGTTGCTTCTTGACCCATCCCATCTTGATC
Organism: Aureitalea marina; assembly: GCF_002943755.1. Classification (NCBI taxonomy): domain Bacteria; kingdom Pseudomonadati; phylum Bacteroidota; class Flavobacteriia; order Flavobacteriales; family Flavobacteriaceae; genus Aureitalea; species Aureitalea marina. The sequence continues at coordinate 2,004,225 of NZ_MQUB01000001.1, forward strand.
ACCATAAAGATCAAGCCCAGGATAGCCAAGGCGATCGGCACATAAATCATGTTCTGTTCCATAAATTCAAATAGGTTTTGTTAAAGTTTCGCAAAAGTAACAAAATCGACCTAAACTAAAAAGCAGCAATCCAAGGGTTGCTGCTTTCAGTCGATTTTAACTTATATATCTGTCTACCTGATACTTACATCGTTTACCGGCACATCGCTGGCGCGGAAACGGTCAATACATTTGGCCACGATATCGCGGGCTTCGGTCACGTCTCCCCAGCCGCCAACATCGACCTTCTTTTCTTCCAGGTCTTTGTATACCTGGAAAAAGTGCTCGATCTCGGCCTTGAGGTGCGGATTCAACTCGGACAGATCATTCACCTTACTGGCAATGGGATCGCTTATAGGAACACAGATCACTTTCTCGTCCGGCCCTTTCTCGTCCGTCATATGAAAGACACCAATTGGCTTTACTTCGATCACACAACCGGGGAAGGTAGGCTCGGTAACCAATACCAACACATCCAGCGGATCCCCATCCAAAGCAAGGGTCTCTGGGATAAAGCCGTAATCGGCGGGATACATCATGGAAGAGAAGATCATCCGGTCATACCGGATCTTCTTCAAGCGGAAGTCGTATTCATATTTATTTCGGCTCCCTTTTGGGATCTCGATCAATACATCGAAGGTGTTTACCTTTTCAGCGGTCATAGGTTATTATTTAGCCGGGATCACTCCCGATTTTGGTGCGGCAAAGGTACAAATTCAAAATGCTTGAACCTTGAAAATGAAGGTTAAAGAAAGGTAAAATTAAAAGGAGAATCCAAAGGTTCCGGTGACCCCAAATTGACGGGCACCGGGGTTGTCCAGATAATTTCCGCGAAAATTGAAGTCGATGCGAAACACCTTAAAGATATTACCTACTCCAACACTCCATTCCCAATAGACATCTTCCGGTGCCTGGTAGATGATAGGATTTCCCTGCCTATCCACATTCAGGGCCACATTGGCATCCGAAATAGAACCGTAAACAGCCCGGAATCCAACCACTTCACGCAGGTTTAATTTGCGTATTCCAGGAATCCGCGAAAATATGCGGCCTCCAAAATTGTGCTGCAGGTGGAAGGAGACATAGGTATCACTCACAAATTCGTAGAAATCCAGCTGATTGAATGTATTGTAAATACTCCACAAGGTTTGGTTACCCGGAATAGGGCTCAGTAGCCCCAAAGGCACATCCCCGAAGATCTTTCCGGCCTCCAAGGTGGTCCATGCCCTACCAAAGCCACCAATATTCCAGGGTTGGGTGTATAGTCCCTGTACCTTCTGATAATCGAAATCCCCACCCAGGAAATCTTTGAGACCGACTCCATAACCCAGAAAAAAGACGGGAAATTTTTCTTCGTTGATAACTTTTCGTTCTACCCCATAGCCTATGGTTCGCCTCCCTGGGGTAAAACCGAGAATGACCTCCAGAGCTGGTTGTTTGATCTCATTCTGTACCTGCCCATCCTCGTCCAGCCAACTCAGGCTGAAAGCATCTGTTGCAGATCTCAGGGTCCTGTAGGTTACTCTAAAACGGGTTGTAAAATTTTTCACAGGCTCCAACTCAAAACCAACCGTGGTCAGATTGAGATTGGTTAGCTGGTCGTTGGCACCTACAGTGATCAGGGCAGAAGAAGCCAAACTCCTTCCAAGGACATCGGTTGTTGCCGTAAGCCTTGCCCCAGTCTGTTCTACATCCCTTCGGTTACCCCCAAAGAGAATTAACCTGGATTCCCTGTCCACCAGCCACTTGCCCGATATCCCGTACTTGAATTTGTTGTCTCTAAAACCGTAGGCCACATAACCTTCCAGGCGCCAGAGGTCATTTTGTCCAAAGTAGGTTCGTCCTCCTGCCCGTACCCGGATTCCTTCAGCCTCATTATATCCGAAGGTGGAGAAGATGGGCCCGTAGTCAAAATTCTTGAATTCGTAATAACCCGATGCCAGGGTAGCGCCTACATCATAAAGCGCCTTGAATCTTGGAACGGTTTTCAGTGTATCCAGCATCTTGTAAACCCCCTTTTCATCTTTACTCAGGGGCTCTACCCGTTTCTCTTCCCAAAAACTGTCCGGTCTATTGTAGATCTCGTATTGATAGGGATCGATCTGTTCCTTGTAAAATGCCTTGTCCTTGGGTTCATCAAAGACATAATTATTGTAGAAAGTGGTCCTTTTTCCATAAACACCCCTGGCGCCCTCCTTTTTCCGGAGACTGAAATCGGACAGGAAATAGTCTTTAGTGATCAGGAAGATGGAATCGTTCAGCACATCGAATTCCTGCTCGATATAGACCTCCCGCACCCAGTTTAGGTTGGCACTTTTAGAGGCCTGCAGGTTGATCTCCTTGATGGCCCAGGTGGAATCGTTCACCCAAAAGTCACCCTTAAAGGTCAGTTCGTTTTTTCGCCTGGGATAGTACACAATATTGTAGCACCATTTGTTATCGCGATAGGCACTGTCTAGCAATACATAATTATAGACATCTATCCCGGTAGTCGATAGGGGTGAAGTAAAGGCCTTATTGAAGAATTTCAGGTAATTGTCATAAACATTGTAATCACTGTAGAGGTCCTGGGTAAAAGCAATAATACTTTGATTGTTCTCAAATCCGGAGTTCTTATTCCCTTCCAGTATTTCCTTTTCCTTGCCCAGAATATTATCCCCGTAGACCTTGGAAATTTCCTCGTTCACAAAGATCGGCAGGTAAGTGTTCCCCGTCACATTGGAAGTGTCCACCTGCTCAAAGATGAATTCCATCCCCCTGAAGATCTTACTCTGTACTAGGGCAGAATCAATGGTATTCAGGTCGAATTCCAGTTTTTCGTATTTGTCGTAGCTGTATTGTTTGAATTGCCTGACCCCATTCTCCCTTTTGTTTTCCCAGATCTTACGCAGTATATCCAGGGCCGGGTTGTCTTTTTTGGAGGTTTTACCGCTATAGACTACGACCTGGTCCAGGGCTGCGGCCTCTTCTTTCAGAGTGACCACCAATTCATAGGTGGTACGACGGTCCAGTTCGACTATGTTGAGCTCATAACCCACAAAAGACACCCAGATGGCTTCGTAACTATCGTCACTTTCCAGGTAGAACCGACCATTCTCGTCGGTAATGGTCCCCTCATTGGAATCCTTAAAGATCACATTGGCAAAGGCCACGGGTTCGTCGTATTCGTCAATGACGGTGCCACTTACCTTGGTCTGCGACCACAATAAGGAGGTAAAGAGAAATGCAATAAAGAGTAAAGTTTGCCTCATAGCCAAATTGAGTGCTCCGATATGTTCTAACGGATAAACGGAACAAAAAGTGTTCCAGATGTGGCCCTTAGGCGTACATCACCTTGTGCACGGCCTTGATGACATCCTCACTGTTGGGAAGCCACTCTTGGAGCAATACCGGCGAATAAGGCGCCGGGGTGTCGGCCGTGTTGATCTTGACGATCGGAGCATCCAGGTAATCGAATGCCTGGGCCTGGACCTGGTAGGTGATCTCGGTTGCCACATTCCCAAATGGCCAGGCTTCTTCCAGTATCACCAAACGGTTGGTCTTTTTGACCGAGTCCAGTATGGTCTTGTGATCCATGGGCCTTACGGTCCTCAGATCGATGATCTCGCATTGGATTCCTTCTTCGGCCAGTTTCTCGGCGGCCGCATAAGCCTCCTTAATGATCTTCCCGAAGGAAACGATGGTCACATCGTTACCACTGCGTTTGATATCGGCCACACCAAGTGGGATCAGGTATTCGCCCTCGGGCACCTCTCCCTTGTCACCATACATTTGTTCACTCTCCATAAAGATGACTGGATCGTCATCGCGGATGGCACTTTTCAATAAGCCTTTTGCATCGGCCGGATTGGAAGGAACAACAACTTTCAATCCAGGGCAATTGGCATACCAACTCTCAAATGCTTGGGAGTGGGTAGCTGCCAGCTGTCCGGCAGAAGCCGTCGGACCCCTGAAGACGATGGGACAATTCATCTGACCACCACTCATCTGGCGGATCTTAGCCGCGTTATTGATGATCTGGTCTATCCCTACCAGGGAAAAGTTAAAGGTCATGAACTCGACTATCGGCCTGTTGCCATTCATGGCACTACCAACGGCCACTCCGGCAAATCCTAACTCGGAGATCGGGGTATCGATCACCCGCTTTTCTCCGAACTCGTCCAGCATGCCTTTACTGGCCTTGTAGGCACCATTGTATTCCGCCACTTCTTCTCCCATCAGATAGATGGTATCGTCGCGTCGCATTTCTTCGCTCATGGCCTCGGCTACTGCCTCTCTGAATTGTAAGGTCTTCATAGGTATTTCAATCCAAAATTAATCCCTGATTACTGGGCATTTGAGCCCGACGGGAAAGGCAAAAATAACACTATTTCTAGTTCTGTGCAGACCTTGCTTTTAGATAAATGAAAAATTAAAAATTTATTATGCATGCATAGGATTTTAATGGGGATTATCGTATCTTCGTCACCCGATAAATGAAACTCCAAAAAATTACTTCCTAATGAAAATACTTGTGTGCATCAGCCACGTTCCGGACACGACTTCCCGGATCAATTTTACCGATGCCGATACGCAATTTGACACCAATGGGGTGCAATTTGTGATCAACCCGAACGACGAGTTCGGTTTGACCCGGGCTATGTGGTTCAAAGAGAAGCAAGGTGCTTCTGTGCATGTTGTCAATGTTGGTGGAGCCGAGACCGAGCCTACCTTGAGAAAAGCTTTAGCAATTGGTGCCGATGAGGCCATCCGAGTGAACATGAATCCTACAGACGGCTTTAGTGTAGCCAAGCAATTGGCTGCCGTAGTCAGTGAAGGTGGATACGACCTGGTGATTGCCGGTCGCGAGTCCATCGACTACAACGGAGGAATGGTTGCCGGGATGTTAGCCAAACTGTGTGGGGCCAATTTCGTAAATACGTGTATCAGCCTGGAGATCGATGGGCAAAATGCGACTGCCATTCGCGAAATCGATGGTGGAAAAGAGACCCTCAGCACTAGCCTGCCGCTGGTAATAGGTGGACAAAAAGGCCTGGTGGAAGAGAGTGATCTCCGTATCCCTAATATGAGAGGGATCATGCAGGCCCGTTCAAAACCACTTCACGTAAAAGAGCCGGTTGAGGCAACTGCCGAGACCCAGGTCAAGCAGTTTGAGAAGCCTGCACCCAAAGGAGCAGTGAAATTGGTGGACGACGTTCAGTCCCTGATCGACCTTCTGCACAACGAAGCCAAAGTCATCTAAAAGAAGCATCATGTCCGTACTCGTATATACAGAATCTGAACAAGGAAAATTTAAAAAGGCAGCCCTGGAAGCGGTTTCTTACGCCAAGGGAATAGCCGATATGATGGGTAGCCAGGTAACGGCCCTTTCCATCAACGGAGGAGATGCCTCCGACCTGGGTACCTACGGTGCCTCCAAACTATTACAAGTTGAAGACGGCAGTTTGGACAAATTCCAGGCTGACACCTACGCAAGCGTGATTGCCCAAGCGGCCAAAGCCGAGGGAGCTGATGTCGTAGTGATCACCTCAACCGCAAACAGTAAATTCCTTGCGCCGGCCCTGGCCATCGAATTGAAAGCCGGATACATACCAAACGCTGTTGCCCTGCCACAGAGCGCAGCGCCTTTCCAGGTAAAAAGCAGTGTCTTCACCAACAAAGCCTTTGCACTTAGTGAGATCTCAACTCCGGTAAAACTGGTGGGTCTTTCTAAAAACGCCTATGGTTTGCACGAGGCTGCTACAACTTGCAACCCTGAATCCTTTAGCCCGGAGCTAGCCGGTAGCAGTGTAGAAGTGGTTTCAGTCGACAAAAGCACCGATAAGGTGACCATAGCCGATGCCGAGGTTGTGGTTTCCGGTGGTCGTGGACTGAAAGGACCCGAGAATTGGGGGCTTATCGAAGACCTGGCCGAAACTCTCGGAGCAGCGACAGCCTGTTCCAAACCGGTCAGCGACATGGGGTGGAGACCACATAGCGAGCACGTGGGTCAGACCGGAAAACCGGTAGCCTCTACACTTTATATCGCTGTTGGAATTTCCGGTGCCATTCAGCACCTGGCGGGAATTAATTCCTCCAAGGTGAAGGTGGTCATTAACAATGATCCGGAAGCTCCCTTCTTTAAGGCAGCGGACTACGGTATCGTTGGCGACGCCTTTGAAGTGGTGCCTGCTTTGACCGAAAAATTAAAGGAATTCAAGGCGCAAAACGCGTAAAAATTTCATTACTTTGCTTTAACACAAGGGCTGCTTAAAATGGATTCCCCTTTTTAAGCAGCTTTTTTAGCTTATGAGCCTGGTCCGGTTAAATATCAAAGGGATCTCCTACAGTCAGACGCAAAATGGCGCCTATGCCCTTATCCTTAGCGAAGTGGACGGTGAGCGTAAATTGCCCATAGTCATTGGAGCGTTCGAAGCTCAGTCTATTGCGATTGCCCTGGAAAAGGAGATCAAACCACCAAGACCACTTACCCACGACCTTTTTAAGAACTTTGCGGACCGCTTCGAGATCGTGGTCAAACAGGTGATCATCCACAAGCTGGTTGATGGGGTATTCTATTCCAGTATCATTTGCGAACGGGATAAGATCGAAGAGATCATCGATGCCCGTACCAGTGATGCCATTGCCCTGGCCTTGCGTTTTAAGGCTCCCATCTTCACCTATAAGAATATCCTGGACAAGGCGGGTATTTACTTGAAGACCGCCGAGCCACAAAAGGAACTCTCCAAGGATGAAGAGCTGGTACTGGAGGAATTGATCTCTGGCGAAGAAAGTGCTGTTCAGGTCACTGAAGACTTCAGCGACCTAAGCATAGAAGAACTGAGGGATGAATTGGCTGCTGCAGTAAAGGGTGAGGACTACGAACGGGCTGCCAGGATACGAGACGAAATCTCCAAACGGGAATAGCCTGACCATATGCGTTTATCGCTTGCGCTCCTTTTCGGGTTAATCTGCATGTTCTCACAGGGACAAAACCTGGAGCACCAATGGAGTTTCCAACGTATTTCCACTCCCAACAACGACTCTTTATTTGCCATCGACCAAGCTGTTGACAAATTAGAGCTGGAAAGTGGTTTATTTTCCTATTCCCTTCTGGCCAAGAATATCGAAAACGCCAGTGGTGATTACGTTTATCAGCACCCGCTGTTGGTATTCTTCTACAACAGCCCTACGGATACCATCCGAAGATATCGGGTGAAGACCTTAACGGAGACTCAACTGGTCTTTACAGAAGGAGCTGTCAGCTATCACTTCAGCCGGGCAGGGCCAAAAGTTTCTGAACAAACCGAACTCTCATCGACCACGGCCGAACGAAAAAAGATGAGCATCAGCCTGGAAAGTATTGGCCGGGGACTGATCGGGATGGTCTTCCTTTTATTAGTGGCCTACCTATTGAGCAGCAACAGAAGAGCCATCAACTGGAAGCTGGTCCTCACAGGCTTATCCCTCCAACTTGCATTTGCTGTACTAGTATTGCAGGTCGATGTGGTTTCCGATGCCTTCGACTGGCTGAGCGATAAGATCGTCAAATTCCTCAATTTCAGTGAGGAGGGAGCGGAGTTCTTGTTTGGAGGCTTGGTAACCAATGAAGATACGTTCGGATACATCTTTGCCTTCCGGGTCTTACCCACCATCGTCTTCTTTTCGGCCTTTACTGCCCTGATGTATTATTTGGGAATCCTTCAAGTAGTGGTCAAAGCCTTTGCCTGGGTCATGAGCAAGACCATGGGACTATCTGGAGCCGAAAGTCTGGCAGCCGCAGCCAATATCTTTATCGGGCAGACCGAGGCACCACTTGTTGTTAAACCCTACCTGGAATCGATGACCCGCTCCGAGATCCTCTGTTTAATGGTCGGTGGGATGGCCACCATAGCCGGAAGTGTTTTGGCAGCTTTTATCGCCTTTTTAGGAGGAGACAGCGATGTAGAAAAAGTATTATTCGCCAAGCATCTGCTTACGGCTTCCATCATGTCTGCACCAGCCGCCATCATCATGGCCAAAATGCTTTACCCGGAAACCGAAGAGGTAAACAAGAAACTGGACATCTCCAAAGAGCAAGTCGGCTCTAATCTCTTGGATGCCTTGTCTCGCGGAACTACTGACGGTCTGAAACTGGCTGTGAATGTGGGGGCCATGCTGCTGGTGTTTACGGCCATCATGGCTGTGCTAAACTGGATCACCGAGGATGGGATCGGAAATCTGACCGGACTAAACGCCATCATAGCAGAAAATACGGATGGCCGATATTCCGGGCTCTCCATGCAATATCTATTGGGCAATCTCTTTGCCCCTATTGCCTGGTTGATCGGTGTCCCAGCAGAAGACATAACCACAGTAGGTCAGTTACTGGGCGAAAAGACCATCTTGAACGAATTCTATGCCTACGCGACCCTAAGTGAGTTGAAACAATCTGGGGTGTTGACCAATTATCGGTCTGTGGTCATTGCGACCTATGCCCTTTGTGGTTTTGCCAACTTTGCCTCCATCGGGATACAAATAGGCGGTATAGGTGTTTTAGCACCTAGTCAGCGGACCAACCTGGCCCGCTTTGGTTTTAAAGCACTGATCGGTGGAACTGCGGCGGCCCTACTGACCGCTACTATCGTGGGGATGATCATCGGATGATGTCATGATCTCCTCGGCCCAGACCTTGGCCTTTTCTAAATTTCTGAAGACTTGAAACTGACCGTCATAAAGCGGTTCCTCCCGCCTTGCTTCCAAAACCGTTTGTTCACTCTCTGAAACAATTGCTATCCCGATCAATTTACTGCTATCCACCACCGAATAAGCAGCCGGGTCCACCCGCGAAGAAAATACCCGGTTAGAGATAAAGACATAGGGATTGCCTTCAAAGTACTCATCGGTATGGTTGAGTATTTCCTTGGCAATTTCCTTGGTAATACGCTCGCAGGAAACCAGGAAAGTGACGTAGGTGTCATAAAAATCAAGGATGCCAAACGGAATGGCGATCTGCTTGCTCATGGGATAGAAATTTTTCAGAAAAATAAAAATTTTCTAGCAATGAAGCCGTTAATAACTACTGAAAAAAGGCAACAAAAAAGGCCCGATTTAAGACCCTCTTTTTGTTACATTTAACCAAGAATTTGAAGTAAGTATGAAGCAGTATCACGACCTGGTCAAACACATTTTAGAAAACGGAAACAAAAAGCAGGACCGCACCGGAACAGGCACCATCAGTGTCTTTGGCTACCAGATGCGCTTCGACCTCAGCGAGGGCTTTCCCATGGTCACCACCAAAAAACTGCATCTTAAAAGTATCATCCACGAATTGCTGTGGTTCCTGAAGGGAGATACCAATGTAGCCTACCTGCAGGAGAACGGTGTACGGATCTGGAATGAATGGGCCGATGAGAACGGAGACCTGGGCCCAGTTTACGGCCATCAATGGAGAAACTGGAACAGTGAAGAGATCGACCAGATCGAACAAGTGATTCAAACCTTGAAGACCAATCCGGACAGTCGCCGGATGCTGGTAAGCGCCTGGAACCCCAGTGTGCTTCCAGACACCTCCGTTTCTTTCAGCGAAAATGTGGCCAATGGCAAGGCTGCCTTGCCTCCCTGCCATGCCTTCTTCCAATTCTATGTAGCCGATGGGAAATTATCCTGTCAGTTGTATCAACGATCCGCCGACCTTTTTCTGGGAGTTCCTTTCAACATAGCCTCATATGCCCTCTTCACCATGATGATGGCACAGGCCTGCGGTTATGAAGCCGGGGATTTTATTCACACCTTTGGTGATGTTCATATCTACAACAACCACCTGGAACAACTTGAACTTCAGATGAGTCGGGATATACGACCACTGCCAACCATGGTGCTAAATCCGGAAATTAAAGATATATTTGATTTCAGCTTTGAGGATTTCACCCTATTGAATTACGATCCTCACCCGCACATCAAAGGGGTTGTAGCTGTATAAAACCCAAAATATCTACTTATGATCAAGCGCATTCTTCTTATCCTGTGCCTTTTTGCCGGATGCACCATGATGGCCCAGAAATCCGGGAATGTATCCGGAAATACAGTGACCATGCGAGAAGTTCCTCCGGTCTGGCCCGGTTGCCCACAGGAAGATATTCAGGCCATCAATGCCTGCTTTACCAAAAATCTGATCAAACACGTATCTGCTCGCTTCCGGTATCCTGAAGATGCCCTTAAGAATAACGAGGAGGGCGTAGTCACGGTTGAGTTTTGGATCAAAGAGGACGGAACACCAGAGATTCAAAGCGTTGAAGGTGGAACCAAATCCCTGCAGGAAGCTTCAAGAAAGAACATCTTGTCCATTCCTAAAATGGAACAGCCGGGCATGCTCAACGGCAAACCCCACAAGATCATCTACACCGTACCCTTTACCTACAAGACGGGTAAATAATTTAGCGGCAGACTTAGACGAATTTGTATCTTTAGGGAAAACGCTATTTCCCTGAAGCAATGATCCATACCCAAAACCTGGTGCAGCTGTTTAGCGAGACCCGCCAGTTGACCGAAGATATTTGTAAGCCCCTGGGGATCGAGGATTATGTGGTACAACCCACAATCGATGTCTCCCCCCCGAAATGGCACCTGGGGCATACTACCTGGTTCTTTGAAGAATTTATCCTGAAGCCGCATAAGCAAGGCTACCGTATATACCACCAGGACTTTGCCTTTGTCTTTAACAGCTATTACGAGAATGTGGGCAAGCGTGTGATCCGGTCAGATCGAGGCAATCTTTCCCGTCCGGGAGTGACCCAGGTCTTCGACTACCGCCACTACGTAACCGCAGAGATGAAGGAATTTCTACAACAAGGGGTACCGGATTCCTTGATGGAAACCTTGCTGATTGGTATCCACCACGAAAAACAACATCAGGAACTCCTGAGGACTGACATAAAATACATACTGGGCAACAACCCGCTTTTACCCGCCCTGAATACCGACTGGATAGAACACCCCATAGAACGTCACCAGACTGATTGGATCACTATCCCTGCAGGGATATACGAAATAGGTCATGCCGGAACTGACTTCTGCTACGACAACGAATTGGGAAAACACCAGGTATACCTGGGAGATTTTCAGATCTCCAACAAATTGGTCACCAATGCGGAGTTTATTGAGTTCATCGCCGCCGGTGGCTACCAGGACTTTAACCTATGGCATGCCGATGGTTGGACCTGGGCACAGGAAAACCAAATTACTGCCCCCATGTATTGGCACCAGATCGATGGCAGCTGGCACTACTACAGTACCAGCGGACTAGAAGCTATTGACCCGGAGGCTCCTCTGGCTCATATCTCTTATTACGAAGCCTTTGCCTATTCCCAATGGAAAGACTGCCGTTTGCCGACCGAATTCGAATGGGAAGTTTCTCAAAAACATTTCAATTGGGGGCTGAGATGGGAGTGGACGGAAAGTGCCTATCTCCCCTATCCCGGTTATACCAAAGCAGCTGGGGCCATTGGCGAATACAACGGGAAATTCATGGTCAATCAGAAGGTCCTCAGGGGAGGATCGGTAGCCACTTCCCCGGTACACACTCGCCACACCTATCGCAATTTCTTCCAGCCTGAACTGCGCTGGCAATTCACCGGGTTAAGGTTAGCCCGATCTTAACGACCAAGACTGTATGGATACCTCAACTACCACCGATACGGATTTTGAACAGGATGTTCGGGAAGGGCTAACGGCCTTTCCCAAGTTCCTCTATTCCAAATATATATACGACGCAAAGGGCGATGCTCTATTTCAGCAGATCATGGATCTGCCGGAATACTATCTGACCAATTGTGAACTGGAGATCTTCCAGACCCAAACTGCCGAAATTACGGCGCATTTCAAGGGAAATGGCCAGGGTTTTGACCTGATCGAACTTGGTGCCGGAGATGGCAAGAAAACTAAGATACTTCTCAAGCATATGCAAGAGATGGGCTACGATTTTGTTTACAAACCGGTAGACATCAGCTCCAATGCCATTGCCGACCTGTCGGCCAGTTTGCAAGGAGAACTTCCCTTGGTTGAAACCGACCCGGAGGTGGGTGAATATTTCGAGGTACTGGACCGACTCAAGGCCTTTGACAAACGAAAGAAGGTCATTATGATGCTGGGATCCAACATCGGCAATCTTTTGCACAAAAGGGCCATTGCCTTTCTAAGTCGGATGCAGGAAAGCATGAACCCTGAAGATCAACTCTTTATGGGATTTGACCAGACCAAGGATCCCCAAGTGGTCCTGGATGCCTATAACGACCCGACCGGCGTAACGGCAGCCTTTAACCTAAACCTACTGCATCGTATCAACCGGGAATTAGGTGGAAACTTCGCTGTAGATAAGTTTAAACACTGGGAAGTCTATGACCCCGAAACGGGCACGGCAAAAAGTTATCTGCTGGCCACTGAGGCCATGGAGGTACATATCGGCGCCCTGGATTTGAAGATTCGATTTGACCAGTGGGAAACCATCCACACCGAGATCTCCCAAAAATACACCGATACGGTGGTAGACTGGATTGCCGGGGAAGCCGGCCTTGAGCGGATAGCAACCTTTAAGGACAGCCGAAATTATTACAAGAATTATCTGTTCAAAAAAAGACACTAAAAAGAAAAATTGAAACGCTATGAAAGCAATTTGGAACGGACAAGTGATCGCAGAAAGCGACGACACCGTAGTCATCGAAAACAATCATTATTTCCCTGCAGATTCCATTAAAAAGGAATTCTTCTCAGACAGTACTACCCATACGACCTGCCCCTGGAAGGGACTGGCTTCTTATTATAACGTGGAGGTAGATGGTCAGACCAATGCAGATGCCGCCTGGTTTTACCCGGAGACCTCCCATGCTGCCAAACCTATCGAAGGCCGGGTGGCCTTTTGGAAAGGGGTTCAGGTTACTGAAAATTAAGCCAGTACTTGGATCAACTTATCCAGGTCGTTCTCGTCATTATAAAGGTGGAAACTTACCCGAATTCCTTGACCCCGCAGCGAGGAGATCACATTAGCCTGTTTTAGGCGGGAAAAATGATCTTCTCCCAGGTTCAGGTTAAAAATGGTGGATAACGCTTGCCGTTCCATCAGTTCAGCTTCTACCCAGCCTCTTTCCAGAAATTCCGCTTTGGCTTTGCCGCATAGGTCCTGCAAGTAGTCCTCTACCGCTTCCATACCCAGTTGCTGCAGCCAGCTCATAGACAATTGCATACTCCCCAGGGTAAGTGGATCTTGATGTCCCGGTTCCAACCGTCCTATCAGTGGGATCCCTTCCCGGGATCCCTGGGTCAGATCGGCGGAATTATACCCTATGGTCGGGGGTTGAATTCGCTCTTCCACATCGCGGCTAATAGCATAAAAGCCGCAGCCATATCCTCCCAGCAACCATTTGTAGGCACTCCCTCCCAGCACATCGATACCGCTGTTGTCAAAATGAAAATCTGTTGTTCCCAGGAACTGGGTCCCATCTGCCAGGATAAGCAGTTCAGGATGATAGGCTTTTAATCGGGGCAGGAAATCCGGGTCTATCCGCAGGCCAGTCACATAGTGTACCAGTCCCAAGACCAGCACATCCGGTTTGTGTTCCATAACGGCTTGTTCTAAAGCGAGTTCCGGCTCAAAGCCGCCGTCCACTTCAATCAACTCGAAGTGACGTTCGTGCAATGGCCATCGGATGGAGGGATAATCGTGCTTCAGGTAGATTACCTTGGAATTTTTATACAGGCCATCCAGCACGATGTTCCAGCCTGAAGAAAAGTTCGGTACCAAAGCAACACGCATATCTTCCGCCCCTACAAAATCTGCTACCGTTTCCCTGATCTGGGCAATATGGGGCTTGTGCAGATCACGATATAAGCTTCCTTCCTGGAGTAATCGCTGGTCATGTTCTCGCCGCCAATTGCCAACGGAGCTCGGCATTAGCCCACAAGATGCAGTATTTAGATAGGTCCTTCCCTGGGTGGCCGGAAATTGATCGCAGATATTTTGGGGCAAGCTGGGCATGGTGGTCGGATTTTGGATATTTTTGTGTTCCCTAAAGGTAAGTCAATGTCATCAAACCCACATCCCGAAATTCTACCCTGTATTACCATGATAGCCGCAGCCGGAGTGGGCAATGAACTGGGTAAGGACAACGACCTGGTCTGGCACCTGCCAGACGATTTCAAACGTTTCAAGACCTTGACCACCGGGCACCATATCATCATGGGAAGGAAGACCTTTGAGTCCTTTCCGAGACTACTTCCCAACCGCACCCATGTGGTTATTTCCCGCAACCCAGATTATAAAGCAGAGGGCGTCATTGTAGTTTCCAGCCTGGAGGCAGCCCTGGCTCAATGCGGGGACGACGAGCAGCCCTTTATCATTGGCGGAGGTGAGATCTACAAACTGGGATTAGCCGTGGCAGATCGGATCGAACTGACCCGGGTTCACGGCCGTTTTGAAGCGGATGCGTTCTTTCCGGAGATCAGCGACGACTGGAAATTGGTTTGGGAAGAACATCACCCCACGGACGACCGCCACAAATACGCCTTCACCTACCTGACCTACGAACGAGTATAGGATGGAATTGCGAGCCTTGATGAAGGAAGCCGGCTTTGATCTGCAAAGCCAACAAACACTTTCAGGAGGCGACATCAACCGAGTTTACAAACTAAATACAGACAAGGGGCCATTTGTCATTAAACTGAATAGCGCCTCCCAATATCCGGGTATGTTTCAAGCCGAAGCCCGTGGTCTAGATTTGTTATCGAAAGCCGACTCACTTCGAATACCAGAAGTGATCCTCAGTGATGAATTTGGAGATCTTAGTTATCTCCTACTCGAGTTTTTAGACAGTGGGCAACCCCAACATGGATTTTGGGAAGCTTTCGGTCATGGGCTAGCTCGTATCCACCAGGAAACACTGCATCATTTCGGACTGGACCACGGTAACTACATAGGGAGTTTACGTCAGACTAACGGACAAGAAGCATCCGCAGTCGAGTTTTACTTAAATCAGCGGTTGTTACCGCAGGTCCAACTGGCCAGAGACCGAGGCTATGCTCTCCATGCATTCGAATCCCTAGCCGTTCGTTTACCAGAGCTGATCCCGGAAGAATTACCCGCTTTGATCCATGGGGATCTTTGGAGCGGTAATTTCATGGTTGGTCCAGATGGTTCCCCGGTGCTAATCGACCCGGCCGTGGCCTACGCCCCCCGTGAGATGGACCTGGGTATGATGTATTTGTTTGGCGGCTTTAGCCCAACCCTATTCGAAGCCTATCACGAGGCTTTCCCTCTGCAACCCGGTTGGAGGGATAGATTAGAGCTCTGGCAGCTGTATTATCTGCTGGTTCACCTGAATTTATTTGGGGGCGGTTACCTGGATGGCGTGAGGCGAATCATACAACGCTATTGTTAAAATAACTGTACTTTTGCCCTCAAAATAACTTGTTTATGAAGGCATATGTCTTCCCCGGACAGGGGGCACAATTCAGCGGGATGGGACAAGACTTGTACGAAGCTTCTTCCCAGGCCAAAGCCATGTTCGAGCAGGCCAATGAAATACTTGGTTTCGACATCACCCGTATCATGTTCGAAGGATCCGCCGACGAACTCAAACAGACCAAGGTCACTCAACCGGCCATCTTCTTGCATTCGACAATCCTAGCCACTGTCCTGGGGGATGAGTTTAGCCCGGACATGGTTGCCGGCCACTCCCTTGGAGAATTTTCGGCCTTGGTGGCCAACCAGGCTTTGCAATTTGAAGATGGGTTGAAACTGGTATCACAACGCGCCCAGGCCATGCAGAAGGCTTGCGAATTACAGCCATCTACCATGGCAGCCGTACTTGGATTGGAAGACGGACAGGTAGAAGAAGTTTGCGCCCAGACCGACGGAATCGTGGTCGCAGCAAACTACAACTGCCCCGGTCAATTGGTGATCTCCGGTGAGGTTGACGCCATCAATATAGCTTGTGAGGCACTGAAAGAGGCCGGCGCTCGCAGAGCATTGGTGCTACCTGTGGGTGGTGCTTTTCACTCTCCCCTCATGGAACCCGCCAGGGAAGAACTGGCTCAGGCTATTGATCAGACTAATTTTGCTAACCCAATCTGTCCTATCTATCAGAATGTGAGCACTACGGCCGTGACAGATCCGGCAGAGATTCAGACTAATTTGGTAGCCCAACTCACTGCCCCGGTCAAATGGACACAGAGCATCAAACAGATGATGGCAGACGGAGCCACTCAATTTATCGAAGTAGGCCCCGGCAATGTACTGCAAGGCCTAGTAAAGAAGGTCGACCGGCAAATGGGAACAGCAAAGGCCGCCCTGTAGGACGACCTTTGAAAAGACTTAGAGCCCTCCAACGGAGGGCTTTTTTTATTTTATAGGCATTCAATTATCGGTCTAAATTTCTGATGCGCCGTTCCCAGCGCCAGGCGGAGTCCAGGGCCTCCTCCAGGCTGTGAATGGCATGCCACCCCAAGACCTCCCTGGCCTTAGTGGTATCTGCATAGACCGAGATCACATCGCCTGGCCTGCGGTCTACCACCTGATAATTCAGGGGCTTACCGCTCACCTTTTCAAAAGCCCTGATGACCTCCAATACCGAGGATCCCTGTCCGGTTCCGATATTAAAGACCTCGTACTTATCCGTATTATTCCCCTGAAATAGTCGCTCCAAGGCAACTACATGGGCCTTGGCCAGATCGACCACATGAATATAATCCCGGATACAGCTACCATCTGCAGTAGGATAATCGTCACCAAATACGGCCAATTGCTCCCTGATACCGGCAGCGGTCTGAGTGATAAAGGGCACCAGGTTGGCCGGTACACCTTTGGGCAGTTCTCCTATCTGGGCAGAAGCATGGGCACCAATAGGATTGAAATAGCGCAGCGAAATGCACTTCAGGCCATAAGCACCACAACTATCGTAAAGGATCTCCTCCCCGATCTGTTTGGTATTTCCATATGGAGAAACTGCAGGCTGCACCGGGCTATCTTCAGTAATGGGGTTCTGCTCAGGCTGCCCGTAAACCGTACAGGAGGAGGAAAAAATAAAGTTCTTCACTCCGTTTTCGTTGCAATTTTGCAACAGATAAACCAAGCTGTTAATGTTGTTCTCGTAGTAGAGCAAAGGGTTCTCCACACTCTCCCCCACGGCCTTTGAAGCCGCAAAATGAATCACTCCATCAATCTGCTGGTGTCGTTTGAAAAGATCCTTGACCCCAGACCGATCCCGTAGGTCCAGCATCTCAAAGGCCGGAGCAGTGCCAGTGATCCCTTGGATACCTTGTAAAACATCTTTATCGGCATTGGAAAGATCGTCCACGACGATCACTTGGTGACCTGCCTCGATCAATTCTACAACAGTATGCGACCCGATATAACCCAAGCCACCAGTTACTAGGACAGTACTCATGAGCCTTGAACGAAATGGATCACCGTGTTGGTGATAAAGTTGATCTGCTCGTCGTCCAGTTCGGTATGCATGGGTAGGGAGATCACTTCCTTGACCAATTGATTGGTCACCGGGAAGTCGGCCTCGTTATAGCGCTCATCCACGTAGGCCTTTTGCTTGTGCAAGGGAATGGGATAATAAACCCCACACGGGATTCCCTGTTCGTTCAGATGCTTTGCCAGGGCGTCCCGGTCTGTATTGACCACTCGCAGCGTGTACTGATGAAAGACATGGCAATCGCAAGTGTCACAGATGAAAGGACAATCATCACAGCTTCCCGTTGGCGTGATAATGTTTTCTATTCCCTTGAATGCTGCAGTATATTTTCGGGCCGCGGTCTGCCTGGCCGCATTGTAACCATCCAAGTTGGGCAACTTAGCACGCAGTACGGTAGCCTGAATGCTGTCCAAACGGGAATTGACTCCCACCACATCGTGGTGATAGCGCTTATACATGCCGTGATTTACTATCCCGCGTATGGTGTGGGCCAGTTCGTCATCGTTAGTAAAGATAGCACCGCCATCACCGTAACAACCCAAATTCTTGGAAGGGAAGAAAGAAGTGGAAGCCACATGACCAATGGTTCCGGTCTTGGACTTGCTACCATCTTTGTGCGTATAACTAGCACCTATCCCCTGGGCATTGTCTTCGATCACATAGAGATCGTGCTGCTTGGCCAGATCCATGAGCGCATCCATCTCGGCCGCCAGGCCAAATAGATGTACCGGCACAATGGCCTTGGTCTTGGGTGTGATGGCTTTTTCGACTGCATCCAAGTCGATATTAAAACTAACCGGATCCACATCTACCAAAACGGGCGTCAGCCCTAAAAGGGCAATGACTTCTACGGTGGCTGCAAAGGTAAAATCTGCCGTGATGACCTCATCACCGGGTTTCAAACCTAGCCCCATCATGGCAATCTGCAGGGCATCTGTCCCGTTGGCGCACGGAATGACGTGTTTGACGCCCAGGTATTTTTCTAATTCGGCTTGGAAAGCGTGTACTTCCGGGCCGTTGATAAAGGCCGCTGAAGCAACAACATCTCGTATGGAACGGTCTACCCGTTCTTTGATTCCTTGGTACTGACCTTGGAGGTCGACCATTTGTATTTTTCTCATAGGTGGTAAAAAATGGCGGTTACCAAAACTACGAAAATTGGGCAGGGTGAACAATGCAATTCGGTCACAATTGGTATTTTAGCTCGTGTAAACACATTCATGCGGCTGCTCTACAACTTCCTGACCTATCTGACAGTCCCCATCCTTTGGCTGGCCGGAGTTTTTAGCCCCAAGATGGGGGAGTTTATGCGCGGCCGAAAAGGGGTTTTCCAAAAGTTGGAGAACGGCCTGGCCCCCAACAAAAAGACGATCTGGTTTCACTGTGCCTCCTTGGGCGAATTTGAACAAGGTGTTCCCATCATGGAAGCCCTGAGAAAAGAACTACCCAATTATCAGATCCTAGTCACCTTCTTTTCACCATCGGGCTTCACCATTAAAAAAGATACCCCCTCGCAGATGCCGTGATCTATCTACCCCTGGACACCCGGGCCAACGCAAGACGCTTAGTGGAGTTGGTCGATCCGGCCATCGCCATTTTTGTGAAATACGAGTTCTGGCCTAACTACCTTTTCGAGCTGGAAAAGCGAAGCATCCCGGCGATATTGGTTTCCGGTCTCTTTAGAAAAGATCAGGCCTTCTTTAAGTGGCATGGTGGACTGCTTAGAAAAGCGCTAGGCACCATGGAACATTATTTTGTGCAGGACCAGCATTCGTCCAGATTGTTGGCAGAATTAGGACAAAAGAATATTACCGTTAGCGGGGATACTCGCTTTGACCGGGTCTCTCATCAAATTGAACAGGACAACCAGCTGGATTTTGCCGATGAGTTCGTCAAGGGTCAACTCTGCCTGGTGGGAGGTAGTACCTGGCCGGAGGATATGGCGGTATTGCTGCCCTTCCTAAACCAAACCAACAATATAAAGACCATTCTGGCTCCCCATACTATGGACAAGGATAAGATCGATGCCATGGTATCCTCTCTGGACAAAAAAGTGATCCGTTACTCGGAAAGGGAAGGTAAAAACCTGGCTGATTACCAAGTACTGATCGTCGACACCATTGGTCTTCTCTCCCGGCTCTATTCCTACGGAGACATTGCCTATGTGGGAGGAGGCATGGGTACTTCTGGCCTACACAACATCCTAGAAGCCGCCACCTTTGGCGTCCCCATCGTCATTGGGAAGAATTATCAGAAGTTCCCCGAGGCAGTTAAGCTGGAAGATATAGCCGGATTACACACGGTTAAGAATGCGGAAGAATGCAGTGATATCCTGACCAAACTGACCACCGATAGACAGTTTAGGGAAAAGACAGGAATGATCTGCGGCCACTATGTGAATTCCAATACCGGGGCCACAGAAACGGTGATGGCCTATTTGCGCAAGCTACACGCTGACGGCCTGGTTTAAATATCTCCTAAAGGACAGCAATTCCATATAGGTCTTGATCACCTCTTGTTGAAAATCTTTCCCTGAGATCTGCTTCTGGCTAAAGGGACGGAAGACGGCAAAATTCGTGCGTTTTAAAAGCTCGATATGAGGATGATCCTTGTCAAAACCCTTGGGTGGTCGGCTAAGTGGTTCAGGATCTACCACCTGGAACATCTTTTTAAATGAAGGCTTATCCAATATTGCTTGTAGCTCCTCTCCATTGTAGTCTATAGCTTCGCGAATGCTGGCCAAGGCTTTGGAAGACGGATGCCAATAACCTCCGCCGACAAAACTCTCGTTCACCCCCAGTTCGATATAAAAATCCCCCTGTTTACTCACCTGATCCAGGCCTGCGCCAAAGTGATCCTTGTAGACCGGGCGGTTAGGGTGATAGAGCAAATTATTGTTGATCCGATTGATGGCCTTCCTTCCCGGGGTATCGAAATAATCCGGATCGATGGCCGCCAGTTGCTGGTTCATGTCCTCCAACCAGTCAATAAAGAAATCCCTGACCGCCATGTACTCCTTGCGGTGCTCGTCCATCCAGGCCTTGTGGTTATTGGCCTGTAAACGTTCTAAAAAATCGAAGAGATGGGCAAAACTCATGCCTGCAGATCCCGGATTTGGCCCTTTAATTCATTCATGGAATTCTGCAATTGCCTGAGCAAATTGCTTTCCGTGGGCTCTTCCAAGCCAAAGGTCAAACGGGAGTTCACCTGCCAGAGTTCCTGAATATCTGAAACGGCCACCTCTATGGGTAGGTATTCCGGGTTAAAGGAAATGAGGCGAACCCGATCTTGGGACCCAGGAATCTTTTGCAATTTCTTGACCAAGACCGAATCTTGCAAGACCACTATATAGATACGGCTGTCCGAGGCTGTGGCCAGGTTGTCCACCGCCCGTCCCAGCACCCAATCGTTGGGACGGATATTGGGCAGCATACTATCCCCTTCTACCTGAAAGCCCCTGTAGGACGCATTGCGGTATTCCGGCAAGGGAAAATTGAAAGTGGGCAAACTCTGAACCCATTCGACATCCTGTACGTTGTGCGGGTAACCCGCTGCAGCTTTCTGGTTGACCAATAAGATAGTCTCTTGTTCGTCCTGATCGATGGTCACCACCTTGGGCCCTACGTCCCCACCGGAGAGATCGGCCTTTTTAGTGTAGCTTTTACCGAACAACCACAGCGGGTTGATCTGGTACTCGTCCAAAAGCTGCATGACTATCTTTCCGGATAGCTTGGTCTTACCGCGTTCGATATCTGCAGTAGTAGCTCCAATTCCTAAATGAGTGGCAAAGGCCTGTTGGGTAAAACCGAGTTCTTCCCGGACTTTTTTAAAACGTTGGGCTTCAATTGGTAGTGGGTCCATGCTCAAATTTAGCAATAATTGGAATATTTCCAAGCTAATTTATGGAATATTTCCAGTCTGAATTTCAGGGAGTTTGGGTAAATTTAGTCCCATGAGTCAACTTTTCTCCCTTTTTATTTCTCGTTTAAAAGCTACCGAACCCGGCCGGTATCTAACCTATATCATTGTGTATTTTTTATGGGGGTTTGGCATGAACGAATTTGGCCAATGGGCCAAGATCGCCCGATTTGAGAATTGGTGGCAGATCATCACCTGCTACATCCTCTATATGATCCCAGTTTCCATCTTTCTCAGACCATACCCATACTGGCAACAATACTTCTATGCCTTACTGCCAATGGGTGTCCTGGAATTTGGGGGATATGCCTTCCAAACTTCCTATGCCTACCCGGAGAATATATTGGACCAGTATTTCGGCATCCGCAATTTTGCCCTGGCTATGACGCTCTTCTTTGGGCTATATATCCCCTTGGGGAATTGGGGAGTAAATAGGATCTATTCCCTTTTTAAGAAATAACTCATCTAGACTTAGCCGCCACTGGTCTACACTAAACGTCCATCCATCGACAATTGTCTTTGGTCAATAAACCATCCTCTTACTTTTATCCTGTTTCTCATGATTAATAGAGCAGACCAGGTGTTAGCCTTAACTCCAACTGCAAATTAAAGTTGCATCTGGCCCAATGAAGAAGCCAAATGATTGATTGATGAGTGTATGGCTAATTTTCATTTAAGTTGGTTTTTGTAAATGCAAATGACTATTTGCGTATTGGTTCAAGCCATACACTAATGTTTGGTTAGTTGAAAGAGGCCGGGTGAACACCCGGTCTTTTTCAGTGTAAAGGCAACCATTTGAATAGCGGATTTGAATTCAGAATGCACAGTAATATAATTTCCACAAATTTCATCGACGATCAGAACTGAATCTAGTTTTGAGAGTCTTATGTCAATCAGGATGAAATAATCGGCTAATTACAAACAGTGAATTTTCTATATAACGGAAAAGGCTAGATCGCGCTGACTAGCCTTTTCCTCTTAACCAAAATTTGTATGGCACAACCAAAGCCATAACACTGCAAACGATTTTACCTTTTACCTTTAAAATTTACAAGATAGGTTTGATTTGATTTTCTCGTTTGTTACCATTTTGGATTACGAGGGCTCAGTCTACACTGAGGTTGGGTATCCATGAGCCCTCGGCACAAGTAAATAATCTACAAGTCGTGGTGTGCAACCACAGCTTGAATATGGAAAAACGTTTTTTGCTTCCAATCTCTATTCGATGGATACACCTTTTATGTCGACGAAATGCAAATTACTTTCGACGAGCTGTTTGTCTACTTCATCGCAAATGATTGAATCTTAAAAAAAGAGAGATTGAATAAAATTGAAGATGATTGAAACTTGTTTTAACTTATAATACTACTTTTGGGCTCTGAGTTTCTTGAAGAATACACATTCGTCGATAATTTATCCCTTCGTGAATCTGAGAAAACAACTTTCGTCTCTCCGTTTACAGCGCGTATCTAATCATCGATACATCGCAGAACTAGATGGATTGCGCTTTATTGCTATTATCAGTGTTGTCCTTTTTCACTCCAATGGAAGATTAAGGGAATATTTTCAAATTGAGTACCCCTTCGTTTCCGATTTTTTGCGCTCGGGTTTTTTTGGTGTAGAAATTTTCTTTGCGATTTCAGGTTATATCCTGTCCTTACATATTCTTAAATCCGAAAGTTTTAGGTACGGAGATTATCTAAAAAGGAGAGTCCTAAGAATAGAGCCACCTTTTATAATTGCCATGTTATTGCAGTACTGCTTGTTGATGATCACCAAACCTGGCATTCGAGAAGATATGACCAGATCGTTGCTGCATGTACTCACTTATACCTCAAATTTTATAGGGGAGAATTTAATCAACGGTATAACATGGTCATTGGAAATAGAAGTACAGTTTTATCTTATTTTGCCTCTCATTCTTTTACTTCGCTATCTTAAGACTCCCGTATTCATTATCTCACTGTTAGTTCTGGGATTGCTGTCTATGAATCTGAATAATTATATAGAGTTCAAATTCATCACGAAGTTCTTCAATTACTTTCTCGTTGGAATATTCATCGCAATCCTTCAAACCAGGAAAATTAAAATAAGGACGCATTTCCCGGGATTCAACATTATTCTCGTTTTTGGAATTTTTCTCTTGTCCATGAAGGGATTACAGGATTGGATCCCAACTCATGTCATCAATATCGTACGACTGTTATTCATGTTGATCCTTTTTAACAATGTACTGATCCTTAAATCCGGAATCCGATTTTTTAAAATACGCTTTGTTGCCTTATTCGGGGGAATGTGTTATACCATCTATTTGTACCACATTATTGTCTTATCCGCTTTTTCCAGACTCATCCTACCTCAGATTAGAGATCTCATAGCCTCAGACAGCCTCTTTTATTGGTTAGGCCTCAGTCTGATGGTCATTTTTTCATTGTTTTTATCTGTCATCCCTTATGTACTCTTTGAACGACCATTTATGTACAGGGATTGGCCCAAGCGAATGCTCGTGCTTCTTGGTTTGGGAAAGAAGAGTGATTAAGGTCAAAAAAACGACGAAAAAACTATCATAAATCCCGAAATGTTTTAAATTTGCTCCCCCTTGTTACAACAACGGGAACGTTCTTTATAGACATGCGAAAATAGCTCAGTTGGTAGAGCGCCACCTTGCCAAGGTGGAGGTCGCGGGTTCGAATCCCGTTTTTCGCTCGAGAAAAGCCGACGCTGTTCGGCTTTTTTTAAGTCCATGCAGAAGTGGTGGAATTGGTAGACACGTTGGACTTAAAATCCAATGGGCAGTAATGCCCGTGCGGGTTCAAGTCCCGCCTTCTGTACAGATGAATATAAACCAAGCACGAATAGTGCTTGGTTTTTTTGTTTTCTGGAGCCACGGAAGTTTACTTCCAAGTGGCGGAGGGAAACAAAAAACTAATGACGGCGGAACGCCGGCTTGGTTTGTATTTTCAAAATGGCCTAGCGGGACTCATCGAGCGAAACGCAGTGAAGCGAGATAATTCCCGCTTCATTAATTCCATTTCCTCATAAATAAGTGGACCCTGAATCAAGTTCAGTGTAACCTTCGTTTGATTCCCGCACCATATACACCTACCCGCCAGCTGGCCCGTTCGCTAAAAATGACTCGGCGGGACTCATCGAGCGAAACGCAGTGAAGCGAGATAATTCCCGCCCTTTTCATTCCCAATTCTCTTTTAAAGTGGACCCTGAATCAAGTTCAGGGTAACCTTCGGTTAATCCCTGCATCACATACGCCCGCCCGCCAGCTGGCCCGTTCGCTAAAAATGTCCACCGGACATTTTCTAAACGCTCGGTCCGGTTTTTTTTCTCAAAATGGACTAGCGGGACTCACCGACCGCAGGGAGATAATTCCCGCATGATAAGTTGGCAGTAAGCATTAAGCATTAAGCATTAAGCAAAATTATTCATCATTCTTATTGCGGAAACCAGACTACCGACTAGTGACTAAATACTACCTACTCGAATAAAAGCTTGCCCTCCAGAAGCAGGGTTAACCCTTTTTACCTTGGGGCCCCTATTCCCCTACCGGCTGCAATCGAGCATTCCAAATCACCAGCTCCTAGCAAAAGGCCACGGCATACTCGGGATTCGTAAACTCCAGATTGGAATTCATGAAATCAAATCGCCAAAACAGATCTAATCCTTTCATGAATTCGACGGGTGATCTTCAGACAACATTCAAGATGTGGAATCACCTCAGACTTCACACCTAACCCAACTAATATCCTAGAAATTACGTCGAGGTTCGTCCGCCATTCGTCTACACTTATTGGGGATCAATCGAAATAAAAAATTTACTGTAAGTGGTCCATTTATGTTTGCTGATGCAAAGCTATCAATAATGAAAAAACGAATCTTAGCCATAGACGACGAGCAAACCATCGGCGTGATCCTGGAGAACTTTCTGGCAGAAGATTACGAGGTTATTACCAAACGCTCTGGAGCCGAAGCGCTGGACTGGTTGGAGACCCTGTTGCCAGACCTCATCATCAGTGATATTCAAATGGAACCTATGGACGGTTTCCAATTACTGCAAGAGATAAGAACCATCGGATACATGCGACACACCCCCGTGATCATGTTATCTGGACGAACCGAAAGTTCGGAGCGTATCAAGTGCTACCAGATGGGCGCACAGGATTATCTCACCAAGCCCTTCAACCCGGAGGAACTGAAAGAAGTCGTAAAAAAGAATCTTTTCCCCATCCATTTTGCGGCCAGCTGGTAAGTTGAAAGCCACTGGAGCAAATGACTGGAAAACAACAAAGCCATGAAACTGCTATACATAGGAAATGACCTGAGCTTCTACAAATCATCCATACAGGATATGAACATGAAGATCGTGCAGGCTCCAAACGGATTCGAAGCTATGCAACTACTGGATACTGAACGAAGTGTCCACGTGATCCTCTGCGAGTATGAGCTCCCGGGAAACCACGGTCTCTTTTTCCACCAGAAGATGCAAGAGAAGAGCAGTAATCTAATGATCCCCTTCATCCTTGTGCAAC
The DNA here is from genome assembly GCF_002943755.1 of Aureitalea marina. NCBI lineage: Bacteria > Pseudomonadati > Bacteroidota > Flavobacteriia > Flavobacteriales > Flavobacteriaceae > Aureitalea > Aureitalea marina. The sequence goes on from NZ_MQUB01000001.1 coordinate 2,030,152, forward strand.
AGGCCTTCAATCCGCTCATTTTCCGGGAAGCTCGGGAAGCAGGTGTCAGCGACTATTTCGTAAAAGCCGTTAGCGAGGCTTCGCAAATCATTAAGCGCGCCTTATCATTGGCCAGCCGAAACCCGAAACATAACGAGTCTGCTCCAACAGACAACCCACGAATGAAAGTACCCTTGAGTAAACGGCTTTTCGATATCGTATTTGCGTCTTGCGCACTACTGGTGGCCACTCCATTGCTGACGGTAATCATGTTAGCTATCCGACTGGAATCCAAAGGAAAGGTGTACTACATAGCCAAACGGGTTGGACGTAAAACCTTCGATTTCTATAAACTCCGCTCCATGCGACAAGGTTCGGACCAACTGATCAAACAACTGGCCGTAAAGAACAACCAATACAATACAGAATTGACTCAACCCGAAGAGGACCTGGGGAGCTGTCCCCTATGTGCAAAATTACCCGAAGAAACGAACTGTTCTCCTGTTATGTATATCGAAGACGAACAGATCTGCGAGCATTGGCATGCGGAGCGCAGCCGTCGAGCGGCTGAGGCCCAATCCACCTTTATTAAGATCGAGAATGACCCCCGTATCACCCGGGTGGGTAAATTCATCCGGAATACCAGCATCGACGAATTACCCCAACTACTGAACGTGATCAAAGGGGACATGTCCATAGTTGGCAATAGACCCCTACCCATTTACGAAGCTGAACTTCTGACCGAAGACATGATGTCCAAACGCTTTCTTGCACCTGCAGGCATCACAGGCCTTTGGCAGGTAGAACTGAGAGGACGAGGTGGTGTGATGTCCGAAGAGGATCGAATCGCCCTGGACAATAGTTATGCCGATAAGTTCATACATAACAATTACTCCGTCTGGTACGACATCAAACTCATCTTACGCACCATCCCTGCTCTACTGCAGCGAGATACGGTTTAACAAGGACCGAAAGGCCTTTTTTTGTTTTAGGTATATCCCGGAGAAACGACCATTCGTCTACACTTATCTTCGTTCAATCGAAATATAATTACGCCGGCACAGCAGGAATCTAATTTTGTAGTATCAAACCGACAAATGATACTGAAATGAAAATCAAGTTCACCATTTGCTGCATACTGCTAAGCGGAATTTACTTTTTCGGCTTTGCACAGCCGATGCCGCAGGAGGCTACTACCCCAGCACTGGATCTGATCCTTCCGGATCTGGATGTATTTGTTGACGGAGCCTTGGCCAAGAATGGGATGCTGAACTACCGAAAATTGGATCTCGAGGTTCGGGAATCTGATGTAAAGACCCAACGTCGCCTCTGGACCCAGAATATGGGAATACGAGGAGACGTCCGATACGGTACATTCAACAATTTTGTTACCAATGTAGAGGGAGTAAACAACTCGGCCATCACCACCTTCAGTGAGCAGATCAACTACGGAATTGGCCTGTACATCCAGCTCCCGATCTTCGACATCTTCAACACGAACAACCAGACCAAACGCGCGAAAGTACAAGTGTCTCAGGCCCAAAGCCTGGTCGAGGATCAACAGCTCATCATTCGTGAATTGGTCATTCGTCAATACGAAGACCTGCAACTCAAGTTTGAGCTACTCAAGATACACTCTACTAACTACGGTAATGCCAAGGTCAACATGGAAATGGTAGAGAAAGAATTCCGCAATGGCCAGTTGATCGTCTACGAATACGTCCGCCTGGGAGACATTACCGCGAGAATCCAAACCGATTATGAAAAAGCCAAATCTGATTATCTCCTGGCCAAGCAGGTCTTGGAGAATACCTCTGGCATAAGCATACAATGATGAAACTCATCGATTTTTTCAAATTAGTGCTGCGACACAAGGTGGTGCTGATCGGCACACCCATCGTACTAGCCGGGCTAGTACTGGTGTTAACCACCAACCCCAAGTACGATTACTATTCAGAAACCATGCTCTACACCGGCTTAGCCTCCGGTTCGTCTGTAGAGATGGAAAAGTCGTTCAACTACTTTGCCACCAACATCGCCTTTGACAACCTGATCAACATTGTCAATTCCAGGGAGACCCAGGAGGAAGTAGCGATCCGATTGCTGAGTCAGCACCTGCTGCTGGACAGCTACAATCCCCGCTACATTTCCGAAGACTCCTACCAAAAACTGATGGAAACCGTTCCTGATGAGATCTTCCAAATGGTGGTCCGGGAAGGATCGGACAGCAGCAAAGTAACAACCACCGATGACGACCAATTGGCCGCTCTCTTTCCGAGCACGATTTCCCGGTCGGACTACGAGCAAACTGTGGCCAAGCTGTCCGAGTATATGCGGAGCAGCAACACCAATTTTGTCTACGAACTGTTGAATTATGAAGATGAGCACTACTCCATTAAAGCCATTTCAGAGATCAAAGCGGTTCGAATGTCCAACAGTGACTTGGTCAAGATCAGTTACCAGATGGACGATCCGGGTATCTGCCAGCAGACCTTAGCTATCTTTTCAGAGGTCTGCCAAAGGAGATACCAGGATATCAAAGAGAATAGCTCTGATGCCGTGGTCAAGTACTTTGAAGAGCAGCTACGGATGGCAGAAGACAAACTAAAACAGGCCGAGAACACCTTGTTGGAATTCAATAAGGACAACAACATCATCAACTACTATGAACAAAGTAAAGCGGTAGCCATTGTCAAGGAAGAGATGGAGGTCGATTACAACAAAAAGAAAGCAGCATTGGCGGGTGCCCTGGCCGCTACCCAGACCATAGAGGAAAAGATCGCCATCCAAGACAGGGTGCAAGCCAAAAGTCAGGCCGTACTGGATAAAAAACGGCGCTTAGGCGACCTCAATTTTGAGGTGGCCATGGTAGAATCTTCTACCCTTGACCAGGAGGCCAAATCCGCTAGACTCACTGCGTTGAAAGAGGAAGCTAGCCGTTTGGATCAGGAAATCAGAACGGGCGTAAACGAATTGTACTCCTACCAGAATTCCATTGAAGGAGTACCCCTTAAAAAGACCCTGCCAGATTGGATGGACAACACGGTCAAATCTGAAGACCTGAAGGCCGAGTTGGACGCCATGGACGACAGGAATGAAGAGTTTCAACGTCGCTATGCCGACTATGCTCCAGCAGGGGCAAACTTAAAACGCATTGAGCGAGAGATCGCTGTTGCCGAGGAAGGCTACCTGGATATCCTGCACGGACTAAACCTGGCCAAACTGAAATCCCAGGACAACGAGTTGAGCTCTAACCTGAAGACCTTCGACCCACCCTATTTTCCACTATCCCCTATTCCGACTAAGCGGAAGTTGTTATTGATTGCTTCCGTCTTTGTCGGATTTATTGTGGTACTGGCCGTCATCCTGGTCATGGAATACTTTGACAATACGCTGAAGAATCTAAAAAATGCCAGTAAGAAGATCCAATTGCCTGCCCTTGGTGTAATTCCCAAGATCCGTTTGAATCCCGGGCAAGTAGACCAAACGATCGTCTTACAGCGATTGATGCAGATCATCATGCAGAAATTAAAGCGTGCCTGCCACGAGCAAGGTATGGAAGTAAGTACCAAGACCATACTCATGATCAGCACCCAAGCCAGGGAGGGCAAAACCGTCATGGGTAAGAACATGGGGCTGTTCCTGGCCAATCAAGGTAAACGTGTACTGGTGCTTAACTACGAGCAACACAGATCATCCCCCAAACAAAATAGCAGGGTCTCGTTGACCCACAAGCTATTGGGTTATCCCGATCCACGCGTAGATCAGCAGCATGAATTCTTACAAGTAGATGAGCAGTCCTGGGGAATAGTCGATACAGCCACTTACACCCTGAACGACTCTTTTAATGCGGTTAGTTCTTATACCGACATCCTGAAGCAAAACAAGATTAGCTCAGATTTCGCACCCCATTACGTCATCGTGGAATTGCCTGGGCTACTGAATCACACTTACCCCATGGACCTGGTCGCTCAAGCCGATCTATCTGTGTTGGTCTGCCGTTCCAACCGATTGTGGAGTGAAGCAGACAAGACCCTGATCGATAACCTCAAGACTTTGACCAACGATCGCCTACAGTTTGTCCTGAACGGGGTCGAATTGGAAGAGATCGAAGCTGTACTGGGCGATCTGCCCAAGGACCGTTCGCAGGTTCGTTCCAGGCTAAAGAATATGCTGCGTTTCCAATTTTATGCCGGGAACCGGATCTAATGCACAGAAATAAACGGATTGGATAACCCAAGTAACGTGAAACAGCTACTCAGCAAACTCATCCGGGAAGATAACTTCCTGTCATTGGCTGGCAACCTGCTGATCGCCCTGATCGGGGTGGGTGGGTTTGCCATCCTAGCTAGAAGTCTTCCCAAAGAGGCTTTTGGGCAGTGGGTGTTGTTCATAGCCGGGCCTCGCTTATCGAAATGATCCGCTTTGGCATAACCAGCATTGGTCTGGTCCGGTTTCTCTCCGGTGCAAATCGGAAAGAGACGGAGGCCTTAATTGGTGCTAATGTGGTCATTGGGCTGGTTGCTTCTGTACTGGTTGCCATCCTTTTGTGGACCATCGACGCCAACTTGGGTGAGCAGATCGTCGGAACCGGTTTTGAACTATTCTTTCGGTACTACCCCATTATGATCCTGGTCAATCTGCCCTGGAACAATGCAGTTAGCATCCTTCAAGCCCAAATGGGTTTTGGCAGAATACTCCTGATCAAGGCCATAAACAGCGGATTGTTCTTTAGCTGTTTATTGGTGCATCTGTTGATACAACCACTGAGCCTGGACCAACTGATCGGTTGCCTGATCGCTGTAAATGCCCTGGCCTCCACGGTCACCGTGGTCAAAGGTTGGGATGGTCTGGCCATAATCGGCCGAACCAGCAAAAAGGCCATAAACACCCTCTTGAACTTTGGGAAATACACCACCTTTACTTTGATCGGGACCAATTTGCTCCGAAACGCAGACACCTTCCTGATCAGCTTGAGTCCGCTGGGACCCGCAGCTGTAGCCCTCTATAGCATCCCTTTAAAACTGACCGAATTGCAGCAGATCCCTTTGCGAAGTTTTGTAGCAACTGCTTTCCCAAAGATGTCCAAAGCCAGTGGAACAGGAAATATCGCCGGACTGAAAAAATTATTCTACAGCTACTCTGGTGCTCTGAGCATACTCTTTGCCACCGGAAGTATTTTGACCTTTCTGTTTGCCGATCTCCTGGTATTGATCCTGTCCGGCAGTCAATATGCAGGAACTGACCCTATAACCGGTTTTAATGCAGCTGATATCCTGCGTGTATTTTCGATCTACGGATTATTGCTGCCTTTGGACCGTATGACCGGTATTGCACTGGACAGCATCAACAAGCCTCAGATCAACGCCGTTAAAGTGGCTTTAATGGTGTTATTGAACATCATTGGAGACCTCATCGCCATCTTCGTTTTTGAGTCGCTTATGCTAGTGGCGGTGGCTACCATCCTCTTCACGCTGATGGGAATACTGCTAGGCATGTATTTTTTGAACAAGCAAATTGAGTTGCGTTACAACCCCATTTGGAAGTCCGGTTTTGCATTCTATCATTCAGGTTGGAAAAACATGGTTTCCAAAATTCGCAAAAACTCGATCCCTAACACAACAACTGATATCCGATGAACCTGACTAGGAACAACAACCCTTTTGAGCAGGTTTCCGGGCAAGCACGCCTGGCCAGACCTATTCTGTTGGTTGGCATTGGCATAGCCACTGCAGTATCGGCCGTCATTGTGGCTAAGTTAGAATTGCTAGGTGTGATCTTTTGCCTGGGAGTGGTTGGACTAGCCTTTTACCTGAATTTGATCTTTAAGAACCCCCGGCTGGGCGTACTTTCGGTCCTTGTGATGGGATTTCTGGCCACTGGCCTGTCCCGCTATGTACAATTACCCTGGGGCCTTTGCGTCGATGGGTTGATCGCCTTGACCTACCTCGCCTTATTCTTTAAAGGATTTGAGACCAAACTCAAATGGAGGAACGCAAAATCTGGCCTGACGCTAGTTACCGTGCTCTGGATGGTCTACGTACTCTTTCAATTGATAAACCCGGAGGCCGTTAGCCTGGAAGCCTGGTTCTATGCCATGCGCGGATTGGCCATGTACCAGTGGCTGCTGATCCCTTTGGCCTTCCTGCTGTTTAACAAACCTCGGGATCTCAAGATCTTTTTCTGGATCTGGGGGATCTTGTCTGTCCTTGGAACACTGAAGGGCTTTCAACAGTTCTTCCTAGGTGTAGATCCTTGGGAACAGAATTGGTTGAACCAGGGAGGAGCAGAGACCCATGTCCTTTTTAGCAAACTGAGAATATTCTCCTTCTATTCAGATGCCGGGCAGTTCGGTGCCTCCCAAGGACATACGGCTGTCGTATTTGGTATCCTGGCCTTGTTTAACAGGCACAACCATCGTCTGCGAATGTTCTTTGTGGCAGTGGCCCTGGCCGGTCTGGTGGGAATGGTGATCTCCGGAACCCGGGGAGCCCTGGCTGTTCCGGCCATAGGAGGGATCGTCTTTTTGATCCTTAGAAAGAACCTGCCCATACTGATACTGGGCGGATTACTGGGAGTGGGTGTCTATATCTTTTTTGCCCATACCAATATTGGACAGGGCAATGCGGAGATCCGGAGGATGCGGACAGCCTTCGACCCCAACGAGGCCTCACTGCAGGTCAGACTGGACAATCAGAAAAAACTAAGCGGCTACCTAGCATCCAGACCCTTTGGCGGAGGCGTCGGATCAGCCGGGAATTGGGGGCAACGCTTTACCCCACATACCTTCCTGGCCAATACAGCTACCGACAGCTGGTATGTCATGATCTGGGCCGAGACCGGTGCTGTAGGCCTAAGTATCTACCTGATCATCATCTTGTCGATCTTGGTCAAAGGGGCCTATCACGTGATGGCGAAAATCAAAGATCCGTGGCTCAATACCCAAATAACGGCCCTCGTTTGTGGAATGGCCGGAATCATGGCGGCCTCCTATGGTAATGGGGTGTTTGGACAATTCCCGACCGGTATTCTGATGTACCTGGGGATGGTCTTTATGTTCCTGGCCCCAAAGTGGGAGAAGCAGTACCGGAACACCTTGAAAAAGCAGCTGTATTAAACCAGTTACTACTCGATAAAATGGGGCCATGGCCTCATTTTCTGTTTTTGGCCCATCTAGCCTATTCGACCATTCGTCTACACTTATCCTCGATCAATCGAAATATAAATTCCCCACCCCGGCAGGAAACTAAGTTTGGGGTATTTAAGGAGCTGACCAAGCCCAAACAACAGCGAACAGCGAGAATTAAACAGCGCATCATGAATTACAAAGCCATTAAAGACCTCAATGAGATCATCCTCAAAAAACTACATCTGATCCCTCGAAATATCGATCTGATCGTAGGGGTGCCACGCAGCGGAATGCTACCAGCTAATTTGCTGGCCCTCTACCTCAACAGGCCATATACGGATATCGATTCTTTTCTCTCAGGCCACATATACAAGGCTGGTGCCCGCGGACAATTCATTAACATTTCAGAGATCAAGAAGGTATTGGTGGTCGATGACAGCATCGCCTCGGGATCGGCCATGAAGGAAGTCAGGCACAAACTGGCTCAGCTGGAAGGTGACTTTCAGATCAGTTACGCCGCTGTTTATGTGGTTCCCGGGAAGGAGAAAGAAGTGGACTTTAGTTTTGAATCTGTTGCCACACCGCGCTACTTCCAGTGGAACATCTTTAACCACAGTAGCCTGGAAAAATCCTGTTTTGACATAGACGGGGTGTTGTGTGTAGATCCTACCGACGAGCAGAATGACGACGGAGAAAAATACCGGGAGTTCCTGCTAAATGCCGAGCCCCTGTATATCCCGGGAAGCAAACTGGGAACCTTAGTCACCTCTCGTTTGGAGAAATACCGAAAAGAGACAGAGACCTGGTTAGATAAGCACAACATCGAATATGACAAGCTGGTCATGCTAGACCTGCCGAACGCCAAGGCTCGTCAACGGGCCAATAACCACGGACAGCACAAGGCCAAACACTACCTGGAGGCTCCGTTCAAACTATTTGTGGAAAGCGACCTCCACCAAGCCATGGAGATTAACCGAATTTCCAAGAAGCCTGTCTTCTGTACGGCCAATTTCGAGATGGTGTACCACTCACAATCCCTGGTTTACAATTTAAAGAGCGGAAAGTACCTGCCCTTTGTGCGCAAGATCGCACTCAAGTTGCGGGATATCATCCAAGGAAACTCCTTAACCACTGCTCCTACCGAGAGCCGGTCATTTAGTTCCATCAAATAAAGCACCTGATCATGGAAGTAATCATTAGCTGTCTTGCAACAATCGAACTCCTGCTCTTTGCCTACCTGGCGGTCTCGGGGGCTTATATCCTGGTCTTCGCCCTGGCCGGTCGTTTCCGCAAGAAGCAATCTTATCTGTCGGAAAGAACGAACCGCATTGCGGTTTTGATCCCGGGATATAAAGAAGATGCCGTCATTGTGGATGTCGCCCGACAAGCGCTGGAACAAGACTACCCCGCTGACCACTACCGAGTGTATGTGATAGCGGATTCATTCCAGGATCGAACCCTGAAGCAGTTAAGTCAATTGGATATCGAGCTGATCGAGGTCAGCTTTGAACAAAGCACTAAAAGCAAGGCCCTGAACAAGGCCATGGAACGGATCACACTACCATACGATATGGCCGTGATCCTGGATGCCGACAATGTGATGAAAACCGACTTCCTGAACCGCATCAACCAGGCCTACAACAACGGGCATAGCGTAATCCAAGGCCGACGCTTAGCCAAGAACGACAATACGGCCTTTGCCATATTGGACGGGATCAGTGAGGCCATTAACAACCACATCTTCCGGCAAGGGCACCGGGCTATGGGGCTTTCTTCCGGCATCATTGGTTCCGGTATGGCCTTCGAATACAGCCTGTTCAAAACCCTGATGAAGTCCGTTCAGGCAGTGGGAGGTTTTGACAAAGAATTGGAATTTCGCCTTTTTCAGCAGGGGGTTTCCATAGAATATTTAAAGGATGCCCTGGTCTTCGACGAGAAGATCCAGCAGGTCAGTGACTTTAAAAATCAGCGTCGCCGCTGGTTGTCCACCAATGGGATCTACCTCAAGAAATTTTACCGGACAGCCTGGAAACAATTAATCGGCCAGGGAAACCTGGATATGGCCGACAAGCTATTCCAGATGGTGCTGCCCCCACGCGTATTGTTACTGGGCAGTGTGTTTCTCCTAAGCGGGCTGATTGCATTACTGCAGTTCAGTGAATTCGGTGAGTCGCTTTGGGTACCGGCAAATGCCTGGTATGCACTACTGGGTGCTGTCGTACTAACCTTCGGTATCTCTACACCCCGATCGTATTACAACTGGGCCACATTAAAAGCCGCCCTGGCCATACCCAAAGCCTTTGTGGTGATGTTCGGGCTGCTCTTCAAGTTGAAAGGAGCGAACAAAGAATTCATTCACACCCAACATCACCAGGTGAATTCTTAATCTGGAAAGGTCGAACAGCATGAGAATAGGTATAGAAGCACAGCGATTATTCAGACCCGAAAAACACGGGATGGATCGTGCTGTTTTGGAGTTGATCAAGCAGTTGCAACAGCTGGATACCGTGAATGACTACTTCATCTTTGTCCGATCCGACCAGGACCGAGGCGTAATACAGGAGACAGCCAACTTCACCATAGTCGAGATGAGCGGATCCTACCCGGTATGGGAACAGATCAAACTGCCTAAACTGGCCAAACAGTACCAATTAGACCTGCTACACTGCACGTCTAACACGGCGCCGGTCTGCTCTTCCACGCCGCTGATCACTACTATACACGATATCATTTATCTGGAAGGAAACCTGACCGACATCTTAAAAGGCAAGGCCACCACCTATCAGAAAGCCGGCAATCTCTACCGAAGACTGGTAGTTCCCACGGTAGCCAAAAAGAGTGAGGCCTTGATCACTGTTTCTCATTACGAAAAACAAAACATGAGTGCCTATTTCGGCACCCAGCAGGCCAACAAGCTACATGCCATTCACAATGGGGTTAGCCAGCAGTTCCAGATCCAACAGGACTTAGAAAAACTGCAAGCCGTTCGCGAAAAATACAAGTTACCTTCCCAATACTTGCTGCACTTTGGGAGCATGGACCCTCGCAAGAACACCCGGCGAGTGCTGGAAGCCTTTGTGCTCTATACCAAGGCCGTTGACCCCACCACCAATTTGGTCCTATTGAGTTACTCCCAAGAAGCTTTGATCGCCAATCTGCAAATTTTGGAAGCAGAAGACTTGCTGCAGCAGATCACCCTACCGGGATACATAGACGACCAAGACCTGGCTGCTATCTATCAAGATGCCGTCCTATTCTTGTTCCCCTCCCTGCGCGAAGGTTTTGGGATCCCCATCATTGAGGCCATGGCCTGTGGTGTACCGGTAATCACCTCCAACACTTCTTCCATGCCAGAAGTAGCTGGTCAAGCTGCTCACTTGGTAGACCCAACTAAAGTCAGTGAGATTGTTAAGGGTATGTTGGAAATACTCGGGGACAACAATTACCGCAACTCCCTGATCGAAAGAGGAAACAGGCGTCATCTGGAATTTTCCTGGGAGGCCATGGCCCAACAGGTGTTACAGATGTACAAGAGCATATTGAACCCTACTAAGAAGAACCCATTATGATACAAGGAAGAGACATTGTGGTCGTCAGTATCCAGCCCTGGGACATCGAAATAGGCAGTAATTGCAAGAACATTGCCAGCCAGTTTGCCAAGCACAACCGCGTGTTGTATGTCAACCCACCGCTAGATCGGATCACCAGCATCAAAGACCGCAAAACCGAAAAGGTGCAAAAGCGCCTGGAGATCGTTCGCGGGAAGCGATCCGACCTGGTACAGCTGGAGCACCATCTTTGGAACCTCTATCCATCTGAGCTGATCGAATCCATCAACTGGATCAGATCCGAATACTTGTTTGGCAGGCTTAACAGACGAAATGCACGGATTCTCGCCAACAACATTCGATCTGCGATGGACCGACTTGGATTTAAAGACATCATCCTGTTTAACGACAGTTCCATGTTCTTGGGTCTTTATTTGAACGAAATGATGAGACCAAATCAGTACACTTATTATATGCGGGATTTCCTGATCAAGGTCCCTTATTGGTCAAGACATGGGTCCTATATAGAACCCCAACTGATGAAGCAGGTCGACTTGATATTGAACAATTCACAATACCTGACCCAGTACAGCCGTCAATTTAACAACAACAGTTTTATGGTGGGACAGGGATGTGATTTAGAGGAATTTGACGACTCTGACAACCGATTAGCCATACCGGCTGATCTGGCGGCCATCCCGGGACCTGTAGTGGGTTATGTAGGATCCTTAACCAGCTTGCGATTGGACATCCAATTACTGGAATACATCGCCCGCGAACGCCCAGACTGGAAGCTGGTACTGGTGGGGCCCCAAGACGAACAGTTCAAGGCCTCTTCCCTGCACCAAATGAACAACGTTCACTTTTTGGGTAACAAAAGGCCGGACGAGCTTCCAGCCTATATCAAAGGTTTTGACGTAGCCATCAACCCGCAAGTGATCAACGATATCACCATTGGGAATTACCCCCGAAAGATTGACGAATACCTGGCCATGGGCAAAGCTGTCGTGGCCACCAAGACCGTTGCCATGGAGATGTTCAATGAGCATGTCTACCTGGCCAAGACCCATTCGGACTATGTGGATATGATCCAACAAGCGATCTATGAAGATCCAATGAAACGCTACCACCAACGCACCGAATTTGCCAAGAGTCATACCTGGGAGAACAACGTAGCCGCTATCTATGACGCAATCCATCATTCCATTGAAAACAGAATAACATGGAACTAGCACATCGCATTAAACAAACAGAGCGCTTGAAGCGAATTATACATTGGATGATCGTCATACCTAACCAAGCCCGGCCACGATTGTGGGTCAAGTGGTTTGTGAATCCCTTCTTTCACGAAAAGGGCAAGCGCGCTTGCCTGAGAAGAAGAACCCGCCTGGACGTAGTGCCCTGGAATAAGTTCAAACTGGGAAGCGAATCCACCATAGAGGATTTCACCGCCATCAACAACGGGGTGGGTGATGTCATCATAGGCGATCGAACCCGCATCGGACTATCCAATACGGTGATCGGCCCAGCTCTTATTGGTAATGATGTCCGGCTGGCTCAAAACGTGGTGCTGTCCGGACTGAACCACAACTACGAAGAAACAGACTCCCCCATTCACGCCCAAGGAGTATCCACTGCGCCCATCGTGATCGAGGATGAATCCTGGATAGGGGCCAATGCCGTGATCGTACCCGGTGTCACTATTGGGAAGCATTCCATCGTCGCTGCCGGCAGCGTGGTGACCAAGAATGTACCGCCCTACTCGGTTGTTGCAGGCAACCCGGCCCGGGTGATCAAGCAGTACGACAAACAATCTCAAACCTGGATCAAAACAAGATAAACTCCTATGGAACTACTAAAAATCACTTTCTGGGTCCTCTTCTTTATTGTTTTTTACACCTATATCGGATATGGCCTGGTCCTATATGTCCTGGTTCGTATCAAGCGTCTGTTCGTTGGTAAGACCTCAGCCGGAGCCGATCCGTCTTACGAACCCGAGGTGACCTTGTTGATCCCGGCCTATAACGAAAGAGACTATATCGATCAGAAGATCAAGAACAGCATGGCCCAGGATTACCCGGCCGACAAACTAAAGATCTGTTTTGTGACCGATGGCTCGGACGACGGAACACCAGAACTGGCCAGACAGTACCCTGGTGTTGCGGTTTACCATTCCCCAAAGCGGAAAGGAAAGATCAATGCCATGAACCGCGTCATGCCATTGGTGGAATCTCCCATCGTGATCTTTAGCGATGCCAACACCCTCTTGGGGGAGCAGTCCATAAGAAGGATCGTCAACCGATTTACCGACGCCACCGTTGGTTGTGTTTCGGGCGAGAAGCGCATCATCAGCAAAGAAAAAGATACGGCGGCCGGAGCCGGAGAAGGGCTTTACTGGAAATATGAATCCACCCTCAAGAAATGGGACGCCGAACTGAACTCAGTAGTTGGTGCCGCCGGAGAACTCTTTGCCATACGCACCGAACTCTACCAGGAAGTAGAGCCAGACACCATCTTGGACGATTTTATCATCTCCCTGCGGGTGGCCCAACAAGGCTACACCATCCAATACGACCCGAAGGCCTTTGCCATTGAAACCGCATCGGCCAATGTGCAGGAAGAACTCAAACGGAAGATCCGCATCTCGGCGGGAGGGATTCAATCTGTGGTCCGACTGCGCACCTTGCTAAACATCTTTAAGTACAAGACCCTGTCCTTCCAGTATATCTCCCACCGGGTACTTAGGTGGACCCTGACTCCGCTTTGCCTGATCCTAATGATCCCTGTGCTGTCGCGAATCGCACTGGACGAAGGGCTGCTAAGCAATAGTCTGTATACCGTGCTTTTCTGGGGACAGTTAATGTTCTACCTGGGGGCGTTGGTCGGACTGATCCTGGAGAACCGTTCCCTTCGCATCAAGGTTTTGTTTGTCCCTTATTATTTCCTGATGATGAACTATTCCGTGGTCATGGGCTTCTCCCGTTACCTGAGTGCCAATCAATCCGTCAATTGGGAGCGAGCTCAACGCGCTGCATAAACACCTATCAAAAACAAAGCACCATGAAACTAGGCGTCCTCATCTTATGCCACAACAACGAAAAGGAAATTCAGGAGCAACTCATCATCAAAAATTTTGCTAATCTGAACAACCTGGAGATCTGCCTAGTCAATAACCACAGTTCGGATAGCACCTACGAGAAATTGTCAGACATTCAGGAGTATTGTAAAAACATCTATTTGATCAACATCAACAAACACAAATCGGAACAAGCTGCACTGAGAGCAGGTAGCCGATATATGTTCAACCAATCCGAGGCAGTGACATTGGGTTATATTCCCAACATGGACAAATTGTCCTTGTATCAACTATTAAAAGGGCTCGCTCAAAATATGGAGGACATACTTGCCTTTCTGCAGCAGATTGAACGGGTTAGCTCCACCCGAGTAACCAAATGCCAAGAGATTTTTGAGATTCCACTGGAACTGTTGGATTCCAGATCCAATTCACAATCCGTCTAGGCCCGAAAATAGCTATTCATTCGTCTACAGTTATTGACCCTTGGACTATACCGATTTACAACTCGTAGATTATATATAAACTGAATGGGCTAGCAGAATATTTTTACAGGAAATTTCCAACCCAATAAGGCAGAATGCCCAAAAGAATAATTACATGAAAAAAAGCAACATTTTGATAAGTCTCTTGGTCCTGATCATGGTGAACTCTTCATGTACAAGACCGGAAGTAGAAGAATCTTTGGATCAAGAACAAGAAGGTATAGAAACTACCGTAGAAGACAATACTACCCTGGCTATACCGGCCGGATTCGATTTCTCGACCTACAGAAGCGTGGAGATCGTCATCAACGACCCTTCCCCTTATGCCAAATACGATGTGTATGCCTATATCACGGATTCGATCAGCCTGGGTATGCAGACCTATGAGGATCAGAGCGGGCAGATAGTGACCCGGGAAGTATTTCGGAACGATGTGATCAATAAGCAGATTTACAGCGGAGCGGTAAGAGGAGGAAATCTGAATCAAACCGTCAACGTACCTAAGTTCTGTACTCAACTCTATATCCGGCGCAACGAAAACCTAAATGTTAGTGCAGAAATCGTTCCCATTATTGACGACAAAGTAGATTACCTCTACATCGACCGTCGCCCAATCCGCAACAGCGGGACCGTAACGGATTATTTATACTGCGTAAACGGCTCAGGCGAGCACTTCCAGGTGGACCCTTTGACCGGAGAACTTACTTACCTATCCGATATGCCCATGGGTAGTTGGACTGCGGCAATTGACCAGGAGAACCTCAAAATGTACTCCATCGGAAGGAGCAGTCCTTACCCCTTGATGCGCTATGATATTGAAACAGGAGAATGGGACACCGTAGCCAATCTTGGTATTGGAGGACCCAGATTGGATTACAACGATGAGGACGGGTTGCTCTATTTCTCCAAGGACAGTACCCTGTACACCTTTGACCCCGATACCGGAGAAAATTTAGCGACCTGGGATATCATAGGAATACACAACACCCAAGGTGGAGACCTGGCCTTTGCCGAAGATGGCACTCTCTTTTTATGTTCCTTCTCTGGACTGTACAGGCTAGACCTGGACGAGAATAACGACTACCAAAGCACTCGGATCAGCGCTGACAACCTACCCTTTCAGCCTACTTCCATGACCTTCGATTCCAACCAGGAATTGTGGCTGGCTAACAGCAGTAGCAGCTCTGACCTGATCATCATGGATACCCAAACCGGAGGCTGGGAATACCGCTATGGGCAGAATGCCGGAAATGGGACCGACTTTGGCCGGACCATTAATGACCTGACCACCTTTAGGATCTTTAGCGACACCGTAGACGATACGGATTCTGATGGGGATGGCATCCCGGATCGAGACGATACATTTCCTGATGATCCAGATCAGGCATTTGAAGAATACACTCCTAGTAGATATGGTACAGGAACCGTCGCTTTTGAGGACCTTTGGCCATCCCGTGGAGATTACGACTTTAACGACATGGCATTGAGTTATCAAGTCACCGCAATTCTAAATGCTCAGAACCTGGTAGTCAAACTAGAGATCGAGTGCCGTGTAAAAGCAAACAGCGCCGGATTTAACAATGGCGTTGGTATTGAAATAGAAGGAGTTTCTCCTGCTCAAATAGAAGGTGTTTCCGGAACCGTATTGACCGAGAATTATATCAATCTAAATGCAAACGGAACTGAAGCGAACCAAGGAAATGCCGTAATCATCCTATGCGACAAAGCTAGCAACTTCACTAACCTATCTACCATCACGGTAGACCTTACTAATCCGATGACTACGCAAGCCCTGGGAGTTGCGCCCTTTAATCCTTTTATCATTGTCAACGGACAACGAGAAAAGGAGGTGCACCTACCCAATGGACATAAAACAGACCTGGCACAAGACACCTTCGACGTAGAAGGGGTGAATGCCGACCCAGATGGCAATTACATTGGTGACAACGGACGTCCGTGGGCCATTAGCATCATCCACGATTTTAAAGTACCCAAAGAATCGGTTTCTATTGAGAATGCCTACAATTACTTTACCTCCTGGGCACTCTCCGGAGGCGTTGAGTATACCGATTGGTACAAGGACAATCCCGGATATCGCAATGATGGATTGCTAGACAATTGAAACATCCTGAATCGTTGTTTTTAGTTCGTTAACTAACCAGGTGAATAAGGGCGGAATAAAACCCGCCCTTACCATTTGTTCAGCAGTAGGGTTCACTAAAATATGGATCAAATAAAACGGTCAAAACTCACATTTGACAGCTTGTCGATACTCTTGTTCATCTCATCGAAGGTATTCGTCTGTCAATCGAATAATGTATAAACGCCGTCCAGGTGGTCTTAGCTTTGAATAAATATTGATAGCATGAAAGTATTACCAAACAATAACGTACTGGCAATAGCACTGAGCTTGATCACTTACTGTTCTTGGTCACAAGAAGTGCTGCCCTTTCCAACACCGACCTCATCCAGTAGGGCGGGATTGAACATTGCCAATTCCATTCACAGTCCAACCCCGGAACCGAGAAGAATCTCTGAGGACGCACCCAACATATTGATCGTCTTGATCGACGATATAGGTAACGGAACTTCCAGTGCATTTGGAGGAGAGATCAATACACCAAACCTAGAACGTATTGTCAATAGTGGGATTGCCTACAACCGCTTTCACTCTACCGCCATGTGCTCTCCCACCAGGGCATCCTTACTCACGGGACGAAACCACACCTCGGTAGGCAACGGACAGATCTGCGAACTGGCCAATGACTGGGATGGCTTTACCGGTAGAATCCCAAAGACTGCGGCAACGGTAGCAGAAGTTCTAAAGAATTACGGATACAACACGGCCGCTTTTGGAAAGTGGCACAACACCCCGGCAGAAGAGACCACATCCAAAGGCCCATTCCACAGCTGGCCCACGGGATATGGCTTTGAATACTTTTATGGATTCCTGTCCGGAGAGGCCTCTCAGTACGAACCCAGCTTGGTCAGAAACACAACCGTAGTTGACCATCCAGAGACCAGCGGAGGAAACGACTATTATCACGTCACCGAAGACTTGGCCGACGACGCCATCAAATGGATCAGGGAGCAAAAAGCATTTGCGCCAGACAAACCATTTTTCATGTACTGGGCTTCTGGGGCTGTTCACGGTCCTCATCAAGTGACCAAAGAATGGATAGACAAATACAACGGGAAATTTGACGATGGATGGGATGCTTACCGCGAACGCGTATACGAGCGGCAAAAAGCTATGGGTTGGATACCAGAGAACACGGTTCTGACGGAACGTGACCCCAGCATGGCCGCTTGGAAGGATATCCCGAAAAAAGAGCGTCCCTTCCAAAGACGACTAATGGAGGTCTATGCCGGGTTTACCGAGCATACCGATCACCACGTCGGGAGAATATTTGACGAGATCGAACGGATCGGTGAAATGGATAATACCTTGATCATTTACATCTGGGGCGATAATGGATCTTCTGCAGAAGGACAGAATGGGACCATTAGCGAGCTATTGGCGCAAAACAGCATTCCGACGACAATCGACCAGCACTTAGCAGCACTGGACAAACTAGGTGGTTTGGACGTGTTAGGTAGCGGTAAAACCGACAACATGTACCACGCTGGTTGGGCTTGGGCAGGTTCTACCCCTTATAAATCGACCAAATTGGTCGCGGCACATTTTGGCGGTACACGACAACCCTTGGCCATCTCTTGGCCCAAAGGTATCCAGCACGACAAGACGCCTAGACCACAATTTCACCATGTGAATGATATAGCACCCACCATATACGAGATACTCAATATAACACCTCCACAAGTTGTCAATGGGGTATCTCAAGATCCCATAGATGGTGTTAGTATGGTTTACACCTTCGACGATCCTATGGCCGAGGGTCGTTTGCGAACTCAATTCTTCGATATAATGGGAAGTCGAGGAATCTATAAAGATGGTTGGTTTGCAGGCACCTTTGGCCCAAGAAATCCCTGGGTACCAGGTTTGCCGCCTGGCATAATGGACTGGAACCCGGAAAACGACCAATGGGAGTTGTACAACATCGACCAAGATTGGTCCCAGTCCAATGACCTGAGTAAAACCCATCCGGAGAAACTCGAAGAAATGAAAAGTCTTTTCTTGGTAGAATCTGCCAAAAATGACAATTTACCCATTGGAGGAGGACTGTGGTCCGTAATCTATCATCCGGAAGATGCTCCAAAGACCGATTATACCGAGTGGACCTTTTTGGGAGATATAGATCGCATGCCAGAATTTGCCGCACCTAAGCTCGGTAAGTTCTCCAACACCGTCCAAATGGCCGTCAATGTGCCCGAAAATGCCAATGGCGTCCTCTATGCCTTAGGAGGCTTTGGTGGCGGCCTGACCTGCTTTGTAGAAAACGGCAAATTGATCTATGAATACAACCTCTTTGAAATAGAACGAACCGTGATCAGTGGAGAAAAACCACTTCCTGAAGGGGAGGTTACCATCAGTGTGGTTTCCACCAAGCAAAAACCACAGGCACAATCGCCTATGGATGTTGTGATTTACGTGAATGGCGAGAAGTACGGCTCTGGCACAATCCCAGTCATTGCTCCGCTTACATTCACGGCCAACGATTGCTTGGATTTTGGAAAGGACCTGGGGTCGCCCGTGTCTCTAAACTATTACAACAAGGCACCTTACCACTTTAATGGAAAGATCATTGAATCCACTGTTAAATACCCGAAATATTGATACACATTTATCCCCACATAAGTGTTTGATGAGCAATTTTTGTTCTCTAAAGCTGAGTGTCCCGGGCAACTGGGGATAGATTACCTGGGACACTCTATTTATGAGCATCCGATCCTTTGTCATGATTGGGGTCGGATGCACTTTTAAAACGCTAACCAAATGACCACCAAGACTATGACATTTTAACGCTATCAGAACCCTATCTTACTAAAACAAAAATTATCATGGACCCTATTAGTCTATTCCTTTTCAAACGAAAAACGTGCTATTTGCAACAAAATCAGCATCAGACTGCTTCTTTTGTAACTCGCTACACCTGTCCTTGGCGCAGGGTGCCCACGACCTTTTAAAAAAGGTTATCCATTCAACTATTCCAGTAACCACCCACTTTTTCGGAGACCGGGTTTGAAAACCATCATGCCTGTTGACCGATTATTTTCAAACTGAATTGCAACACCAGTCAATCTATGTTAGCCCATAGTTGACCCGATTATACATAAGATGAAAAGAGTTGAAGAACTTCAAAACGATCTGGCAGCACTCACCAAAGCGCTTCAGGAACACAAACTTTACGAGCACCTAAACGACCTGGACGACATCAAGGTCTTTATGGAAAATCATGTTTTTGCGGTATGGGATTTTATGTCCTTGCTTAAATACCTGCAACAGCGACTGACCCATGTGGAGATCCCATGGTTCCCTCCCAAGAACCCAAAACTTTCCCGGTTTATCAACGAAATTGTGTACGGCGAGGAAAGTGATATCAACGAATTGGGAGAAGTTAAAAGCCATTTTCAGATGTATTTAGATGCCATGCAGCAGTTAGGCGCAAGCACCTTGAAGATCGATCATTTTATCGACCTCCTTCAATCTGGCTATACGATGGAGTACGCATTAGGTCATTGTGGAGTGAACAAAGGCGTGGCGGATTTTGTACGCTTCACATTCTCGATCATCCATACAAAAAAACCACATATCGTTGCCTCCGCCTTCACCTTTGGCCGAGAAGATCTGATCCCCGAATTGTTTATTGAAATTCTACGGAAGACCGATTCCAAACAACACAGTCTGCGAAAATTCGAGTACTATTTACAACGGCATATTGAATTGGATGGAGACGAGCATGGTCCGCTCTCACTGCTGATGATCGAAGAACTCTGCGGCGATGACGATCAAAAATGGATCGAGGCTACGGCTGTGGCCAAACAGGCGATACAACAAAGAATTCGATTATGGGATGCCGTTTCGTTGGAAATTACACTGAAGAAGAAAGATCTATGTCGAGTATACCTTTAGGCAAAGGCTGAAGTAACTTTACCTGATTTGGGTAGCTTGTTTAAGGTATAACTAATCAGATGAAAAAGAGGCGGGAAAAGCCCCGCCTCTTTTCGTTCTGTCCCTTCGCTTCCCTCAACGCAAGGGCCAGTTGGCCCCTTGCTTAGCCTCGTTCACGCAATCTTAATTGCTCGCTCCCATCCTAGGCACGACCTTTGAACTGTTGAATTTAAAATCAAACAACTTGAGTATGAAAACCCTTATCCTTTTATGGGCAGTACTAGCAGTTAGCATTACTACACAAGCCCAAACTAAGAATTTTATCGATCAACCCTATATGGAGACCACAGCGACAGTAGATTCCCTGGTGGTTCCAGACAAGATCTTTTTGGCCATCCTGATCACCGAGGCCGATACCAAGGGAAAGGTCTCTACCGAAGTGCTGGAACGCCGCATGTATAACACCCTGACCGGTCTGGGGATAGACACCAAAGAGAAACTTAAACTCTCTGATGTTGGATCCAACTTCAAGAAATACTTTTTAAAGAATAAGCAGGTACTCAAAGACAAATCCTATACCCTGGAAGTAGGTGATGCTGTAACCGCCGGAAAGGTGATCGTTGGTCTGGAAGAGGCCGGTATTTCTGATGTCGAACTCAGAAAACTGGAATTCTCAAATCAAGATAAACTATTGAGATTACTGGAGCGTAAAGCAATTCTCGAAGCAAAGGATATTGCCAATAATATGGTCGAACCCTTGGGGCAATCTGTTGGAAAGGCCATCCACATACAGAATAGTTCGAGTTTTCAATTACCTCGAAGAGAATCTGGTGCCATGGGCTACAAAGTTACTACCATGGACTCCTTTATGGAACAAGAGGCTATTGACATAGAATTTGAGGAGATACGTTATATGGCGAGTGTGCAGGTGAAGTTTGCACTTGATTAAAGCGTTAGGGGTGAAGCTATCTGTCATTCCTGTCTTAAAGAAGAACTCGTCACATCGAGTGAATTCTCGTCAGTGAATTTGTATCGAGATGCGGTGAGCAGTGAAGAGAAGTCATTCAGGGCTTGACCCACGACGGAGCGTTAAAAAAATGTCCGGTGGACATTTTTAGCGAACGGGCCAGGTGGCGTGCTGGCATTAAATATGGTCATTTGCTTGAAATATCTCGAATCGAAAATTCGATTCTCGTTTTTTTCCTCTTCATTTTCTTTGCTCGTCCAAAGAAAACGAAGCAAAAGAAAAGACGCCCTCCGCAAGGAATTTTTGCTTCGCAAAACCGTCCAAGATTGCCTAAAATCTCTACAGGGATTCGCGATTTCTTAACGGCAATCTCGGACCTATTCTGGTGCTCCAGGGTTACCACACCGTAGTAATCGTTAGGAGAACTGCGATCTAGCCAAATATAAAAATGGCCCATATGCCTCTTCCCGTAAAATGTGAGGCAGCAAAACGTCGCATTTAGTTGTGTTTGAGCGCAGCGAGTTCTGCTAAATGCAGTTTTGCAACGTAACATTTAGGGAAGGGTTGCATCCGGGGCCTAGCTTTTTTGGTTCTTTTTTGAGCGATGTAAAAAAGAACAAAGAGAACAGGGGTCAGGGCTCCCCCTGAATTATGTTATGGAGGTTCATTTCGAAAGAACCCCGCTCTTAACGATTAATTAACCTCAACCCGGTAGGACATTTCCTCCATGGAATGTTTCATTAGCAAACAACATTGCCATGAAATCGATAAAACTCTTCCTCCTTTTGGGGCTGATCACTTTTTGCTCCTTCGCCCAAGAAAACGACAACTCAACTTCTAACGACTCTGCCAAGATCAGGCAGCACGAGATCCGGGTAGATGTATTGGAAGGACTATTGGTTCCTGCCTTGGACATCAACTACGAATACATCTTCTCCAAGCGTTCCGGTGCCGGACTAGCGGTCTATATTGCCCTGGACGACCTGGGAGGAGACTACCAGCAATGGGCCATTGCCCCCTACTACCGGCAGTACTTCTTTAGCAAGGAGGAATATGGCGGAAAAGGCTTTTTTGTAGAAGGCCTGCTACAAGTGGGTGGTGGTTCTTACGAAGACATCTACTTAGAATCCTCCGATACCTTTTCCTACCAAGAATCCAACTGGACCCAGTTTGGGATCGGTTTTAGCTTTGGCCAGAAATGGGTCAGCTCCAATGGTTTTGTAGCCGAGCTTAGCCTGGGTGGTGGGCGCTACTTTGGTGCGGACAATGGGCCGGAGGCTTTTTTTAGAGGGGGTGCGCTCGTGGGGTGGCGGTTTTAGCACTTCGTGCCGTGATTCGTTAGTCGTGATTCGTTAATCGCGGGTTTAGTCTATAGTGGGTGGTTCGTAGACGGTAGTTGTATGTACGTCACATCGAGTGAATTCACGGCAGTGAATTTGTATCGAGATGTGTTGTTCTCGATACAACGACCTGCGGTCGCCACTCGAACTGACGGTTCTAAATTGAAGGTTGAAGAGGTCAGGGTGAAAAACTGGCTTAGTCTGCAGTCCAACAAGGGTACTACTGACGAGAGACTACCGACTACTCACTTCTAATATAGGTCGAATGATAACCGTCTTCCCTTCCTTAAAGGCTCGCTCGGAGATCTTGAGGTAGTCTTGTTTTCCTTTTTCGGTGGTGTAGTCGACGAAATAGGTTTCTTCCTGGCTATTTTTTGCTATGACTATTATTCTGAGGCGCATCTTATTGGCACTTATTGAGTTATGCTAGAGGGTAGAAAAATACGTATTTATTGGTATTGCCTAATCCTCTGTGATACATTTCTTTGAAAGAAACTTTTATTATGAAACTAGAATTTGAAGTTACCCGTAGAGAAGCCTTCATACTCCTTGATGGCCTGAAATACCTCAGACAACAAACAAATAATCAAGAAACCTTAAAGGCGCTTACCAAGATCATAAGAGAGATCATCAGGGATGGCAATCTGGAGATCGAAGTATTTAAGTTATTGGTTAAGGTGCTAAAAAATGATTCCACTCCAGGAGTGAAATTTGAGCTCGACTCTAGCTTGAAAAATGATCTTGACATAAGCCCTACTTTCATAAATAGTGTACATGGACTTCGCAGTGACTGTAATCTTGTCCTTGAATACATCGTCAAAAAGCACAAACCAGGTAAGGCCCCAGGAAGTGTATCCATACAGAAGACCAGGAAGTGTGAAACAATCCAAGACGTTATCAACCTGATCGTAGATAAGTATGAGAGCATATAATTTCCTCCTGGGTTTATTCTTTCTCTGTTCCTTATCGGTGTTGGCCCAGGAAGGAGAATCTACCAAACCCTATTTGACCTTTAAGGTTGGACAATCCTCCAGTAATAGTTATACCAAAGGCGAACCTGCAGTGTTTACAGCGACCTACCCTGCTAACGACACCGTAGATAATTCGTTTCTGATCAATGGGTATGCGGAGGTGGCCATCAATTTTGAAAATACCGACTGGACCTTCGGAATTGCGGGAGAAGTTCAAAAAAACACACTTATTGACAAAGAACAGGATGTGCGTCAGTTCGGTGTAACCTTTGGTAACAACTTTCCTATCAGAAGGAAAAAATCGGATACCGATGAATTCGGACCGGATCGTCCGCTGAAAGGACTTTTAGTCTTTAGCGGAAGCTTAAAGTACTCCGAAGATCGCGAAAAAGAAACCGAAGCCTTTCAAGGTCATATTGGACTTACCTATGAGCAAACCGACAATCGGGCAGGTATTTTTAATACCAAGCGATTCTATCCCAAACATCAATCAAAAAGCGATTTTGGTTACTACTTGCTTTTTAGACACGATTACAACTTTGGATTAGGATACATCGGCGGGGACGAAAATGTTCTCTTCGGAAAAATGAACCTACAGTTCAATGCACACCCGCTAGGCGGCTTAATGAAAAAATTGCTTGATCAACGGGAATTTCTCATGCTGCGATTTACCTATGATGCCCGAGCACCGTTCATAGGGTCCACCGACCTGGACGAGCATCCATTGAGAACATTTTCTGGGGGGATCAAGTACAAGATCAAAAAGAACAATGTGGTCGAACTTAGTTACAACTGGAACAAGGGAGCTAACCCCTTTGCCGGCTTGGATAACCAGGAGTTTGAGACCATAGTGATCAAGTTAAGTTTAGATCTGAATAATCGCAAGGAGGAATAAGTAATTTGCCTCTATTATTCCCTATAGTTAGTATTCTCATATTTTCATTCAACAAATCAAATACATGCAAGACACCCAAACAATTACCCTATCCGAAGATCTGTTCAGCGACCACCCTAATAACCAAAATGGCTGGAGTCAAGACTATGCCGAATTGATCATTAGGACTGCCTTAAAGGAAATGAGCCATCCGGTCAATCCAGATGAGGTAAAGTTCACCCTTTATACTAGCCAAGCTCTTGTTCAAGACAACCCCCACTCTGAAGTCTGTTTTGTGGAAACTGATCAACCAGGATTTTTCTTTGTGATGCGGGATATGATGAACTCCATCAACGTGGTGTACAACCGCTGGGATTAATTAAACCTAGGAATCTATCATGAAGAAAATCATAAAAGTCCACCTTAGGACAGTTAAAGAGAATGGGATGGGCCTGATGGACCAGGACTATTACCACGACAAAATGACCATTAATCATGGTCGTCTGGAATATGCGGACGAGGACTGGTATGCAGCAGAATTTGAAACGGAAGAAGAATTAGTCACCATTATTATAACCGGCCAGGACATCCCACCGGATTGGGACGACACACCCGGACACCATATGGAGATCAAGGTTTATGTGCTGGATGCTGCTGAAGAGCGGGACATAGACTTTCACGACGATGAGCCTCTGTTGGTTGATGGTAGGTTTCGGTTTGAGTGGACCTTTGAGGAGGAGAGCTGATTATTCAGGGCCTTCGACCTCCCCCACTTTATACTCCTCCACATTCCATTTGGAAGTACTATCCGGCTCGTAAACTTCCCATTGGTCCCAAAAATGAAAGTTGAGTTCCAGCGGGATCTTTAGATCATCCCAAGAAAGTCTGATCTGCAACCAGTCCATATCCTCCGGGGAATAATCAAAGTCGAAAAGCGCATCACCCGCATTTAGTCTTTTGAGTATATCCTCCTCTAGAGCCAACTTTAGATTCTTTATGCAGAGTTGATAATCCTCCCTGGCCCAAAGTTCCTTAACCGTCAATTTTGGGTCTATCTAATCATTGTAAAGTGGTTTTAATGACGTTCCCTGTATCATGTGAACTCTTTTCTTTTTTCTTCTTAAGACCCAATAGTTGTCTAAGGAACGTACGTCTTCTTCGGTAGCGCAACTACAGAGTTTGAGGGTGTTGAGGGGGGAGCACATGGGGATATGGTGATTCGTTAGTCGCAAATCGAGTCTGTAGTCAGTAGTTGGTAGTCGGTATAGTTAGCACTGCCGACTAGGGACTAGGGACTAGGGACTACTGACTACAAACTTCTCAAAACAGGTCGACAATGTAGGAGAATAATCATCTCAAACTTTGGGGTAAGGAGGGAAAGTTGTTAAGGGGGTGGGTTGATAAATTTTGTGGGGGTGAGTTATGGGAAACCGTAAGGACGAGATTAAGAATTATTCCAAATTTCGGTAATTGATTGTGGGTATGGGAAGTAGTATAAGATGATTTGGATTGTCACGTTTTTTCATCGGAAATACGTGTTTTTACTTAGTTAAAACCGTTTAGAAATTTCTAATTTGAAACACTTAGAAACGTTTAATGTGCTGTATAACGCGAAAATATTCCCAACAAGTCACATTATTTTGGGGATATTACAAGTTAGCTACCATACAAACAATCACCCCAATGAAAAGAACGATTTTATTCATAATCTTTGCCATGATACTCACATTTTTATCTTGCAAAGAATCCAGAAAAAGAAAAACAACAGAAATTATATCATCTGAAAATGTTGTGCCAGTAGAAGAATTTCTCTTCTCTACATTGATTTCTAAAAATGGTAAAATTGTCCTAGAAGAATATCATAACGGAAAAACAAAAGATAGTCTTTGTGATGTACAGTCTTTAACAAAAGGACTGATGAGTATTCTCATTGGAATAGCCATTGACAAGGCGTACATAAAGCATATCGATGAGCCAATAGAAAACTATTTCCCTGACGAATTCAAAAATTTGACTGATAAGAAAAAGAGCAACATCACAATTAGGCATCTTTTAAACCAATCTTCTGGTCTTTCTTGGAAAGGCTATTTGGAACACGAAGCATGGTTGAATAGTGAAGACCCCATTTCTTTTGTTTTAAATAAGAATTTAGAAAATAGTCCTGGTGAAAAGTATAATTATAATTCGGGAGCGACACATTTGCTTTCTGTTATCATAAGTAGAGTAACTGGAATGACCACTTTAGACTTTGCAAACAAATTTTTATTTAATGACTTGCATATTACATCTGTAGATTGGCAAAAAAGAAACAAAGGTTATTATGACGGAAGTGGTCTTGGTCTTAAAATGAAACCAATTGATTTAATGAAACTAGGTCAATTATTAGAAAAAAATGGGATTTGGAACGGTAAGCAATTAGTTTCTAAGGAATGGGTGCAGAAACTATTTAGTGAAAACGAAAAATATGCCACAGAATGGGGTTTGAGAAATTCTAAACACGGATTTTGTTGGTATCATTCTGAATTGAAAGGTAACAAAATTGATTATGGAATGGGGTACGGAGGGCAATTTATCATTATGATTCCTGATAAAGAACTCATCATTGTTACAACCCAGAATCACGACACACCAAATGGAATTGAACAACAGATTAAATTCTTGAATGGAAAATTAGCAAAACTGATAAAAAAATACGGCAGCTAACAATGCATATAAAAAATAGGCGAAACAGTAATAAATTCAAAGCTTTTGGCTCGTTTCAAACTTTGTGCTTAGCCGAAAGTTTTTTGCCTCGTAATCGCCTACTTTTCATATACTAACCGTTGTGAGCAATATGAGAAAAACGCTATCGATATCAATTTTACTTCTGATTTTCTCTTGTACGCAAAGAGAATATAAGACAATTGACTTCGGACAATTTGAAATAACTGTTCCTGAAAATTGGGACAAATATGAAGCCCAAGGAATTGATAGTTACGTTGGCGGAATAATAACTGAAACAAACGATACTTTGGACTTTGATTTTGGAATGTATTCTGGCGATTTAAGCAGAAGTGATTTTCCAATGGTTTATGACTCGCTCGGATTGGCACAACTGACTGAAAAGGAACTCGAACTACTGCCGAAAACAAAACACCTAATCGTTGACAGTATTACCGGAGATATTGACTTTAAAGAATATTTACAATACCAATTTGAATACGATTCAATTGATTGTTTCCAAGCAAAAATAATTACACCAAGAAATAAAGGTTTTGGCGGAACTGGAATTTATATTGACAGCTTGACTGGAACAAAGCGGAATTTTGACAAAATCAAGTTTGGATTCTATGGTTTCTATTTAGAAGAGAAAGTACAAACCGAATTTTTAAAAGCTCTGAAAACATTAAAATTTAAAAAATACTGTGAATAAAATACTGCTCACAACAATGTATAACCGCAATTACGGCGGATTCGACTACGTCCGAATCCACTCGGAATTGCTAACGCCTGTGCTAAACCGAAAATTAACGCAAATAAACCCGTAACTGACGGTTATACGAGACCGTTGTACGCAAGCTGAGCTAAAGCATCTCACCTCTTGCCGGATAGCCTGACTGTACAATATAATCAACAGCTTTAATAAAAGACGGCAAATAGGGTCTTCCCCAAGGATTACTGTTTATTGCTGAATAATAAACTTTATTATTATTGTCAATTAGAAATAATCCTGGTTCACTAAATTTACTTGGTTCGCCATCTTTTACTCCTACACTCATGTACAATGCCCATTTTCTTGCGGTTTCTTCGGGCAATTCGTAGCCTAAGGTAAGATTTGGCAGTTCCCATTTTTGTCGTGAAAGCCTTGCCCGTTGTTCAGAGTCCATACTTACGGCTACAACATTTACGCCTCTTTGCTCAAATTCGGGTAGCAATTCCTGTAATTGTTGTAAATACTTTTTACACAATGGACAATGTAACCCTCGATAAAAAACAACCAAAGTAAAGTTTTCTGGATTTTGGTCTGCCAAATTCCATTGATTTCCATCAAATGATTGAAACTGTAAATCTGGCGCTGTATGTTTTGGTGTTGGTCTATTCATAATAAATACTTTAAAAGTATGCTTTCAAATGATTTTCAAAACGAATAAAATCATTCTCTATTTCTGGATTTTTCATTACATCATATGCCATAAATGTTGGTAATGATTCAAAACCAAACCACTTAAAATTAAGATGCATTGGTTTTAGCAAATCATCTTCACTCAATCCATTAAAAAAAGGTTCCTCTGGATTATTAAAAGCTTCTTTTGGTGCATTAGCCGTTACTGACATCATATACTTTCCGTTTAACTTTCCACCTAAACCGTAATTCTTCTTCGGTGCTTCTTTACTTCTGCCATCACCATCAGACATTTCGCCCATCATACCCATCGAAAATACTTCATCAATATATTTTTTAAACGACCAACTTACACCCATCCAGTTCAAAGGAGTTTGAAAAAAGACCACATCTGCCCATTTGAATTTTTCAATTTCTTCATTGACATCATAATTGTCTTCCATTGTAGTTTTCTTGATATTGTAACCGTTGCCCTTAAAGTGACTTTCCGCTTTTTCAGTTAAACTTGCGTTTAATTTTCCTTCAGAAAATGGATATTTCTGATGACCGTTGATTATAAAAATATTTTTCATTTTGAATTTTTAATTACATTTGTTTCGCAAAGAAACCAATATTAGTTTAAAAAGGAAACTATTATGTTTTCATTTGAACAAATAGTGGTAACCATAAAGTAACTAATGGCAAGAAAATATATAGACAATCCAAATGCTTGTTCCTTGGTGCATACGATGAACATAATTGGTAATAAATGGAAACCCATAATTCTCTATTTACTATCTAATGGTTCTATGCGCTTTGGAATGTTAAATGCGCTTATTCCTACAATCTCAAAAAAGGTGCTGACTAATCAACTGAAAGAATTAGAAAACGATGGATTACTTTTAAGACAGTCCTTTGCAGAAATTCCACCAAGAGTTGAATATTCATTGACTGAAAAAGCAATTGGGCTTTTGCCTGTTTTAAGAATGTTAAGTGATTGGGCAAATGAAGCTTATCCAGAAATGGAATTTGAACAATGTAGAATAATAGAGAATGGAAAAAAGCCAGCGTACAACAATGTATAACCGCAATTACGGCGGATTCGACTACCCTTCGACTTCGCTCAGGGTAAACTGAATCCACTCGGAATTACTAAAGTCTGTGTCAAACAGAAAATTAACGCCTATTAACCCGTAACTGACGGTTATACCAGACCGTTATGCCAAAAAAAATAACAGCAGTATAGAAACCAACCAGAATTAATGGCTGATTATTCTTTAAAAATGACCTCGACTCAATTCACGGAAAAAGTGATAGAGTTATATAGCCAGGCAAGGTATAGCAGCTATTATCATCCAAAAATCAGAAGAGGAAGATCACACACCATATCAGCACGAGTAGAAGATTTGTTAGCTGCTTTCCTGGGGTTTAATTTAATGAAAGATTTTGATATATACGTAGATCAACCGATAACTATAATTGGATTAAAAAAACAGTTATATCCAGATATTATACTTTCTGAACAGGGAGTTTTAAAAAGTTTTATTGATGTTAAAATGGATCTTGGTTGGAAAAGAGATGGTTTTGTGAAATTTTGCTTTGATAAAGACAGAGAGATTCAAAGCACTCTCTCACGAAAATATAGCCTAAAGGACGGTTTGACAAAAACAGTTTCAACCGGACATATTTCTTGAAGTCTTAAATATCATATCGTCATTATTTCAGATAAAAATATTCCAGACATAAAATTCAAAAGAAATATTGAAGAGACAAACAACCTGAAGAATGTGAAGGTTTATTGTTTAACCTCTAATCAACATCCTAATACTTATGATGACGTTAAAGTGGTTCTAGATTCTATTAAAATCAATCATGAACAATTTGAACTTTTATTAGAGAATTTGTAATCAAAAGCACCTCAACGAGGTAAATTATGTCTTACTACACACATACATTGGTATTGGATATTTAGCGTTGCGTTACTCATCGATTTAGCGTTCAGATTATTGGGATGTTGCGAGCATAAATAAATTCGCACCGATTATTTGCATTTCTCCCTACTCACCATTCACCAACCATGATTCACTACCTTTGTCCTATGAAACTAAAACTCTACCAAATCGACGCCTTCGCCACTGCCCCCTTCACCGGCAACCCAGCCGCAGTAGTCCCCTTATCCGAATGGCTCCCAGATGCCGTGATGCAAAACATCGCCATGGAGAACAACCTGGCAGAAACGGCCTTTTTTGTTCCCAAAGGTGATGGCTATGAGCTGCGTTGGTTTACCCCCAATATTGAAGTAGATCTCTGTGGCCACGCCACCCTGGCCTCGGCCTATGTGCTGTTTAACCATGAGGGGCATGATGGAAATAAGATAGACTTCCATAGCCCACGATCTGGGCCACTTAGTGTTTCCAAAAACGGAGAACTACTCACCCTTAATTTCCCGGCAGATGAAATTAAGGAGGTAGACCTCAGCGAAGAAATGGCGGCCTGTTTTGACATCCAACCCACCAAGGCCTACAAAGGTAAGACGGACTTTATGCTAGTCTATGAAAACGAGACTCAGATCAGAACCCTGACGCCCTATATGGACCGTATCAATGCCCTGGACGCCCGCGGGGTCATTGTCACCGCTCCCGGCCAGCAAGTGAATTTTGTCTCCCGCTTCTTTGCCCCCAATGCGCCGTCCCCGAGGACCCCGTTACCGGCTCCGCCCATACGACCCTCACGCCTTATTGGGCTGAACGCTTAGAGAAGAATTCGCTTTCGGCTATGCAGCTCTCCGAGCGCACCGGGAGGTTGCAGTGTAGGTTTTTGGGTGAACGTGTTGAGATTGCTGGCGAGGGTCGGCTATACCTTATCGGCGAAATATTTGTCTAACTCAACCCGTCACATCGAGTGAATTTACGTGAGTGAATTTGTATCGAGATGCAGGGTTCTCGATACAATTTTGTAATGCAAAATCACTCGAACTGACGCTAGGAAAGGTTCTCGATACAATTTTCTCACTTCGTCCAAAAATCACTCGAACTGACGCTAGGAAAGGTTCTCGATAAAATTTTCTCACTTCGTTCAAAAATCACTCGAACTGACGAACAAGCTTCATCCAAAACCGGCCCATATGCCTCTTCCCGTAAAATGTGAGGCAGCAAAACGTCGCATTTAGTTGTGTCTGAGCGCAGCGAGTTCTGCTAAATGCAGTTTTGCAATGTAACATTTAGGGAAGGGTAGCATCCGGAGCATCCGGGGGCCTAGCGCTTTTTGGTACTTTTTACTCGCGTTGTTTATATGTTAGACAGAAGTGCTCGTGAATGCTTTGCATTTCATCAATGGAAAAAGAACAATAAGAAATGGATTCCGGGTCAAGCCCGGAATGACATGGTCCTCACCTTTCTCTGCCAACTGCCAACCGCCCACTGCAGACTACTGAGTACTGACCACCGACTACAGACTACAGACTACAGACTAAAACCCCTTCTCACGTCTCACGTCTCACATCTTACTCAAATGCCTCGCTTAACTGTTAACGGCTAACGCTTAACACATAAGGCGGAAAAACAATTACTTGAATTTCACTAACTTAGCTATCACCTTTACAAAAACCCACTTTGCTTTAGTTTAATCACCCGGTCATTGTGCCTGGGTTAAGCATGAACAAATGTCAACAGCAGCCGGTTTTATAGAAGGCCTTCACCAAAAATTATTATCGGAGTCTATCCGCCGCAAGGTGGAGCGATTTTTTCTGGTCCTGGCACTGGTCAGTTTCCTGGTTCACCTGGCCGTCATCTATATGGGGAAATTGGGTTGGATCAACCTGGGCGATCAGGGAGAGCTGCTCCAAAATCCAATAGCCGCAATTTATACCCCTTTTCCTTTATCCTGATCTACGAGGTCTATCTGCTCATTTATTACCTGCCGCGATCCATCACCACTTACATTCAAAAGCAGTTCGAGATCATAACCCTTATTGTGATTAGGCGCATCTTTAAAGACCTTTCCAAGATCGATCTTAGTGCAGACTGGTTTTCAAACCCAGGAGACCTGCAACTGACCTACGACCTGATCGCTTCCTTACTGCTGTTCTTTCTGATCTACCTGTTTAGGCTGCAAAGTAAGAAGCCCACTCTGGCCACCCCAGCTAAAGATTCCCAAATTGGTCAGTTTATCCGCATGAAAAAACTGATCGCGACACTACTGGTGCCCATCCTATTTCTAATGGCACTGTACACCCTTTCGGATTGGATACTGGACTTGATTTCCAGCACGGGAGGTACTTTTAAGAATATCAACGATATTTTCTTTGATGAGTTCTTTGCTGTTTTGATCATGGTGGATGTTATTTTGCTGCTGCTGTCCTTCTTTTACACAGACCGCTTCAACAAGATCATCCGCAACTCCGGTTTTGTGATATCCACCATCTTGATCCGATTGTCCTTTGGCGTAGATGGACTGATCAATGACCTGGTCATTATCTCTGCTGTTCTTTTTGGCCTTTTGGTACTCTATATTCACAACCGCTATGAGCTGCTACCTGAAAGAGGATAGCCGAGAACCTCCGATGAGTTAGAAGTCGGTAACTCCAAAGTCAAATAATTGGCAGACTGGATTCCGGGTCAAGCCCGGAATGACATGGTCCTCACTCGAGTAACGATTAACGAATAACGACTCACGATTCACTATTTCATCTAGAATTACTATTTTACACGCTTATGCTTCATTTCAACTAACCATCGTATAATTATATGGAAGGCGTACCTAAAAAAGGTATTCAAGGATTAATAGAGAATTGGCAAAGCGATTTGATCGCAGCCGTAAGTGTAGCCCTCATCGCATTACCCCTTTCACTGGGTATTGCCCTGGCGGCAGGAGCACCGGCCATGGCGGGGATCTTCTCCGCTATTGTGGGTGGAGTGGTCACTACCCTCTACCGGGGAGGTCATATTTCGGTGAATGGGCCCGCCAAGGGCGTCATTGGGGTCATCCTGTTGGGGATCGTCATCATGGACGATGGCAGTGGCCAGGCCTTTAATTATGTGCTGGCAGCTGTGGTGGTCTCCGGAGCATTACAGGCCTTGTTGGGCGTACTGAAACTGGGGCGCTTAGCAGACATTTTCCATACCTCCGTGATTCACGGAATTTTGGCGGCCATTGGAATCATCATCTTTGCCAAACAGATCCATGTGGCCATGGGCACCCACTCGGACAGTCCAAGCATAGTACAGAATCTCATCGATGCGGTGGTTTACCTGCCCCAGGCCAATCCCTTTGTGTTGGTCATTGCAGTCACCGGTCTGCTGATATTGTTATTTAATCACAAGATCAGCTCCCGGGTATTTCATTTCCTGCCCGCACCCATGTGGGTAGTGGCCCTGTCCATTCCCTTTGTCTACGCCTTCGATTTCTTTGAGCCACACACCATGTCGCTCTTTGGAAAAGCATACGAAGTAGGCCCGGATCTGTTGCTGGATATCCCGGACAATATTTCAGAATCGCTGATGTTCCCCAACTTTGGGATGATAGGCACCATCGAATTTTGGACCACAGTATTCTCCATGTTGATCATCACCAGTATTGAGTCCCTGGCCATAGCCAAGGCGGTGGACAAGATAGACCCCTACAAACGGAAGACCGATCTAAATAAAGACTTAACCGGAATTGGACTGAGTACCATGGTAGCCGGGATGATAGGTGGACTGCCCATCATTGCTGTGATCATTCGCAGTACGGTCAATGTGCACAATGGTGCCAAGACCAAGTGGTCCAATATGTACCAAGGGTTGTTGCTACTATTATTTATCCTGGTATTGAGTCCCATCATGACACAGGTTCCGCTCTGTGCCTTTGCCATACTGCTGGTATATACCGGTTTTAAACTGGCCTCGCCTGCCGTATTTAAACAGGTCTACGACCAGGGGACCGAACAATTGGTCTTCTTTATCGGTACAATGATACTGACGCTCTACACCAACCTGTTGGTAGGATTATTAGGCGGATTATTCCTGGCCCTGATCACCCATATGTTATTAGCTAGGCTGACCATTTCTCAATTCTTTAAACAGGTCTACAGTTCCCGCACCAAGTTGATCGAGTTACCCGATGGCGGATTCGATCTTAAGATAAGAGGGATTGCGAACTTCTTAGGTATACTGAAAGTAGATAAACTGGTTTCTCAAATCCCTTCCGGTGCCGATGTCAATATCGACCTTTCTGAAGCCCGACTAGTAGGAATGACCTATATGGATTACCTGGTAGAATATCTTAAGGCGCAACGGGATACCGGAGGTAGCGTGCATATCGTTGGTTTGGACAACCATGTTTCCTCTTCCCTCTATAACCGATCCTTAAAGATCAGTCTGACCAGCTCGGCAGCTAAGTTGTCCAACCGACAAAAACGCTTGCGGAACCTGGCCACCGAAAAGGATTATCAATATTCCAGCCAGGTCAATTGGAACACCAAATACCTTCAGAAATTCCACTTCTTTGGGATCCGACCCCTGGAACGCAAATACAATTGCCTGAGGGGCTCTTTTGACGACCAAGACGTTTCCTGGGAAATAGCCGATGTCACCTACAATGTGGGCCAGGCCTTTACGGCCGAGACCTTTGACATGACGCTGATGGTCCTTAGGCTCAACAAAAACATCCCTGTATTCTCCATGGAAAAAGAAGGGGTGCTGGAAAAACTCTTCGACCGGGTAATGGCCTTTACCGGCTATAAGGACATCGACTTCGACATGTACCCGGACTTCTCCAAGAAGTTTTTGCTCATGGGGAACGAGGAAGACGAGATCCGCTCCTTTTTCACCCCGGACATCATCAAATTCTTTGAAGAAAATCCGATCTACCACCTGGAAAGCAATGGCGAGGCCCTCCTCATTTTCAACAAGATCAAACCCGCCCGTACCGACGAAACCCTGGAGTTTATTGAATACGGCAAGGAGCTGGCAAGGGTATTAAAAGCCTAGAGTCGGCAGTAGGCAAACTTAAAAGAACCCGTCACATCGAGTGAATTCACGCTAGTGAATTTGTATCGAGATGCAGGGTTCTCGATACAACGACCTGTGATCACCACTCGAACTGACGACAAGAGGGTTCTCGATTCAACGACCTGCGGTCGCCACTCGAACTGACGAGGAGGTGGTTCTCGATACAATTTTGTAATGCAAAATCACTCTAACTGACGCGGAGGTGGTTCTCGATACAATTTTCTCACTACGTTCGAAAATCACTCGAACTGACGATTTTTCATAAGAAAAAGGGTACGGGCTTCCCCGTAAAGACTAATTCTTCTTCGCTTGAGCCCCCTGCAACGTCCTCTTAATCTCATTGAGCTTCATCAAGGCCTCCACAGGCGTCAGCGTATCGATATCCGTCTCTAGGATCTGATCCCGGATCTCTTCCAGGAGGGGATCGTCCAGTTTGATAAAACTGAGTTGTAGTTCTTGCTCAGAGAGGGTCTTAACCTTATCGGAGAGTTCTTCTGAGGAATGGGATTTTTCCAGTCGCTCCAGGATCTTATTGGCCCGGGTGATCACTTGCCGCGGCATACCCGCCATCTTGGCTACATGTATCCCAAAGCTGTGATGGGAACCACCGGGAACCAGTTTCCGCAGGAAAAGCACCTGCTCCGGGCTTTCCTTGACCGAGACATTGTAGTTTTTGATGCGGTCGAAGGTCTCCGTCATCTCGTTCAGCTCGTGGTAATGGGTTGCGAAAAGGGTCTTTGCATGACTGGGATGCTCGTGCAAGTATTCCGAAATAGCCCAGGCAATGGAGATCCCATCGTAGGTAGAGGTCCCGCGCCCGATCTCGTCCAACAGCACCAGGCTGCGCTCGGAAATGTTATTCAAAATACTGGCCGTCTCGTTCATCTCGACCATAAAGGTGGATTCCCCCATGGAGATATTATCGCTGGCACCTACCCGGGTAAAGATCTTATCCACTACCCCCATACGGACGGATTCAGCCGGAACAAAACTTCCCATTTGAGCCAGTAGGACAATCAATGCGGTCTGCCGCAATATGGCCGACTTACCACTCATATTGGGCCCGGTGATCATGATGATCTGCTGATTCTCCCGGTCCAGGAAGACGTCATTGGCCACAAAGGGCTGGTCCGGCGGTAACTGCCGTTCGATGACCGGGTGACGCCCCTGGCGGATATCCAGGTCAAAACTATCGTCCAAGGTTGGACGACAATAGTTGTTCTCCAGGGCCTGGCTGGCAAAGCTGCAGAGGCAATCCAATTGGGCCAAGGCTCTTGCTGTACGCTGTACAGCCGGAATATGCGGAATGAGGTTTTGCAACAGCTGTACATAGAGCTGCTGCTCCAATATCCCGATCTGTTCCTCGGCCCCCAGGATCTTGCTTTCGTATTCTTTGAGCTCTTCGGTAATATAGCGCTCGGCATTGACCAAGGTCTGTTTGCGGACCCATTCTTCCGGCACCTTGTCCCGGTGCGTATTGCGCACTTCGATATAGTAGCCAAACACATTGTTGGAGGCGATCTTGAGCGAAGGGATGCCCGTAGCTTCTTGCTCCCGATCCAGCATTTGGTCCAGGTAGTCCTTGCCGCCTCGGGCCAAACCTCGGTATTCATCCAATTGGTCCGAAAAACCGGTCGCGATCACATCCCCCTTAGCCAGTTGTACCGGGGCCTCTTCGTTCAAGGTTTCCTTGATGGTCTCTCTGAGGGCTTCGGCCGGATCAATGCGCGCTGCCAAGGCCTTTAAACTGCTCTGCTCAGAATGGGAAAGTATTCCACGCAGCAGCACCGCAGCTTCCATGGAATTTTTAAGCCCGATCAGTTCCCTAGGGTTGATCTTGCCAGTAGCCAGTTTGGCTGCCAGTCGCTCCAGGTCCCCCATCCTTTTTAGATGAGACTGGATGTCGTCCAGCAATTCAGTCTGCTCCATTAAGGACTGCACCACCGCATGCCGTTCTTCTATAGCCGTCTTTTCCTTAAGCGGTTGAGCCATCCAACGCTTCAGCATCCGACCACCCATGGCGGTTTGGGTGCGGTCGATGATATCCAGCAGGGTCACCGCATTTTCTGCCGGTGAGTAGAAAAGCTCCAGATTGCGCAAAGTAAAGCGGTCCATCCACACATGGTCCTGGCTGGCCATACGCGTAATACCCGTGATATGATCCAAGGACGTATGATGGGTCTCCCCTAAATAATGCAGTACCGCTCCCGCAGCGATCAGTCCGGTGGGTAAATGCTCTACTCCAAAACCTTTGAGATTGGTGGTCCCAAATTGACGGTTAAGGGACTCCATGGCATAGTCCGACTGGAAGATCCAGTCCTCCAAAAAGAACAGCCGATTGTGGCCCAGAAAGTTGCTTTGCCAGTGACTGCGTTTGGCCTTATTGACCAGCACCTCCGGTGGGTTCATGTCCTGTATCCACTTATCGATCTCCTCTTCACTGCCCTCGCCTAGCAGGAATTCTCCAGTCGAAATGTCCAGGAAGGCAACACCCAGCCCATTCTTGGCCTGATGGACCGCTGCCAGGAAATTGTTCTTTTTCTGGTCCAGTATATCATCGCTCAATGCGACTCCTGGTGTAACCAATTCCGTTACTCCCCGTTTGACGATCCCCTTGGTCATTTTGGGATCCTCTAGCTGGTCGCAAATAGCGACTCGGCAACCGGCCTTCACCAACTTGGGTAAGTAGGTGTTTAGCGCATGATGCGGGAAGCCCGCCAACTCGGTCTGGTCGCCTCCATTGTTACGGGCCGTCAGGGTGATATTCAGTATACCTGCCGCCCGCACTGCATCGGACCCAAAGGTCTCGTAAAAGTCCCCCACCCGGAACAACAATAGCGCATCCGGATACTTCGCCTTGACGGCGTTGTATTGTTTCATTAACGGGGTGACCTTTTTGGGCATGAACAATTGTGATCAAAGTCATTCCGGGCTTGACCCGGAATCTAGGATTAACTATACCAATCTTCGGAAATATCTGCCCATTTTGGGTTGACCTGCTCGATCAACTCGACCTTCCACTTTCTCTTCCAACCCTTGATCAGTTTTTCACGACGGATTCCAACAGCAGGATCCAAATGAAACTCATAATACACTAACCTGATTAAGCCGTACCGAAAGCTGAAGGAGGACTTGTTCTTTCCCGACCTATGCTCGTATACTCGTCTAAAAATGTCGTTGGTCACACCTACGTAAAGTGTGCCGTTTCGTTTGTTCGACAGGATATAAACATAAATCCCTTTGTCCATCAATGCTCCAGTACATTTTATTGACTGGGGAGTGATGTTTGACTAAAGTAAAAACAATGGGATTTTCGGCGAAACGGATAAAGGGGTTGTTATCCGAAGTTATTAACAAAATTGGCTGTTCTTTGAGCCTTTGCTAAGTGGATTCCGGATCAAGTCCGGAATGACTAGCAACAAACCGGTATGTTTATTGAAAAAAGGCACAGTGGATTCCGAATCAAGTCCGGAATGACCGGTAACAAATATTTTCTCTTTCAGTAATGGTCAAGCCGGAATGACTTACAACTCGAATCACGACTAACGACTAACGATTCACTAAATTTGTATTGTGAAACACCGCAAACTAAAAAACCCCGAACTGGGGCGGATGAAAGCAGACGAATTCAAGGAATCCAAAAAGATTCCCTTGCGCATCGTGTTGGACGATATCCGCTCGCTCAATAATATTGGGTCGGTGTTTCGAACGGCCGATGCCTTCCGGGTAGAGAAGATCTACCTCTGCGGGATCACGGCCCAACCACCCCATAAGGACATCCAAAAGACCGCCCTGGGAGCCACAGATAGTGTAGACTGGGAGTATGTGCAGTCCGTCACCGATCTGGCGGTCCGATTAAAGGCAGAAGGAGTACAATTACTGGCCATTGAGCAGGCTGAGGATGCCGTCTCCTTGGACGAATTCCGTGCGGGGCCCCAGCAGACCTATGCCGTGGTCTTTGGAAATGAGGTAAAAGGAGTAAGCCAGGAAGTGGTTTCCATGGCCAATACGGTCATCGAGATCCCCCAATTTGGAACCAAGCATTCCCTAAATATTTCCGTCAGTGCGGGGATAGTGATCTGGCAGCTGTTCGATCAGTTAAAGGCCACCCTTAACTCCTGATCTGCTCCAAGACCCAGAGGTAATCCGATCTATTTTCTACCAAATCGCGACCACTGAGGTCCACGATCTTGATATTGTCCTGGTGCTGCTGCTTGATGTAATCCAGGTAGCCCTGGTTAATCTTATCCAGGTAATTTCCTTCTATGGTCTTTTCGTAAGAGCGACCCCGCTTCTTGATATTCTTGAGCAGTTGCCCAGTTTCCTGGTAGAGGTAAACATAGACGTCAGGCTTGGGTAATTCCTTGTGCATCAGGCTGAACAACTTCTTAAAGAGCTCAAATTCCTCTTCCACCAAGGTCACCTGAGCAAAAATCAGGGACTTATAGACATCGTAATCTGCGATCACACAGTCCTTGAAAAGGTCGTATTGAGTAATGTCTTCGGCTAGCTGCTGGTAGCGATCTGCCAGGAAAGACATTTCCAAGGGGAAGGCGTATCGATTCTGATCTTGATAAAATTTGGGCAGGAAAGGATTGTCCTTAAAACGTTCCAGTATGAGTTTGGCGTTGAATTCGGTGGCCATTTGGTTAGCCAGGCTGGTCTTCCCGGCCCCTATATTCCCTTCAATGGCGATATAACTGAACTTACTTAAATCCCAGTCTTTTCTGGGGTTTCTCAGCCATTTGGAAAGGCGCTCAATAGGTTCCTCTGCCAATTGCCCCAAGAGTTCTTGGGTTGTCTTTTTTAAGACCGGATGTTCAAGCTCCGGGGCCAGGTCGTTCAGCGGTTTGAGCACAAAGGACCTTTTCTGCAGATGCGGATGCGGGATCTTCAGGGTCTTGGTCTCCTTGATTTCGTCCCCGTAGTAGAGGATATCTAGGTCGATCGGGCGGGAAGTATAGCCTTCCTTCTTTTTGCGCCGACGGCCCATATCCTTTTCAATGGCTAGCAACTCCTTGAGTAGCTTACCAGGTTTTAGTCTGGTGTGTACTGCTATGACGGCATTGAAGAAATCGTCTCCCTCAAAGCCCATGGCCGGGGTCTGGTATACCGGTGAGATTCGTTGAACAGCTCCCACCCGATAGTGGATGGCGTCTATGGCCAACTGCAACTGTTCAAACTTATGCCCCTGATTACTGCCCAGGGAAATATAGGTGAGGATGGGCAATTTGATCAAAAATGGTTTTACCTTTAACGAAATTACACAATCCAATGGATTCCACGTAGTTGGTATCCCATTCACCTATCGACCGGACAAGACAAATACGAGCCCAACGCATCTACCTCATCCTGGCAGCCCTGTTTATCTGCTCCTTGGTAGTGTCCAACCTGATCTTTCAAAAGTTCTTTTATTGGGATTTCTTCGGTCTCTACACCTTCGAGATCTCGGTGGGCATACTGCCCTATCCTATCACCTTTCTGATCACCGACCTAATCTCTGAGGTCTATGGTAAAAAGAAGGCCAACCAGGTAGTGACCGCAGGTATCTTCGCGTCCTTTTTCTCTTTGCTGATCGTCTACATAGGGAATGCCGTGCCCGCCACGGAGTGGAGTCCTGTAAACGACAGCTTGTTCACCAAAGTATTTGGGGCCACAGCCGTAGCTGTATTTGCCTCCATGATGGCCTACCTGCTAGCCCAGTACATCGACATCTATATCTTCCACTTCTGGAAACGACTTACCAAGGGAAAGCATCTGTGGCTTAGAAATAACTTCTCCACTTTCACCTCCCAATTTGTGGACACCTTTACGGTCCTCTTCCTGCTTTGCAGCTTTGGAAAGATCGAATGGAGCTTGTTCCAAGGCTTGTTGATCAGCGGTTTCTTATTTAAGGTTTTGGTTGCTGCACTGGACACACCCATCCTCTATGCCGCCGTCTACGGGCTCCGCAAATACCTGGGGTTGGAATTTGCCCAGGAGATCACCGATGTAAACCTGCTACTGACCGAAGAGGAATAGCCTTGAGCGTAAGGTTTTAAAGCGGGCTGCTACTAAGCCCATATGATCATTTTATTTTTATTGATCGGATTGATATTGGCTGCCGTTGGAGGTGCCCCTCTGGGTGCTTCCAATATCGCGGTCGTTTCTGCGGCCACCTCAGGCAATCAGATCCGGGCGCGCAGATTGATCCTGGGAGCCGGTTTGGGCGAAGTGGCCCTGGCTTTCCTGGCCGTATGTTATTCCAGCTTGTTGGCGGAATTCTTCCAGATGAATCCTTGGGTGCAGGCCAGTTTTATCGGACTGTTCTTTCTTGTTGGTATCGGATTTCTACTGGCAACAAGACTGCGCCATTTCCCGAAAGTAAAGACTCCTAAACTGCCTGAAACGGCCCTTAGCTCCGGATTCTTACTCGCATTTTTAAACCCACCCGTACTGCTTTTCTGGATCTTGGCCATCGGCCTAAGCAGCCGCTATCTCTTACCCATTTCGGATCAAAGCTCCATACTGGTGTTATCACTGTTCTTTTTGGGAGTGATGCTGGGAAAAGCAATGATATTGCAGGCTTACGCCCTTTATGGTAAACGGATACAAGAACGCGGAGCAGGAGATAAGAACAAGCTATACCGCCTGATCGGTGTAGTACTGATCGTGCTATCTACGCTTCAGGGGCTGCGGTTTTTCCTGATTTGATCCCCAGGCGGATCACATAACCTTCGTGGCCTCGCAGGTTGAATACCCGGTTATCCGACAGCAACAGATACTGCCCTTTGATCCCTTCTAAGGTACCTTCAAATGCCGGTGTCTTCTCCAAATTCAAACTAGCAATCTTCTCCGGGTATTTGTTTACTGGAAAGTTGATCTGGGTCTCGGTATTGTTCTCTAGAAAATACTCCTTGGTCTCCTCCGGGATGAATTCCTTCAGTTTGT
Source organism: Aureitalea marina (assembly GCF_002943755.1). Lineage (NCBI taxonomy): Bacteria > Pseudomonadati > Bacteroidota > Flavobacteriia > Flavobacteriales > Flavobacteriaceae > Aureitalea > Aureitalea marina. The sequence continues at coordinate 2,072,531 of NZ_MQUB01000001.1, forward strand.
CCCGCCAGTCGGCCAGGTCCTCATCTTTCACGTCGTTTTTTAGCATGGTCCGCCAGTTGGTCTTATCGCTGACGTGTTCTTTCAGCGCCACTTCCGCGACCCCGGCCAAATACCGATTGGGAACCTCCAAGATCTCCATGGCCTCATGGGCTCCCTGGTCGATCCATCGCGTGGGTACTTGGGTTTTACGGGTGACTCCAACTTTGACGTTCGAGCTGTTGGCCAGGTAGACGATATGCGGTTGCAGTTGCACCTTTTTCTCGTACTCCAGGTCCCTATCCTCCTGTCCCAGATGGGCTTTGGATAGTTCGGGGCGCATCACCCAATCTGCAGCCTGGGGGATCTCGTAAAAGCAGTCGTAGCAATAACCCTGGCGGAAGATCTTCTTGTCCTTACCACAATTCAAACATTGGTAGTGTACAAAAGTGATGCTGATCTCCCGACCGATGAGCTGGTTCATATGCAGGACATCATCCTCGAAATTCAAGAAATACTGGATGGTATCGTCCAATTCTACCGGCATTTTCATCAAGACCCCTTGGTAATCCATGCTGATTTTTTTCTATTTTTAGCCCAATAAAGATAGGGTAAAACATGCCAATCCCAATCGTAAATTCTATCGCCTCCTGGTTCCTCAAAAAGCGGTCCCACCAGATCGAACTTTTTGTGAAATACCCCATTGAGGTACAGGAAGAACTGTTGCAACACCTCATCTCCAAAGGGAGAAATACGGAGGTGGGAAAACGCTATGATTTTGCCTCTATTCGCACCTACCAGGACTTTGCCAGGCAGGTGCCGGTCTCTACCTACGAGGAGATCGAATACGACATCGAACGGACCCGTCAAGGGACCCGCAACATTTTCTGGCCGGGACATATCAAGTTCTTCGCCAAATCCAGTGGGACCACTTCTTCCAAGAGCAAGTTCATCCCGGTTAGTTTAGAATCCCTGGAAGATTGCCATTATGCAGCATCCAAGGACCTCTTATGCATGTATTTGAACAACAATCCAGATGCCGAATTGTTCCTGGGCAAAAGTTTGCGTTTGGGCGGAAGTAAGGAGCTTTATGAGCAAAATGGGACCGTTTTTGGCGATTTATCGGCCATTTTGATCGATAATATGCCATTTTGGGCCGAATTTTCATCAACTCCGAGTAATGACGTCTCCCTGATGTCAGACTGGGAAACCAAGATGCAGGCCATTGTAGACGAGACCATCATGGAAAATGTGACCAGCCTGGCTGGAGTACCCTCCTGGATGCTGGTCTTGCTGAATCATGTCCTGGAAAAGACCGGGGCGGAGTCTGTGCTGGAGATCTGGCCTAACCTGGAGGTCTATTTCCACGGAGGGGTCAGTTTTGAACCCTATCGGGATCAGTACCAGAAGATATTACCGAGTTCTGATTTCCGCTATTACGAGATATACAACGCCTCCGAAGGCTTTTTCGCCATCCAGGACCAAAACGACAGCAATGAACTGTTGCTGATGCTGGATTACGGCATCTTCTACGAATTCATCCCCATGGACACCTATGGCAGACCGGAAGAGAAGGTCATCCCGCTAAGCGAGGTGGAAGTAGGAAAGAATTACGCCATAATCATCACTACCAATGCAGGATTGTGGCGCTATAAGATCGGGGATACGGTGAGGTTCACTTCCATCAGTCCGTATCGGATCAAGGTCAGTGGACGCACCAAACACCATATCAACGTATTTGGAGAGGAATTGATCATCGAAAATGCCGAAACCGCCTTAAAAAAGACGGCCAAGGCCCACGATCTGGAGATCGTGGATTATACGGCAGGCCCCATCTTTATGGAAGGTCGGGAAAAAGGCGCCCACGAATGGATCATCGAATTCAAACAACCCCCAACGGACCTGGTTGGTTTCAGTTCCAAGTTGGACCTGGCGCTACAAGAGGTAAATTCCGACTACGAGGCCAAGCGGTATAACAATACTACTCTAAACCCACCCACAGTACATTGTGCCCGGGAAAAGCTGTTCTACGATTGGCTGAAGGAGAAGGATAAATTGGGCGGACAGCACAAGATCCCCAGGCTCTCCAATACCCGGGAATACGTGGACGAATTATTGCGTCTGAACGACAATTAAGAACCTGATTTCTTAGAATCCCATTTACCGAATTTTCTGACAATTCAACGAGTTTATTTGTAGGAATATTCTACTCGCCCTACTTTAGTATCAAAGAATTAGCAGTTGGGGCTGTTAAAGGGAACTGTACATAAGAAGAATGGTTCAGCAAACCATACAGTTTACCCGAAACATTTCGAGTATTGAGACAAGAAAGCCGGAGGAGACTCCGGCTTTCGTCATTTGTAATTAGCAGATTTCCTAAGAAACCGCTTTTAGCTTCTTAATGGTGGTCTTGTTAAGCTTTTCCCTGGCGTATTCCACATCTACTACCAGCTTCTTATCCTCTGTTCCCGGCATATCGAACATGGCATCGGTCAGAACGGCCTCACAAAGCGAGCGCAGCCCTCGGGCACCTAGTTTGTATTCAATGGCTTGGTCTACGATGAAATCCAGTGCGTCTTCCGTCAGGCTGAGTTCGATCTCGTCCATCTCGAACAACTTAACGTATTGCTTCACAATAGCGTTCTTAGGTTCGGTCAAGATGGCTCTCAGAGTATTCTTGTCCAGTGGGTTCATATAAGTGAGCACCGGCAAGCGGCCAATGATCTCCGGGATCAATCCATAATCCTTCAGGTCCTTGGGGATAATGTACTTCAGCAGATTATCTCGCTCCAGGGTATGTTCACTTTTGGAAGCGCTGAACCCGACGGCCTGCATATTGAGCCGCTTGGAGATATTTCGCTCTATCCCGTCAAAGGCACCTCCGGCAATAAAGAGGATGTTCTCTGTATTGACCTCGATGAATTTTTGATCCGGGTGTTTACGGCCTCCCTTGGGTGGCACGTTGACAACGGTTCCTTCCAACAACTTCAGCAGGGCCTGTTGTACCCCTTCTCCGCTCACGTCACGGGTTATGGAAGGATTATCACTTTTACGTGCGATCTTGTCGATCTCATCGATAAAGACGATCCCGTTTTGGGCTTTCTCCACATTGTAATCTGCAGCCTGAAGCAGACGGGTTAAAATGCTCTCCACATCTTCTCCCACATAACCGGCCTCGGTCAAAACAGTGGCGTCCACTATGGCAAGCGGCACATTGAGCATGCGCGCAATGGTCTTGGCCATCAGGGTCTTCCCGGTACCGGTTTGCCCAACGATGACGATATTACTCTTCTGGATCTCGATATCATCCTCGGTCTTGGGCTGCAGCAACCGCTTGTAGTGGTTATAAACTGCCACGGACATCACCTTCTTGGTATATTCCTGCCCAATGATGTAGTCGTCCAGAAAAGCCTTGATCGCCTTGGGCTTCTTCAGGATCATCTCCTTACTCAGCTCATGGTTGTTCGAATGCAGAGCCTCTTCGACCACAATCCCATGGGCCTGCTCGATACAACGATCGCATATATGGGCATCCAATCCCGCGATCAGCAGGTTGGTCTCCGCCTTTTTACGGCCACAAAACGAACATTCCAATTCCTCTTTCGACATCTTCCTCGTCTTAGGTTTCTCTTAGTTTCGGGACAGGATCTCGTCGATCATCCCGTATTCTTTAGCCTTATCGGCCTTCATCCAATAATCCCGGTCACTGTCTTCGTAAACCTTCTCGAAGGTCTGACCAGAATGGTTGGCAATAATGTGATACAATTCGTCCTTCAGGGTCAGGATCTCTCTGGCCGTGATCTCGATATCACTGGCCTGTCCTTGAGCCCCTCCCAATGGCTGGTGGATCATCACTCGGGAGTGGGTCAAACCACTGCGCTTGCCTTTGTGACCAGCACATAGCAATACGGCCGCCATGGAGGCTGCCATCCCGGTACAGATCGTTGCCACATCCGGCTTGATGAACTGCATGGTATCGTATATCCCCAGGCCAGCATAAACGCTTCCTCCAGGAGAGTTAATGTATATCTGTATGTCCTTGGTGGCGTCCGTACTCTCCAAAAAGAGCAACTGGGCCTGAATGATGTTTGCTACCTGGTCGTTGATCCCGGTGCCCATAAAGATGATGCGGTCCATCATCAGACGGGAGAACACGTCCATGGCCACGGCGTTCATCTGCCGCTCCTCAATAATATTAGGGGTTAGGCCCACGGGATACATGCTGGATACGATCTTGTCGTAATAGGTGCTGCTCACTCCCTGGTCCTTGATTGCAAAGTCTTTGAATTCCTTGGTATAATTCATAAGTATGTTCAGGTTCTCTGATAAAAAAATAAAGCGCTGAATTGGTTTAATTCAACGCTTTAAAGATAACTATTTTCGTGCTGAATTAAGCGTAGGCCTCTTTGATAAAGGTCTCGTAATTGACCTCTTTAGTCTTCAATTTGGCGTTTTCCTTGTAGAAATCCAACATTTTGTTGGTTCCCAGCTGTTCGCTCATTCTTCTGACCTCGTCCTGGTTGGCCATGATACGGGCCACTATACCTTCCACTTCTTCGTCTGTTGGGTTGGTCTGACCAAATTGGGCCATTTGGGCGCGGATCATGTCCGACGCATAGGATTTTAACTCCTCGAAGGTGATCTCCAGGTTGTTGTCCTTGCGCAGTTTGGCTTCGATAAGTTGGTAACGCAGTCCCTTTTCAGAACGCTCCCACTCGGCCTGTGCTTCCTCGTCTGTCAGTTCTTTCTCCCCGGAAACCTGAATCCAACGTTGCAAGAATTCTTCCGGCAGGTCGAACTTGGTGTTCTCTATGGCAGAATCAACCACATCGTTCAGCAGCTTCTGATCGCTCTGTTGCACAAATTGAGACTCGGCGTCTTCCTTGATCTTTTGACGCAGTGCCTCTTCTGAGGTTACCACACCAGGGCCAAATAATTTATCGAACAATTCCTGGTCCATCTCGGCCAGTTCCCGAGCGTTCACTTCTTCTAAAGTTAGCTTGACGGTGATATCCAACCCCTTTGCTTCCTCCTGTGATACACCCAGATAGCGGGTATTCTGATGCTCGTCGGCAAAGAGATTCTTGGTCTTTAGCTCGATCACATCTCCCGGTTTTGCACCCAGGATGGCCTTAAGTTGAGACTTGCCTTTGACCACTTCAGTCTCGAAAGTGGTCTTTTGCTCCATCTCCTTTTCGTCAGAAGTAAAGGTACCGGTGATCTCATCTCCGGCTTCTACTTCTTGCTTATTGATCAGCTTTCCGTACTGCTTGCGGATGGTCTTGACCTGGTTGTCGATCATTTCATCGTCGGCAACAACCTTATATTGGGTGATGTTCTTTCTACCTTGCAATTTCACATCAAAATCAGGGGCCAGTCCCAAGTCGAATTGGAAAGAGAAATCCTCCCCATCCCAATCGATATCCTGCTCGTTCTTAGGTAGTGGATTACCCAAAACTTCCAGTTTCTCTTCGGTCAGGAATTTCCCCAAATTGTCCTGCAGTAGCTTGTTGACCTCTTCTACCAGCACAGCCTTCCCGTATTGCTTGCGGACCATACCCATAGGCACATGTCCCTTTCTAAAGCCAGGAATATTGGCACTCTTCCGATAGTTGTTCAGAATATCGTTTACTTTCTGCGCGTAGTCGTCCTTTTGGATCTCTACAGTTACAACCGCGTTTAGGCTGTCGACGTCTTTTTTCGTAATGTTCATTGAATACGTTTTTACCACCCTTAAAATGGGTGGCAAAATTACGATAAATTCAAGAAGTTGACAAGCTTATACCCGTCCTTATGAAGGGTTTAACGGTCTTCTTTCAGTACCGAGAACAAGATGGACTGCAAGATGGACAACAACAGACTAAAGAGCACGGCCCACCAGATTCCGTCGACAGCAAAGCCTCCGACAAAATAATCGGCCATCAGGATGATACAGGCATTGATGATTAGCAGGAAAAGACCAAAGGTCAGAATGGTTACCGGCAGGGTCAAAATGACCAACAGTGGCTTTACAAAGAAGCGTAAAAGGGCTAGTACAAGTGCGACAATCACTGCGGTCCAATAACTGGTTACTTCCACTCCTGGCAGGATATAGGCCAGGATCATAACCGCAAGTGCGGTTAGTAGTAGTTTGACTATTGAATTCATAAACAATGGAGGTTGGTTGTTTTAAAGATACAAAAAACCACCCCGAAGGGTGGTTTCTTAAACCTTGTATGAAAAGGGCAACTAGTTATTAGCTGCAGTAATTGTCGGATAATTACCGATCAATACCTGGGGGATAGTCCCTCCATAGGTGCGGTTAATGGCCTCAATGGCCAAGTTGGCGGCATAGGCATACCCTCGTGGAGTTGGGTGAACTCCATCAAGTGAGAAACCTCCACCAGTCACAAAATCGTCTGTCAATATTCCTCCTTCATAAGGAACTCCAATGCTGGCAATCTCAGCCAGAGCAGATCGGGCATCAACAAATGCCAACCCGTTAGCAGCTGCAACAGCCTCGATGGTAGCATTGTAAGCTGCTCCCGCTGCTGCAACACGTCCTTGCTCAATTCCTGTCAGGATAAAGTTATCAGCAAGTGGTACGGCAACACCGATAACCGTGGTCGGATCTCCGGGTACAGCTTCAGCTCCTAGCACAGAAGCAGCTGGCAAGGTAACCAGGTCGGTCTCATTTGCCTGACGCAACTGTCCCAGTAGTCCTGCTGTGACAGGATCCAGCTCAAATGGAGGTCCTTGCAAGACCTGGCTGATATCGGTCAGGTCATCATCGGTCATAACTGGGAAGTTGATCCCGGCTTGGAAATTGACCACACGGGCCGCAGCTTCCTCGGCAGTGATCACCCCAAAACTGACCAAACCAGGTAGAATTGCGGTGTTGTACAAAGCGTAATTTGAATTCACAAAATCTGCAGTTGCAGCATCCAGTGGAATGGACTGGGCTGGCACTGTGGTGAAATATGGAATAGAGGTCACATCTGGGATGTTGAATAACACTCCTCCAGAGGCACTTGCATTTAATGCATCGACCGTTTGGCTATACACAGAAGCAAATACATTAGGATCGGTAATGTCATTAGGACCATAAGTTGTTGGGTCCAGGTTACCGGTTTGATCTACCCCGGCTCCACCGGAGGTTGCATAGCCCAGAATATCATTGTTCCCTATCCAAAGCATAAAGAAACTTGGTGAACTGGAAGCAGCATCACCAGCAACAGTGGCGTTATCTGCAGTGGCAATCCGCGCATAATACGGGTTAGCCGTTCCATTTGCTACACCGGCCAGGCTTCCGTATCCGGGAGCCAACAAGTGAAAACTTTTAGCACCAGGGATACCCATGTTTCCGTAAGGACCGGGAATCTGGTTGGCCACATCAGTAGTAGGAGTTCCTTCTAAAATAGCGGGACCAGGATTACCATTCTCGTCTACAGATAGTACAAATCGGGTTTGAGAGATCTGGGTTCCGTTAAGCAGTAATCCACCTAGGTTGTCGTTTACCAAGGGCTGGGTAAATTCTCCTCCACCGGCTTTGGCAAACTGACTGGCCATGATGTTTGGCAGGGAATTATTCTGTCCGGTTATATATACTGTACCATCGGCAAACCCAGCAGTCAGGGAGTTCCCCACCGCTACGAAATTACCGAGGTTAGCCTCACCAGAGGTATAGAATCCCTCGTCGGTAACGGCGTTCTCAAATTCGGGCTCACAGCTGGCAAAAACTACCGCCAAGCCCAATAAACTATATAGTGATATCTTCTTCATGATTCTAATTGTTTTTGGATTACATGCGGTAGCTTACCCCAAGACCCGGGATAAACGCATTGTTCTTATATGATCCTTCAAATGGTACTGCCTGTCCATTCTCAAAGTAGCTGTCGTAAGAGGCGTCAACTTCTTTAAAGTGCAGATACAGGAAAGAAGCATCGATCTGCAGACGGCTATTCACGTTAAAGGTGAGACCGGCTGTATAACCGTTGCTGTCGTTCCTCGGAGTCTCAGGTGCAAAGAACCCTGGCTGAATAGGTGACTCGTCAAAGTAATAACCCGCTCGCAGTGTAAACTGGCTGGTTGCGTCAAACTGCAATCCAAAACGGTAGGTTGAGGCGTTCTTGTAGTTTCTTGGGTTCACCGAATCAGGAATGTTCGGATCGGCAAAATCGATGTCCAGGGACTCGTATACATCCCAGAAAGTTCGGTTAAAGTCAAAGGCAAAGGTCCATTTGTCACAGAACTCGTAAGAAAGCCCAACTGTCATCTCGGCCGGTAGCGGTAGCGATGCGGAGATGGCCGTGTCATTGAACGGTGTCAAAGGCGAGTTTGGAATATTCTCAAACTCTGCTGTTCCGTCGTCAGCATCCAGGATGATCTCTGAACGATAGGTCGCACCTATAGTTAGTTGCTCTGTTGGCTTTAGCGTTGCACTGGCAACCCAACCCCAGTTAGTTACTCCAGAGGCATCGATAGTAACCTCAGAACGGTTCCCCTCCAGATCGGTCAGGGTACGGCTCAGATTTCTGTTGAAATTAACATTTCCGGTTACCCAGATCGGCCCTCCACCGATACTAAAGTTGTCCGTGATCTTGAACGATACGGTAGGCTGCACAAAGATGGCTCGCAATTCGATGTTGTTCACCAAATGAGAACCGGCCCAATCATCTTCGTATTCAACTCGGCTTCCGTAAGGAGTGTAAACTCCAAGTCCAAAGGTCAACCAGTCGTTAGCCTGGTAAGAGGCATACAAATAAAAAGGAGTCCCTACCGGACTGTCCGTCTCGGCAAAGGCTCCGGTTGAGGTATTTTGATAAGCCACATTGGAGAAGACACCAGAAACTCCGGCAGAGATATGCAGTTTGTCTTCCAGGAAGGCTAGTCCTGAGGGATTAAAAAATACGAGTTCACTGCTGTTGATCACAGCTACTCCCGTGTGACCCATAGCCAAGGCCTTTTGCCCTTGTAAGCTAACCCGATATCCCCCTGCAAAAGCGAAGGTACTGGCAAGCACAAGAACAGCACTCAGAAGTACTTTCTTCATAATGATTTTGGTTTGAATTAAGTTTTCGTTTAGGTTTTCAATTCCGCAAAAAGCGGTCACAAATTACGATTTATTATGCGTACATAATAAATTTCGGTACAATTTTATAAAAATTTCGTAACAATACGGTAAAATTCGTCTGGTTTTTCAGCATGAAGCCAATGACCGGCATCATTTATTGTATCTAGCTCATAATCAGCAAAGTGATGGCCGATCCCCATTTCATCTATCTCTAATATATAGGAAGAACGTCCGCCTCTGAGGAATAGTGTAGGCCCGGTATACATGGAATTCTGATCTAAAGCTTCTCCCACTTGGCCGGCATATTGTGTTAAAACAGGCAAATTGATCCGAAGACCAAGCTTGCCTTTTTCCACCCAATACAGATTTTTCAGCAAGAACTGCCTGACTCCCGGTTCCTTTAAATACTGAGCCAGTGCCTTATCCGCTTCCCCCCTGCTTTTGATCTGATCAAAATCCAGGGAACTCAATGCCTTTAGTATATCCTGATGATGAGATGGATACTCCTTGGGTGCTATGTCGGCTACAATCAATTTTTCCACCCGTTCCGGATGCTGTACCGCAAACTCCATGGCTGTTTTCCCTCCCATGGAATGCCCCAGCAACATGATCCTGCCTAGCCCATAATGATCCAGGTAGGTCAATAGATCCGTTGCCATTACACCATAATTGAATTCCGGGGAGTGGAAACTACGGCCATGATTTCGTTGATCCACTAAATGGACCTGGTAGCCATCTGCAGCAAACCGATTCCCGAGGGTTTTCCAATTATCCCCCATTCCCAGGAAGCCGTGAAGGATAACCAGTGGTTCTCCCTCACCCATGATCTGGCTATGAAGAATCATTCGGCCAGCCTTTTCAGATATTGACCAATGACTGTTTCCAACCCGTGATAAAGGCTTTCACAGATCAGCGCATGCCCAATGGAAACCTCCTTTAAATGAGGGACCTGCTGAGCAAAATAGGAGATGTTGTCCAAGGAAAGATCATGACCGGCATTCACACCCAGTCCAAGCTCCTGGGCCAATAAGGCACATTGAGCATATGGCCTGACCGCGTCAAAGTTTCCTTTGGCATACTCTGTGGCAAAATCCTCGGTGTAAAGCTCGATCCGATCCGTACCTACAGCTGCAGCGCCGTCTATCATCTCCGGTACTGGGTCCACAAAGATGGAGGTTCTGATTCCCTCTCGCTTAAAAACGGAGATCACCTCGGTCAAGAAATCCTTATTAGTCAAGGTGTCCCAGCCAGCGTTCGAGGTGATGGCATCAACCGCATCCGGTACCAAGGTTACCTGTTGAGGTTTGACCTCAAGAACCAAGTCCATAAAAGACTTGATAGGGTTCCCCTCTATATTGAATTCTGTGGTCACTACCATTTTCAGATCCCGGGCGTCCTGGTATCTGATATGCCGTTCGTCCGGCCTGGGGTGAACGGTGATCCCTTGAGCTCCAAAGCTTTCGATATCTCGAACACATTGCACAAGATCCGGCACATTGCCTCCCCTGGCATTGCGCAGGGTGGCTATTTTATTCACGTTGACACTCAGTCTTGTCATCACTTCAATTTGCCCGCAAAAATACGAACTACTTCCTCGGGTTTGGCCCAGATTTTGCCTATTTTGCATAAAAATTAACGCCTTTTGAATACCCAGGATTACATCATTAACGACGTTGAACCAATTGGTCTTGAAGCGAGCATTGCCAGTGTGCAGGACACCTTCAATCAATTGACCTATTCGCATGTGGCCATTTTGGAAAATGGTGAATACTTGGGCTGTTTGATGGACACCGATGTGCACTGTTTTGATGCAGACAAGACCGTTGCCGATTACCGATATGCTGCCGAGGCCTTCTTTGTCTTAGAAGACACGCATTGGCTGGACATATTGGAAGCCTTTGCCGTTTATGGCTCTAACATCATGCCTGTATTGGACCCGGACCACAAATACCTGGGATATTATGAGCTTGCAGACATCATGCATCTCTTTAACGACACTCCATTTCTGAGTGAAACCGGAGGTATAATTGTCGTTGAGAAGGGACAAAGGGATTATTCCTTTAGTGAGATCTGCCAGATCGTCGAAGCCAATGAAGCGCGTTTGTTAGGTGTCTTTATCTCACATTTAACGGACGACATGGTGCAGGCCACGCTTAAAGTCGGTCATTCCGGCATCAATGAGATTGTGCAAACTTTTCGCCGCTATGACTACGAGGTGATCTCCAGCCACGATGAGGATAAATTCATCGAAGACCTGAAAGAGCGTTCCCGTTACCTGGACAAATACCTGAACATATAATGAAGATCGGTATCTACGGCCAATTTTATCATTCCGAATCGGAAATGTACATCCAGTTGATCCTGGACTCCTTGCAGCACAAGGATGTCGAAGTGGTGATCGAGGAAAAGTTCCTGGATATCATCGATAGGAATCAACATATATCGGACTCATTTTCCAAGTTGTCCACCTTCACAGAATTAGACAGCAGTTACGATCTGTTCTTTAGTATTGGTGGAGATGGTACGCTTTTAAAAGCTATCACCTTTGTACGGGATATGGGTATCCCCATCGTCGGGATTAATACTGGTCGGTTAGGATTTCTGGCCACCCTGCAGAAAGAAAAGATATCGGAGGGTCTGAATCAGATCATCAACGGGCAGTATACTGTTTCCGAGCGCAGTTTGATCTCCTTGGAGACCGATCCACCAGTTGACGAATTCACCCCCATGAATTTCGCCCTGAACGAAGTAGCCATAAACAGGCGGAATACGACCTCCATGATCCGCGTGGACACTTATGTGAATGACAATTACCTGACCTCTTACTGGAGTGACGGTCTTATCGTGGCAACTCCTACGGGTTCTACAGGATATTCACTGAGTTGCGGTGGACCGGTAATAGATCCCAATGCCAAGAATCTGGTACTGACTCCAATTGCCCCGCACAACCTCAATGCCAGGCCCTTTGTGATCCCAGAGGACAGCAAGATCACTTTAAAGGTAAGTGGAAGAGAACCCACCTACCTGGTTTCACTGGATTCTCGGATAGGAACGCTGACCAACGAAACCACCATGAACCTGCAACTGGCACCCTTCCGAATCAAGTTGGTACAACTAACGGCAGACAGCTTTATAGATACCCTCAGACAGAAATTACTTTGGGGCGAAGACAAGCGCAATTAGGCAATATTTCGATGGAATTCTAGTTTACCTCATAGTCATTCCCTATCCAGAGGTAGAGGAGTTCAGTTTATTGTTATATTTGCAAACTTTCAGGGAGAATGAGGTATTTTTTATCGGCTATTTTATTGGTAAGCATTTCGTTTTCAGGGATCTCTCAAACCTACGAGGTCGGACTGCTGGCCGGTGGTGCTAACTACATTGGAGATGTAGGAAGGACCAACTACATCCTTCCCAATGAACTGGCCTTCGGTGGGATCTTCAAATGGAACCGCAGCCCTCGACACTCTTTTCGTGGTAGTATTATGTTTGCTAATATCAGCGGAGACGATAGTAAGTCTAGTGACGCACGGCGGGTAGAACGAGGTCTAAACTTTAAGAACACCATTACCGAATTCGGATTGGGCTTAGAATATACCTTTTGGGAATTCGACCTGCACGCTGGAGAACCTCAATCCACTCCTTATTTATATTCAGGAGTTCATTATTTCCTATTTAAAGAGTTGAGACGATTGGGAGACGAGATCAGCGACTACGATAGCAATTCCTCTTTTGCCATTCCAATAGCTCTTGGTTATAAAGCCACAATTGGCACCCGCTTCATCTTGGCCGGGGAGATCGGGGCCAGATATACCTTTACAGACAACCTGGATGGGAGTAATCCAACAAAAGGGGCTCCGGGCAACAATGATGACATCAAATTTGGGAACCTGAATAATAACGACTGGTACGTTTTTACCGGGATAACCCTTACCTTTGCATTCGGGCGACAGCCTTGCTACTGCAACTTTTAACATGACCTTTCTCGAACAAATTGATCGCGAACGTTTACCTGTTCATCTCGCTGTAATTATGGACGGCAATGGACGGTGGGCTAGCCTGAAGGGCTTGTTCCGTGCCAGTGGACACGAACGAGGTGCTAAGGCCGTTCGGGAAATTGTTGAGGCCTGTGGTAAAATTGGCATCCCTTATCTGACCCTTTTTGCCTTTTCTACGGAGAATTGGACCCGCCCCAGACTGGAGGTGGAGACCTTGATGAAATTGCTTGTTTCTTCCTTAAAAAAGGAGATCAAAACTCTGCAGGAGAACCAGATTAGATTGAATGCGATCGGCAACCTGCAAGCCTTGCCCAAGGCAGCGCACAGGGAGCTGATGGGGGTGATAGAGCAGACAAAAGGGAACGATAGTATGACCCTGACCCTAGCGCTTAGTTATGGTTCCCGGCAAGAAATCACAAAAACTATTAAAGAGATTAGTCTTAAAGTTAAAAATAACCTAATTTCGCCCGCGTCTATTGATGAAGAGATGATTAATAATCATCTTTACACGCGTGATTTACCGGATGTTGATTTGCTTATCCGTACCAGTGGAGAACAGCGAATTAGTAATTTCCTTTTGTGGCAGATCGCTTACGCCGAACTGTATTTTACGGAAACCTTATGGCCGGATTACACCAAGGATCATCTTTACGAAGCAATTGTGGATTATCAAAGCAGAGAACGCCGCTTCGGAAAGACAAGCGAACAACTTAAACAATAGTAAGGTATTGAGTCTTTATAGGAAACTATATTCTACCCTCCTTCTTTTTATTCTCTTTGTTTGCCTGGGACAGGCCCAGGAGCAGCAGCTTGATGCAGGAACAAGGTACACCTTGAACTCGATAAAAGTAACAGGGGCTCAGAGTTTTAACGAAAACACGGTGATCGCCTTTACCGGTTTAAAGAAGGGCGACCAGTTATTCATCCCTGGTGAAAAACTGAGTGCAGTGACCAAAAAACTTTGGGAGCAAAATCTCTTTAGTGACATTGCGTTCTATGTAACAGATATCCAAGGCAATCAAGTTGACCTGGAATTGTATATCGTGGAATTACCCAAGCTGGGTGAGATCCGTATAGAGGGACTGAAGAAAGGGAAAGTCAAAGAGGCCATCAAGGACAACAATCTGGTTGCCGGTGTGAAGATCACCAAGAACCTGATTACCACCACCAAGAACTACATCCGCAACAAACTTCGTGAAAAAGGTTACTTCAACAACAATGTAATCGTTACTACTACCCCGGTCGTGGATAGTACGGGCCAGGAAACCGCTCAGAACATGCGTATCGTGGTCGATAAAGGACCTCGAGTCAAAGTAAAGAAGATCGAATTTGTAGGAAACGAACAATTCTCTGACGCCAAGTTGAAGGGCGCCATGAAGAAAGTAAAGCAAAAGAACCCGGCCCGTTTCTGGAAGAGATCCAAATATACCGAGGAGCTGTTCGAAGAAGACAAGGCCTTGATCATTGAAAAGTATAAGGCTAGCGGTTATCGAGATGCACGAATCACTCAGGATTCCATTATCGATATTGATTCCAAGAACATCGCCATCCAGATGAACATGGAAGAAGGTCAGCAATACTATTTTGGTGACATTCGCTTTATAGGTAATAGTGTCTACACCGACGCGGCCTTGAGACAGTATTTGGGGATCCGTCGCGGAGAAGTATACAACGGGGTGTTATTGCAAGAACGAATTGCTGACGCTAGCGACCCTGAAGCTCAGGACCTGACCAACCTTTATCAGAACAATGGTTATCTCTTCTCTCAGATCAACCCTGTGGAAGTTGCCGTAAGAGGGGACACTATCGATTTTGAGATCAGGATTAGAGAAGGTAAACTGGCCTACTTCAATCACGTGACAGTAGTAGGTAATGACCGGACCAATGACCATGTGATCTACCGCGAGCTCAGAACAAGACCGGGACAGAAATACAGTAAACGGAATGTTGTACGGACTATCCGGGAATTGGGACAGCTCGGATTCTTCGATGCGGAGCAACTTAGCCCGAATTTCAAGAATGTTGATCCAAATTCTGGTACGCTTGACCTGGAATATTCTGTTGTAGAAAAAGGTTCCAGCCAGATCGAACTTCAAGGTGGATACGGTGGTGGTGGATTTGTAGGTACACTCGGATTGTCATTTAACAACTTCTCTCTGCGTAATATATTTAATGGTGAGGCGTATAAACCTTTGCCCATGGGAGATGGTCAAAAATTGAGCCTACGCGCCCAGGCCAGTAGTTTCTATCAGACCTACAGTATTTCCTTGACCGAACCTTGGTTAGGTGGTAAGAAACCTGTGCAGTTGAGCACCAGTTTCTCACATACTATTCAGTATCTCTTCGATTTCAACACTCGGGAGAGAGACAGCGATCGTCGCTTCCTGATTACGGGTGGTTCCATCGGATTGGCCAAGCGACTGCAATGGCCAGATGACTACTTCCAGTTATCTCAAGCGATCAGTTTCCAGCATTACAATCTTAAAAACTACAATACTGGCTTATTTACCTTTGGAGATGGTTATTCCAACAACCTCGCTTATACCATCGGTATTACCAGGAATAATACGGCCACTAACCCGATCTACCCGACCTTGGGATCGGAATTCAGTATCACGGCCAAACTGACCTTACCCTATTCCGCCTTCAGTAGCAAGGACTTTAAAGCCCTCAGAAACGAACGTGAAGAACTAGAAGACTTCCTTTTGGAGAACCCCGGAGATGTGGACGCAACCGAAAGGATAGCCGAGATCGACCAGGATCGTTTCGATTGGCTGGAGTATTACAAGATCAAATTCAAAGGGACCTGGTACACCACTCTGGTGGACAAATTGGTATTGCGTTCCAATGCCGAATTCGGATTCCTGGGTGCATATAACAATGCCCGTGGAATAGTACCATTTGAACGATACTTCCTTGGAGGTGATGGGCTGGGAGCATTCTCATTAGATGGTCGAGAGGTGATCCAGTTAAGAGGGTATCCAAA
The DNA here is from genome assembly GCF_002943755.1 of Aureitalea marina. Classification (NCBI taxonomy): domain Bacteria; kingdom Pseudomonadati; phylum Bacteroidota; class Flavobacteriia; order Flavobacteriales; family Flavobacteriaceae; genus Aureitalea; species Aureitalea marina. Next base: position 2,088,543 of record NZ_MQUB01000001.1, read on the forward strand.
CCAGTCGCTTTCCCCTATAGATGGAAATACCATTTACAACAAATTTTCGTTAGAGTTAAGATACCCGATCACCTTGAAGCAATTGGCCTCGATCTATGCACTGACCTTTGCTGAAGCAGGGCAGTCTTATGACGGCTTTAGAAATTACAATCCCTTCGATGTCAATAGGTCTGCTGGCGTAGGATTACGTATATTTATGCCCGCATTCGGTCTGCTAGGTATCGATTTTGGATATGGATTCGACCCTGTACTGGGCGGAACCGAGCCCAATGGTTGGGAAACACACTTTATCATTGGACAGCAATTTTAGATTTGGCACGATATTTTCTTAAACAACCGACGAAGATGAGAACCACATTCCTACCCTGGTTGGTATGTGTTTGCCTTTTAGCAATCACTACTACCCAAGCCCAACGTGGTACCCGTATTGGTTATGTCGATATGGAGTACATTTTGGAGAACGTTCCTGATTACCAGGAAGCCAAGACCATGCTGGATGGACGAGTACAGGGATGGAAGCGGGACATCGAACGGATGAACCAGGAGATCGACCAGATGAAATTGAACCTGGCCAACGAGCGGGTTCTGCTTACTCCGGAACTGATCGAAGAACGAGAAGAGGAGATCCAGATCAAGGAAGAAGAGATGTTGGAATATCAGCAAAACCGCTTTGGCCCAGGCGGAGACCTGGACATTCAAAGACGGCAGCTGGTCCGACCCATCCAAGATCAGGTTTTTAACATCGTTCAGGACATAGCCGAAAGCAGGAAGTATGATTTTATCGTAGATCGGTCTACAGACCCATCTATGCTATTCGCAGCCAAGAAAAACGATGTGAGCGAGCAGGTGATCAGACAGATCAACCGTGCAGCCAAACGAGAAGAGGTCAGCTCTAAAAAGGAGAAAGAAGAAGTTGAAGCACGTGATGCATTGACTGTAGAAGAAGATGCGGCCATCACCGAACGCGAAGAAGCTGTTCAGGCGAAAAAAGATGAAAGAGAAGCTCTTTTGGAGGAACGTCGCCGGGTAAGGGATTCTATCAAAGCTGCTCGGAAAGCAGAATACGATGCCCGCCGGCAGAAACTGATTGAAGATCGTCAACGCCGCAAGGATTCGATCGAACAGGCTCGCCAAAATGGCAACAACCCGCCAGATGGTGAAGGTGAAGGAGAGGACGGAGATAACGGAAATGGCTGGTAAGCCCAAGATTTAACTAAATAAACACCCTAAATAATTCTATTTAAATTATTACAATGATGAAAAAGTTCAGACTTATCGCGGTAGCTGCAATGCTGTTTTTTGGAGCAACTACCCTGACTCAAGCTCAAGACAAGGTCGCTCACATCGATACCCAGGCGCTTGTTGAAGCAATGCCTGAGATGAAAGCTGCCGAAAGTCAGCTGGAAAAACTGCAGAAGACCTACGATACTGAGATCAAGGCTATGGCCAAGGAATTGGACGCCAAACTGAAGCAGTATGAAGTAGAGGCAGAAAGCAAGACCGAAGAAGAGAACAGAAAGCGTTTCGAAGAAGTACAAGGTATGCAGACCAACATTGGCGCCTATCGTCAGCAGGCCCTGCAGGATCTAGATCAGAAACGAGTAGATCTTTACACACCGGTTCTGGAAAAAGCCCGTACTGCCATTCAGAAGGTGGCTCGTGCCCAAGGGATCCAATACGTATTTGACTCAACTCAAGGTAGCGGAGTCATCTTGGCCGACGGAACAGACCTGATGGCCGATGTAAAGAAAGAACTGGGAATCTAAGTCGAGTCCCACCACAATACTAAGCTGCCCATCGGAAACGATCGGGCAGTTTTTTTATCTTGCAAATCCGTGAAAAAAACTGCTCCCATTGGCCTTTTTGACTCCGGGATCGGGGGAACCTCCATCTGGCAGGAGGTACATACTCTCCTGCCACAAGAGAATTCCATCTACCTGGCAGATAGTGCTCATGCCCCCTATGGAGAACGCAGCAAGGAAGAAATCATCAACTTGAGCAAAAAGAATACCGAGCTGCTAATTGATCTAGGTTGTAAGTGTGTAATTGTGGCTTGCAATACGGCAACAACCAATGCAATTTCCACACTAAGAGCAACCTATGAGATTCCTTTTATCGGTATAGAACCTGCTATTAAACCAGCAGCCAAGAGCAGCCGTGTTAACCGTATAGGAGTTTTAGCAACTCAGGGTACGCTGAGCAGTAGTCTGTTCCACACCACCGCACTGGATCATACCTCAGGGGTGGAAATGATAGAGGTGGCGGGGATCGGATTGGTACAACTAATTGAATCGGGGAAACTGTATAGTCCTGAGATGACAAGACTACTGACCAACTACAGTACGCGGTTCAAAGAAGCAGAAGTAGACCAGGTCGTACTGGGCTGCAGTCATTATCCCTATTTGATCCCGCAACTGCAAGAATTACTGCCAGATAATATCCGCATAGTGGATTCTGGCGAGGCGGTAGCAAGGCAGGTCAAGAACGTACTTACTCAATCCGATTTACTCAATACTGAGCTCCAAACTCCTGAATTGCAATTTTATAGTAATGGTGAGATCGAGGTACTGCGGAATATTTTAACAGGCGTAACTGATCCGCTGAAGGTGGATTTTTTGGAGTTTTAAAACTTACTCCCTCGCTTAACGCTTAACCCTTAACGGCTAACACATTTTTCCACCTTGGGGCCCCTATTCCCCTTCCGGGGGCAAATTAATCCTTATCCATATCGATGCCAAGAACAACTAAAACTGATGTAGTCAATTCATAAATTGTGTAGTCCAGATTCTTGTAAAGCCCCTAGGTAGTAGGTAGTAGGTAGTAGGTAGTAGGTAGTAGGTAGTAGGTAAAGTAAGTTTTTCCTTGCTCACTGCTCACCGCTCACTCTTCACTAAACCAACTGGAATATTTCACATAGTTATTGGCGATCCGATCGATCTCTCCTTCGATCAACTCCGCAGAGATGTCCTTTACCTTTTTGGCTGGGACCCCGGCATAGATCGTTCCGGACGGTACATGCGTGCCTTTGGTCAATACGGCCCCTGCTGCAATGATGGAATTAGACTCCACCACACAATCGTCCATCACTATACTTCCCATCCCGATCAGTACATTATCATTGATCGTACAGCCGTGAACGATAGCGTTATGGCCGATGGACACGTTATTGCCAATATTGGTTGGTGACTTCTGGTAGGTGGCATGGATCACCGCACCATCCTGTACATTGACCTTATTGCCCATTTTAATGTAGTGAACATCGCCACGGATAACGGCATTGAACCAAACACTGCATTGATTTCCCATCACAACGTCTCCCACGATAACGGCATTGGCCGCCAAATAACAGTCATCTGGTATCTGAGGACTCTTGCCTCTTACGTCTTGAATAATTGCTTTTGACATACTACTCGAAATATGATAACAGTTCTTTCTTCCGGGCAGGACTAACCATGATCTCCTTGCCGTTATTCAACACTACACTACCTCCCTTTCCCTTCCGGTATTGGGTTATGGCTCCCACATTGACCAGATAGGATTTATGCACACGGACAAATCCATTACCATTTAAAGCATCTTCGAAATACTTCAAGGTCTTGGAGACCAATTTCTTCCTGTCCGTAGTGAAGATATGGGTGTAATTATCGTCAGCCTGGCAATAAAGAATATCTCCAATTTCCAATACTTCAAATCCCGATTGAACCGGTATGGTCATCTTGCCCGATGTAACCTCAGATTTTGGCTTAAGGACCTTTTCAGCCAATTCGGCCTCCTTCTGCCTAATGGCCTTGACATAGTCTACCGCTTCGATCAATTTGTCGATCGATATGGGCTTGAGCAAATAGTAGGCAGCATGAGCGTTTAATGCGTCAATGGCGTACTGATCATAAGCCGTAACAAAAATGGTCTCAAAGCTGCGCTCTCCAACTTGATCCAGCAGATCAAAAGCATTTCCATAAGGCATTTCTACGTCCAAAAAGACCAGATCAGGGCTTGTACCACGGATCAGTTGCAGGGCCTGTTCTACATTTTCCGCCTCGCCCAAAATCTCGACCTGTGGGCAGTATTTCCCCAGATAACCCTTTAAGATCTCCCTGCTGGTAGCCTCGTCCTCTACGATAATGGTCTTCAACATCATTTAGTCTTTCTTTAAAATTAAGGTAACCTGGGTGCCACGACCGTCACTTTCCAGATCGGATATGGAAACATCCACTTTATCGCTATACATCGTATTGAGGATGGCGATTCGCTTCTTGATATTCCCCATACCTTTGGAATTCTGTTTCTTTTGATGGTCTGTTTTCAAAGCTTTGGAGTGTTCTCTACCAATGCCGTCATCCTGTATCAACACCTCTACTCGTTCAGTGTCCAGTTGGCGGAAACGGATCAACAGATTGCCCTTTTCTTCTTTATATCGCAAACCATGCCATACCGCATTTTCTACATAGGGTTGCAACAACATAGGCGGAATCACAAACTGATCAACCTGCAAGTTCGGGTCCACCTCGAAGTGATAATCAAACTTATCCGTAAACCGAAAGTGTTCCAACTTCACATAGAGTTGCAAAAGCTCGATCTCCTTGGCCAGGGGAATAAAATCCTCTTCACTGTTTTCCAACACGGCCCTCATTAGTTGGGAGAATTCGCTCAGGTAACGATTTGCCGCACGCTCATCACTTTGAGCGATATAGCTGTTCACTGAATTCAGCGCGTTGAAGATGAAATGCGGATTCATTTGAGTACGCAAGGACTTCAGAGCCAGGAGGTCGTTGGCATAACGTTGCTGTCGTGCTGTTTTACGCTGTGTAAAAGCCGTATAAAGCAGCAACAACGCAATAACTACCAAAGAGCCTATGATCCACTTTTGTATCCTATTGTTCTTTTGGATCAACTCCTGGTTGTCTACGGCCAGCTGATACCGACTCTCGTTCAGCTCTCTCTCGTTCTCCAGACTGATTATTCGATTTTGCCGAAGCGTGATCTCCCGGTTAAAACGAGCCGCCTGAGACAGTTCCTGTTCCTTCTGAATGTAGAGCTCGTCTACCACCGAAACATATTGCTGATAGGTTTGAGCAGCCTTATCCAGGTCGCCAAGATCGCGGTAGATCTCCGAGAGCTTCCGTGTGGCATCCTTTTGGACGATCAGATCTTGTTTCTGATCGGCTTCGGAGATACTCTTCTCCAAGAAGGGGATCGCTTCGTCGTATTTATCCTGGGCTACATAAGCATTCGCGATCTTATAATTCTGATTTTGGACCGTCAAGGGATTAATGCCATTGGCATCGATAATTGAATCACCGATCTCCTCTATATCGTCTAAGGCTTCTTGCCGCAGCTGAATCTCTTTGTCAAAATTCTGATTGGAATTGTAGAAGTCCGCAACTCTGTTCTTTTCGGCAGCAGACCGCCTGGTGTTCTCTCTTCCCGCCAGGTCCAGGGAGTTATCAAAGAAGGTAATGGCCTCCTCCAGCTTTCCTTCCTGTGCATAAGATTCCGCGATTTTGGAATTCAGGTCGGTAATCTTGGGTGTAATTTGCCTGGAATTGGCAATCCGAAGCCCTAACTGATAATTCTTCAAGCTCTGTAAGGGATCTGAGATGGAAGCATATACATCACCCAAACCTTCATACACTTCAATTTGCTGGTAGGGACTAAGTTCCAGGTCAAGCAGGCGTTCAAACTCGCCAATACTTTCCTGGTAATTCCCATTTTGACGAAAATTATCAGCCAATTTGATGCGTACGGCCTTGTCTTCTGCGTATTCCAGGCTGCGTTTGTAATTGGAAATGGCCAGGTCATTTTGACCCCAAAAGGCATTGATATCGCCCAGAGTTGAAAAGGCTATGGCATTGCGGTCATCATCTCCACCTCCTTGTATGGATTCCAGAGCCAGGGTCACAAACTCTATGCTCCTTCCAGCATCGGATCTCAAATAGGCCTTGGCAGAGTCAATTGCAGTTTCAAACCCCAATGGATTGCTCGCTTGTTCTGCCAGTTTCTTTTCTGTTGAGGCAAGGGTTGGAATAGGCTCAGCCCGGACCATGACCCGTTGTCTGTCTACCACCTGATAGTAAACCGTTTCGAAGGCATCTGAGCGGAAGATCAGTTCGTCACCCACCGATGCACGGATGCTAAACTCTCCAGCCCTATTGGTCGTGGTGTATTCCTTACCGGCAATCTCCACATTGACCTTGTCAATAGGTTGATCGGTTTCCATATCCACCACCTCTCCCTTGAGCATAAAGGTAGCTGGAGCCTCCAACTCTACACCGATCCCGGACTCCTCCTGGGCGCAGAGTTGTGAAGCAAGTGATAGAAATGACAATATGAATAAACAAAGCCTCATGGACTGTAAACATACATACTTTAAGGGGTTTTTAGAAATAGGTTACAGGCCAAAACCACCGGAAACAGGACCAAAATGACCCTTTGGCTAATCGTATTATTCGCTTTCCTCATTCAAACGGACAGTTCCCTCAATACGACTATTTATGGCAGAATTCTCGCTGTAGGTTAGGTGTCAAATACTAAATCATTCATCATGAAAAATTGGAAAACACTGGCATTAGCCTTTTCACTTCTGGGTTTGGTCGCATGTAAAGCCGAAACTGAAAAACCCATCGCCCAACTGGCCGAGATCGAAAAATCCCCTATTACAAAACAGCATTACATACGCGTAGCCCTGCTGCTGGATACCAGTAACAGTATGGACGGACTTATAGACCAGGCCAAAGCTCAACTCTGGGAGATCGTTAATGAACTCTCCTATGCTCGCTGCCGTAACCAGCGTCCTGATCTGCAAATCGCACTTTATGAGTACGGAAACGACAACCTCAGCTCAGGAAGTGGATATATCAGGAAAATACTCGGGTTTACCTCAGACCTGGACGATCTCTCCAAGGAATTATTCTCTCTGACCACCAATGGTGGTAGTGAATTCTGCGGTACGGTCATACAAGCCTCTCTGAAGGATTTGGACTGGGGTAATGATGACGATGATCTGAAGATGATCTTCATTGCAGGTAATGAGCCTTTCACCCAAGGCAATGTAGACTACAGGGACGCGGCCTCCATGGCCAAGGAGAAAGATGTGGTGGTTAACACCATTTTCTGCGGTGATTACCGTCATGGAGTGGATACGCATTGGCAAGATGGTGCCCGCTTGACATACGGAGACTATATGTCTATTGACCACAACCGCCAAACTGTTCATATCGACTCTCCTTACGATGACCTCATCCTTCAGCTAAATATAAAACTGAACAAAACCTATGTTCCCTACGGTATTCGTGGAAAAGAGAAGGTGGCCATTCAGGTTGCCCAAGATGCGAACGCAGAATCTTACGGCAAGGCCAATGCCGTGGGCAGAACCATCAGCAAAGGATCCAAATTCTATAAGAATAGCAGCTGGGACTTGGTAGATGCCATGGAGGAAGAGGCAATCGTCATCTCGGATATAGAGTCTGATAACCTGCCCGAGGAATTACAGGACATGAACGAAGAGGAACTTACCGAGTATGTGAAAGAAAAATCTGCCGAGCGCGAGGCTATTCAAAGTGAGATCAACGAACTGAACGAGAAGCGTCGGAAATTTGTAGCCGATAAGAAGAAGGCTACGGACAACGGACTGGAAAGTGCCTTGATCAATGCCTTGAAAAAACAAGCCGGTAAAAAGAACTATACCTGGCAATAGGCAGCTGCCGCAGGCCTTTGGGTTTATGTTTGTTCCCGGAGGCCTGTTCTAATTTATGGCCGGACAGTCGCAATCGTACGGTTCCCGGCTTTTGCCAAAGTCGTATCCCAAGGTAAGCTGATGAAATCCGCCACTATCAAACCGAACATTGCCAATCTGATAAGAATAGGTATAGGCGAATAGGAAGTTCTTGTAATTCACTCCCAATACCGGAGTGATATATTGCAGTCGCTGATCCTCAATAGCTGTTCCATCCACATATTCCGCCCCATCGAAACTGGAACGATAGGACAATCCGCCCCACAGGGTCCCGAAGTCCAGGGTTCTGTAAACTTTGGCATTGATATCAACAAAAGATTCACCGGTACGTTCTACCAACTGGAACATCGCAGAAGGTTCTATATCCCAATCCCCTTTATCGATCAGGTAAGCGGCAGACAGTATATAGCGTCTCAGGTTACTGGATTCAAATTCTTCCGTAAAATTATTCCTGTTCTGAAGCAGCACATTCTTTACCGTAAAATGTCCAGAGAAGTTGAGGTAGTTGTAAGAGGCTCCAATATCGATATTGAAATAGGAACTACTTTGAAGGACACCGGAGATAACCGGGTCAAAATCGTTTATATCAAAGGAAGATTCATCCAATTGCGATTGTACCAATCCTACATTGATTCCGAAGGAGAGTTGATTCAGATCTACCGGGGATCTGGAGAACATGATGTGGTGAGCATAGGTTAGATAACCACCGGTCTGGGAATGGAACCCGTTCTTATCGTTAAAGACGATACCCCCTATTCCCGATTGTTCTCCAATCCGCGCATTAACCGAAAGGGTCTGCATATTGGGAGCCTCGTTCTGATCAAACCACTGTTGACGAGCAGTCAATCGGATCTGATTTCGAGCTGCGGCACCAGCCATGGAAGGGTGCAACAAGTATAGGTTATCCGCAAAATAGTCGTGGTAAACCGGAATACCCTCTTGGGAATGCAACAAGCCAATCCATCCAATAAAAAAAATGGCGAACGCTCCTCGAAAATTAATGGGTGCTTTCATTTAGATCCTAAATATAAATCAATCAAAGGAACGCTCGGGTAATCGCTTATCGGAATTGACTTATTAGGTTAACGTAGCGGTCTGTTCGATAATTGTTAATTTGTAGTTGATAGCGCCAATCTTTTGTAATTTTGCAGCAAAGGAAAAATGCTATGAAAGATCAGGGGATACAGATCCAACCGACCTCCAACCCATCCATTGTAAAATTTGTTACGGATCGCTTTCTAACTCAGGCAGAAAGCTTCGAGTTCGGCAATATTGACGAGGCAAAACCCAGCCCGTTGACACAACAGTTATTTTATCTGCCTTTCGTTAAGACGGTCTACATTTCTCAGAATTTTGTCGCCATCGAAAAGTTCGATATCGTCCAATGGGAGGACGTGCAGGAAGAAGTAGCCGATGCCATTTCTGACTACCTGGAATCCGGACAAGCTGTTGTTAACACCGACCAGGCTCCTAAGAAAATTCCGGTGACTGTCTATGCGGAGAGCACCCCAAATCCAGGTGTAATGAAATTCGTGGCCAACAAACCATTGGTCGACGGAACCTTCGAATTCAAGAATATCGAGGAGGCAGTTCATGCTCCTTTGGCGAAAGAATTGTTTGGATTTCCCTTTGTGAAAGAGGTCTTTATCAGTTCGAACTATGTATCGGTGGCCCGCTACAATGTGGTGGAATGGGAAGAAGTGATCATGGAGTTACGGGAATTCATTCGCTCCTACCTGGAAAAGGGCAAAGAGATACTGTCCGATGCAGCACTCGCTCAAAAGCCCGAAACCGGTGTAAACGGTTCCACGCCGTCCTCTCAACGAGAATACAGCGATATCGACCAGGAGATCATGGCCATATTGGACGAATACGTAAAGCCAGCAGTAGCTGGTGATGGTGGCCACATCGCCTTCGATTCTTTTGATCCCAACACCCAAACGGTACGGGTGATCTTGCAAGGGGCCTGCAGTGGTTGTCCTTCTTCTACAGTGACCTTAAAGAATGGTATCGAGACCATGCTGCGCGAGATGATGCAAGGTCGTGTAAACCATGTGGAGGCCATTAACGGTTAAGTCAAAACGGCTTAACTGAAAAAGGTTATTTTTGGACTCAATCCCGGCATTATGCGTTACCTGACCTGCTTGATTCTATTGGCCTTGGTTGCCTGCAATACGTCAAATTCCGATCCTGTGAAAACCTATGCTTACACCAACGACCTGATCAACGAGACCAGCCCCTACTTGCTTCAGCATGCTCACAATCCGGTAAACTGGAAGGCCTGGAACCCGGAAACCCTGCAACAAGCGAGGGAAGAAGGGAAATTGATGATCATTAGCATTGGCTATGCAGCCTGTCACTGGTGTCACGTGATGGAGCGGGAGACTTTCGAAGATTCGACCGCCGCTACGGTAATGAACGACAATTTTATCCCGGTGAAGGTAGACCGGGAAGAGAGACCGGATGTAGACCAGATCTACATCAATGCTGTCCAATTGATGACCGGAAATGCCGGATGGCCGCTTAACGTGATCACTCTACCGGACGGAAGACCCATCTGGGGAGGCACCTATTTTAAAAAGGACGATTGGATCCAAGCCATTACACAGATACAGGAGCTATACGATGAAGAGCCACAGCGGCTGGAAGAATATGCCAGCCGATTGGAGGAAGGGATCAAAACGGTAGACCTGGTCAGTCTGAACACGGCACAGGTAGACTTTAAACAATACGATTCTGCGGGAATTTTCGAGCAATGGAGCGGGCAGTTTGACACCTTATATGGAGGCTTCAAACGAGCTCCAAAATTTATGATGCCTAACAATTGGGCTGCGCTAATGCGGCAAGGCGTTCAGCAAAAGGATGATGAAATACTGGCCCATGTGAAATTCACCTTGGATAAGATGGCCTATGGCGGAATCTACGACCAGGTTGGTGGTGGTTTTGCTCGCTATAGTGTGGACGAAAGATGGCATGTTCCCCATTTTGAGAAAATGCTCTACGACAATGCCCAGTTAGTGAGTTTGTACAGTGCTGCTTATCAGTTGACGGGAGATCCACTTTACCAGCAGGTCGTTGAAGAATCCCTGATCTATATCGAGCGGGAAATGACTCATCCGGACGGAAATTTCTATTCCTCCCTGGATGCTGACTCTGAAACCGAATCAGGAGAATTAGAAGAAGGCGCCTACTACATCTACAGCAAGGAGGAACTTCAGCAACAGATCGGAAATGATTTCGAACTGTTCGCCAATTACTACAATATCAATGATTACGGTCTTTGGGAAGAGGAAGGGAAATATGTCTTGATCCGTACCAAAAGCCATGTGGATGTGGCCCAAGAGGCGGGAATAAGCGCGGATGAACTAATGGCCAAGGTCAATTCCTGGAAATCTACTTTGTTAAACTTCAGGGATCAGCGGATCCGGCCACGTTTGGACGATAAGTCCCTGACCTCTTGGAATGCGCTTATGCTTAAAGGGTATGTTGACGCTTACAAGACCTTCGGCAAGGAAGAACACCTTCAAACGGCCATTAAGAATGGGCAATTCATCCAGGAAAAGCAACTTCAGCAAGATGGCCGGCTATGGCACAGTTATAAAGACGGACAAAGTACCATCAATGGCTACCTGGAAGACTATGCCGCCACCATCGAGGCCTTTATTGCCTTGTACGAGGTAACATTGGATATGAACTGGCTGAACCAGGCCAGGTCCATGGCCAATTATAGCTTTGATCATTTCTTTGATGCGGAAAGTGGAATGTTCTTTTTTACCTCAGACCAAGATGATGCCTTGATGAATCGTACCATCGAATACAGGGACAATGTGATCCCGGCCTCTAATTCGACCATGGCGAAGAATCTCTTTGTTCTGGGGCACCATTTTGATGAGACCAGATATGGAGAAACGGCCATGCAAATGCTAAAGAATGTACAGGCGGATATGGAAACTTATCCAAATGGGTTCTCGAACTGGTTGGACCTGCTGATGAACTACCAGGAGAACTACTACGAAATTGTTACGGTAGGAGACGATGCCCAGTCCATCTTAAAGGACCTGAACACTCGTTATATCCCCAACAAGCTGATCGCGGGAAGTACCTCAGCAAGCCAAGCCTATCTGTTGGAAGGGCGATTTGTTCCCGGTAAAACCTTTATTTACGTCTGTGTGAATAACGCCTGTAAGCTTCCGGTAATGGAAGTGGATAAAGCCCTGGAATTGTTAGAATAAGGGTCTAGCCCGGCATAAAGTCCTTGAGGTAATAGGGCTCAAAATAAGCGACATCCTCAAAACGTTCGGAATCGAAGAACTTTTGAGCTTTAGAGGCCATAGCTCTGGCTGATGGTTGGAGTTCTGTATTAAAAACTGCATTTGGATGCTCACAGATCTCCTTAAACTTTACAGCACCACCACCTAAAAAGGTCATTTTTCCTTTCTCTAGTTGATCAGAAAACGAATCACCCCCTAATACCTGGGCTCGTGTGGGCTCCAAAATTTGATGGTCCTGATCGTAAACTGCAGTATAAACTTCCATTCTGCGCGCATCCAACATAGGAACAATTAGTCCCTCGGCATCTACTTGCATAGCCAGGTTATCCAGGGTAGGAATGGCGATCAGAGGTATGTCCAAGGAGAAGCACAGTCCCTTTGCCGCCGAAACACCAATACGCAGCCCAGTATAAGAACCAGGGCCTTTGGAAACGGCGATAGCACCCAGTTCAGATAGGGACACACCTGCCTGGTCCAGCATCTGCTCTATAAAGACGTGCAGGCTTTCCGAATGCGAATAGTTGCGGCCATTGTCCTCCTTAAACGCAGCAACGCTTCCATCTACTGAAAGCGCTACTGAACAATTCGTACTGGCCGTCTCCAGACAAAGGATACGGGTCATTATTCTTCAGTGTTTTCCTCCTCTGTGGCAGGCTTGTTGTCTCCCTCCACACTGATCTTATCTCCAGTCTTCAGTAACTTGGTTACCGTGTTGTACGGCCCGGTGATCACCTCGTCCTCTTCGGACAAGCCGGTAACCACTTCGATATTGCTGTCGTCCTGAATTCCTGTGGTTACCACACGCAACTTCGCCTGGTCGCCATCACGGACAAACACACATTCAAATTTTTCGTCAAGGACATTCTCGTCAGAGGCTGCGTTTCTGCGCTGTCCGGTAGTATCATTCTTGATCACGATAGCACTTATTGGCACCCCGATCACGCTCTCTTTCTTGTTGGTAATTACATCGACTGTGGCCGTCATACCTGGTCGGAAAGGCGAATAGTAATCCGGCTTACCTTCCGTTAGGTCTGCATAAGATTCTGGAACGATTCGAACTTTCACCTTGAAATTGGTCACCTGGTCAGCGGATAGTACATCTTCCGCAGAGTTAGCGATCTCCGTCACTATTCCTTTGAACTCTCTCTTGAGATAAGCATCTACTTCTACAATGGTAGAATCGCCAATGGAAACCTTGACAATGTCATTCTCGTTCACATCAACCTCTACTTCCATATTGTTGAGATTGGCAACGCGGATAATTTCGGTACCCGCCATCTGGGCTGTACCCACAACTCGCTCTCCAAGTTCTACGGACAGCTTAGAAATGGTTCCGCTACGCGGAGCAAAAATTGTGGTACGAGCCAAGTTATCACTGGCTTGCTTTACATTGGCCTGTGCGCTTTGCACGCTGTAGTAAGCCGACTCACGATTGGCCTGGGCAATTTCATAGTCTGCTACAGAACGGTCCCATTCGGCCTTGGAGATAACCCCTCGGTCGAACAGGGATTTATTCCGGTTGTAATTAAGTTCGGCATTCTTCAGATTGGCCTCTGCCTGGCTTAACTGAGCTTTGATATTCTGCAAAGTAGCCTGGGTCTGGTTCAGACTGGATTGGATCAGGTCGGGGTTGATGCGCACCAACAGATCACCTTTTTCTACCTGTTGCCCTTCGACAACCGGTAATTCGATAATCTCACCGGAAACTTCGGAAGATAACATTACCTCAACCTCTGGCTGTATCTTTCCTGTAGCCGCAACGGTTTCTATGATATCGATCGGTTCGATCTTCGCAGTAACAACTTCCTTTAGATTAGTGTCCTTTCCAAACCACCCGGCCTTCTTACCACCAATCAGAACGATCAGTAGAACAACTGCCGCGGCGACGATCCAGATTACTTTTTTATTTTTCATGATAGTGGATGGTTAAAACTTCAGCTCTGTGGCCGGAATCCCGAAGTAAAGTTCCAGCACCTTCAAGCGGAAGATATAGTCGTATTTCGAACGATTGGCTTCTACAAGCGCATTGTCATAAAGCAGTTTAGCCTGACTGAAGTCAAATGAGTTGGTCAAACCAACATCGTATCGTTGTTGTGCATATTCAAAGGCCAGTTGCTGAGATTCCAGGGCAGTAGAAGCAGCCTCAAAGGCCTTCATGGAGCCCCTGGCGTCTACATAAGCCTGGTAAATGTTGGATTCCAAGTCCAATTTGGCCTGTTCCAGCAGATACTCTTGTCTCTTCACATTGACCTTGCTTCTTTTTACATTATTTCGAGCAGAGAGTCCATTAAATATAGGAACATTTAACTGCAAACCATATGAAATACCATCGTTACTCCAAAGCTGTTCCCAATAAGGTAAAGGAGAAAGTTCAACCAAAGAGGAGTTGGGTACTTCCGCGATAACGGCATCACCAGTGGTTTCTACCACCCCGATCTGAGTTGTGATTGTCGGGTTATCCGGATCGATAAAAGATCCTATTCTCGCCCTATCAGATTCCCTTGTGTTATAGTTAAAGAAACCATTTATTGTAGGGTAATAAGCACCTCTGGCCAATTGCAGGTCTTTCTCTGCCAGGTCATAATTAGTCTGGGCGATCTTCACTTCCGCCCGGTTCTCCTGAGCCGCAGCGATGATCTCAGAAATATCCTTGGCTGCGATTCCTTCATCTATGATATCGTATCCCTCATCCTGAATATCGAAAGCCTCATAGTCCTCGATCAGTAAAAGCTGAGCCAGGTTGATCAGTGAAATGCGAACTGCATTCTCACCTACCACGATATTTTGCTTTTCACTGGCATCGGTCGCCTTGATGTTCAGCAGGTCTCCTTCCGGCAGAACTCCAGCGTCTACCAGTTCCTGGGTACGCTCTATCTGCTCCATGGTCACAGCATTTTGCTGTTTGGAGGCTTCCAGGTTCGCTTTGTTAAGCAGTACTTGCAAATATGCGTTGGCCACAAACAGGGAAATATCGTCAGTCATCTTCTTCAGGCCATATTGAGCACCCAATTGGGCGATCTCTGCACGCTGCAGGCTTCTGAGGTTTCTCAAACCACGGAAAATGCTCAAACCTACTGTTGCGCTGTAAGAAGAGTTTCGGGAAGTCTGGTTGACTAGGACCCCGGTTACTACGTCCTGGGTAAGACCCGTATTCCAGTTATTACCTATGGAACCGTTTAGAGATGGCAGGTAATTACCAATGGCATCCGATTTTCCGATATCAGCCTCTTCGATGGCTAATTCCGATTGTTTGATCGAGATGTTGTTCTCCAGGGCGTATTCCACGCATTCCTGTAAGGTCCATTTCTTATTTTGACCAAAGGCTGTTACAACAGCCATTAGGGCTATCAGCAATAGGGTATGCTTCTTCATAAGACTCATAGTTGATGAATTTGTCTTGGGAAGGACAAAAGTGTTACAATAAAGTGTTAAAATTATCGGCGGCCGAATTGTTGGGCAGGCTTAATTTGGTTCCAGACCTTGATCTTATCGTCGGCTGTGATCCCACTTACGACCTCGACCAGGATACCATCGCTGATGCCTAATTCTACATCGCGACGCTCAAATTGCTGGTCACCTGTCTCTACCTCAACAAAAGGTTGTTGTGTCTTGGGATCGTACTGTACCAGTGCCTCTTTAATGGTCAGAACACTGTCTGCTCTGGCCAGGATGATGGAGGCGTTGGCACTCAGTCCTGCCCTAATAAAGGTGGTGTCGTTCATGGCCAGGGTACCTTTGATATCAAACTGAATGGCTCCGTTCTCGCTAACTCCCTTTGGAGCGATATAGTCCAGAACAGCATCAAACTTTTGGTTCTCGATGGCTCCAACGGTGATCTCAAGTGGAAGATTTTCACTGATCTTTCCAACTTCGGATTCGTCCACCTTACCTTCAAAGATCATCTTATCGACGTCCGCAAGGGTCGCGATGGTAGTACCATCGTTAAAGTTGTTGGCTTCGATCACCTGGTTTCCTGTTTTCACTGGTACATCCAGTACCATTCCGGACACAGTGGCCCGGATCTCCGTAGTCGCCGCAGATCCCAAGCCGGCGGTCGTACCAGTACGGATGATATCGTAATTCTGACGAGCTGCGGTCACATTGACGCGCTCCTGCTCATAGCGTTGTTTGGCCTGGTTGTATGTTAACTGTGCCTGATCGAACTCATTGGCAGAGATCACTCCCCTATCGTAAAGTCCTTTCTGACGATCGTAGATACTTTGCTGATTCTGATAAGCCAACCTCGCGGTTTCCATGGCGGTTTCCGCCGAAGCAATTCCGTTCTTGGCGCTGGTCAGGGAAGCTACATTTGGCACCACTTTTACTTTGGCGATCAGATCACCATTTTGAATGATATCCCCCGCTTCTACCATGATCTCATCGATAATACCAGAAATATTGGGTTTGATCAGTACTTCTTCCTTGGGCACTATACTCCCGGTAGCCACGGTCTTCTTGACTATGGTTCCTTTTTCGGCAGTCTGAGTGGTATATACTACAGGATCCTCCTGGTTCTTTTGCCACAGGTAATAGAGCGATATGGTAAAGACTACCGCAATGCTGACAAGTATAATGATGGTTACTGACTTCTTCATGATTGTTTTATTGTAGTTGTTGATGAATTTATTCTGTTCGTAAGGCGTCCACAGGTTTGACGCGAATTGCATTTTGGGCCGGGATGAATCCCGCAAATAATCCCGAAACGATCAGGATGATCAGCGCGGTCATGACCACCGAGATATCTACACTGGGGTTCATGAACATATCCACTGGGCCGGTTGCATCCAATACACTGTTAATCGCATAGATCACCAGGGCTCCCAAGGAAATTCCGGCCATACCGGAGATAATGGTCAAAAAGATGGACTCCAATAACACCTGACCACGGATGGACCAAGGCGTAGCGCCTAATGCGCGTCTAATTCCGATCTCCTTGGTTCTTTCTTTTACAACGATCAACATGATATTGGAAATACCTATGATCCCGGATAGTAGGACCAGGGTCCCAACAAAATAGGCGATGATCTTCAGGGCAAAGAATAGTCCCTCGATCCGACTGTATTGCTCGTAGAGGTCAAAGTTTCCTATGGCCCGATCGTCATCCGGGTGGATGGTATGTCGTTGTTTTATCACATCGAAGACCTGAGTCTTCAGTTCTGTAATGGAAGAGCCGTCTTCTGCCGTAATGGCCATCCAGCCTACTCGATCTCCCCGGTTGAATGCCTGGGAGAATGAGGTGAAAGGAACATAGATCTCTTTCTGGTCTTCCTCGGAGTCGCCTCCCTGACCTTTTTTCTTATAGGTGCCTATTACAGAAAAATTGACCCCGTTGATCTTGATATAAGTCCCTATGGGATCTTCTCCGATCGCATACAAGGAAGTCTTAACTCCTTCTCCGATAACGGCTACTTTTCTTTTCTCGTTGATATCACCATAGTTGATAAAACGTCCACTGGTAATATCCATGGGTTGCTGCTCGATGATCTCCGGGTAATCTCCATATACGTTGAAGGCACCGGCATTCAAACCTCTCACCACATTGTTACTCCCGCCAAATCCACCTAATTGGTTTCGAGGGGAAACAAAGCGCATATTGGGAACATTGTCCTTGATGGCCTGAACATCTCCGATCTTATAACTGAATCGACGTCCTTTGGGCAAACCTTTGTAGGGCTTCGAAATGGTCTGTGTCCACATGAACATGGTGTTGGTGGCAATGCCATCGAAGTCGGACTTGACTCCGTTCTCCAATCCCTTTCCTGCAGCAAGAAGGACTACCAGGATAAAGATCCCCCACAATACACCAAATGCCGTTAATATGGTTCTGAACCAATTGGTACTTAGAGCCTCTAGTATCTCCGACCAGCTATCTCTGCTAAATAAACTACTCATCGCGTAAGGCTACTATAGGTTTGATCCTAGCTGCCCGCCAGGCCGGGAAGAATCCAGCCAAGGCACCTGCCAGAATTAGAATGAATACAGTGGTAACTGCCACCTGGAAGTTTACCGAGGGGTTGACTATATAATCGATCTCAACGTTTGGTCCGATAATCTCCAACAGGCCCATACTGGTGATCAGCCCCAGGAAACCTGCTATAGCCGTTACAAAAATACTTTCGTGAAGCACCATCATGATAATGGACAGCGGCTGGGCTCCAATGGCCTTTCTAATCCCGATCTCCTTGGTGCGTTCCTTGACAATGATCAACATGATATTACTTACCCCGACCACCCCGGCTATAATGGTACAAATACCAACTACCCAGAAGAATAGTTTGATCATGGCCATCAAATCGTAAAATCGCTTGGCCTCTTCTAAGGTGTTGAATACATTAATGGCTGAGGGATCTTCAGGCGCAACGATATGTCGTTCCTTTAAGAAACTCTCGATCTCCTGAGAGAAGGTAATGGACTGCTGCAAGGCCGCCGCAAAATTCTCTTGTCGTTGCAGGGTAAAGCCCAGGTTACGGACCTTATTCCCTCCGTTGAATACACGTTGGGATGTAGAAAGAGGTAGGAAGATTCGTTGCTCTTCACGCTCTCCTCCCGGATCGGTATAAACTCCAATTACTTTGAAGTTGATTCCATTGAGCTGTATTTGCTCTCCAACGGCAGATCCTCCTTCTGTGAAAAGGTCTTTGTATACTTTTTGACCAATAACAATCACCTTTTCGTAATTGTCCTGATCGTCATAGTTCAAAAATCGGCCTTGGGTGAGGGAAGCGTTCTCAATAAACTGGTAGTCCGGATATACTCCTTCTACCCGGTAGCTTCCATTTTCATTCTTGTAGGTTGCAGCCCCACTCCATATACGGTATACAGAAGATTTGAATTCAAGATCATCCTCGTATTTCTTGATCAGATAATCGTAATCCTCGTTTTCCAGTTCGATAAATCGACCCGGATTAAGGCCTTTATGCTCAACGGTGGTAACTCCGGTCCAAACCGCGATACGGTTAGTGGCGTCCTGTTCGAACTCCTGGGCAATTCCATTCTGCATACCCTGTCCAAAACCTAACAGAATTACCAGGATAAAGATCCCAGAGGCCACAGAAAGACCTGTCAGGAAAGTTCGCAACTTATTCTTGCGAATGGTATCAAAAATCTCCTGCCATCGTTCGATATTAAACATGAGCTACTGGTTTTGCAGGAACTTGATTTACAACCGAATCGTCGATGATCACTCCATCTTTCAAATTGACTATACGCTTACACATATGGGCGATATCGTCCTCGTGGGTAACTATAAGTATGGTCTTTCCTTCCTCATTGATCTTCTGGATGATATCCATAACCTCATACGAGGTAGTAGAATCCAGGGCACCTGTCGGTTCATCGGCAAGTAAGACCTTGGGGTCACTGGCTAATGCTCTCGCGATAGCTACCCGTTGTTTTTGACCCCCGGATAATTCATTCGGCAGGTGATCGGCCCAATCTGCCAGGCCTACCTTCTCCAGGTAATGCATGGCTCGCTCTACACGCTGACTTCTTTTAACTCCTTGATAATACAAAGGCATGGCTACATTATCCAATGCATTCTTGTAAGTGATCAGGTTAAAGGACTGAAAGATGAATCCGAGAAATTGGTTGCGGTAACGCGCTGCCACCTTCTCGTTCAGATCTTTGATAATCTTACCGTCCAGGGTATAGGTACCCTCATCGGCCTCGTCCAGCATTCCTAAAATATTCAGTAAGGTAGATTTTCCAGAACCGGAAGATCCCATGATGGCGACTAATTCGCCTTCGTTGACGTTAAAGTCAATTCCTTTAAGCACATGAAGGGAATTGCTCCCCATCTGATACGACTTTTGTAAGCCTTTGATCTCTATCATAGTAAACAGTTCTCATGCAAAGTAACTCCCTTTTAGGGCCTTACATTGCAAAATTCTTGTTAAGACTTACCGTGTATGGTTAGTGAAAGTCTTCGGGTATAAGACTGTTTCAAAAAATTAATGTTACAGTAGCGAACGTGAAGAAACTGTTAATTTTCCTCCTATAGAGCCCGTTTACGCATTTTGTAGATAGCATAACCTATTCCTCCAACCAATAAATAGGGAAAGATCATCAGATAGATGATACCATTATTGATCCCTTTCGCGGCCTCATTGCCTTCTTCACTCTCCAAAACAGCCCGGCACATGGCACATTGAGCTTCGACAGGCAGCACAGCAAGTAGCAGCAAGATTAGCGATATGATCAAAGTGCGTATCATGCAGGATAATAAGGCGAGATCATTAAATAGACGATAACCCCCGTAATGGCAACATAGAGCCAGATAGGAAAGGTGATCTTAGCGATCTTCCGATGCATCTCAAATTTTCCGTTCAAGGCCCGAACATAGGTGATCAGTACAAAGGGAATCACCCCGATAGACAGCAGTATGTGGGTGATCAGTATAAAGAAATAGACATACTTCATGGCCCCTTCTCCGCCATAAGCTGTAGAATCTGAGGTCATGTGATAGGCCACATACATTACCAGGAAAAGCGCGGATAGCAGGATGCAGGTCTTCATCAGACTCTCATGCCTCTTCCGATTACCCTTCTTGATAGAAACCACTGCCGCAATCAAAAGGACGGCAGTTAGGGCATTAATACTGGCATAAATGGGAGGGAGAAAGCCCAAACGATCCACACCTGGTATCCGCACCGAAAAGAGAATGGCCACGGCCAATGGGATCAATATAGAAAGTATCCAGATCCACTTGTTGTAATTTTTTTCTGCCGTTCTGTCCATCCTTATAATAACTTTTTAATGTCTTCCATCAACATTTGAATTCCTTCATCTTCCAGCCCGTCGTAGTAGATCAGGGGATTTCCATTTTCATCATATCGAGAACGAATCTGTCCCTCTTGATCAATAAGTGCAAAGAAGCCCGAGTGTTCAAAACCACCTTCCACTTCCGGAGCCTGTCCTACATAGAGATTGAACCCCTCATTGGCCAGTTTGAAAATATCCTCTTGCTGGCCAGTCAACAGATGCCAATGCGGGTTGCTGATCTGATAGCTGGTCGCGTATTCTTTCAATATCTCTGGGGTGTCGTATTCCGGGTTAATACTGAATGAAGCAATTCCAAGACCCGGATTGCCGTAAAACTCATTCTGGATCTTCACCATATTCCGATTCATGATCGGGCAAATGGATGGGCAAGTGGTAAAGAAGAACTCCGCCACGTACACCTTCCCACTGTAGTCGGAGTTGGTGATGGTTTTTCCATCCTGGTTGGTGAATTCGAACTCCGGTACTTGTCCAATCACTGCCAGGTCCGGTTCAGAAAGTGTATTCACGATCTTGGGTACTGCCCAGATCCCGAAAACCAGAATGACAAATGAGATCCCGATATAGGAGTAGTTCTTCATACTTAGATTTCGCGGTTTGATTTGTATTTCTTCAAAGCCAGGCGATACTCTGCCAAAACCACTTTGATATCGTCCCCCATTTTGTTGTTGATCTCTGCATAATCACTGGCGTTGAACCCATATAATAGGGTCACATCCTCGTCATCGTCCCTTCCTCTAAGCGAGCGTTCTTTATCGATGATGAACACAAAGTCGCTGGACCAATTCTCATCCAAGGCATAGGTGCTTTCCAGGGATTGGAATACCATCTCTATCTGCTCCGGACTTCCGATTGCAAACTTCCAATTATCCGTCTTCTCTATCTGTTCTAATTCCTTCAATAAAGCCGCTACCTGGTCCTGTTGATCCTCAGTCACCAAGATGACAAACTGGAACTCGTCAAACTGATGATTCTTCTTGTAGATCTTATGGGCCAGATTAAAGGCATTGGCCCTTTTATTACCTACATCGGAACCGAAGAATCCCAATACAGTAATCTTATTCTGTAAGCGCGGACGTTCCCCTTCGATATCCTGGAAACCATCAAGTTCTGCAACCGAGGTGGTCAAAACTGGAAGCTTGACAAAATTGTTCACTCCTGTCGCAAAGAAAATGTATACCAGCAGAGGTAGCAGGAACAGAACTGTAAGGACTATATACTTTTTGACTTTCAAGTGATTGAATTTCTTGCAAAAATACAACCCAATTGGGCCTTGGGCAAAACCAACTCCTTAATTAATGCACAAAAAAACCCGGCAAATAGCCGGGTTCATATTTCCTAGAGAATTCGACTAGAAATCGAATTTCACATAATTCGTCTTATATACTTCGAAGATATAATCTCCTTCGATAAGCAGAATGAGGATCAGGTAACAGATCAGGAATACTCCCGTCCAGACAACTGATCTTCTCAGGGACTTCTTTTCATCGCGCATGTGCATGAAGTCCCAAGTGATATAATAAGCCTTAACCAGGGTCAGGATAATGAAGATCCAGTTGAGGAGCTTCATGGCCAAAAAGCGGTTATCGGTTAAAACCTCAGGTTTGATAATCCCCAGTGCAACCTCTATGATCGTAACGATAGAGAGAAAAATAAAAACCCCCAGATCTTCTGAACGTTAGACTTGAATTTAAGTCTTCCGCGAAATATTTCCAATTTGTGATCGTGCGCCATCAGATACTAATTTATGCTTATACCAGGTAGAAGAATGTAAATACAAAGACCCATACAAGGTCTACAAAGTGCCAGTAGAGTCCAACCTTTTCAACCATCTCATAGCTGCCTCGTCTCTCGTAGGTTCCAAGGATACAATTAATGAAGATGATAAAGTTGAAGACCACCCCGGAGAACACGTGAAATCCGTGGAATCCGGTAATAAAGAAGAAGAAATCGGCAAAGAGCGGGTGACCGTATTCATTCCGCTGCAGATTGGCTCCTTCGACCACCAACTTTCCATCCGCTACCAGCTTGGCTACAGACTCTTCTCTGGAAAGCACGGTTGGCTCACCATTCTCGTCCAGGTATTGTGTCCGGATCAGTAGGTTATCGTCAGCCAGGAAACCTGCCTTTACTTCCTCAAAGGTAAAAGTGGTCAGGGTCTCCGGTTCTACGTCATACCAGATACCGTTTTTTCTTTCATGTTCTATTCGCTCGGTGGGGATACTGGTAGCAAACGAACTAATTGCCACTCGCTTTCCATCGGTATCCAGGAACTGCAATATCTTCCCTCCTTTGGTCTCTACAGCCCCGTAGTCTCCCTTGATAAAAGTAGCCCACTCCCAAGCCTGGGAACCAACGAAAATCAAACCTCCAATAATGGTGAAGAACATATACCAGATCACCTTGGTCTTCTGCATCTTGTGCCCTGCATCCACGGCCAATACCATGGTCACAGAAGAGAAGATTAGAATGAAGGTCATGAAAGCCACATAGTACATCGGGCCGGCACACCGTGTAAGAACGGTACGTGAGTAAATACCTCATCGGCAATAGGCCAGGCATCGATGAACTTGAATCGGGAGAATCCATAAGAGGCAATGAATCCGGAGAAGGTCAACGCATCGGAGACGATGAAAAACCACATCATCAACTTACCATAACTCGCATTGAGTGGACGGTTACCTCCGCCCCAAACTTTTCCCTCTGTTCCCGTTTTCGCTACAGTAGCTTCCATAGGGTGATCTTGGTGTTAATTTTTGCCAAAAATACGATTAATTTTTATCTGACGAAATAGAAAAATAAAAAGAGATATATCCACAAAATATCGACGAAATGCCAGAAGGTACAGGTCAGTTCCAATCCCAAGGTATTTCCTTCAGAATAGCCATTTCTAAGCTGCTTGAACAGGGTAATCAATAAGGCGATCAGGGCTACAACGACATGCGCTATATGAACCACAGCGATCAGGTAGATAAAAGTGGTCTTTGGGTTGCTGGTGGCACCGGTAAAATTATATCCGTAGGACTCAATGATCTGTGAGAATCCCGCAAACTGTAGCCAGATAAATACACAACCCAAGACGAAGGTTGTCATCAACAAAGCTGTACCTACCTTCTGAGAGCTCCTTATAATGCTTCTTTTGGCAAACTCCATGGACAAACTACTCAGGACGATCACCAATAAACTGAGGGTAAAAGCCTGCGGTAATTCGAAATCTGCCAACCAATCCGGCCGCTCCCTACTTACCACATAAGCACTCGTAAAAGCGGCAAAGCTCATGGCCAGACTGATGATACCAAACCAGAGCATCATCTTCTTGGCCCTTCTGCGTTTCTTTTCTTCTGTTCCTTCTGTATAATCCATTAACGCACAAATTTATCGACTACAAAGATCACTTGTAGCAGCGTGATATAGCTAACACTGACCAACATCAATTGACGTGCGGCCTTGTCTGTTCGCTTTCTGTATAATCTGATGGCATAGTACACCATCCATATCCCCAATCCAAGTACCAGTATGGCCGCTATGGGGCTTAAATAAAGAGAACCGGTCATACCCGAGGCGGGAACCAGAGATGCAAGTACAGTCCATACACTGTAAAGTACGATCTGAATAGCTGTATTCTTGTCCCGCTTTCCGGTTGGTAACATTTTAAATCCGGCCCGCTCATAGTCATCGTACAAGAACCAACCTATAGCCCAAAAGTGTGGAAACTGCCAAAAGAACTGAATCATGAACAAGGTTCCCGGCTCGATACCAAACTCACCTGTGGCAGCAACCCAACCTAGCATAAAAGGTATGGCTCCTGGAAAGGCCCCTACAAATACAGCCAAAGGACTTTTTGTCTTAAGCGGTGTATAAAGACTTACATACATAAAGATGGAGATGGCCCCAAATAAGGCCGTCTTGGGGTTGATGGCATAGAGCACCGCAATCCCGATGACGGTCAGTAAAGAAGCAAGTATGAAAGCGGCATTAGAAGTCATCCTCCCGGATGGCAATGGCCTCATTTTAGTCCGTTCCATTAAAGCATCGAGATCCTTCTCTATGATCTGATTGTACACATTAGAGGCGCCAACCATACAATAACCACCCAAGCACAATAAAAACAAGGTGTAGAAATCTACTTGGGGAGCAGCCAGTAAGTAGCCCGCAACCGAAGAGAAGACAACACTCACGGACAGTCTGGCCTTGGTGATTTCGGCAAAACTACCGATCAGATTCTGCACTTTGGTATTCGAAGTATTGACACTCATAAATTTGGATGTGCAAAGATACGGCAACAGCTATATTGTTCATAGCATCTTTCCACCTAATTTTACTAGACTTAAGGAGTATTTTACTAATTTAATCCCCCTAAAAATTAAGGATGAATCGAATATTTAAAGGGCTATTATTGGCCTCTATAGCAGCACTGCCCCTAGGCGCACAGGAAAATCAACCCAATGAAGAGATCGAAGTGGTCAAAGTCCGGGATAGCATTTACATGCTCCAGGGTCGTGGCGGAAACATCGGATTGAGTTTGGGAGAGGACGGAATCTTTATGATAGACGACAAGTTTGCCTCTTCAACGCCTAATATTCTCAATGCCATTTTAACCTTGAGTAACGCCTCTGTCCAGTTTGTGATCAATACCCATCACCACGGGGACCACACTGGGGGAAATATTAACCTTAGAGGGCAAGGAGCGACCATTTTTGCACATGAGAATGTCCGCTCCAGGCTGATACAGGTAGCCCGAGACAAATACAAACAAGACATTGAAAAATCCGCGGAGGACGCCAAGGAAAGGGGAATTGTGGATGACAAGTTGGAGCAACGCCGGGAATCTGCTATGGCTCGCATAGATGAGGAGCTGGACCTGGACCCACATTCCTTGCCAATGGTGACCTTTGGAAACAACCTGCACTTTTACTATAACGGAGAAGAAATTGTTGTGTTTCATGTAGCTAGAGCTCATACAGATGGGGATGTAATGGTCTACTTTACAGAGAGTAATGTACTACAGACCGGTGATGCCTATGTAAAAGATGCCTACCCATTTATCGATTCGAAAAATGGAGGCAGTCTAGCCGGTTATATTGCGGGTTTAAGCCGGGTGATGTCGATGATAGATGAAGACACCCTTATAATACCCGGACACGGTGATATAGCAACTCAGGCAGATATTCGATACACCTTGTCCATGCTCACGTTTATTCGGGATAGAATAGCCTTTCATTTGGTAGCTGGAAAATCCAAACAGGAGATCATGGCTATGAGTGAACTCACAGACCAATTCGATCAAAAAGGATTTGGCGACGGATTTATAAATACCCAACGTTTGTTAGAGAGCGTCTTTCCGGAGATTGAAAAGAAATTCAAGGGAAAGAACTAAAACTCTAAGCCGTAATCATTAGAAGTCGTAGTACCAGTTGAATAGATCGGTTCTCACACCCAAATTGAACCAGGTTGTCTGATTGGAAAAGACGTCGGCAGTATTGACCTGGGGCTGGAAATCGCGATAGATCAATGTAGCGTATATCTTTAAGTTGGTCGCAGGATTGATCAAATAACCAGCCGTCAATTCGGTATGGAAGAAATCGGTCGTATTTCCCTGGGCAAGATCATTGCCTTCGTCCGAGATCCGATTGTCCTCAGTTCCATAGATGTTACCGCCATAGAAGAAACTGTCTTCTGGAGTGTTGAATTCAAAACCACGCTTGGCGAAGATGAACTTGGCATCCCCAAACCAGCGGCCATTCTGATAACGTGCGATGGCCAGGGCCTCCCAGAAGTTGGCATCCATCACATGCGCCATGGACTGATTGGTATGCCCGTAATTCAGAACTACAGTGTTGTGAGAAAATGTATAGGGCCTTACCCGGTTGTATTCTCCCTGAAGGAAGAGCCCTTTCAGTCCAAAGGCGTCGTAATATTTTAAGCCTATTTGATAGGCCTGCTTGTTCTTGTAGCTGCCATTTGCACCGAAGAAATCTCCGGAGGAAAACTCATCGATCAACCATTGACCATATACATTGACCCGATCGCTAATCTTGTATTTACTGCTGATCCCGATCAAGGCATTACCTCCTCTGGATCCCGTAGAGAATTCAATGGCTCGCAGAAAGATGACCGGGTTTATGTAGTTAAAATCGAAACCTCGATCATTGTCATTCTCCCAGATAACAGACTCGAATAATCCCAGATTCCAGCGTTTGGTGATATTCACGCTCAGGTAATGATGAGCCATCCATTTGGTGCGGAATGACCCGTCTTCCGTTACCTCGGATCGGACATCCCTCAGGGACATCCAAGTATTGGTGTACTTGAGCTTCCAGAAGGTGGTGTTGATCTTAAAGAAAGGGTAAGGAGCAGCAAAATCACTTAGGAAAAGTGAACGGTAGCCGTCACCAAAGAAGTTCTTACCATGCCCCAGCTGGAAGTTAAAGTACTTGGAGGGAGTAAATGAGATATATCCTGTTGCAACCGGGTAGTCATAGGAGTCAGACTTAAAATTCTTAGCAATTCCTCTTCCGGGTATGACTGCTGGATTTCCTCCATCGGGAGCCCTGGCCTCGGCATATCGGTTAAAGTAATCGGCGAAGCGGCCCTGGCTTTCATAGACCACTGCAAAAAAGTTGAACTGTTTTCCTATCCCACCTTGAGTATAGAGCAGGCGCGTATTATTATAAGTATCAACATCGGCCCCAGTGTCCTTACCCACCTGCAGGTCCACTCCGGGATCCAAAGTGACCCAGAAATCCTTTCCCTTCCAAGTGACCAAATGTTCATTCCACCATTTTCTGCCCCACCAGGAAGTTTTGTTCTTCAGGATCTTCTGGTTGTTCTCCTCAAAGTTGTAATACCGATTGACCTCGGCATAGGTGTATGGTTTTTGTGCTGTATGATTATTGGTTCCAACCTTATTCATGGCTGCATCAAACAAATAGTAATTGTGATGAGACAAGGGAATATTCAATTGGCTGGTGTATTCTTCATTGGCATAGGGTAGCTTTTCCTGGGAATCATATTCGGAAGCAGGATCGCCCAAAGTAGCAACGACGGTTACCTCAATGGGCTGAGGGGCCTGGGGTTCCACCAACGGAATTTGCAAGGGCAGGGTAAACTGCATATAGGTCGGATTACCGTTATAGGTTGCTGGCGTAATGGTTGGCAACAGCTCGAAAACCCGGTTCACTTCATCCTTTAGCTCATCGTAAAACGCATCAACATATAGCACCTTGAACTCTCCTTGCTTGTCTACTTCAAAGAGAATAGATAGCGTACCGGAATAGTTCTCCTGGCCAACGATCTCCGGAGTTTGGAAGTTAGCGTAGATGGAGCGCTGTAAATTATATCGGAAGCAGGATTCCAGTTCGGCTAGCTGTACCTCCTCGCATTCAGAAAAAACAGGGTACTTTTCAAAGGTGGATGAGGTCTGCTGCGCCAGGGATAACACCCCACTAAACAGCATACTGACCAGGGCCAGGCGTTTCATCATAAGATTGGGATAAGATATCCGAAAGATACAAATTCTGAGCAAGTAGCAACAAGCTGGGAAAACGTGTATTTCACAACAGGTTTAATAAAAAAACGCCTCCCGAATAGGGAGGCGTTTCTTTTGTGATATGGTGTAAATTAATTCTCTACTTGGAAAAGGATCGGTAGAGAGTACAGTACTCCAACCGGCTTCCCGCGTTGCTGTCCAGGAGTCATCTTGGGCAGCGAACTTACCACGTCAACAGCTTCTTGTTCCAGACGTGGGTGCGGAGCTCTTGCACGTACGTTTACAATATTTCCTTGACGATCGATCTTAAATTGTACGGCTATACGCTGACGCCCTTCTAAACCTAAATCTCCAGCCAGGTCTGTATTGAACTTTCGCTGAACATACTTCTGTACTTTCTCGGACATACACTTCTTACGTGCAGCATTGCCCTTTTCTTTCTCACATCCAGGATAGATGGGTACATTCTCGATTACTGCGAAAGGTACATCTGCGATCTCCTCTTCTACAGCTTCCTCGATCTCCTCGATCTCAACGATCTCGGTATCAGCATCAGTCTCGGTAGACTCAATAATGGTCTCTTCTACTTCTTCTTCATCTTCTACAACCTCGATTACCTCCGGTGCTGGCGGTGGTGGCGGTGGTGGCGGTGGAGGGGTAATCTGCTGAGTAATTGGGATTTCCTCATCTAGCTCATCACCTACATCGACCATGCCGGTATCTATATTACTCCTGTCATAGGTCTTCCATTCGATGGCTTGCCAGGCTAAAAATAGCATGACGATCATCCCGATCTGGAAGAAGAGCATACTTCTTTTGGTTAAATCGGCTTTCGGGTTCTTCTTCGGTTCCATATATAGCGTATTTAGAGATTTGCTAATGTATATAAAAATGGTTGCAAAAGAAAACGAAAACCTAGATTTAAGATTTCTCCAGAACCTAATTCTCCACCTTAAATAAAATAGGCAAAGAATAGATCACGCCGACCGGTGTACCCCGCTGTTTTCCTGGAATCATTCGAGGTAAACCTTGAATTAAGGCTACTGCCTCTTGCTCCAGTCGCGGATGCGGCGCACGGGCTCTCACCTCACACACATCACCTTCTTTGTTGATCTTAAATTGTACGTTGATCCGTTGGCGACCTTCAAGTCCAAGTTCAGTAGCTAACTCAATATTGAAATTACGCTGAACATAGGCCATCACTTTGTCGGACATACATACTTTTTTTGCTTCCCTGTCCGGCTTGTCCTCACAACCCGGATAGATCGGTACTTCCTCGATCACTGCAAAAGGAATAGAGACAACTTCCTCCTCTTCTTCCTCTTCGACGATCTCGGCAATGTCATAGATCTGATCATTCTGGTTGGTCTCACTGGATTCTATCACAGTTTCTTCTACCTCCAGATCATTATCGACTGCAACGATCACCTCTGGTGCCACCTGTGGAGGTGGAGGTGGAGGTGGGGTCACATCGATTGGTTCTGTAACGGGGATAACTTCTTCCAGGTCCTCGGCAATCTCTGCCAGACTGGTATCATTGGCTGCCTTGTCCTCGGTGGTCCATTCCATTGCTCTCCAGGCAAAGAAAAGCATTACGATCATTCCGATTTGGAAGAATATCAAACTACTTCTTCTCAAGTCGTACTTGGGATTCTTCTTAATTTCCATATCCGTGATTTATGA
This sequence comes from Aureitalea marina, assembly GCF_002943755.1. Classification (NCBI taxonomy): domain Bacteria; kingdom Pseudomonadati; phylum Bacteroidota; class Flavobacteriia; order Flavobacteriales; family Flavobacteriaceae; genus Aureitalea; species Aureitalea marina. The sequence continues at coordinate 2,118,496 of NZ_MQUB01000001.1, forward strand.
TTGAACTTAGAAGACGAATCTTCTTTTAATCTGTTCGTACGTTAGGAAACCTATTATTCCACCGATTCCGTTGGCAATTATGTCAATGATGTCAAAAGTTCTCGTATCCGTGAACCAGTGCTGAAAGGCTTCAATTACTATGCCATAAAACAGGCATGTAACCAAAACTAACACAGGTCTACGAGAAAAGATATGATATCTGTCAGTTGTAGAGAAAACAACTAACCAAATGAAAACCAGCCCAAAAAAGATCAAAATATGAGCTATTTTGTCCCAATAGGGCCCGTCTGTTGTTGGCAGATCCGGCGAAGGAGCCAACATGATAATCGTAATAAAAAGGGTATACGCGAGTGCGATTAACCGAATAAGGTTAACCCACCAACTCCTTGTAGCTCGCATCGCTCATTAACTGATCCAGCTCGGAATCGTCCGATATCCGGACCTTGATCATCCAACCGGCTCCATACGGATCGGTATTGACCATTTCCGGCTCGTCTTCCAGCGCTTCGTTAAATTCGATGATCTCACCGGACAATGGTAGGAAGAGATCAGAAACAGTCTTAACCGCTTCCACGGTACCGAAAACTTCATCCTTGTCCAAGGTCTCGTCCAGGGTCTCCACCTCGACATAAACGATATCACCCAGTTCTCCCTGAGCAAAATCGGTAATACCAATGGTCGCAACATCACCTTCGACACGAACCCATTCGTGATCCTTGGTGTACTTTAAGTCTGATGGAATGTTCATAGTACTTTTTTATATGGTGTTATTTAGTTTCCAAAGTTATATCTCAAAGTGATTCCACTTCTTATGGTGGTCTGTGGGAATGCAGTCGATACCGCATATTTGGAGAAAGTATGGTCGTAATAGAACAAGGCCGTCAGGTTCTTGCTCAGGGCATAATCTACCGTGAACTGAATTCCCCAAATGGTCTGCCCTGCCGTGGTTTGGTTGTTATTGATATCCAGGTATCGAATGATCGTTCGGTTATCCCTTCTCGAAACATCCAGCTGGAAGTTCAGATCACTCTTCAATATGGTCCGCTTACCGCCAAAGTTGGTTCCTATCCTCAGGTCGCGAATTCGATATCCGGCTCCGATGACGATCTCATCACCTTTCACCTCGGTAAGCAGATTGTTGGCAAAGCTCAAAGATAAGAACCTATCCTTTCTGTATTCCGCCAGAATCTTTACCGAGTTCTTCATTTCAAAATCGATACGGACCAGCGGACTGAATTGTTCCGTCAGGTTCACATTAGAGAAGATGTTCTGAGGTTTGATATTTCCATTGACATCCACCTCAGTAGGATCATTGCGATTGTAATCCAAGTTGGTCTGGAACTGGTTGACCGTATAATTGGCCCGATAACCATGCTGGATGGAGAACCTCCTGAACTTCTCTTTAAACCACTTAAGATTCATCAATCCAGTGTATTTCACATCCCAGTTGGGGATAGGGAAATCTCTGAGGAAAGTGGTCTTTTCCGTGGCAGGATCAGAATCTTTATACGCAGATAGGAAAGCCGGCAACAACACGTCCTGGCTGGTCTTACCAAATCCGACAGGGAATCCTTCTTCATCTCGAGGGAAATCTGCACTGCCATAGAATTCGGTAGCCAGGCGGTTGGCAATGACCAAGCGGTTCTCTCGGAAATCGTCAAATGCAGAAGACTGATTCTCGTCGCTCTTGGCAAAGGCCGTTCCGATAAGCATAGTGGAAATATTGAAATTCCCATAGGTGTTCGGTGTCAAAGAACGGTAAAGGCCATCCTGCACTATATAATTCTCTACGTAGTTCTCGGCATAGATTCGGCTACCATTCAGATCGATCTTCAGATCCGACAGCGGTTCAATATTCGCCTGGTAGTCAAACTGCCTGCTCTCAACCTCTGTATATTGCTCATTGAACTCCGGATAGACGGTCAGCCAGCCTCTTCTGGCCATCTCACGACGAATGTCTGCCTGGCTTCCAAAGACGAAAGCTCCTGGTCTCAGCGTCCCCATCATCCCTACAGAAGGCAGATAGCCCGGCAGGAAGGTTCCTTGGTTCTCCTGGTAATTCAATTGAATTCTTTTCACCATGGTAACAATATCCACCACCGTATTCTTCGCTTTATCACTAGCGGTCAGCTGGGACTGATTGGCATTGGGGCCTCCTTGCTGGTTGCCTTGCCCAAGGAGAGCCGGAGTATTATCTCTGGTCTGATTATCCCGGCTTGCTCCCTTATCTCCCCCACGGGTATTGCCGCCGTTCTTATCTCCACCAGCCGCCTGGTCGGCACGTGCCTCTCTCCTGGCCTTCTGGGCCTTGGACCTAGGAGTGACTTTGGTCAGACCGAGGTAACGGTAAAGATTACCCATGTCCAGGGTCGAATTGATCCTGTGCGAACTGGAGTTCTGAATGGTATTACCCAATCGGTAGGTATTGGTCGTACCATCCCTAAGTGTTATATCGATCTGATTGAACAGGTCACTGGTCTTGGTCCACTGAAAATCACCCTGATAAGTATAGGTAGCTTTGATAAACCGGAAATAGGGGAATTTATCAAACGGCAGGTCGTAATTCACCTGCAAGGTTTGGAAGTGCTGGTTGGCCTTTCCGACATCAAAGAATCCATCCCATATTCCAATGCTGTTGTCCACTAACCCGGCATCGTCTATGTAATTAGTCACGATGCTGTTGTTAGAGGCGTCAAAGTTAAATCTCAGGGAACGACTAATGTTGTAATTGATGGCATATTGCCAATCAAATAAATAATTGCGTTGGAATAAACGAGGCAGTCCAATGTTACCGGGAAGGGTATTAAGCTCACGGAATTTTTGCTCGGTATACTGCCTGTTGATATTAGAAGAGACCGCGATATTATTAGGCAAGTAATTGAAATTCAAGTCCTTGAGAAACTGCCAGTACTTGGAACGGAAAATAGAATCGTTCTCCTTGAATGGCTCATATGGTTTCGGACGGAAACTGTAGTTATAGGTTCCCCCAAACGGACATTCTGATCCAATGATTCCTCGATCTCAAAACTGGAATGATCCTCCTGGTTATAGGAGTAAGAGAAGGTAAAGTTCTCTATGTCATAAGGCATAGGTTTCTTCTCGGTATTGGTCCTGTCCTTTCGAACTCCGATGAAGTTGATACTTTGACGTCTGGTATATTCAATGGATTGATTCCTGATCTGATCCCGCTCTGCATCCGACGCAGCATTGTCCAAACGAGTATCCAATTCAATATCCTGGAACTCAGGGTCGAATTGAGGTGTGATCTCCTCCTCGCCAATTCCGTAATTGAAGGGTAACTGAACACCCCAGTTTGCAGGTAAAAGCTGCCCCAGGTTCAGGTTTGTAACCACATCATAGCCTTTTACGTCTTCTTGGGCCCGCTGGTTCGGCCCCTGCTCAATGGATCCGAATCCGACCGTAGACATACGACCTGCTGCGCTCACATTGGCAAAATCTGCCAGGTTTGCATCCAAACTGGCTATTGCCGCCCAGCCTCCTTCATTCTTCAATTCGGAAAGTCGCAATTCGTTGAACCAGGCCTCACCGCAAATATCGTTATTGGTGGCATTTCTAAGCCCCAACATGATCACCCGTACATTTCCAAAACTAGGGTTACCCTGAATACCGATCTTCAATGGGTTACCACCCTGAATGGATTCTGGGTCCAGTTCTTCCTGATCAAAGAAGATTAGTTCTGTGGGGTCTGAATTTGGATTTCCTAAAACCCTTGCCTTAACTTCCTGCAAAAGTCTCAATGGTAGGTTCAGCCGGTTCTCTAAAGGCCAGATCTCTTCGGGATTGGTAGTTCCAAATGGGGTCGTATTTAGTGGGATCCGAATTTCATAGAAACTATTGGTCAGGTCGTTACCCATCCGTACGAAAGCTTCCATATCTCCGTCTGCGATCATGGTTTCACCAACCAGCGATTCGGCGTGAATGAACATCTCCAAGTTCTCGTACTGACGCATGTCGATGTTGAAATTCTTATATGCCCCACGGCCGTCTCCAGGTTCCAGACCACATACCCTTAAGGCCAGTGACTGCTCATTTTGACGGATAATGTTGTTGTTATTGTTCAATTCCTCTCGGAATACACCTGGAGGCAGAACGTAAGGAATAGGCTCTCGCGTCTCATTGGCTTCAATGTTTACCGCCTCGTTCTCGAAGGTGGTATCGTCCAGCTCTGGGTCTTCGCCGGAATCGTCCAACGTACCTAAGAAACGTCTGTAGTCTCCACGGACTAGTTCTAGGGTTCCAAATCGGAGAACCGTATTTTGTTCGAATTCGGACAGGTACATTCGCATAAAGCGGATTGACCGCAAATCAGCGATTCCGTTTACGGCTTCATCTGCATCACTAATAGGCACGCGGAACTGAAGCCATCTAACCGGGATCACCTCGTTGGTCTGGGTAGTAACCTCTATCTCACGGACATCCTGTATATACCTGGTGTTTTCCTGGGTCATCCCGGGGAAGAGATCGATCTCGTATTCGAAATAACTATCTACCGTGTTCATGGTATTGTCACGGTTGATGTCCTCCACATCTGGCTGAGCAGTATTCCCCGGTCCGTATTAGTAACCTCGACGGGCGAATTCCCTTGGGACCCATTGTAGAGTTTATAGCGCTCCAGAATACTTCCGTCTGCCTGCAAGAAGTATTGATAGTTATCCCTGGACGGGTCGGGGTCACCGGAAAAGTTCGGGAACTTAGCTGCCTCTTCGGCATCGCTTAGACCATCGTACCCAATATCCTGATTGATCCTTTCCTGCCCTTCTGTATCAAAGGTGTAGATCAGGGACTGGTTAGTCGGTACTTTACCCCATTCCGTGGGAAGGGTATTGGCTGTACTAGCATCAGCAGGTAATCCGTTTTCGTATTGTTTACGTCCGTCCTTGAGTACATCTTCAGAGATGTTACCCAAGTTGAAATATAATTTACCCCATCGTTCCCGGCACTCTCGTCATAGATAAAGGGGTCCATTAGCCAAAACTGGATGTATTCTACGTTGGAACGCTCAAAGTCCGTTGTGTTCAACTGCCGAGAGATCCCACCGAAACGATCGCCTGGATTAGGCAGATCATTTCCACCTGCTGTCTGAGGGTTAAAGTTGTTCGGTCCTCGCTCTCCCGGATAATAAGCCAGGTCCAGGGTAAATAAAGCCTGGGTCTCCCCTTGGATTAGATCCTGGTTAGGGAAGATCTCGTCCCGGAACACCCGACGGGTGAAGGGAGAGGAAATATCTTCGTCAGAAACATCATCCGGCCGCTGAATGCTGTAGAATATCGGATCGATGGTATACCAGTTCATAAAGGCCCGGTTGTAATTGTAGGCCAGGTCGCCATTGGATAATTCTCCACCAAAACCGATCGGTGTGGAAGAGAGGAACCAGGTTTGTGGTAAACTCACATCCAAAGCGGTTTGGGAGGCTTCAAAATCATCCACATAAGAAGTGATCTTCCCATCAAAATCTGAGATCTTCGGTGCACCCGGGATCAGATAGGCAAATTCTCCTCTTACAGAGACGTTGGACTCCACCTCCGTATCCACATTGGGTAATTTATTGACCAAACGGGTCAAGAAAGGCACTTCAGTGGAGTAATTGGTGTTAAAGCCCAGAATGGTGTTATTGATGGGTTCCTGAGAAAAGGCCGATTTTTGAGTCAACGGCCGCTCATTAAGATTGAGGTAGGTGGCCCCACCTGGAAATCATCCGTGAATCTATGCTCCACATTCAGACCTGTAAACCTTCTGGTCTGCTGACCGAACAAGGCATTGTTCTCCGTGGTGATATTGATCGGAATATTGGAGTTAAGCAATGCAGGATCCAATATCTGTACCCGTCCGAGTTGGTAGTTTACCGTGTAATCCACTCCCTCGACCAAGGTACGACCACCTGCCGTGACGGTGACTGATCCCTGCGGAATATTAAAGGCCCCGATGGGGATACCATCTGCCCCAGTTGATTTATAACTTCCCCTTAGTTGGAATTTGTTCTTGTCGCTGTCCTCCTGTTCCGCCTGAATCTTGGTGGTTCGATACAAGCTTCTGAATACGTATTTGTTCTGGTTGGCGTTGTAACTGCCTGGAATGTCGTAATTCTCCCCGCCACTGTCTGCGAGTTTGTCAAAGAGATATTCTCCAAAGGGCTCAACAGAAGTAAAGATCACGCGCCCATTTTGGGCATCTACCGTAATTCCCGGAACAAAATCGAAGAAACCGTCCCCGTCCTGTTGAGGGTCATTGTTGAAGTTCAATTGGTCCCAATTGAACACACGCAATAGAACAGTATTATCCACATCCTCCGGTAAAGGCAAAGCCGGGAAACTAGGAGAATCCGGGGCTGGAGTAATATAGTTCAATGGGGAGGGATCCAAATACAGAATATTTAGCCTGAAATCCTCCCGTTCCAATTGGAACCCTCCAATCGGATAGATGTTTTTCATCATGATGTCCCAAACAGGTTCATCAACTATGGTGATGTTACTTTTCAACATCTTCACCACCAGGTTCTGAGGTATCCCTAGCACCTCATCGTCAGGGTCAGGATCAGGATCGGGATCCGGGTTAGGGTCGATCCCACCACCTATCTCTCCATTGGCCTGTACCCCGTCGGTGGAGAATTCACCTACCTGGAAAACATTTCCATTGACCGTATACTGGAAGGCAACACCCAGGACCTCGTCATTATTCAGTCGTTGATTCAGGGAGATATATCCCAATTGGGTATTCAATTGGTATTCTCCTGGATTTAGCCTACGTGCATTCTCTTGCACCACATAATCCACACCATCGGTCACCGGTATCCCAAATCCTTGGGAGACAGTAGCAACGTCCCGAATTTGCTCATTTAGAATGGTTGGGGCAGTCCCTTCACCTAATCCAAGTGGGTTGAAGTCGTTATTCCCGTTATCCGGGAATGCACCAGGAGCCGCATTGATAAAGCCTCCAGGTATCACGTCCAGACCAATATTGGTCGGGTCGGATTCCCCTATGTCCTGAACAGCAACTATGCTTCTGACATCTTGGGTATTGTTGTTACGGTTGGTGATCCACACCTCGATCCTCGTGATCTGCACATTGGAATTCACAAAGGGATATTGCTGCAACACACGATCGTAATTGTCCCGGAAATAATGCGACAGGAAGAAGTGTCGATTCTCATCATAGTCCAGAGCAAAGAGTTCAAATGGAGTGACGGTAGCTCCTCCTTCTGCGGTAACAGAGCGGGTTTCGGATTGTTGCTCGGAAAACACACCGGTAATGGTTGTATTTCCAAACTGTAATTCTGTTTTGACCCCAAAAAGACTTTGAGCACCCTGGATCAAGGTACTGTTGAGCGGCATAGAAACATTACCTACTTCGATCTTTTGAATGATGTCGTCCTCGGTCGGGGTGTATTCCAATTTGATCTGATTCTGGAAATCGAAAGTGGATTGGGTGTCATAATTGGCTGTGATCTGCAGACGCTCACCTACTTTCCCCAGTAAACTCAAACTGATCCTTTGGTCAAAATCGAAGGATAGATTAGACCTGTTTCTGGGAGAAAAGGTCGGGTTATCCTGTTTTGTAAAGAGAACCCCAAGATCCATTTCTACCGTTCCTTGTGGAATGACCTCGATGGTATTTCCTCCAAAGATGGTCTCGAAGAAATTAGAATTCACGTAGAAGGTCGGCAATAGGTTCTTCTGGGCGTCCTCGGACCCTTCCTTTCTTCCGTCTGCGGCATCTATCTTCTCTTTGAAATAAGACCTCATCTCCTCCCTGAGTCTCAACTCCTCGTATTCCTCCGGAGTCAAAATGATAGGGTAGCTGATATTGAAACTTCCCAGGGTTTGGGTGTAGATATAGCGATCCGTAATGGGATCGTAGGTGTAAAGGTCTTCTATACTTGTTGGAATGGGCAGATCCATTTGACCCTCATCATATCCAGCAGGAACAGAATCCTGGGCCTGGGATGCGAACAGGCCGCCAAAGAAAAATATCGAGAGAAGTAACAGCCGACCAAAGGCCTTATGGTAATCGTAATTTTTGATGCCCAAACTCTATAACTTTTTTAGCGCTGCTTTAATGATGTCCTCAACAGAGGCATCAGGTTGTTCTTTGACAATGGCATTACAGACTTTCTCGGCCGCCTTTCTGGCAAAGCCAAGGGTCTCCAATGCAGATAACGCTTCATCCCTGTTCGTATTGCTTGAAACCACCGAAACATCAGTCATTCCGTATGTTTTTAAGATGCGATCCTTCAGGTCTACGATCACTCGCTGAGCAGTTTTAGCACCTATCCCCTTGATTGATTGGATAGTAGCAACATCTTCCGCTGCAATCGACTCCCTAACTTGCTCCGGGCTTAATGATGAAAGCATGGTCCTGGCCGTGCTCGCCCCAACTCCGGAAACCGAGATCAACATCCGGAACATCTCCCGCTCGAAAACACTCGAAAATCCATAAAGGATCTGAGCGTCTTCCCGCACCAAAAAATGAGTGAATAAACTAACGTTTTCTGTGTCCGGGAGCTTCGAAAAAGTGTTCAGCGAGATCTGAACCTCATAACCTACTCCATTACATTCGATCACAACTACAGTAGGGTTCTTTTCGACAAGTCTTCCCTTTAAATGAGTAATCATCTATAAAGGCAGGTTAAAGCCCCAAATATAGTATAATTATTCGCTTCAACTAGCGGAAAAATGACCAAAATTTAAGGACTATTTAACGGGATTTTTCCTGCGTGCAGCGTCCATTTCCCGGCGCTCTTTTTGTTGAGCGTCTACCACTACAATAGCGGCCATATTGACCATCTCTTCGACACTTGCACCCAACTGAAGTATGTGAACCGGTTTGCGCATGCCTAACATGATCGGCCCGATGGACTCTACCCCTCTTGATTCTTTCAAGGTCTTGTAGTTACTATTGGCAGAATCAAGGTTAGGAAAGATCAAGGCGTTGACCTTTTTTCCGGCTAATTTGGAGAAAGGATAGGTGTTCTTGAGCATCTCCCGATTGAGCGCAAAATCTGTCTGAACTTCTCCATCTACGATCATATCCGGGTTGGATTCATGTAACATAGCCACAGCCTCTCTTACTTTGGCCGCATGGGGGTCCTTGGAGGCACCGAAATTGGCATAGGAGATCATCGCGATCACCGGGGTCAGGCCAAACATCTTGACCGTGTAGTTGGTCATCTGTGCAATATTGGCCAGTTCTTTAGCCGTAGGGTTGATGTTGATGGACGTATCCGAAATGAATATCGGGCCTTTGTTGGTCAGCATCAGGTTGGTCGTTGCCACCTTGTCCACTCCATCAAATTTCCCAATGGTCTCCATTACAGGTTTAAATACTGCAGCATAAGCCCGTGCATAACCCGCGATCATTCCGTCGGCATCTCCTTCGTTCACCATCATGGCTGCGAAGTAATTGCGTTCCCGCATCAATCGCATTGCATCGTATTTGGTCACACCTCTACGTTTGCGTCTTTGCCAGTACTTCTCGGCATAACTGAGCAATCGCGGCAATTCTGCATCCGATTTAGGGTCAATGATCTCCAGTTTAGAATCAAAGCCCAACTCCTCCATCAGTTCCAGGATCACAGATTCCCTACCCAGCAGGATAGGAATAGCCATACCTTCCTCGTAAGCGATTTGTGCGGCTTTCAATACATCCAGGTGATCGGCCTCCGCAAAGACCACTCGTTTTGGGTCTGACTTGGCCCGGTCCATGAGTAATCTGACCAGTTTATTGTCACTACCCATCCGCTGGTAGAGGTCCTCGGTGTAAACATCCCAATCCGTGATAGGCTCAGTGGCCACTCCACTTTCCATTGCCGCCTTGGCAACAGCTGGAGGTACGGTGGCTATCAATCTGGGATCAAAAGGTTTAGGAATTATATAGTCCTTACCAAAGGTCAACCTAGTCTCTCCGTAGGCAATGTTCACCTGTTCCGGGACTGGTTGTTTAGCCAGATCGGCCAGGGCCTTGACCGCAGCCATCTTCATGGGTTCGTTGATCTTCTTTGCCCTAACATCTAAGGCTCCACGGAATATGAACGGGAACCCTAGCACATTGTTCACCTGGTTGGGATGATCGCTTCGGCCGGTAGCCATGATGATATCATCTCTGGTTTTACATGCCAGGTCGTAATTGATCTCCGGGTCCGGATTGGCCATGGCAAAAACAATTGGTTTGGCCGCCATGGAAAGCAACATTTCAGGGCTTACGATGTCTGCAATGGACAAGCCTACAAAGACATCGGCATCTATCATAGCCTCTTCCAGGGTGTCGATCTTTCGAGCCGTCGCAAATTCGGATTTTTCAGGTGTTAGTTGCTCCCTGTCCTTCCGGATCACCCCCTTGCTATCTAACATGACAATATTTTCGCTATCGGCTCCAAATGCCTTGTACAAGCGAGTACAGGAAACTGCTGCTGCCCCTGCGCCACTGATCACTATTTTTACCTTGTCGATCTTTTTCCCCGTGATCTCCAGGGCATTGAGCAAGGCTGCAGCCGAAATGATGGCGGTTCCGTGTTGATCGTCGTGCATCACCGGAATATCCAGTTCTTCCTTTAATCGACGTTCGATCTCGAAGGCCTCCGGCGCCTTGATATCTTCCAGGTTTATCCCTCCAAAAGTGGGAGCAATACGCTTGACGGTCTCTATGAATTCATCTATGTTTTCTGTATCGATCTCGATATCGAAGACATCGATATCAGCAAAGATCTTAAACAGCAAGCCCTTGCCTTCCATAACCGGTTTGGACGCCTCCGGCCCAATATTACCGAGTCCTAAAACGGCAGTTCCGTTGGAGATGACCGCCACCAGGTTACCCTTGTTGGTGTATCGATAAACATCGCTTTCACGTTTTTCGATCTCAAGGCAAGGTTCGGCAACACCGGGTGAATAAGCCAAGGAAAGATCTCGTTGTGTGGCGTATTTCTTGGTAGGAACGACCTGGATCTTACCAGGTCTTGGTTTGGCGTGATAGAGCAGTGCTTCTCGCCTTCTGCTTTGCTTACTCATGCTTGACAGGCTTGAACAAACAAAGGTAACGGACTGCCTCCTATGTTAAAAACAATTGACCAATTAGTTTTACTTCATAGGATGTGCCAAAAGAACATTCTTGAATAACCGGTCGATATTCCCGAATCACCCTAAACACCGTTTGCAACTGCTTGGAAGGAGCCCATATATTTGTCCTGTCCTCCCCTCCATCACACTTCAATTGATCACTTCCGAAATCGATAGCTGGTGTCAGCATCAGACCTGATGGTCTTTCATGAACACCTGGCCTATCCCTTCTGAGTGAGCCTTCACTTTAAATAGCCGCGGAAACCGAAAAGCGAACGAGTAGGTAATCATTAATTCTCTCTACAATGAAAAAGTCAATCATCATTTCTTGCCTGATCCTCCTAAGCTGGTCTTGCCAAGACCTATTGGCCCAGGAATCCATCATTACCGATAACCTGGCATCGGTCCTGGACCAGAAAAAGAGCAACTCCAGGGATCTGGATGTCTTTCCCTGGAACGGTTGTAATGATTTCGAAGTCACCATCGATCTGGAGTATGTGCAGGTGACAACGACCATTATGGTCTGTTGTGCGATGGGTATCTGTATTCCACACGGAACCGTATCAAATAGGGAGGTGACGCGCTTTCCCGCAACCATAGAAATTGTTTCTTCCAATTATGTTGATTACAACGGGCAAAAGATCAGCATTGCCCTGGGCACCTATGCGATCGATTCCAGCGGCAAACTGCAGGAATTGAGGTATAAAGTGATCAAGCCCTAGCGTTTGTGAAATCCCTTAAGCGAGACCGTATTATCGCGTTGATCATCGATATGCTTATTGTGCTGATCGGATACAATCTGCTGATCAACTTACTGAACATCACTACTGAGGAACGCCATCTTTGGCATCTCAGGATCAAGATCTATTGGAAAGCCATCTTACTAGGCTGCTCCTACCTGTTCTACTTCTGGCTTATGGATGTTTTCCTGGCTGGAAAGACTTTAGGCAAGACCTTACTTAAAATACGCGTTGTCTCATCGGAAGGTCTACCACTAACATGGAAAACGCGACTGATACGAACGGTACTGAAAGTGATAGGGATCCTAATCCTACCGGTGGCTGCTGTGCTCTTTCTATGGGCGCGAAGCTTCACCGTACAGGATCAGGTTCTGGGAACTCGAGCCATTCGGTAAAGCTGCAATTTCATGTGCTTTGTTTGTGAGATCGGGCCCTGTAGTCGCAAACTGTAGGGCTCGAAAAACTCAAAAAACACCCCAAACCAATGATAAAATACTTCCTTATTGCATTCTTCTCTTTCTTCATCGTGGACGTATCCATCGCCAGATCGAATGGTTCGCGCATGGACTCTCTTCTCAATCGTGCTCTTCTGGAAATAGAGCAGTTGGAACTACGCTGGAAATCCCAGGAAGAAGCGCTTCAGGATGAACTTTACAAAATAGAATCTAAGATTAAAACAACCAGTGACGCCAATGTATTGATCACTCTTGTGCTGAAACGAGATTCCATCAAAGACCATTGGGAAAGGCAAAACCTGGTTCGGACTAATGAAATCAGGAAGATCCGATACTTAAAAGGAGTACAGATCATCAATCTACTTTATCAAAAGACTCTTGCTTTGGACCATCATTTTAGCTCCGTGGCCACCTTATCCGAGATACACCGTATGTCCAACCCCAATGAGTATCCTGAATTTGTCCGTATCCAGGACCGTCTTAAGCCCTCCAAACGTTCCAAACCAGGTTTCGACCCACAACCTATACTGCAGAGCAACGTATATACTTCGGTGATCTACTCGCTGGTAGAAGCTTTTATTCAGCCTAAAAAAGAGAAAAACCTGACTGAACAGAACTCAGTAGATCTAAGTTGTATCATCGACTTTACCTCTCGTATGCATCAGGACCTTAAAAATATCTATTACGAGACCTTCTATTTAAAAAGGAGCAATGCTATCATTAGCCAGGACATGGAGCAGTTATTCCTTGACTTTACTCGGCCAATCGGTTTTGAGACCTCTCTCTACCTCTGCTATACAAATGATCTGTGGGAAGAACTGCAGACCAAACTCAATGACTATGTTGACAATATGCATCAACTTGCCAAAGAACAATCCTTGTCGTCCAAACTGGACCGTATGCAGATAGAACTGGACTTTCCCATAGACCGGTTGATGCAATTTCTTTACAGTTATAACTCCTTTATTGAAGAAGGAACCAGATTCTATGAGAAATTTGGCAGCATGCTGGATGATTACCAGAACAAGAAACAGTGTGAAAACCAGGTTCCGCTTTCCTATCTTAAACTAAAGGACCAGATTAGAATTGCCGTAGAAAAATTCAGGACCGCCTACCGCCCGGTGGAGATCAATGGCAGTAAGTACAAAGAACTGCTGTACGGTTTGAATGAATTTGATTAAGTCTCGTCCGCAAAGCGAATGTTCCGCCTCAGCCCTTCATAACCCGTTCGTTTAACCGCAGATCTGGGAAAGAGCTCTTCAAAGACATCATGGGTCAGATCCATCCAATCTGTCCTCGTCATGGACAGCAACTGTGGCGATGCATTAAACAATGGTTCCCTGTGTGACTGGCTAAAGCGATTCCAAGGACATACATCCTGACAGACATCACAACCAAAGATCCAATCGTCCATTTTACCTCTAAACCCCTCTGGTATGGACTCCTTCAGCTCTATGGTCAGATAGGATATACACTTGCTTCCATCTACCACGTATGGCTCGACGATGGCCTGAGTGGGACAGGCGTCTATACAGGCTGTACAACTACCACAATGATCGGTCACCGGAGTATCGTAGTCCAGATCCAGGTCGATGATCAATTCTGCTATAAAATAGAAGGACCCCATTTGTTTGGTGAGCAAATTGCTGTGTTTTCCCATCCATCCAAGACCACTCTTGGCAGCCCAGGCTTTATCCAGAACGGGAGCGGAGTCCACAAACGCACGCCCATCCACTTGCCCGATCGACTCTTGGATGAACCGCAACAGGGCTTTCAACTTTTTTCGGATCACTTTGTGGTAATCTACACCCAAGGCATATTTAGAGATCTTCGGTCCATTCCATTCAGGCTCTTTATCCGGGTAGTAATTGTATAACAAGGAAACTACACTTTTTGCACCGGGAACCAATAATCGAGGGTCTAGTCGTTTATCAAAATGGTTCTCCATATAATTCATAGAACCATGCATGTTCTGTTCCAACCAATTCTCCAGACGCGGAGCTTCCTCTTCCAGGAATTCGGCCTTGCTGATACCACAAGCCAAAAAGCCCAGGCGCGAAGCTTCTTCCTTGATCAGTGTGGTATAATGCGACTTGTTCATTGATTAACGTAAGGTCCAATCGATCTTCAGATCGACTGGTTTTAAGGTTATCAGCGGATTGAATTGAACAGTACTTCCTGCTGAAGACAATCGAAATTTAAGAACTATGGCAGTAACCACCAACAGCATTTCAGAAATAGCAAAGCCCATTCCAATACACATCCTGGGACCTGCGCCAAATGGGAAATAGGCCTCGGCCGATTTAGCCGGAAGACCATCTAAGAAGCGTTTGGGCTCAAACCTTTCAGGATCATCCCAATAATCCGGGTTGCGATGAAGCTCGTAGAAGGAAACCCCGATCAAGGTGTCTCTGCGGATGGAAAATCCAGCTACTTCATCGTCTTCAAGATTTTCCCTGTCCGTTATCCAGGCCGGTGGGTACAATCGCATGGCTTCGTCTATTACGGCTCGAGTAAAAGGTAGCGCTCTCAAATGATGAGCCGAACTAGAGTTATCCCAATCTAATCCCGAAACTTCTTCATAAACCCTTTCTTGAATTTCGGGATGTTCTGCCAAGAGAAATAAGGTGAAGGTCAAGGCATTAGCCGTGGTCTCGTGTCCAGCTACAAACAAGATAGAGATCTCATCGATCAGCTGCTCCATCTCCATTGGTTCACCCGTGTCCTCGTATCGGGCGTCCAACAGCAGATCCAGTAAATCTTCTCTTCGAACGTCCTCTTCCTTCCGTTGCTCTATGATTGATTGGATGATATCCCGCGATTCCTGCGCTAACTGCTTATGCCGGGCGGTTTCACCGATCAGCTTAAACCACCAACGTTTATGAGGAAGCCTGATCTCTTTGACCAAAAAAGCTTGAATCTGTTCAATGATACTTTGCAAACGTTCCAGGGTTGACGGGGCAATTTTAACATCGAACAAACTATTAGCCACCACCTTGAAGGTCAGGGTATTCATCAGAGGATATGGATCGATCCCTTGACCCTCATGCATAGTTTCCACCTCTTTGTTCACCGTACGGTCAATCAATTTGACGATCTGGACCATCTTGGATTTGTGGAAAGCTGGTTGGATCAATCGGCGCTGTCGTCTCCAACATTCACCCTGTGAGGTCAGCAGGCCGTTCCCCAAATATTTGGACAGGAAGTCAGTTTGTATCTTGGACTTCTTATAGTTCTTTTGATTCTTCTGAAGAATATGCTTGACTACCTCCTTGTCTCGGCTTAGCAAGACGTATTTCTTCTTCCCGATCTTGACTGAAAAGGTATCTCCGTATTCAGAAAAGAACTGACGATGATAGGGAATAGGATTCTTCCGAATGGATTCGGATAGCCAGAAGAATCGGACCAAGGGCAGTCTCTTGGGGTAAGTATAGCTCGGACTACCTCCCATAGATCTGCCTTTAAAAGAGTCCGCCCTGCTGCCCGCCTTTCACCTTCCCCAAGTGACGATAAGCCAACTCTGTTGCTTCCCTGCCTCTAGGGGTTCTGACGATAAACCCTTGTTGTATCAAAAACGGTTCATAAACCTCTTCCAGGGTTTCCGCATTTTCGGAAACCGCAGTTGCAAGCGTGGTTATCCCCACAGGGCCACCAGAGAACTTATCGATTAGGGTCAAGAGGATCTTGTTGTCCATCTCGTCCAGGCCATGCGCATCTACATGCAGTTGCCCCAGGGCAAAACGGGCGATCTTCAAGTCGATGTTACCATCTCCTTTTATTTGAGCAAAATCCCTAACTCGTCTCAGCAAGGCGTTAGCAATACGAGGGGTTCCCCGGCTTCGTCCAGCGATCTCGATCGCCGCTTCCATTTTGATGGGAACCTCCAGGATTCCTGCACTTCGTTCGATAATTGTGGTCAATAGGTCCGTGGAGTAATATTCCAGACGGGAAGAAATACCAAAACGGGCCCGCATGGGAGCTGTTAAGAGGCCAGAACGGGTTGTTGCCCCTACCAGGGTAAAGGGTGCCAGGTTGATCTGTACGGTTCTGGCATTGGGCCCGGACTCAATCATTATATCGATCTTGTAATCCTCCATAGCAGAATACAAGTACTCTTCGATGACCGGGCTTAGACGATGGATCTCATCGATAAAAAGTACATCGCGTTCATCCAAATTGGTCAGCAAGCCTGCAAGATCTCCTGGTTTGTCCAATACAGGACCGGAGGTCACCCGAATATTGGCATCGAGCTCGTTGGCTAAAATGTGGGCAAGTGTTGTCTTTCCTAAACCAGGTGGCCCATGAAATAAGGTATGATCCAAGGCTTCACCCCTCAGGTTGGCCGCTTGCACGAACACCCTAAGGTTTTCCAAGGCTTTGTCCTGACCGTTAAAATCTTCAAAACTCATGGGGCGCAATCTGCGTTCCATATCGAGCTCCTGGGAGGAGAGATGATCAGAGGATGGATCCAAGTGTTCGTTCATAACACAAATATACAAATCAGGACGTAGGCCATTTGGCTCTTTGACCGAAGGTTAAAAGCATCTTAAAAACGCTTTCTGAGCCTCTGATTTTTCTACATTTGGTCCACTTTCAACGTATCCATGCAGAAGCACATCGCGCTTTTTATCGTGCTTATATGGTCGGCTCTGTTATGGGGTCAGACCAAAGAGGTGACCGTCAAATATATAGACACACCGATCACACTGGATGGCTCTCTGGACGAACCGGCCTGGGAGGCTGTAGAACCCGCCACCGACTTCTGGCAGTATTTCCCAACAGATAGCGTCCAATCTCGGAATCAGTCTGAAATCCGCTTTCTTTTTGACGACAAGAATCTCTATGTAGGGATCAAGGTCAATGCTATTGGCAACGACTATGTTGTACCCTCATTGCGTCGGGATTTTCGCGCCGGGGGAAGCGACAATATCACACTGATGTTCGATACCTTTAACGATGGCACCAATGCCTTTTTATTTGGGACCAATCCCGAGGGTGTCAGGCGGGAAGCTCTTGTTTCCGGTGGAGGAACGGAATTGAGAGGTTTTACCACCTCTTGGGACACTAAGTGGTATGCCGAGACCGTCAAGTATGACGGCTATTATATCAGCGAGTGGATCATCCCCTTGTTCGCCTTTAAATTCAGAGAAGGTGAGACGCGTTGGAGATTCAATTCGTATCAATTTGACACCCAGGACAACGAGCGCAATACGTGGATCAATATCCCTCAGAACCAATTTATCTTTAACTTGGCCTATATGGGTGATATGGTCTTTGAAAGGCCATTAGGCAAGAATAAAAGTCCCATCTCACTCATACCCTACATCAATGGCCTAGCTGGCCAGGACCTGGAAGGCGATGACAAATTCACAGATTTCAAGTTTGGGGGAGATGCCAAATTTACTATAGGAAGTAGTTTGAATCTCGACCTGACCGTGAATCCGGACTTCTCCCAAGTAGAAGTGGATCAGCAGGTGACCAATCTGACTCGTTTTGAGATCAATCTTCCTGAAAGAAGGCAGTTCTTCATCGAGAACAGCGATCTGTTCGCCGATTTTGGTAATGCCCGTAATGCCAACCCCTTCTTCTCTCGTCGCATCGGTATTGCCCAAGATACTGCGGGAAATACCATACAAAATGATATTATTGCCGGTGCCCGATTAAGTGGAAAACTGAATAATAATTTCAGGATTGGACTGCTCAATGTGCAAACGGTTAGCGATGAGGAAAACGAGATCCCCAGTAACAACAATACGGTGGTTGCCCTGCAACAAAAGGTCTTCAGTAGATCCAATATCAGTTTCCTTTTCGTAAATCGACAAGCTACCTCGGATGAGGATTTCTTGGAGCCCGAAGAAGAATACAATCGGGTGGTTGGACTGGATTACAACCTGGCCAATGCAGATAATAGTTGGAATGGAAAATTCTACGTCCACAAAGCATTTACCCCAGGGGTGGATCAGGACGATTGGTCCACTGGTTTCCGCTTGCAATACAATAGTAATACCTGGCGTATACGGGGAAGTGCATTGTATGTCGGTGAAAATTTCAATTCGGACCTTGGCTTTATTCGTCGAAAAGACATACTGAGAGCAGATCCTCAGATCGAATACCTTTTGTTTCCAAAGGGTAGCTTTATCAACCGCCACACCTTTGGTATCGTCCCGATCGGTGTTTGGAGACCTAATGAAGACTTTAAACTGGCAGATTCCAACATTATCCTAAGATGGGATGCCGAATTGCGCAACACCGGTCAGATGAGCGCCCGGATCTTTAATCGCTATACTTATTTGTTCGGGGAATTCGACCCATCCATTTCGGATGGTATTCCACTTCCTGCCATGACAGATTACAGCTATACTTCTGTACAATTAGAGTATCGAAGCGACCAACGTAAGGTTCTGTCCTTCCGGGTCAATCCGACCTTTGGCGAATTCTTCAATGGGAACATTATTACCGTCCAGGGGGAGATCAACTACAGGGCACAACCGTATTTCAACCTGGCCATTCAGGCGAGGTACGATAAGATCGACCTTCCTCAACCTTATTCAGATAATGATATCTGGTTGATCGGACCCCGAATAGATGTCACCTTTAGCAAATCCATTTTCTGGAACACCTTTATCCAGTACAATTCCAATATCGATAATGTTGGGATCAATTCTCGTTTGCAATGGCGATTTGCTCCCTTATCCGACCTCTTCCTGGTATACAATGACAATTATTTTACTGGAGACGTCTTCTATCCCCGCTTTCGCACCATCAATTTAAAGGTAACGTACTGGTTGTATCTCTAAGATTAAACCACCACTTCTTTCCAACGTCCTTTTCTAAAGAGCCAGATCCCGATCACCGCAATAAAAACTTCGGCCACCGTAATGGCAATTAGTACACCCAAAGGACCTAAATCCAAACTGACAGCCCACAAATAGGCCACCGGCAATTGGAATAACCAGAAACAAAAGAAATTGATAATGGTCGGAGTACGTGTATCTCCAGCACCGTTAAATGCCTGGATTATTACCATACCATAAGCATAGAACACATAGCCAGCTGCTATTACCCTTAAGCTCAAAGCACCATACTCAACTATGGCCGGTTCCTGACTAAATACCCGCATGATACCCTCGGCAAAGAACAGGTAGAAAAGAGAGACCCCTATCATAAACCAGGCATTGTATTTACCCGTTTTCCAGACGGAACGTTCTGCCCGTTCCGGTTTACCCGCCCCCAAATTCTGACCGACCAGGGTTGCAGCCGCATTGCTCATACCCCAGGACGGCATGAGGGTAAACATCAGTACACGTATAGCGATGGTGTAGCCCGCTAGCACCTCACTGCCAAATTCGGCCATGATTCGCATCAGGAACACCCAACTGGAGGTCCCGATAATAAATTGCCCGATCCCTCCCAGGGAAACCTTGATCAGGTTCCACATAATGCCGGCATGGAAGGTAAATTGCCGTAATGCCACCTTGATCTTACTCCAACCGTAGATCAGGATAAGCAATTGGATCACCACTGCAGAGCCTCTTCCTATGGTTGTGGCAATGGCTGCTCCCTTTACCCCAAATCCTGGAACAGGACCCCATCCGAAGATGAAAAGGGGATCCAACATGATGTTCAGCAGGTTGGAAATGATCAGCACCCGCATAGCGACAGAAGCATCTCCAGCACCTCGGAAAATGGCGTTGATCAGAAATAGTAACATGATCGTTATATTCCCTCCCAACAGAATCTGGGTATAGCCATAACCCTCCTCTATCAATTCAGGAGAACCGCCCATCAGACTGAGAATTTCCTTAGGAAATACAATCCCAATCGCACTGATCATGGCAGCAACGAGTACTCCCAAAAATATGGCTTGTACTGCCGTTTTACCAGCTCCGGGCAGATCCTTCTCACCAACACGCCTGGCAACTATTGCTGTTACACCCATACTTAAGCCAATGGCAATGGCATAGACGAGAGTGAGAACAGACTCTGTTAGCCCCACTGTTGCTATCGCATTGGCACCCAAGCTGGAAACGAAATAGGCATCCACCAGGAAGAAGATAGACTCCATCATCATTTCCATAACCATCGGTACGGAGAGCATAAAGATGGCCTTCCGAATGCTACCAGATGTATAGTCCTGATGTTCTCCTGCCAGGGCTTGCCTGAAGTGACGCAGGAATCGTTTGATCGTCATGGGATAGGTTGTTGAGCCAAGATAAGAAAAAACCCTCCGAAGCTTGTGCCAGGAGGGTTTTCAATACGGTTTCGAATGACTCTAATGGTTGAGCTCTTCTTCGTTTTCTTGTAAAGGAACGTCTTGAGGAACGAAGTCCTGACCTGGAATCACATAATCCGATTCGTCCTTGTTCAGTTTACTGTAATCATAAGCCCAGCGATACACATGCGGAATAGGACCATCCCAGTTTCCGTGGATGTGCTTAACCTCTGCAGTCCATTCCAGCGTGTTGGAATTCCATGGGTTCTTAGGCCCTTTCTTGCCGTAGAACATAGAGCTGATAAAGTTATAAAGGAACACCAATTGAGCAGCACCAGCAATAAATGCAAAGATGGAGATGACCACGTTTACATCGGCAAGATCATCGAAATATGGGAATGCTGTGTTGGTGTAATAACGTCTTGGCAAACCAGCCATACCGATAAAGTGCATGGGGAAGAATACCCCGTAAGCACCGATGGCCGTTACCCAGAAATGTACATACCCCAGGTTCTTGTTCATCATTCTCCCTTCGAACATCTTAGGGAACCAGTGATAAACTCCGGCGAATAGACCATATAAGGCCGAAATACCCATTACCAGGTGGAAGTGAGCAACTACAAAGTAGGTGTCGTGAACATTAATATCCAGTGCGCTATCACCAAGGATGATACCTGTCAAACCTCCTGTGATGAAGGTAGATACCAAACCAATAGAAAACAGCATTGCTGGATTCAGTTGCAGGTTACCCTTCCAGAGTGTTGTGATATAGTTAAACGCTTTTACAGCTGATGGAATCGCGATAAGTAAGGTTGTAAATGTAAATACAGACCCCAGGAATGGGTTCATACCAGAGATGAACATGTGGTGCCCCCAAACAATTGTGGACAGGAATGCAATTGCCAGGATAGAGGCAACCATAGCCCGGTAACCGAAGATCGGTTTCCTGGAGTTGGTAGCTATCACCTCTGACGTAATTCCTAAGGCAGGAAGCAGTACGATATATACCTCGGGGTGACCCAAGAACCAAAATAAGTGTTCGAACAGTACTGGCGACCCTCCCTGGTTATGTAACACTTCCCCTGCTATGAATATATCCGAAAGGAAGAAGGAAGTTCCAAAGCTTCTGTCCATAATCAGCATCAAAGCTGCCGATAGCAGTACAGGGAAGGAAACCACCCCAATGATTGCCGTGACAAAGAAAGCCCAGATCGTCAATGGAAGACGGGTCATGGACATCCCCTTAGTTCTCAGATTGAGTACAGTTACAATATAGTTTAGCGATCCCAGTAGTGAAGAAGCAATAAAGACTGCCATGGATACCAACCAAAGCGTCATCCCCGCACCAGATCCTGGCATCGCCTGAGGCAACGCGCTCAATGGTGGGTAGATCGTCCAACCAGCCGAAGCAGGTCCAGCCTCTACAAAAAGTGACATAACCATGATCACACTAGACAGGAAGAACAACCAGTAGGAGATCATGTTCAGGAAACCGGAAGCCATATCTCGGGCTCCGATCTGCAAGGGAATCAATAAGTTACTAAAGGTACCGCTCAATCCTGCTGTCAGGACAAAGAATACCATAATGGTTCCGTGAATGGTAACCAGCGCCAGATAGACGTTGGGGTCCATCACACCGCCTTCACCCCATTTTCCCAAAAGGATCTCATAAATTCCGAATTCCTTATCCGGCCAAGCCAGTTGCAAACGGAATAATAACGACATGGCGATCCCAATAAAGCCCATGATCAGACCAGTGATCAAATACTGTTTAGAGATCATCTTGTGATCTTGGCTAAAGATGTATTTGGTCACAAAGGTCTCTTTGTGGTGGTGCTCATGATCATCGTGATGATCAATGGCTGCTGCTGGTGCGTGTGCTGACATATCTTCTCTAGCTTTTTTTTTATTATTGGTTCAATGCCTCGGCCAAAGTTGCTTGCTCGGCCATCCAGGCGTTGAAATCTTCTTCAGATTCTACGATGATCTTCATCTGCATGTTGTAGTGGTTACCACCACAGATCTTGTTACACAATAACAGATAATCAAATTCGTAAGGCTCTAGTTCCTCTTCTCCATTGGCGAGAAGTTCCTGACTCTTATCTCTTCGGATCTGGTTGATGTGATTCACTTTTGCAACGATCTCATCGTTCATTCTCATCTCCTCTGTGGTGATGGTCGGTGTAAAACTGAATTGGGTAACCATACCTGGTACACAGTTCATCTGAGCACGGAAGTGTGGCATGTAGGCTGAATGCAGAACATCCTGAGAACGCATCTTAAACAAGACCTTTCTGCCTACCGGCAAGTGCAATTCATTAACCACTACATCATCCTGAGCATTTGGATCTGAGGCATCAACTCCGAGTTGGTTAACTCCCTCGATCAAACGAACGTTGGCTTCACCCAAAGTGTTGTCACCTCCTCCATAGCGGGCTCTCCAATCGAACTGGTAAGCGTATAGCTCGACCACCATCGGATCGTCCTCTGTATTCACATTCATGATATCAGTCCAGGTAAACAGACCGTAAATGATCAGACCTGCCAAAACGATCACCGGGATGATGGTCCAGATGAATTCGAGTTTGTCATTGTCTGCATAGAAAGTCGCTCGCTGCTCTTTTTTACCTCTGTACTTAAAGGCAAAATAGTGGAGTAACCACTGGGTTATGATTCCTACTATAAAAATGATGATCATAGAGATCAGCCACAACTGATCGATCTGCAGACCATGCTCCGAAGCGGACTCGGGCAACATAACATCACCCCACTTGTAAAAGGAAACAATACACAAGACATAAATGAAGAGCACAAACCCCAACATGAGGTATCCATTGACATTATTGTCCTTGTCGTTAGCAATCTCGGCATTGGCGTCGATCTCAGGGTTGGCCAGTCGCATGATCTTGCCCATCTGCATCACGGCAACTCCGAAAAGAATGATTACTAGAACTACTAAAAATGCGGTCATCTTTATTTTTCTTCTATGCGATTATTAATAATGGAATACTTCACTTTCCTTCAACAATGGGTGACGCTTGACAACAAGCGGCGCTTTACTCAGAGCCGTAAACACGACATAGACAAACAGTCCAAGGAAGAACATAACGGCTCCGATCTCCGGCAAGCCAATACCCCATGAGGTACCTACCGTCGCCGGCATCACCATATTGAAAACATCCACGTAGTGTCCGATCAAAATGACGATTCCGGTCATGATCACAAACCAGTTAACTCGTTTGAAATCAGAATTCATTAGCATGAGAACCGGGAAAATGAAATTTAACGCGACCATTCCAAAGAATGGAAGATTGTAATCCTCTATTCGAGTTACAAAATAAGTAACCTCTTCAGGGATGTTCGAGTACCAGATCAACATGAACTGGGAGAACCAGAGGTAGGTCCAGAAAATACTGAAACCAAACATGAATTTAGCCAGGTCATGAATGTGACTGTCGTTGACCATCTCCAAATGACCTTGAGATTTCAGGTAGATCGTGACCATTGCTATTACAGTAATGGCGCTTACCATCATTCCTGCAAATACATACCATCCAAATAGTGTGGAGAACCAGTGAGGATCAAAGCTCATGATCCAGTCCCAGGACATCATGGATTCTGTAACGATAAAGAATACCAGGAATCCAGCGGATAGTTTGAAATTCTTTTTAAACCAGGTGTTATCCTCTGCATTGTCATTGTGTAGCAGATACTTTCTGGATAGGAATCGATATAGGTTCCATCCAAGCAAGTAGATCACCGCACGGATCAGGAAGAAAGTAGTATTGAGAAAACCACTTTTCCCGGCTATGAGTTTGTCATAATGGTCACTTTCCGGGTCGATCAGTTCTGGGTCCATCCAGTGGAAGATGTGATTGACGTGGAAAGTAGACAACAGCAACAAAACCACAATAATAACCGAGGCAACCGGCAAATAAGCTGTAATTCCCTCCATGACACGAAACAGTACTGGAGACCAACCGGCCTGGGAAGCATGTTGAATGGCATAAAATGCCAGAGTCCCTAACGCAATCATGAAAAAGAAGAATGATGCCACATATAGGGCAGACCATGGCCGGTTCTGCATCTGATGCAAGGTGTGCTCTAGATGCTCGGCCTCGCTGCCGTGACCACCTTCGCCATGATTGGTTCCATGGGCCTCGCTGGAGACTCCGTGTCCACCGGCTTCACCGTGATCTGCAGTTTCTCCATGGCCATCGCCATGAGCAGCCTGCATGGCCGCAACCTCATCGGTATTTGCGGGAACGCTCATGAAACCAGCACCGATACCAATGGCACCCAATACCATAAATACCAGGGCAAAAAGTTTGACTTTGTTCGATAGTGTATACATATCCTTAACTCTTCTCTGTGGTTCTAGTGGTTGTTGTCTTCGTGTTCTTCATCGTGTGGCTCCTCACCTTCCTCGCCCTCAGTATCATTGCTCGGCAAATAAGACAAGGCTTCGGCTACATCGGCCATAGGAACTCGTTCCGGCTCTCCCAACAGGGCAGCCTTAAGATTCATGACGTGATGTGTGATCTGCCAACGCTCTTCTTCAGATGTCTGAGAAGCGTAGGATCCCATGGAATTCAGACCGTACATCTGGACGTGATATACACCTCCGTCTGTGATCTTCCGTCCCGGATCGGCATAACTCGGAATACCAAGGAAAACCTCATTCTTCATGAGTATACCTTGTCCGTCTCCTTTATCCCCGTGGCAAACTCCACAATAAATATCGTATAACTCTTTTCCTTTGGCCAGATTCTCTTCGGTCACAGGAAGCGGGTTCATCAATTCGTCCTTGGCCAGTTCCAGATCGGCAGTTGTGTTCTTGTAATCGTACGGTTGCCATCCTCTTGGGATACTCCCTTCTGCAGGTAGCATGGCGGCCTGGTCATTCGGGAAGATGCCGTATTCTCCGTAGGTCTCATAGCCTACTGGCTCGTACATGTTTGGCATGTACTGGTAGTTGGGCTTGGCCGTGTCAAAACACGATACCAGTGTCAACGACGCTATCGCAGCTATTGCCAGTGAAATATTTTTCATATTAATGTGCATCTTCGTTATCCATTATATTGATTTCTACGGCACCTGTTGTTGCCAAGAAATCGGTAACATCTTTTACTTCACTCTTCCCTGTGTCCACAGCCATTAGGAAGTGGTCATCTGTCGTTCTCACATCTGGATTTTCGGCTTTCTTGAAGGGCCAAAGCTTAGATCTCATGTAAAAAGTGATCACCATTAAGTGAGCCGCAAAGAAAACAGTCATCTCGAACATGATCGGTACAAAGGCAGGCATGTTCTCGATATAACTGAAGCTTGGCTTTCCACCAATATCCTGTGGCCAGTCCTCGATCATGATGAAATTCATCATGGTGATGGCTACAGACAGTCCAACCAGTCCGTAAATGAAGGAACAGATCGCGATCCGGGTATATGGTAGCCCCATGACTTTATCCAGTCCGTGAACCGGGAAAGGGGTGTACACCTCTTCGATATGATAATGCTGCTTGCGGACTTCTTTGACAGCATTCATCAGAATATCGTCGTCGTTGTATATAGCGTGAATGATCTTCGACATAACTGAGTCTTTAGGCAGGGTTGTTTTCGTTATTTTCTGCGGCTGCTGCGGTCAGATCACGAATGATCGGGGCCTCAGTTACCGGCACATAATGCTTGGCATCGTCTCCTTTATCTGCACGTAGATTCTTGTATCGATCACCGGAGCCCTTCAAAATGGACTTAACCTCCGCCTGTGCGATAACCGGGAAGGTTCGCGCATAGAGCAGGAAGAGTACAAAGAAGAATCCGATGGTTCCAATAAAGATCCCAATATCTACAAAGGTTGGTGAGAACATGGTCCAAGAGGACGGCAGGTAATCCCTGTGAAGTGAGGTAACGATAATCACGAAACGCTCAAACCACATACCAATGTTTACGACAATTGAGATAAAGAAGGAGAACATGATACTGGTTCTCAATTTCTTGAACCACATGAACTGTGGTGAGAATACATTACAGGTCATCATGGCCCAGTAAGCCCACCAGTAAGGACCGGTTGCCCGGTTCAGGAAGGCGTATTGCTCGTATTCCACTCCGGAATACCAGGCGATGAAAAGCTCTGTGATATAAGCAACACCAACAATAGAACCTGTAATCATGATTACAATGTTCATCAACTCGATGTGCTGAATGGTAATGTAGTTTTCCAGGTTGGAAACCTTTCGCATAATGATCAACAAGGTGTTTACCATGGCAAACCCTGAGAAGATCGCTCCCGCAACGAAATAAGGTGGGAAGATGGTGGTGTGCCATCCGGGAATCACCGAGGTTGCGAAGTCAAAGGATACGATGGTGTGTACAGAAAGTACAAGTGGCGTTGCCAAACCGGCCAGTACAAGAGAAACCTCTTCAAAACGTTGCCAATCCTTTGCTCGTCCACTCCATCCGAAAGATAGTATGCTGTAAACTCGTTTGGTAAATGGTGTAATGGCACGGTCCCGAATCATTGCGAAGTCCGGAAGTAATCCTGTCCACCAGAATACAAGGGATACTGATAAATAAGTAGAGATCGCAAATACGTCCCACAATAGTGGTGAGTTGAAGTTCACCCATAGCGATCCAAACTGGTTCGGGATCGGCAGTACCCAGTACGCTAACCAGGGACGCCCCATGTGAATGATCGGGAATAACCCGGCCTGAATTACAGAGAAAATGGTCATGGCCTCGGCCGATCGGTTGATCGCCATTCTCCATTTCTGACGGAAGAGCAGGAGTACAGCCGAGATCAAAGTACCGGCGTGACCAATACCTACCCACCAAACGAAGTTGGTGATATCCCAGGCCCAGTTTACCGTGGTATTCAATCCCCAGACACCGATTCCTGTGGAAATGGTGTAAATGATACATCCAATTCCCCATAGGAAGGCCGTCAGGGAAATACCAAAGACGATCCACCAGGATTTATTGGCCTGTCCCTCTACAGGAGCCGCAACATCCACGGTCACATCGTGGTACGTTTTGTTTCCCGTAACCAGGGGTTTTCTAATAGGTGCTTCGTAATGCGACGCCATATCTATTTTTTACTTATTCTATTGATGATATTTAAGCTTCGGTTGTATTTCTGACCTTAGTCTGATACATGACATTAGGCTTGGTTCCGACCTGTTCCAGCAGGTGGTACATACGGTCATCTTTGGACTTCTTGTACACTTCACTGTCGTGATCGTTCACATCACCGAAAACAATTGCCCCGGTATTACATGCTGCAGAACATGCGGTCTTGAACTCACCGTCCTTGACAGGTCGTCCATCGCGTTTGGCATCCAGGATGGTCTTCTGTGTCATTTGGATACAGAAAGAGCACTTCTCCATCACACCACGAGAGCGAACCACAACATCTGGGTTAAGTACCATTCTACCCAGATCATTGTTCATATGGTAATCGAACTCATCGTTCTCTGCATACAGGAACCAGTTAAATCTTCTTACTTTGTAAGGACAGTTGTTGGCACAGTAACGGGTACCTACACAACGGTTATAAGCCATATGGTTTTGACCTTGACGACCGTGAGAGGTTGCAGCAACCGGACAAACAGTCTCACAAGGAGCGTGGTTACAATGTTGACACATAACCGGCTGGAATGCTACCTGAGGATTAGCCGCGGCAACTTCCATCTCACCAAAGTCTGAAAGAGAGCTACCCAATCCGGAAATGCCTTCTTTCTTCTCGGTATCTCCGGAAAAGCTCTCTTCACTGGAGTAGTAGCGGTCGATACGCAACCAGTGCATATCCCGACTCTTTCTCACCTCATTCTTACCGACTACAGGAACATTGTTCTCCGCATGACAAGCGATCACACAAGCCCCACAACCGGTACACGCGTTCAGGTCGATAGACAAGTTGAAGTGGTGACCGATCGAACGATCAAACGAGTCCCAAAGATCGGCATCCGGAGAAGTCACAGGGATCTCTTGGTGATCTTTGGACACTTCTGGAATTGGGTTCCAATCGTGAACGTTCTTGGTATTAAATATCTCTAATGTGGTTTCGCGAATAATATCGCGACCCATCATAGTATTGTGAAGCTGAATACAAGCAAACTCATGCTCTCCTGCAACTTTCTCGATCTGCACGTTCTGAACATTACTAAAGTTCTGATACAGGATATTAGCATTTACTCCTGTCTGCATCTCTTTTTGTACAGCATCGGTTTTCCCGTATCCAAGGGCTAGTCCAACAGAACCTGGAGCCTGACCCGGTTGGATCAGAACAGGAACTTTTTCGATGACCTGGTCGCCAGATGTGATCTTGGCATAACCACCATTCAAGGCGCCATTGGCCACGTTGTAATTGGTGATCCCTAAACTGGCAGCATCAGTTGCAGACATGGTCAGGTAATTATCCCATGATGCACGGGTAATTGGATCTGGCATTTCTTGCAACCAAGGGTTGTTGGCCATCTGGCCATCACCCATTGCTGTCTTGGTATATAAGGTAAGTTCAAACCCTCCGTCTTGTGGTAAGGCCATTGAAGCGGCATCATTGGAGGCAGACTCCATTTCATCAGCAGGCATGACCAGTTCCACATCGGCTGTGTGAACTCCATCGTGAAGCGCCTTGTTCCAAGAAGCCGACCCAAGAATATTGGTTTCCCAATTCTCACGCAGGTACTCGTAGAACGATTGATTACTTCCAGTCCACTTCAATAATGAATCTTCAAATTGACGCGTGTTGAATAAAGGACGGATAGTCGGCTGTGTTAATCCGAAGCTACCCTTTTTGATCTGGGAATCACCCCAAGCCTCCAGGTAATGTGGTACAGCTGCCACCATCTTAGAGGCTGAAGCTGTCGCATCTTTCTTCATGGCAAAGGCCAATGAGAAACTCAGATTACCATATGCTTCGGCAAACTGGGAGGTTGGAACGGCGTAGACTGGGTCTACACCAACTGTGATCACTCCTTTGATTGATCCATTCTGAATCCCGTCGATCACACTATTCATAGCGGAAGCACTGGCCGAGCTGGTCATTTTAGGACGAGCTGTGTCAATTACTTCACTATTGCTGTTGATATTATAGTTAAGGGCAGCGGTTTGAGAGCCAGCATCTGGCAAACCTGTAACGACGACACCCTTGCTCCCTGCCTTGCTCAAATGAGCTTTTGCTTTATTGATGGTTTCAACCACTGATTCAGGTAGACCTGAGGTACTACCATTGGCAACGATCGCATTCAGCACCTTGGCCTGTTGTGAAGGTGTAACAGGCACGCGGACATCCGCATTGGCACCAGAAAGACTCATATTGGCCTCAAACTGGAAGTGCTTTGACATCTTACCTTGATGAGGTACGCGGCTTTTAGCATAGGCGCCTTCGTATCCTCCACCTTGCCAGTCTCCGATAAAGTCTGCACCCACAGAAACGATCACCTCAGCTTTGGAGAAATCGTAATCAGGCAGGGCACGCACACCAAAACGGCTTTGGTAGGCGTCCAATGCACCAGAAGCATTCACAGAATCGAAAGCTACGTGACGTACATTCGGATATTGGTTGGTGAATTGAGCAATCAGTTTTTCCGTAGAAGGACTGGCGAATGTCTTTGTCAGCAAGACAACATCCTGTCCGGCAGAAGCTGTAAGTGCAGAAGCAACTGCATTGTCCAGATCATCCCAACTTACAACATTGCCTCCCACCATTGGGCCCATCAGACGGTTGGTATCGTACAGAGACAACACCGACGCCTGAACGCGCGCATTGACATCGTTGTTCTCGGCCAGGTCATTTCGCTCGATCTTGATCGGACGACCCTCACGGGTCTTAACCAATACAGAGGCAAAGTCAAAACCATCGGCTATGGTCGAGGCGTAGTAATTAGCCACACCAGGAACGATCTCATCCGGTGCTACCACATAAGGAATCGATTTGATCACCGGCCCTTCACAAGCAGCAAGTGATGCAGCTGCCGTAGAGAACCCCACGTACTTCAAAAAGTCACGGCGGGTAGTCGATGAGGCTTCCAGGGTTTCTTTATCACCCAGGAAATCATCGGTAGGGATTGGTTCAACAAATTCGTTCTGTTGCAGGTCCTCGACAATAGAGCTGCTTGGATTCAGCTCCTCAACACTTTTCCAGTATTTCTTGTTCGATGCCATATTGCTATCTGAAAATTTATTCATGCTTGATTAATAGTGGCACTTACCACACTCCAGACCACCCATTTGGGCAGCTGTAAGTTTGTCTACACCATACTTCTTGGAGAGCTCATCATGGATCTTGGCGTAGTATTCGTTGCTCTCTACCTTTACGTTGGTCTCACGGTGACAGTTGATACACCATCCCATAGTTAGCGGAGAATACTGGTACATAATCTCCATTTCTTCCACTGGACCGTGACAGGTCTGACACTCTACACCAGCGACAGTTACGTGCTGGGAGTGGTTGAAATAAGCAAAGTCTGGAAGGTTGTGAATACGCACCCACTTAACCGGTTTGGACTCTCCGGTGTAGGCTTGGTTATCAACATCCCATCCAACTGCCTCGTATAATTTTTGGATCTCGCCGTCGTAGAATTCCTTGGTGTATCCATTGGCCAAATCTTCTTCTCCATTGTACTCGGCAATGTTCTTGTGACAGTTCATACATACATTCAGGGAAGGAATTCCTGAGTGCTTTGACTTACGGGCAGAACTGTGGCAGTATTTACAATCGATCTGGTTAGTACCGGCGTGGATCTTGTGTGAGTAGTGGATCGGTTGAACAGGAGCATATCCCTGATCGACACCTACTTGACTCATCCAACCGTAGGCGAAGTAGGCCGCAGAAAGTAGTAAGAAGATACTCGTAACAAGAACCAAGAACTGATTTTGAACAAAGGCTCTCCAGATCGGAACTCGTTTTTGCTCTTCCGGGTATTCTACTCCATTCGCTTCTGCGATCTTCTTTAGCGTCCCGTTGACCAAAATCAACATAATCACCAACAGGGCAAAGATCAAGGCTAGTGCGACTAGGATGATGTCGTTGGAAACTCCGCTATCGCCTCCTCCAGTTCCTTCGACTGCAACCTGAGCAACAGCTGGTGCTTTCTTCTCCGTGTAAGTGTAAGCGATAATGTTATCGATATCGGCATTGGACAAGGCCGGGAAGGCCGTCATCACCGATTGATTGTATTCGTTGAAAATGGCAACCGCCTGAGCATCTCCGGCTTTAACCATTTCCTGACTGTTCTTGATCCAGCTGTACAACCACTCCCGATCGTACTTGTCGCCCACCCCGTAGAGTGCAGGCCCGGTCGCCTTACTGTACAACTTGTGACAAGCGGCACAATTTGCTTTAAATAAAGCCTCCCCTGCCGCCGTGTCGATCACAGCTGTTTCCTGAGCAAATGTTGAAGTGGAAAATGTTAGCAGAAGGGCTAACAGAGGGAGTGATAATTGAGCGGCTAGCTTACTTAATCTCACCTTTTGCATACTAATGGTTAAATTTTGTCTCTTGCTTGGCATGATTTTCGCCTTATTTTCTGCGCTTCGGCAGGCCGTTTATCGTGCCAGAAATAACTGTGCAAAAGTAACGCATAAAGTCGATTTTCGAAATCCAAACAAACTGTTAACAACTAATTTATAACCATTCTAAATAATAATATTTTGACCGTTGAAGTTATTAAGTGGTACCTTTGCCTAGAACGGTCGGAATTAGCTTGAATATTATGATGCGTAACACACTGATAGCCTCTATTTTAGCTTTATTATTAAGCCCTTTTTGTCAGGCCCAACAAGAAAGCTCGGACATTCGACAAGATGAGAAAATACCGGAGCTGCTTGAACTGAAAAAAACACTCGAAAAAGAGAACAAATTAAGTAACGAATTCACCGTTCAGTTGTTCTATGGGGACCTCAAATCGGCCGAGGAGGTCATGGACGATTACAAGAAATTTTACACCACTTGGCCGGCCTCTTTGGAATACGAAACTCCAAACTACAAAGTATGGGTTGGAAGTTTCGGAAATCGACTGGATGCGGATAGGGCATTGCTCAAGCTCAAGGAGAAATTTCCATCGGCCTTTATACTGCGGCCGAACATTCAATAAAAAAAAGCGACCTCGATGGGTCGCTTTTCTTTTTTTATCCATTCGCTGATTACAGCGTTTTCTTCACGGCAACCTCTTGGAAGGCTTCTACGATATCTCCTTCGCGGATGTCGTTGTAATTCTTGATCTGCAGACCACATTCGTAGCCTTTGGCCACTTCCTTCACATCGTCCTTGAATCGTTTCAATGAGGATAATTCGCCGGTGTAGACAACCACTCCTTCTCGAATCAAACGGATACCTGAATTTCGGAAGATCTTTCCGCTGGTTACCATACATCCCGCGATGGTTCCAACCTTGGAGATCTTGAACGTCTCGCGGATCTCCGCCGTTCCTGTAATCTCCTCCTTCAATTCCGGAGACAGCATACCTTCCATGGCATCTTTCAGATCATTGATCGCATCATAGATGATGGAATAGGTCCGCACATCGATCTCTTCCTTCTCTGCCAGTTGACGGGCGTTACCCATAGGTCTTACGTTGAACCCGATGATAATGGCATCCGAGGCAGAGGCCAGAAGCACATCACTCTCCGTGATAGCTCCAACTCCCTTGTGGATGATATTCACTTGAATCTCCTCTGTTGACAGTTTCAGGAAGGAATCTGTAAGGGCCTCCACAGAACCATCCACATCCCCTTTTAGGATTATGTTCAGTTCTTTGAAATCCCCCAGTGCGATTCGTCGTCCGATCTCGTCCAGGGTAATATGACGTTGTGTTCTAACGGATTGTTCACGCTGCAGTTGCATACGCTTATTCGCGATAGACTTGGCTTCGCGCTCGTCTTCAAATACGTTGAATTTATCACCTGCCTGAGGTGCTCCATCCAATCCTAGGATTGAGACAGGAGTCGATGGCCCGGCTTCCTTCACGTCATTACCGCGCTCGTCGTGCATGGCCTTTACTTTACCACTGTGCTGACCAGCCAGGACATAATCTCCCACTCTAAGCGTTCCCGCCTGAACAAGTATGGTACTGACATATCCTCTTCCTTTATCCAGGAAGGCTTCTACAACTGTACCTGATGCTACTTTTTCGGGATTGGCCTTTAGTTCAAGCAATTCCGCTTCCAATAGGACCTTCTCCAAGAGTTCGTTCACTCCCTGCCCAGTCTTGGCAGAAATATCATGAGATTGGATCTTACCTCCCCAATCTTCTACCAGTAAGTTCATATTGGCCAGACCTTCCTTAATCTTATCCGGATTGGCTGTAGGCTTATCGATCTTGTTGATCGCAAATACAATGGGCACAGATGCCGCCTGGGCGTGAGAAATGGCTTCTTTGGTCTGAGGCATGATATCATCATCTGCCGCGACCACAATAATAGCCAGGTCTGTTACCTGGGCCCCTCTGGCACGCATGGCGGTAAACGCTTCGTGACCAGGTGTATCCAGGAATGCGATCTTTTGACCGTCCTCCAGGGTCACACCATAAGCCCCGATATGCTGTGTGATGCCTCCGGACTCACCGGCAATCACATTTTCTTCACGTATATAATCCAACAGGGATGTCTTACCGTGGTCTACGTGACCCATGACGGTAACGATCGGAGCTCTGTGCTGCAGATCTTCTGGCGCATCCTCCTCTTCCTGGATGGATTCTTCAATATCGGCGGTAACAAATTCTACTTCAAAGCCAAATTCCTCAGCAACTATAGATAGTGTCTCGGCATCCAGTCTTTGATTCATGGTCACCATCATTCCCAATGACATACAAGCAGAGATCACCTGGGTTACCGGCACGTTCATCATTGTCGCTACCTCGGAAACGGTAACAAATTCTGTTACTTTAAGTAGTTTACTGTCCGCTTCCAGTTGGGCCAGTTCTTCCTCCGTCTTTTTACGGTGAACATCCCGCTTCTCCCGGCGATATTTGGCCCCTTTACCTTTATTGGATTTCCCCTGTAGCTTTTCCAGGGTTTCCCGTACTTGTTTCTGTACTTCTTCGTCGCTAGGCTCCTCTTTCGGAGTTCTGGCGCGGCCTCTTCGCCCTCGGGCATCGCCTCCACCACCGCGTCCACTAGGTGCTTTGCTTATCCTACGTCTTCGGCCACGTTTCTCTTTGGGATCTTCGGGCTTGGACTCTGGTTTTTTCTTCTTTTCCGGCTTCTTGAATTGAGAAAGATCGATTTTCTTTCCCGTGAAATTGGGCCCTTCCAACTTTTGGTAATTGGTCTTGACCTTTTCCGGTCCGCTGGGTGCCTCAGGCTTTTCTTCTGTCTTTTCTTCTACCTTCTCTTCAAGCTTTTCCTGAGGTGCTTCGGCCTTTTTCTCAGCTTTTACTTCCTCAACAGGCTTCTCTTCCTTCTGAACCTCAACTTCGGGAGCCTTTTCCTCTGCAACCTCTGGAGCAGCTTTCTCTTCCTTAGCTGGAGCTTCTTTCTCTTTGGTTGGCTCGAGGTCGATGGTTCCAACTTGCTTTGGACCATCCAGCTTAGCTTGGGCACGGATCACCTCTGCAGGTTCAGATTTTTGCTTCTCCTCCATCTCCTTCTCCCGAGCGATCCTCAGCTCCTCCTTCTCCTTGCGTTTCTCTTCACCTACCTCCTTGGAAGCTACTTTCTTGCTCTTGTCCGTTTGAAATTCGTCAAAGAGCGCCTCGTATTCCTCGGCAGAGATTTTGGTTGTTGGTCGAGCCTCGATCTCGTAGCCCTTGGAACTTAAAAAGTCCACGGCTCTATCCAGGGAAATATTGAATTCCCTTAAGACCTTACTCAACCTCTGTGTTTTAACTTCGGCCATATATTGCTAAACTGCTATTCGCTTAAAACGATTGTAAAAGTAGCTAAACTTTCGGCTACTCTTCAAATTCTTCTTTTAATATGTTGATCACCTCCTGTATGGTTTCTTCCTCCAGGTCGGTTCTGCTGACCAGATCTTTCAGGTCCTGCTCCAATACACTCTTCGCAGTATCCAGACCGATCTTTCTAAACTCGTCAATGATCCATTGATCGATCTCATCCGAGAATTCGGTCAGCTCTACATCTTCCTCGGCACCTTCTCTCAGCACATCGATCTCATAGCCAGTCAATTGACCAGCCAATCGGATGTTGTGACCGCCACGGCCAATTGCCTTGGACACCTCTTCAGGCTTCAAGATCACCTCGGCCCGCTTGTTCTCTTCATCGATGGCGATAGAGGTAACACGTGCAGGGCTCAATGCTCTTGTGATGAACAAATTCAGGTTATTGGTGAAGTTGATCACATCGATATTCTCGTTGCCCAATTCCCGAACGATACCGTGAATACGTGACCCCTTCATACCCACACAGGCACCAACGGGATCGATACGGTCGTCATATGAATCCACGGCCACTTTAGCCTTCTCCCCAGGAATACGAACCACTTTCTTTACCGTGATCAATCCATCGAAAACCTCTGGGATCTCTTGTTCGAACAATTTTTCCAGGAACATAGGATGTGCCCGAGACATAATAATTGCCGGCTTGTTACCTTTCAATTCCACACTCTCAATGATTCCGCGAACGTTATCTCCCTTGCGGAAGAAATCCGATGGAATCTGGCGATCCTTGGGCATGATCAGTTCGTTGCCTTCATCGTCCAGCAAGATTACTGCTCGGTGACGGATGTGATGAACCTCAGCCGTATAGATCTCGCCTTCCAGCTCCTTGAACTGCTTATAGATATTGGTATTGTCGTGCTCATGGATCTTGGCGATCAGGTTTTGACGCAAGGCCAGGATGGAACGCCTTCCTAAGTCAATCAGCTTTACCTCCTCGGAAACATCCTCGCCAATTTCAAAATCTTCCTCGATCTTTTGGGCTTCCGTGAGGGAGATTTCCTCATTAGGGTCCTCAACATCCCCATCTGCCACAACGATCCTGTTTCTCCAGATCTCCAAATCCCCCTTATCCGGGTTGATGATGATGTCAAAGTTTTCGTCACTACCGAACTTCTTCTTCAGAGCATTTCTAAACACATCTTCCAGGATAGCCATCAGGGTAACCCGGTCGATCAGTTTATCGTCCTTGAATTCAGAAAACGAGTCAATTAACGCTAAATTTTCCATGTCATCTACTTAAAATGTTATCATCACTTTTGCTTCTTGTATATCATCGTAGGCCAATTGGGCCTGCTTCTCTACGGTCACTTTACCCTTGCCAATCGGTTTGGGCTCCCTGACCTTCCAGGTCAGGATAATTTCATTGTCATCCGCCTTCTCTAGCTTTCCTTCAATAGTCTGGTCGTTGGACCTGACCTTCAGTTTTCTACCGATATTCTTTTGATACTGTCTGGCCATGGTTAAGGGTTCGCTCACCCCGGCAGATAAAACCTCCAAGGAAAAGTCTTCGGACTCCCTGTCCAGGTTGTGCTCTATGGCACGGCTGATTTCGATACAATCCTGAACTTTTACACCTTTATCGCCATCGATGATCACCCGGATCTGATTGGCTTCGCTTACCTCCATATTGATCAAGAAGAGATCGGGACGATCCTCTAAGGCGCTGTCTAAAAGTTGCTGAACTTGCTTTTTCATGAATTATGGCTATAAAAAGAGGGGACTTTCCGTCCCCTCAGCTGTGTTGGCCAATGATTTCGGTGCAAATATACGCTTTTTTTCAGTATCCCAAAAACCAATTATCCCTACAATTTTTGTATCTTATTCAATGCTACACATCTAACATCCCCATCATGAAACGCATTCTAGTTCCAACGGATTTTTCTGAAACAGCCCATAATGCCATGCAAGTGGCTGCGCAACTCGCTCGTCGATACGATGGGGAGATCATAATGCTTCACTGCCTGGAGATTCCCCTGCACTTGAGTACCGCCAGGGAAACCGGCAGTTTGCCCGATGGGCTCTTCTTTATTAAACTGGCCGAAAAGCGTTGTTCAGAGATCTTGGAGCAACCCTTTTTAAAGGATGTGGTGGTCCACCAGGTCATTGGACACGATGAGATTTTCAGGGATGCGGAATTGATCACCCAAAAACAGAATATTGATGCCATTGTGATCGGGTCTCATGGAGCCAGTGGATTCCAGGAGATGTTCATTGGAAGTAATACAGAAAAGATTGTCCGCACAGCCGCAGTTCCAGTTCTGGTAATCAAAGGGCATCATCAAGATTTTGAAATCAAAGATTTCGTCTTTGCCACCGACTTTACTGAAGAAGGAAAATCGGCCTATAAACAAGCCAGGAACTTTCTAACGGATACAGATGCCCGGATTCACATGCTGTTTGTGAACACACCAGGAGATTTCAGGACAAACCAGGAGATCAAAGAGCAAATGAGCCAATTCATTGAAGGTATACAAGACACTAATTACACCTTGAACATCTACAACGATCAAACGGTAGAGAAAGGGATTTTAAACTTCTCCAATGAGATCGGCGCTCAGCTGATTGGAATGGGAACCCATGGCCGGAAAGGACTAGCGCATTTCTTTAACGGCAGCATCAGCGAGGATTTGGTGAATCATGCCCAACTGCCTGTTATGACCTTCAGGATCTGATTAAGCTACTTTAAAAACGTTTCCCCAGCATTCGGGTTGTAGGTATAGCGGAAGGTATACGTTCTATCCTGATCTATTTCTGGATCCGGATTTTCTGGAGAGTTCAAATAGTAGCTAAGGACCTCCATCTTGGCAAAATGACCATCCCGTGTACGAAAAACCAATGTTCTGCCTGAAATTGGAGCAATGATCTGGTCATTATTCTCTAACTGATACCATCCCAATTCGGGCGCATCGGGAATAGCCCATTGCCCTGGAGCATCCTGCAGAAATGAGAGCCCATCAGCGTTTAAGACCTGGTCATAAGGAAGTTCCACAACCAACCCACCAACATCGGCATTACGAACCGGCTCGCCTATTACGCCAACTTCATCCCCACCATTTACGGCTATTGTCGCCCCTCTGAAAGCCACATCCCATTCTTGAGTATTTCCGGTACTAAAGCCTCCTATGAGATCAAATCTTCTAAACGGACCATCGTCCGGAACGTTTTCTGAGCCAATAGCCCGCAAATTGACAATGGTATCCCGAAACAGTTCCATGAGCACACGAATATCAGATCTGTAGATCTCCTCATTTAATCGAAAGACCTTTACCGTGCTGTTACCACTAGGAATAACCCGGTTAACCAATACTGACATCAGTGTATCATTTACTATGGTAAAGTTGGCCTGCACATCAGAAATCGTTACCCTTATGCCGACCTGAACTTCAGGGAACCCCACACCTAAAATATCAAATGCAGAATCGTACCTGACCTTGGATGAAGGGATATCGGTCACAGTAAATTCTGGCACGGTCACCTCTCGTAACTCAGGATCTTTGCTACATCCAATGATGAGGCTGAAAAAAATGAGCAGGAAGAAAAGATTGGGTCTTTGCATAGCGCTGGGGAAATTACGGATTATTGGCCGATTGGTGAATATAGGTTAGCTACAAATAAGCAATCTCCATTACATCAGACTATCGCATTATCACTAAAAAGAAACGTCAATGATCTCTTTAATATTTGAGGATTCGTAATTTTGAATGGAGATTAAAAACAACACAGATGAATTCTACAATTGAACAACTTCTGAACGATCAGATTAAATACGAAGCCCAGGCTTCTATGCAATATATGGCTATGGCCTCTTGGGCCGATGCCAAAGGATACAGCGGAGTATCCAATTTCTTTTACGCACAATCCGAAGAGGAACGAATGCATATGACCAAACTGGTCAAGTTTGTCAACGAAAGAGGAGGAAATGTGATCATCCCTTCATTGGATCAACCTGAAGCGGACTTCGGAGGACTACTGGCCCTATTCGAAAAATTCTTAAGCAGCGAGATCTTTGTGACAGAAAAGATCAACCACATCATTTACGAGTGCTTGCAAAAGAAGGACTATAATGTCCACAACTTCATGCAGTGGTATGTGACGGAGCAGCTGGAAGAAGAAGCTACAGCCCGGACACTGCTAGATAAGCTGAACATTATTGGTGACAACACTTCAGGATATTACCTTTTTGATCGGGACATTGAAATACTGGCAGCCGAAGGAGGCGACACAGAAGAATAAAATAAAAGCCGAACGAAACGTTCGGCTTTATTATTGGTAGCAACTATACGTTGACTTCTATTTACTCTTTGAGCATGACTGTCCGGGTAACACTATTGAATGGCCCCGGAATCATATTCCCATCGGCGTCGATAAGTTCGAGGGAAATTGTCACCTCTCCTAATGGCAATCCACTCATCACATGAGGAGCCCATTCAGAAATAATAAATTCCGTCCCGTTTATAGTCGCCTTTACTTTGTTACCATCCTCGGATAAAGTGGTATTCAGTACAAAGAAATCAAGCAGGACATTCTCAACATCCTTACCTGCGTACTCACCCTTCGGTCTGCTGTAGATCAATGTGGGGGCTTCCATATCAAGACCATTAGCATCCTGTGGATTGTCGCCAACCTCCAGTTTTCGAACCACAACCGAGTTTTCGTTCTTTACAGATTCATGGTAGGATCTGCTAAGGAAAGCCACTAAGTGATGCACCCCATCGGGTACTTCCTTGCTAAAAGCGGGCTCGTAATGCGCAGAATAGGGTTGATTATTAAGGATGAAATGTATGTGTTGCCCTTTACCAGAATTAGCAAGACGCTCAGCATTTGGTCCTGATGTTTGAGCTCCCAACTCGTAATTCTCAACTTGGAATTCAAAATCGATCGCCCCAGCGGCCACGATAGCCTCCCCTGACGGATTGTTTAACATCAGTGCAGCATCTTCGTAGGCCGGAGAGCCCTCCAGCTTAACCAAAGTTAGTTCAGGTTGAGTCTCTTCGACTACCTCCTGTTCTACTTCTACTTCTTGTTCTTCAGTGTTTTCCTTGGTTTGTTTACACCCAACCGCTACAAGCGCAAGAATGAGTAAAACCAGGATAGATTTTGGTGCTTTCATGGTGATGGTCTTTTGTTTTTTATAAGGAACCTTAAAATTACGCATTTTCGTGCTATGCGTTCAAGGAAATATGGATATCTACCTAGGGGCACCATTCCCCTCCCGGGACAAGCTATCTTTTTCAATCATGCGGCCCAAATGAAATAAGGAGAGGCATGGATGATTCTTGAAACGTGATCTCTTGATTCAAGAATTTGGCATGGCTAATTCTCTATAAGTCACATCCCTCGCTTAACGGCAAACCATAGGCCCATTCACCTAGCGCTTCTTCGGGTTCTTTGTCCAGATCAGGATCAGAAAAAGGACTATTTGGAGTACGCAGCCAACACCCCATAAGGTGAGCAGGTAGCTTTTATTGCGTTGCATCACAACATAGTCGGCGATACCCGCCTTCCAGAACATCCATTCGTCGGCTAGGGAAGAGGCCATATTCCAATGCCCGGTTTCCAAAACGATCACACCCGATCCCGTTTTAAGGTCGATCCTTGCGGCAGTGTTAATGGCGTTGTTTCCGCTACCATCGTGACCGATGATTAAGGAGTTTTGATCGTTTTGACTATACAAATGTGGGCCTAATCCATATACCCCGATATTGTTGATAAAGGCTTCAGCTTGGCTCTGTGAAGCGATGGTCTCCTTGGAAAGTACTGGGTTGTCCATGAGTTGCACCTGCAAGAACTTGGAAAGATCACCGGTGGTCGTATAGAGCCCGGCTGCAGCAAGTGCTGTAAACTGATTCATCTCCCTGGTGGAACCATCATCCTGAAAGACTTGAGCCAATTGGGTCCTTGGTGTAGCGCCAAATGCAAAAGTAGAGTTGAGCATGCCTAATGGCTCCAGGACTTCTTCTTTCATATAGGTTTCGAACGATTGACCACTGATCTCTTCGATCAAGAGTTGCAGAATGGTGTAACCAGCACCCGAGTACCTGTATTGGGAGCCCGGCTGGTAGCCAACAATGGCGACCCCATCCGAATAATCCGTGTCTGCTGCTCGCGTGAGCGACTCTTCCAGGGTCTGGATTTCTTGACCGGGAGGAAATCCGCTATAACCCAGCTCATCGATCAGTCCAGCGGAGTGCGAGAGTAACCTCCGAACGGTGACCAAACTATTGTCAAATTCGCTTTTTGGTAAATGCCACCGGCTTAGATATTGATCGACAGGCTTATCGAGGTCCAACCGTCCATCTTCGACCAACTTCATCACTCCATAAGAGGTCACCCACTTACTGATAGAGGCAACAGGAAAGACAGTGTTTTGATCGACGGTCTTGTCTGCAGATTTGAAGAAAGTCTCCACCACTTGACCATCTTCAATCAAAGTCATGGCCAAATTACCCACGGATGATTCCTGTACCTTTTCTTGAGCCGCTTCTATAAAACCTTCCGGACTGTCCAGCTTGTTGAGTGGTCTAAGTAAGAAACCATCAATGAATCCAAAACCGACAAATGCGGTCCAGAGTACTAGAACAAATAGAACGATAGAGATGCGTTTGAGTAACTTCATGAGATAGTTGCGTT
Source organism: Aureitalea marina (assembly GCF_002943755.1). Classification (NCBI taxonomy): domain Bacteria; kingdom Pseudomonadati; phylum Bacteroidota; class Flavobacteriia; order Flavobacteriales; family Flavobacteriaceae; genus Aureitalea; species Aureitalea marina. The sequence continues at coordinate 2,160,489 of NZ_MQUB01000001.1, forward strand.
TAAGGTTCCACATTGAGTTGACCCAAAAATGAACTATTCGCATGACGCAATGGTTCGAATAGCTGTTACTCGAACCTTTTAGTTCCAAATTATATGGAATCAGCTCTCCATACTGCTGCCTGCAGCATTTCGGAATTGCGAAGGGGTCTGTCCGGTGTTCTTTTTGAAGGCGGTATTAAAGGACGATTTGGAGTTAAATCCTACTTCGTACATGATCTGTTGGATGTTGAGATCGTTTTGTGTCAGTAGACGACAAGCTTCTTCTATGCGGTAGGAATTGATATAATCGTAAAAGTGTTGTCCCAAGACCTTATTGATCAAAAATGAGAGTTGCCTTTCGGAGATGTTGGTCTGTTTCGCCAGATCTTGTAGGGTCAGGAAGTTGTCCAAATAAGGCTTCTGGGCAGACATATGGCTCGATAGATCCGCAATCTCTTGTTCGTAGGATTCAGTTTCTTGCGGGTCTGACAGCGCTTGAGTAGTTGCAATGTCCAAATCGACACCGCTAAACAAATAAGGTGTACGCATGGTCTTGATCACAAACCAACAAATGATGATCAGGGCAAATGCAAAAATGATCAGGTTTAAGAGTTCGAGTCTTTGTTCATTCAGAACCAACCGCAAGAGCACCAAGCAATTGGCTATAAGATATAGGATAGTGGTGTTCCTCAACCACTTATATACCCCGCTATGAACCGAATAATTAGCCAACCGTATTTGTTTGAATCGCGACAGGGTCACAAAGATCGCTACGAAATAGGCCGCATACTGTAACTGTGTGGTGACGATATTTAGGACATCGATTTCCCGGGTCACTTCAGTGGAGAGAAGCAATACATAAAAGCCGACAAATGGTAGGGCATGCCAGAGCTGTTTCCATCCAATTGGATAGTTGGTAAAGCAAGTTTTCTTGACATAGAAATACAAAAGAGGCATCTGCAGATAGGCAGAAGCATTTCTAAAGTGGTCTAAAACTGGATAATTCGAATAGACTTTTCTGAGGAATATGGCAGACAGATCGAAGGATATGACAAGCAGGAAGATCGCAAAGAAATAATTGGCAATCCTGTTCTTGGATTTGGTAGTAAACAGGAAAACTGCCAACAGTATTAGCAGAAATACGGTAATTTTTCCAATATCCCCGATCATAGATAAGAGGTTGTTTTGAGTTGCATTAAGATCCAGTCAATCAATTGTGGCTTCTACAACTTGTAAATACCATTGATTCGATTAAAAAATTCATCAAATCTCTTCAGGGCGCTAATAAATGTATTGTGAATCCTTTTTCCAAATTCAGATTCGTTTCCAAAGGAGCCAGGTGGTGCGCAGGCCCATGAGAGCCCTAAGTAATAGAAACAAAAAACCCGAGCAGAATGCTAGGTTAATTTGATAAGGGTAACTCAGAGTAACTCATAAACACAACGGATACATCTTTGAACTGGGAATGTCTGGAGCTGAGGGTTTTGTAATTTAATTAAGCGACAAAACCCTCCTCTCCAACCACCCACATCTGTGGGCCAAAAGCATATTTCGCTTCACCCTTCACTCCTGACCTTTCACCCAAAAAACAAAAGCCCCGAGCGTTTGCTCGGGTTAATATTGTTGGCCCACTAGGGCTCGAACCGGGCCGAATGTCTTCGAAGAAGTCGAAAGGTCCAGTGGACCTTTTGAAATGAGGAGCCAGGTGGTGCGCAGGCAGGTGAGAGCCTAGCAATAAAAAAACCCCCGAAAATCTCGGAGGGTTTGCGTTGGCCCACTAGGGCTCGAACCTAGACTCTTCTGAACCAAAATCAGACGTGTTGCCAGTTACACCATGGGCCAATACCATAATGAGGATGCCCATTTTTAAAGGGCTCACATTGATTACTGGACTCTGCACCCAATTTATAAATAATCTTACTCCACCTGCAACTGTAACACTTTAAGGGTGCAGAATGGGGTGCAGAACATCTAAAACAATTAATAATATGAAAACAGCTATCGTAAGAAAACGCAAGTCTGTAACCATCCAGTACCTTGTTAACGGCAAACAGTTCAGATTGTATACAGGTATGGCCGTTGAAGACAATGAATGGACCAAAAACAGAAATCAGTAAACTCCAGAAACCCTGGTTACATGTCTATTAATCAAACAATTTTAAAAATTAGAGGTGAAGTTGAAACATATCTCATAGACCTGAAGCGCAATAACCTTCCATATGTACACTCTGATCTAAAAAACCTCCCCCGAGTGATCGAGGGAGGTTTTTGTTCCAAGCGCTCCTAAACTTATTCTTTTATAATCTGATAAGTTATTTGCTGATCCGCAGTTTTAATCAAGAAAAAGTACGTAGCACTTGCTAGTTCAGAAATAGCAATGGTCATTTGACTGGTCACGCGACTTGCATCCAGTTTTTTAACAAGACGACCCGTAATATCATAGATGCTAACAGCTTCTAAAGGGATGTTTTGTGGATTGCTAAGTTGTACAAAGTCCCTTGCCGGGTTTGGATACATCGCCAGACTGGAAATGTCAAAACCACTCTCTTCTATTGATAATACACTATCCACAGTAATATCGAAGGTACAAGAGGTCTCATTACCCCAAGCATCGGCTACGGTAATACTAACAGGATGCACCCCAGAATCTAACAAATCGCCTACTGCCGGAGACTGACTCACTAACGTTACAGGCCCACCACAATTGTCTGCAACAGCTACCGCTCCAGAAGCAATAAAGTCTTCCACTTCATATGGTGTGCCTGCTGTGATTTGAACCGTTAGCCCTGTTGGGCAATCTAGCACAGGCGCAAACTCATCAACCACTGTAACTGTGGCCGTACAAGTAGCAGCATTACCAGAAGAGTCTGTCACCATTACCGTTAACGAAACTGCAGTCCCTACATCATCGCAATTAAAATCTACAATGTCTGCCATAACGGTGTCAATCCCACAAGCATCATCCGCCAGAACCAAAAGATCGGAAGGATCAATACTTGCTTCACCGTTCTCATCCAAAGAAACGGTTAGATCCATACAACTTACCGTTGGAGCCGTTACATCTTCCACAGTAAGTATCGCTGTACAAGTAGAGGTATTTCCATTAGCGTCTGTTGCTGTAAATGTCACTGTGTTCTCTCCTAGATCATCACAAGTAAAGTTGCTTGGAGATACACTAAAAGTAAGGTTAGTCCCTCCGCAAGCGTCTACAGATCCACCATCGAAAATAGAGGCATCTGTGATACTGACCATGCCAAAGGCATCTAACTCTAAACTTACATCTTGACATAACACTGTTGGAACTAAACCGTTCTCTACTGTTACAATAGCCGTACAACTGCTGCTTAACCCTTGCCCATCGGTTGCAGTAAGAGTGACCGTATTAGGACCAAGATCGGCACACGTAAAGGTGTCGATATCAATTTCCAAATTTGTGATTCCACAATTGTCCGTAGATCCTCCATCCAAATCGCTCGCAACAATCGTAGCGGTGCCTGTTGAATCAAGCAACAAAGTGATGTCTTGACAGACTACTATTGGCGAATCATCGTCGGTGATTGTAACTGTAAAACTACAAGTAGCGACATTCCCATTAACATCTGTAGCCGTAAATTCAATGATCGTTTCCCCAACAGGAAATACACTACCACTAGGAAATCCCATGGTCTGAACCAACGACGCAATACCACAATTGTCAAACCCAGCAGGCGTTGGAAAAGCAACAACAGCACCACAATTACCACCATTGGTCCCGCTTACAATATCTGCAGGACAGCTAATCTCTGGTGCCTGATTATCTTCAACGGTAATGGTTACCGAACATACATCGGTATTGCCATTGCCATCCGCTACCGTCCAGGTCACTACCGTATCTCCTAAGGGAAGTACCGCTCCAGCTAAGGTGGCCGTTCCGTTTAAATCATTGCTAAGGGTAGCCGTGTTACAGTTGTCGGTAAAGGTAGCGTCAAACTCTACACCTTGTACCGTGTAATGGCAGACCCCCGCATCGGTGTCTCTGCTCGCGCTTGCAGCACACGTAATTAACGGCGCCTCGTTGTCTTCAACGGTAATGGTTACCGAACATACATCGGTATTGCCATTGCCATCCGCTACCGTCCAGGTCACTACCGTATCTCCTAGGGGAAATACCGCTCCAGCTAAGGTGGCCGTTCCGTTTAGATCATTGCTAAGGGTAGCCGTGTTACAGTTGTCGGTAAAGGTAGCGTCAAACTCTACACCTTGTACCGTGTAATGGCAGACCCCCGCATCGGTGTCTCTGCTCGCGCTTGCAGCACACGTAATTAACGGCGCCTCGTTGTCTTCAACGGTAATGGTTACCGAACATACATCGGTATTGCCATTGCCATCCGCTACCGTCCAGGTCACTACCGTATCTCCTAGGGGAAGTACCGCTCCAGCTAAGGTGGCCGTTCCGTTTAGATCATTGCTAAGAGTAGCCGTGTTACAGTTGTCGGTAAAGGTAGCGTCAAACTCTACACCTTGTACCGTGTAATGGCAGACCCCCGCATCGGTGTCTCTGCTCGCGCTTGCAGCACACGTAATTAACGGCGCCTCGTTGTCTTCTACGGTAATGGTTACCGAACATACATCGGTATTGCCATTGCCATCCGCTACCGTCCAGGTCACTACCGTATCTCCTAAGGGAAGTACCGCTCCAGCTAAGGTGGCCGTTCCGTTTAGATCATTGCTAAGGGTAGCCGTGTTACAGTTGTCGGTAAAGGTAGCGTCAAACTCTACACCTTGTACCGTGTAATGGCAGACCCCCGCATCGGTGTCTCTGCTCGCGCTTGCAGCACACGTAATTACCGGCGCCTCGTTGTCTTCAACGGTAATGGTTACCGAACATACATCGGTATTGCCATTGCCATCCGCTACCGTCCAGGTCACTACCGTATCTCCTAAGGGAAGTACCGCTCCAGCTAAGGTGGCCGTTCCGTTTAAATCATTGCTAAGGGTAGCCGTGTTACAGTTGTCGGTAAAGGTAGCGTCAAACTCTACACCTTGTACCGTGTAATGGCAGACCCCCGCATCGGTGTCTCTGCTCGCGCTTGCAGCACACGTAATTAACGGCGCCTCGTTGTCTTCTACGGTAATGGTTACCGAACATACATCGGTATTGCCATTGCCATCCGCTACCGTCCAGGTCACTACCGTATCTCCTAAGGGAAGTACCGCTCCAGCTAAGGTGGCCGTTCCGTTTAAATCATTGCTAAGGGTAGCCGTGTTACAGTTGTCGGTAAAGGTAGCGTCAAACTCTACACCTTGTACCGTGTAATGGCAGACCCCCGCATCGGTGTCTCTGCTCGCGCTTGCAGCACACGTAATTACCGGCGCCTCGTTGTCTTCAACGGTAATGGTTACCGAACATACATCGGTATTGCCATTGCCATCCGCTACCGTCCAGGTCACTACCGTATCTCCTAAGGGAAGTACCGCTCCAGCTAAGGTGGCCGTTCCGTTTAGATCATTGCTAAGAGTAGCCGTGTTACAGTTGTCGGTAAAGGTAGCGTCAAACTCTACACCTTGTACCGTGTAATGGCAGACCCCCGCATCGGTGTCTCTCGTGTCATTTACAGCACAACTAATTACTGGTGCTTCATTATCTTCTACAGTAACTGTTGCCGTACAGGTTGCACTTTGTCCAGCAGTATCTGTTACGGTTAAGGTAACGGTAACCGGTGTACCAATATCTGTACAATCAAAGCTTACAGGCGCTATCGATAGGCTTACGGATCCGTTGTTATCAAAAGAACCATTATCAACATCGGCAGGGTTTAGTGTATATGCACCGTTACTGTCTAGATTGACAGTTATATCTTGGCACATTGCTACTGGAGGAGTATCAGGCAAATTATAAACCCGCACATGACCACGACCAACAGGTTGAATACCATTATTACCGTTATATGGAGCTCCTATTGCCAGACGCAAACCATCAGCACTCATACTAATACTAGAACCAAACATATCAAGTGCTGATTCGCCGTCTATATCGGCTACCAGTTGTATCCAGTTGTTGCCATCCCATGTATACACACGAACATGTCCAGACAACCACCCATTGTCATTACTAAGCGCCCCTATAGCCAATCGCGAGCCATCAGCATTCATATCAATTGCACGACCAGAAGAGTCTCCGAGTGCTTCACCATCAATATCTGCCCCCAATTGTATCCAGTTGTTGCCATCCCATGTATACACACGAACATGACCACGGCTGTCAGCATTTAATTCGGCCCCTATAGCCAGACGCGAACCATCAGCACTTATACTAACTGATATGCCAGAATAATCGCTTTCAGCTTCTCCAATAATATCGGATCCTAACTGTACCCAGTTGCTGCCATCCCAAGTGTATACTTGTACATAACCATTAGCGCTTACGGGATTGTTATCATCGGGAGCTCCTATAGCCAGTCGCAAACCATCGGCGCTCATACTAACAGAATAACCGAAACCTGTAAAATTATTAACTGGAGATTCGTTACCAATATCTGAACCCATTTGTATCCAATTACTACCATTCCAAGCATATACCTGTACATTATTCGAATGGGTTCCACTAGGAGAATTTACTGTCCTCCCTATCACAAGTCGGGACCCATCAGCGCTTATACTAACAGATATGTTAGAATATCCATCTAGCTCTTCACTAGGAATACTGGCTCCTAACTGCACCCAAGTAGTGCCATCCCAGGTATACACCTGCACATAACCAGAGTCACCAGAGTTTAATGTGGCCCCTATAGCCAGGCGTGAGCCATCAGCATTCATACTAACGGATATGCCGAAATAATCGCCTTCTGCTTCTCCAATAATATCGGCTCCTAACTGCACCCAACCACAACCATTCCATTGGTAAACACGTACTTGCTTAGCGCTATTAGAGGGATTAGTATAAGTTACAGCCATACGTAACCCATCTGCGCTCATGCTAACTCTAGCCCCAAACGATTCCATATTTACATCACCAGTAATCTCAGAGATATAATCTTGTAAGGATTCTGCTACTGTGACGGTAACATCAAAACTACACGTCGTTGTGTTTCCTGCAACATCTGTAGCTTCGAAGGTATTTGTGGTAGTGCCTACCGGAAATTCACTTCCGCTTGGTAATCCTGCAGTTTGTACCACTGAACCTGAGGGCGCGGCAATACTGTTTATAAAAGCCGTAGTGATACTCTCAGTGGTCGCGTTATCTACAAGGCCACTATTTTCACTCGCATAAAGCAGGTAATACAAACGCTCGGTGTTTTGTAGACCTGTCACCTGATGCTGATCTTCATCAGTATCTGTTGAGAAGTTATGAGAGGCTTCTGGATTTTCTGGAATGATAATTAAATGATTCACAGAGGGATCAGAATCTTCATTAGCCTCTGGATTTTCGCGTACCCGCTTTACAAAAATTGAATAGTTTTCTCCATTAACTTGAATTACCGAACTGTATCCGTCGACTATACCATTACCATCAGCTCCAAGGACTCCGTTGATATTGAATTCTGTTATTCCATCCAAATTTGCAGCCAATAGCCACATATTATCGACCTTCTTGGTGATATAACTCCCTGAAGGGCCAAACTCCTCCGAATTAGTTACCGTATTTTCGGCATAGGTAAGTGGAACCTCAGACAAATTAGTGGTTATAAAATTACCTCCTTCATACATATCCGATCCACCATCCGCAATACCTATATTAGGGCCGTCTAACCTAAAATTGTAGGCCGATGGTATAAGAGTAGTTACTGTGGCGCTGTTTCGGTTGAAATTATGAACAACATTTTGTAGTCTTTCGGCTTGGCCATAACTCGAAATGTTATCCTGAATAACAGGTGCATTAAAAACCACGGGGATCGTACAGGAAGAGGATGGTACTTCCAGACTGATGGTTTCCAAGCAAGTCATTTCTGGTGCTTCTGCGTCGACTACGGTGATATCTAAACTACAGGTTGCTACAGCGCCACAAATATCTACTGCGGTGTAAGTTACTGTGGTGGTTCCTATCGGATAAAAATCGGAAGCAGCGGCGTTTATAGTGTTATTATAATCATTACTTATGGTAATTGGGCCCCGTTTAATCAATTGAATAAAATCGTCCTCACACCCAAAAGGAAATCTACTCGTACATCTGTCATTATCTACAAAATCCCAGTCTGCCAAGATAAAATTTAGCGTAGGGCCATACAATGATACCCAGTTATTCCAAGTCTCTTTGGGGATAACAAAGGTGGGATTGATAATGGAAGTATTATAATTATCGGCAACCCCAAATTCAAAGAATACCAATCTTCCATCAGGTCCTACAATGATCATACCTTCCCCCATACCATTAAAGTCACCTTGGTAGTTGATTTCCATTACTACATCTTGGGTTTCTTGGGTAGCACCATACCAGGCAAATGGGGTATTAATGAGATGACCTCCATTATCAAATCTTAGGGGGGTTACCATACCTGCTACTGACGGTCTAAAAACACCCAGGTCATCGGTAACCGCTGGAGTAGGAAGAGTAACGAAGGCACCGGTTTGTCCAGCATCGTTATTTTGTGTAATCGAAGCATTACAAGAAATTACCGGAGCTTCATTATTCACTACCGTTACGGTCGTAGTACAGGAATTACTATTTCCATTTCCATCTACTACTGTCCAGGTAATCATGTTTTCTCCAATAGGAAGTATAGCACCAGCTAGAGAGTCTGCGCCGTTAAAGTCATTTGTGATAGTCACATTAGCGCCACCACGGGCATCAAACTCATAACCTACTACGGTGTAGGTAAGACCTCCAGGATTTGTAGCACGGGTAGCATCTTGCGTACAAAGCAAAGCTGTAACTTCAGGCTCTGTTATGGTAACGAACATACTACAGGAGCTGCTATTTCCATCACCCCCTACTACCGTCCAAGTCACTAGAGTATCGCCCTGTGGAAATAAAGCCCCAGCTAGAGAGGTGGAACCATTAAAATCATTAGTGAGGGTAGTATTCCCTGGATTGTTCACAAAAGAAGGATCAAACTCATCTCCTACCACATTGTAGGATAATAAAATAGGGTGCGCAGCACGGGTAGCATCTTGCACACAAAGGACTAAAGGAATTTCAGGATCTATTACAGTCACGGTCATCTCACAGGAGTTCTCGTTACCATTGCCATCGATTACTATCCAAGTGACTACCGTATCGCCCAATGGTAGTACAGCACCTGCTAAAGAGGTCGTGCCATTGAAGTCATTGATAAGGGTAGCATTACCTGCATTATCAGAGAAAGTAGCATCAAATTCGGTACCTATTACGGTGTAAGTCGATAAATCAGAATCTGTATTACGTGTAGCATCCTGCAAACAAGAAATCGCAGGAGCTTCTGTGTCTACTATGGTTATGGTCATCTCACATGAGTTGCTGTTACCACTGTCATCGGTTACTGTCCAGGTCACTACTGTATCGCCTAATGGAAGTACAGCACCTCCTAATGAGGTCGTGCCATTAAAGTCATTGGTGAGGGTAGCATTCTCTGAATTATCAGAGAAAGTAGCATCGAACTCGGTACCTACCACAGTGTAGAAATCTAGTCCAAGGTCAGTAGGTCGTCCAGTATTTTCCATACAAGAGATGTAAGGAGCTTGGGTATCAACTACGGTCACGGTGATCTCACAGGAGTTACTGTTTCCACTACCATCGGTTGCTGTCCAAGTGATCACGGTATCACCTAATGGAAGTACAGCACCAGTTAGAGAGGCCGTACCATTGAAGTCATTGGTTAGGGTAGCACTCCCTGTATTTTCATAGAAATCACAATTAAGCTCATTTTCTCTTACGGTGTAAGTAAGAACTCCAAGATCCGTATCGCGTGTAGCATCTTCCTCACAATCGATAACAGGCGAAATGGTATCTACTACGGTTACCTGGGCGGTACAACTATCTGTTTGCCCCCATGTATCTGTTATGGTAAGGGTTACTGGAACTATAGTTCCTAAATCAGCGCTTGTAAATGTATTGCGATTTATCGAAAGGCTGTATCCGAAATCATCTGCAGAACCATAATCAATTGTATTTGCATCTATCATGGCATTTCCTGCCTCATCAAGTGGCAACGTTACATTTTTACAAAAGGCCGTAGGTGGGTAATCCATAATGTTGTATAAGAAGGTCCGACCAATATCTAGGCCACCATAGTGTGGAACGCCTACCGCTAAAAAGTTTCCATCTGCAGATAGACTTACTGATGCCCCAAATGCAACGCCTGGTATATCACTTTCTATAGATTGAGTACCTATAACGACCCAATTATTGTCCTGCCAGCGGTATAATTTAGCATAAGATCCTGCTCCAGGTTCATCATCCCATCCTTTGGCTCCAACAGCCAAACGGCTGCCATCGGCACTTAGACTAACAGCAGCACCAAAAAGATCGTAGGGTTGACCTGTTAAATGGCCACCTAATTGATTCCAATTGGACCCGTCATAATCGTATATTTTTACTACACCAGCGAAAGTACTATTAGAGTCGCTCAGTGGCGCACCAATGGCCACACGGTTACCATCGGCGCTTATGCTTAGGGCGTCGCCAAAACGAGTAGTTTGGTATTGTATACCTTGAATATCCGAACCCTTTTGTACCCACGTATTACCAATTATACTGTATAGACGTACTTTTCCAGTAGGACTTACCCCCCTTCTAACGCTTCTAACGGTACCCCTATGGCAACCGTAGTACCATCAGTACTTAGACTAACACTATATCCTAGAGAAGAGTTCGGATTTCCTTTGATTGGACTGCCTACTTGACTCCAAGTGTTTCCATTCAAATCAAATATACGCACTTCACCGGCACTACTATCACTTCCTTCCGCACCTACTGCTAAACGCGTACCATCAGCACTTAAGCTAACGGCATTACCAAAAAAATCTCCTTCTTGATATCCATTCAGTGTATTTCCAACTTGAATCCAATCCGATCCAGAAAAATCATAGACACGCACACTACCAATAGCACCTATGGCTATACGATACCCATTTTGACTTAAACTTATTGTTGAGCCTGATCTTTCAAAAGAAGCCCCATTAATGGGTGGCCCCAATTGGAAACCACTTTGTTTATCATAAACTCTTACCTGTCCATTTGAATAAGTCCCTGAGCTGTTGTAAGGAGCTCCTACAGCCATCACTTGGCCGTTACCGCTTAAACTTACAGCGGTACCGAATTCATCACCTGCGTCTTGACCATCCTTAACCAATATGCTCGTTTGTGCTTGCATACTCATAAAAAACACCAACGCCAAAAAAGCAAGGTGAAATTTTAAAATTGAAGTAACTTGTTTCATTGTAATTCGTTTTAATAGGCTTTATAATTTTTGTTAGTGACAAAAGTAGACCGGCAGCTCTCTCCATAGAATAGAGAGCCCCCCTCAGATTATCTAGGGGTTACCCCCTAATTATTTTGATAAATCAATTTTCGCAAGCACTATCCCATGTTAAGTAGAGCATAATGGCATCGCACAAAGAGCATTTTCACACCCCTTTAATCGGTCGTTAGAAACCCCCAATCACAGCATTGAGCTCGACTGCGGTAATGGCCCTAAATGAGGTGTAACTTTTTGATATCGCTTTGAAGGAAATTTGACATCTGGCTGACTTAAATTATCGGTAAAATGAGTCGATTATGATTATTGAAAAACATTATACCCTACCTCGATCTAGCCAAGCCATATCAATAAGCGATTATTGGAAGATTTGCCTACATACAATGGGTTGGATTTATACGGCGTACCCAATTATTATCAATTGCCTAGCCGTATCGCTTCAGGTTGCTAACCCGACTTATCGCTCAAACATTTTGCTTTGATACAACCGCTACTCGCTCTTTAGTGCAGAACGACGTTTTATTTAGTGGAATAGAGTTCCCCTAAATGCTGCCAGCGCGTTGTAAAAACGAAGCGCTCCTGCTAATTACTTCGCGGTAAAGATTTGAACTCGGTCTACGAATTAAGTTTATCGGTTTATTGATGTATTAGGCAATATCAATATTTAAGATTGGTTCGCTAGCGCTCCGAAAATTCTCAAACTGGGGAAGAATGAATCCCACAGCAAAAATTACTTGATTGATTCTATTTGTTCTGAGGCTAGAAAGCCTAACTAGCAATCCAAAAAGAAAAAGAAGCTCAGCATGCTGTGGTAACGAAAAGCACCATGTGTAGCCATAACCAGTACGGTCATTTCCAACAGTCAATCTTCTGGCTATCTTGATCCGCCAGATCAAGACTCTACCAAAAGCGTTCCAGGTTGATATTCACATCATTTGTATGGTACAGCTGTCCAAACTGTAAAATAGGGTTCTTTTTTAAGACTCTCAACCATCGCTGCCCTGAAACAAACCATTGCTCATATTACTCTTCTTACTTGGAGGCTTTTTAATTCAACCCCTACAAGACTTGCTCAAAAAAAGAGACGATTTCCTTGTATTCCCCGCGCTTGGCATCCATTACAGGGGCAGCACCCCAGCGATCGATTGGATCTGCCTTTGTCTTTCTACTAACCAAGTATTTTACCACCTCCAGTTGACCTTCTGAAGCTGCCAAATGCATGGCTGTTCGGCCATCATAATCTGCCGCATTTAAGTCTACACCAAGAGCTTCCAGACGTTTTATTTCATCTAAATCCCCATTGGCAGCAGCCCATATCAACGCTAATACATGATCAATTTTTGTTTCAAATTTTTTCTTTCTCGGATCTTTTTTACGCCCGTTATTGACCAAATTATCATAATTGTGAAAATTGAAGCGCTCTGTGAGTTTCTTACAAAATTCTACACCCCGCACACTATTGCCGTGTTGATCTAATCGCGGCGACCAGATAGCAATACCCATCACATTAGGGATGACAATAAGGAGTGCTCCAGAAACTCCAGATTTGGCCGGGAAGCCAATGGTAAAAGCAAACTCTCCCGAAAAATCGTACATCCCACAAGAATTCATTAAAGACAAGCAATTTTTAACCGTATTCGGATCAAAAATCTGTTGTCCTGTTTGCGGTTGCATTCCTCCGTTGGCCAATGTACTTGCCGCGTTGGCCATCGCAGAGGCCGTCACCTCGATAGAACAGCATTGAAAATAAAACTCCAGGGTATCTACCAAATTTGTGTTTTCAGGAAACGCCTTACTCTCACTCATAAAATAAGCTAAAGCAAAGTTTCGATCGGCTGTTTTTCGTTCGGATAGGTATACCGAGTTATTGAAGCTGGGTCTAATTCCACCCGATAGTTCCTCCCATGTTTTAAGCACATGCTCAAAACGGTCCGACATATCTAGCTCGGGCTTTAACAGAGCACAACTCATAATGGCCCCCGAATTAATCAACGGGTTGTGGGGTAAGCCGTCTTTGTTAAGCGCCATTTCATTGAAAGAACGTCCACTGGGTTCTCGCCCAATGTGCTGATGCACTTTTTGCTCTCCCAGTTGATCATGAACCATACAGTAATTAATCGGTTTACAGCTAGATTGAAGACAAAAGAGTTCTTGAGCATCTCCAAAATTAAAACTTTGTCCATCGACCGTACATACAGAAAAGCCAAACTTGTCAGGGTCTACCCGGGCCAATTGGGGAATATAGTCTGCAACTTCTCCTGTCCTCACCTCTTTGGTCTCTCGAAAAATGTTGCACATTTCCTCAGCGAAATTAAAAAAGTCCGATATGACCAAATCACCGGTCAATGCTTTCTTCACAATTGCTGTATGCTGCACAATATCTTGAAATTTGTCCGGTGTAATTCTCTGGCCCGTTTTGGTCGCGTTTGATAACTTTTCACGTATGTTACGCAATCGAAAATCCGATCTTAAAATACCTCTACTCTCGAGAGAATGCCACAATTGATCTGGTGTTATATAGCCTGCATTTTTTGTGTCAATGCTGCTAAAAATGGTTTTTACATCAGTTTGTATTCTATCCTTTAGTGATGCATTTTGCAGGTTGTCTGTTGTTTTCATAATGATTTCTTGTGTTGCGAGCAAAAAGCGCTTAGGCCGACTTCTTGTAATTTAAGTCGGAAACAATGCCCTCCTCTTTATAATCAAAACTTCTTTCTCCATGGATCATGACATCTAAACCATGGTCTTCTATACTTTCTGTAACTCTGGCTCCTTTACTAAACAAAGACGCTGCTTTAAATACCAAGTAGGTTCCCACAGCCGAAAATAAAACGACGATCCCAACAGCCTTTAATTGTACCCAAAGCTGACCCGGATTACCGTAGAGTAATCCCGTTGCTTCATTAATTTCAGGGTTGGCGAAAACGCCTGTTGCCAGCGCTCCTGCAATTCCCACTAAACCATGTACTCCAAAAGCATCTAACGTATCGTCGTATTTGAGTATTTTCTTCAATTTAATCGCTCCGAAATAGCCCACAAGCCCCCCTATAATTCCTATGCATAATGCTCCGAAAACGTCCACATATCCAGCTGCTGGGGTAATTGCCACCAATCCCGAAATCACTCCTGTTGAAGTTCCAATCAATGTTGGTTTTTGTGTGTCTTTATATTCGAATAGCAACCAAGCCAGACCACCCGAACAAGCTGCAACATTTGTAACAAGAAATGCATTGGCCGCTATAAAGTCTGCCGCCAACTGACTACCCGCATTAAAACCGAACCACCCAAACCAAAGTAAGGCCGAACCCAATACAGTAAGTTTTACCGATGAAGGCTTTTCTTCTGTTCCAAAATTCTTGCGTTTTCCCAACAACATGCTTACCACCAAGCCAGCAATACCGGCATTGATATGGATCACTGTCCCGCCCGCAAAATCAAGCTCACCAGAATTACTCAAGAAGCCACCGCCCCAAACCCAATGAGCTACGGGACTGTAAACGCAAATAATCCAAAGCGAAGCAAAAATAATCCAAGTAGAAAATTTAATTCGTTCTATTATGGAACCACTAATAATGGCTACTGCAATGGCTGCAAAGGTGCCTTGAAACGCGACGAAAAGATAAGTAGGGATAGTGCCAATGGTGTCGGTAATCTTTATATCTCTCAACAATAAATTCTTCAAGTTTCCTAGCATATATCCATCACCGTCAAAGGCCAAAGAATAGCCTACCACAATCCAAATAACACTGGCAAGGCAAAAAGCAATATAGCTCATCCCAATGGTGTTTAGTACGTTTTTACTCCGTGTTAATCCACCGTAAAACAAGGCCAATCCTGCAGGGGTCATGAGCATAACCAAAGCCGTAGCGACCAACATCCAAGCAGTATCTCCACTGTTAATAGTTGTTTCGGCATTTTGGGCAAATCCTACCATCGGTAGAAAAAGCCCAATTGCTGTTGTATAAGTTTTAGTTTTCATAATTTTCTGAGTTTTCTTTCAAATTTCATCACTTCATCAAAATCATTTCGCCTTCTTGCCAGCACTAAACGAGCTTGATATTGTTTTTTTAAAGGTATTTTTGCCATTAGAATAGGTTTTAAATAAATAGCATATCTCTATACTTTGGAAGCCTCCAGGATTGATCGGAAACTGACTTTTCAATTTCGTCGACATTCTCCCTAATTGGATCGAATAAAACCTGTATTTGATCGGCATAAAATTTGGACTTCCGGGTAGTGTCTTTAATGGCTTGCGCTTTGAGAACATTACCCTTTAATTCACATAAGTATAGGCGCACATTATCTTGAAAATCTGCCAAAACTTCTAATTCATTTTTTACTGTTTGAGCGGCATTAAAAAGCCCCATGTCCGTAAAGCCGTCTCTTATGTTCAATGCATCCTTTAAATGAGAAGCTACAGAGGGAAGCACATAAGTTTGGATCAAATCAATTAGCGAATCTGCTTCGGTTTGTATTTTATTGATATAGTCTTGTTGCATCACCTCATACCTGGCTTGAGTTTCACGTTTAGATAAAACATCTTGATTGGCAAACAGGGATTTTGCATTTTCTGAGTTAAACCCTTCCAATGCATAGGGTGTAGACTTTATGTTCGCTAAGCCTCGCTCCTGAGCCATGGCTTGCCATTGTTTATCGTATCCATTACCATTAAATATAATGCCCTCACTTTCGTTCACATATTGCTGCAATACCTCAACAATAGCATCCTCTTGTAATGTTCCTTTCTCTTTAAGATCCTCGACCGAAACATAAAACTGGGAAAGTTGCTCGGCTACCATGGTATTGAGTGTAGTCATCGGCAAAGAACACGACGCACTTGAGCCTACGGCTCTAAACTCAAAACGATTCCCAATAAATGGAAATGGAGAGGTTCGGTTACGATCCGTCTTGTCCAAAGTTGCTAAAGGGATTTTGGGAACGTCTAATTCCAGAACCATTTCCTTTACCTGTGGTTTTTTGCACAACCCATTGGTTTTAAATCGCTCTAAAATGGCTGCCATTTCCGATCCTGTGAATACAGAAATAATTGCTGGAGGTGCTTCGTTTGCACCCAGTCTATGATCATTCCCTGCAGTAGCAATGCTAGCTCTTAATACATCTGCATAGGTGCTTACTGCTTTTATAACATTGATAAAAAACGTTAAGAAATAAAGATTACTTTCTGGATTACTTCCCCCTGCTAATAGGTTGGTTCCTGTATTGGTAGCCATGGACCAATTGTTGTGTTTTCCACTACCATTGAGTCCTTTATATGGTTTTTCGTGCAAAATCGCACGAAGTCCGAATTTCTTCGCAGTATTTTGCAAAACACGCATGGCCAGCAAATTATGATCTGTTGAAACATTCATCTCTTCGTAAACGGGAGCGCATTCATACTGTGAAGGAGCTACCTCATTATGTCTTGTAAGTACAGGAATCCCAAGCTTAAGACTCTCCATTTCGTAGGCTTTCATAAAATCTTCGACGCGTTCGGGAATTACCCCAAAGTAATGATCGTCACATTCTTGCCCTTTTGCCGATGCTGCACCAATTAACGTTCTTCCTGTTAATGCCAAATCTGGCCGTTTTCTAAACAACGCTTCATCAATTAGAAAGTATTCCTGCTCCCAGCCTAAGGTAGCTATGGTGCTGGTAACCGCTGGATCAAAATACCGACAAACAGGAATCGCCGCTTTCTCTAGTGCTCTCAACGATTTTAATAAGGGCGCCTTATTTCCCAAGGATTCTCCGGCGTACGAAACAAAAATGGAAGGGATATACAAGGTTTTCCCATTTTTAGTCTTTAGGATAAATACAGGAGAGCTTGGATCCCATATGGTGTAGCCTCTGGCCTCTGCAGTATTTCGAAGCCCTCCAGACGGAAAACTCGAGGCGTCCGGCTCTCTCTGCAGTAGTTCACTTGCTGTAAGACCTTCAATACCCTTTTTTTGATCATCTGTCGATGGCTTATAAAATGCATCATGCTTCTCTGCAGTTCCCCCAGTCAATGGCTGAAACCAATGTGTAAAATGTGTTGCACCTTTATCCATTGCCCATTTTTTAATGCCATCTGCAATAGATTCTAATAGTCGATTATCTAAGCGTTTGCTTGTATTCTTTACTTTAATCATTGCCAAATAGGAGTCTTCGTCGAGATATGCCTCCATGGCATCGGTATTAAAAACATCTTGCCCAAAAATATCGGAGATCTTTGTTGGAAATGATGCCATATCCTGTTGTGTTTGTTGTGTCCTAATCGGATTAGTATTTTTCATGATTGTACAGTTATTATAGTTTTAAATATTTGCGTTATACTTCTTTTACAGGAACAAAACTAGGTTGCTTGTAAATAGCTTAAAATAGGCAGCAACACTCATTTTGTCTAGGGGTTTACCCCTATTAAATCTATCTGTTAGAGTACTGAAAGTAGTTCGTGGTATTCTAAAATGGACCTATCATAAATTGAGATAGGTGCAGATGGTTGTATCCATTACAGCAAGTCTATTGGGGAGCGCTAGATCTACAAAAGTCCCGTTAACTCCCGGTCTGTTTACCACGAATTAAGAAGTACTCATCATCCTTATTTACAGCATCAATATGTCTGTGTAAATTGCATACTGAGAACAACATCATGCTGTAAATCGTCTGGTTAGAGCCAATTTCTATCGGTTAGCTGGCTGGATGTTCCAAAATCAAGCGTATGTTTTATCACATCTCTTTTTACTGGCCGCTAAAGCTTTACAGTGATTGATGTAATTTAACTGCGCCTCGAAGTCTTTTCCAAGACTCCATATCCTGTAGTAAAGTTCATCTTTAGCTTTCATAATGGAATTGGTTTACAAATAAGGTCAATACTCAATGCGTTATCTGTAGCGTCTTTTACTATTCCATATGACTCCATGAGAACGAGTTAAAATTGCGTTACAAATAGGATTCCCGGAATGCTGTTGCTTTACATTGTTGTGCTTAACTAAAAACAAGTTACTGGTTGAAGCACTTGTGCGTGTTGTTGTATACATAATTATTCGTTTTTGTTTTGTGCAAAAGTATGTAGCACTCCAGTGCTCGGAAATAGAGAGCACTCCTCATTTTACATAGGTAGTACCCCCCAGAATCCAGATTCTTTAATCATACGGTCAAACTATTTCCTTACAGGGAACGCGTAGAATGTTTTATAAGCACTAGGTCCGGTTTTAATTATTGAGAAAGGTTGCTACGGACAAATAGAATACTTACCCACATAATGGGTAGTTGCAGAGTACCATAAACAGTTGATTTTTGATGAGAAACCAACATCCCATTAAAACAATATAACAGATGGTGTCCAAAAAAGAAATATGGCCCAGTGGTATGTTGGGAAATTAGGTGCGATTATGTTGTTAGACGGCTTGCATCTCTACTTAAAAAACCGTCCGTCCACCACTCGTTCTTTACCGCTACAGGCGGTTTAATAGAGCATGAGTCGCTCCATTTAAAAACAATTAAGTAGTCGTGGGCAATGTAAAGGAAATGGTCGTACCTACTCCTTCAACACTGAAAGCTTGGATACTTCCCCCATTTTTGAGAATAAGACTGTTACAGAGCTCCAACCCCAGACCTGAACCCTTTTCGTTATCCGTTCCGTAAGTGGTAAAGTTTTTATTCTTTTTAAAGAGTTTCTTGACTTTTTCCTCTGGTATTCCGATACCTGTATCTTTAACGGTTATACAAATTGTCCCCTCCATAATTTTACCCTCTATGGTAATACGATCTCCGGCCGTTGTAAATTTAATCGCATTCGAAATTAAATTTCGAAGTACCGTTTGCACCATATTGCGGTCAAAATAGGCTTTCAAAGACGATGGCACCTTATTGGAAAGAAGTACTCCCTTGCGCTTTGCTTCTTTATTGAAAAGGGTTATGTTTTGGGCTACAAGTGGTTGTATTTGCTGTGAGGAAGGTTCAAAAATCATTTCTCCCTTTTGCGCTATAGACCATTCTAAAAGGTTGTCCAGTAGAGCACTGGTATTTTCGTGGTCACGTCCTAACATGGAGATTATCTCCTTGCGTTCCACTTTGCTCAAATCTCCCTGCTCAAGAAGCATCAAGCCCATTTTAAGCTGTCCAAATGGGCCTCGTAAGTCATGCGCAATTACCGAAAACATTTTATTTTTCATGTTATTGGCCTCCTGCAAATCCTCCTTCTGTAACTCGATCTCTTCTTTTTGTTGCCGTATTTCTTTAGTGGCAACCCTTACTTGACTTAGCAATTCTTGCTGTCTTTTCTTTAAGGTACGCAAGCGCATTCTAACGTAAGAATATAACAACAGTATCACTAAAAAAGCATAACAAGTTCGGGCCCACCAAGTGTGCCACCAGGGCGGAAGGATTTTAAATCTATAGGTGTATTCCGGGCTCCAGATCCCAGAAGCGCCCATCGCTTTTACTTTAAATGTGTACGAGCCATAACTCAGATTTCTATAATCGGCCTTATTCTCGTAGCTGGGTTTAGACCATCCTTGTTCCAGCTCTTCTATTGTATGACTAAATTGAACACTATGTGGAGCGATCCAGTCAATTGCCGAAAAGAAAAACGAACATTGTTTTTGAGAAGGCTGTGCCACTAAATCCAAGGGCAGATTGTAGAAGGGCAAAGTCTTGCTAAATGTAAATGGCAAGCCCTCCTGGTTTTCTATTGCGTTAAAGTCATAAAAAGTATCGTTGAGTTCAATCCTGTTTAAAAAAAGACTAGGAACGGCAGGGGTTTCTCTCAACATTTCAGGGCTTTTCTTGGTTATATTCACCACATTCGAGAGCCAAAGGGTTCCTTGGCTGTCTAAGAGGGCATCTCCACCAAAAAAAGAGAGTTCCGGAAGTCCATCCGACTCAAAGTAAGACCGTATTGAAAACGGTGTGGAAGAATTGGAGGCAACTGTGTTAGGAGTAAAAACAGTAATCCCTTTCTCCGTTGTAGCCCAGATTCTCTTATTGGAATCCTGCTGTAGTGCCCAAACTACATTGTCGGAGAGACCATCACTAGTGGTATAGGAATTAAATTTTTCCCCATCAAAGGTTGAAATTCCACCACCTAGGGTACCAATCCAGAGCAATCCATCGGTATCGACAAAAAGGGTGTTTATGGTGTTTTCACTTAGCCCCTCGCCCTCACCGTAATACGTAAAGGTTTCACCATCGTATCGTGCCAAACCCGCATTTGTAGCCATCCAAATAATCCCGGTACTGTCGGCAGTAATATCATTAACGGTATTATTTAAAAAGCCATTTTCTTCTTTATAATAATGAATTTCATCCCCTTTAAAAAGTGTAATTCCTTCGGCAGTCCCTGCCCAGATGTGATTCTGTTGATCGACATAAACACAATTTACAGAAGCACTCGATAAGCCATGCTCGGTGGTATAATTGGTTAGGTGAGTACCATTATAAGCGCTAAGTGCCTCACGCGTTGCAAGCCAAATAGTTCCTTGAGCATCCTCTGCCAAATCGGTGATGTTATTTGACAAGAGTCCTGTTTGGGTGGTAAAAGAAAGCAATTCATCCTTTTTAATTACCGAAGCTCCCCCAGAATCGCTCCCTATCCAAACATTATTCTGTCGGTCTTCGAGCAAAGCCTTATAACCAGGGACAACGATTCCAGATTTTGGGGTTAGGTAAGAAAAAGAATCATGCCGAAAGATTCCAAGTCCACCTCCGTCCGAAGCAAACCAAAGGTGGTTATCTGTATCGACATAAAGCTCTATGATGTCATCGCTAACCAATCCCTCTTTTTCTCCATAGCGATAAAATTGATTATTTCGATATTCAAAAATACCCGATGTACTCGAAGCGATCCATATGGAACCATCATGGTCCTCTACAATAGCCGTGATCATCCCCATCCTGGCTTGTGTATCGGCAAACGTATAAAGGGTATCTTCTGTGTAACGGTAAACACCTTTTTGACTCCCTATCCATAAAGCCGATTTAGAATCTATGAAAAGTGCTCGTACACTCTCACTCTGGAGTCCGTTCGCTTGTTGCAGGAGCCTAAAATTTTTTCCGTTATAGATAGCCAACCCTCCTTCGGTGCCAAAATATATATTCCCTTCTTCATCGCCCGTAATGGCATACACTCTATTGTGGGGCAGACCCTCGAAAGTTGTGAAAAGGGTAAAAGAAAATCCGTTATAGTAGACAGCACCTTGGTAGGTCCCAAGCCAATAACCTCCGTCTTTATCGGGATAAATGTCGGTAACAAAATGATGGGGAAGCCCCTCTTTCTCACTGATATTGGTAAAGGATAGACCGTCATAAATGGATAGGCCTCCTTCTGTACCATCACCACGTGTACCTATTAAAATATGACCGTTGACATCTTCCGAAACTTTCCATATGAAATTTGAAGCCAAGCCCTGTTCTTTGGTATAGTGCGTAAAACTTTGACCATCGTACATACTGAGACCATTGTAGGAGCCTACCCAAATGCGTTTTTTTGAATCTTGAAATACGCAATAAACGTAAGAGGTAAGCATTCCTCCAGTGACATCAAGTGACTTTATATCGAAAGGAATACTTGTATTTTTATATTTAGGTGAAAGTGCTCTTTTTCGTGGAAGCTGCTTCCTTAATATACGCTCTCCAGCCAAAGAAAGAGGCACTCCTGTGAGAAGTGTGTCTCCAATCCCGTTAAGCAGCCAAGGCGAGTCTTGTGAGCTGTTATTTTTAGGCTCCAGAAGGAGTTTATAAGGAATGCTCTTTTTAGTTGTTGAAAAAGGGATGCTGTTTTCTTCCAATTTATTTGGAGCCAATACCCCAATGCCAACTGGGTTGGCAGTGGCTAAAGCACTCTTTTTAATTATCTCGGGCTGAATGCGCAGTGGACTACCCGTTTGAATTATAGTACCAAAATGGTTAACGATTCCCGCGCTATCCTTGTCTTGCTGCAGTACAAGGGGCTCGTTGCTCACATCCGACTGGTTTGTTGCATCCTGCAACAGGCTGTCATTTCGATCCCGATCTCCACATGACAGACAGAATAGCGCTATAAGAAAAAGAGGAAAAAGTCCATATTTGCGGGACTCCATAGGAATCAAATAATTAAGTTTACTATTTTTGAAAGACCACTGTTACAAGACTATTCATAATAAAGGTATCTTTCTACTATCCAAATAAAGGAATTATAAATTAAATATGGATCCCATTAAAAGCTCATTAACAGAGCTCTGACCAATGACCCAAATAATAGAAGTCCTTATTGCCGAAGACCACCCCATTTTTAGACGGGGATTAATGGAAATTATTCGTAAAGAGCCCGGAATAAACGTAGTTGCCAGCCTCAGTAACGGTATGGAAGTAGCTAATGTTGCGAGTAAATGTAAGCCTGATATTGTATTACTCGACATTGATATGCCTTTAAAATCTGGATTGGAGGTGGCAGCAGAGTTACAAGCTGCTCACACCAATGCTAAAGTTATATTTTTAACTTCGAATAGTTCCTATGCTATCTTTTCTGAGGCAATTGCCTGTGGTGCTAAGGGTTATATCTTAAAAGACAATGCGATAGAGGACACGGTAAACTGTATAAAAACCGTAGCGGATGGCAAAATGTATATCACGCCTTCTTTGTCTGAGTTTTTAGTGAAACAATCTACCGATAGTGGGCACAATTCGAAAACAGAGCTCACCGACAAGCTCACTGCATCGGAGATGCGAATTCTCCAATTAGTGGCTCGGCAAAAAACCAGTAAAATGATCGCAGAATCATTATTTGTTAGTATTAAGACGGTCGAAAACCATCGTTCTAACATTTGTAAAAAATTGGGACTCTCCGGTGCCAACAGCCTCCTTAAATTCGTGTTGTTGCGCCCTGACTTATTTCAAGAGGAATAAAAGTCAATTAAAATAATCGATAGAAGACTCTCCGACCCTTTTTGTTTAATCGTCCAACTCCTCTACCAACGAGGCCCTATTCCCCTCCCAAGACAAGTTAAAGGTTTGATTCTAGAACGTTCCATTCGGCATGGACCTTCTGGTGTAGATTCACAAAAGCAGCAGAAACAAAAAAAGCCTCTCCAATTAAGTAAAAGCCTTTCATCGGTCTTTCGACCACATTGTTTGATCGTCCAACTCTTCCAGCTAGGAGTGTCATTCCCCTCCCGAGACAAGTTAAGTATTAACGCTCTAACATTTCCATGGATCTAGATCGGACTTCTGACCATTTAAAAATACAAAACCCTGCAAACTCAATGTTTACAGGGTCTATAAAATTACACTTGTTGGCCCACTAGGGGACCGAGCGTTAAAAAAATGTCCAGTGGACATTTTTAGCGAAGGGCCAGCTGGCGGGAGGGCGTGAGAGCCCGATCCATAGGAATAGAAAAAGGCCCCAAACTTTTGTTTGAGACCTTTTTTGAATTTGTTGGCCCACTAGGGCTCGAACCGGGCCGAATGTCTTCGAAGAAGTCGAAAGGTCCAGTGGACCTTTTGAAATGAGGAGCCAGGTGGTGCGCAGGCAGGTGAGAGCCTAGCAATAAAAAAACCCCCGAAAATCTCGGAGGGTTTGCGTTGGCCCACTAGGGCTCGAACCTAGACTCTTCTGAACCAAAATCAGACGTGTTGCCAGTTACACCATGGGCCAATACCATAATGCGGATGCAAATTTAGTAGAAACTTTCAGTTGCACAAACAAATTTAGCCAAAAAAAGAGGCGCCATCCTTAGGAATATTTTATCATCCAACTACTTATATTATTAGTAAATTCGCCCCAATCATTATCCGCTAAGTGCATGGATTCGTTCAATTTCAACAAATGGAATAACATCTTGGGGTGGTCGGTTTTTGGGATCGCCCTGCTCACCTATTGGCTCACTGTCGAGCCAACGGCCAGTTTTTGGGACGCAGGTGAATACATCGCTACCTCCAGTAACCTGGAAGTAGCTCACCCACCAGGTGCACCGCTGTATCAGTTACTCGGAGCATTTTTCTCCATTTTTGCAATGAGCCCGAACAGCATCGCCTTGACCATCAACTTGATGTCTGTTTTTGCCAGTGCTTTCGCGATACTGTTTATGTTCTGGTCCCTCACGCTACTCTTACGGTCGGTGGTGGGACAACATGTAGAGATCACTACAAATCACGCCAAGGCCATTTTGGGAAGCGCGGCAGTCGGATCACTGGCCTTCACTTTTACGGATAGTTTTTGGTTTAGCGCTGTAGAAGCAGAAGTCTATGCGTCTGCGGCTTTTATCATGTCTGTATTGTTCTATTGCGGGCTACGCTGGGAGCGCGAGATGAACCAACCGCGTGGCAACAGATGGCTGGTATTGATCGCCTTTATCGTTGGCTTATCCTTTGGTATCCACTTTATGGGGCTGCTTACCATACCCGCTATTGGACTACTTTACTATTTCAAGAATTACAAGACCATTACTCTCAGGAATTTCATCATCGCCAATGTGGTGAGTGTGGCTATACTACTGTTCATCTTTAAGCTACTACTCCCCTTGACCTTGAAGTTCTTTAGTGGAATGGAACTATTTTTTGTCAACCAAGTTGGTCTTCCTTTCAATTCCGGTTCTATTATTGCGGGACTGTTCTTCATTGCCTTGTTCTTCTTTGGGTTAAGATACACCCGGAAGAAAGACTATGTGAATCTGAATACAGGCTTACTTTGCATTCTTTTCATTTTCATTGGTTTCTCCAGCTGGTTGATGTTACCCATTCGGGCCAACGCCGGGACTGTTATCAACGAAAACAACCCGAACAACGCCAGAGAACTTCTTGCTTATTACAACCGGGAACAATACCCGGAGACCCACTTATTCTATGGCCCTCAGTTTACGGAGATCTACGCTGGTTTGGACCCTAGAAATCCGTACAAGGATGATAAACCAAAATACGAGAAAGACGTAGAGGCTGGGAAATATGTGGTCGTGAACGATTATAAGAATGCCGGTCAAAACCTGGACGATGCCCACAAAGCATTTTTGCCGCGGATGTGGAGTTCGGAACACGCCGCCAATTACCTGGAATATACAGATGGTCTGGAGTTTTCCATTAAACGGCAATACCGGGGCGAACAGCGTTTGGTCGATGAGGTAAATGCCTTCAAACAGGCCTACCGAGAAGGACTGGTTGACAAGGGCCAGTACAATGAGTTCTTGCAGACTTATGGGCAATTCTTCGATGTGGAAAAACCCAGTTTCTGGCACAATATCAGCTTTATGTTCCAGCACCAGTTCTCGTATATGTATTGGCGTTATTTTATGTGGAATTTTACAGGTCGCCAGGACGATGTGCAGGGACAGGGAACCATGCTACACGGAAACTGGATCTCAGGGATCAAATTCCTGGATGAGATGCGCCTGGGATCCCAGGACGATCTTCCAGATCCGGTGATCAACAACGGAGCACGTAACACCTATTATTTCCTACCGTTGATCCTGGGGGTTCTGGGATTGGTCTTTCACTTCAAGAACGACAAGAAGAGTTTTTGGGTGCTGTTGGTCTTTTTTCTGTTCACCGGACTTGCGCTCAAGGTTTACCTCAATGAGCGGCCTTTCGAACCCCGGGAACGGGATTACGCTGTGGTAGGATCCTTTTATGTCTTTGCTATGTGGATCGGGTTTGGTGTATATGCCCTTTTCGAAGTTGTCAAAGATTACATCAAACCAAAATTGGCCCTACCTGTTGTACTTGGAGCTACCTTGTTGGCAGCCCCCGTTTTACTGGCAACACAGAACTGGGACGATCACGACCGTTCTAATCGTTATACAGCCAACAGTATGGGGCAAATGTACCTGGACAGTTGCGCAGAAAATGGCATCTTATTCACCATTGGAGACAACGACACCTTTATGCTCTGGTACAAACAAAACATCGAGCAATATCGCCAGGATATTCGGGTTGTATGTACCGCCTTGTTCGTGACCGACTGGTATATAGACGACATGAAGAAGAAAGCCTTTACCAGCGATCCTATCCCATCACAATTGACTCATGAGCAGTATCGAACGGGCACAAGGGATTTCATCTTCTATCATGGTACGGACTTTAACAAGGCCATAGGCGATTTCGAACGCGTAGAAAATGGAGAGATGACCCTGGAAGACTTCCGTAGAAGGAATCCCGGCGCTGCAGAAGAGATCCGATTCCTGGTGAATAACGGGACGGATATCGAGACCTTGAAGCGAAACGGAGATACACTGGATATCAACACCTGGATGAATTGGGTTGCCAGCGACGAACGCCCTACCCAGGTAGAACTGAACTCAGGTAAATTCGCACACTCATTCCCTACCAAGAATATCCGAATTCCGGTAGACAAGGAAGCCGTCTTGCGAAGTGGTATCGTCAAACCAGAGGACGCGGATAAGATCGTTCCTTATATTGACATCAATCTTTCTGGGAACATCATGTACAAGAACCGGATGATGATGCTGGACATCATCGCCAACAACAACTGGGATCGACCAATTTATTTCTCAGGTGGAGCCTTTGGTGATGACGATTATATCTGGATGAAAGACTACCTTCAATTGGAGGGTGTGGTGTACAAACTGGTTCCGATCAGAACACCTATCGACCCGGATAACCCTTTTGATATGGGCCGAATTGATACCGACAAGATGTACGATATCGTGACAGCCTGGGATTGGGGTAATGCCGGTACCGACCTCATCTACCACGACACAGAAACACGTCGTAATGGAATCACCTATCGTTCAAATCTGGCCCGACTAGCAGAAGCCTTAAGAAAAGAAGGCAAGAAAGAAAAGGCGATCGAGATTCTTGATCTGGGCATGGAGAAAATGCCGGTCAAATATTTTGAATACTACTCCTTATTGGAACCGTTTGTGCTGAATTATTATCAGCTGAACGAGCCGGAAAAAGCACGAGCAGTATTCGAAGAGGTAGCCGCCATCTATCAGCAGTACTTGCGCTATTACAGCGGATTGGAACTGAGCAGACAATACGGTGTTGCGGACGAGGTGATCTCCAATATGGAACGTTATCGCAGCCTGATCGATATCGTGATCATCTTTGATGAAGAGCAATATGGACGTGCCAAAGCTGCAGAGTTTAATGGCTATCTGAAACTATTCCGCCAATTTTACGGAGACGAACAAATAGACGAGCCCGGTGGACCCACTGAGGCAGAAGCAGACATCTTCGATGGAATTCTAGACAGCACGGGCACCGATTCGGCAAATTAGAACGTTTGAGACGCTACTTGTTTAAGACCCCATCATTGGCCGCAAAGATGTGGCCAGCCTATTTGTGGTCCATACAAGATGATTCCAGCGTCTATCTTACCTTCGATGATGGTCCTATTCCCGAGGTCACGCCTTGGGTACTGCAGGAGTTGCAAAAGTTCGACGCCAAGGCAACCTTTTTCTGTATTGGGAACAATGTCCGGAAACATCCCGAAATCCTTCAGCAAGTAATAAAACAAGGACACCAGTTGGGTAATCACACCGACTCTCATCTCAATGGAAAGGACACTCGGTTTGAGACCTACCTTCAAGATATTTTGAAAGCTCAAGCCGAGTTGGATCGGTTTG
This sequence comes from Aureitalea marina, assembly GCF_002943755.1. NCBI lineage: Bacteria > Pseudomonadati > Bacteroidota > Flavobacteriia > Flavobacteriales > Flavobacteriaceae > Aureitalea > Aureitalea marina. The sequence continues at coordinate 2,188,378 of NZ_MQUB01000001.1, forward strand.
GTACGAACAGGTCCAAGCTCTTTCGCCCTCCCTATGGGAGAATAAAAAAAAGACAGGGACGTGCTTTAATTGCTCAGGGGTATAAAATTGTGATGTGGGATCTCCTGAGTGGAGATTTTGACCCGTCCCAAAGCCCGGAATATTGTTGGAAACAAGTAAAAAGACACCTAAGTCCTGGCTCGATCGTGGTCATGCACGATAGCGTGAAAGCCAGGGAAAGATTAGAATACGTCCTGCCTCGGACTTTAGAGTTTATTCAGAAAAAAGGGTGGAGCTGTAAGGCGATCGATTGATCAAACAAACTCTTGTACCAGCCCGATCAAAGTATTGGCATCCTGCTCGCCACTCTGACGCCATTTCATTTCACCATTCTTATAGATCATCAGGGTAGGTAATCCTTTGACCCGCAGGGCCTCGGCCAATTCTTTGTTCTTGTCGATATCGATCTTGATGACGCGCGCTTTATCCCCTAAGGCCGCTGCAACATCGCGTAAAACCGCATGCATATCGGTGCAGGCATCATCCCAGTCGGCATAGAAATCCAACAGGACAGGAACACGCGTTTCGATTAATTCGCCAAATTTTGACATCTAATTCGAAGTGTTAAGGTTGAATGCTACCTACAAATATAGTATTTCCAAGGGATTAGGCTGTGGCCCTGCGCTTTTTGAGCTGAATAACGGTTACCTCGGGCCAAATTCCGACTCGGCCAGGATATCCGATAAAGCCAAACCCGCGGTTAACGTTGATGAAGCGGCCCACATCTTCGTAAATTCCAGCCCATTGCTCATAGCGATATTTTACCGGGCTCCACTTGATCAGTCCAGGGATCTCAATCCCAAACTGCATCCCGTGGGTATGACCACTCAACGTAAGGTGGAAGTGCCTGTCATCCTGCAAAACCTCGGCCTTCCAATGGGACGGATCATGACTCAATAATATCTTGAAATCGTCTCGAGTAAGCCCCTGAGATGCTTTTGCCAGATCGCCGGCCTTTTTAAAACCTCCGGCTCCCCAATTCTCCACACCGACCAAGGCCAGTCGCTCGCCTCCTCTTTCGATGAATCTACTCTCATTGAGCAAAAGGTTCCAACCCATTTCTTTTTGGAGATCTTTCAGGTCTTGCATGTTCTTTTCCTTGGCTGCCTGAGATTCCCATTGACGATAATCACCGTAATCGTGATTCCCCAATACAGAATAGACACCATCTCTGGCCTTCAGTTGACCAAAAAGATCCTTCCAAGGCATCATTTCCTCGGCGGCGTCATTGACCAGGTCCCCAGTGAAGACAATTAAGTCACTAGCCTGTTCGTTGATCAGATTGATCCCATAACTGATCTTATCGCGGTTGTCGAAGCTCCCACTGTGAACATCACTGATCTGAGTAATGGTATAACCATCGAACTCATCCGGTAGATCATCGTATTCCAAAGAATATTTCAGCACCTTGTAGTTATACTTTCCACGAACCATTCCAAACAAAAGGGAAGAAAATGGGATGGCCGCTAAAGCGACAGCTACTCCACTGATGAACTTACGTCTGGAAGGAATAAAAAAGCCCTTGTCACTTCCTCCTAACTTGGATATAGAGGCCGCAATGACTCGGTATACATCCTCGCCAAACATAAAGGCGACTAAAAGAAACTTGGGTAAGAAGACGGCTATGAACAAACCAAAGGTGTACATTCTTGCCGGATTCATTACCCTGGACGGACCAGTTGTTATCTGATAAATGAAGGCCCCAAGGACCGTCACAGATACCACAACATACAGCCAATGAATCCAATTAGTCCTTGTCAGGGTCCGTAAAGCCTGAAAGGCATAAATATCGATCGCTATATAGATCGCAATAAAAATTATCCAGCGTAGCATACTCCCGATCAAGTTGGTCGGTAAAGATAATTGGAAACCCGCGGGAATAGGGGTTCCTTTACGATTTTTTAACGTGATTTTGTATCTTTCACCATATCACGACACATGTCAATCACCTACCGATTTCTCGTATTGTCTTTCCTGCTGATCAGTTGCAAGAAAGAGCAAGACACAGCAGTTACCGAACCCATTTCTGATCCAACGACTTACGTCGATCCATTCATTGGCACCGGCGGTCATGGACATACCTATCCCGGTGCAACCATGCCGTTTGGGATGATTCAAATTAGTCCGGATACTCGTCTGGAGGGCTGGGATGGCTGTTCAGGCTATCATTACAGCGACCAATACATTTATGGATTTTCCCATACTCACCTCAGCGGTACGGGAGTAAGTGACTATGGAGATATTTTGCTGATGCCTACAGACAGTTTGATCTTTCATAACGGAGCAGACGGAAGACCGGGATATCGATGGGGATTTAGTCACGAAAATGAGGATGCATCACCAGGCTACTACCACGTCCTTCTTGACTCCACCGGGATTGAGGTAGAGTTGACGGTCACTGAACGGGCGGGCATACATCGTTACAACTATCCATCCTCAGAGAACCAGCACCTCATCTTGGATCTGGAACATCGGGATCAACTGATAGACTTTGACATTAAAACTATATCCGATCGGGAGATCTCAGGATTCCGACGCTCCAAAGCCTGGGCCGAGGATCAACATCTCTACTTCTACATTCGGTTTTCACATCCCTTTGAGAGCCCGACCTTCTTCCATCGTGATCCGGACAGACGGGACAGAATGGGCGGATTTACCTTTGTCAATCCAGACAACGATCCTGTCACTGTGCGCATTGGGATCTCTGCTGTGGACGTAACCGGTGCCCAAAAAAACCTGGAAGCGGAAATTGGAGACAAAAGTTTCGAACAAGTTCATTATGAAGCCACAGAGGTTTGGAATCGACAACTGAATAAGATCAAGGTGGGCTCTTCCAATAGAGACCATCTAACCAACTTTTATACGGCCTTATATCACACCATGATCGCCCCAAATCTGTATCAGGATGTTGATGGCCGTTATCGGGGTATGGACCTGGAGATACATCAAACGGAAGATTTTAACTACTACACTGTATTTAGCTTGTGGGATACCTATCGGGCAGCACATCCCCTGTACACCATCATCGAGCAGGAGAGAACGGTCGATTTCATCAATACCTTCCTCGCCAAGTACGAAGAGGGCGGGATCATGCCTATTTGGGACCTGGCCGGGAACTATACGGGTTGTATGATCGGTTATCATGCAGTCCCAGTGATTGTGGATGCTTATCTAAAGGGTATTGAAGGTTTTGATGCCGAATTGGCATTCGAAGCCATGAAGCACAGCGCCATGCAAGATAAATTGGGACTGGAGGCCTTTAAAGAACTCAATTACATCCCGGTGGAAAGAGAAAGCGAATCGGTGTCCAAAACCCTGGAATACGCCTATGACGATTGGACCATTGCCCAAATGGCCGAAGCGCTTGGGAAGAAGGAGGATGCGAGTTACTTCAACCATAGGGCCTTGGCTTACCGAAACTTATTCGACCCGAAATCTAAATTCTTAAGAGGTCGGATCAACAACCGTTGGTTCTCCCCATTCGACCCCTATGAAGTCAATTTTAATTATACTGAAGCGAACGCCTGGCAGTACAGCACCTATGCACCACATGACATAAGTGGACTGATTGCCCTTCATGGCGGGAAAGCAGGCCTGGAGGACCACCTGGATAAACTCTTTACTGCCCAAAGCCAAACCTCGGGCAGAGATCAGGCAGATATTACTGGATTGATCGGTCAGTACGCACACGGGAACGAACCCAGCCATCACATGGCCTACTTGTATAATTACTTGAACAAACCGAGTAAGACCCAGGAAAAGGTGAAACAGATCCTGACGGAATTATACACTCCCACTCCCGATGGAATTTCCGGGAATGAAGATTGTGGCCAGATGAGTGCCTGGTATGTGCTGAGCTCAATGGGTTTCTATCCGGTTACTCCCGGAAGCAATCAATATATTATTGGATCACCTTTATTTGAACAGGCGGAGATCCAACTGGAGAATGGGAACATCTTCCAAATTATTGCACCAAAAGCTAGCGACCTAACTTATATAAAGAATGTATCGTTGAACGGAACGGAATTGAACCGGACCTATATCACTCATCAGGAGATTATGGCTGGTGGCGAATTGACTTTCCAACTCTCAGAAGAACCCACCAATTGGGGGACCAAATCTGAGCAGACGCCTCTGGCTGAAGTTGACGACGCTCAATTTGTTGCCCTTCCTTTTATTTCTTCTGGTCAGTTGGCATTCCAGGAAATGACTCAGATAGAGCTAAAATCCATTCAGGAGGATGCCCGGATCTTCTATCGCCTAGACGACCAAGATGTTTTTGAAATCTATGATGGACCCATTGCAGTAAAGGAAGAAGCCTGGCTGTCTACCTATGCCAGTCTGGGGGATCTTGAGAGTCCCAGAAGTAGAACCCGATTGAGAAAGATCGATCCCAACTTGAAAATAACCCTTGAAACGGAATATGCCAACCAATATAACGGAGGTGGGCAACAAGCCCTTATCAATGGCCAAACCGGCGGTCAGGACTTCAGAACCGGAGCTTGGCAGGGTTACCAGGACACCGACCTAATAGCGGTGATCGACCTCGGAGAGGTCAAGGATATCAGTTCTGTTAGGATAGGCTTCCTTCAGGATCAGCGAAGCTGGATCTTCTATCCGACGAAAGTGGACATCAGCCTGTCTGATAGTACTAGTTTCCTGGAACCTGATCAGACTGTCGAAATTGCGGCAGAGGTTCCATCGGATCAAAGTGAGATCAAACGCATTCAATTCGACATACCAACCAAAAAGGCCAGATACCTCAAGGTACATGCCCGTAATTTTGGCGATCTACCCGATTGGCATCTGGGGGCAGCCCACAACGGAAAAGCCTGGCTCTTTGTCGATGAGATCGGAATAAACCAACAACCATGAAAAGAAGAAAGTTCATTCAGAATGCATCCCTGAGTAGCCTGGGGGTGGTTGCCGGAGCAAACGCACTGGCCTGTAAAAGCGGTGAAGAAGAAAATGCTGCTGCTCCTGCCAAGGAGGAAACAACGGAGGATCCAGGCGGACCAGTAGCCATCGCTACCTGGAATGTAAAGAATGCCACAGCCGGTGCCTGGCAGGTACTGGATCAGGGGGTAATGCCCTTGATGCGGTGGAAGCCGGTTGCCGTGTAGAAGAAGCCAATGCAGAAGGACAATCCGTTGGGATCGGAGGCCTCCCAGACAGGGATGGATATGTAACCCTGGATGCCTGCATCATGAACAGTCAGGGAGACTACGGAGCCGTGGTCTATCTTAAAGACATTAAACATCCCATTTCGGTAGCCAGAAAGGTTATGGAAGACACCCCTCATGTACTCCTTGCTGGTGAGGGTGCCAGGCAATTTGCCATTGCCGAAGGGTTTGAACCTGAGGACCTACTGACAGAAGCTTCGAGAAAGGCTTGGGAGGACTGGAAGGTCAAATCGGAATACAAGCCGATTATAAATATTGAGAACCACGACACCATTGGGATGCTCACCAGAGATGCCGACGGAAACCTTGCTGGAGGTTGCACTACTAGCGGGCTGGCTTACAAGATGGCCGGCCGAGTTGGGGATTCACCCATTATCGGATCCGGTTTATTCGTTGATAATGAGGTCGGCGCTGCAACGGCGACTGGATTGGGCGAAGAAGTACTAAAGACTGTGGGAAGTTTCCTGATCGTCGAATTGATGAGACAAGGCAAAAGCCCGCAACAGGCCTGCGAAGAAGCCATAGGCCGTATTTTAAAAGGTAACCCGAATTACAAGGACTTCCAGGTGGGTTATATCGCCATGAATAAACAAGGAGAAACGGGTTCTTATTCTATTCATCCCGGGTTTACTGTTACATGTTACCGAGACAATAGCAACGAAAGTTATCCTTCAGATCACGCGATAGACTCCTAGCTTCATAGGATATTAATATCTGATTATCAGATATTTGAAATGAATAAAGCGCTAAGAAAAACTTAACGCCAAAAGGACCTACTTCAAAATTTTGTAATATTGTGTTACATAAGTAGGTTGATCCCTTACGGGATCGATCAAATTTGGGGCGAAAAGTCATCACTCTGTGGTGACTTTTCTATTTTTTGAGACTAATTCTGTGCAAAAACCATTTCCCCAGAGGTCTCTTTCTCTTTGAATTCCTTCACCAGATCCAGGGCATCGGGCACCACATCCGAGCACAGGATGATCAGGGAGCCTTTCCTGGCGTTGCTGACCGCGTGGGTAATGGCCTCTCTTTCCGAAGGGATGATGGTCGTCTTTTTCTGTGGATCTTTCTCCTTGATACCGGCATCCAGCATGGAGATCAATTGCTCTTCGGTCTTTCCGCGCAGATGCTTATCCTGTCTGATAATGATCTCGTCGAACATCTCGGCTGCTATGCGTCCCATCTCGTTGTTATCCTCCTCTCTCCGGTCTCCGATCCCAGCAATGATCCCTACCTTGACCGTCGCGTCTAATTCGTTGGTGAATTTCTGCAAGGCTCTCATCCCGGCCGGGTTATGGGCATAATCCAACAGGATCTGGAAGTTCTCAAACTTGAAAAGGTTCAGCCTGCCAGGAGTCTGATCCGCAGAAGGCAAAAATGTTCGCAAAGCTGCTTTCATATCTTCGATACTGATCCCGCGTACATTGGCGGCAATAACAGCAGCCAGCACATTTTGGATCATAAATTTGGCCTTCCCTCCATAGGTGAGCGGAATTTGATCGGCCTTCATGATCCGCATTTTCCATTTACCGCGGCAAAGGGTTACATAGCCATTCTCATATACAGCAGTGATCCCTCCTTTGCGTTGCAATGCTTGTACCCTGGGATTGTTCTCATCCATAGAGAATAGTGCCAGGTTACAATCGATCCCTCGTCGCATCCCGAAGACCAGGTCATCGTCCGCGTTCAGTACCGCATAACCATCGGGAAGCACGGTCTCTGGAACAACTCCTTTGACCTTGGCTAACTGCTCCACGGTATGGATCCCTTTCAATCCCAGGTGATCGGCTGCAACATTAGTCACCACGGCCACATCACAATTAGCAAATCCGAGACCGGCTCTGAGTAAACCACCACGAGCACACTCCAGTACAGCGAAATTGACCGTTGGATCCTTCAGGACGAATTCTGCACTGGCAGGACCGGTACAATCTCCCTTCATCAGTAGTCGGTTCTGAATGTAAACCCCATCTGAAGTGGTATATCCCACCCTGTGGCCACTCATTTTCGCCATATGGGCGATGAGGCGGCTGGTCGTTGTCTTTCCATTGGTTCCTGTGATAGCCACAATGGGGATCCTACCCGTATCTCCCTGTACAGGGAAAAGCTTGTCTACAACAGGGGCGGCCACATTTCGCGGTAATCCTGTGGTCGGTGCCAGGTGCATTCTGAACCCAGGGCCTGCATTGACCTCCAAAACTGCTCCTCCAGTCTCGGCCAGTGGTTTGCTGATATCCGTGGTCATGATGTCGATTCCACAAATATCTAGATCGATTATCTTGGAGATCCGCTCTGCCATGGAAACATTGGCCGGGTGGACGATATCCGTTACATCCTCGGCTGTACCTCCTGTACTGAGGTTGGCTGTGTCCTTCAGAATTAGCATTTCTCCTTCGGAGATCACTGAATCTTCTGTATACCCTGCATCCTCCAGTATCTTTTTGGTCAACTCGTTGATGGTGATCTGGGTGAGTACCTTTTCGTGCCCGTAACCACGACGAGGATCTTTGTTGACCTCATCGACCAACTCCCGTACGGTCGATTTCCCATCGCCTATCACATGAGCCGGCGTCCGCTTGGCACCCGCAACAAACTCATTGTTGATCACCAACAACCGGTAATCTTCGCCGGTAATGAATTTCTCTACAATCACTCTTCTGGATACCTCTTTCGCAGCGTGAAAGGCTTTGACTGCAGAGTCGTAGTCTTGGATATCAACGGTTATTCCTCTTCCATGATTACCCCCTATGGGTTTGATCACCAGCGGGTAACCCACATAACGGCAGGCCTCCTCCAGGCTTCTCTCCCTGGAGATTATATCCCCTCTAGGCACTTCGACTTCAGCTTGCTCCAGGAGATACTTAGTGTCCTCCTTATCACAAGCCAGTTCTACGCCTATGCTGCTGGTCTCTGAGGTAACTGTAGCCTGTATGCGTTTCTGGTTGGCCCCATAACCCAATTGGCATAAAGAATACTGATTAAGTCGTATCCACGGAATGCCACGACTGACAGCTTCCTCTACAATAGAGCCTGTACTTGGGCCCAAACGATATTTTTCTCTAAGCTCCCGCATCTCCTGTATGTCCGGCTCGAGGTCGTAGTCTTCACCTTCAATCAGTGCTTCACAAATACGTACCGCAGCCTTGGCCGCATAACGCCCAACGCTTTCTTCTATATAAGAAAAGACCACATTATAAACCCCTTCCTCTCCATAACCTCGGGTACGGCCAAAACCGGTATCCATTCCGGCGAGTGTTTGGATCTCTAAAGCTATGTGTTCGATTATATGTCCCATCCAGGTTCCTTCTTCTACCCGTTGAAAGAAACCTCCCGGTTCTCCCACAGAACAACGGTGAGAGTACATGGTGGGGAACATGGCGACAAGCCTGTCTTTGAATCCATCAATGGTATCTGAAGGACGTTGTTCCATTTCCTCCAGATCTAGAACCATCACAATCAATTTGTGTCTACGCACGGACCAGTAGTTAGGTCCTCTCATGGCGTTGATTTCCCGTATTTTCATAGTGGTTTTATTGCAGGTGAAAGACTTAAAGATACCATAATTTCTAGTACAAAAAGGTTATTTTTGAATCCGACAAAACTAAGGTATGCAGGTAGCAGGAACACTGATCCCGATAGGGGGGAATGAGGACAAAGGAATTGAAACCCACGAACAATACAAACTTGAATATATCGAAGAGGGAATTCTGTCCCGTGTGGTTCGTGAGAGTGGCGGTCCGAATGCCTCAATTGTAGTTGTTCCAACCGCGTCAAGCATACCTGATGAAGTTGCTGCAAATTACCTGGAAGCATTTGGAAAATTAGGTTGTTCCAATGTCAAAGTAATGGATATCAGAGATAGGGAAGCATCCTTTAAGGAAGAGAATATCCAGTTGGTCAAAGAGGCTAATTGCCTGATGTTCTCGGGAGGAAACCAGTCCAAGATCACCGAAAAGATCGCCAACACCCCAGTACATGAAATTCTCTCGGAACGATTTCAAAACGAACCCTTGGTGATTGCCGGCACCAGTGCGGGTGCCATGTGTATGTCTGAAGAGATGATTGCTGGTGGCAGTAGCACAGAGGCATTTGTTAAAGGTGCAGTAAAAATGACCGAGGGAATGGGCTTTATTCCCAAACTGATCATCGATTCCCACTTTATCCGTAGAGGCCGATTTGGACGATTGGCGGAAGCTGTTGCCATTCATCCTGATCTTCTTGGCGTAGGGCTTGCAGAAGATACCGGATTGGTGATCAGTCAAGGAACTACCTTCGAGGTGATCGGTTCTGGGATGGTCATTGTCTTTGATCCCCGGAAGATCAAGCACAACAATCAGAAGATCCTACAAACCGGAACCCCTATGTCTTTGACCAACCTAAAGACCCATGTTCTGGCCAATGGAGATCGGTTCAACATCAAAAAGAAAACCATCAAAGTGCTTCCTGTGGATGCACCCTTTGTCTGATCAGTCCTTGTAGATCGCTATTTGGGATTCCCCGGTCGATTTTTTGAATCCTCTATACATGCCTTCTGTATTAAAAGGTAGGCTGACCTCTGCCCGGTTGTTGACCGCAATAAGTCCGCCATCTCCACCTATATCGAGCAAGCGTTGGTTCACCACAACATCAGAGGCCTTTGCCAGATCCATTCCACCTAGTTCGATCAAACAGGAAACGTCATAGGCCGCAACACCGCGAATAAAGAATTCTCCACTGCCCGTACAACTCACCGCACAGGTTTGGTCGTTGGCATAGGTGCCCGCACCGATCATCGGACTATCTCCAACCCGACCCCATTTCTTATTGGTCATGCCCCCTGTGGAAGTGGCCGCTGCAACATGGCCATCCCTATCGCAAGCAACCGCGCCTACGGTCCCAAATTTGTGATCCTTGGAAACGGAATGATCCAACTGAAAATGATCGGAATCCTTGATCTCCTGCCACTGGTCGTATCTGAGTTGATCGAAAAAATAATCCGGTTCTTCAAACTGTAGTCCGCGTTGTTTGGCAAACTCCATGGCTCCGGCCCCGGCCAGGAAAACATGTTCAGAGTGGTCCATTACGTCCCGGGCAAGTACAACTGGATTCCGCACTCCCTCTACCAGGGATACAGCTCCGGCCGATAAGTCCTTACCGCACATGATAGCCGCGTCCATTTCGTGGCCTCCGTTTGCGGTAAAGACACTGCCTTTGCCTGCATTGAAAAGTGGGCTATCCTCCAAGACACAAACGGCTCTTTGAACGGCGTCCAAAGCAGTTCCGCCCACCTCCAGAATAGCAAATCCTTGGTCCAAGGCATCCGTTAATGCCTGCTTGTAACGCTGCTCCAACTCTGGAGTCATCTGCCCCCTGAGCAAGGTGCCTGCTCCACCGTGAATGGCAATAGAAAATGGGTTCTTCATAGGACCTGGAATTGTGCCGGAAAAATACAAATTGCCCATCAATAAATTAGAACAAGGACAGGAAGTTTTGTAGTTTTAAACGAATATTCCTATCCCATTATGGCCGAACAAAAACGACTCTTTCTCCTGGATGCATACGCCCTCATTTTCAGGGGATACTACGCCTTTATCAAGAACCCTCGGATCAACAGTAAAGGACTGGACACATCTGCCATCTTAGGGTTTACCAATTCCCTTTTAGATGTTATCAAAAGAGAAAGACCTGATCACCTGGCTGTTTGCTTTGACAAAGGAGGTAGTGTAGCCAGAAACGAGATGTTCCCGGAATACAAGGCCAATCGGGATGAAACACCGGAGGCCATCCGGATAGCAGTTCCTTACATCCATGAGATATTAAAAGCCATGCATATCCCGATCATGGTCAAGGAAGGCTTTGAAGCCGACGATGTGATCGGCACACTGGCCAAGAAGGCTGAAAAAGAAGGCTACAAGACCTTTATGGTGACTCCAGATAAGGACTTCGCCCAATTGGTTTCCGAAAACATCTTTATGTATCGGCCGGTTTTCGGGGGAGGATACGAGACCTGGGGGTACCGGAAGTACAAGCCAAATTTGAAGTGGAACGGCCGGAGCAGGTCATCGACTACTTAGGAATGATGGGGGACAGTGCCGATAACATCCCTGGATTACCCGGTGTTGGAGAAAAGACAGCCAAGAAATTTCTCAAGGAATTTGGCAGTATGGAAGGGCTTTTGGAGAATACTGATCAGTTGAAGGGTAAGATGAAAGAAAAGGTAGAGGCCAACAAAGAATTGGGAATGCTCTCCAAGGAATTGGCCCGCATTATCTTGGATGTTCCGGTAGAATTTGATGCCACCGATTTCGAACTGAATCAACCGGATCTACCGGCTGTGATCTCCGTTTTTGAGGATCTGGAATTTCGGCAGCTTACCCGTAACCTGGTGAATACCTTTGGAAACGACTCTTCAGAGCATAAGGCCAGCACTAAAGAAGAAACTGTAAAAAAACCGGCTGCCCAACCCACAGCAGGATCTGGTCAATTCTCCCTGTTCGATTCTGGAGGTGAAGTGGAATCGACTATCAAGACTTTTAGCAGCCGTGAGACCTCTCAGAGCGTAGATCATTTCTATCAATTTGTTCCAACAGGCTTGGGAACGGAGTTCTTTCTAAAAAAATTAATGAAGCAAACAGCCGTTTGTTTTGACACCGAAACCACGGGTTTAAATCCGTTGACGGCAAAATTGGTCGGAATCGCTTTTAGCTGGGAGTCTGGCCGAGGATATTACGTCCCCATACCAGAAGAAGAGGATGAAGCGACCCAAGCAATTGAACAATTGAGGCCGTTCTTTGAATCGGAAGAAATTCAAAAAGTGGGGCAGAATCTAAAATACGATATCAAGGTAATGGCCCAATATGGCGTTCACGTCAAAGGATCTCTTTTCGATACCATGCTGGCTCACTACTTGATCAATCCGGATATGCGCCACAATATGGAGATCCTGGCCGAGACCTACCTAAATTACACGCCTATCTCCATTACTGAGCTCATCGGTAAAAAAGGAAAGAATCAGCTCAGTATGCGAGATGTTCCCCTGGCCAAACAGACGGAATACGCTGTGGAGGACGCCGATATCACCTGGCAATTGAAGCAGCATTTCGAAAAAGAACTGGACGAGGCCGATACACGTGGCCTATTTACGGACATCGAGATCCCCTTACTTCGCGTGCTTGCCGACATGGAACTGGAAGGTATCCGTTTGGATGTTGACTTTCTTGGCGGATTGTCCACCGATCTGGATAAAGATATTCTGTCACTCGAGCAATCGATCTATGAAGCAGCAGGAGAAACATTTAACATTGCGTCTCCACGCCAATTGGGAGAGATCCTCTTTGGTAAGATGAAATTGATCGACAAACCTAAGAAGACGAAAACCGGGCAGTTCTCTACAGCAGAGGATGTATTGACCAGCTTGAGGAAGGATCATAAGATCGTAAACGATGTCTTGGAATATCGCGGCCTTTCGAAACTTAAAAGCACTTATGTGGACGCCTTGCCCCAACAGGTTGAACCGGCCACAGGGAGAGTGCATACAGACTATATGCAAACCGTTGCCGCCACCGGTAGGTTGAGTAGTAACAATCCGAATTTGCAGAACATTCCCATACGGACAGAGCGAGGCCGACAAGTGCGCAAGGCTTTTGTCCCTCGGGACACCAATCATATTCTACTAGCGGCGGATTACTCCCAGATCGAATTACGGATCATCGCTGCCCTTAGTGAGGAAGAGAACATGATCGAGGCCTTTAAAAAGGGTGAGGACATTCACGCTTCCACAGCCGCGCGGGTGTTTGGGGTTCCCTTAGAAGAAGTGAGTCGGGAACAGCGAGCCAACGCCAAAACGGTCAATTTTGGGATCATTTATGGGGTGTCCGTATTTGGTCTAAGCAATCAGACCGACCTGTCTCGAACAGAGGCTAAGGAACTGATAGACACCTACTACGCCACCTATCCCCGATTGAGGGAATATATGACCAAGCAGGTCGATTTTGCGCGGGATAATGGCTATGTACAGACCGTATTGGGCCGCCGCAGGTACCTTAAAGACATCAACAGCCGGAATGCCGTGGTCCGTGGAGCGGCCGAACGAAACGCCGTCAACGCACCCATACAGGGAAGTGCGGCTGACATCATCAAGATTGCCATGATCAACATCCACAAGCGTCTGGAAAGTGAATCCTTTCAGACCAAAATGTTGTTGCAGGTGCATGACGAATTGGTATTCGACACCTTCAAACCGGAGTTAGATTCGGTCACCCAGATGATCCGGTCGGAAATGGAATCGGCCTATGAGTTGGCAGTTCCTTTAGTGGTCGATGTTGGAACAGGCCAGAATTGGCTGGAAGCCCACTAGAACACGAATCGGTAAGTAGCCTTCAGCAAGAAGGTATTTTGCGGTCGCTGACCCAGTAATTCATCTTGAATGATGGTCCCAAAGCTATCATTGACATCACCAAGACCGGTGATCCCTTGTGACCATACCAGGAATATCTCGGACCCCGGAATATACTCCCATCGGAATACCATATTGGATCGAAACTGCACAAAGGCAAAATCTGGATCTCCAAAAGCGTAGTCCGTGGTTCCATCCCGGTTCTCATCTACGGAATAAACACCATCTTCAAAACTGATCTGCTGGTTGTCGTACAGGGTAACCCGTTCGTTCAGTCCCTCTGCGATTGGATCGTTCACATAGTTGAAATCCGAAAAATTAGCCTTAAAGATGAACGGCTGTCCATAATATTGAATGGTCATGTTGGGGTTGATGTTGTAATTGACCCTCAGGGTGGTGCTCAGGGATTCGTTCTGAATATTCCCGAGTATGTACCTCGGAGTTCCATCAAAACTGCTTTCAGTAACATACTGCGTTTTGTTCGGGTTCTCCTGGTATTCAAAGTTTAGCGACAAGCTCAATGCGTTCAGAGGTTGATACCTCATCCTGACCACATAACGTCTCAAGGCAAAAGCATCCTCCTTGGCATCCGAATGAACATAGCCCAAGGTCATGTTGAATTTCTTCCGGCTATCGGTCCCGGAGAAGAAGTAGAAGAAATTCTCGTCGGAAAAGCGCCAGCGTGGGCCACCTCTTAAAAAGGTATTGGTGAAAATCCTGGGTTTGTGACCAAACCCAAATTCGGACCACCAGTTATTCTTCCAGTTCATATAACCGTTCACCTCATATTGGATCCGATTGTAATTCCCTTCAAAATCAAACTCAGTAAATTGGTTTAAACTCAAATTGGCCTGACGGTACCAACTGGTCGGGTTGTTCCACAGTCTGCGGACGTTGGCGTACTGCCGGAATTGATCAGCCTGTCTGAGAAAACCAATGTCATTGAGCTCCAGTTCCGGAGAACGCCAGTTTCCACCCACATTATAACGCCAGTCTCCTCCTCCACCTTTACCGATCTCAAAACGCCCTCCTGTACCGGTCATGCTGGTCCGGGTAGGATCTACCTCGACATGGCCGGCATCTACTCGCTGAAAGAGGTGAGTCAGCGATGTCTGGGTCCTGAGTATGGACTCGGGATTTCCCCGAACATGGCTTAAGATCCCTGTTCCTTCTACATAGTATTTTCGGTCCTTCCAATTGTGCCTGAAATCGATCCCTCCGGAATAGGCATGGCTTCTAAGGAATGAGACGTTGGGATCCATTCTTCGGACCGTTGAGGTCATGATCCCTCCCACATAGGAGTTCCGATCGTTGAAATCCTTCTGTACCCGACCGACAAAATAGTTGGTGAGAGGCTCGACAACTTCTTCCCGGGCTTCCCCAACTTCAGGAAGACCTGCAATGAATTCCGGGTCATCCGAGAGCTCGATCTCTCCTTTTTCCTCGGCCGTGACACTCTCCAGTACTCCTATCGCCCAACCATCTTTTGTCTTCCCGGAAAACTTGGCCGCACCTAAAATGGTCGTAAAAGCTGGTATGTCCTGGAACTCTCCCTTGGATGGGTCCACGGAAGTCCCGCCCTGGGGAGGACGTCCAATACGACGCGAAAAGAACACATTGTCCGCTCCACCACCGACCCGAAAGTCAAACACGTTCTTATTCTCTACAAAGAAGGGACGCCGTTCCGGAAAAAAGATCTCAAAACCATCAAGGGCAATGGCACCAGGATCTGCATCCACCTGCCCAAAGTCCGGGTTGATCGTCAAATCCAGGGTGAGGTCATTGGTCACCCCGATCTTGGCATCCAGTCCTCCGGTCAAGCGCGGGTCACTTCCATCGCGGAAGGGGTTTCCCGGTTCTGCTTCGTAGGTATCTAACTGTGCAACCGTATAAGGCTGTATCTCCAATTGCTTTTGAGGCTTTAGACCGATCAGTCCTCTCAATTCACCAAACTCACTGACCCAACCGGGAGGGTTGGCCGGAAGTGGCTGCCAAAGTGAGCGTTCCTCATTGGCAAAATATCTTCTGGTGGATTGAATCCCCCAGACCTGCTCCTCGTCATTTCCAAATCGCAATTGACTCAGTGGAACACGAAACTCGGCTATCCATCCATCTTCCTGTATGCTGGTAGCCAGGTACCAGATGGGGTTCCAACTACTGTCAAAATTCCCATTGTCTGAAATGAACTCATCACCCTTAACACCAGACACAGAAGCCGTAAATGAAAATCCGGAACGGTCGTCGTTGTAACTATCAATGTTGATCTCTACCCAATCACCTGGGAAATCGTCCCGTCGGCCCAGTCGGCGTTCTAAATTACTCATGTCGCTTTCCAAACAATAAAAGGCCACATACAAATTCTTATCGTCGTACACGATCTTCATTTTAGTCTGCTGGGAGGGTTCTGTTCCAACATCAGGCTGGAACTCCACATAGTCCGAAGTCCACTCGACCGCATTCCAGGCTTCATCGTCCAAAACTCCATCAATCTTGATGGTTTGGCCTTGAATGGAAGTAGTGGTATAGGATCTTTTTGGATAGGGATTGGTCTCGTCCTGCGACCAGAGGGTAAGCGGAATAAACGCCATTAGAAACAGCGCCAATAAACGATGGGTCATTGTGGTTAGATTGATGAGTTGTCATTTTAAGAGACCTCCCTTTTCTTACTTAGTGACACAACAGGCCGTTAATTAAGAGAATTTTAACGGAATCATTTTTATTGCCTAGGACACTGAATTACATCAACTTTCTAACCCTTATCGGCATAAACCCACATTTGAGTTACCGATTGTCGATTAATTGGACTCCTAATCAAAAACCCGATGAGAATGAACCGATTAAGTTTCAACTGAAAATGTCGTACATCGGATCTTCGATGACTATGCTTAGAAAAAGATATTATTTGATAGCCCTCCTTGGGTTAATTCAATTTGGCCTCTTCGCACAGGTCGGTATTTGGACAACCATACAGATCTCACTGGCCAATCCGTCGAGCTCTTTCGAGACCAATGCGCAGCATCGTGCCTCGCAAGTAGACCTGGGTTCAGGTAGATATACCGCATCGGTCTTGCTATTGACCATAGCGGACAACAACAGTTTACGCATGTCGATAGGGGGAACTGGAAACGGTTACCAGATCAGGTTCCGCACCAATGGTGAAGTAGAAGATCTAGCGGTCACCAAAATCACACGAATATCCTTTTTGAAGGATTAAATGTGGTTTCTACCCAAAATTTCCTGGGAGAATTCTTTCAAATTACCCTATTTAGCGCAACCTAGCTTCACTACTTTGAAAATTGATTGGGCCTTTTTGATTTTTATTTAAGGGGAGCTGTTCCGGTGATTTCTTATTAGAATCAACTTAAAATCATGCAGTCTTGTCAATTCTTCCCTAAAATCTGATTGATCCAGCAGAGTAAACCTTTGTCGGAGGTTACCGTTACCGCCCGTTTTGGCATACGCCTTGCAGCTTACCACGCAATTAAAAACCAATTAGATTATGAAATCAACTAACACCCGCTTTGGCACTATGCTGCTATGCATGTTAACTCTTCTTACCTCCTGTAGTAGCGACGATGACAATAACCAAGATCAAACCGACCTGGCAGAGCTCATTCAAGCCCTAACCGATGGTTCCAGTAAGACTTGGAGTATCGAATCTGCAAGTTTGAGCAACCAATCCGTCGATAACCTCTCGGTGACCTCAGCATTCAATGCCGTAGACGACGAATATGTATTCATCGCCAACGGAAGCGAAATCGAACTTAAATGGATCCAAGGATTTGGGTTTAATCCAAAGGCCGAAAACCTTCCTGAGTTTTTAAGCGACAACCGCGTGTCTTCCAGCTTATCATCTTTATCTGAAGATCAATCGGCCAACCGGACCTTTCAGGACCAAAGCGGTGAGATGTCCTTCCAACTTAGTCCTGAGCTCAATCGGGTAAATGCCGTAATTCGGTTAGAAGATGGCGCTATTTTCAATGCCGTATTAAAGGCCAAAACCACCTCGGACTATGCGACCAGTCCAGTATCTATTGATCAGGCAGAGGAATTGTTCAGTTTTGCAGAGACTAGTATTTGGTCCGGATTTCGATATTCTGGAGCCAGGAACAGCCTGTATGCAAGTAATTCCGGAATTCCGGAAGTAGATGATCCAACCATGGTGTCCTATGATATATCGACCAATAAGTTAGATCGTATTTTTTATCCATATGCCGGCGGCCACCCTTCCATGCACCTGGAGTTATACAATGAAACCCTCTTTAACTTGGGCGGAATCTTCTACCAGACCTTCGATCTGGACTTGCAAGCGGTCGATGTCAATTTTGAGGTGAATGATGTGAACTTTAAGTACGGCTCTGCTGCAGTAGACGACGCGCTTTATTTATTCGGAGGCTATCTAAACGACAACCAGCAATTTCAAATTGCTCAATACGACACCAACAGTAATCAAGTAAACATACTGGAAAGTTTAGACGAGCCGCGTTACGAAGTGGATGGTGAAATAGTCGATAATGTCCTTTATATCTTTGGTGGATTCGGCTTTGATTCCATCGGAAGTAACAAGATCGAAAAGTACGATATCGACAACGCGAATCTTCAGACCTCCAATGCGCCCTTCCGAATTGGACGGGTCCGAACGGCCATTTATCAGCATTTGATCTACCTGGCAGGAGCTAAGGTTGTGGTAAATGGAGACGTTGAAAATACAGTCAACTTCATAGCCGTTTTCAACACCAAGGACCAGAGTTTTAAAGAGATCGAACTCAATGTTCCTGAATGGCAAAACATGCGAATAGCCAATATTCAGGTAACCGATGATTCCATCTACACCCTATTCCATGAAAACCTGCCGGGTCCCAATGGCTTGATCACGCATGCCTATCAATCTCCTGTAGAATAATATCCATCAACTTAAAACCAATAACATCATGATTTCAATAAATAAAACCATCAAAACCAGCCTCTATTTTCTATTTTTCATGCTAACCATAGCCTGCAGCTCGGACGATCCCGAACCAACACCAGATGATAATAGCGATGATACTTCTCAGAATGAGGAAGAGAGTACTGTGCCAATCGCCGATCTGATAATCTGGCAGAATTCCTACGGTGGAAACGATGGAGATCGCTTGCAGGATCTAATCGTTACACGAGACAACGGCTTTATATTTGCAGGGGTTTCTGTTTCTGACGCCTCCGGAGATAAAACAGAAGATTCTCGTGGCATAGATGACAGTGACTTCTGGTTGATAAAGACAAATTCTTCCGGGGACATCCTATGGGATAAAACCTTAGGCGGTTCCTTTGGGGACGCGCCCTATACGGTCACAGAAACAACCGAGGGAGAAATTTTAGTCGGCGGGTACTCCAATTCGGGAATCTCCGGAGACAAACTTGAACCCAATCTTGGGCACAGTGATTTTTGGATCGTAAAGCTTTCGGCCAATGGAGAGGAGATTTGGCAAAAGACCCTGGGCGGCAGTGATATTGATAGATTAATATCCATTGTTGAATCACCGGATGGTGGTCTCGTACTCGGAGGGCTTTCGCAATCTGGGGCCTCAGAACACAAATCGGAAAAAACCATAGGCGATACTGGCTTATTCGATTATTGGGTTCTCAAACTAGACGTAGACGGAAACATAGAATGGGAGAACACCATTGGTGGTTCTGACGAAGATCACCTACAGGCAATGGTAGCGACTAATGACGGCGGATATTTACTTGGAGGCTGGTCCCAATCTCAACCTGGTTTTGATAAAACCGCCGTGAATCATGGCAGCTACGACTATTGGTTGGTCAAAATTAACGCAAATGGGGATGTGGTTTGGGATGCAAGTTTCGGTGGCAATAATTGGGAATTCTTAGAATCCATGGTTCAAACTTCCGATGGTGGATTTTTGATTGGCGGAACCTCATTTTCCAATTTCGACCGGTCCAGTGAAAAGCAACTTCTGGGGTCTAACTACTGGGTCGTCAAGATTAATTCGTCCGGAACGGAAGAATGGAATTCACTGATCGGTGGCTCCGTAGACGATTTTTGCTATGCGGTATCAGAATCGCATAGCGGAGGATATGTAGTTGGAGGTTGGTCCCAGTCCGGAATATCCGATGACAAAACGGTGCCTGGTCGTGGCGAAAGAGACTATTGGTTTATAGAGCTGGACTCTGAAGGAGCAATCATTGGACAAAATGTCTTAGGCACCTCACAAATAGATGAATTAAGAATCGTCAAACGCGCCTCAGGAAACAACTATGTCCTGGCAGGGTTTTCCAATGCTTCCGAAGATGGAGACAAAACAGTTGCCTCTAAGGGTGGATTCGATTTCTGGGTAGTGGTTATGAGTGCCCTCTATTGATCCGCTCGGAGTCTAAATAAATTCATATTCATGCCCTGGTTATTCGCTTCGTAAAAAGAAAATCCGGGGCATTGTTTTTCAAACTATTAGTCGTACATTTGCAGCCCTTTTTAGGGACAACAATGATTTATAAACAATTGACAAAAAACTAAATGTCATGGATACATTGAGTTACAAAACAGTGTCGGCCAACAAAAACACCGTAAACAAGGAGTGGTTGTTGATCGATGCGGACGGCCAGACATTGGGTCGTCTTGCCAGTGAAGTGGCCAAGTTGCTTCGTGGAAAACACAAGCCAAACTTCACACCTCACGTAGACTGTGGGGACAACGTAGTAGTGATCAACGCTGCTAACATCAACTTGACCGGGAATAAGTGGCAAGACAAAACCTATATCCGACACACCGGATATCCAGGTGGACAGCGCAGCCTGAACGCCCAGGAGCTTTACGACAAAGACCCTGCTCGTTTGGTAGAGAAAGCCGTTAAAGGAATGCTTCCCAAGAACAAACTGGGAGCAGAACTTTTCCGCAACCTAAAGGTTTACGCTGGTGCCGAGCACAAGCAGGAAGCCCAAAAGCCACGTGCAATTAACCTTAACGAGATCAAGTAACGATGGAGACTATTCACAAGATAGGAAGAAGAAAGAAAGCCGTTGCCCGGGTATACCTGAGTGAAGGCAAAGGAAATATCACCGTAAACAAGCGGGAGTTTGATAACTATTTCACGACTCCTACCCTACGGTACAAAGTTCAGCAGCCACTTGCACTGACCAACAACGAAGGAAACTTCGATATCCAGGTCAATGTATACGGAGGTGGAGTAACCGGACAAGCAGAGGCCGTTCGTCTGGCTATCTCTCGCGCCATGTGCGAACTGAACGAGGAGAATCGAGGCATCTTGAAGCCAGAAGGATTACTAACGCGTGATCCGCGAATGGTCGAAAGAAAGAAATTCGGTCAGAAGAAAGCTCGGAAGAAATTCCAGTTCTCTAAACGTTAAGATTACCAAGTGCCGTCGCTTGCGGCGGCACTTATGTTCTTTATATTTTTTATTCATTAAGCTGTTATCCGCTCAGGCGGAAATTAGTTTAGCATCCAAACCAAGTCCGATTTCGGAACGGTTGCTAACTGAAACAGGAACGTAAACTAAATTTAAAATGGCAAACAACGAACAAGTCAAGGAATTACTTGACGCAGGGGTTCACTTTGGACACCTGACCCGCAAATGGAACCCGAACATGGCGCCTTATATCTACATGGAGCGCAACGGGATTCACATCATCAACTTGTACAAGACATCGGCTAAATTGGCCGAGGCTGAAGAAGCGCTAAAAAAGATCGCCGCCAGTGGGCGTAAGATCCTTTTTGTAGCTACCAAGAAACAAGCCAAGGACATCGTGGCCGAGAATGCTCAAAAGGCAAACATGCCTTATATCACAGAGCGTTGGCCAGGTGGGATGTTGACCAACTTCGTTACCATCCGTAAGGCGGTAAAGAAGATGTCTTCCATCGACCGCATGAAACAGGACGGTACCTTCAACACCCTTTCTAAGAAAGAGCGTCTGGCGGTAGACCGTACTCGTGCAAAACTAGAGAAGAACCTAGGGTCCATCTCGGACATGAACAGATTGCCTGGAGCCATCTTCGTAGTGGACATCACCCGTGAGCACATTGCTGTGAAGGAAGCCCAAAAGCTGAACATCCCCATTTTCGCTATGGTGGATACCAACAGTGACCCACGCCAGGTGGACTACGTGATCCCATCCAATGACGATGCAGGAAAGTCGATCGCCAAGATCGTATCTAGTGTTTCTGATGCCATCGTCGATGGATTGAAAGAGCGAAAGGCTGAGAAAGAGACTGAAGCTGCTGTTGCCAGCGAAGGTGCCGAGGTTAAAACTGCCCGTAAGCGCACTGCTGCTGCTCCTATTGCTGTAGCTTCAAGCGAAGAAGAATAAACTGGATCTAATAATCATTTAATTCATAGTACAATGGCAAATATCACCGCCGCTGATGTAAATAAATTGAGAAAGGCTACCGGAGCCGGAATGATGGATTGTAAGAAGGCCTTGGTCGAAGCCGATGGAGACTTTGACAAAGCCATCGAGATCCTTCGTAAGAAAGGTCAAAAGGTTGCCGCCAAACGTGCCGATCGCGATAGTAGCGAAGGGGCCGTTATCGCCAAAGTGAATGATGGGCTGAACAAAGGTGTCATCATCTCTTTGAACTGTGAAACTGATTTCGTTGCCAAGAACGAAGACTTTGTAAACCTGGCACATCAACTTGCCGAGTTGGCTTTGGAGACTTCTTCAAAGGACGAATTTATGGCTGCTGATTTCAACGGGATCTCTGTTCAGGAAAAACTGACAGAGCAAACTGGAGTGATCGGTGAGAAGATCGAGATCGGAGCCTACAAAACCTTGGAAGCTCCTTTCGTAGGGTCTTATATCCACGCTGGGAACAAGATCGCCGTGGTTACAGGATTGTCTGAATCTACAGATGGTGCCGCTATTGTGGCCAAGGACGTTGCCATGCAGGCTGCTGCCATGAACCCGGTCGCTCTGGACGAAACTGGTGTTGACCAGGCCGTGATCGATAAAGAGATCGAGATCGCCAAAGATCAACTGCGTCAGGAAGGAAAGCCAGAGGCTATGCTGGACAATATCGCCAAAGGAAAGCTGAAGCGTTTCTTTAAGGATAATACCCTGGTAAACCAGGCTTTCATCAAGGACAATAAACAAAGCGTTGCCGATTACGTGAAAACTATCGGTGATGTAAAAGTTGTTGGTTTTGAGCGTGTAGCCCTGAGCTAAACAAAACCAAGCATAACTAAAAAACCCCGGAAATTCCGGGGTTTTTTTTATGCCTTGAAGTTTTTAAATATCTGTCCGTTCGATCCTGACAGTTCCAATAATGGAAGACAGACCAGAACTGTTTCCAAGAGGCGGCGTATCGATCTCTGTGATCAAACCGGGAGGATCGGTTGGCTCATCGGGAGAAGTGTAGGTTGAACCACTATCTGTTCCCGCATCCAGGGCAACCAGGTTGACCTCCAGTTCTTCCACCAGGGTGTTACCTGAAACCAGACTCTGAGCATCTACTCCAACGAACCAATCTGGACTTGGAGATAATCCACTGATAAAGCTAATAGACGTTTTCTCCGGATCGATGGTCACCGTGACAGCTTGTTCGTCCGTGGGACCACCATCACTGCCGGCAACCGTGACCAAGAACAGTATTGTATCGTCATCGCCTTGAGCACTCAGCTCATTGACCAAAACTGCTGTATCTCCTGTTTCGGCCACAGCCTTTACTCCGTCCGACGCCTGAGTACCTTCCTGGAAAATATGGGAATTGGTGGCGTGAACTGCGACCAGAATCTCAGAGAATCTAGGATTATCCGGATAATCATCCGGGAAGTTGTCTGCCGTAAAATCAGGCCTAAATGTTATTCTGTAGGTAGCCGAGGGAGTTGGACCACCTCCGTTATCGTCAGTGGTATCGTCCGTGGGAGGGGTTCCTGAACTATCGTCAGATCCGCATCCGTAAAGGACCATACTCATCACAAAGAGGGTTAAAAACAGTTTTCTCATCATATCAATATTTCATTCTTACTATTAAGCTTTGGCTATATTACTAACAATATTTTGAAGAAAAAATTTTCCATTTAATAAGTATCTTTGCGCAAAACGGCTAGAGCATGCAATACAAGCGAATTTTACTCAAACTTTCCGGCGAAGCACTAATGGGAGATCGGAACTACGGAATCGACCCCAATAGGCTTCAGGAGTATGCCCAGGAGATCAGACAATTGACAGATCGGGAGGTTGAAGTAGCTATTGTAATTGGTGGAGGAAATATTTTCAGAGGGATTGCCGGAGCCAGTCGCGGAATGGACCGCGTCCAGGGTGATCACATGGGTATGTTGGCCACAATCATCAACGGATTGGCCTTGCAGAGTGCGCTGGAAGATGAAGGTATCGACACCCGCCTTCAATCCGCTATCAAGATCAATGAAGTGGCCGAACCTTTTATCAGAAGAAGGGCTGTCAGGCATTTAGAGAAAGGTCGTGTGGTGATCTTCGGTGGTGGGACAGGAAACCCTTATTTCACAACAGACTCGGCTGCAGTATTGCGGGCCATAGAGATCGGTGCTGATGTGATCCTTAAGGGAACCCGGGTGGACGGGATCTATTCCAGCGATCCGGAAAAGGACACCAACGCCACCAAATTTGACGACATTACCTTCAATGATGTCCTCCAAAAAGGGTTGAAGGTGATGGATACTACAGCGTTTACCTTGAGTCAGGAGAACGAACTTCCCATCATCGTATTCGATATGAACACCAGAGGTAATTTACTCAAAGTGGTTTCCGGAGAACGGATCGGAACCAAAGTAAATTTGTAAATTAGAGCAGAACGGCCCGATCAGGCTGCTTTTTGATATAATTTTATTCCGATGAACGAAGAGATTCAATTCATTTTAGACACGGCCAAGGAAGCCATGGACAACGCTATTGTTCACCTGGAAAAACGCCTGGCTAATATCAGGGCCGGAAAGGCTTCTCCGTCTATGGTATCTGGTGTTATGGTAGATTATTACGGTAGTCCTACTCCACTGAACCAGGTCGCCAATGTCAATACGCCAGATGGGATGACCATTTCCATTCAACCTTGGGAAAAGACCCTGATTCCGGAGATCGAGCGTGGAATTCACATGGCCAATTTGGGATTCAACCCAATGAACAACGGTGAGAGTGTGATCATCAATGTCCCTCCGCTGACAGAGGAAAGACGCCGCGAACTGAGCAAACAGGCTAAAGCCGAAGCTGAAGAAAGCAAGGTCGGGGTACGAAACGACCGCAAGACGGCCATGAACGAGATCAAGAAAGTGGATGCGTCGGAGGACATGAAAAGCAATGCCGAGATCGACATTCAGGAAATGACAGATTCCTATGTGACCAAGATCGATCAGATTCTGGGTTCCAAGGAGAAGGAGATCATGACCGTTTAAAATTTTATCCTCTGTATACTAAAGCGGCCTTTGAGCCGCTTTATTTTTACCTTTACATCAATAATCACCTTTCCCCGCTAATGCGCAGGATCCTCTGTCGTCTCTTCGTCTTCCTATTTCCGATTTTGTGTTGGGCCCAGACCACGACCCCTGCAGACAGTGTCTCCACAGTACAGACCAAGGAAAAATCAAGCCCCTTTATCACCGGTTTTTACCCCCTCTATTTTTTTGATGTGGATCTTCGTTCCTTCATCAGGTATAACAACTATGAAGGATTTCGTTTTGGAATTGGTGGTACCACCAATGAACGCTTGTTCGAAAACTTTAAGATCGGTGGTTATTGGGCAAAAAGTGTGAAGGACGACGCCACCAAATACAGTTTGGGGCAAGTATCCGCTTGAACAAAGAGCGGAGCACCTGGCTTAGTTTTTATTATTTCAAGGAGATCTATGAATTGGGCTCCTATCAGTTCCAGACAGATGCCCGTGTCTATTCCGTATTTGAGCCACGTAGACTGAATATTACACAATTCTACCGAAATAGAATGTGGGAAGGCACCTTACAGCGTGAATTCTCCAGCAAGGTTTTTGGAGTCTTCAATGTACGCAGGAATAAAGTGGAACAACTAGAGGACTATGCTTACCAGTTCGAAAACGGTGAGATCCTGAGTAGTTATTATATAACCGAAGGAACGCTGGCTCTGCGTATTAGCCCGAGAACGGATTTTATTACACTGGACGACGGAAGGATAGAGTATTTTGACGGTCTGCCCAAGATCAGTGCCCAGGTCACCCAAGCGTTCAAAAATGTCTGGCAAGGTGATTTTGGCTACACCAAATTTGGGTTGAAGTTTGATTATTACATCAAGAGACAAAATCTTTCGTCCTCCCAGGTTCTACTGGAAGGTTCCTGGATATTAGGAGATGCCCCCCTTACCCACCTAATGCACGCCTACCCCAACAGTCCCACCAAAGACGAGATCTTACAACGTTTTTCAATAGCGGGACGACGGAGTTTTGAAACCATGTACTTCGGTGAATTCTTTTCCAGCAAGCTGGCCACCCTACAGCTGAAACACAGTCTAAGGCGTTTCTACCTCTCGGATACATTTCAACCAGAATTGGTATTTATCACCCGCCATGCGATAGGAGGCTTGGACAATCCGGAACGACATCTTGGAATTCCGTTCAATACCCTGGATCATCTTTACAATGAAACCGGTGTAGAACTCAACCGGATTCTCTTCGGTTTTGGCCTGTCCTTCGCCTACCGATACGGGGCTTACTACTTACCTGATTTTGAGGATAACATTTCCTTCAAGTTCACATTCTACTTGAAATTATAACACTTTATTACAGGTTGTTCCGACCGTATTTTAATACCTTTGCGCGACTTTTAATCTCGCGGCTTGGACAAGCTTTTTAGTATTGGTTTTTGGAGTGCAGTTGCTCGGTTTATACTGCGTAACCGGCTGGCTATCCTTATCGTGATCACTGCTATTACGGTCTTTATGACCATGCAATGGCAGAATATGCGCTTCACCTATACGGAAGCCAACCTCCTGCCGGATGATCATCCCTACAACATCGAATACAGTCAGTTCCTGGACAAATTTGGGGAAGAAGGCAACCTAATGATCTTAGGCGTGCGAGACAGCACCTTATTTGACCAGGAAACGTTCAGGGCCTGGACCGATCTAGCCAACGAATTGAACGATCATTCCGAGGTGGACCTAACCCTCTCTATTGGCGATCTGCAAGTCCTGGAAAAACGCAAGGACACCACCGCATTCAAGTTGGCACCATTTATCCGCGATAGTATTTCATCGCAGGAGCAAATGGATCGGTACAAGTATGAGTTATTCAACAAGTTACCCTTCTATGAAGGCTTGGTTTATAGCCCAAGCAAAGAATCTGTAAGAACCGCGGTTTACCTGGACAAAGCCATTGTCAATTCTCCGGTTAGGAAGGACTTTATTTTCGACGAGGTCATCCCGCTCATCGAAGCTTTTGAAGCGGAGACCGGGGTTGAAGTGTACACTTCTGGGATGCCCTATATCAGAACTTTGAACTCCCAAAACATCATCGATGAGATTGGCATGTTCATTGGGTCTGCATTGCTGGTCACCTCCCTGATCTTCTTCTTTTTCTTCCGCTCATTCCGGGCAACCATTATATCCATGTTCACTGTGATCATAGGGGTGATGTGGGCCTTTGGAATCCTAGGGCTTTTACACTATGAGATCACGGTGCTCACCGCATTGATCCCGCCGCTGATCATCGTGATCGGGATTCCGAATTGCATATTCCTGATCAATAAATACCAACAGGAGATAAAATCGCATGGTAACCAGGCCAAATCATTACAACGAGTCATCACCAAGATCGGGAACGCAACCCTGATGACCAACGTGACCACGGCCTCTGGTTTTGCCACTTTCATTCTGACTAATAGCAAGTTGCTCAAGGAATTCGGAATCGTGGCCTCGTTGAATATACTGGCCATCTTCCTGCTGTGCCTGACCATTATACCGATCATCTACAGCTATATGCCACCCCCTAAATACAAGCACCTGAAACACCTCAACAAGCAGTGGATCGGGAGCTTCGTGGGTTGGATGGAACGCATGGTGAAGGATCACCGGATTGCCATTTTCGCGGTCTCTATTGTTTTGCTCTGTGCCAGTATCATAGGGATCTACAACATTCGTATCTCTGGTAGCTTGATCGAGGATATGCCAAAAGATGCAGGCTTCTATCAGGATATCAAGTTCTTTGAACAGGAATATGAGGGCATCCTTCCCGTAGAGATCCTAATCGACACCAAACGCAAAAAAGGTGTGATGAGCTTGGCCACATTAAAGCGTATGGATCGGTTAGAGAACGTCATTGACGAGTTCCCAGAATTCGCCCGCCCTTTGTCTGTGGTCAACTTGGTCAAGTATTCCAAACAGGCCTACTACAACAATAATCCAGAATACTTCCAACTGCCGAATGGCCAGGAAAGAAGTTTTATCCTATCCTACGCTCGTTCAAACGAAGAGGCAACCAATCTCCTATCCAGTTATGTAGATACAACCGGACAGTATGCCAGGATAACCGCCTTTATGAAGGACACCCCTACTGATCGCTTCGACCGGGTGGAAGAAGATCTTAGGCAGGAGATCGCCAAGATCTTTCCGGAGGAACGATATGATGTAGCCATAACCGGAAAAGCTTTCGTCTTCCAAAAAGGGACCAAATACCTGGTGAACAACCTCATCCTTTCACTCTCCCTGGCCATTTTCCTGATCGCCTTATTTATGGCCTGGATGTTCCGGAGTGTAAAGATGATACTGGTATCCCTGATACCCAACCTACTACCTTTGTTGATCACCGCCGGATTGATGGGCTTCCTGGGTGTTCCCATCAAACCCTCCACTATCTTGGTATTCAGTATTGCATTCGGGATCTCTGTAGATGACACTATTCACTTTCTGGCCAAATACCGTCAGGAACTCATAGCCAATAACTGGAAGATCAAGAAGTCGGTTTATCTCGCTCTGCGGGAAACAGGAGTGAGTATGTTGTATACGTCCATTGTACTGTTCTTCGGATTTTCGGTATTCACCATCTCCAGCTTTGGTGGGACGGTCGCATTGGGGGCGCTGGTTTCAGCAACACTTTTGTTTGCTATGCTGGCCAACCTGCTGCTGCTTCCTTCCCTGTTGCTATCCCTGGAGGATAATATTGCCAATAAGCAGACTCTCAGAAAACCTGCTCTACAGATCATCCCTGACGGTCAGTTGGCCGAGGAAGAGACCTTACTGGAAACCCTGGCCGAAACAGAAGAGAAAGAAAAAGAAAAGCAGACGAGCATCACCCATTAATTTCGGCTAACCAGCCCAACTTCTTCCTGTCGAAAATACTATCTTTATGGCCTTTAAAATTAGGCTCTAATGCGCTACCTGGATATACAGACTTTGCTTAGTGAAGAACCCTTATTGACCGAGGTTACGGTCAAAGGATGGGTCCGCTCTTTCCGTTCCAACAGATTTGTCGCCCTGAACGATGGATCGACCATCAAGAATATACAGTGCGTAATCGATTTCGAACAGTTCCCTACCCAAGAGATCGAACGGATCAATATCGGTTCTGCTGTTCAACTGACAGGAACTTTGGTAGAGAGTCAGGGCCAGGGTCAGAAAGTTGAGATCCAGGTCAGTTCCTTCCAGGTATTGGGTGATGCAGACCCGGAGGAGGTTAAATTGACCATACTATCTCCTAAGCGTCACAGCTTGGAAAAACTGAGAGAGCAAGCTCATTTACGTGTGCGCACCAATACCTTTGGCGCAGTTATGCGACTGCGTTCCAAATTGGCCTTTGGGGTACACAAATACTTTCAGGAGAATGGTTTCTACTATATGCATGCTCCTATCATTACAGGAAGTGATGCCGAAGGTGCCGGAGAGATGTTCCGTGTAACTACCTTCGATCTAAACAATGCCCCGTTGACAGAAGATGGAGGGATAGACTATAAGCAGGACTTCTTTGACAAGGAAACCAACCTGACCGTCAGCGGACAATTGGAAGCCGAGACTTACGCCATGGGATTGGGTAAGGTATACACATTTGGACCAACCTTTCGGGCCGAGAATTCCAATACTTCCCGTCACCTGGCCGAATTTTGGATGATAGAACCGGAAGTAGCCTTCTGCGACCTGGATGGCAACATGGACCTGGCCGAGGATTTCATCAAGAGTGTTATTCAGTACGCTTTGGATAACTGTGATGACGACCTCGAATTTTTAGAAAACCGGTTGATCCAAGAGGACAAGACCAAGCCTCAGAACGAACGATCAGAAATGACCCTCAGAGAGCGCTTGCACTTTGTGGTAGACAACACCTTCAAGCGGGTTACTTACACCGAGGCGATTGACATCCTGAAAAACTCCAAACCCAACAAAAAGAAAAAATTCAAGTTCCCGATAGACGAATGGGGTGCGGATCTACAAAGTGAACACGAAAGATTCTTAGTAGAGAAACACTTTAAATGCCCGGTGATCCTTTTTGACTATCCCGCCAACATCAAAGCCTTTTATATGCGGCTGAATGAGGATGAAAAGACGGTCAGGGCGATGGATGTCCTTTTCCCGGGTATAGGGGAGATCGTTGGAGGGTCTCAGCGTGAAGAACGATATGATGTACTGTTGGACAAGATGAAAGCTATGGACATTCCTCAGGAAGAGCTACAGTGGTATCTGGACCTGCGAAAGTTTGGTACGGCGGTTCACAGTGGTTTTGGCCTTGGCTTTGAACGGCTGGTCCAGTTTGTAACCGGAATGGGTAACATCCGTGATGTGATCCCTTATCCGAGAACTCCGGGAAATGCCAAATTTTAAATGCCTTTTTAAAGGATCCGAGCCGTTATTCCTAAAGTAAATTCCCACTTTTTTTTACTTTTAAGGTAAGGCTGACCCCCTATGTTAAAACAACAACTCAATTTCAAGCTCTCTCAAAAGCTGTCTCCCCAGCAGATTCAGCTGATGAAGCTTATCCAATTGCCAACTCAGGCCTTTGAACAACGGGTCTCCCAGGAAATGGAAGAGAACCCTGCCTTGGAAGGTGGAAAGGATCAAAAAGACAGTTTGGATGACGAGTTTGGGTCGGATAATTATGACGATGCCTCTGAGGGAGAAGTGATCGAAACAGAGATCAACGTTGACGAATATCTGAGCGATGACGAGATCCCCAGTTATAAGCTGTCGGCCAATAATTATGGGGACGAAGAGGAGAAACAGACGCCTTATGCTTCCGGGACCTCATTTAATCAGTATTTATTGGGGCAACTTCGCACCTATCGGCTAGACGATCAGGAGACCGATATCGCCCGTTTCCTGGTTGGTAGTGTTGATGAAAGCGGTTATATCCGCAGAGAGATGGACGACATCGTCGACGACCTGGCCTTTACCCAGAACATCTATACGGATGTGGAGACAGTAGAAAAAGTACTGGAGAAGGTACAGGAGCTAGACCCGGCAGGTGTTGGCGCAAGGGATCTACAGGAATGTCTCAGCATACAATTGCAAAGGAAGGC
The DNA here is from genome assembly GCF_002943755.1 of Aureitalea marina. Taxonomy (NCBI): domain Bacteria; kingdom Pseudomonadati; phylum Bacteroidota; class Flavobacteriia; order Flavobacteriales; family Flavobacteriaceae; genus Aureitalea; species Aureitalea marina. Next base: position 2,219,430 of record NZ_MQUB01000001.1, read on the forward strand.
TGCGAATCCGGAGGTCGATCTGGCCCAAAGAATAGTCGATGAGGCCTTTGACCAATTCTCGAAAAAGCACTACAAGAAATTGATGAGCAAATTCGATATCTCTGAAGACGAGCTTCGCTCGGCCATTCAGGAGATCGAAGGTCTAAATCCCAAACCGGGAGGGGCCTATTCAGGCAACACTCGAATTGTAGAGCACGTTGTGCCGGATTTTACCATTCGCATCGTTGATGGACAACTGGAATTGACATTAAATGGTCGTAATGCTCCAGAATTACACGTTTCAAGGGAGTATTCCGATATGTTGAAGGGCTACAAGGACGCCAAGGAAAAAACCAAGTCTCAAAAAGATGCAGTCCTGTTCATCAAGCAAAAACTGGATGCGGCCAAGTGGTTTATCGATGCGATTAAGCAGCGTCAGCAGACCCTCTATGTCACCATGAATGCCATCATGCATCACCAGGAAGAATACTTCCTCACAGGAGATGAACGCAAACTGAAACCCATGATCCTCAAGGACATTGCAGATAAGATCAATATGGATGTTTCCACCGTTTCCCGGGTAGCCAATAGCAAATATGTAGATACTCCTTACGGCACAAAATTGATCAAGGAATTCTTTAGCGAATCTATGACCAATGTCGAAGGCGAAGAGGTCAGTACCCGAGAGATCAAAAAGATTCTGGAGATCACCATAGCCGAGGAGGACAAGCGCAAACCCCTAACTGACGACAAGCTCGCCCAGATATTGAAAGAGAAGGGATATCCCATAGCCCGAAGGACTGTGGCCAAATATAGGGAGCAGTTGGATCTGCCCGTTGCCCGACTTAGAAAGGAGATTTGATGGGCTTTCTTCTCAAAGCAGGTGCTTATATATTCCATCCATTGCTGATGCCCGTGATGGGCACCTTACTCTATTACCAGGTAAGCCCACGCTTTATTGAGCCCGAATTGAGGTTGACCAAGATCTTTGCCGTGGCAATTATCACCTTTTTTATTCCGGTGATCTCTTTCTTCCTACTGAGAAATCTCAGGCTGGTCGAGTCCATTCATCTCAGAACGGTCAAAGAGAGGAAATTCCCCTTAATGATCAACTGTCTGTTGATTCTTCTTATCGTTAAACTAGTCTTTGATCCCTACCAGGACCCAGAATTGTACTACTTCTTCGTAGCTATACTTTTTACTACCATAACTGCCTTGATACTGGTCATGTTAAAATTCAAGGTCTCTCTCCATCAAATGGGAATAGCCGGCGTCACCTTTTTCCTGATCGGGCTCAGTGTGCACTTCCAGGTGAATATGTTGGTCTGGATAGGATTCAATCTTTTTGCCAATGGCTGGGTGGCCAGTTCCAGGCTATATACCCGCTCCCATACTTACCCTGAATTAATCATCGGGTTCTTTGTAGGGGCTATTCCCCAGTTGACTCTAATGAACTTCTGGCTATAGGATATAGAAGATCAGACCCAGTTTTAGGGCCTGGAAATTGACCTCTTGTCCATCTTCCGTCCTTCCGTCCGGGAAGAATGGATTAAGCCCGTAATAGCCGTAGAAGTTAAAGGTGCTATACCCCATACTGAGCGTCACACCCATACGGAACTTTTCAAATTCTGGTATCTCTGTGGTCGTTATGGTGTTTCCGGATTCCTTTAATTTTGACTTGTGGTAATAGGAATATCCAAATCGGACACCGCCGTAGATCCTCCAGAACTTATTATATGCTGAGGTAGAGGTTCGCCAACGAAATTCAATGGGGAGTTCGATGGTGTAAACAGCCAGACGATTAGAATTAAAATCCCGATCGTCGTCCAACACTTCGAATAAGGTGCTGTTATTATTACGCTTCTGGATAAAGAGGTTTTGGCCGTACTGATCGAAGGATATTCCCGCTCCCACGGCTATGGCAATATTGCGTTGAGCATTGACGGGCATATCGCGGAGAAAACCCGCGAAAACACCCCCTGATACCCCCCGTATACTTACTCCGTTGGGTACGTTAAGGGGAACATTGTAGCTGATCCCTACATAGAACTGATCTTCCCGATACCGATCGTCTATTGGCAGACTATCCGTGGGTTGGGTTTGTTGTTCGGTCTGACTGAAGGCTGGGAAAATGACGACCAAGCTAAACAACACAAAGAGAAGCGAAATCCGAAAGAGGTTGATCATGGTCTAAAGTTGATTAACAAATTTAGTTTTTTTTTCACGCCAGCAACAGGTCGCCCTTTCGTTTCGTCTGTAAATAAAAAAAGCCCCGGAAAAATCCGGGGCTTTTGTGCTCTTTAAACCAAAATATCAATTATCCAGCTGATTTCCTGGAGTCGTGATATAAATAATCTTTGTCATATTCAAATCCCTCAATTCCTGTTTGATATCCGATACCAAACCTGTATTGGTTTCCTCATCTACTTTCAATGCAACCATCACTTTGTCCTGCAATTCTGGACGAAGCTTTGCACGGAGTTCGTTAAGGGCGAATTTGATGTTGGAGATATCCGTATACTTATCTCCGATCTGGATCTTACCTTCTGTACCGTACGTTTCTTGATACTGCGGACCAGGTTTCCCGGCATAAATAAAGATCGAACGATCCTTCTTTAGCTTCTCAACCTGATCTCCTTTTGGTAGTTTCTGCTGCACCAGCAAATTGCTGTCTCGCAAAACGGTTACTACCATAAAGAAGAATAACAACATAAAAACGATATCAGGCAAAGACGCCGTCGATATGGCTGGAAGATCTCCTCCCTGTTTCTTCTTAAACTTAGACATGTGCTATGTTGTTAAATTATTGTCCTCTTTTCTTAGGCTCAGCTTCAGAAAGCTTGAGCGGTATCATCTTCTGGATGTTTTGTAATTTCTCCTCAGTGGCTTCAATATCACCATTGAAGTTACCCTCATCTATGGATTTCTTGACATCTGTGAACTTCCAGCCGTATAATCGCTGTGATTCTCTGTCACGAAGGAAATTATAGGCCGCCACTAGTTCATTCTGAACGGCGATATACATCTTGTAAGACGTCAAACGGTCATTCTGAACAGAAATAACTGCCTTTTCAGGGTTATCAGAAGATTCTGCAGAACGCAAGCCCTTACAATAATTGCAGTACTCCGGAGTCCCGGCCGGGGCACCTCCATTATCGATAAAGTCGATAGCAGCTTGCCGCAGATCTTTAAGTTCCATCAGCTCCTCTTCTACGAGTAACTGATCATCCTTGTTGACGTTCACAATAAAGAGGTTCTTGTCTTTAATGATGACGTCATCTTCGATGTCTTCTTGCTTAGGAGGCAACTGTCGGGCGATACCCTTGTCCTTCTCGATGGTCGTTGTGACCAGGAAAAAGATCAGGAGCAGGAAGGCGATATCCGCCATGGACCCGGCATTAACCTCTGGTGTTGCTCTTCTTGCCATTATTTATTCATCACTTTTCTTATTCCTCCGTAAGCCATCGATCCGATAGCCAGTATTACCAGGATATAGAAGGTTCTCAATCCGGCTCCAACCCAGCGGGCTCCACCAGCAGAGAGCATTTCCCCGTCCTGTAGTGGGGTCTCAACTCCGCTTGACATTCCGTATGCTATGGCAACGACGGCTACAAACACACCTATAGACATTAAGGTCTTCTTGATGTTTCCGGCAGCCAGGCCTTTCAGCACAAAGATCAATACGAAGAAAAAGACCAGTGCAAAGGTGATATAGGCAACGTACATGAATCCATCTACGCCCTCTCCCGTCGCTTTGACGACATCATCGCCTGCATTGATGATCATGGCCAGGGAGATTACTCCAGCCAGACTCAATACAAGAGCGACAATTCTAATTATTTTGTGTAATCCCATTGTCTCTGGTCTTTAAAATTATTTTTTGTTCTTGTAGTCTACCAACATATCGATCAAAGTGATGGAAGCATCTTCCATGCTGTTAACGATACTATCGATCTTCGCGATAATGTAGTTGTAGAAGATCTGAAGGATGATGGCCACGATCAAACCGAATACAGTTGTCAAAAGTGCCACCTTAATACCTCCTGCTACTAGAGATGGGTTCATATCACCGGCAGACTCGATCTTGTCAAAGGCTAAGATCATACCGATTACTGTTCCCATGAACCCAAGCATCGGAGCCAGGGCGATAAACAATGAAATCCAGGAAACGTTCTTTTCTAATTGCCCCATCTGAACTCCTCCGTAAGCCACAACTGCTTTCTCTGCAGCTTCGATGCTTTCATCGGCTCGGTCCAGACCTTGGTAATAAATAGAAGCAACAGGTCCTTTTGTGTTTCGACATACTTCTTTTGCAGCATCAACTCCTCCGCTATTTAGAGCGTCCTCTACACTTTGTGCCAATTTCTTGGTGTTAGTTGTAGAAAGGTTAAGGAAAATGATACGCTCAATGGCGATGGCCAATCCCAAGATCAAACAAAGTAATACGATCCCCATGAATCCAGGACCTCCTTCGATGAATCGTTGTTTCAGGTTTTGATGAAAACTGGCTTCTTCTCCTCCTTCAGCATCCTGAACAAAGGATACTTGGGTCCAAGTGGCCAGTGATTCCACTGTGGTTGGCATCTCAGAGTTTGCCGTCGTTGCTTTTGCATTAAAGGTACCCGCAAAAACCATTGCGGCAACTGCCATAATAGAAAATAATCGTTTCATTGCTATCGACTTAAAGTTTGTTTTAGTTTAAGGTTTAAAGATATAAAAATATTTAGTTAATCTGCAAGCTGAAAAAGCCCGCAAAAAGCATTAAATACTTAGGTTTTACAATACTTAAGGGAGATTTACTAAACGTAGAAAATCCCCGGTTAAAACCGCGACAAAGCCCCCTAATAGAATCCAACTGACTGTCGGTGTGGAGGTAGGACATTCGTTTGAGGTTATACCGCAACGTCTGTCCTAGAGGATCGGTTCAAATTTTAGTTTTGGGGGCTGACCTAATGACCGACTACATATCAATAATTAGACCAATTTGCAGAGAGGAAGGGATTCGAACCCTCGATACGCTTTTGGCGTATACACACTTTCCAGGCGTGCGCCTTCGACCACTCGGCCACCTCTCTAAAAAAACCCTAAAAAGCTATTTCTTCAAAGGGGTGAGCAAATAACAAAAAAAAATGTTTTCAATAAAATTTATGGGGTATTATTTAGGCCATTTCTCCCCTAATCGCAGTTTCGAATAAGGTTTTAAAGCTGCGTGCTCCAATTTCCTGTCCCAGCAGGTACATCATTTTGGTCAGGGCAGCTTCTGAGGTCAGGTCTTTTCCGGAGATCACACCCATTTTCTTCAGATGGATACTAGTGGCATAAACTCCCATATCTACCCCTCCTCCATTACATTGGGTAATGTTCACAACGGGTATTCCTCGTTTAATGACTTGTTTCAGGCAGTGAGCCAACCACGGTTCTGTCGTCACATTTCCGCTACCATAGGTTTCCAAGACAACCCCTTTGAGTTCCGGGTAGCTCAGTTGATAGCGAAAGAGGTCCGCCGACATGCCGGGAAACATCTTTATCAAAACAATGCGGGTATCCATCTGGGTATGTACCACCAGTGCTTTCCTCCGGTTAGGTTGAAACAGGGTCTCCTGATAGACCTTTAAGTTGACCCCGCTCTCGGCCAAGGGGGATAATTAGGAGAATCAAAGGCTTCAAAATGTTCAGTATTCACCTTGGTCGTCCTGTTGGCCCGATACAATTTGTATTCAAAGTAAAGACAAACCTCAGAAATGATGGGGCGCCCCCCTTTCTGCAGGCCTGCAATCTGAACAGCAGTGATCAGGTTTTCTTTGGCATCCGTCCGAAGATCTCCTATGGGTAGTTGCGATCCCGTAAAGATGACCGGTTTATCCAGGTTCTCCAACATAAAACTTAAAGCAGAGGCCGTAAAGGACATGGTGTCACTTCCGTGAAGAACAACAAAACCATCGAACTGTTCGTATTGCTTTTCAATGATCACGGCGAGTTCAGACCAATAGTCCGGATTCATATCCGAACTATCTATCGGCTCACTGAATTGAGTTGTACTGATATTGCAATCCAATAATTGCAATTCCGGAATATGCTGCAGTAACTCCTCAAAATTGAAATTGTGAAGAGCTCCGGTTTCAAAATCCTTGATCATACCAATGGTACCACCGGTATAGATCAACAATATGTCGGGATTTCGCTTCAAGATTTTTTTATTCCTTTCTCGAACACCTCCATGGCATTCTTCGTTGTTTCACGGGCCACCTCATTTGGTGTTACATCGTAAACCTGAGCGAGTTTCTCGCAGACCAAAGATAAATAACTGCTTTCGTTCCTCTTCCCCCTGTAAGGCACCGGTGAGAGATAGGGTGAATCGGTTTCCAATACCAAGTGCTTCATCTCTACTTGATCTAAAAACTGATCGATCTTGCCATTCTTGAAGGTGACCACGCCTCCAATGCCCAGTTTCATGCCCAGGTCTATAGCTTGATTGGCCTGATCTAGCGTTCCGGTGAAACAATGGAATATCCCTCTTAACAATGGCCCTCTGTGCTGCTCCAAGACATCGAAGATCTCATCAAAAGATTCCCGGCAATGGATCACAATGGGTAACTGCTTGGATTTGGCCAATTCGATCTGTTGATGAAAGGCGTCGATCTGCCAGGCTATGGTGCTTTTATCCCAGTAAAGATCGATACCGATCTCTCCCACTGCCCAGAAATCGCGTGCTTCGAACTGCCTAAACACATGTTCCAATTCCTCCTTGAAATTGGCCTTGACGGAGGTCGGGTGCAGCCCCATCATCAGCCTCATCTGATCCGGATATTGATCTTCCAGACGATACATGGATTCCGTATACGAAGAATCGATGGCCGGTAAGTAGAACAATTCAACACCCCGCTCCCGGGCCCGACCGATCATCTGGTCCCGATCGTCATCAAAGGCCTCACTGTATAAATGACAATGCGTATCAATTAGCATGAGGCAAAGCTAAATATTTTGTTACCTATCTTTGAAAAAAAAGTTGTGACGCTGAGGAAGCTATTAGAGTCTCAGGACTTTAAACGAATCGGACTAAAAAAACTCCTTTCCGGCCACTACGCCCTTGTCCTGAAATTAAATGGCAAACCGGCCTCTTTCATTCTTGACACCGGGGCATCGGCCAGTTGTATCGGATTCGAACGCATTGATCGATTTGGGTTGATAGCCACCAATACGGACATGAAAGCAACGGGAGCCGGGGCTTCCATGCTGGAAACTCATCTAGCCCACGATGTTAGACTAGAACTAACCAACACATTAGCGACGACCAACGACATGGTCTTATTTGACCTCAGTCACGTGAATGGAGCTCTAAAGGAAGTAGGAGAAAATGAAGTGGATGGCATTCTGGGCGGCGAAATCCTGAAACATTTCCGTTCCGTTATCGATTACGGCCGGAATGCTTTGTACGTCAAAAAATCGAGCTAACTCCCTGATACAAAAGAAATCTTTAAATTTAATACATCCAACTACTGTTCATGCCCAGGAATTTGATCGGTTTACTTATTCTGATTCTACTGCCTTTTGACATCATAGGTCAAGACCTGGAAGACTATCGGAAAATTTATCAGCAAGAGACGGACCCACAGGCGCGTTTAGTGGCCCTGGACTCTATGATCTCAAAATCCAGGAGGATCAACAGGGATAGTTTTGCGGCGTATAGCTTGGAATACATCGATCTGGCCATTTCCTTGGACAGTGTAGAATTGGCCGGTAAAAAGCTAATCAACGCGGCATACACCCTCACCTCCATACAAAACGAACCCAGAAAGGTGGTCACCCTGGTAGACAAGTTACTGGCCAGGAAATACAGGATCGACGACAGCTTTATCTTAGGTGGTTTGTACCTAAAACGAGGAGCAGCCAATTTCCGGCTCGATCTGGAACAATCGGTGAAAGATTATCAGGAAGCCATTGACAATTATGGATCCGGAGATTCACTTTACATAGCCGATGCCTACCTGTTTAGCGGACAAGCCTATTCCAATCTGGGCAAATTTGCCGAGGCTGGAGAAAACTACCGCAAGTCATACGAATACTTCGAATCTTTAGGAGACTACGAGTATATGCTGTATGCCCAACAAGGAATGACCACCATGTTCAGCATGAACGGCTTCCAGGAAAAAGCCATGGAAGAAAGGCAGAAGAACATCGATAAGATCATAGAGCTCGATCTGGATAAAAAGCACTTGGTAGGAGAATATTACAACCAGTCCTTGGATCACGCTAAACTAGGAGATCAGAAGTCTCATTATGAGTATTTGAAACTGGCCGAAGCTGGTCTGGACCAGATGGACGAGCCTTCGGTCCACGCCATCCTGGTCTATGCGAGAATGGTAGACTATTACAGCAAACGTTACCAAACCGACATCGCAGCGGATTATCTGGCCAAAGTCGAAGAAGCCTTCAAAAGGAATAAAGAGGACAACCTGAACAGGACACAATATTTTGGGGCACGGGCCGCTTATCTATTCTCCATGGAGCAGTACGATAAGGCCCTTAAATATGCCTTGCAAAAACTGGAAATAGCCAAAGAGCTTAATTATGGTGAGGATGTGATGGCGGCGCATGAACTGCTGGCAGACATCTATCAAGAGAAAGGGGATTACCAAAAAAGCCTGGAAAGCGTATACGCAGTTAATAAGATCAAGGATTCGGTTTATAATCAGTCTACGGCCAATTCACTTGCCTACTATCAAACCCTCTACGATTCTACCATTAAGGAGAAAGAACTGTTGGAAAAAACGACCAGTATTGAGTTGCTCGAAAAAGACAATCGGTATTTCCGAAACCTGACCGGCATAGTAACCCTTATCTCCATACTCATCATTGCGGTCATCATCTTGGTGAGAAATCAGCTCAGCTTAAAGGTCAAAAGGAGAATGCAGGAACAGTTTAGCCAAGAGCTGCTGCTGTCCCAGGAATCCGAACGAATGAGGATTTCCAAAGATCTCCACGATGGCCTGGGTCAGCAATTACTGGTCATTAAGAATAAACTGATCGGTTCCGGCGATCAGGAAACAGGAAAAATGGTCAATGATTCCATTGAGGAAGTTCGGACCATATCCCGTGATCTCCATCCATTTCAACTCCAGGAAATGGGAATTACCAAAGCAATCAATTATACCGTCAAGCAAGTTGATGAACATACGGCTGTCTTTATTTCTTCCGAGATCGACAATATCGACGAGCTCTTTAACGTGGACCAAGAGGTAAATATTTACCGAATTGTACAGGAGTCCTTGAGCAATATGGTAAAACACGCCAAGGCACAGGCCGGAAAAGTTGAGGTTAGCAAGCGAGCGGAAAATGTCAGGATCTCCATACGGGATAATGGAGTCGGCTTCGATTTTAGCGAAAAGTATAACAATGTGAAGTCTCTAGGTCTGAAGACCCTTATGGAAAGGACCCGATTTGTCAATGGTCAGTTAAAGATTCACTCTAAAAAAGATGAAGGAACTCATCTGGAGTTCCTTATCCCTATTCCATGATCAGTCTGTCCATCATAACTGCAGATGACCACCCTTTGTTACTCAAGGGTCTGAATGACCTTCTGGAAGAGAAAGGGCTCAACCTGGTTGGTAGTGCACAAGATGGACAACAGGCACTCGATCTGATCGAAGAACTCCAACCCGAGATAGCTATCTTGGATATACAAATGCCGAAATTATCCGGGATAGAGATTGCAAAGGCCTGCAAACGCAAACAACTTCCTACCAAGATCATCCTGATCACCTTTCACAAGGAGCGAGAATTGTACGAGGCCGCCCAGGAATTGAACATTTTCGGTTACATCCTTAAAGAATTCGCCCTGGAAGAGATCGAAACCTGTCTCAAGACGGTAGCTAAAGGAGAGCCTTATTTCAGTCCCAAGATAAAAGAACACATTAAAGGAGGAAAGACCGAAGAGGATGACCTGGATACCCTGACCCCATCAGAGAAGAAGATCCTGAGGCTTATCGCTCACGACAAGACCAATAAAGAAATAGCTTCCATGTTATTTATCTCCCACCGAACCGTAGAGAAGCATCGCTCCAACATCATTGCGAAGCTGGACCTGGAGCCCAAAACCAACAGTCTACTGATCTGGGCCAAAGAGAATCAGGATCGCCTCGGATAAATTACGTGTTAACACGTATTTCAAAATTCAGCAGTTTACCGCACCTTTAGGGTATGAAAAAGGCACTGCCGATTCATACTAGCGATTACAAAGCTCAACGCAACAGAAAGATTGGTTTTCTGGTACTTACCATCTCTGTTGTCAGCGTTGTTCTCCTAAACTTTGTCAGCTATTTTGTAATATTTAAGTAAGTTTGAGTTAAGTAAGTTTTCAACTAACTAAGCAAGAAACCCGGTCCTGAGACCGGGTTTTTTCATATCTATGTAAAAGTGACTAAAGCTCGAGGGCCTTCTTTACATCGTTATTCATAAGTAACTCTACCGGATTCTCCAAGGCCTCCTTTACAGCGACCAGGAACCCAACAGATTCTCTTCCATCGATAATGCGGTGATCATAAGAAAGGGCCACATACATGATCGGAGCAATTACGATCTGACCATCCTTAACGATTGGTCTCTCCACGATGTTGTGCATTCCTAATATCCCGGATTGAGGTGGGTTGATAATTGGGGTAGAAAGCATACTTCCAAAGACCCCACCGTTCGAAATGGTAAAGGTACCTCCAGTCATTTCGTCTACGGTGATCTCTCCATCTCTCGCTCTGATGGCCAATCTTTTGACCTCGGCTTCTACACCTCGGAAGGTCAGGTTCTCAGCGTTTCTGATAACAGGCACCATCAGACCCTTGGGTCCGGAAACCGCAATGGAAATATCCTTAAAATCGTAGGTGATCTTGTAATCTCCGTCAATCATGGAATTGACATCCGGATAAAGTTCCAATGCCCTAACTACTGCCAGGGTAAAGAAAGACATAAAGCCCAGTCCCACACCATGCTTTTCCTTGAAGGTCTCTTTGTACTCACTGCGAAGTGCAAATATTGGACTCATGTCAACCTCGTTAAAGGTGGTTAGCATGGCAGTCTCATTCTTGGCAGAAACCAATCGCTCCGCAACTTTACGTCTGAGCATGCTGAGTTTCTTCCGTTCAGATCCGCGATTCCCAGTACCAGGAGTTCCCATGGATGGTGTAGCATCCACGGCATCCTGTTTGGTGATACGGCCATCGCGGCCACTGCCTTTTACCTCAGCGGGGGCAATTCCTTTTTCGTCCAGTATCTTCTTGGCTGCAGGAGAGGGGGTTCCTGTAGCGTAAGATTCCTTTTTCGGTGCCTCTTTAACAGGCTCTTCCTTTTTAGAAGCCGGCTTCTCGGCAGCTGCTTCCGGGGCGCTATCGCCTTCAGGTCGAGCGGCATCAGTGTCTATCAAACAGACCACCTCGCCAACAGCAACGGCATCACCTTCTTCTGCTTTCAAGGTAATGATCCCACTGGCCTCAGCTGGCAATTCGAGAGTGGCTTTATCACTATCGACCTCGGCAATTGCCTGGTCTTTTTCTACGTAGTCTCCATCCTCGACCAACCACTGGGCGATTTCGACCTCAGTGATAGATTCTCCTGGCGAGGGTACTTTCATTTCTAACATAATGTGGTATGTTGAATTAGAATTGTGTCTTTTTATTCTGGATTAAAAACGCTTTCAATTACTTCTTGATGCCTCGATTTTGACCGCACTGAACTTCCTGAGGCGGGCGCCGCATAGAAGCGTCGGCTGCATACACGGAATGAACGGGCCGGTTTAAAATGCATCAACAAATGTCCATAGGCACCCATATTTTGAGGTTCCTCCTGCGCCCATACGACATCTTTCGCTCCTTTGTACTTGGCAATGGTCGCTTCGATCTCAGTCTTTGGTAATGGGAACAGTTGTTCGATACGAACCAGAGCCACATCATCACGCCCTAATTCTTCTTGCTTCTCTAACAGATCGTAGTAGAACTTACCGCTGACAAAGACCAGGGTCTTCACTTTCTTCGCATCTGCAGTCTCATCGTCTATCAAACGGTGGAACGTACCGTTGGCAAACTCTTCTTTTGTGGACAACACCCTAGGATGTCTCAGCAAACTCTTGGGCGTAAATACAATAAGTGGTTTGCGGTAATCTACAACCATTTGACGCCTCAACATATGATACATATTAGCAGGAGTGGTACAATTGGCCACGAACATATTGTCCGTTGCACACAACTGCAGGTATCTTTCCATTCGGGCCGATGAGTGCTCTGCGCCCTGACCTTCGTAGCCGTGCGGCAGTAACATCACCAATCCGTTCTGGGTCTTCCACTTGTCTTCCGCAGCAGAAATATACTGGTCGATCATGATCTGGGCTCCATTGCTGAAATCTCCGAACTGAGCTTCCCAGATGGTGAGTGTCTTAGGGCTAGCCATTGCATAGCCATAATCAAAACCAACTACCCCATACTCTGAAAGTAGGGAGTTGTAGATATAGAAATCACCTGCATCTTCCAACTTGTTCAACAGCAGTATCTCTTCTTCGCTGTCCTCCACCTTGATCACAGCATGCCGGTGAGAAAAGGTACCCCGTTCCACATCTTGCCCGGACATCCTGACATCGTACCCCTGTTTCATTAAGGTCCCGTAGGCCAGCAACTCGGCCATGGCCCAGTCCAGCTGATTGTCTTCAAAGAACATCTTGCGACGTCCATCCACCAATCTTACGATCTTCCTGAGGAACTTCTTGTCTTCCGGTAGTTGGGTAATGGTTGTTGCAACTTCGGTCAGTAGTTCCATGGAAACGGTGGTATCCACGGGTGCGTTCATCTTATCCTCTCGGGCATAGTGAAAACCGTCCCACGCCTCTTGCATGATACCAGTAATGACCGTCTTATCTTCTTTCCTGGAATCTTCCAGGTCAACTTCCAATTTTTTCTTGTACTCCTCTTCTAAGGAACGAACGTAGGCCTGGTCAATGACTCCCTCAGCAATCAGCCGTTCGGCATAGATGTCCCTCGGGTTCTTATGTTTAGCTATCGCCTTATACAGCTTAGGCTGAGTAAAGCGAGGCTCATCACCTTCATTGTGACCATACTTCCGATAACCCAACAGATCGATAAAGACATCTCGTCCAAATTCCATACGGAAGTCTAACGCGAACTGCATGGCGTGCACAACAGCCTCAACATCGTCGGCGTTCACGTGTAATACCGGGCTCAAAGTAACCTTACCTACGTCGGTACAGTAGGTTGAAGAACGGGCATCCAGGTAGTTGGTGGTAAACCCGATCTGGTTGTTCACAACTACATGAATGGTCCCTCCTGTCCGGTATCCATCCAATTGGGCCATTTGGACTACCTCGTAAACCAGTCCCTGACCGGCAATAGCGGCATCCCCGTGCACTACTATGGGCAGTACGGCTTTGATCTCATCCTTGTACAGTCTGTCCTGCTTAGCCCTGGCAATACCCTGAACCACGGAACCAACGGTTTCCAGGTGAGAAGGATTGGGTGCTATATTCAGGTTGATCTCTTTACCACTGGCCGTCTCCCGGCGGGAGGTCCATCCCAAGTGATATTTAACGTCACCATCAAAGATGGCCTGCTCGTAATCCTTGCCATCAAATTCGCTGAAGATATCCTTGGCGTCTTTTCCAAAGATGTTGGTCAAAGTGCTTAATCTCCCGCGGTGAGCCATCCCCATGACAAATTCCTGCACTCCTTTGTTAGCTGCAGATTCTATCAGAATATCCAGGGCTGGGATCAGGCTTTCTCCCCCTTCCAGAGAAAAGCGTTTTTGACCGACGTATTTGGTGTGTAGAAAAGTTTCGAACGAAACAGCTTCGTTCAGTTTCTTTAGCAGGTGCTTCTTTTGCTCAACGGTAAAGTTTGGATGATTTTCATTGATGTTGAGCTTATTCTGTATCCATTGGATCTCTTCCGGTTTCCGAATATACATATACTCGATCCCTATGGATTCACGGTAGATCTTCTGCAAATGATCCAGGATCTGTTGCAAGGTAGCTTCACCCATTCCCAAAACCTCACCTGCTTTGAACGTAGTGGTTAGATCGGCCTGGGTTAACCCGAAATTCTCTATCTCCAAGCTTGGGGAATACTTTCTTCTTTCCCGTACCGGATTCGTCCTGGTGAATAAATGTCCTCTGCTTCTGTAACCATCGATCAATTTGATCACCTGGAACTCTTTGAGAACTTGTTCTGGCACATGTTCTGCCTCTATCCCCAGTTCTTCCAAGGAACCGTGCTCCAGGGCAAAGTCAAAGCCCTGAAAAAAAGATCGCCAGCTAGGTTCCACACTATCCGGGAACTGTAGGTATTTATCGTAAAGTTCAGCGATGAAAGATGGATGAACTGCGTTGAGAAATGAGAATCTATCCATAACCGAAGAATTCGGCGTTAAATTGAATTAAAACGGTACAAAAATACAATAAATCCCCTTATGCACTTGCTGCTTTTCATATATTTATGGATAGCCTAAAGCCCATAAACCATGAAGCTAAGCCGATCTCATTCCTCGAGTATTTTTGGGTTTATCCTGTTGCTTTTTATTTTCATCGATCCGGTCAGTGCTCAAGATCAACAACAGGTCGATGCCGGAGTACCTCCTCCCTCGTTTTAGTCTCAGTTGCGTTATGGAGGCGGAATAGGGCTCAGCTTTGGAAGCGGATTTTTCAGTGGCACCTTGGCACCCAGTGCCATTTATCCTTTTAACGAAAAGGTAGCCTTGGGGATGGGTCTGAATTTTACCTACAACAGCTTTGACAACGAGTACAATTCGACCATAGTGGGTGTTAGCGTGATATCCCTTTTCAATCCAATTAGAGATCTTCAACTCTCTGCGGAATTCGAACAATTGTATGTCAATCGTACCTACGAGGATTTCCTGGCCATAGAAGATGAAAGTTATTGGTATCCGGGACTATTCCTTGGCCTCGGTTATGGAAATCGGAATGTTTCTGTGGGAATACGTTTTGATGTCCTCTACGACAGTTCTCGCAGTATCTACAATAATCCCTGGGTTCCCTTTGTTCGGGTATACTTCTAGGTGGAACGATTCATCAACCAAAGGCCAAAGTCCCTAAACTGTTGCTTAGCCTGGTCGGAAAGATCGATATTATCTAGTTCTTCGTTGGCCTTTATCGTGAAGTATTCGACGGCCTTTTGAATAGCTTTATCGGCTCCGCTTTGTACAAAGAGATCCATCACGGTATCTACTTTTTCCGAAGGGTCCGCCGGCTGAACACTGTACAATTGCCGTAGAGATTCTCCGTCTGCCGGTGCTGACAATTCCAAGGCCTTTAAATAGAGATAGGTCTTTTTATTACTGATGATATCGCCTCC
The DNA here is from genome assembly GCF_002943755.1 of Aureitalea marina. Lineage (NCBI taxonomy): Bacteria > Pseudomonadati > Bacteroidota > Flavobacteriia > Flavobacteriales > Flavobacteriaceae > Aureitalea > Aureitalea marina. Next base: position 2,234,765 of record NZ_MQUB01000001.1, read on the forward strand.
AACTTGCTTCCCAAATTTCTCCGGGTCCCCAAAAGCGTCCAGGTAGTCGTCCTGCAATTGGAAAGCCAGTCCAAGTAGGCGTCCGAAATGATAGATGGAGTTGGCGCTCTCTTCTGTTGCACCGGCAACTAATGCCCCCATTTTGAGCGAAGCTCCAACCAGAACGGCCGTTTTGAATTCGATCATTCGCAAATATTCCGGAATGCTGACATCATCCCTGGTCTCAAAATCCATATCGTATTGCTGCCCTTCACAAACCTCGATGGCCGTTTGTGAAAAAAGAACGGCCAAGTCCCTGAAAAGGGCTGGCTCATACTGCTCAAAGAGCTGATAGGCGAGGATCAGCATAGCGTCTCCAGAAAGGATGCCTGTGTTCAAATCCCACTTCTGATGGACCGTTTCCTTTCCCCGTCTCAGTGGTGCTTCATCCATGATATCGTCATGGATTAGCGAAAAATTGTGAAACAGCTCGACAGCCAATGCAGCCGGAATTGCTTTTTGAGATTTCGACCCAAAAATCTCTGCCGCCATCAGGGTGAGTGTTGGCCTTAGCCGCTTACCACCAAGGGACAGAATGTAGCGAATGGGATCGTATAGTTGTTGAGGCTCTTCCTTTTCAACCTGCTTATCCAGGTAGGTCTCCAACTGAGTTCTGTAGGTGTTGAGTGATTCCATAAATCTCGCGCTAAAATAATACATGCGGCCAGATCAGCTGAGATTGGTCAATGTTAAATTATTGTAAAAACGCCGGAAACTTTATTTGTTTCTAAAGTTTCCAAACTAGATTTGCCCCCATGAAAGATCAAATCCTTCAGACTGCAGCTCAGCTATTTATGACCCATGGCTTTAAGAGCATTACCATGGACGATATAGCTCAGGACATGGCTATTTCCAAGAAAACCATCTACAGTCACTTCAATAATAAAGAAGCTATAGTCGCTGTGGTCGTGGACGATCTTTTCGAATCTGTGTGCCATGGTATCGACTGTATTGGCGAACTGAACCACAATCCGATCGAAGAAATCTACGAGATCAAAAAATTGGTCATCAAACACGTCGGAAACGAGAGAGACTCCCCCTGGTATCAACTCCGGAAGTACTATCCACATATTCATGAGTCCATCAAAAAGAGGCAATTCAATTATATGCAGAAGTGCGTGGTGGAAAACCTCAACCGTGGGCTGGAACAAGGCCTATTTAGGGAGAACATAGATGTTCAGTTTGTATCCAGAATTTACTTTGTTGGGGTAACCGGCATTAAGGATGACCAGTTGTTCCCTCCCGAGTCCTTCGACGGGGAGACCTTGTACAGCACCTTTCTGGAATATCACCTCAGAGGGATCGTGACACCAAAAGGAAGAAAAATACTCAATCAGATCATACACTCTAACCTGGAATAATCAATTAATCATGTTCAAAAAAATTGTCCTATCAATTTTGCTATTCAGTGGTACTCCGCTGCTGGCCCAGGAACAGACATACAGTTTTACCCTGGAAGAAGCCATCGAATTCGCTATAGATAGCAGTTACACTACCATCAATGCCCGTCGGGACATTGCTATCGCGATCAAGCAGAAATGGGAAGCCATATCAAGTGGTTTACCACAGATCAATGCCGATGTGAGCTATCAAAACCTGTTAAAGCAACCAGTGACCCTGATCCCCGGTGAGATCACCGGAGGGGAGCCCGGCACCTTTGTCCCAGTCGTTTTTGGGACCGAGCAAAACGCTAACCTCGTAGCTACCCTGGATCAGTTGATCTTCGACGGGAGTTATCTAGTCGGGCTGCAGGCAGCCGACGCCTTTCTCGACTTTTCTGAAAATGCAGGAGAAAAGGCCGGTTTGGAAGTCCGTCGCGGGGTGATCAATGCCTATGGCAGTGTGTTATTAGCGGAAGAGATCATTGACATTTTTACCAGAAACAAAGTAAACCTGGAAAAGAACTTGTTCGAAACTCAAAAGACCTTCGAAAACGGATTAGCCGAAGAGGAGGATGTGGAGCAATTAGAGATCACCTTACTGGATATAACCACTCAGCTCAATAATTCTAAGCGAAGTTATATCCTGGCCAAGGAACTCTTCAATGTCGCCTTGGGAATCGATGTCGCCGCCACTGTGGTCCTGGAAGACACCTTGGACGATCTGACCCAAGAAAATATCAACTTGGAGTTCATGGAGACCAATTTCAATATTGAAGAAAACATCGACTATAAGATCGCTTACAATCTTACCCAACAGAGAGACTTAGAGCTCAAACTGGAAAACTCCTTTTACCTGCCAAGACTAACTGCGTTCATCAATTACGGAACTTCTTCCTTTAGTAATGACTTCGATTTTTTCAGATCCAGTCAACCTTGGTTTCAGTCCTCCACCCTGGGTGTTCGAATGAGTGTCCCCATATTCAGCAGTGGAATGCGAAAATCCAGATCGCAACAGGCCCGAATAGAAGTGGATAAGGCAGCGACTAATCTACAAGAAACGATTCAAAATGTGCAAGTGGAGGTTAATACGGCCCGAAACAATTATTTACTTGCCATTGAGACCTATAAGAACAACAAACGTAACCTGGACCTGGCGGAACGTGTAGAAAACAAGAATGAGATCAAGTATTCTGAGGGTATCGCCACTAGTTTCGAACTCAGACAGGCCCAATTGCAACTGTATACGGCTCAGCAGGATTATTTCTTCTCCATGCTGGAAGTGGTCAATGCCAAAGCCGATCTGGAAACTGTACTCAATACACCTCAACTCGACATAAACAATTAATCCGATAACACCTATCAACATGAAAAATATAATCGCCTTAATCGCTGTTATCCTGACCCTAGTCGCCTGTGGAGGTGGAGGGCAGCAGAGTGTGGACGACCTGATCGCCGATGGCAACCTGGAACAGATCCGAGCCAAACGTTCGGAGGTCAAAGCACAGCAAGATGAGCTTCAGGCCCAACTCAACATGATCGATGAAGCGATCAGGGAACTGGACAAAAGTGAAAACCTTGCTCTGGTGACCACAGCAACCATCAACGACACCTTGTTCAGACACTTTATCGAGGTTCAAGGGAATGTAACCACCAAGCAAAATGTGATCATTTATCCGGAATATCAAGGGACACTGATCCGCGTCTTGGTCAAAGAAGGAGATGCCGTAAGAAAAGGACAACTCCTGGCCCAGATCGATGACGGTGGTCTAGGCAGTCAACTTGGACAGCTACAGGTACAGGAAGAACTGGCCAGAACCACCTATGAGCGTCAAAAACGACTTTGGGATCAACAGATCGGTTCAGAGATCCAATACCTCCAAGCCAAGACCAACTATGAAGCCGCTAAAAACGCAGTAGACCAATTAGAGAGTCAGTTGGGCAAAACGCAGATCACTGCCCCTTTCAGTGGTACTATCGACGATGTGATTACCGATCAGGGAACTGTTGTTTCACCTGGCCAGGCCTTGTTCCGCATAGTCAACCTGGACGACATGTACATCGAGGCAGAAGTACCGGAACGCTACCTGAAAACGGTAACTCCGGGTAAAGATGTGGCCATCAACCTACCTATTTTGGGAGAGACCATTTCTTCCCAAGTAAGACAAACCGGGAACTACATCAAACCTAGTAATAGGTCATTTAGTATAGAAGTGGACGTGCCTAACAATACTGGTAACATCAAACCCAACCTGACGGCCCGTTTACGGATCAATGATTACACCAATCCCAAGGCCTTACTTATCCCTCTAAGCGTTATCTCAGAAAATGCACTTGGAGAGCAATATGTATACGTGGTTATGAATGATACCACCAATAATGGAGCCGGTGTCATGGCCAAGAGAAAGATCATTACCACAGGGCTTACCCAAGGGGATTATACCGAGGTGACCTCCGGAATTTCGACTGGGGAGTCCATTATTGTGGAAGGTGCCCGTACGGTGAAGGACGGACAAAATGTTCAAATACTAAACCAGTAAGTCATGAGCGCCAAAAGCAAAAAAGTCAACAAAGAATTTCGCCTGTCTAGCTGGGCGATCGACAATCCTACCATCATCTATGTGATGATCGCCATGTTCCTGATCCTTGGAGGATCGGCTTACTTCAGTATGCCCCGAGAAAACTTCCCCGAGATCAATGAGACCAAGATCTACATCTCCATCCCTTACCCTGGAAATACGGCAGAGGATATTGAGCGACTGATCGTGGACCCTTTGGAGGAAGAGTTGCGAAACATCTCCAATGTAGTGGAGATCCTGAGTACCTCCCAAGAGGATTATGGGATCATTACCGTAGAATTTGATGAAGACATCGCGGTAGAACAGGCCAAACAAAAGGTCAAGGACGAGGTAGACAGCAAGAAGGCCAACGAAGACTGGCCCACCTTTAACAACGCTAAGGTCGAGCCCAATGTCTTTGACTTGAGTTTGAGCGAGGAAATGCCCATACTGAACTTGAATATATCGGGGGACTATCCGGTAGAAAGACTCAAGGAATTTGCAGAGTACCTACAGGATGAGATCGAAGAATTACCGGAGATCAAAGCCGCCGATATTCGCGGAGCCCAGGATAAGGAAGTAGAAGTTGCCGTCGATGTCTATCGCATGATGGCTGCACAGGTCAGTTTTGACGATGTGATCAATGCCATTCGGAATGAGAATATGACTATGTCTGCCGGAAACCTGATCACCAGTGGTCAGAGACGGACGATCCGTATACTGGGTGAAGTAGAGGACCCCGGACAACTGGAGAACTTTGTGGTCAAATCGGAGAACGGAGCCATCTACCTACGGGATATCGCGACAGTTAGTTTTGGAGAAAAGGACAAGACTACCTTTGCCCGAGACCTAACGGCCAGTGCCGAGCGCGAAGAAGCCGTACCGTCCAACGAGCAAGTTGGTCGCAGCGTGGTCATGCTGGATGTAAAGAAACGTTCCGGAGAGAATATGATCGAGGCTGTAGAGAAGATAAACGTCATTGTAGACGAGGTCGTGGCCAATATTTTTCCTGCAGACCTGACGGTGACCAAGGCCAACGACCAATCTGCCAAAACGAATAACCAGGTCAATGACCTGGTGAACAACATCATCTTCGGGATCATCCTGGTGGTTGGCGTATTGATGTTCTTCCTTGGGTTTAGGAACGCCCTCTTTGTTGGGTTTGCCATCCCCATGTCCATGTTCATGTCCTTCATGATACTATCGGCCCTGGGCTATACCATGAATACTATGATACTATTTGCGCTCATCATGGGACTCGGGATGCTGGTGGATAACGGAATCGTAGTGGTCGAGAATGTCTATCGATTGATGGACGAAGAAGGTATGTCCCGTGTAGAAGCAGCCAAAAAAGGGATTGGAGAGATTGCTTTCCCCATTATTATTTCTACAGCAACAACGGTCGCGGCCTTTGTCCCGCTGGGAACCTGGCCAGGGGTAATGGGCGAATTCATGATCTATTTCCCGATCACCTTATCGGTTGTATTGGGATCGTCCTTATTCGTAGCCATATTCATCAACTCTATGTTGGTATCCCGTTTTATGGAAGTGGGAGAAAAAGTCCTATCCAGGAAACAACTCATTCGACTTTCTGCCATTATGGTTCCGTTGGGATTATTCATCTATATCACAGGTGGAGCGGTCCGTGGTCTGGGAACCCTGATGATCGTAGTCACTCTTATGTTCTGGATCTATCGCTATTTCTTAAAACGTGCGGCTACTTACTTTCAACGGAATATCCTTTCTCGCCTGGAAAGCAGTTATCAACGCTTCCTGGCCTGGGCCTTGAACGGATGGCGCCCAACCGGCTTCGTGATCGGGATATTTGGGCTGCTGTTCCTCGTATTTATGGGCTTCGGTGCTTCTGTTGGTTCTCAAAGGACAGCAGTAGAATTCTTCCCGGACAATACGCCCAACCAGATCATCGTCTATATCGAATACCCGGAAGGAACAGACATCGATAAGACCAACGAGATCACCAAGGCCATTGAGCGCCGTGTGAACGCCGTTGTGAACAACGAGGAGTATATGGAAGGTAGTGCTTATAATTTCCTGGTGGAGTCTGCGGTATCACAGGTTGGAGAAGGTGCAGGTAATCCAAATACAGACGGAGGAAGTAGTGCCGAAATGCCCCACCGTGGTAAGATCACCGCCACCATGCGGGAATACAAATACCGCGAAGGAAAGGACACTGAGATCCTGCGCGCTAAGGTGCAAGAGGCACTTAAGGGTATTTACCCTGGGGTCGCGATTTCCGTAGAAAAAGATGCTGTTGGACCACCGGCTGGTTATCCGATCAACATCGAATTGCGCGGAAACAACTACGACGAACTGATCGCTACTGCCGAAGGTATGCGGAATTTCATCAACGATCGCAATATTGCGGGAATTGACGAATTGAAGATAGACGTAAACAAAGGCAAACCATCCATGCAAGTGGTTGTGGATCGGGAGAAGTCTGGGGAATTAGGAGTTCCGGCCGGACGGGTTGGAAACCAACTTCGACGTTCCCTTTTTGGTGAAAAAGCCGGGGTTTACAAGGAAGATGGGGAAGACTACGACATCTATGTGCGCTTTGATAAGAACGAACGCTACAGCACTTCTGCCCTATTTGACCAGAATATTACCTTCCGTGATCAGTCCAGTGGGCAGATCAAGGAAGTGCCGATCTCGGCTGTGGCCTCCCAGCGGAATACTTCATCCTTTAGTGCCATCAAGCACCGGGATACCCGCAGGGTGGTTACTGTTTACTCTGGGCTGGCTCCTGGCTTCACAGATGCTGCTGCCGTGGTAAGCAATATCCAATCCGAGATGGAATCATTTAATAACTTGCCCGCTACTGTGGATATCGATTACACTGGACAGATCGAAGAACAAAACAAGCAGATGGCCTTTTTGATGGGTGCTTTCTTTGCAGGACTCGGTTTGATCATGCTGTTGCTGATCTTCCAATTTAGCTCGATCTCCAAGCCAACCATCATCATGATAGCCATCTTCCTGAGCTTTATCGGAGTATTTGGAGGTATCCTGGCTACCGGAGCTTCCTTCGTGATCATGATGACCATGATGGGAATTATCTCCCTGGCAGGGATTGTAGTGAATAACGGGGTGGTTCTCTTGGATTACACCCAACTGCTGATAGACAGGAAGATCGTCGAATTGGATTTACCAGATAATGCTTTGCTGGAAAAGGATGTGGTCAAAAAGATCATCGTTCAAGGTGGACGCGCCCGTTTGCGGCCCGTTATTCTAACCGCCATTACCACAGTATTGGGTCTTATCCCATTGGCCATTGGGGTGAATATCGATTTCTTCTCCATGTTCTCGGAATTCGATGCCAACTTCTACCTGGGTGGAGACAATGTGATTTTCTGGGGGCCATTGGCCTGGGCCGTGATCTACGGATTGATCATTGCGACCTTCTTGACCTTGATCATCGTGCCATTATTGTTTTACATAATCTATAAGGTAAAGATCCGTCTGAGGAATTGGCGGACTAAGGACGAACAAACGTCCGAAGAACTGAAGGCTGCCGCCTAAAGTTAAAACCCTCCCCAGTGGAGGGTTTTTTTATGGGGGCAATAGGCTGAAGGAGTTGGAAAAACAGGAGTTGATGTCTTGTTTCTTTGTACCTTTGCGCCCGCTATCCCTTAGCATCATAGCAGGGAGCATTTAAGCACATCAGGCATGTACAGGACACACACCAATGACCAATTGAGAGCCAGCGATACCGGCAAGGAAGTAACCTTGTCCGGTTGGG